>JBJMIB010000011.1:0-738825 GCA_045807085.1 Jatrophihabitantaceae bacterium
ATCTCCTTGAGGACCTTCTTCAGCCGTTCCTCGAAGTCACCGCGGTAGCGGGAACCGGCGACCAGCGCACCGAGGTCGAGGGAGTAGATCTGCTTGTCCTTCAGCGTCTCGGGTACCTCACCGCGCACGATGGCCTGGGCCAGGCCCTCCACCACCGCGGTCTTGCCGACGCCGGGTTCACCGATCAGCACCGGGTTGTTCTTGGTGCGCCGGGACAGCACCTGCATCAGCCGCTCGATTTCCTTCTCCCGGCCGATGACCGGATCGAGCTTGCCCTCCCGGGCGGCCTGGGTCAGGTTGCGGCCGAACTGGTCGAGCACCAGGGAGGTCGACGGCGCGCCCTCGCTGGCCGTGCCGCCGGCCGGCTCCTTGGACTGGTAGCCGTTGAGCAGCTGGATGACCTGCTGGCGGACCCGGTTCAGGTCGGCGCCGAGCTTGACCAGCACCTGGGCGGCGACGCCCTCGCCCTCGCGGATCAGGCCGAGCAGGATGTGCTCGGTGCCGATGTAATTGTGACCGAGCTGCAATGCTTCACGCAGCGACAGCTCAAGAACCTTCTTGGCCCGCGGCGTGAATGGGATGTGCCCGGACGGGGCCTGCTGGCCCTGGCCGATAATTTCCTCGACCTGTTGGCGGACTGCCTCCAGGGAGATGCCGAGCGACTCCATGGCCTTGGCGGCCACACCCTCGCCCTCATGAATAAGGCCGAGCAGGATGTGCTCGGTGCCGATGTAGTTATGGTTCAGCATCCGGGCCTCTTCTTGGGCCAGGACCACTACCCGCCGAGCTCGATCGGTGAACCGTTCGAACATGTCGCTCACTCTCCTCACCGCCCGACGCCGCGGTTCGATGCGTCGCGCCTATCCGACTCTAGTCACTACGGCGACGAGAGCCTGCCGGCCAGCTCCCCAGTCTGCTATCAGCGAACGCGGTAGCTGGCTCTTATCCTCTTGATCGACCTGTACTCGTGACCTGTGAAGGCTTGTCAACAATCCGGTAACACCGGTGGAAGGGCATGTGGTGAGCCTTCCACCCCTGCCGTCACACCTGCGTGGCCCCGGCCCGCTGATGCCTTACCTAGCCCAGTGTGCAACGTGCGGCCAAGCCTGGATATGCCACAAGCTGACAAACCGCTGCGAGCGAGACGCGGTTGCCCGAGGACTGAGATGCCTGGCGCTGGCTGGCCTACCAGCGTGCGGCGGAAAGCAGCCGGCCGCCGCAACTCAAGTCGCGACGGCCGGCGAAGTGCGGTAAGGAATTAGTTAGCGGAGTTGTATGCCTCAACGATGCTGCCTGGAATACGGCCACGCTCGGAAACCTTGTGACCGTTCTTGCGCGCCCATTCCCGAATGGCCTGGGTCTGCTCGCGATCAATCCGAGCGCCGCCCCGAGCCGGCCGACCGGCCGGCGTCGGCCGGCTGGTTCCGCGAGATGCACGACGGGCATGACCGACGTATGGCGCCAGCGCCTCGCGCAATTTATTCGCATTGTCGGCGGAAAGGTCGATCTCGTATCCAGAACCATCGAGGCCAAAGCTGACTGTTTCGGTCGCGGTGCCACCATCGAGGTCATCGACGAGCAGAACCTGGATTTTCTGTGCCATGGTGCATCCAATCTGACAAGTACTGAGGGGAGCCGCTGAATCTGTCCCCATATTAAACCTCTCACCGTCGAATACGCGAGTTAGACATCCATCGGCGAGTTGGTCGATGAGTTTATGGCAGCGGCTTCAGCAGCGGGAAAAGGATCGTCTCACGAATTCCCTTGCCAGCGAACAGACCGACCAGCCGATCCACGCCCAGCCCCATTCCACCGGCGGGCGGCATACCGTACTCCTGGGCCTGCAAGAAGTCCTCGTCCAATTGCATCGCCTCGGGATCGCCGGCTGCGGCCGCCAGCGACTGGGCCACCAGCAGCCGCCGTTGCTCGACCGGATCGGCAAGTTCGGAATATCCCGGCGCGAGTTCCACACCGCCGATGACCAGATCCCATGCCTCGGCCAATCGCGGATCGGTTCGATGCGAACGCGCCAGTGGTCGTACCGAGCGCGGATAGTCACACACGAACGTGGGTTGGATCAGTGTGTGCTCGACCAACTTCTCGTAGATTTCCAGAACTATCGCCCCGGCATCCCACTCTTGTCGGCAGGCAACATTGTGCGACTCGGCCAGCGAGCGCAGTCGGTCGACGTCGTCGTCGGGAGTCACGCTTTCGGAGACGGCGGCGGTGACTAACTCATAGACCGAACGCCAGCGCCACTCGGCGGTCAGGTCGATTTCGGTCCCGTCGTTGGCCCGGGGTGTCTCGACACCCACCGCCCGGCCGGCGTCGATGATGAGCGCCCTGGTCAGCTCGGCCATGCTGTGGTAATCACCGTAGGCCTGGTAAGCCTCGAGCATCGTGAATTCAGCCGAATGGGTGGAGTCGATTCCCTCGTTCCGGAACGTCTTACCTATTTCGAAAACACGATCGATTCCACCGACCAGCGCTCGCTTGAGATACAACTCGTGCGCAATCCGAAGCGACATCGGTTGATCGAAAGCATTGAGGTGGGTGTGAAATGGCCGGGCCGCCGCGCCGCCATGCATCGACTGCAGGATGGGCGTCTCGACCTCGATATAGCCGCGGGCCTGCAGCGTCGCCCGCAGCGAGGCCAGCAGCTGCGCTCGCATTAGCACCATCCGCCGCGCCTCCGGCCGCACGATCAGGTCGACATAGCGCTGCCGGACCCGGCTCTCCTCGCTCATCGGCCGATGCGCCACCGGCAACGGACGCAACGCCTTGGCGGTCAGCCGCCACGACTCGGCCAGCACCGACAGCTCTCCGCGCCGGGAGGAGATCACCTCGCCAGCGACCTGCACCAGGTCGCCGAGGTCCACGTCGGACTTCCAGGCGGCCAGCGACTCCGAGCCCACCCGGTCCAGCGACAGCATCGCCTGCAGCTCCACGCCGCCCTCCCGCAGCGTGGCGAAGCACAGCTTGCCGGTGTTGCGGATGAAGATCACCCGGCCGGTCACGCTGACCTTCTCGCCGGTGCTGGTGTCGGCGTCCAGCTCCGGATAGCGCTGGCGAATCTCAGCGAGGCTGTGCGTGCGTGGCACGGCGACCGGGAACGGTGCGCGGTCCGGGTCGGTCATCAGCCGGTCGTACTTGGCGCGCCGAATCCGCAGCTGCTCCGGAAGGTCGTCCACGCTGCCGGTGTCCCCGGCCCCGGTATGGGAAGAACTCACCTGATGAACTGTATCGGCGGCCCCGGCGGCGCTGCCGCAGGGCCGAGCCAACGCGGCGGCCGGATGGGCCTCGGCCGGAGCAGGCAAGCCAAGGCGGCCGGGGCGTAGCAGGATCGGGATATGACCGAGGACGCGATCTTGCCGGGCTCCGCCCAGTCCCGATCCTTCGGCGAGCAGGCCGAGCACTACGACCGGCTGCGGCCGCCGTACCCGGCTCAGGCGGTGGACTTCGTGCTGCACGGCCGGCCGCCGGGCCGGCTGCTCGACGTTGGTGCCGGCACCGGCAAGCTGACCCGGTTACTCATCGAACGGGCCGAGCAGGTGATCGCGGTCGAGCCGGACGGCCGGATGCGCGTGGTGCTTCAGTCGGCGGTGCCGACGGCCGAGGTGCTGGCTGGCAGTGCCGAGCAGCTGCCGCTGCCCGACGCCAGCGTGGACGCGGTGTTCGCCGGCCAGGCCTTCCACTGGTTCCGCCGGCCGGACGCCGACCGGGAGCTGGCCCGGGTGCTGCGGCCGGGCGGGGTGGTCGGGCTGCTCTGGAACATGCCGGACAAGGAGGTGAGCTGGGTGCCGGAGGTCTACCAGGCAACCCGCCAGCCGCTGGAGCCGCTGATCACCCCGAGCCAGGATCTGGACCTGGCGCTGTTCAGCCCGGCCGAGCAGAACTGGACCAGCTGGAGCTACCGACTGCCCGGGCTGGCCGGGCTACGTGCGCTGGTGCACACCTGGAGCTGGATGATCACCCGGTCACCGGCCGAACAGCGGGCCATCGACGAACGGCTGCGGGTGCTGGCCACCCGGCACGCCGAACTGCAGGGCGAGGCGATCGAGTTCCCATTACGCACCAAGGCGGTGCGCCAGTACCTACGCTGACCCCCGATGCATGGTGCGGTCCGAACCTACCGATTCCGCCGCTTCGGTGTCGGTTCGGGCCGCCCGATGCGCACCGACTCAGGTGTTGCGTTCGTAGATCAGCCGCAGGCCGAGCAGGGTGAGGTCCGGCTCGTGCCGGTCGACCGTCTCGCAGTGCTGCACCACCAGTGGCGCCAGGCCGCCGGTCGCGATCACCGCCACCGATTCCGGCGCGGCCGGCTGCAGGGTGCGGGCGATCCGCCGAACCATGCCATCCACCTGGCCGGCGAAGCCGTACAGGATGCCGGACTGCAGTGCCTCCACGGTGTTCTTGCCGATCGGCGAGCGGGGCGTCACCAGCTCGACCTTGCGCAGCTGCGCCGCCCGAGCGGCCAGCGCGTCCAGCGAGATCTCGATGCCGGGGGCCAGGGCGCCGCCGAGGAACTCGCCCTTGCCGCTGACCACGTCGAAGTTGGTCGAGGTGCCGAAGTCGACCACGATGGCCGGGCCGTTGACCAGGTGGTGGGCGGCCAGGGTGTTCACGATCCGGTCGCTGCCGACCTCCTTCGGATTGTCGAAGAGCAATGCCACGCCGGTCTTGATGCCGGGCTCGACCAGCACCGTGGGCACGTCCGACCAGTAGCGGGCCAGCATGCCGCGCAGCTCTCGCAGCGAGGCCGGCACGGTGGAGCAACCGGCCACTCCGGTGACCGGCAGGTCGGCCAGCAGGCCGCGGAAGGTGAGCATCAGCTCGTCGGCGGTGTTGCGGGCGTCGGTCTTGATCCGCCAGGAGTCCACCAGCTTGTCGGCCTCGAAGACACCGAGCACGGTGTTGGTATTGCCGATGTCGATGGTCAGCAGCATCAGCCGGCTCCCTCGCTCACGTGCAGGTCCAGGCCGATGTCCAGCACCAGGGCGGAATGGGTCAGCGCGCCCACCGCGAGATAGTCCACGCCGGTCTCGGCCACCCCGGCCGCCTCGGCCAGGCTCAGCCCACCGGAGGCCTCCAGGCGTACCGGCGTGCCGTCGGCCAGCGCCACGCAGGCCTTCAGGTCGGCCAGGCTCATGTTGTCCAGCAGGATCAGCTGCGCACCGGCCTCGATCGCCTCGGCACACTGCGCGGCGGTGTCCACCTCGACCTCCACCGGCAGCTGCGGCGCCGCCGCCCGGACCAGCTGGTAGGCCCGGGCCACCGAGCCGGCGGCGGCGATGTGGTTGTCCTTGATCAGCGCCGCGTCGGACAGCGACATCCGATGGTTCAGCCCACCACCGCAGCGCACCGCGTACTTCTGCAGCGCCCGCAGCCCGGGCAGGGTCTTGCGGGTATCCCGGATCTGCGCCCCGGTGCCGGCCACCGCGTCGGCCCACAGCCGGGTCAGGGTGGCCACCCCGGACAGGTGGGTGAGCAGGTTCAGCGCGGTCCGCTCCGCGGTCAGCAGGTCCCGCACCGGCCCGCTGGCGGTCAACAGCACCTGACCCGGCCGGACGATGTCGCCATCGCTGGCCTGGATCTCCACCGTCACCCGGCCCTTGCCGACCACCGCGAAGACGAAGGCCACCACCGGCAGCCCGGCCACCACGCCGGCCTCTCGCGGCACGACCTCGGCCCGGCCACGCTGCTGCTCGGCGACGGTGGCGGTGGTGGTGACGTCCGGGCCGTCGGCCAGGTCCTCGGCCAGCGCACGACCCACCACGTGGGCGACCATGGCGGGGTTCAGGCCGGCCTCGGTCAGCGCGCTGAGCACTGCCGGATCGATCCTGGGTTCGGCCATCTCCCCTCACCCCTTCTTCGCCGCGATGTACCCCTGCGCGGCGTCTTTCGCCGCGAGGTCCTCGTGCGCGGCGTCTTTCGCCGCGAGATCGTCATGCGCGGCGTCTTTCGCCGCGAGATCGTCGTGCGCGGCGTCTCTCGCCGCGACATAGTCGGTTGCGATCGTGCCATCCCGGCCCAGCCGCACCTCCACGTGGCCGAGCCAGGCATGGTCGGCGGCCGGGTAGTCCTCCCGCCAGTGCGAGCCTCGGGTCTCGGTGCGCCGGCTGGCGGCGGCGACCAGCGCGCTGGCCACCGTGACCAGATTGGTGGCCTCCCAGCTCTCGGTGTTCGGCTCGCTGCCGCGCTGGGCGGACAGCCGGTGCAGCGAGGCGGACATCCGGCCGAGGCCCGCCGCCGTCCGGATCACCCCGGCATCGGCCGACATCTGCCGCTGCAGCCGCGGCCGGACGCCGCTGGCCAGGATGCCGGCGCTGCGCACGTCGATGCCAAGCTCGGGCAGCCGGCGGTCGGCGGTCAGCGCGCCTGCGATGTCCGCGGCGATCCGGCGGCCGAACACCAGCCCCTCCAGCAGCGAGTTGGACGCCAGCCGGTTGGCGCCCTGCACGCCGGTGCAGGCGGCCTCGCCACAGGCGTAGAGCCGGGCCACCGAAGCCCGGCCGTGCAGGTCGGTGGCGATGCCGCCGGAGGCGTAGTGACAGGCCGGCGCCACCGGAATCGGCTGGCGCACCGGGTCGATGCCGAGCGCGGTCAGGGTGGCCAGGATGGTGGGAAACCGGACCCGCCACTTCTCGGCGCCGAAGTGCCGGGCGTCCAGCCATACGTGCTCGGCCCCAGTGGCCTGCAGCCGGCGCAGGATCGCCTTGGCCACCACGTCGCGCGGCGCCAGATCGGCCAGCTCGTGCTCGCCCCGCATGAACCGATGGCCGGCGTCGTCGATCAGGAAGGCGCCCTCGCCGCGTACCGCCTCGCTGACCAGCGGCTGCTGACCGGAGGCCGAGCCACCGAGCCAGAGCACGGTCGGATGGAACTGTACGAACTCCAGATCCTTGACGATGGCGCCGGCCCGCAGCGCGGCCGCGACGCCGTCGCCGGTGGACACCGACGGGTTGGTGGTGGCGGCATAGATCTGGCCGATGCCGCCGGTGGCCAGCACGAAGGCCCGGGCCCGCACCGCGCCCACCCCGTCCAACTGGCCCTCTCCCATCACATGCAGGGTGACCGCGCCGACGCCACCGCCGGAGGCCGGCAGCAGGTCCAGCACCAGGGCGTGTTCGATGGTCTCGATCCGGGGCTGGCGCAGCACGGCGGCGACCAGCGCCCGCTCGATCTCGGCACCGGTGGCATCGCCGCCGGCATGCGCGATCCGGTCCCGGCGGTGGCCACCCTCCCTGGTCAGCGCCAGCTCCCCGCTGGCCACCCGGTCGAACCGGGCGCCCAGCTCGATCAGCTCCCGGACCGCCAGCGGCCCCTCGTCCACCAGCACCTCGACCGCGGCCCGGTCGCATAACCCGACCCCGGCCGTCAGGGTGTCGGCCAGATGCTCGGCCGGGCTGTCGTCCGGCGCCAACGCGGCCGCGATTCCGCCCTGCGCCCACCGGGTGGAACCGGCGGCCAGCACGTCCTTGGTGACCACCATGACCCCCAGCCCGGCGCTGGCATCGGCCACCCGCAACGCGGTGGTCAGTCCGGCGATGCCGGAGCCGATCACCACCACGTCGGTCTCGACGATCCAGCCCGGTGCCGGGGCCAGCAGCCGCTGCGGCAGGTTCACGGCGCCAGCTCCACGGCGGTGTTGTCGATCAGCCGGACGCTGCCGAGCCGGGCGGCCACCAACAGCCGGGCCGCGCCGTGCGAAGGAGCCGGGCCCAGCTGTGGATCACGCAGCGCCAGGTACTCCACCTGCACGCCGGTGGCCTGGTCCAGCACCGCCCGAGCGGCCGCCAGCGCTGCCGCCGGGCTGGTCGCGGCCGCGCGGCCGGCGGCCAGTGCCCGGCTCAGCGACAACGCCTGCGCCCGCTGCGCGGCGGACAGGAAGACATTCCGGCTGGACAGCGCCAGCCCGTCCGGATCCCGGACGATGGGCACGCCGACCACCTCGACGGCCAGGTCGAGGTCCAGCACCAGCCGCCGGATCAGGGTCAGCTGCTGGTAGTCCTTCTCGCCGAAGCAGGCCAGGGTGGGTCGGATACTGGCGAACAGCTTGGTCACCACGGTCAGCACGCCGTCGAAGTGCCCCGGCCGGCTCGGCCCCTCGAGCTGGTCGGCCAGCGGGCCGGCGGCCACCCGGACCTCCGGCTGACCGCCCCGGTAGACGGTGTCCACGTCCGGCGCCCAGACCAGATCCACCCCGGCCTGTTCGCAGAGTGCCAGGTCCGCGGCCAGCGAGCGCGGATACCGCGCCAGGTCGGCGGCCTGGTCGAACTGCAGCGGGTTGACGAAGATGCTGACCACGGTGTGCTCGGCCCGGCGGCGGGCCGACTCGATGTTGGCCAGATGGCCGGCGTGCAGCGCTCCCATGGTCGGCACCAGGCCGACCGTGCCGGGCATCGCCCGCCGTGCCTCGGCCAGTTCGGCCCGGCCGCGAACCAGCCGGGTGCCGGCGAAGGTCGACATGGCTCAGCCCTCCGCCTGCTCGATGCCCTCGAGCAGGTCCGCGCACTGGGCTTGGCTGAGCCGGCCGGCGCGCAGCGCCCGCTGCATGGTGCGGATGGCCATCGCCAGGTAGGGCTGCAGGTACTTGGTGCCCCGTAGTGCCTGGATGTGCGCCTCGACGGTCTGCCGATCGCCGCGCGAGACCGGCCCGGTCAGCGCGTCGTCACCCAGCCGGAGCGCGTTGTCCAGCGACGCGGTGAGCAGCGGGGCCAGGATTCGCGCCGGGTTCTCCACCCCCGCCGTGCCCAGCACCTCCTGGGCATCGTTGACCAGGGTGACGAGATGGTTGGCACCCATCGTCAGCGCCGCGTGGTAGGTCGGGCGGGCGCTCTCGGGCACCCATACCGGCTCGCCGCCGAGTTCCAGCACCAGGGTCTCGGCCACCGGCCGGAAGTCCGGGGTGGCGGTCACTCCGAATGCGGCGCCGGCCAGCCGGTCCAGGTCTTCCGGTCGGCCGGCGAACGTCATCGCCGGGTGCAGTGCCATGCCGACCAGTCCGCACTGGACCGCCGGATCGAACACCGCGATGCCGTGCGCGCCGGAGGTGTGCACCGCCAGCTGACCCGCCTGCCAGGCCAGCATGTTGGTCAGGCCCTGGATCAGACCGGCCAGCTGGCCGTCCGGAACGGTGAGGAGGACCAGATCGGCCCGGGCCGCCGCCTCGTCGGCCGGCAACAGCGGTACGCCGGGCAGCAGTCGCCTGGCCCGCTTCACCGAGTCGGCGCTGACGCCGGTGGCCGCGACGACCTGGTGTCCCACCCGGGCCAGCGCCGCGCCGAGCACCGAACCGACCCGGCCGACGCCGATCACGGCCACCCGCAACCGGGGTGCCGGTGGCAATCCGGTCATGCCGGCTCGCCCAACTCGGTCACGCTCGTCCTTTCGTCAGACTGAACCCTCTGCTCTTCGCGCGAGCGCCCACTCGCCCATGCCCCGCTCGGCGAGCCTATTCGAGGACCGATCGACTAGGTTCTGCGGCCATGAGTGACCTTCAAGCAACCGTGGCCTCGGCAGCCGACGCCGCCAGTGCGCATGCCACCGCCCCGGCGCTGCTGCTGCAAGCCGTCGCCTCGGTCGGCCGGCTGGCGCAGACCACAGATCAGGCCACCGAGTCTGGCCGCCGGCCGTTCCGAATCCCGCATGACTGGTCGGCGCAGCTGGCCGAGCTGGCCTGGCTGGTCTACCTGCTGGCCGACCAGACCGGTGTCGAGTTGGATCCGGCGGTACGCGCCGTCGCCAGTCAGGTCGCCAGCGCCGCGGCCGCCGCGCGAGCCCGGGCGGCGGGCGGTTCTGAGGACTCCTGGTTCTGATGAGTGCGGGTGTTATGCATTGTGCACTGGAGATTGAAACCAGCGATTGGCAGCGCCGTGCTCCAGCTGGCGGCGGGCAAAGTTAACACCGGCCGGCTCCGCCGACTACCGGGACGCGAGCCGATGGTGTCTGATATGCGTGATACCCGAAGGTCGTCCTCATACGGCCTTTGATTGGCTGAAACGACCGCTCATTCGACAGCAGACACTGCGCACCAGGAAAGATTTTGACACCTGACAATGCAGGCACACAGTAATTTCTACGTGGTCGTGCTGCTGGACGCCGCCGGGGAAAGCCGCCGGCCCAGCCGGGAAGGTAGGCCGCAAATGCCGGCTGACTGGTCACCTGGAAGTCAGCGGCGGCCATTCCGAGGGCCAGTACCACCCAATCCATCGAATCGGCGCACATCCGGACCGTGCGCAGGGAAGCCGACGTGGAATTCACCTCGGCCCCGTGCCGGATTGGCCGCGGACCCGATTCCGCTGAGGCCGTGATTTCGGCGACTAGGTAGGACGCCGGCGCCTCGCGCACCGGGTCCCACGCGAAACTTGCCGCAGCGAGAGCAACCGGAACATCGGCGCAGTGGGATCAGCGCCGATCACGTGTCTCAACCTTCAGGACAGGGCTGACAGCATCGGCAGATAGCGTTTCCGCACCGGCCGGCATCAGCCGGTTGGATATCAGCCGAGACGAAGGAGCGTCATGACCCAGACGGACACTCAGGAGCGGGCCGACCTGCTGGAGACGCTGGACAAGCACCGGTTCTTCCTTCGGCATACGTTGCGCGAGCTGACCGACGAGCAGGCCAGGCAACGCAGCACGGCCAGCGCACTGACCCTGGGCGGCCTGGTCAGGCACGTCACCGCCACCGAGCGGATGTGGGCGAATTTCATCTCGCAGGGTCCGAGCGCAATCGGCAACTGGCAGGACACGGATGTGGCGGCCTATGCGAATCAGTTCGAGATGACCGAGCAGGAGACGATCCAATCGCTGCTCGTCCAGTACGCCGAGGCGGCCACCGGCACCGACGAGCTGGTCCGGTCGCTGGACAACCTCGACGCCGGCCACCCGCTGCCCGAGGCGCCGTGGTTCGCGCCCGGCACCACTTGGTCGGCCCGGCGGGTGCTGCTCCACATCATCGCCGAGACGGCCCAGCACGCCGGCCATGCCGACATCATTCGGGAGTCGCTGGACGGCGCCAAGTCGATGGGCTGATAGCCATCGTCCGGGCCGTTCGGCGTGGCTCGTCGCGGGTGGGGCGTGCCGTCAGGACCGGCGCAGCCGGGCGAGCAGATCATCGGGCGCATCGTCCGGCGCCCGGCGCCGACCGCCGGACATCGCTGGCGGGGACTCGTCCTGCTCATCGCCGGCCCGCCGGCGACCGTGATAGCCGGCGGCGGATGCCTCGTGCTCCTCGGACGCCCGGCGGCGACCGGACGGCGGGTCCGAATCCGAAGTGCTGGGCTCCACCGGTGGATCGGGAATGAGCTCGATATCGGCCGGCAGCGGGCTCAACCGGGGCAGGCCGGCGAACAGGTCGAACGGTTCGGACATCCGCGCCGGCTCGCGCCGGTCGGCCGGCTGGTAACCGGCCCGGCTGGGTGGCTCCGCCCGGACGACGGTCGGCTCCGACCAGGCCGGCGGCGCCGAGGGCTGACGTTCGGCCGGCGTGGCGTCGCGCCGGCCGGCGGCCGAACTGTCCGCCGTCGGATATGCCTGGGCACCGGGCGCCTGAGCCATGGCACTGCCGGCTGCCGGAGCCGGAGCACGGTAGGGCGCCGCCATCTCCTCGGCATCGACCACCTCGGCGTCGACGATGTCGGCACGACCCACCGGCACGGTGGAAATCCCACCGGCGAGCTGGGACGGGCCGGAGCCGATGCCTTCCTGCCCGGCCAGCCGCCGGATCTCGTGCTGCAGCGCCTCCAGGTCGGAGCCGATCAGCCGGGTGGTCTCGATTCGTTCCAGGCGCAACTGACCACCGAGCTTGTCCACCACCTCGGCTCGCAGCGCGGCCACCTCGTCGCGGAGCAGACCGATCTGCTCGGTCATCATCCGCTCGATCTCGCGGCGCAGGGACAGCTCCAGGTGCAGGTCGGCCTCCCGGCGGGCGGCCACCTCGCGCGAGAGTTGCAGGTCGCCGAGTTTGCGCAGCTCCACCTCCTGGCGCGCCCGGGCCTCATCGGTGGCGGCCAGCTGCGCCTGCTGCAACTGGGAAACCTGCAGCTGGGCCTCATGCAGATCCCGAGCCCGCCGCTCGGCCTCGGCCAGCTGGCTAGCCTGCTCGGCCTGGCCGCGCCGGGAACCGAAGACCAGGAAGGCACCGATCAGGCCGCCCCACAGCCCGAGCAGCACGCCGATCTGCAACTGCTTCTGGGTGGTACCGAAGACCACCAGGAAGACCGCGGCCAGGCCCAGCAGGGCGGCCACCGTAGCGGCCAGCGAGCGCACCCAGCTTCGCCGGGTTCCGGGCTCGCTACGCACCATGCGAGGAGTCTAGCGAGACTTCAAGTACCGAACCGTTTCTGGCAAAGCCAGGTCGCGGGGTTACTCAGCGGAGCCCGGGGTCCGCCCCGGCCCGTTCCAGCCCCAGGCCGGCGGCAAGCAGCAGCACGGTGGCGGCCAGCAACACCAGGCCGACCCGGAGGTCGTGCGCGGCTGCCGTGGTACGTCCGGCGTCTGGTAATACATATGCCGCCAGGGCCAGCTCAGCGCCGGCGACGGCGGCAGCCACCAGCGCGCTGGCCTTGCCGAGCGCTACCGCTCGGGCAACCGCCAACGCGGTCACCGGCCTGGCCTGCGGACGGTGCCGGACGGCACCGCGGATCCGGCCGGCGACTATGAACTCGACCACGGCCAGCGCGGCGATCGGCACCACGGTGAACCACTGGAATGGTGGCAGCGACTCATAGGCCGCCTGCAACAACAGGTAGGTCAGCGCGCCGACGACCACGAAGGGAATGATCAGATCCGACGGTCTCAGTCGCCGATTCATCGGCGCAGCATCCAGCTCAGTCGCCGATTCATCGGCGCAGCATCCAGCTCAGTCGCCGATTCATCGGCGCAGCCGCAGATCGGACCGTAACCGCACCGCGGCGGCCTCCCCCTCCGGCAACGCCTGGATCAGGTCGAGCACGCTTCCCCGGCCGGGCAGCACCGCTTCCGGATCGGCCGACCACCACGGCACCAGGACGAATGCCCGCTCGCTGGCTCGGGGGTGCGGCAGGGTAAGCACCGGGTCGTCACTGACCACGTCATCGACCGTGATCACGTCGACGTCCAGCGTGCGTGGTCCCCATCGCAGTTCTCGGGTACGGCCGGCGGCCTGTTCGCACCGCTGCGCGCGGGCCAGCCAGTCGGCCGGCGTGGCGACCGGATCATCGGCGAGCAGGATCGCGTTCAGGAATGGCTCCTGCGGCACCGGACCCCACGGCGGCGTCTGGAAGACCGGCGAGGCGGTCACCAGATACTCCGCCAGCCCGTCCACGGCCAGCTGCAGATGATGGAGCCGGTCGGAGATGTTGGACCCGATCGACAGCACCGCGCGGCTCATCGCACGCTCCGGCTCATCGCGCACTCCGGCTCATCGGAGCCCCGCGACGCTCGGCCGGCGGGCGATCATGGCTGCCTGGCCCGGCGAATCGTCACCGCGACATCGGTGAAGCTCAGCGGTATCGGCGCCTGCGGCTTATGCACGGTCACCGTGGCCGCCGCAACCCGCTCGTCGGCCAGGCACTGGTCGGCCAGCCGAGCCGCCAGCGTTTCCAGCAGGTTGACCGGCTCGCCGGACACCACTGCCGCCAGCGCCTCGGCCAGCTCGCCGTAGTGGATGGTGTCGGACAGTTCATCAGACACCGCCGCCGTCGAGGTGTCGAGCGTCAGCGCGACGTCGACCACGAAGTCTTGGCCGTTGACCCGCTCGAAGTCGAACACGCCGTGCCGACCGTGCACCCGCAGTCCGGTCAGCAGAATCTGATCGACCGGCAGCGCACTGCCTGACGGCACCGCGCCCCCTGACGGCACCGCGCTCACCGGTACTTCCGATTGGCGGCCTGCAACGCCGCCGCCGTCAGCGCGGCATCCACGTTCGGCCGCACCTGGTGCACCCGGACTCCCCATGCCTGGTTCAGCGCCGCGAAGGTGGTCAGCGCGACGGTGGCATCCTCGCGCGCCCAGCTCGGCCGCGGTGTGCCGTGGATGTCGGCGAGCAGCCGGCCCAGGAACGACTTGCGCGACGCGCCGAGCAGCACCGGCAGCCCGAGGCTGGTCAGGGCCTCGAACCGCGCCAGCAGCGCCCAGTTGTGTTCGGCCTGCTTGGCAAAGCCCAAACCCGGATCGATCACCAACCTCTCAGCCAGCACGCCGGCCGCCAGAGCCGCATCGACCCGGGCCAGCAACTCGGCTCGGACGTCGGCCACCACGTCGTCGTAGCAGGCCAGCGAGTTCATGTCCCGGGAGTGCCCGCGCCAATGCATCAGGATCCAGGGGCAGTCGGCGTCCCGCACCACCCGGGCCATATCCGGATCGCCGAGGCCGCCGGAGACATCATTGACCATCGCCGCGCCAGTTGCCAGCGCCAGCTCGGCGACCGCGGCCCGGTAGGTGTCAACGCTGACCAGCAACCCGTCCTGGGCGAGCTGACCGATCACCGGCAGCACCCGACGTGCCTCCTCCTCGGCCGGCACCCGCTCGGCACCCGGTCGGGTGGATTCGCCGCCCACGTCGATCAGGTCGGCGCCCTCCGCGGCCATCGTGCGGGCATGGTCCAGCGCCTCGTCGAGATCGGTGTACCGGCCACCGTCGGAGAACGAGTCCGGGGTCACGTTGAGCACGCCCATCACCACGATCCGGTCGGTGCGCGCTGGCAAACCGGACCGGTCGAGCCGGGTCATCGGCCGATGATAAGGCTCATCGCCTCGGACCGGGATCGCGGGTCGCTCTGCATGATGCCGCGCACCGCCGAGGTGACGGTGCGCGAGCCGGGCTTGCGGATGCCTCGCATCGCCATGCACAGGTGCTCGGCCTCGATCACCACGATCACCCCGCGCGGCTCCAGCCGCTTCACCACGGCGTCGGCCACCTGGCTGGTCAGCCGCTCCTGCACCTGCGGCCGTTTGGCGTACAGGTCGATCAGCCGGGCGAGCTTGGAGAGTCCGGTGATCCGGCCTTCGAGGCCGGGGATGTAGCCCACCGCGGCGGTGCCGTGCCAGGGCACCAGGTGGTGCTCGC
The DNA here is from genome assembly GCA_045807085.1 of Jatrophihabitantaceae bacterium. Classification (GTDB taxonomy): domain Bacteria; phylum Actinomycetota; class Actinomycetes; order Mycobacteriales; family Jatrophihabitantaceae; genus Jatrophihabitans_A. Next base: position 15,049 of record JBJMIB010000011.1, read on the forward strand.
AGGTCGAGTACAGCGGGATGTCCTTGACCAGCACCAGCTCGTCGTGGTTCTCGTCGAAGGTGGTCTGCAGCACCGAGTCGGGATCGGCATGCAGGCCGGCGTAGATCTCGACGAACGAGCGGGCCACCCGTTGCGGGGTGGCCCGCAGGCCCTCCCGGTCGGGGTCTTCGCCGATCGCGATCAACAGCTCTCGGACGGCCGCCTCGGCGCGCGGCAGGTCTATACCACTCATGCTCGATGCAGCCTGTGCCGGATCAGCGGCGGTCGTCGCCGGAGCCGAATGGCCAATGTGACTGGTCCGGCTCGACGGCCGGCAGCCGCTTGGTCTCGTGGTCGTCGGCCGATTCCGGCGCCGCGTGCACTCCGGACGACTCCGTCGATGGCCCGGTCGTCGAGGACCCAGCCGCTGGCGGCTGGTCCGAGGTCGGGAAGCTGGCCGTCGGGTAGTCCGGTGGCTGGTAGTCCGGTGGCTGGTAGCCCGGGGGTGGGTAGCTGCCCTCGGTGCCCGAGTGGGACCCGGCCGGCGGATAGCTCGGCGCCGGTGGATAGGCCGGACCGGACTCCGGACCGTCGATCGGCGGGTAGGCCGACGGCGGCGGATAGCCGGGCGCTTGCGGGTAGTGCGGCATCGGCGGGTAACTCGGCGGCGGATAGCTCGACGGCGGTGGGTAATCCGGCGCGGCCGGGTAGCCCGACGCGGCCTGATATCCGGCACCCGGGCTGACCGGCTCGGGCTGGCCGGGGCCGGCATCGGCCGGCCCGCTGGTCGGATACCCGTTCGCCGGGCCGACGCCGTTCGACGAACCGCCGACGGCCGAGCCGGCACCGTTCGGCGAACTGACACCGTTCAGCCCGTTCTGCGCCGACGGCTGGGGACGCACGGTCGCCGGGATCTCCACCGGTGGCCGGTCGGACGGGGTGCGCTTGCCGAAGCCGGTGAAGGTGGAGTGCGGCGGCCGCTTGTGTACCGGCGCCATGATCCGATCCAGGTCTTCCTTGTTCAGGGTTTCCCGCTCGGCCAATTCCAGCACCAGGCTGTCCAGCACGTCGCGGTACTGGACCAGGATCTCCCATGCCTCGTCATGCGCGGCCTCGATCAGACCCCGCACCTCCTCGTCGATCCAGGCCGCGATCTCCTCGGAGTAGTCACGCTGGTGGCCGTAGTCGCGACCGAGGAACGGCTCGGAGTCGCTCGAGCCGTACTTGACCGCACCCAGCTTGGCGCTCATGCCGTACTCGGTGACCATCGACCGGGCCAGCGCGGTGGCCTTCTCGATGTCGTTGGAGGCGCCGGTGGTCGGCTCGTGGAACACCAGTTCCTCGGCCGCCCGGCCGCCGAGGGCGTAGACCAGCTGGTCCAGGATCTCGGCGCGGGTCTGGGTGTAGCGGTCCTCCAGCGGCAGCACCAGGGTGTGACCCAGCGAGCGGCCGCGCGGCAGGATCGTCACCTTGTGGACCGGGTCCAGGTTCGGCATCGCCCACGCGGCCAGCGCGTGGCCGCCCTCGTGGTAGGCGGTGACCCGCTTCTCCTTGTCGCTCATCGCGCGGGTCTTGCGCTCCGGACCGGCGATCACCCGGTCGATGGCCTCTTCCAACGCCTCGTTGGTGATCAGCCGACCAACCTGCCGGGCGGTCAGCAGCGCCGCCTCGTTCACCACATTGGCCAGGTCCGCGCCGGTGAAGCCGGGGGTGCGCCGGGCGATGGTCTCCAGGTTCACGTCGGCGGCCAGCGGCTTGCCCTTGGTGTGCACGTCCAGCACGGCCCTGCGGCCGATGATGTCCGGCGGTGAGACCGCGATCTGCCGGTCGAAGCGGCCCGGCCGCAGCAGCGCCGGGTCCAGGATGTCCGGCCGGTTGGTGGCCGCGATCAGGATCACGGTGCCCTTGACGTCGAAGCCGTCCATCTCGACCAACAGCTGGTTCAGGGTCTGTTCCCGCTCGTCGTGGCCGCCGCCCATGCCGGCGCCACGGTGCCGGCCGACCGCGTCGATCTCGTCGACGAACACGATGGCCGGCGCGTTGGCCTTGGCCTGCTCGAACAGATCCCGCACCCGGGAGGCGCCGACACCGACGAACATCTCCACGAAGTCGGAGCCGGAGATGGAGTAGAACGGCACGCCCGCCTCGCCGGCGACCGCGCGGGCCAGCAGCGTCTTACCGGTGCCGGGCTGGCCGTAGAGCAGCACACCCTTGGGGATCTTGGCGCCGATCGCCTGGTAGCGGGCCGGGTTGGCCAGAAAGTCCTTGATCTCCTGCAGTTCCTCGATTGCCTCGTCGGCACCGGCCACGTCGGCGAAGGTGGTCTTGGGGGTGTCCTTGCTCACCAGCTTGGCCTTGGACCGGCCGAAGCTCATCACCTTCGAGCCGCCGCCCTGCAGGTTGGACATCACGAAGAACAGGAACAGCCCGATCAGCACGATCGGCAGCAGCGAGATCAGCACGGAGAACAGCGCGTTCTCCTTGCTGATCTTGGTGGTGAACCCGTCCGCGGCCACCTTGGAGCGCACCTCGTTGAAGATGGTCAGGCTGGCGTCGGCGGGGTAACTGGCGCTGATCTTGGAGTGGCCGTTGACCGAACTCTTCAGGTCCAGGTCGACGGACTGCTCCTTGTCGTGGATGACGGCCGACTTGACGTTGCCGGCATCGATCTGCGCCAGGGCCACCGAGGTCTTCACCGACTTGTAGTCGCTGCCACCGGAGACCACCTGGGCGAACAGGAAGATGAAGACGAGACCGGCGGCGACCCACACCAGCGGAGAGCGGACTAGTCGTTTGCGATCCATAGTGCGTGCGCCCGTATAGCGGTTACGCCGGGCGTTTCCTCCTGATCGGGGCCGGGGCAGATGTAACCAGCGTGCCTGACAGCGGTACCCGCGGGCGAAGCTGGTGCCCGCACTCTGTCGAACGCGGCAGGACGGCAGCGAGTTCCTGCCCACCAGGATATGTGAGATACCGGAGACCTGGGTGGTCGCCGCTCATATCCGCCTGCCAGCCGCCGGCTCGGACGCCAACCGGTGGGTGGTCAAAGCAGCATAAATGCGGCTCGGATCCTCCGATCGGCTCAACCCAGATAGACCGAGGACTTGAGCCGGCCGATGTAGGGCAGATCCCGGTACCGCTCGTCGTAGTCCAGCCCGTAGCCGACCACGAATTCGTTGGGGATGTCGAAACCGACGTACTTCACCGGCACCTGCACCTTGATCGCGTCCGGCTTGCGCAGCAGCGCCACCACCTCCACCGAGGCCGGATTGCGCGCCTGGACGTTCTTCAGCAGCCAGGACAGCGTCAGCCCGGAGTCGATGATGTCCTCGACGATCAGGATGTCGCGGCCCGAGACGTCGCGATCCAGGTCCTTCAGGATCCGGACCACCCCGGAGGACGTGGTCGAGGAGCCGTAGGAGCTGCAGGCCATGAACTCCATGGTGGACGGCCGGGACAGCGCCCTGGCCAGGTCCGACATGAACATCACCGCGCCCTTGAGCACGCCGACCAGCAGCGGCTCCCGGCCGGCGTAGTCGGCGTCGATCCTGGCAGCGAGTTCGGTGATCTTCTGCTGGATCTGCTCGGCGGAGACCACCGTGGCCTCGATGTCGTCATCCAGAACGGACACGCTCACTGCGCGCTTCTCCTCAACCTCAGGTGGCCGGCGGCCTGGCGGGTCGTTCGAGGTCACCGGCCGGGCTGAGGACCAGTCTGCCGGACGCCCGGCTGGCCCGATAACCGCCCGGCAGGGCGATGCCGTCCTGGCCGTGCCAGTCGGTGACCAGCCGGCTCAGTTGCCGCACATGCTCGGCGGTCAGCGGTCCGGCGCCGCCGTCCTCGGCCCACCGCTTGAGCACCCGGCTGGTCAGCGCGGCCGGCTGGTCCACCAGGGCCGAAACGTATAGCCCGTCCGAGCGCTGGGCCCGGGTGAGGACCTCCTCGGCCAGCAGCCGCAGCGCGTCCAGGTCGTCCTGCAACTGGGCGGCGGTCCGGGCCAGCGCCTCGGTGACGCCACCGGCGAACACCTCCTCCAGCAGCGGCAGCACCTCGGTACGCAGCCGGACCCGGCGAAACCGCGGCTCGAAGTTGTGCGGGTCGTGCCACACCGGCAGGCCGAGCGCGGCGCAGGCGGCCTCGGTGTCGGCCCGGCGCAGGCCGAGCAGCGGCCGCAGAAAGCCGCCAGCGCAGGGTCGCATGCCGGCGATCGAACGAATCCCGGAACCGCGTCCCAGCCCGAGCAGCACGGTCTCGGCCTGGTCATCGGCGGTGTGGCCGAGCAGTACCGGTCCCTGTTCGGTCAGCGGCCGCAGCACCGCGTACCGGGCGGTCCGGGCGGCCGCCTCCGGGCCACCGTCGGTACCGACCTGAACCGGCAGCAGCAGCACCGGGTTCAGCCCGAGCTGATAGCCCAGTTCGGCCACCGTGGCTGCCTGCCGGTCCGAGTCCGGCCGCAGGCCGTGGTCCACCGTCACCAGGCCGGCCGGCCGGCCGGCGGCGCGGGCCTCGAAGGCCAGGGCAGCGGCGAGCGCCACCGAGTCGGCGCCGCCGGAGCAGGCCACGTAGACCTGCCGGTCCACCGGATAGCTGGCCAGCGCCTGCCGAACCGCGAGCCGGACGGCCGCCACTGCGGGATGCGGTCCCATCGTGCCGCTCGGCTCAGCCGTGCACCCGGCGCACCCAGTCGTCCGGGGCAGTGATCTCCGGCTTGGTCGGCAGCGTCTGCGGGGACGTCCACACCGCGTTGAAGCCGTCCAGGCCGATCTGGTCGACCACCGACCGGACGAACTGCGAGCCCTGGGTGTACTGCTTGGTCTTGGCCTCCATGCCCAGCAGCGAGCGCAGCAGCCGGTCCAGCGGATTGCCGCCGCGCCGGCGCCGTTCGGCGAACTTACGTTCGATCTCCGGCTGGGACGGGATCACGCTGGCCGGCACCGCGTTCATCACATACTCGGCGTGACCCTCCACCAGCGACATGAAGCCGGTCAACCGGTCCATCACCTGGCGGGCTCGGGGCGAGGCCAGCGCGGTCACCAGGCCGGCGCCGTCGCCCTGGCCGCGGGCCAGCTTGGCGAGTTCGCCGACCGCGCCGCGCAGCCGATCGGCCAACGCGGCCGGATCGATGTCCAGGGCATCGGTGAGCGCGCCGATCTCGTCCAGCATGTGCTGGCGCAACCAGCCGACCGAGGTGAACTGGACCCGATGGGTGACCTCGTGCAGGCAGACCCAGAACCGGAAGTCGGCCGGGTTCACCCGCAGGCTGCGCTCGACCGCCACCACATTGGGCGCCACCAGCAGCAGTTGACCTTTGTCTGCCGAGAAGAACTCGAACTGGCCGAGCACCTTGCCGGACAGGAACGCGAGCACCGCGCCGGCCTGCGCACCGGTGGCGCTGCCACCGATCTTGGCGGTCAGCCGGCCCGGCGGCCGGGATGACATCAACCGGTTCGCGAGTGGATCCATCACCGTGGACATGCTGCGGGTGTTCGCGTCCACCCAGCCGAGCCGGTCCACCACCACGGTGTCCGCGGTGATCGGCGGCTCGGTGAGCCGGGTGAGTTCGGCGACGTGGCCGGCCGCCCGCACGGTGGCCCGCTGCAATTCCGACACCACCGCGGCGGCCTCGGCCGGCGTCACCTCCGGCGGAGCCGGCATCAGGGCACGGGCCGTGCGCTCGGCCACCGACCAGTCGATCAGCGATGTCATTCCTTCACGCTACCGGCGCCTGATCGCCGGCCGGCCAGCCGCCGCCCGGCCGGCGTCCAACGTCCGTGCCGGGAATGGCCCGGCTAGCGGCAGCCGCAGGGCACCAGGGCGGCGGCCAACCGGTCGATGGCGGCCCGGGTCGGCCCTTCGGCCGGCGCCCGGTCGGCGATGAAGGCGAATACCAGCTGCCGGCCGTCGGCGTCCGTGACCACGCCCGCCATCGCCGATACGCCGGTCAGGCTGCCGGTCTTGGCCCGTACCGCCCCGTCCGCGATGGCCGCCGCGCCGGTGAACCGGTCTTGTTCGACCAGTGAACCGTCCCAGCCGGCCACCGACAGGCCGCTGAGGACCGGCCGCAGCCGGGGCTGGTCGGTGGCGGCCGCCTTGACCAGCACCTGGCTGAGCGCATCGGCCGGTGCCCGATCGAGCACCGAGAGCCCGCTGCCGTCCCGCATGCCGGTGCCCACCGCGATGCCCAGCGGGGCGAGGGTGTCGCGGATGGCGGCCGCTCCGCCGGCGAACGAGGCCGGCCGCTGCGCGGCCAGTGCCACCTGCCGGCTGAGCACCTCGGCCAGCACGTTGTCCGAATCCCGCAGCATCTGCTCGACCAGCACGCCGACCGGTGCCGACTGCTCGCCGCCGAGCAGCCGGGCGCCGGCCGGTGCGGTGCCGAGGCTGACCGGTGCGCCGCCCAGGGCCCGGGCCAGCGCGGCGCCGGCGGCCAGGTCCGGGGTGCCGGATCGGATCACCGCCGCCGGCGCATCCCGGCCGCCGTCGACCATGGCGGCGGTGATCGGGCTGGCATAGCTGGACGGCGCGTCCTCCGGCGCCCAGCCGGGCGCGGTGGTCGGGCCGGTGAACAGCGAGTCGTCGACCAGCACCCGGGTCACTGCCGTCCCGCCGAGCGCGGTTCGTACCTTGCCGGCCAACTCGAAGATCCGGCCGGCCTCCGGGTAGGCCGGCTGCTGGCCGGCCGGTGCCGCCGACAGGGTCGGATCACCGCCGCCTACCAGCACCACGGTGCCCGGCGAGGCACCGGCCACCACCGAGGTGCTGAACCGGTCGGTGGGCTGGTGCACGGTCAGCAAGGCCGCCGCAGTGAACAGCTTGCTGGTGGAAGCCGGTGCCACCGAGGCCTCGGCACGCTGCCCGTAGAGCGAGTTGCCGGTCTGCGCGTCCAGCACCTGTGCCGACACCGACGGGCCGAGTTCGGGAGCCGTCAACGGAGCCGCCAATACGGCGGCCACCCCGGCCGGCGAAGGCACCGGCGCATCGTGGTCGACCGGGATGGCAGCGGGCGGGGCGGTGGACAGCGCGTTGCCGAGATCGGCGGCCGGCGCGGCCGCCGCCGGTATCCGGATCGGGCGGAAGCTCCGATCGGCCAGCAACTGCCGGCTCGATGCCACTACCAGGTAGCCGACCAAGGCCAACAGGCAGGCCAGCAGCGCCAACAGCGTGACCCGCAAGCCTTCGGTACGCCGCGGGGTCACGGTAGGCCACAATAGTGGGCAGCGACGTCGCGCTGAGCCCCGCCGGGCGGGTCCGCGCCGACGTAGGAAAAGGGGAGCCATGCAGGAATTCGACGTGCTTATCGAGATTCCCAAGGGCAGCCGAAACAAGTACGAGGTGGATCACGCCTCCGGCCGGATCCGGCTGGACCGGACGCTGTTCACCTCGACCCAGTACCCGGCCGACTACGGCTATATCGAGAACACCCTGGGTGAGGACGGCGATCCGCTGGACGCGCTGGTGCTGCTACAGGGCGACCCGCTGTTTCCCGGCGTGCTGGTCTCCTGTCGCGCCATCGGTATGTTCCGGATGTCGGATGAGAAGGGCGGCGACGACAAGGTGCTGTGCGTGCCGGCCCGGGATCCGCGGCTGGAGCACCTGCGCGACATCCACCATGTGCCGGAGTTCGACCGGCTGGAGATCCAGCACTTCTTCGAGGTGTACAAGGAACTTGAGCCCGGCAAGAGCGTGGAGGGCGCCCGCTGGGTCGGCCGGGCCGATGCCGAGGCCGAGATCGACGCCAGCCGGCAACGGTTGGCCGAACATCCGGAGACGTTGGCCGAACATCCGGATACAGTGCCGCACTGACCCAGCCGGTACCAGAACCCTGCTGAAGGAGCATTGCGCGGCTGCTGGGTATCCCCGCTGGAAGCAGAACCGACGCCGGACCGGCAGTTGGGTTCGAACTGACCGGGCGGCGCCGGATTCCTGATGGCTGGCTCTTGGCTGAGCCCTGACGCGCCGGATGATGCTCGGCTACGTCTGCCAGACCCAGCGTCATCCCGATCGAGTAGGCAAGCAACTTGAGCTACGACCGGGATAACACGGGTTTTACCGTATTGCCCGTCCTGCTGAGTAGATCCCGCGCCGGCTACCGACGGTGCCGGTGCGGGATTCTGCTGTGACAGTAAGGGTTCCTACCGCGCGGCGGGTTCGGCCTCGGCGGCGGCCGCACGTCGTTCGGCTGCCTGCGCCTCAAGTCCGGACTCCATCCGCAGCTTGACCTCCTTGAGGAAGAAGGACAGTACGAAGGCCGGCAGGACGACCAGCGCCGCCACCAGGAACACCCGGTCCATCGCGTCGGAGAAGCCGGCCAGGAATGGCTGCCGCAACACCAGCGCGCCGTGCTTGAGGAAGCTGGTGTCGTTCAACTGACTGGTCGAACCAGCCCGCATCGCCTGCAGCGCCCGGCCGATCGTGGAGTTTGCCGGGTCCCGCAGCGCCGCCTGGAAGGCCGGGGTGCCCGCCGCCGCCTGCACGTTCTCGCCGACCTTGGTCGCCGCACCGGAGAAGAAGATGGTCAGGAAGATCGCGGTGCCGAAGGTGCCGCCCATCGACCGGAAGAAGGTGGCCGAGGAGGTGGCGACGCCCATCTGGCTCGGCGGCACCGAGTTCTGGGTGGCCAGCACTAGCGTCTGCATGCAGCAGCCGAGCCCGGCGCCGAGCATCATCATCAGCGGGATCAGCTGGGAGTAACTGGTGTCGTAGTGGATCCGGGACAGGCCCAGCAGCGCCAGGATCAGCACGCCGGTGCCGACGATCGGGAAGATCTTGTACCGGCCGGTCTTGGCGGTGATCACGCCGCTGGTCATCGCGAACACCATCATGCCGAGCATCAGCGGCAGCAGCGACAGGCCCGACTTGGTCGGCGAGAAACCCTTCACGATCTGCATGTACAGCGGCAGGCAGATGATGCCGCCGAACATGCCCATGCCGATGATGAAGTTCATCAGCGAGGCAACGGTGAACACCGGATGCCGGAACATCTTCAGCGGCAGGATCGCCTCGTCACCCACCCGGTGTTCCTGGATCACGAACATCACGATCAGCAGGCCGCCGATCAGATAGCAGGCCAGCGCCCGGGGGGAGCCCCAGCCCCAGTCGCGGCCCTGCTCGGAAACGATCAGCAACGAGGTGACGCCCAGCACCAGCGACACGGCGCCGGCGTAGTCGATCCGGTGCTCCCGGCGGACATGCGGCAGGTTGAGGAAGCGGCTGACCACCGTCAGCGCCACCAGCCCGATCGGCACGTTGACGTAGAACACCCAGCGCCAGCCGGCAATACCGAGCAGCTGGTCCTGGCCGGCCAGCAGGCCGCCCAGTACCGGGCCGAGCACCGAGGAGGTGGCGAACACCGCCATGAAGTAACCCTGGTACTTCGCCCGCTCCCGTGGCGAGACCACGTCAGCGATGATCGCGAAGGCCAGCGCCATCAGGCCGCCGGCACCGAGCCCCTGCACCGCCCGGAAGCCGGCCAGCTGGATCATCGAGTTCGACATGCCGGACAGCGCCGAGCCGACCAGGAAGATGGAGATGGCGAACAGGTAGAACTTCTTCCGGCCGTACATGTCGCTCAACTTGCCGTACAGCGGGGTCGAGACCGTCGAGGTGACCAGGTAGGCGGTGGTCGCCCAGGCCTGGTTGGTCTGCCCGTTCAGCTTGTCGGCGATGGTGCGCATCGCGGTGGAGACGATGGTCTGGTCCAGCGCGGCGAGGAACATGCCGAGCATCAGGCCGGACAGGATCAGCATGATCTGCCGGTACGACAGGCGCCCCGACTCCTCGGCAGTGGTACGGACGTCGGTGTCAGCCATGATTGAGCTCCTGCCGCAGTTCATCGGTGTTCTGGTCGAAGTGCTGCTCGCTGGCCGCGTTCAGCCGGCCGAGCAGGGTGGCGAAGGTGGCGATCTCCGGCTCGGTCCAGTCGCCAACCAACCGTTGCAGGCGCTGCCGGCGACCTGCCTCCAGTCGCTGCAGCAGCCGCTTGCCCTTGGGGCTGGCCTTGAGCAGCACCGCCCGTCGGTCCTCCGGGTCGGTGCTCCGCTCCAGCAGCCCCGCCTTCTCCAGGTCGGCGACCTGCCGAGAGGCGGTGGACGGATCGAAGCCGCAGCGCTCGGCGAGCGGCGACAATCGAGATGGCCCACAGTGCGACAGCGTGCCCAGGATGATCAGCGCCAACCGGTCCAGCCGGCCATCGCCGATCTGGTGCTTGTAGCGGCTGAGATTCATCGCGAACCGGCGGAACTCCCGCTCCAGGGCGTCCAGGTTGTCCGGCAGGTTGTCCGGCAGCTCGGGATGGGGCATCGGCACCGCTGCCAGGTTATTTGTCTGCTCCACGCATCTAAATTAGCTGCTTGCCGCAACTAAATCAACCCGGCCGGGCGAACTAAATCAACCCGGTCGGGTGGTGGTGTGTCACCTCAGCTCGCGGGTCGCTGCGCCCGGTGCAGCGCGACGACCCCGCCGGTCAGATTTCGCCAGTGCACCTCGGTCCAGCCCGCATCGGCGATGCTGGCCGCCAGCGCCCGCTGGTCCGGCCAGCCACGGATCGACTCGGCGAGGTAGACGTATGCCTCGGGGTTGCTGGCCACCCGCCGGGCGATCCAGGGCAGCGCCCGCATCAGGTAGTTCAGGTACAGCTGCCGAAAGCCCGGCAGCACCGGCGTGGAGAACTCGCAGACCGCCAACCGGCCGCCCGGCCGGGTGACCCGGGCGAACTCGGCCAGCGCGGTCGGCACCTCGGCGATGTTGCGCAAGCCGAAGCTGATCGTCACCGCATCGAAGGTGGCGTCGGCGAACGGCAGGTGCAGCGCATCGGCTGCCACGAACGGCAACTGCCGGCGGCGCCGGCTGCCAGCGGCGAGCATGCCGAGGGAGAAGTCGCTGGCCACCGCCAGCGCGCCGGACCGGGCCAGCTCCGCGGTGGACACCCCGGTGCCGGCCGCCACGTCGAGCACCCGCTCCCCCGGCACCAACGCCAGTGCCCGCCGGGTGCACCGCCGCCAGCGCCGGTCCTGGCCGAAGGACAGCACCGTATTGGTCAGGTCGTAGCGCCGGGCCACCGCGTCGAACATCGCGGCAACCTCGGCAGGCCGTTTGGCCAGGGTGGCTCTGCTCACGGCATTGATTGTTCCCGATCAGTCGCGAGCGGTCCGGCCAGGCCGGCCGGAGGCCCCAGGGCAGCCGAGATATGCCGCAACCGGCGACAGCCGGAATATGCCACAGCCGGCGACAGCCGGAATATGCCATCGCCATACCCATCACAAACCATCGCCATACCGGAGTGGGCGACCCTGATCGTCTACCGACGGTCGCCGCCTGGCTGAGCCCCCAGCGCCCGACTGCCGCGCGTTCGGCGGATGAGCCGAGGAGGGACGGTTCGATGACGGATCCGCAGCAGGCGCTGGTCGCCGCGTTCGAGGCGGCCGGCCTGTCGATCCAGTCCATCACCGCGGCAGAGCGTGCGATGTTCGCGACCTTGAGCGATGAGGAGGTGACCCGGTTGATCGAACTACGCAGGCGGTCGACGACCGCTGCCAGCCCGGTCGACGGCTCGGTCGGCTCCTCGGCACCGGCCGATTCCGGGGTCGCGGAGCCAGCGGGTTCGGCCTCGGCATCGGCCGATTCCGAGGTCGCGGAGCCAGCGGGTTCGACCGACCCCGGCAGCTGAGCCGGCCGGGTCCGGCTTCAGCACCGGCCGCGGCGGTGGTTCGCCGGCCAGCACGGGGTGGCCGGCGGATCGCCGCCGCACCCGCTCAGTTGCTGGGTTCCGGCTCAGCCCGCGGCGAGTTCGGCCAGGTAGCAACGCAGCAGCACCGGCAGCTGGTAGACGTTCTGCTGCCGAGGCTCGTCCGGCCTGGGTGCGGTCACCGCGTGGGTCTCGATCAGCGACTCCACCAGCCGACGCGCCTGGCTCGGCGCCTGGGCCAGCACCGCCGCGGCCTGCTCGACGGTGAAACCGGGCGCGTCGAGCGAGCCGAGCCGCTGCAGTGCCGCGCGTTCCGGCTCGCCCAGGTCGCTCAGGCCGGCAGCCAGCCGATGCCGCAGCATGCTCTCAGCGGTGCACAGTTCGGCCAGCAGCTCACTCCGTTGGCTCAGCCGGGCGGCGAACTCGGCCAGTGACAGGTGGCGCAACATAGCCAGCTTGCTGGCCGCCGTCCGGATCGCCAGCGGCGACAGCCCGACCGACCGGACGATCCGCTCAGCCGCGCGGCGCTCGGCCGCGATCCGTTCGGCGCCGATGATCCGTCCCAGCAGCAGCACCGCCTCGGCCGGCGGCAGCGGCACGAGTTCGATCCGGGTGGCGTAGTCCAGCCCTGGCAACCGCCGGCGGGTGGTGGCCAGCACCATGCTGGCGCCGCCCATCGGCAGCACGGCACGCGCCTCCGCGCTGGCACAGGCGTCGTCGAGCACCAGCAGCACCTGCCGGTCCAACAGCCAACCCTGCCAACGGTCGGCGAGCTCGTCGACGGCGTAGCCATCCAACTCGCTCTGCCCGGCGATCCGCAGCAACCCGGACAGCAGCGAGCGGGCCGACCGCGCCGCGCCCTGCTCGGTACGCAGAGCGATGAAGATCCGGCCGTCCGGAAACCGCCGCTCGGCCGCGTGCGCGGCACGCACCGCGAGCGAGGTCTTGCCGATGCCGACCGGCCCGGCGACCGCGATGATCCGGTTCCGGCCGCCGGCCAGCAGCTCGTCGAGCTGGCGCAGCGGCTCGGTGCGGCCGGTGAAGTCAGGCAGATCCGGCGGCAGCAGCACCAGCGGCCGGGTCGACCTGGCTGCCGGCCGGCTGGTCACGCCGGCGGCACCGGCTGTCGCGCCGAGCAGGTCGCGGTACAGCCGCTCGGTGGCCCGGCTCGGCCGCAGGCCCAACTCGCGGGCCAGTGTCTGCCGTAGCTCATCGAACACCCCGAGCGCCTCGGCCGGCCGGCCGGACCGGTGCAGCGCCATCATCTGCAGCTGCCGCAACCGCTCCCGCAGCGGGTAGTCCGTGCCAAGCTCGCCGAGCGGCTCTGCCACCGTGGCGGCGTTGCCAAGCGTGAGTTCGGCCTCGGCCCAGTCCTCGAAGACGGTGAGCCGGCGCAGCGACAGCCGGTCGGCCTCGGCGGCCAGCGGCGATACCCCGGTGAGCCCGTCCAGCACCCGGCCACGCCAGAGCTGCAGGGCGGTCCGGAGCATCGTCACCCGCGTCGCCGCACTGCCGGCCACCCGTGCCCGTTGGACCAGCGCCTGAAACCGCAGCAGGTCCAGCTCCTCGGCATCGGCCCGCAGCAGGTAGCCGTCATTGCGATGCTGGATGCGATCGGCGCTGCCGAGCAGTTTGCGCAGGCAGGTGACGTACACCTGCAGGTTCTTACGGCCGGTGCGCGGCGGCGCGGCGCCCCACAGGGTGTCGGTGAGCAGGTCCATCGAGGTCACCGAATTGGCCTGGCAGAGCAGCATCGCCAGCACCTGCTGCTGCTTGCGCGGACCGAGCGCCACTGGCTGGCCGGCGCGCCGCACGGTGAGCGGCCCGAGGATGTCGAACCGGAGTTCCGGTTCGAGGCCGGAGCGGGCGGTCAGCATGGCCAGATTGGACATCGGACGGCCGCGACCGGCCAGCCGCCGGCAGGGCAGGAACCGGACATCGCCAGGTCAGCAAGTGACCATCGGGGCGGTCGGAGACGCCAGCAGCCCGAGCACGCGCGCCCTCAGCCGGCGCTGGCGGCCGCCGGCAGCAGGGTCAGCGCTGTGGAGGAGAAGTGCGAGTGCACCCGGTCATCGCGCGGGTCCTCGGCCGGATCCCGATGCACCACCAGGTGGTTGTAGAGGGTGTCCCGCTGCGCCGGGATCCGGCCAGCCGAGCGGATCAGCTCGATCAGTTCGGTCCGGTTGGACCGGTGCCGGGCACCGGCCGAGGACACCACGTTCTCCTCCAACATCACCGAGCCGAGGTCGTCGGCCCCGAAGTGCAGCGTCAACTGGCCGATGTCCTTGCCGGTGGTCAGCCAGGAACCCTGCAGGTGCGTGATGTTGTCGAAGAACAGCCGGCTCACCGCGATCATCCGCAGGTACTCAAGCGAGGTGGCCTGGGTGCGGCCCTTGAGATGGTTGTTCTCCGGTTGGTAGGTCCAGGGGATGAACGAGCGGAAGCCACCGGTCCGGTCCTGCACGTCCCGCACCATCCGCAGGTGCTCGATCCGCTCGGCGTTCGTCTCGCCGGTGCCCATCATGAAGGTGGCGGTGGACTGCACGCCCAGCGAGTGCGCGGCCTCCATCACCGCCAACCAGGTCTGGCCGTCCTCCTTCAACGGAGCGATCGCGGTGCGTGGCCGCTTGACCAGGATCTCCGCGCCCGCGCCGGCGAAGGAGTCCAGACCGGCCGCATGCAGCCGGGCGATCACCTCGGCGTGGGACAGCCGCGACGTCCGGCCGATGTGCACCACCTCGGAGGCGCCCAGCGAGTGCAGCGTCAGCATCGGGTACTCGGCCTTGATCGCGGCGAAGATCCGCTCGTACCACTCGATGCCCAGCTCCGGCGAGTGGCCGCCCTGCAGCATGATCTGGGTCGCGCCCAACTCCACCGCCTCGCCGCACCGGCGCAGGATTTCGGCGTCGGTGTGCGTCCAGCCCTCCTGGTGGCCGGGAGCCCGGTAGAACGCGCAGAACTTGCAGGCGGTCAGGCAGACGTTGGTGTAGTTGATGTTGCGGTCGATGATGTAGGTGGCGATGTCGCCGATGCCGGCGAACCGGCGCCGGCGCACCGCGTCGGCGGCCTCGCCCAGGGCGTGCAGCGGCGCGTCCGTATAGAGCAATAGCGCCTGCTCGGGACTGATCCGGCCGCCGTCGGCCGCGTGCTGGAGCAGGTCATTCACTTCGGTGCTGTCCGCCGCGGAGGTCACCGCCCCAGCCTAGACGGCCGCCCGACCACATCGGCCGGAGCTGGCCGGAGCTGGTCGGACCCGGTCAGTCGGGCGGCTGGTGGATGTAGGGCCGGGTGCCGGTGATCGCGACGAAGCCCAGCCGGTGCAAGATCGGCTGGCTGTCCGAGGAGGCATCCACCTGCAGGTAGCGGTATCCGCACCGCACCGCGCGCTGTGCGCGCCGGGCCACCAGCGTCCGGTAGATGCCCCGGCCGCGCCAGGCGGCCAGCGTGGAGCCGCCCCACAACCCGGCGAACTCGGTGCCGGGGTTGAGGCTCAGCCAGGCCGCCGAGACGAACCGACCGCCCGCTTCGGCGGCGTAGACCGCCAACAGCTCCGGATCCAGCTTGCGGCGCGCGATCAGGTCCTCGGCCAACCAGGACCAGTCCGCGTCCCAGATCTCGCCCTCCAGATCTCCGATCCGGCGCAGGTCGGCCTCCTTCGTCACCTCGCGCACCCGCACCCCGGCCGGCAGCGCGGGCGAATCGGTCAGTTCGGCGGCCAGGCCGACCAGGACCGTCTCCGGCTCTTCCGGGACGAAACCGTGCGCCAGCAGCCGCTCGGCCAGCTCGGGCGGCTGGTCGTGCGAATGCCACTTCCACTCGAAGCCCTCACCTCGCGCGTCGTAATGGGCACAGGTGCGGTCGAGCAACGCATCCAGTGCGGGCCCGGCCAGGCCGGCTAGGTCCCGGTAACAGACGAAGCCCCGGTAACCACCGGAGACCCGCAAGACCGGACCGTCCCAGGACATCGACCAGCCGGGCGGCAGCCGACCGCCCAGTTGGGTGCGCACCTGGTTGTCGTAAGCGGCGAGCAGGTCGGCCGCGAGCATGGTCACGCCTCATTGTGGCAAGTCAGGCGGGGACATTCCGCCTGCCTTTGCTCGCTGGCGGTGAAGGAAGACCGCATTGCCAGGCGGCCGGACTTAGGATGGCCGTTTTACCTGTTCGGATTTCTGGGTACCGGCAGGTCTCTAGCGGAAAGTAGTGGAGTTCGTGCGGAGATCACGTCATTCGAACAGCACCTGCCAGCCGGCGAACCGAGGCTCGGCCAGCGCGCGGTCGAGCACCGCGCGGATCACCGGCAGGCCTTGCGCGGGCGCGACGTCGAGCACGACCGACTCAGCATCGGCACAGTTGAGCCGCACGTCGATACCGGCCATCGCATCGATCAACCAGGCGGCCACCAGTGCCGCCGAGCTGCCGGCGGGATCAGTGCGCCGGCAGCGGACGACCCAGGCCATTACCCGTATTCCTCTCCTTGCGGCGGTGTCCGGGCAATGCTGCGCCGCCGACCAGGGCGCTGACAGGGCAGCTGATGGCAGGTCACTGACATGGCAGGTCAGCAAGCAGTCAGGTACGCGTTGATGGGCCTGCTCGAACTGGGCTTCGGGGCCCACGAAGAATCGCTCTACCGGTCGCTGCTGCGCAACCCCGCTGCCACCGTGGCCGAGCTCGCCAGCGAGCACGGACTCGAGCAGGACGTGGCGGCGCAGGTCTGCGGCAGGCTGATCGAGCTGGGGGTGATCAAACCGGACCGGGCCGGCACCGGATTCATCGTGCCCCGGCCGGCCGCGGCGATCGGTCAGCTCATCGAGCGACGCGAGGAGGAATTGCTGCGGCAGTACCGGCGTGCCTCGGAAAGCCGCTTTGTGATCGACGAGCTGGAACTGCTCTACCAGGAGCCGGAGACGTTGGATCCGTCCGATCAGGGGGTGGAACGGCTGACCGGTCTGGACGAGATCCGCGACCGGCTGGAGGAGCTGTCGTTCTTCACCCGTACCAGCGTGTTCTCCATCCAACCCGGCGGGCCGCAGAGCCGGGAATCGCTGGAGGCCAGCCGCCCCCTGGACCAGCGCGGTATCCGGCGTGGTGTCGAGATGCGCGTCATTCACGAGGCATCGGTGCTTGATGACGAGCTGAATCGGGCCTACCTGCGGGAGCTGGTGATGGGCGGCGCGAAGGTTCGGGTGACCAACCAACAGCTCGAACGAATGGTCATCATGGACGGCCAGGTTGCTGTGGTTCCGGTCGATCCGGCCAACAGCAGGCGTGGTGCATTGATCGTACGAAACCCCGGCCTGGTAACCGGATTCCTGGATCTGTTCCATCGGGTCTGGCAGGACGCCGAGGAGCTGCCCTGGTCGACCGAGGACAGCGAGCATGAACCAACTCCGGCTATTTCCCTGCAAGACAAGAAGATTCTCGAATTGCTGGCCTCCGGCTGCACCGACGAGACCTCGGCCCGCGAGGTCGGCGTCTCGGTCCGGCATCTGCGTCGCACGATCTCCCGGCTGATGGCCGAACTCGGTGCCAACAGCCGCTTCGAGGCCGGTGTGGAGGCCGCCCGGCGAGGCTGGCTCTAGCTCGCGGATCGCGCTTGCCGGAAGGCCGGCGACGTCACCTTCCTGCTACTCCGGTGTCCGGTTGCTGCCCCCGAACATCGTTCATCCGAGCTCCGGAAACGGGTGTGATGTGCGCTGTCCGCATCATCACACCCTCGGGGGAACTCATGCAGAACAGCATCGTCCGCATCGTCCGCAGCTCGCTCGCGACCACCGGAATCCTCGTCAGCATCGGCATGTTCTCGATCACATCGGCATCCTCGAGCGCCGCGCACCAGCTGACTCCGGGCTCGCACACGACCGTCGCCAGCGAGCAGCCGGACACCCAGTCACCGGCTGGCGTCTTCGGCTGGGACTGATCAACCGGGTAACCGCCGAGCGCTCAGATCTCGGCGAACCTCGGCACCACCTGTTCGGCGACCGCGCCGACCGCGGCGGCTCGGCGGCCGAACTCCACCAGGCCCGCAAGTTGACGTGGGCCCAATGAGAAATCCAGCGTCCGGAAGTAGTGCGCCAGGGTTGCCGCATCGAAGACTTCCCAGCGGCAGGCCTGTTCGGCCACCTGGTCGACATGGGCCAGCGCCTCGTCCCGGCTGGTGATGAAACCGGTATGCACGTCCTTGACCAGGCCCGGATAGGCCTCGGCAAACTCGCGCCGCACCGCCCACACCGCAAACACCATCGGCAGGCCGGTCCAGGACTTCCAGGCTTGGCCGAGGTCATGCACCTCAAGCCCTCGGCTGGCGCCTTCGTAGGTGGCTCGTAGCGCGACATCGCCGATCACCACCGCGGCGTCGGCCTCCAGCATCATCGCGGTCAGATCGGGTGGGCAGCTGAAGTAGCGCGGCCGCACGCCATGCACGTCGCGCAGCCAGAGTTCGGCGAGCAGCACCGAGGTCCGCGAGGTGGAGCCGAGCGCGACCGGCCGGCCGTCCAGTTCGGCAAGGGGACGCTGCGCGACCAGATCCACCGAGAGCACCGGACCGTCCGAGCCGACCGCGAGATCCGGTAGTAGCAGCAGTTGCTCGGCGTGCCGCAGGTACTCGACCAGCGAGATCGGCCCGATGTCGAGCGCCCCGTCGACCAGCAGCCGGTTAAGGTTGTCCGGAGTGTCCTTGGTCAGCTCGATGTCCAGCAACGCTCCCGACCGCACCAGTCCCCAGTAGATCGGCAGGCAGTTCAAGAACTGGATATGCCCCACCCGGGGGCGCGCCAGCACACTGCTCGTCACGTATCGAAGGCTACCCGGCAGGGGGTCGCGGAGTTGCTGCCGGACAGCCGCGGCGACGCCCTAGGCTGGTTTTCCGTGACCGACGATCTGACGCTGGCCGCCGACCTGGTGCGGGCGGCCGGCCTGCTCGCTGCCCGGATGCTCGCCGATGGCCTGGACAGCCAGCGCAAGACCTCGGTATCGGATGTGGTCTCGGCTGCCGATCACGCCGCCGAAGAGCTGGTGGTGAGCCGGCTGCGGGCGGCCCGGCCGGCGGACGGCATAGTCGGCGAGGAGGGCACCGAGCTGGCCGGCGAGCGGACCTGGTTCATCGACCCGGTGGACGGCACCTACAACTTCCTGGCCGGCTTGCCCTACTGGTGCTCGGCCATCGCGCTGGCACAGCGGTCATCGACGGGCTGGATTCCGGTGCTCGGCGCGGTCTACCACCCGGCTGCCGACGAGCTGTGGCTGGGCGGCCAGGACCATCGGACCTCCCGCAACGGGGTGCCGGTGCCCGCGCTGACCGACGCGCCGCTGGCTGAGCTTTCGCTGGCCAGCTACCTGCATCCGGCGAGCTTGGCAGACGACTCGGTCCGCGAGCCGGCGTTGTCGGTGCTGGCAGGTGCTGCCACCGTGCGGATGCTCGGCTCCGGTTCGGTAGAGCTGGCCGCGGTGGCAGCCGGCCGGCTCGGCGCCTGGCTACAGCGAAACCCACCGGAGTGGGACTGGCTGCCCGGGGCTGCGCTGGTGACCGCTGCCGGTGGCCACACCGAGGTGCTGCACCGGCGCAATCAGCGCTGGCATATCGCTGGCAATGCTCGCGTGGTAGCCGAGATTCGGCATCGGCTGATCGAGCATCCCGGTGCGTACGAACGAGATCACCGGTAGGCGGTGGCCGCTCTCGCGTACCACCGACCACACCCGGCGAGTTCGGCCGATGCTGCCGATCGCCCCCGTGACGGCGGTCGCACACTCCTGGCCGAACTGCGCGCAATACCCCTGACGGTAAACGCTGACCGCAAGGCAAACAACTTGAGCCGGCCGTCCGGAACGTTGCGCGGACAGTCAATCGCCCGAGCTATCAGCTGATTCGGTGCTCGAGCGCGGTGCCGGGCTGCCCGACCGATGCCGACGGCGAGCCGTCCGCTCGATGGGCGGATGTGCCTCTGCGCATGGCAGATCTCGTCGGCGCCGACCATCGATCGGTCTCGCTCGGCGATCCGTCCAGTTACCACTGCGGCGTGTCCGGCCGGCTCGAGATGCTGGCGGGGTGGCGAGGCCTTACTCTTTCGCACCAGATGGCATCCAGCTGGCAGATGCCCAGCACGATGAGGGGTTGACGGGGGGCAGTGCGAGCGCCGATACCGGACAACGAGGAGGCTCGGGTCGCCGCGCTGCTACGCCTGGGCATCGTGGACCAGCCCAGGACGCCCGACCTGGATGCGCTGAGCCGGTTGGCCGCCTACGTGACCGGGGCACCCTTCGGCGCTATCAATCTGATCGACGCCGACCGGCAGTGGCAGGCAGCGGTGGCCGGTGGCCAGCCTGGCAGCTACGACCGCGCCGACTCACTCTGCCAGCACACCGTGTACGAGGGGCGCACCATTCACGTCGCCGACGCCGGCAAGGATCCTCGGTTCTCCGACAGCCCATTCGTCACCGGAGAGATCGACCGCATCGCGCTGTACTGCGGAGTGCCGCTGCGCGACAGCGAAGGCTTCGTGCTGGGCACGCTGTGCATCACCGACTCGCGGGCTCGGCAGCTGTCCGACGCGCAGATCGGCGCACTGGAGGATCTGGCCGAGCAGGTGGAGCGGCTCTTCGAGATGCGCCGGCAGCACGCCCAGCTGCTCGACGTGCTGACCGAGCTCGATCACCGGGCCGTGCACGATCCGCTCACCGGGCTGGTGAATCGCCGGGTGCTGGCCGAACGGCTGGAGCTCGCGCTGGAACGGACCCGGCGCGGCGGCCTGGCGCCGGTGGTGTTCTTCTGCGACCTGGACGGCTTCAAGGCGGTGAACGACCGGCTCGGTCACCAGGCCGGCGACGAGGTGCTGATCGAGGTTGCCCGGCGGCTGCGCGCCTCGATCCGGCCGACCGACACGGCGGCCCGAGTCGGCGGTGACGAGCTGGTGGTGCTCTGTGAGGACCTGCCGGCCGAGCATCGGGCGGCGGTGGCCGAGCGCATTCGCTCGGCCACCGCCGAATCCATCGCCACCGGGGCCGGCTCGACCCGGGTGGGGCTGAGCGTCGGCATGGCCGTTGCCACTCCCGGGCGCAGCGCCGCCGACATCCTCGAGGAGGCCGACCGAGGCATGTACCTGGACAAGCTCGCCCGCCGCAGCCCGGCTTGAGGCCGGCCGGCCGGGTGCCGGTTCGCCGGCTCAGTCCACCGGCGGACGGTCCTCACCGGAAAGCCGGACATCCAGCTGATCCTGCTTGGCCTGCCGGGCGGCAATCCGCTGTTCCAGGTTGACCGCCACCTTCTCCCGCTGCCGGCGCAGCAACACGTAGGACAGCGGGACGGACAGCACCAACGCGATCAGCGCGGCAAGCAGCCCCGGCACCCGGGCCAGCCAGAGCAGCGCCCAGAGCGCCAGGAACAGGCCGAACCGCAGCGACGTGTAGAGCCACATCGCGCCCAGCGTCTGGCCGGGGGTCGGCTTGCTCGGCTGCGGGCCGGGAGTCGGCTTGCTCGGCTGCGGGCCGGGAGTCGGCTTGCTCGGCTGCGGGCCGGGAGTCGGCTTGCTCGGCTGCGGATCGGTCATGGCGACTAGGCCCAAACCGCCTGCGGCTCGGCCCGGCGGTCGGCCAACGACACCGGCCCGGGATAGGACCGCAGCACCTGGTAGCGGGTGTTGCGCTCCACCGGGGTGAAGCCGGCGTCCCGGATGAGATCCAGCAGGTTGTCCCGGGTCAGCTTGTCCGGGGTGCCGAAGCCGTCGGCGTCGTGGGTGATCTTGTATTCCACCACCGAGCCGTCCATGTCGTCGGCGCCGTAGTTCAGCGCCAGCTGCGAGGTGGACAGCCCGTGCATCACCCAGAACACCTTGACGTGATCGAAGTTGTCCAGCATCAGCCGGGACACCGCGAAGGTCTTCAACACGTCGGCCGGCGCGGCCATCTTCAGATGCGAGAGCCGGTTGTTGTCGTTGTGGAAGCGCAGCGGGATGAACACCACAAAGCCGCCGGTCTCATCCTGCAGCTCGCGCAGTCGCAGCACGTGGTCGACCCGGTGCCGCGGCTCCTCGATATGCCCGTAGAGCATGGTGGCCGGCGTCCGCAGGCCCTTGCTGTGCGCGATCCGGTGGATGCGTGACCAGTCCTCCCAGTGGGTGTCGTGGTCGACGATCTGCTTGCGCACCTCCCAATCGAAGATCTCCGCACCGCCGCCGGTCAGCGACTCCAGGCCGGCATCGATCAGCTCGTCCAGGATCTCGGAGGCATCCAGGCCTGAGATCTCCTCGAAGAAGTGCACCTCGGTGGCGGTGAACGCCTTCAGCGCGACGTCCGGCAGCACCGCCTTCAGCTCGCGCAGCACCCGTGGGTAGTACTTCCACGGCAGGGTCGGGTGCAGGCCGTTGACGATGTGCAGCTCGGTCAGCCCGTCGTCCTTCATCGCCACCGCCAGTTCGACCGCCTCCTCCACCCGCATGGTGTAGGCGTCCTTGGCACCCGGCTTGCGCTCGAACGAGCAGTACGCGCAGGAGGCCCGGCAGACGTTTGTCAGGTTCAGGTGCCGGTTGACGTTGAAGTAGGTGACCTCGCCGTTCTTGCGGGTCCGGACTCCGTGCGCCTGGCCACCCAACCAGGCCAGGTCGTCACAGTCGTAGAGGTCCTCGCCGTCCTGACGGTCCAGGCGCTCGCCGGCGGCGATCTTCTCGGCGAGTTCGGCCTTGCGGGTGGAGGTCCATGCCATGTGCTTCAGGGTACGGAACCGGATAACCGGCGTTGGTGCTGGCATGCTGGCTGGCATGTACGTTCCGGCGCACTTCGAGGCTTCGACCGAGCAGCTCGGCAGGCTGCTGTCCGCGCCCGGCCTGGTGGAGCTGGTCACGCCGGGACCGGACGGGCTGGTGGCCACCCCGCTGCCGATGCTGCACCTGCCGGCCGGACCCGGCACGCTGCAGGGACACGTGGCGCGCAATAACCCGCACTGGCGGGCGGCCGGCGCCGCGACCGGTGAGTCGCTGGCCATCGTGCGCGGGCCGGATGCCTACATCTCGCCGTCCTGGTATCCGAGCAAGGCCGAGCACGGCCGGGTGGTGCCGACCTGGAACTACCTGACGGTGCACCTGTACGGCCGGCTGGTGGTGCACGAGTCCACCGACTGGCTGCGGGATCTCCTCACCCGGCTGACCGCCGTGCACGAGGCCGGCGTGGGCTCGTGCTGGCAGCCGTCAGATGCGCCATCGGCTTACCTGGAAGGACAATTGCACGCCATCGTCGGGCTGGAGCTGCTGATCAGCCGGGTCGAGGCGAAGGCCAAGCTCGGCCAGAACCGCTCGGTGGCGGACCAGGCTTCGGTGGTAGCTGCGCTGAGCGGTCTCCCGGCGCCGGATCAGCTGCCTGGCCCGGCCGGCGTGGCCACGCTGATGCGCGAGCAACTGGAGGGCTGAGCTTTCACAGGTATGGCTGCTCCTGCTCCGATCCAGTGTCGTTCGCCAGCCAGCGGCCGACCACCAGGTCCATGAAGTCCGGCCGGATTCGAAAGCCCAGGCTGGCGTAGAAGGCCTGCCTGTCGTCGGTGAACAGCCCGACATGCTGGCCCGGCACGGTTGCGATCAGCCGGCGCACCAGCTCGCTGCCGATCCCCCGCCGCCGGTGGCTGCTCGCCGTCCAGAGGTCGACCAGATAGGCGTTGCAGACGCCGTCGCTGAGCAGCCGGCCGTTGCCGACGAGTCGATCGCCGTCGAAGGCGAAGATCACCGCTGCCGAGTTCTGGTGCGAGATCCGGTACTGCTCCGGCGTCCGGCCGTTGTCGAAGTCGTCGGCCCGCAGCGCCGCCTTCAGCGCGGCCCAGTCGATGCCGGCAGTGGTCATGGCGTAGCTGATCTCGGGCATGCGGTCATCGGCCATGCGGCGACTATGCCGCACCGGCGTCCGGCGGCGTATCGGTCCAGTCAGATACCCGACCTTTACGCCAGCTATTGACGTAGACACGGCTTATATCCATATTGGGCAAAGATCGACATCGGCCACCGCTCAGAGGAGATGCGATGTCCAGCAGTCAGCCCGGCCCGGCGCGCTCCGGCCACCGGCGCGTCGCGCTTGTGGTGCTCGGCCTGGTTGGCGCCTGCCTGGCCGGCCCGGTCGCCTGGCTGGCTACACCGGCGGCCGCGGTGAACAACCCCAATGCGGCCAGCCTCGCGTTCAACGGCATGACCGAGGCGCAGCGGGTCGGGCAACTGTTCATGGTCGGCACGCCGGCCACCGGGGTGAGCAACCAGACCGTCACCGATATCCAGACCTACCACGTCGGCAACGTGATCCTGACCGGACGCAGTTCGGCGGGCGTGGCGGCGACCGCGGCGGTCAGCGCGGCGTTGCAGGCCAAGGCTGACGGGCCCCCGACGTCGGGCGTGCCGCTGCTCATCTCCACCGACCAGGAGGGCGGCCAGGTCCAGGTCCTGTCCGGCGGCGGATTCTCCAGCATTCCCACCGCGCTGACCCAGGGCGGTTACCCGCCCAGCACGCTGCGCGCGGACGCCAAGACCTGGGGGTCACAACTGAAGGCGGCCGGCGTCAACGTCAACCTCGCACCGGTGCTCGACACTGTTCCGAGCGCGGCCTTCGCCCCATCCAACGCACCGATCGGCTACTACCAGCGCGAGTACGGCTACGACCCGACCACCGTCTCCACCGAGGGCGGCGCCTTCGCCCAGGGGATGGCCGACGCGGGCATCGGCGCGACGATCAAGCACTTCCCGGGTTTGGGCCGGGTCACCAAGAACACCGACACCAGCTCCGGCGTCACCGACAGCCAGACCACCCGGTACGACTCGTACGTCACTCCGTTCGCCAACGCGGTGAGCGCCGGGGTTCCGTTCGTGATGGTGTCGCTTGCCTACTACTCCAAGATCGACCCGGCCAACCCGGCGGCGTTCTCACCGACCGTCGTGACCGGCATGATCCGCGGCGACCTCGGCTTCACCGGCGTGATCATCAGCGACAGCCTCGGCGCAGCCCAGGTGTCGGCCTGGACGCCCGCCGATCGGGCCATCGACTTCTTCAACGCCGGCGGTGACCTGGCGCTGATGAACGATCCGTCCATCCTGCCGGCGATGTACAACGCCGTGCTGAACAAGGCAAATACCGATTCGACGTTCAAGTCGAAGCTCGACGCCTCGGTGCTGCGGGTGCTGACCGCCAAGGAGAACCGGGGCCTGCTCGGCCAGGGAATGGATGTCTCCAGCGCGCAGGGCAGCGTCGACTGGCAGGCCGCCTACAACAACGGCGCCCGGTTCGCCTACGTCAAGGCCACCGAGGGCACCAGCTACACCAACCCATCGTTTGCCCAGCAATACAACGGGTCCTACAACATCGGCATGATTCGCGGGGCGTACCACTTCGCGCACCCGGACAGCTCCAGCGGGACGGCTCAGGCGGACTACTTCCTGGCCCACGGTGGCGGCTGGTCGGCCGACGGCCGGACGCTGCCGCCGGCGCTGTCGCTGCAGAACAATCCCGGCGGCGCCCAGTGCTACGGCCTGTCCGCCTCAGCAATGGTCAGCTGGATCAAGGCATTCTCCGACGAGATGCACCTCAAGACCAACAAGTACCCGATGATCACGACACCCTTCGGCTGGTGGAACACCTGCACCGGCAACTCCAGCGCGTTCGCCGCGACCAACCCGTTCTGGCTGGACAGCTACACCAGCGGGCCGCCGACCTCGATCCCGGCCGGCACCGCCACCTGGACCATGTGGCAGAGCGCGACCTCGGGCACCTTCCCCGGCGGCCAGGACCAGTTCAACGGGAGCTGGGCGCGGCTGCAGGCGCTGGCCACCAACCACGACTGATCGATCACCTAGTCCGGGTCGTAGGCCAGGTTGGGACGCAGCCAGCGTTCGACCTCGGCCAGCTCGATGCCTCGCCGCTCGGCGTAGTCGGCCGCCTGGTCCTTGCCGATCCGGCCGACGGTGAAGTACCGCGACGCCGGGTTGGCGAAGATCAGCCCGCTGACGCTGGCGGCCGGCGTCATCGCGAACGACTCGGTCAGCCCCATGTCCAGCTGCTTGGCCTCCAGCAGGTCGAACAGCGCCCGCTTCAGGGTGTGGTCGGGGCTGGCCGGGTACCCCATCGCCGGCCGGATGCCGCGGAACTTCTCGGCGTGCAGTTCGGCCAGTACCGGCTCGGCGTCCGGCTCGAACCAGTCCTTGCGGGCCTGCAGGTGGATGTACTCGGCGAACGCCTCGGCCAGCCGGTCGGCCAGTGCCTTGACCATGATCGCCCGGTAGTCGTCCTTCTCGGCCTCGTACCGGCTGGCCAACTGCTCGGCGCCGTGGATGGACACCGCGAACGCGCCCAGGTGGTCACGGTCACCGGCATCCGCCGGCGCGATGTAGTCGGCCAAGCACCGGTTGGCCCGGCCCGCCGGCTTCTGGGTCTGCTGGCGCAGCATCGGGAACCGGACGCTGACGCCATTGCCACCGGCGTCGAGCACGATGTCGTCGCCGTCGGAGTGGGCCGGCCAGAATCCGTAACCACCGCGGGCCACGAAGCCGTCCTCGGCGATGATCTGGTCCAGCAGCTCGTTGGCGTCGTCGAACAGCTCACGGGCCACCGGCTCGTCCAGGATGGCCGGGTACTTGCCCTTGAGTTCCCAGGCCAGGAAGAAGAACTGCCAGTCGATGAACTCCCGCAGCTCGCTGATCCGCGGTTCCAGTGCCCGGACCCCGGTGAACGCCGGCACCGGCAGGTCGTCGAAGGACGCCCGCTCGGCATTGGCCCGGGCCTGCTCCAGGCTCAACAGCGGGGTCTGCCGGCGGTTGGCATGCTGCTCACGCAGCCGGTCCTGCTCGGCGGCGTTGCTGGTGTGCAGCGCCCGGGCCCGATCGTCGTCGAGCAGGTCCGATACCACCCCGACCACCCGGGACGCGTCCAGCACGTGCACCGTGGTGCTCTCGTAGGCCGGTGCCACCCGCACCGCGGTGTGCTGCCGGGAGGTGGTCGCGCCGCCGATCAGCAGCGGCAGCCGCAGGCCGCGGCGCTGCATCTCGGCCGCGACGCCGACCATCTCGTCCAGCGACGGCGTGATCAGGCCGGACAGCCCGACCACGTCGGCGCCTTCGGCCAGCGCGGTGTCCAGGATCACCGAGGCCGGCACCATCACGCCGAGGTCGATCACCTCGTAGTTGTTGCAGCCCAGCACCACCCCGACGATGTTCTTGCCGATGTCGTGCACGTCGCCCTTGACCGTGGCCAGCACCACCTTGCCGTTGCCGCGGCTGGTGTCCAGCCGGCCCTCCAGCCGGGCCTGCTCCTTCTCCGCCTCCATGTACGGCTCGAGGTAGGCCACCGAGCGCTTCATCACCCGGGCGCTCTTGACCACCTGGGGCAGGAACATCTTGCCGGCGCCGAACAGGTCGCCGACGATCTTCATGCCGTCCATCAGCGGGCCCTCGATGACGTCCAGCGGGCGTACCGCCGCCTGCCGGGCCTCTTCGGTGTCCTCCTCGATGAAGTCGACGACACCGCGCACCAGCGCGTGGCTGAGCCGCTCGGCCACCGGCGCCTCCCGCCAGGACAGGTCGACGACGCGCTGGGTGCCCTTGCCGTTCACCGTCTCGGCGAAGGCCACCAGCCGGTCGGTGGCATCCTCCCGGCGGTCGAACAGCACGTCCTCGACCAGCTCCAGCAGGTCGGCCGGGATGTCCGCATAGACGGCCAGCTGGCCGGCGTTGACGATGCCCATGTCCAGGCCGGCCCGCACCGCGTGCAGCAGGAACGCCGAGTGCATCGCCTCGCGCACCACGTCGTTGCCGCGGAAGGCGAAGGACAGGTTCGAGATACCGCCGCTGGTACGCGCACCCGGGCAGCGGCGCTTGATCTTCGGCAACGCATCGATGAACGCCTTGGCGTAGCCGTTGTGCTCGGCGATGCCGGTGGCCACCGCCAGCACGTTCGGGTCGAAGATGATGTCCTCGGCCGGGAAGCCGGCCTGCTCGGTGAGCAGGTCGTAGGCGCGGCCGCAGATGGCCACCTTGCGCTCGGCGGTGTCGGCCTGGCCCTGCTCGTCGAAGGCCATCACCACCACGCCGGCGCCGTAGTCGCGGATCCGGCGGGCCTGCTCCAGGAACGGGCCGTCGCCCTCCTTCAGGCTGATCGAGTTGACCACGCCCTTGCCCTGCACGCACTTCAGCCCGGCCTCGAGCACGCTCCACCGGGAGCTGTCGATCATGACCGGAATCCGGGCGATCTCAGGCTCGGTGGCGATCAGGTTCAGGAAGCTGGTCATCGCCTGCTCGCTCTCGAGCAGGTCGGCGTCCATGTTGACGTCCAGCAGGTTGGCGCCGCCGCGCACCTGCTCCAGCGCCACATCACCTGCGGCGCCGAAGTCCCCGGCCTCGATCAGCCGGCGGAACCTGGCCGAACCGGTCACGTTGGTGCGCTCGCCGATCATCACGAAGCCGGTGTCCGGCGAGATCTCGAACGGCTCCAGGCCACTGAACCGGGTCCGCCGGGGCAGCGTCGGTAGCGGCCGCGGGTCGAGCCCGGTCACCGCCTCGGCGAGCCGCTCGATGTGCGCCGGGGTGGTGCCGCAGCAGCCACCGACGATGTTGACCATGCCGGCTTCGGCGAACTCGCCCAGCAGCCCGGCGGTCACCTCGGGCGTCTGGTCGTAGCCGCCGAAGGCGTTGGGCAGGCCGGCATTCGGGTGGCAGGCCACGTAGGTGTCGGCCAGCCGGGACATCGCCGCGACGTGGGGACGCATCTCCTCAGCGCCGAGCGAGCAGTTGACACCGGCCACCAGCGGATCGGCATGCGCGATCGAGGCCCAGAACGCGTCGACGGTCTGGCCCGACAGCGTCCGGCCGGACAGGTCCACGATGGTCACCGAGATCCACAGCGGCAGGTGCGGGGCGACGTCCCGGGCGGCGGTGATCGCCGCCTTGGCGTTCAGCGTGTCGAAGATCGTCTCGATCAGCAGCAGGTCGACGCCGCCCTCGGCCAGCGCCCGGATCTGCTCGGCGTAGGCGGCGCGTACCTGTTCGAAGGTGACGGCCCGGTAGGCCGGATCCTCCACCCGCGGCGACAGCGACAGGGTGACGTTCAACGGGCCCAGCGAGCCGGCGACGAACCTCGGCGTGCCGGTGGCCGCCGCGTGCTCGTCCACGGCCTGCCGGGCCAGCCGGGCGCCGGCCAGGTTCATGTCGTAGACCAGCGACTGCAGCCCGTAGTCCGACTGCCCGACCGAGGTCGCGGTGAAGGTGTTGGTGGTGGTGATGTCGGCACCGGCGGCCAGGTAGCGCCGGTGCCCGTCGAGCACGAGGTCCGGCCGGGTCAGGTTGAGCAGGTCCGGGTCCCCGGTGACATCGCGCGGATGCTCGGCCAGCAGGTCGCCGCGGTAGTCGGCCGGCGACAGGCCGGCGTCCTGGATCATGGTGCCCCAGGCACCGTCCAACACCGCGATTCGTTCGTCCAGCAGCGCCCGCAGGATCTGGGTCCGGGCCTCGGTGTCAATCGCAGCTACAGTCACTCGACCATCCTCACGTTCGAAAAGTCGAGGCACCCTTCAGCTAGCAAGTCACGGCGAGCGTGGGGGCTCGTAGCGAGGTGCCGGCCCTTGCAGCGCCTCTCGTCGTGAGGCTCCAGGATACGTCATCGTGGCCGGTTGCCGGATCAGCGGCTTCGTCGGCGGACGAGGCCGGCCGGCCGACAGCCCCAGGCTGCCGGCGGCCGGTACCCGCCCCTCGAACCGGGTGGCGCACCCGCCAAGATCAGCGACATGCGCACCCACCTTGAACCGCTGCACCACCCGAGCGTCATCGCCCAGGCCGAACGGCGGTCGAGCGACCTACAGCTACGGGTCGCCGACCAGATCACCCGGTTCGCCGGCTCCATGCCGTTCGTCTACCTGCATGCCGTGGTCTTCGCGGCCTGGATGCTGTTCCTGGAGCGAAGCCCGTGGCCGACGCTCACCCTGGTGGTGTCGCTGGAGGCGATCTTCCTGTCCACCTTCGTGATGATCGGGCAGAACCGCCAGGCTGAGTTCCAGCAGCACAAGGCCGACCACGACTTCGCCACCAGCGAACAGGACCTGCGGACGAACACCGAGCTGACCCAGCAGATCGCCGACCTGACCCGAGAGATCCACACCAAGCTGTACGAGGCCGGCTGAGGCGGGTCAGGACGGCTGGCCGGCAGCCTGGACCCGCCCCTCGAAGCGGGTGGAGAGCACCACGGTGGACCGGGTCCGGGCCACCCCGCGCATCTGGGTGATCGCCCGGATGGCCTGCTCCAGGCCCGCGATGTCGAGCACCCGCACCTTGACCACGAAGGATTCCTCGCCGGCCACGAACCAGCAGTCCTCCACCGCGCTGAGGCTCTGCAACTGCTCGGCCACCTCGTCCGGGTTGGCGGTGTCGGAGAGGAAGACGCCGACCAGCGCGCTCATCGAGTAACCGAGGGACTCGGGGGCCACCGCGGCGTGGTAGCCGGTGATCACGCCCTGCGCCTCCAGCTTGCCGACCCGCTCGTGCACGGCCGGCGCGGACAGGCCGACCGCCCGGGCCAGCTCGGCGTAGGTGGCTCGGGCGTTGGCCCGCAGCGCATCGAGGATCGAACGGTCGACGGCGTCCATAACGTGGAGTCTGTCAGGCCCAATCCGGATCGGGATCGGCTACCGCCCGGCCGCCGCTGGACTCACCCGCGCGAGCCGCGCCGAGCTCGCCGGTCCACCGGGTGATCAGCGAGTGCGGCACGCCGATCGCGTCCAGCACCTTCGCGGCCACGAAATCCACCAGTTGCGCCACCGTGCCGGCGCCGGCGTAGAACGCCGGGCTGGCCGGCAGTACCACCGCGCCGGCGTCGTAGAGCGCGACCAGATTGACCAGGGTGCTTCGGGTGTAGGGCGTCTCCCGCGGCACCACGACCAGCGGCCGGCGCTCCTTCAGGGTCACGTCGGCCGCCCGCTGCAGCAGGTCCTTGGACAGGCCCTGCGCGATCCCGGCCACCGCCGCGGTGGAGGCGGGCACCACCACCATGCCCGCGCTCGGGTACGACCCGCTGGCCGGCCCGGCGGCCAGGTCGGTCGCGGTCCAGTACCGGACGTCGGTGAGCTCGCGCCCAAGCCAGGACGCCAGGTCGTCCTGCCAGTGGTTGTCCCGGAACGCGATGCCGGTCTCGTCCAGCAAGGTCAGCCGGGCGGCCCGGGACACGATCACGTCGACCGGCAGCCCGGCCTCCAGCAGGGCGATCAGCACGGCCCGGGCGTAGGGGGTGCCGGAGGCGCCGGAGACCCCGACCAGCCAGGGCCTGCGCGACACGTCGGTTTGCCGGGTCACAGCCGCAGGCCGTGCACGAACAGGTCGGCCAGCGCGAAGACGAACAGCTGGATGCCGACGAAGCCGTTGGCGGTGAAGAACGCCCGATTCACCCGGGACAGGTCATCGGCCCGCACGATCAGGTGTTCGTAGATCAGCGCCGCGCCGGTGATCGCCAGGCCCAGCCACCACAGCCAGCCGAGCCCGGCACTGATCCCGAACCAGACGTAGCAGGCCACGGTAGCGAGGTGGGCCAGCGACGAGGCGCGCAGCGCGGCCGGGATGCCGAACCGGGCCGGGAAGGACCGGGAGCCGATCTGCCGGTCGATCTCGGCGTCCTGGCAGGAGTAGATCAGGTCGAAGCCACCGATCCAGCTGCCGACGGCCAGCCCGAGGGCGGTGGCCGGCCAGCCGAAATGCCCGGTGACGGCGAGCCACGCGCCGATCGGGGCAACTGCCTGGGCCAGTGCCAGCAGCACCTGCGGGAAGTCGGTGAACCGCTTGCCGTAGGAGTAGAGGATGAGCAGGCCGACCGCGACCGGCGCCAGCAGCAGCGGCAGCCAGCCGAGCAGGCCGGCGGCGAGCAGGAAGATCGCCAGCGCGATTCCGAAGCCGCGCCAGGCGGTGCCGACCGAGACCACCCCGGTGACCAGTTCCCGTTGGGCGGTGCGCGGGTTGAGCGCGTCATAGCGGCGGTCCAGGATCCGGTTGCCGGCCATCGCCACCGTCCTGGCCGAGACCATCGCGACGATGATCAGCAGCAGCTGCCACCAGTGCACCGACCGCGACTGCCGCCACATCGCGGTGAACGCGGCGATCAGCGCGAACGGCAGCGCGAACACCGAGTGCTCGATCATCACCAGCCGCAGGAACGCCCTGATCCGGCTCGGCGCCGGCTCAGCGGTCGCGGGGACGGAGGTCGGCGGCACGGCTATGGATCTTGCCAGGCGGCGCGACCTTCTTCACCCGGGGCACCCATCTTCACGCGCTTTCACCATAAAGGCGTGCGCCCGAACATATGACTTTCGCACGGGCGCCTCTGGTCAGAGCGCAACGACCGAGCCGACGACTTTACGCCTCGACGTGCCGCTTCATTGTGGATATCGATCTCGCGCTTGCTTTCTGAGCGCCTATCGAGCAGAGTGAATTTCACGCCTCTTTACCGACCCGCCGGGCCGAACCAATCGGCCAGGCCGGTTGGATTGGAGGTGGCTCATGGGCGAAAGTCCACGCGGCAAAAAGGGAGGCACCGCGCAACTGTTAAGTAGCATCGCGCGGTGCCTCACTGGGGTGGCGGCACTGATTCGCAGCATTCACGGCGGGTAGTACCAGCCTCGGCCGGCCCTCGGGGTACCTCCCGAGGGCTTGGTCGTAACCGGCTCAGTGTTACGCCAACACGGACGTTACTGTATCGCGGTGACGCTTGCTACAGATCCGCAAATAAACTTGCCACAAGATCTGGAAACTAACTCTGCTACAGATCCGCAAACAGAACTTGCTACAGAACAGAACGAAGACAGATCTAAAATAAGCTTGCTACAGACCCGCAAACAGAACTTGCTACAGATCCGCAAACTAACTCTGCTACAGATCCGCAAACAGAACTTGCTACAGAACAGAACGAAGACAGATCTAAAATAAGCTTGCTACAGATCCGCAAACGCCCGGCGCTGCGATGCGCGCCAGTCGTGAGCAACGCGATCCAGTGATCCGTTGCCGGTCATCCTGCGGCTAGAGGCCGTATTCCGGCCAGCGGCGCTCGACCAGCTGCCGGGTCGCCTCGTCCAGCACGCATTCGGCCGGCCAGCCGCCGGCCCGCCGGTAGCCCTCGGTCTCCCACTTGGCGGTGGCGTCGATGCCCAGCTTGCCGCCGTAGAACTGCTGGTACGACGCGTGGTCCAGGTGGTCCACCGGCCCGACGGTGTGCAGCACGTCATGGGCGTAGTCGACGTTGCCGAAGGCCCGCCAGGCCACCTCGGCGTAGTCGTGCACGTCGCAGTCGGCGTCCACCACCACGACAAGCTTGGACAGCGAGAGCAGCCCGGCGCCCCAGATCGCGTTCATCACCTTGTGCGCGTGCTTGGGAAACCGCTTGTCGATGGAGACGATGCAGCAGTTGTGGAACACGCCTGCCGCGGGCAGGTCGTAGTCGACGATCTCCGGCACCGAGAGCTTGATCAGCGGCAGGAAGATCCGTTCGGTGGCCTTGCCCAGCGGGCCGTCCTCCTGCGGCGGCCGGCCGACGATGATCGACTGGTAGATCGGGTGCTCTCGCATGGTCATCACCTCGACCCGCAGGTACGGGAACGGCTCGACCGGCGTGTAGAAGCCGGTGTGATCGCCGAACGGGCCCTCGGGCAGCCGGGCGCCGGGCTCTACCCAGCCCTCCAGCACCACCTGGGCGTTGGCCGGCACCTGCAGCGGCACCGAGACGCAGTCGACCATCTCCACCCGTTCCCGTTGCAGGAAACCGGCGAACAGGTACTCGTCGATGTCACCCGGCAGCGGAGCGCTGGCCGCGTAGGTCACCGCCGGCGGGCAGCCGAACGCGATCGCCACCGGCAGCCGCTCGCCGCGTCGCTCGGCGATCGCGGCGTGCGAGGTGGAGTCCTTGTGGATCTGCCAGTGCAGGCTGACCGTCCGGGAATCCTGCTGCTGCAGCCGGTACAGGCCGAGGTTGCGCGCGCCGGTCTCCGGGTGCTTGGTGTGGGTCAGGCCCAGGTTGAGGAACACGCCACCGTCGTCCGGCCAGGACGTGACGCCCGGCAACAGGTCGAGGTCGACCTGCTCGCCCTTGAGCACCACCTCCTGGCAGGGCGCCCGTCGCACATGCTTGGGCGGCAGGTTGCGCAGCTGGGCGGCCTTGCCGAGCGCCTCCCGGAAGCCGCCGATGCCCTGCGGCAGCTCCGGCTTGAGCAGCTCGGCGATCCGAGCGCCGATCTCGTCCAGGCTGGCCACGCCGAGCGCCTGGCACATCCGGGACTCGGTGCCGAACAGGTTCATCAGCAGCGGCATCCGGCCCCGCGTCGGGTTCTCGAACAGCAGCGCCGGGCCCCGTTCGGCCAGCACCTTCTGCACGATCCCGGTCACCTCGAGCCGCGGGTCGACCGGCGCGGTGACGCGTTTCAGCTCACCGGACTTCTCCAGCGCCCGGACGAAATCGGTAAGATCGGTGTAGGCCACCGGCCCAGTATGGCAACCGGTTGAGCAAGCCTGGTCGATCTATCGGCGACACGAAGCGCGCCTGCTTGTCTCCGCGGGGTCACGGCAGCCCGGCAAAGCACCCAAGCCCGACGGGGCTCAGCTGGCTCCTCGGCAAATTCATTGCAATAAAAGGCAATAGTGGCTATCCGGGCATCATGTCGGGACCGCCGATCCGCGACAGAAAGCGCTGGGCGGACGGCGGATCGTCGGTTACCGTGTGCCCAGCGAGCAATCGCGCGGAAGACCGGGGGGCTTCCATGGGGGATGGCATCGGCCGGTGGCGAGCACACCGCCAGGCCGGATTGCGGCTGATCGCATGCGGTGTGCCGGTCTTGCTCTGGTTCGGCATGCTGGCCTCGGCACCTGCCGCCAGCGCGGCGGTGTTCGACACGGCGTTGACCCGGGCACCGTATCTGACCGACCTGGTCGGCAATCACGTCAACGTCAACTGGGCGACCAACCAGTCGGCGACCACCGGGACGCTGCAGTGGGGCCCGATCAGCCAGGGCGTCTGCTCGCTCGGCAACAGCCTGACCGCGACCCGGTCGACGATCACCGTCGGCACGGTGAGCGAGTACCAGTGGAAGGCCTCGCTCAACCTCCCCAGCTCGGGCAGCTACTGCTACCGCCCGCAACTGGCCGCCGTCGACCTGCTGGCCGGCAACAGCTCGCCGCAGTTCCAGACCCAGGTGCCGGCCGGTGATAACACGCCGTACAGCTTCGACGTCTTCGGTGACTGGGGCCAGGTGGATGCCACCGGCGCCAGCACCGACCAGGCCAACCTGTTCCAGCAGGTCGCCACCAGCGGTGCCCGATTCGCGGTGACGGTCGGCGACAACGGCTACCCCAGTGGCAGCCAGCTCAACTACGGTGACCTGCAGCAGAGCGGCCAGGACATCAGCGCCATCTTCGGTCCGTCGTTCTGGACGGTCGCCGGCAGCACCGTCCCGCTGTTCACCGCCGCCGGCAACCACGGGCTGAGCGGGCCGGCGCACACCGATATCAGCACCTGGACCCAGGACAGCGCGGTTGCCAGCTCCGGTGGCCGCTACCAGAACGACGTCTACTGCTGTGTGAACGGCAGCTCATCGAGCAATTACGGCAGCGAGTGGTACGCCTTCGACGCCGGCCCGGCCCGCTTCTACCTGCTGGATTCGGCCTGGGGTGACAGCAATGTCGGCACCGGATCGGTCTATGCCAACGACGCCGCCGCCCACTTCGCGCCCGGCACGCCGGAATACAGCTGGCTGCTCAACGACCTGCAGACGCACCCGAGTTCGCTGAAGTTCGCCTTCTCCCACTACCCGTTCTATGCCGACAACCCGAACCAGAGCTCCGACACCTCCCTGCAGGGGCTGACCGGGCTGGAAGGGCTGCTCGGCCAGTACGGGGTGGACATCGTCTTCAACGGCCACGCGCACCTCTACCAACGCAACCAGCCGAGCGCGGTGGGCATGCCGGTCAGCTACGTGACCGGAGGTGGCGGCGCGGCGCCGCAGCCGGTCGGACCCTGCACGGCCAACGACGCGTACGGCATCGGCTGGTCGCCGACCAAGCTGACCGGCTCCGCGTGCGGTGCGGCCACCCCGCCGAGCGCCGCCACGCAGGTGTTCCACTTCCTGAAGGTCACCGTGGCCGGCAACACGGTGACGGTGGCGCCCACCGACGAGACCGGGCAGAGCTTCGACGTGCAGACCTACACGTTCTCCAACGTCCCGGACACCGTCGTGGACAGCGCGCCGCCGCCGTTGACCAATTCCAGCACCGCCACGCTGAGCTTCCATTCGACCCGAGCCGGGGCCAGCTTGGCCTGCAGCCTGGACGGTGCGCCGGCCACCAGCTGCACCAGTCCGGTCAGCTACGGCTCGCTGGCCAGCGGCAACCACAGCTTCGCGGTCACCGCGACCACCTCCTACGGCACCGATCCGACGCCGGCCACCGCCAACTGGACAGTGGATGTCAGCCCACCGACCACCCCGACCAACCTCACCGGCACCGCCCAGTCAGCCACTGTGGTGTCGCTGTCCTGGGCAGCGGCAACCGACAACAACGGCGTCGCCAGCTACGACATCCAACGCAACGGCAGCACGATCGGCTCGACCGGCTCGCCGGCGACCAGCTATCTGGACACCACCGCCGCGCCCTCGACCAGCTACCAGTACACGGTCATCGCCCGGGACGCGGCCGGAAATGCCTCGGCCCCGAGCGGCCCGACGTCGGTCAGCACGCCGGCCTCGACCGGGCTGCCCACGCTGGTGCAGAGCGCTGGCTCGTCCACCACCACCGTGACGCTGCCCGGCACCAGCGCGCCCGGTGATCTGCTGGTGCTCACCGCCGGCGTCTACACCGGCGCCAGCAAGCAGATCACCGCGGTCAGCGACGGCAGGAACACCTGGACGAAGGCCGGCGCCTACACCGTCGCCGGGCAGAACTCCGACGGGGAGCTGTGGTACGCGGCCAACGCCGCGCCGGTCCGGACGGTCACCGTGACCACCACCGCCCCGGTCGCGCTGGGGGTGCAGGAGTTCACCAACATGGCCAGCACAACCGTGCTGGACGGCGCGGTCGGCACGGCGGCGCTATCCAAGCCGGCGAGTTCCGGCAGCATCACCCCGACCGTCGGCAACGACCTGGCGATCGGCTTCGTGGCCGGCCATGCCAACGCCCAGGCAATCACGGTGACCTCGCCCGGTTACGCGGTGGGCCCGCAACAGAACACCACCAATCCCAGCACGGTGACCCTGATCAGCGGCTCGCAGGTGCTCTCCGGCACCACCACGCAGTCCTTCGCCGGCAGCTTCACGAACACCATGTACTGGTCGGCCGGGCTCGCCCTGTTCAAGGCCGCGCCAGCACCGGCGAACGACTTCTCGATCAGCGCCAGCCCGGCCTCGGTGTCGGTCGTGGCCGGGCAGGGCGGAACGAGCACGATCAGCACCGCGGTGACCAGCGGCAACCCGCAGACCGTTGCGCTGTCCGCGTCCGGCGCGCCGGCCGGGGCCAGCGTGGCGTTCAGCCCGGCCAGCGTCACCGCCGGCCAGTCCTCGACCGCCACCATCACCACCAGCACGACCACCCCGGCCGGGAATTACCCGATCACCATCACCGGCACCGGCAGCGCCACCCACGGCGTCAGCCTGACGCTGATCGTCACCGCCCCACCGCCGCCGCCTGGACCACAGCTGGTGCAGGCGATCGGCGCGACCGAGACGAGCAGCTCCACGGCGCTGACGGCCACCCTGCCGGCGCCCAGCACCGCCGGCAACCTGCTGGTGCTGTCCGCCAGCGTCTACACCGGCACCACCAACCACATCACCTCGATCACCGATTCGGCCGGCAACATATGGCAAAAGGTCAACGCCTGGTCGGTTGCCAGTCACAACTCAGACGGTGAGCTGTGGTACGCCGCCAATGCGGCCGGCGCCAGCACCGTCACCGCGCACACTGCCTCGGCGGCCTCCATCGCG
This sequence comes from Jatrophihabitantaceae bacterium, assembly GCA_045807085.1. Taxonomy (GTDB): domain Bacteria; phylum Actinomycetota; class Actinomycetes; order Mycobacteriales; family Jatrophihabitantaceae; genus Jatrophihabitans_A. The sequence continues at coordinate 52,641 of JBJMIB010000011.1, forward strand.
TTCGAGGTGCAGGAGTTCTCCGGCGTCGCCACCAGCAGCCCGCTGGACACCTCGGCCGGCACCGCCAACACCGGCACCTCGGCCAGCAGCGGTTCGATCACGCCGGCTGGGGCGGGCGAGTTGCTGATCGGATTCGCGGCCGGTCATGCCAGCAGCCAGCAGCTGACTGTTACCAGCACCGGCTACACCCTGCAGCCGCAACAAACCTCGACCGGCAGCATCGCCACCGTGGTCACCGGCTGCCAGCTCACGACCGGCACCGGCGCCATCAGCTTTGACGCCAGCTTCGGCACCGCGATGTACTGGGCCGGCGGGATAGCCGCCTTCCGGGCCGGCTGAGCGGCCGGGCCCGGATGGCGGAGGCCGTCACCCGGGCCCGACCTTGGGGGACTACAGCCCGAAGGCCGACTTCAGGTTCGGCGCCGATGCTGCATTGTTCAACTCGGCCACGCCGGCGTTGTCGTCGAGCCACTTGGTCAGGCTGTAGTGGTTGTATGCGCCGGTCACGGTCTTACCGTGCAGCCGCGGGTCGATCGCGATGAACGTGACCTGGTTGCTCTGGCTGCCGTCATCCTCGTCGAAGGTGATGATGATGCTGAGCCGCCCCGCCTGGTAGTCCGGCCCGGCCAGCAGCACCGGTATCCAGGCGCCCAGCCAGTTGTCGAAGGTGCTCAGGCTGCAGTCGTGCGCGTCGTTGCAGAGGTTGGGGGTCAGCTCGCCGGTGGTGGGCAGCGCGCCGGCCTGGACGTCGGCCAGCAGGTTGCCGCCGGACACGGTGCCGCTCGGCACGTCGTTGGCCTGGCAGTTCCGGCGCTCGGTGCTGCCGGTCCAGTACGGCCAGGGACCGTGCCGTGGCGCGTAGCCGCCGGAACCGCTGGTCTGGCAGTTGCTGGTCATCGACTCCTGGTAGGCGGTCGCCGTCTTGCCGGCGGCCAGCGTCTGATCGAACACCGACTCGCCGGTCGGAATGCAGCCGGACGAGCCGACCGAACAGTCCGTGCTGATCCCGAACGTGCTGCCGCCGAAGATGGCGAGGTAGTTGGGCAGGCTCGGGTGCCGGATGGCCGAGTAGTCGGTCGCCTGGCCGAACTGGGTGGCCCAGCCGGCCAGGTGCGGCAGTTGCAGCGCCTCCTGATCGCTGTGGTTCTCCCCCAGGATCACCAGCACCTTGTGGCCGGTGCTCGGCGGTGGCGTAGAGCTGGGTGGCGCGGACGACGTGGCCGGTGCCGAAGTCGTGGCCGGTGCCGAAGTCGTGGCCGGTGCCGAAGTCGTGGCCGGCGCGGAAGTCGTGGCCGGCGCGGAAGTCGTGGCCGGTGCCGACGAGGTCGCCGGCACGGAGGAGCTGACCGGTGCCGACGAGCTGGCCGGGGTCGAGGAACCGCCGCCGGACGGCACCATATCGATCACCAGCTGCGGCTTGTGCCCGCCGTTGTCGCCCGCGCAGGACCACCGGGTATTGCTGTCCGTGCCGGCCACGAAGGTGTAGTCACCGGAGCCGGTGATCGCCGAGGCCACATCGGCCTCGGCATATTCGCCCTGGGTCACCGGTCCGGTCGAGCCGACCGGGGCGGAGTTGAAGTCGGGCAGCGGGGCGTTCTCCCAGGTGATCGTCTTCTCATCCCAGTTGTTGCCGGCCGACCACAGGTGGGCACCGGCCGCCGACGAGCTGCCCGGCCAGCACCGGAAGATGGCGCCGGTGACTGCCATGCCGTCCGGAATGTCTACCGAGAACCGGAAGAACCCGTAGGTGGGCGGATTGCCGTCGATGCCGATCCAGTGGCCGGAGCTGTTGCTGTCCGGCTGCGCCGAGTTGACCGAGGCCGTCTGGCTGGCCTCCACCGTCAGCGCGGTGTTCGCGCCGGCCGACGGCGCGTGCAACTGGAACGCGGCGAAGCCGGCGGCGAACAGCGTGAGAACGACCAGCGCCGTCCTGATCGACCGGCTGGGCGCGGCAAACCGGTATCGCATAGCTGCTCCAATCACGGGCGCAGTCGCATATCGCCCGAAGCTGAGATCAGGTTTGTCTCATGCGGCGCCCGCCCGACGGCGCATCGGCTTACCCGCCCGCGCGTGCTGCTCAGCCGGCTAGCCCTTCCAGCCCGTCGAATACTGGCGCTGACCGCCAGTTCGTTCGCCTTCGCTGTCAGGGTCTACCGCGGTTGTCACCGTCACGGCAAGAACATGGCGACAATGCAGCAGGAATCCAACGCCGGAGATTATCTGAATTTAGCGTGCTGGCTAATGCGAATCTCGCACGGCCGAGGACGGCTCACCGACCAGCGGTCAGCCCGATGGCGGTTCAGTTCAGGCCGGCGTAGGAGTGCAGGCCGGAAATCACGATGTTGACCACGAAGAAGTTGAACGTCATGGCGGCGAACCCGAGCAGGTTGATGTAGGCGGCCCGGCCACCTCGCCAGCCGGCGGTGGCCCGCGCATGCAGGTACATCGCATAGATCACCCAGGCGATGAATGCCCAGGTCTCCTTGGGGTCCCAACCCCAGTACCGACCCCAGGCGGCCTCGGCCCAGATCGCGCCGAAGATCACCCCGGCGGTGTAGATCGGGAACGCGAAGGCCACCGTACGGTAGGCCGCCTTGTCCAGCGAGGCAGCTGCCGGCAGCCGAGATCCCCAGCTGGCCAACCGGCTGCTGCCGCCGCGCTCGTACCGGGCTCGGATCAGGTACATGCCGGTGATCGCCGCCGAGGTCAGCAGGATGCCTTCGGCGGTGGCGATCGAGGAGACGTGGATGGCCAACCAGTACGACTGCAGGGCGGGCACCAGCTTGGATGCCTTGGTGTACAGCGTGCCGGCCAGGAACATCAGCACCAGCACCGGCATCATCACGAACAGGCCCAGGTAACGCAGCTGCGGCATCCGGTTCACCGTGGCCAGCCAGGCGATGGTCGCGATCAGCGCCACCACCAGGGTGAACTCGTACATGTTGCCCCACGGCACCCGGTCCACCGCGATGCCCCGGATGGCCACCGAGGCCAGATGCACCAGCGCGCCCAGGATGGTCAGCAGGACGGCCCAGCGACCCCAACGCTGGCCGGCGTCCGGCGTGGACACCACCCGGCCGCCGCCGCCCGGTCGCTGCTCGTCGCCGGCACCGCCGGCGCCGACCAGTGCCGGCGCGCGGACCAATGCGGGCTCTGCCACCAGGCTGCGCTCCGGCACCAGGCTGCGCTCTGCCACCAGGCTGCGCTCTGCCACCAGGCCGCGCTCGGCTACCGGACTGGTGCTGGCGATGCGGCCGTTGCGACCGAAGGCGTACTCGCCGGTGTAGGCCACCACGGCCAGCATGTAGGTGCCGGTGGAGACCGTCCACAGCGTCTCCGACAGCGAAGCCAGCCCGGTGTTGATCGCCATCCTCAGTCCCTTCCCGCCCCGACCCGGTCACCGGCTCGGGCATCGCTGTGCGGGGCCGGCGCCGAGCCCAGCTCCGCGCTCAGCCGCTGCAGCATCGCGGCGAACTCCGCCCGGAAGTTGCCGGAGTCGTTGCGGGCCAGGCCGCCCACCGCGATCAGACTACCCGCGCCGATCGTGCCCGCGGCCGGCTCAGCCGCTTCCGCTGGAGCGGGAATGATCCGCAGCCACAACCGGCGCCGGCGGACCGCCAGCGAGCCGAGCAGGCCGAGCACCATGAGCACCGCCACGATAAGCAGCAGCAGCTGGGTCGGATCGTGCGAAACCTGCAGGCTGGCCCACTGCCGGTAGCCGTCGAAGCGCACCGTGGTGCCGTCCGGCAACCGCAGTGTCTGCCCGACGGCCAGGTTCTGCGCACCGACCCGCTTGAGCTTGCCGGCGGCGATGGCGGCGGCATTCAGGCTGTACACCGACTGTGGCTGCCCGGTCGGGTTCAGCGTTCCGGTGTAGGCCAATACCGCCAGTATCGGATGTTGCGCGACCGGGGCGATCGAGCTGACGACGCCGCCGCGCACCAGCGGCGTCGGTGCGAACACCGCGCTCAGGCCGAGGTCGCTGCCCGACGCGGAGTCGGCGCCGGGAAAGGAGAAGGCCCCTTCGCTGGTGTACAGCTCGTCCGCCGGCAGGAACGCCTCGGTGTCGGTGATCGGCGCCTTGCCGGGCCGAGTAACCGTCACCGTCGGGGCGAAGCCGTGGTTGATCAGGTACACCCGATCACCGTTGGTTCGCAATGGATGGTTCACCGTGATCACGTCGTGCTTGGTCGGACCGTCCAGGCTGGTGGAGTAGGTGACCTCGGCCCGGAACTGCTGCGCGGTGCCGTCCGGCCGGTAGCTGGCGGTGAACGAGTCGAGGTTGTCGATGCAGAAGTTGGCCAGCGCGCCCTGCTGGACCAGCCGGCCGGCGTGGAAGGCGTCGTAGGAGATCGGCCGGTTGCAGAAGCCGGTGCCCTCCACGGTGACGATCGAACCCTGGTAGCTGTTCAGCTTGCCGGCCGCGATCAGTGCCAGCGCCAGCAGCAGGCAGATGTGGAAGACCAGGTTGCCGGCCTCCCGGCTGTAGCCCTTCTCGGCCGACACCGCCACCGCGCCGCCCGGCTCGTCCCGAACCGCCGTTCGCCAGCGTGGCCGCAGCGCGTCGGTGGCCCGGCTGGCGGCCTGGCGCGGGCTCAACGGGCTGACCAGCGTGCCGTTCTCGGCCAGCCGGCTCAGGTGTCGCGGCGCCTGGATCGGCTTGGCCCGCACCGCCCGGGCATAGCTGGTGATGCGCGGGAGCAGGCAGCCGATCAGCGAGGCGAACAGCAGCAGATAGACCGCGGCGAACCAGAACGAGCCGAACACGTCGAAGGCGCCGACCCGGTCCAGGAACCGGCCCCAGGCGCCGTGGCTGGCCAGGTACGCCTGGACCTTGGCGGGATTCAGCGGCCGCTGCGGCAGCAACGAGCCGGGCACCGCGGCCAGCGCGAGCAGGAAGAGCAGCACGATGGCGGTACGCATCGAGGTGAGCCGCCGCCAGAGCAGCCGGCCGAGGTGGCGCGGCGTGGCGGTCACAGGCCGGATCCGATCCCGGTGCCGGCGAACCGTACCCGCAGCTCGTTCATCCAGTGATCCCAGGTGCCGGTGAGCAGCAGGATGCCCATCACGATCAGGATCGCGCCGCCGAGCTGGCTGACCAACCGGCCATGCCGGCGCACCACCCGCAGCGCGCCGCTCACCCAGCCGAGGCCGGCCGCCACCAGCAGGAACGGCACGCCGAGGCCCAGGCAGTAGAAGACCGACAGCAGCGCACCCCGGCCGGCGGTCGCCTGGCTGGCGGCCAGCGCGTACACCGCGCCGAAGGTCGGCGTCAGGCAGGGGGTCCAGGCCAGCCCGAAGGTCAGGCCGAGCAGTGGCGCGCCGAGCAGGCCGGCCCGCGGCAGCCGGTGCAGCTTGACCTCGCGCTGCAGCGGGCTGAACCGGCCCAGGAACACCAGCCCCATCACGATCGTGACCACGCCGAAGATTCGCTCCAGCGCGAGATGGTGCACCGCGATGGATGAGCCGAGCGTGCCGAACAGCGCGCCGGTCGCGACGAAGATCGTGGTGAAGCCGAGCACGAACAGCAACGCGCCGAGCAGCATCCGGCGCTGCCGTCCGGTGTCCTGGTCGGTCCCGGCGAGCCCCGCGACGTAGGACAGGTAGCCCGGCACCAGCGGTAGCACGCACGGCGACAGGAACCCGATCACGCCGACCAGCAGCGCCACCCCGGCCGCCGGCAGCAGCGCGCCATCGGTGACCGTGTCGGAGAATCCGCTTGCTATCACTACCGATCCACTAACCACCCGGGCCGCCCACCTAGGCCTCGCTGACCAGCTGGTCCAGCACCGGCTCGAGATCCTTGGGAAAGACCTCCTGGGTGTAGACGGCGGCCACCCGGCCCTGCTTGTCGATCAGGACCGTTGCCGGCAGGCCACCCAGCGGGACGTTGCCCAGCTGTATCGCGGTCTTGCCCGGTTCGTCGTAGACCACCGGGAAGCTGATCTGCTTGGCCGCAAGCCAAGCCTGTGAGCCGGACTTGCTCGGATCCTTGACGTCCAGCCCGACGAACCGCACGCCGGCCGCCTTGCGGTCGCGGTAGATGGAGTCGAACTGCGGCGTCTCGGTCTGGCAGGGCGGACACCAGGAGGCGAAGAAGCTCAGCACCACGACCTTGCCGCGGTCCTGGCTGAGCCGGTACGTGCCGCCACTGATCAGGCCACCGGACACCGGGCCGGCCAGCTTGCGCTTGGCGTCAGCGATCCAGGTGCCCTTCGGGTTACTGCCGGGGTAGCGAAAGACATTCGCACCCTGGCTGACGGCGTCCTTACCACCGGCGCAGCCGGTGAACAAGCCGACGGCGAGCAGGCCGACGGCCAACAATGGGACAGCCCGCATCGCCCGGTTGGCTCGGCGATCGGCTGGCGCGCTCACCCCATCAGTGTGCGGCGTGCGCTGTGCCACACTGACGCCTCCCCCGGATCCTGAGCAACCGCTGTGGTCGGTTCCGGCTGCTCAAGCGCCGGTCTGCCGGCCGATGGCATTCGAGCTGCGGCCGGCCGGCTCGGAGTAGCCGATGCCGACCAGCTCGTCGCCGTCGAAGGTGAAGGAGGTCAGCGAGGCCAGCGAGCACTGCCGCTGGCGCGGGTCGTGCCACAGCCGGCGGCGCTCGAGGTAACGGCGCAGGCAGACGATCGGCAGCTGATGGGACACGCAGACCGCCTCGTGGCCGGCGGCCCGATCCCGCGCGGAGAGCAGCGCCGCGTGCATCCGCTGCGCCACCTGCTGGTACGGCTCGCCCCAGGACGGCAGGAACGGGTTGCGGTAGTGCCGCCAGCTGGCGGGCTGCTTGAGCACCCCATCCGAACCGCTCACCCGGCGGCCCTGGAAGACGTTGGCCGCCTCGGTCAGCCGCTCGTCGACGGTAATCGGCAGGCCGAACTCGGCGGCCAGCGGCGCCGCGGTCTGCTGCGCCCGCTGCAGTGGTGAGCAGGCCAGGTAGCGAATGTCGTGATCGGCCAGCGCGGCGGTGGCCAGCCCGGCCATCTGGTGGCCGGCCCCGGACAGCTCGAAACCCGGCAGCCGGCCGTAGAGCACGCCGTCTGGATTGTGTACCTCGCCGTGCCGCAGCAGGTGCACCGTGGTTCGCTCGCTCATGACGGACGGACCGCGGCGGCGGCCGCCTTGGCGGCCGCCGGCAGCGCATCGGCGATCCGACCGATCGAGGAGTCGTCATGCGCCGCGCTGACGAACCAGGTCTCGTACGCGCTCGGTGGCAGGTACACCCCGGCGTCGAGCATCGCATGGAAGAACGGGCCGTACCGGAACGTCTCGCTGGCCTGCGCCTGCTCGAAGTTGGCCACCGGCTCGGCACCGAAGAACACCGAGAACAGGTTGCCCGCGTACTGCAGCCGATGCGGCACGCCCTGCTCGGCCAGCGCGGCCGAGGTCAACTGGCCGATCACGCCGGCGGTGCGGTCCAGGGCGGTGTAGACCTGTGCGTCGGCGGCCCGCAGGCTGGCCAGGCCGGCCGCCACCGCCACCGGATTGCCGGACAGCGTGCCGGCCTGATACACCGGCCCGGCCGGGGCCAGGTGGCTCATCAACTCGGCCCGGCCGCCGAACGCCGCCGCCGGCAGGCCGCCGGACATCACCTTGCCGAAGGTGTAGAGATCGGCCTCGACCGGGTCGATGCCGTACCAGCCGGCCGGCGACACCCGGAAGCCGGTCATCACCTCGTCCATGATCAGCAACGCGCCGTGCTGGGCGGTGACCCGGCGCAACGCCTGGTTGAAACCCTCGGCCGGCGGCACCGTGCCCATGTTGCCGCAGGCGGCCTCGGTGATCACGCAGGCGATCTCCGCGCCGTCGGCCAGGAACGCCTCCTCCAGCGCCACGATGTCGTTGTACGGCAGCACGATCGTCTCCGATGCCTGCGCGCCGGTGACGCCGGGGGAATCCGGCAACCCGAAGGTCGCCACGCCGGAGCCGGCGCTGGCCAGCAGCGCGTCGACGTGGCCGTGGTAGCAGCCGGCGAACTTCACCACCTTGCACCGACCGGTCGCGCCCCGGGCCAGCCGGATCGCCGACATGGTGGCCTCGGTGCCCGAGTTGACCAGCCGCACCTGGTCCACCGGCGCCACCCGGGCCACGATCTCCTCGGCCAGCTCGATCTCGCCCTCGGTGGGGGTGCCGAACGACAGCCCGGCGGCGGCCGCCCGGTGCACCGCCTCGACCACCGCCGGATGGGCATGGCCCAGGATCATCGGGCCCCAGGAGGCGACCAGATCGACGTAGTTCCGCCCGTCCGCGTCGGTCAGGTACGGGCCGCAGCCGCTCACCATGAACCGCGGCGTGCCGCCGACCGCCCGGAACGCCCGTACCGGCGAGTTCACGCCGCCCGGGATGACCTGCCGCGCGCGGCTGAAGAGTTCGGCTGAGATCGGTGCGTCGGTCACCCGTCCAGTGTTCCTCACAGCCGGGTGGATCGGATCAGCACCACCCGCCGGCCCATTGCGTCCAAAGCCTGCTCGGTCTCCCGCGCTGCCCGCAGGCCAGGCGTCAGCTCGGCCAGCTCGATGAAGCCCAGCCGGGCGTAGAACGGGCCGTTCCAGGGCACTTCGGCGAAGGTGCACAGGGTCATCTCGGAGTAGCCGTGCGCCGCTGCCCAATCGCACGCCGCGAGCACCAGCTCGCTGCCCCGGCCCTGCCGCATGAACCGCGGCCGGACCGACAACCCTGCCAGGTGCGCCCTGCCGTCCACCACCTCGATCCGGGCGTAGCCGGTCGGTGGTTCGCCGCTGACCAGCAGCGCGGCGGCGGCGCGCAGCTCGGCCACGGTGGCCGGCGGCGGGACGGTGCCGTAGCCGGCCAACGGAAACAGCTGATCGGCGGCCCGCTCGATCTCGATCAGCTCGACCAGCTCGTCCGGCCGGGCCGGCCGGATGACCCGGCTGCCAGACGGTGTCGGCTGCTGGTCATCCGGTGGCGCGACGGCTTGCGCGACCTCGGACGGCCGGTGCCGGGCCGACCAGGCGCCCAGCGCCGGGATGCCGCCGACCAGCAGCAGCGCCAGCAACCAGCCGAGGCTGTGTCCGGCGCCGGTGACTAGATCGGCAGCCCAGCCGAGCAGCAGCAGGCCGGCCAGCAACGCGGCGGTGCGGTAACTCGCTCGCTTGGGCGGGCCGCCGAGCCGGCCCGCCGACGGCTCAGGCACCGGCGGTTCGGGCACCGGCGGCTCAGGCACCGACGGCTCGGGCACCGGCGGCTCAGGCTCGCCGGGCGGATACGGCCGGCATCAGACACCGCCGAGCAGCAGCGCTGCCTCGTGCGCCCAGTAGGTGAGGATCAGCGAGGCACCGGCCCGACGGATCGACAGCAGCGTTTCCAGCATGGTTCGTTCCCGATCCAGCCAGCCACGCTCGGCGGCCGCCTCCACCATCGCGTACTCACCGGACACCTGATAGGCGGCCACCGGCACCGGGCAGCTGGCAGCCACCGCGGCGAGAATGTCCAGGTACGGCAGGGCTGGCTTGACCATCACCACGTCGGCGCCCTCGGCCACGTCCAGCGACACCTCGGCCAGCGCTTCGGCCGGGCCGCGGGCCGGATCCTGCTGATAGGTCAGCCGGTCGCCGACCAGCGAGGAGTCCACCGCCTCCCGGAACGGTCCGTAGAAGCTGGAGGCGTACTTCGGGGCGTAGCCGAGCACGCCGACGTCCGGACGGTTGGCCTGGTCCAGCGCCCGGCGTACCACGCCCACCTGGCCGTCCATCATGCCGCTGGTGCCGACCAGATCCGCGCCGGCCTCGGCCAGCGCCAGCGCCATCGCGGCGTACCGCTGCAGGGTCGCGTCGTTGTCCACCGAGCCGTCGATGGACAGCACGCCGCAGTGCCCATGATCGGTGAACTCGTCCAGGCACAGGTCGCCCATCAGGACGGTGGCATCGCCGAGCTCGAACTTCAACCGGGCCAGGCCCTGGTTGAGGATGCCGTTCGGGTCGTCCGCGCCGGAGCCGATCGGATCCTTGACCAGCGGCACCCCGTAGAGCATCAGGCCGCCGACGCCGGCCTCCACCGCGCCGATCGCGGCCTTGGCGAGCGAGTCCAGGCTGTGCTGCAGCACGCCCGGCATCGAGCCGATCGGCCGTGGCTCGCTGGCCCCCTCGGCGAGGAACATCGGCAACACCAGATCCCGCGGCCGCACGCTCACCGCCGCGGTCAGCCGGCGCAGCGCGGCGGTCCGCCGCAGCCGGCGCGGCCGGGACACCGGAAAGGGTGGCAGGGCGGGTAGTTCCGTCACGCGTTCAACGTACTCGCCGGTATTTCGGCAGGGCCGGTGCTGGCGGCATGATGCCGGCATGCTGACCGACACCGAACGGCGCGCGCTGGACGCCCTGGACGAGCCGGCGTTGACTCAAAGCCTGCTGGACCTGCTCGCGGTGCCCAGCATCACCGGCAGCGCGGCCGAGATCGAGTTGCTGCACTCACTCGCCAACCAGGCCGAACAACTGGATCTCGAGGTCGACCTGTGGCAGCCGGACCTCGCCGAGCTGCGTGCCGATCCGGAATTTCCCGGCACCGAGGCCGAACGAGCCGAGATCTGGGGCCTGGTGGCGCACAGCGAGCAGCGCGACGGCCCGACGGTGATCCTGCAGGGCCACGTCGACGTGGTGCCGCCGGGCGATCTCGCAGCCTGGCCGGGGGATCCGTTCACGCCGCGGCTCGGGGGAGACCTGCTGCACGCGCGTGGCGCCTGCGACATGAAGGCCGGGGTCGCGGCCAACCTGGCCGCGCTGAAAGCGATCCGGGCCAGCGGCGTTCCGCTTGCCGGCCGGTTGGCGCTGCACCTGGTGGCCAGCGAGGAGGACGGTGGGCTGGGTGCCTTCGCGACCCTGCGCCGTGGCCATCGCGGCGATGCCTGCCTGATCCCGGAACCCACCGCGCTGACCATGATCACCGCCAACTGCGGCGCGCTGACCTTCGAGCTGACCGTGCCGGGTGCCGCCGCGCACGGCAGCCTGCGCACCGCCGGGGTCAGCGCGATCGAGAAGTTCCTTGTGTTGTTTGCCGGTCTGCACACGCTGGAGGCCGAACGCAACGCCGAGCCGGACCCGTTGCTGGTCGGCTACCGGATCGCGGCGCCGCTGTCGATCGGGCAGGTACAGGCCGGCGACTGGCCGAGCACGGTGCCGGACCTGCTGGTCGCGAAGGGCCGGTACGGGGTGCTGCTGGACGAGGAGCCGGCCACCGCCCGAGCCGCGTTCGAGCAGCGGGTGGCCGAGGTGTGCGCCGACGATCCGTGGCTGCGCGCGCACCCGGCCTCGGTGCGCTGGAGCGGCGGGCAGTTCGCCAGCGGCCGGCTGCCGGCCGGCGACCCGCTGCGGGAGGTGGTGGCTTCGGCGCACGCCGACACCGCGGGTGGCTCTTCCGGACCGGCCGAGCGGGGCGCACCGTACGGCAGCGACCTGCGGCTCTATGCCGGCGCCGGGATTCCCACGCTGCACTACGGGCCGGGTGAGCCGGCCGACGCGCACACCTCACACGAGCGGGTGTCGCTTGCCGACACCGTGCAGGCGGCGCGCACCCTGATTGTGGCCGCGCTGCGGCTGAGCAATCCCGGCTGACCGGCGGCGCAATATAGCCCTGGCCCTGGCACTTCGCAGCAGATTCCAGCAATGCACCGGTAATTAGGTAATGTCTGCCAGCTTACTTGTAGTAAACACACAGCATTCGATCAGTGTTAGCTCAGCTATTGACGCCTCAACACCGTCAGTCCAGACTGTCCGCACCGCCCGGTAGAGGCGGGTCATTTCGACTGTACGACGCTGCCCCGTCTTGTCCTCCTAGGGGAACTGCGCGTTGCTTTGACGCGCCCTGAGGTGGGCCGAGTCAGGCTGCCCGTCCGACTCTTGGGGAACGTCATGGCCGTTTCTAGTCGCATGCCTGCCTGCCTCCGCTCACGCTGGCTGCGGGTCTTCACCGTTCTGCTGCTCGTCTGCTCTGTGCTGACGGTGGGATCGGTGGGGCTGCCCGGCGGTGTACCGCGAGCCACCGCGGCGGATGCCTCCTGCACCGAGAGCACGCTGCCGCCGCCGAGCTACGTGACGGCGGATCCGGGCCATACAACGGTGATCCAGCAAGACTCCGGGACGGTGGAGCTGCCACCGGCGGCAGTTAGCACGCCGACCACGATCGAGGCCAAGTCGCTGTGCGACTCCGACCTGCCGCCGCTGGACGAGGGCATGATCAACGTGACCGAGGGGCCGCGGGACGGCTACCGGTTCACCCCGCACATGACGTTCGGCGACGACCTGTCCATTACGGTGCCGTACGACTCCGCGCTGATCCCGACCGGGTTGACCGAGCAGGACGTGCAGATCTACTACTACGACACCATCCAGGGCAAATGGGTGCCCCTGCCGCGGCAGAACCTGAACCAGAACACCGACAAGGTGGAGAGCCTGTCCACTCACTTCACCGATATGATTGCGGCCACCGTAACAGTGCCGGACTCCCCCGAGAACGTGTCGTTCGATCCGACCAGCATCAAGGACTTGAAGGCCGCTGATCCGTCGGCCGGGGTGGATCTGATCGACCCACCGCAGGGCAACAACCAGGGAGACGCGAAGCTCTCCTACCCGATCGACCTCCCGCAGAGCCGGCAGGGCATGGCGCCGTCGCTGCAGCTCAGCTACTCCTCGACCGCCGGCGACGGCTGGCTCGGGATGGGCTGGGATCTGTCGGTGCCGAGCGTCGCAATCGATACCCGATGGGGGGTGCCGCGCTATGACCCGGCACACGAGACCGAGACCTATCTGGTCGGCGATAACCAGCTCACCCCGGTCGCCAACCGCGGCACACCGCAGCCGCGAACCGACGAGAAGACGTTCCACTCCCGGATCGAGGGTGCCTTCAACACGATCGTCAGGCATGGCAGCGCGCCGACCAACTACTGGTGGGAGATCACCGACAAGGACGGCACCCGCTCGTTCTACGGCGGGGATCCGGAGAGCGGCCCGGTGGCCGCGGCCCAACTGGCTGACGACCACGGCAACGTCTACCGCTGGGCGCTGCGGGAGACCCGAGATCTGAACGGCAACGCGGCGCATTACGACGAGCAGGCGGTGACCGACGCCGGCGTGGTCGGCGGCACCGTGCCAGGCCGGCAGCTCTACCTGCGCACCATCGACTACACCCGCTCGGGTTCGACAGCCGGCCCATACACGGTGACGTTCCTGCGCGACAGCGAGCAGCCCGGCTACAACCGCCGTCCTGACGTGGTGATCGACGCGCGTGGCGGGTTCAAGATGGTCACCGCCGAGCTGCTGTCCCGGATCCAGGTTGCTTTCCAAGGCAATACGGTGCGCAGCTACGACTTGGCCTACACCGAGGGCGCGTTCCACAAGAGGTTACTGTCCTCGGTCACCCAGCGCGGCGCGAACGGCACCGCCCTCGGCACCCACACGTTCAGCTACTACGACGACATCCGCGACAGCAGCGGCGGTTACGACGCCTTCGCACCCGCAGTCGACTGGGCGGTCGGCGCCGACGGAGTCACCGCCGGGCTGCTCGGCCACGGTCAAGCCAGTGCGTTGTCCGGCTCGCTGAGCACCAGCGTCGGCGGACACCTGTACGCCGGGTTCAACCCGATAGCGGCGAGCAAGCACGGCAGCATCGGCGCCAAGGTCGGCTACACCCACACCACCACCGACGGCCAGCTGGCCCTGGTCGACCTGAACGGTGACGACCTGCCGGACAAGGTGTTCAAGACCGGCGGCGGGGTATCGGTCCGGTTCAACACCTCCGGCCCGGACGGCTCGACCGACTACGGGCCACCAATCGCACTGCCGACCCTGCCGGCCATCGCCAAGGAGAAAGCCGACATGGCCTCCTTCGGCGCGGAGCAGTACATCGTGGCCAACGCCTTCGTCAACCACAGCGACACCTTCACCGAGGACACCACCTACTTCAGCGACGTCAACGGCGACGGCCTGACCGATCTGGTCAACAACGGCGCCGTGCTGTTCAACCACCTCGACGCCAACGGGGTGCCGACCTTCACCGCCGACAGCAACGACACCCCGGTGCCGATCGGCGCCGGCGTCCTGGACTCCAGCGGCCTCGTGCAGGACTTCTCCGAGGTCAAGGCTCAGCAGGACGCCAACAACCCGCCGGTCGACGTGCTGCGCCGATGGGTAGCACCGTTCACCGGCTCGGTGTCGGTGACCGGTGACGTCGCGCTGACCCAGGACACCAGCCCGGCGCGGGGCTCCTATGTCGGTGCCGATGGCGTGCGGGTGGCCATCCAGCAGAACGACACCGAGCTGTGGTCCACCCTGATCGGTGCCACCGATTACCCGGCCAAGACACCGAACGGGGTCAGTTCCATTCCGGTCAGCAAGGGCGATCGGCTCTACTTCCGGGTCGGATCCCAGTCGGACGGTGCCTACGACCAGGTCTCCTGGGATCCGGTCATCCAGTACGTGAATCCCTCGACCGGGGCAGCGCTCGCCGCCGCGCCCGACGCCAATGGACTGGATACCTATCGCTACCAGGCCTCCGAGGACTTTGCCTTGGCCGGCCGCCGCGGCACCAACCTGCAGGCCCCGCTGAACGGCACCGTGCGGCTCGCCGGCGTGCTGCACAAGAGCGGCAGCACCAGTGACGACCTGACCGTGCAGGTAACCAAGAACGGTCAGGTGGCTGCGAGCTGGGACATCGCGGCCGACAGCACCGGTGACACGCCTACCCAGACGGACATCGCCGTTTCCAAGCAGGACATCATCGCGTTGCGGGTCAAGGTCGACTCGCCGATCGACCTGAGCAAGCTGGACTGGTCGCCCAGCCTGTACTACCTCAGCTCCCCCGACGTCAGCACGGTCACCGACAGCTCCGGCAACCCGCTGATCCAGCTGCATCCGCCGTTTGACGTCGACAGCTACCCCATCGACAATCTCACCGCACCGCAGCAACCATGGTCGGCACCCGCTACCGAGAACGTCACGGTGAAGCCAAGCCTCACCGCGGCCGACGGGGCCAACGGCTCGGTGACGTTCACCGTCAAGCGACAGGACGCGGTCGCGGCCCGTTGTACCATCACCGTCTCGGACGGTACGGCCGACACCTGCTCGCTCTCGGTCGATACCACTGCCGACGATCAGCTGTACTTCGACTTCTCGGTGGCCGACCCGGCGTTGCGTGCCGAGATAACCGCTACCGCAGTGCAGGTCACCCGGCCCGGCCTCGCACCGGTCGCCGCACCGGACGCGGTGCACGGCACAGCCGAGCAGGGCCTGCTGGCCTCGCCGTACCGCGGCTGGACCTACTTCGGCTACAGCGGAACCGGCACCCGAGCCGGCCAGCCGGTGGTGGAAGCCGACCTGAACCAGACCTTCGACCAGAACTCGACCTACGACCCGCGCACCGCAAAGGTCTACCCGTTCCTGCCGTTCCCGGATGACAAGTCCTGGCGCGGTGCCGACGACTCCGCCTGGATCAAGGCGTCCACCATGAGCAGTTCCCGGGAAGGCCTGGACAGCATCGGCGTGCCGACGGCGAACGACGTGGCCGGAGCCCGAGGGGTGGCTCGGCTCAGCCACAATTCGCAGGACGCGATTGGCGCGGGCGTGTCCTTCCTATCCGGCTCCACCTCCAACGGCAGCACCGCGAGCGACGTGGACTTCCTGGATCTGAACGGTGACCGGTTCCCCGACGTCGTCAGCGACGGCGAGGTGCAGTACACCACCGCGACCGGCGGCCTGGACCCGAGCAGCCGGGCGGTGCCCGGCCTGGGCAGCCCCCGCGACAGCGACGCCTCGGCGATCAACGTCGGGGTGGGCGGCAGCCCGGCACACTTCGCGGCCAACGGCCGTGGTGAGGTGGACACCGCCGGCCAGGCGCCGGTGCGGGGCAACCACACCGGCAGCCAGCTGGTAACGCTGGGCCTGTCGGCCGGACTCGGCAAGGGCAGTTCCAAGCCGAAGCACGACCTGCTCGACATCAACGGTGACGGATTGCCCGACGTGGTAAGCCTAAGCGGCGACACATTGATGGTGGCACTCAACCTCGGCTACAGTTTCGCGCCGGCCGAGCCATGGGGCACCGCGGTCATCAACAACGGCGCAAGCGAGGACGGCTCGATCGGCCCGGACCTCGGCTTCAACGACGGCATCTACGAATTCGCCGGCGGGCTGTCGCTGACCAAGGACAAGTCGCAGACAAGCGAAACCCTGGAAGACGTCAATGGTGACGGCCTGCTGGATCGGGTGCTGCCCGGCGGCAGCAGCGGGATGCGGGTCGGCCTGAACACCGGCAACGGCTTCGCCGCCCCGGTCGCCTGGAACGGCGCGATCGACGGCGCCTGCCATGACGACACCAGCGTCGGGTTGGCCGGTATCGATTGGGATCACGCCCGGCTGTGCTCCGGGACCACCGGCCTCGGCGCGGGCGCCTACTTCACCGTCGCCTTCCCGCTGTGTGGCCTGGCCTGCTTCCTGATCATCAACCCCGGCGCCGACACCGACCAGTCGATGGCTCGCGACGAGGCCAGCCTGCGCGACATCGATGGTGACGGCTACGCCGACCACCTGACCAGTTCGAACGACGGCACGCTGGAGGTGGCCCGCAACCGGACCGGACGCACCAACCTGCTCAAGTCGGTGTCCCGGCCGCTCGGCGCCTCGTTCACCCTCGACTACACCCGAGACGGCAACACCGTCACAAACCCGACCTCGCGTTGGGTGCTGTCCACGGTGACGCTGAACGACGGCCACGCCGGCGACGGCGCGGACACCCAGGCGACCCTGTACTCCTACTCCGACGGGGTCTACAGCCGGCTGGAGCGCGAGTTCTACGGCTACGCTCAGGTCACCGTGCGGCAGTTGGACACCCATAACAGCAACGCCGGCTACCGCATGGTCGTCCATGACTTCGCGACCGACAGCTTCTACACACACGGCCTGTCGTTGAGAGATCGCACCTACGACGCCAGCGGGCGGCTGTTCACCGACACACAGAACACCTACGTGTTGCGGGATGTCACAACCGGAGCCGAGCCGGCCGACGGCACGAGCACCACCGCGACAATCTTTCCGCAGCTGACCCGCACCGACCAGCGGTTCAACGAGGGCGGCCCGGCGGCGGCCAAGAGTACCGCAACCGCCAACCATTACGACTCCTACGGCGACATCGACGTCACGACCGATTACGGCGACGCCGGCACGGCCGATGACGTGGTGGCGCAGATCGGCTACACCACCTGTGCGACGACGCGTGTGCGGTCGGCGAACTCGATCATCGTCACCGGCGGCGGCATCCAAATGCGCCGGCGCGAGTCGAACGTGGACTGCGCCACCAGCGATATCACCCAGGTCCGCCAGTACCTAGCCGACGGCAGCGCGGCGGTCACCGATCTCACTTACACCGCCGACGGAAACATCCTCACCGTGACCAACCCGCCGAACGCCAACGGCCAGCGATCTACCGTGACCTACGGGTACGACCCCACCCTGCGTACCTACGTCGAGCAGATAACCGACAACTTCGGGCTGACCTCGAGATCCACGCATGACTTGCGGTTCGGCACCGTGCTGAGCCAGACGGACGAGAACAACAACGTGGAAAGCTTCAGCTACGACGAGTTCGGCCGGACGACCAGCGTGACCGGCCCGTACGAGCAGGGCAGCGGCACGCCGACGATCAGCTTCGAATACCACCCCGAGGCTAGCGATCCGTGGGCGATCACCCGGCACCTGGACAAGTTCCGCAGCCCGACCGACACGATCGACACGGTGGTGTTCATCGACGGTTTGGGGCGGCAGATCCAGACCAAGAAGGACGCCACCGTCTACAACGGCACGGCCGGCGGACAGGACGTGATGACGGTCAGCGGAGCCGTGGCTTACGACGCCTTCGGCCGGCAGACCGCGGCGCGCTACCCGATAACCGAGCCGCTCGGCACACCGGGGACGTTCAACACCGGCGTGGACACCGTGGCACCGACCCGGTCTGCCTATGACGTTCTCGACCGGGTCACCAAGACGACCTTCCCGGACGACACCGCGACGAGCACCGCCTACGGCTTCGGCACCGACCGATCCGGTAGCACACAGTTCGAGCAGACGGTGACCGACGCCAACGGACATCAGAAGCTCTACTACCGCGATGTCCGCGAACAGCTGGTGAGCCTGGAAGAACCGCACACACCAGCCGGTGGCGCGCAGCAGGCCATCTGGACCAGCTATGCGTATGACCCACTCGGTGAACTCGTCACGGTCGCCGACGACAGCAACAACGTGACCCGGCAGAGCTTCGACAAGCTAGGCCGGCGCACCGTGGTCGACAACCCCGACACCGGCACGACCGAGACGACGTACGACCTCGCGTCGAACCGGATTGCCGAGGTCACCGCGGACCTGCGCACCGCCAGCCAGCAGATCACTTACGGCTACGACTTCGACCGGCTGGTGTCGATCAGCTACCCGAATTTCCCCGCCAACAACGTCGGCTACAGCTACGGCGCGCCGGGGGACAGCGACAACCGGGCCGGCCGGATCACCCACGTGGTCGACCAGGCCGGCACCGAGGATCGCTACTACGGCAAGCTGGGCGAGACCACCAAGGAAGTCCGGACGGTCGTCGGATTCACCGGTAGCTCTCCGAAGACCTACACCACCTCCTACACCTATGACACGTTCGGTCGGTTGCAGCAGCTCGTGTACCCGGACAGCGAGGTGCTGACCTATCGCTACGACTCGGGCGGCACGGTCCGCGCCACCAGCGGGGTGAAGGGCAGCAACACCTACAACTACGTCAACCGGCTGGAGTACGACAAGTTCGGCCAGCAGGCGTTCGTCGAGGATGGTAACGGCGTCCAGACCAGGTACACCTTCGACCCGGTCATGCGCCGGCTCAGCAACCAGGTTGCCGGACCGCTGATCGCCCCTGACGGTTCGAACCAGGGTAACTTCGAGAACCTCGGCTACTCCTATGACAACATCGGCAACGTCACCGCCGTGGCCAACAACGTTGCGGTGCCGTCACCGCCTAACCTCGACGGTGCGACGTCGCAGACCTTCCGCTACGACGATCTGGACCGGTTGACCAACGCGGCTGGCTCCTACCAGTTCGCGCCGGACAAGACCAACCGCTATACCTACACACTGGCCTACGACAACCTGCACAACATCACGACGAAGGCACAGACCAACGAGATCGTGCAGGGCTCTGGTACGGCGGTCACCCAGGGCAAGACCACCTTCACATCCAGCTACGCCTACACCGGTGCGCAGCCGCATGCCTCGAGCCATATCGGCACCCAGACCTACACCCACGACGCCAACGGAAACCAGACCGGCTGGACCGATGACGGCAACGGGCGACGGCGAACGATCGTCTGGGACGACGCGAACCGGGTCCAGAGCATCGCCGACAACGGCCAGACCACAACCTACAAGTACGACGACGTCGGCGAGCGGATGATCAAACGCGGCCCGCAGGGCGAGACCGCCTATGTGAACCAGTATTTCTCCATCCGCAACGGCCAGATCGGCACCAAGCACGTCTTCATCGGCACCCAGCGGGTGGCCTCCAAGCTGATGAAGAACAAGACGTACGAGAAGGACACCTACTACTTCCACTCCGACCATCTGTCCAGCACCAACTTCGTTACCGACTCCAGCGGGAAGCTCTTCGAGCACCTCGAATACTTCCCGTCCGGCGAGACCTGGGTCGAGGAGAAGAGCAACACTCAGCAAACGCCGTACCAATTCGCCGGCAAAGAGTTGGACGAGGACACCGGGCTCTACTACTTCGGCGCTCGCTACTACGACCCGCGTACATCGGTGTGGCAAAGCCCGGATCCAGCGCTCAACGATAACCTCGCCAAGGTGGCAGGCGACGAATCCTCAGGCTCCAACGTCGCCGGCCCGACCTTCCTCAACCTCTACAACTACGCCGACGCCAATCCCCTCACCGTGACGGATCCGGACGGACGCAAAGCCACAATGCCGCCCGTCAACCGACTACCGGTCCGATCAGTGACGGAGACTGGTCGCCCCGTCGTGCCACCGATCGGCTCCCCGACCGAGAGCGGTTTCCACGTGTTAGCAGGAAACGACCCACATCTCACCACCATCAAGGGGCCGCAGGGAAGAAACTTCAAGGTGGTGGACTGGGCGAAGCCCCTGTTTGAAGACCTGCTCGCGCAGCTCTATGCAATACAGCCACCGGATCGCGGGTCGGCAGGCGGGGATGGGGCGTACAACCGTCGGTGGGTCAACAACCCGCATGCAACGCGGAAGGTCGCATCCGATCATGCGGCAGGCGTCGCTATTGACTACAACAACCGAATCAACCCACAGTCGAAAACCACACCCTACGGTGGTTTCAGCCCCGAGCAGATCAACACGATTCTGAGCCGCTACGGAGGAATCCTCAAGTATGGTGGAAACTTCCACGGGCTACCCGACCCGATGCACTGGGTGCTTAGGAAGGGTGTCGACAAAGCGGCAGTAGACGACGTCATGTCACGGCTGCCGCAACAGAACGACGATCGCCTCCAGATGCCCGACATTGATCAGCTGATTCAGATGGGCAACGAGGTCACGCCGGGTTAACGTGACTCGAGACTGGGCTCGGCCGAACTTCGGCCGAGCCCAGCTCAGTCAGCGAGCGCTGACCGCAGCCAACTGATCTTGAGAAGGATCGGAGGCGAGAACGACCAAGCTGCACATCCACTCGCACCCCACTCGGCCGCGGTCGCCGCGGTGTGCCGCCCCGACGCAGGCCATCTCGGTCCGGTTGTGCGGCTTGCTGGCGACGCCGACCACGCCCGCTCGGTCGAGGATGAGGTGAAACAAGCCGGCGTCCTACACCTTCCGGCTGGTGAGCATGCAGGTGCTCAACACCCGATCCGGCATCTGGACTCGGACAAGGCCAGCCTCACCGTCGCGGTCGGCCCCAACGGCACGCCGACCACGGTGATCAAGGACCTCGGCGACGTCAACAACGGCACCTTCCCGATCGGCCTCAGCACGGCTGTGGCAGCAACTCGATCTACACCGCAACCTGGAGCATCAGCCGCTGAGGTCGCCGGATCGCCCGGGACTCCACTCCCGGGCGATCGCCAGGCCGTCCCGCTCGTCGTCCCAGGCAACAGCGCTGATCCGCCAGCCGGCCGACGTCCGGACGAACTGCAGGGTCTTCATGCCTCGGCCGGTGACCGGCGACCCGTCCTGCACGCCCTGCTTGGCGTAGCCGCAGAAATGCTGGGCGATGTCGCCGAACACCTCGGTACGCCCGGTCAGTTCCCACTCGGAGAAGTCGACCAAGCCAGCACCGGACAGCAACGCCTGTCGCGGCGCGATGAAGCTTTCCACGCCATAGACGGCAGGTTCGCCACCGCAGGTCCGCACGATCACCGCCTCGGGCAGGAACAATTCCCGCAGCGCGTCCATCCGGGCGGCCAGCTCCGGACCGGAACTGAAGGCGGCGAAGAACGTCCGGACGATCTCCGCGATCGCGGCCCGGTCAGCCTCGATACCGCGCGATGCCCGAGTGCTGGTCACCGTCCGGCTAGCGCGGCGACCGGGTACGCGAGGAGGACCGGGATGGCCGGCGGGCCGGTGCGGCGGCCGCCTTCTCCCGCTCCTCGGCCGCTCGCCGATGGGCGAACTCGGCCAGCGCGTCGATCAGCGCGGACACACTCGCGGTCTCCGGCTGCACGTCCACCCGCAACCCGAACTCGGCCGCGGTGGCCGCGGTCGCGGGCCCGATGCAGGCCACCACGGTCCGGTTATGCGGCTTGCCGGCGATGCCGACCAGGTTGCGCACCGTCGAGGAGGAGGTGAAGCACACCGCCTGGAAGCCGCCGGACTTGATCGCATCCCGGATCTCGGCGGCCGGCGGCGCGGCCCGCACCGTCCGGTAGGCGGTCACGTCGTCGATCTCCCAGCCCCGTGCGCGCAACCCCTCGGCCAGCGTCTCGGTGGCGATGTCGGCACGCGGCAGCAGCACCCGGTCGATCGGATCCAGCACGTCGTCGTACGGCGGGAAGTCGGCCAGCAGGCCCTCGGAGGACTGCTCGCCGGACGGCACCAGCTCCGGCCGGATGCCGAACGCGCGCACCGCGTCGGCGGTCTGCTCGCCCACGCAGGCGATCTTCACACCGGCGAACGCCCGGGCGTCCAGGCCGAACTCCTCGAACTTCTCCCGCACCGCCTTCACCGCGTTGGTCGAGGTGAACACGATCCACTCGTACCGGCCGGTGACCAGGCCCTTGATCGCCCGCTCCATCTGGGTCGGGGTGCGCGGCGGCTCGACCGCGATGGTCGGCACCTCCACCGGCACCGCGCCATAGTCGCGCAGCCGGTCACTCATCGCGCCGGCCTGCTCCTTGGTGCGCGGCACCAGGATCTTCCAGCCGAACAGCGGCCGCGACTCCCACCAGGCCAGCTTCTCCCGGCCGGCGGCCGCCTTGCCGATGGTGACCACCAGCGAGCCGTGCATGCCGGCAGCGGCCAGGCCAGCGTCGCCCAGCGTGCCGTTCACGGTTACCTGGCTGGTCGTGGTGCCGGCGCAGGTCACGCTCACCGCGGTGTCCGGCTTCAGGCCGGAGGCCACCAGCTGCTCAGCGGCGGAGCTGAGCTCGGTCGCGTCCACGGTCAGCAGCAGCGTGCCCGGCGCCGCGGCCAGCGCCTCATAGTCGGCCGGGCCCTGCCGCAGGTCGGCCTGGGTGTGCAGGGCGCCCACCGATACGCCGGCGTAGCTGGTGGTCACCGCGGCCTCGGTGAAGGCCGGGACCACCTCGAACGGGATGACCGTGCGGGCCACCGCGAGCGCCTCGCGGGCCAGCGCCTCGGAGCCGAGCGGGTCGCCGGCGACCACTCGGGCCACCTGGCTGCCCAGCCGGGCCGCGGCCAGCACCGCCTTGGCGGTCTCGGCCGGCGTGCCCTCGGCGGCACGGATCTCGCCGCCGACCAATGCCCGTATCGCTTCGGGCACCGAGGCATCGAGGAAGGCCACCTCAGCGGCGGTCAGCGCCTCGGTGGCGCGTACGGTCAGCAGGCCAGCGTCGCCGGTACCGGTGCCCACGAAGGTCACCCGGCCTCCGGTCTTGCGCGCGCGGGTCATCAGGAACTCCCCATCATTCTGTTCGCGCCGAGTTCGATCAGTTCGGCGGCCAGCCGCCGGCCGATCTGCTCGGCAGTTTCACGGTCGCCGGTCGCCGACAGCCGGACGGCGTCGCTGCCGTCGACCGCGGTGACCGATCCCCGTAGGAAAATCTCGTCCCGGCCGTCATCACCCTCGGTGATCTCGGCCAGCGCCCCGACCGGGGCCGAACAGCCGGCCTCCAGGGCGGCCAGCAACGCTCGCTCGGCAGTCACCGCCGCCCGGGTGCGGCCGTCGTCCAGTTCGGCCAGCAGCGCCAGGGTGGCGGTGTCCTCGGCGCGGCACTCGACCGCCAGCGCGCCCTGCGCCGCCGCCGGCAGCACCTGGATCGGGTCCAGCGCCTCGGTGATCAGTTCGGTCCGGCCGAGCCGGCGCAGGCCCGCCATCGCCAGCACCACCGCGTCCAGCCCGCCGCTGTCCGGCGATCCGCCGACCTTGGCCAGCCGGGTATCGACGTTGCCCCGGATCGGCACGATCCGCAGGCCGAGGTCCAGCGCCCGCAGCTGCGCGGCCCGGCGCGGCGAGCCGGTGCCGACTCGGGAGCCGGCCGGCAGCTCCAGCAGGCTCAGGCCGTCCCGGGCGCACAGCGCGTCGCGCGGATCCTCCCGGGCCGGCACGGCGGCCACCGCGATGCCGGCGGCCGGCGCGGTCGGCAGGTCCTTGTAGGAGTGCACCGCCACGTCGATGCGACCGGCCAGCAGCGCCTCGCGCAGCGCCGAGACGAACACCCCGGTGCCGCCCAGCTGGGCCAGCGGCGCGGCCGACCGGTCGCCTTCGGTGCTGATCAGCACGGTCTCGATGCTCAGCTCGGGTTGCCGATGAGCCAGCGCGTCGGCCACCGACTGGGTCTGGGTACGGGCGAGCTGGCTGGCTCGGGTGCCGATCCGGAGGGTACGGGTGAGCGTCATCCGCCCACCGTCCCGGCCGGCCGGTCCAGCTCGAACGAATCCGCCTCGGGTTGTCCCGGCTGGGCCGTCCGGCTCTCCGGCCCGACCACCCGGCTGACCGCGCCCGGCTGGGCCGGGTCCAGGTCGAAGAGCCGGCGCAGTGCCTCGGCGTAGGAGTTGCCGCCCGGCGTCGCGGCCAGTTCCTTCACCCGGACCGTCGGGGCGTGCAGCACCTTGTCCACCGCGCGGCGGACCGCGCTGGCAAGCTCGGCCCGGATCGCCGGATCCAGGCCGGGCAGCCGGCTGTCCAGCCGCAGCACCTCGGCGTCCACCACCTGAGCGGCCCGGGCCCGCAGCGCGGTCACCGTCGGGGCGACCGCGAGCACCTGCTGGTGGCTGAGATAGCCGCGCAGCTCCTCGACGACGATCGCCTCGGCGGCGCTGATCTCGTCCTGCGAGACCATCGCGCCGGAGCTGCGCAGCACCTCCAGGTCGATGTACTGCACCGATGGCAGCAGCGCGACCGCCGGGTCCACATCACGGGGCAGCGCCAGATCCAGCACCACCAGCGGCCGGCCGTTGCGGGCCAGCACGTCGATAGCCTCCACCACCACGCCGGTGGCGCCGGTGCAGGAGATCAGCACGTCGGCCTGCCCGATCTCGGCGGCCAGCGCGGACAGGTTGCCGGCTCGGGCGCCGATCGAGGCGGCCAGCCGCTCGGCCCGGTCCAGGCTCCGGTTCAGCACCACCGCGTTCACGTCGCCGCCGCCGTTGAGCCGCTGCAGGGTGGCACCGGCCAGCGCGCCCATCGACCCGGCGCCGACGATAACCACCCGGCTGCCGGCCAGCTCCCCGTCGAGATAGTCCGCCGCGTGCTGCAGCGCCACCGCCACCACCGAGGCGCCGGCCCGGTCGATGCCGGTTTCGGCGTGCGCCCGCTTGCCCGCTCGGAGCGCCGTCTGGCCGGCCTCGTGCAGCACCTTGCCCACCGTGGCGGTCTGGATCGCCGCCGCGTAGGCGTCGCGCAGCTGGCCCAGGATCTGCGACTCGCCGACCACCATCGAGTCCAGCCCGGCGGCCACCCGCAGCAGGTGTTCGGCGGCGGCCTCGTCGAAGTGCACGTACAGGTGGTCGCCGAGGGTGTTCAGGTCCATGCCCGAGGTGCGGGCCAGCACATTGGAGATGTGCACCACGGCCGGGTGGAAGCGAGCAACGTCGGCGTACACCTCGACCCGGTTGCAGGTCGAGAGCAGCATCACCTCGGAGATCGAGTCGTCCCGGTGCAGCTCCTCGATCATCTTCTCGGTCCGGCTCACCGGCACGCTGACCTGCTCCAACACCGTCACCGGCGCGGAGTGATGAGACAGCCCGACCACCAGCAGCGTCATCGGCCCACCACCAGTGAGCTGTCGGCCCGGCCGGACTTGCGGCTGTCGTGGAAGGACAGGATCTGCAGCTCGGCGGCCAGATCCACCTTGCGGACGTCCACGTGCGGCGGCACGGTCAGCACCGTCGGGGCGAAGTTGAGGATCGAGGTGACGCCGGCGGCGACCAGCCGGTCGCAGACGTCCTGGGCGGCGCTGGCGGGCACCGCGACCACCGCGATGGCGATGTTGGCCTGGGCCACGATCGCGTCCAACTCGTCGACATGCTGCACGGTCAGGCCCCGCAGCTGACTACCGACGATCGCCGGGTCGGCGTCCACGATGGCCGCGATCCGGAAGCCACGGGAGGCGAAGCCGGCGTAACCGGCCAACGCGCGGCCCAGGTGGCCCACCCCGATCAGGGCAACCGCCCGGTTCTGGTGCAGGCCGAGGGTCTTGTTGATCTGCTCGGTGAGCAGCGCCACGTCGTAGCCGACCCCGCGCACGCCGTACGAGCCGAGGTAGGAGAGGTCCTTGCGCAGCTTGGCGGAGTTCACCCCGGCGGCGCCGGCCAGTGACTCGGAGGACACCGTCGCGGTGCCGGTCTCACCCAGGCCGACCAGGGCGCGCAGGTAGACGGCCAGCCGGGCCACCGTCGCCTCGGGGATGGCTCGGGGCTCCGGATCGGCAGCGGCGGCTGAGCGCTGGTCAGTGGACGTGCCGACCGCGTTCAGGCCTTCCGGCTGGACGCTCATTTCGCTCCCTGAGCTAGCTCACCTGGCACCGTGCCGGGCCAGACAGCTAGCCCCTCGCACGGGTAGCGGAACCGTGTGGTATTGGAGTGGACGACGTCGAACGTACGCCCTTGTGAAGGCATTCACAAAATCGCTGGCGGGTGTGGTATAGGGCCGATTTGGCTCGGTTACCACTGCCAACCCAGGTGATTGCCGACTGACCCGGTCAGCGCCGCAGCGCCCGCCGGAACCGGTCCTCCTCCAGCCGCCAGTAACCGTGCTCGGCCCCATCGATCAGGATCACCGGCACCCGCTCGGAGTACTCGTTGGCCCGCTGCCGGTCGGCGTCGACGTCGAGCAACCGCAGTTCGAAGCCGAGTTCGGCGGCCAGCTCGGCCAGCCGGGTCTCGGCGTCGGCGCACAGGTGGCAACCCGCCCGAGTGATCAGGGTGACCGTATGGTCGGCGACAGCCATCAGGAGCCCACCCTGGTGACCCTTTGGTCAGCGGCCACCATCAGTCGGCCCCCGGCCGAAGCCGCCACTTCATCACCTTGCCGGTGGCGGTGTGCGGCAGGGTGTCCACCTCGATCACCTGGCGGGGCAGCTTGAACCGGGCCAGCGAGCGGCTGGCCTGAGCCAGCAGCGCGTCCGCATCGAGCGGGATGCCGGGCTCGGGCACCACGTAAGCGGCCAGCAGCTCGCCGTCGCCATCGGGCAGCCCGACCACGGCCACCTCGCGGACCCCGGTCAGCTTGCTCAGCACCGCCTCGACCTCGGCGGGGTAGACGTTGAAGCCGTTCACCAGCACCAGATCGGACCGCCGGCCGACCAGGTAGTAGTCACCGTCGTCGTCGGCCACCGCCAGGTCGCCGGTGGCGAACCAGCCCTCGGTGTCCGGGGCGCCGGCACCGTCCGGCCAGTAGCCGGTGAACAGGTTGTCGCCGCGCACCTCGAGAAAGCCGAGATCGCCCGGTTCGGCCAGCTCGCCGTCCGACTCGACCAACCGGACCTCGACGCCGGGCAGCGGCCGGCCCACCGAGCCGGCCTTCGGCGGTAGCCAGCCGGTGCCGGCCGGGTCCGGGGTCAGGTCCAGGGTCACCACCGGCGCCGCCTCGGTCAGCCCGTACCCCTCGCACAGCCGGACGCCCGCCTCGGCATACCGGCCGATCAGTTCGGCGGCCAGCGGCGCCGAGCCGGACAGTCCGAGCCGGACGCTGGCGAAACCGGCGGCGAAGTCCGGCTGCTCGGCCCAGAGCAGGTACTCCTGCGGCGCGCCGACCACCACGGTCGGCTGCGCGACCACCATTGCCTGCAGGGTCTCGGCCGGATCGAACCGGCCGGCCAGGCTCACGCTGGCGCCGAAGTACAGCGCCATGCCCAGACCGGCGTTCAGGCCGAAGATGTGGAACAGCGGCAGCGGCAGGAAGATCCGATCGGCTTCGGTCACCGGCGGTGGCACCAGCCGGGCGACCTGGGCCAGGTTGGCTAGCAGGGCCCGCGCGGGCAGCATCGCGCCCTTCGGCCGGCCGGACGTGCCGGAGGTGTAGAGCAGCACCGCCAACTGCTCACCGACCCGGCCGGGCTGTTCCAGCCGCCGGTCACCGGCGGCGGCAACCAGGCCGGCAACGGTATCCAGCTCGTCGGTGCCGGCGCGGGCTGCCAGCATGATCCGCAGACCCGGGTGCCGCTGCCGCAGCTCGGCCGCCGCCTCGACGGTGGCCACCGAATCGGTGATCAACAGCCGGGTCGCCGAATCGTGCAGGATGTGCTCCAGCTCGGGCAACGTGTAGCCGGGGTTGACCGGCACCACCACCAGCCCGGCCTGCAGCGCCGCGAGGTAGCACAGCACGAACTCGGTCGAGGCCACGGCCTGGATCGCGACCCGATCTCCGGGCAGCAGGCCGGTGCCGGCGAAACCGGCAGCCAGGCTGGCCAGCGCGTCGGCCAGCTGCCGCCAGCTCAGGCTCTGCTCGCCGTCGCTCACCGCCGGCCGATCCGGCTGGCTGGCTGCGCGCTGCCGGATCAGCTCAGCGAAGGACGGCGGTGGCGCGGTCATCTTCGCGGCCTCCAGACCTCGGGCTGAGCCGGCTGGCTGTGGTGGACGGGTAGGAGCGGGCGGGTAAGAAATGTATGCTACCGAGCCCGGACGAAACGCCGGAAAGTCAGCGCGAGGATGTTCGCTCAGCTGTCGCCAGGTACCGTCGATCCCAGGGGTACCAAACTGGGCAGTACCGAGCGGTAAGGAAGCGGTTCCTAATCTGATGATCGTTCCCGGCAACCCCTGGTCGGCCGGACGTGACAGTTGGCGCGCGCTGGCCGTTCTGGTGGCTGAGGCGCTCGTCGGATTCCGCTCGCCCGCGCTGGCCGGCGTGCCGGCCGGCATGCTCACCGAGTCGATCCACTCGAGGATGCACAGCCCTTCGCAGACCTCCCCTTCGGTCGCTGGCAGCACCGGTCTCAGCACGTCCAACGACTCACTCAGGCAGAAGATACCCGGTGGCCCGGACGGCTCGGCGCCGCCGCTGGTCACCGAGTCCGGCGACGTGGACGGCCAGCATGCCGAGGTCTGGACACTCGTGCGGGCGGTGCAGGACGGCGACGGCGAGGCGTTCGGCAAGCTCTACGACCGCTACGTCGACCAGGTGTTCCGGTTCATCCTGTACCGGGTGAACGACCGGTCACTGGCCGAGGACTTCACCTCCGAGACCTTCCTGCGGGCACTGCGCCGGATCTCGACCATCAACTACCAGGGCCGCGACATCGGCGCCTGGTTCATGACCATCGCTCGCAACATCGTCTTCGACCACACCAAGTCGGCGCGGTTCCGGCTGGAGTTGACCACCGCCGAGACCGTGGAAACCGTCGAGGTCGACGCGGGTCCGGAGGCGGCGGTGTTGGCGCACCTGACCAACACCCGATTGCTGAGCGCGGTGAACGAACTGGGCGATGAGCAGAAGGAATGCATCGTGCTGCGCTTCCTGCACGGCCTGTCGGTCTCGGAAACGGCCGCCGTGATGGGCAAGAACGACGGCGCGATCAAGGCGTTGCAGCACCGGGCAGTGAAGCGGTTGGCGAGCATGCTCGCCGACGAGCTCCGGTGAGGCGTCAACCCTGGTTCCGGATTCCGCAAAGCTACTGGCCAGTACCCAGTAACCGGCTCCGTTCGGGGGTCGTTGAACGCATCGATGGCCACCGAGACTCGGCTGAGGGGACTCGAACACGAACGCCGGGCAGAGGCTGGCAAGGGGGAAGCGATGAGCGCGGGTAGGTTCTCCGCGGGAACCGGCGAGCGCCGGGTCGAGGCGGACCTGGTTGCCCGGCTGCGCCGGTTGCCGGTCGGCGAGGCGCCCGATGAGCGGTTCAAGGCCGAGCTTCGTTCTCAACTGGTGGCGATCACGCCCAGGATCGTCGCCGAATCCCCGCCAGTAGCCAGTGGCCCAGCCGGCCGGCCGGAACGTCCCGGCCGGCTGATTGCCTTTCGCCGGCCACTGATCGCGTTCAGCAGCGCGGCCACGGTGCTGATGCTGCTGCTCGGCCTGGCGGTATGGATGGCCAACGGCGCGCTGCCCGGCCAGTCGCTTTACGGCATCAAGCGGGCCAGTGAGAACTTCCAGCTCTCCGTTGCTGGATCGGACACCAGCCGGGGCCTGAAATACCTGAAGTTCGCCAGCGGCCGAGCGCAGGAGGCCGGCAAGCTTGCCGGCTCGGCGCAGGCCGACCCGCACACCGCCGCACTGATCGCGAGCACACTGCGCAGTGCTGACTCCGACACCCGTTCGGGCGCGCGGCTGCTCGACAGCTCGGCGGTGTCGCAGGTTTCGGCCGATCCGCTGACCAAGGCGACCGGCTGGCTGGTTGGGCAGCGGGCTCGGATCGCCGCGCTGGCGCCGCAATTGCCGGCTGGACCGGCCCGCAGCCAGGCGGCGGCGTCGCTGGCGCTGCTGCAACAGGTCGCGGTTCGGGTGAGCCAGCTGAAGGCCGAACTTGGCTGTGCCTGCCTGTCCCAGGCCAATGCCGACGATCTCGGGCCGCTGCCGTGCCCCAGCTGCCTGGCCAAGCGGCCCAACCTGCCGGGCGGGGCTCCGGGTACGTCCGGGCTGCCGTCGTTGCCGACCGACCTGCCCGGTCCCTCTTCCGCGCTGCCCACGACGCCGAGCCTGCCCGGCCTCGGCGGCCCGGGTGGCAGTGGCTCCGGCGGTAGCGGCAGCTCGGGTGGCGCGCTGCCGCCGGGCGGGTTGCCGTCGCAGGCACCGGGGTTGCCCGGCTCACCGGCGTCGGGCGGCACCGGCGGCGTCTCGGTCAGCCTGCCGGGCCTGGGCATCTCGGCTGGTTCGGGCGGGCTCAGCGTCTCCGCCAGCCTGCCGAGGCCCTGAGTGTCGGTGGCCTCAGCCAGCTGATGGTGGACGGTCGCATTCCGCACCCCCAGCCGCTAGGCAGCGCCCGTGCCCGAGGGTCACAGCTCGGCTGGATAGGCTGACTCGGTGCCTGCCAGCCCGGTCGGATCAGCGGCGTACGAGGTCGAGCAAGCCCTGCGGGTGCCAGCCAATCCGTACGCGGCCGCGTTCTTCGACGTTGACAACACGATGGTCATCGGCGCCTCCATCTACCACTTCGCGAAGGGGTTGGCCGCCCGCAAGTACTTCTCCACCGCCGACCTGCGCCGGTTCCTCTGGCAGCAGGTGAAGTTCCGGGCCGGCGGCGAGGGGCCGGACAACGTCACCAAGGCCCGCGAATCGGCGCTGGCCTTCGTCACCGGCAAGTCGGTGGCCGAGATCGTGGCGATGGGCGAGGAGATCTACGATGAGATCATCGCGGCCCGGATCTACTCCGGCACCCGGGCGCTGGCCCAGCAGCATCTGGATGCCGGCGAGCGGGTCTGGCTGGTCACCGCGACCCCGGAGGAGCTGGCCCGGGTGATCGCCCGCCGGCTCAACCTGACCGGCGCGCTGGGCACCCGGGCCGAGGAGGCCGGGGGCCTGTTCTCCGGCCGGCTGATCGGTGAGCTGCTGCACGGCGAGGCCAAGGCTGCCGCGGTGCGCGAGCTGGCCGAGCGGGAGGGCCTGGATCTGGCGCAGTGCACGGCCTATTCCGACTCCATCAACGACCTGCCGATGCTGTCGCTGGTCGGCCGGCCGGTGGCGATCAACCCGGACTCCGCGCTGCGGGACGAGGCACGCCGGCAGGGCTGGGAGATTCGGGACTTCCGGAGCGGGCGCCGGGCGGCGCGGGTCGGCATCCCCGCCGCCCTGGGGGTGGGCGCGGCCGCCGGCGCGGTGGCGGCCGGCCTGGCGATCGATCGGCGCCGGCGCCGGTAGCCCGCCGGCGGTCAGCGCCAGACCGAGCGGCGCTGCATCAGCAGCCGGTACAGGCTGCTCTGAATCTGCTCGCGCACCCGGTCGGTCAGCTCGAACACCAGCATCGGGTCGTCGGCGGCGTCCGGGCCGTACCGGGCCGTCTCGATCGGCTCGCCGAACTCGATGTACCACTTGCTGGGCAGCGGGATCAGGCCGAGCGGCCCCAGCCACGGAAAGGTCGGGGTGAGCGGGAAGTACGGCAAGCCGAGCAGCCGGGCGAGCGTCTTGGCGTTGCCCAGCATCGGATGGATCTCCTCCGAGCCGATGATCGCGGTGGGGATGATCGGGGCGCCGGTCCGCAGCGCCGCCGAGACGAACCCACCACGGCCGAACCGTTGGAGTTTGTACCGTTCGGCAAAGGGCTTTCCGATACCTTTGAAGCCCTCCGGCCAGACCCCGACCAGCTCGCCACCGGACAGCAGCCGCTCGGCGTCCGGGTTGCAGGCCAGCGTGCTACCGGTCTTGCGGGCTAACTCGCCCAGCACCGGAGTGCGGAAGACCAGATCGGCGCCGAGCATCCGCAGGAAGCGGTGGTTCGGGGTCTCGTCGTGCACCGCGGTGGCGGTCATCACGCCGTCCAGCGCCCACAGCCCGCCGGCGTGATTGGCCACGATCAGCCCCGGGCCGTCGGCCGGCAGGTTGTGCACGCCGACCACCTCGGTCCGGAACCAGTGCCGGTAGACCTGCCGGGCCAGCGGCAGCACGGTGGCCTCGGTGAGCTCGGCATCGAAGCCGAACTCGTCCACCTGGTAGTCCCCGGTCAGCCGCCGGCGCAGGAACGCAAGGCCGGCAGCCACCGTGCGCTCCCAGTCGGAACCCGGCGCCGATGCCGGCTCACCGAAATCCTGGGCCGCTCGGAGCGGGATCACCTTGGCCGGCGCGCGCCGCGGCTCAGCCATGCCGGGCCTCCTTCCTGGCCGTACGGCTCGGATCCGACGAGCCGGCCGGTCCGCCGACCCGGACCCGGAGCAGCCGGGCCAGCCGCTCCTCGGCGGCGGCCACCAGCTCCGGGCTGATCAGCCTGCTGACCGGTCGTCCGGTGAGCAGCGCGTCGAAGGCGGCGGCGGTGTCGAAGGTGGGCTGGTAACCGAACTCGTCCTTCAGCCGCTGGTTGCTCACCACCCGGCCGAAGTTGAGGAACTGGGTCTGCTCCGGGGAGAAGTCGACCACCCCGCTGCGTCGGATGCCGCGACCGACCAGCGCGACCGCCTGGACGGGCACCGGCAGGGCCAGCTTGCCGGCCCGTCGGATCGCCTGGCTCAGCAGCAGCACGCCGTCACCGGCGACATTGAAGGTGCCCGGGCGGTCGGCGGTGGCGGCCATCCGGAGCACCTCGATGGCATCGCTCTCGTGCAGCAGCTGCAGCCGGGGGTCGAAGCCGAACGCGGTCGGCACCAGCGGCAGCTGGAAGTACCGCGTGAGTGGGGTGTCGATGAACGGCCCAGCGAAATTGGCGAACCGCAGCGTGCTCACCACGACATCCGGCCGGCGCCGGCTGAAGCCGCGCACGTAGCCCTCAACCTCGATCGCGTCCTTGGCGTACCCGCTGCCGGGCAACGCCTTCGGCGGCATGTCCTCGGTGAAGATGGCTGGATCCCGGGGGGAGGCGCCGTACACCGCGGTGGTGGACTTGACCACCAGCCGGCGGACCGTCTCGGCCTTGCCGCAGGCGGCCAGCAGCTGCATGGTGCCGATGACGTTGAGCTCCTTCATCGGCGCCCGGCCGCCGGCGCGATGCGGGGTCGCGGTGACCGAGGCATGCACCACGGTGTCCACGCCGGCCTGGGTGATCACCTTGCCGATCAGTGGGTTGCGGATGTCGGCCCGGACGAACTCGGTGCGACCGAGCAGATCCAGATCGGCTCGGGCCGGCGGGGAGGTGTCCACGCCGATCACCCGTTCGATGCGGGGATCGGCGGCCAGCCGGCCGGCCAATCGGCAGCCGAGATAGCGGCTGACTCCGGTCACCAGTACCACGCGCGTCATGCCCACCCCCAGCGCTGCGTGCTCAGCGGCAGAGACCTACCTGCCAGCCCAGCTTAGGCCGCGGGCACCGGCCGAGCCCGCGGCGGCCGCGACTACTTCTTGTTGCGCCGCTGTACGCGGGTCTTCTTCAGCAGCTTGCGGTGCTTCTTCTTGGCCATCCGCTTACGCCGCTTCTTGATGACAGAACCCATTGCGCAACCTCACTAGCTGAAATCTCGAGGGCCAGCCGGCCCGGTTCGGCGACGACGCTGGACCGGACGAGCGGTCAGGCATTACCCGCAGGTCACACCCACGTCACTGCGGGCCAGCCTACCGTGCGGGCAGGCAGCCCCCTGCCACGCGTCCAGTCGGCCGGATCCGGCCCCGCTCGGCCGTCCCGGCGCCGGATGGGCCGTCCCGGCGCCGAATTTGGGCCGTGGGCCCTCAGCTGACCACCCGGCAGCGCTCAGCCGGCTTCGAAGAAGGCGCCCTTGAGGTAGTCCTGCACGGCCTGCTCAGGAACCCGGAAGGACCGCCCGACCCGGACAGCGGGCAACTCGCCGGAGTGCACCATGCGGTACACCGTCATCTTGGAGACGCGCATCACCGCGGCGACCTCGGCCACCGTCAGAAAGCGCACCTCGCGAAGTCCCTCAGAGGACTTAGTCATGCGTCACCGAACCTTCGGCACGCGACAGTGAGCCGGCTTCCCCTCCGGCAACCTGCACGCGCGTGCTGGATGCGAGAGTATCGGTACCAATGGTGCTCCTGCGATAGGTGTTCTTCACGAATTGAGGACGATTTCCCGCACTATCGGCGTGGCGTCCGACTCTCTTGAGGCTATTCAACGATGCACAACGTCCGGACGTCACTGGGCCGACCGGCCGAGCTCGGCCGAGCGCAGGCTGGCGGCCTCGATCGCGGACAGGAACGCCGCCCGGACGCCGTGCCGCTCCAACTCCCGAATGGCGGCGATGGTGGTGCCGGCGGGCGAGGTGACCGCCTCTCGCAGCCGCACCGGATGCTCGCCCGAGTCGCGCAACATCACCGCCGAACCGAGCAGGGTCTGCACGATCAGCTGCTCGGCCAGTGCCCGGGGTAGCCCGAGCAGTATGCCGGCGTCGATCATCGCCTCGACCAGGAAGAAGAAGTACGCGGGGCCGCTGCCGGACAGCGCGGTCACCGCGTCCAGCTGGGACTCGGGCACCCGGACCACCTTGCCGACCGCCGACAGCAGCCGCTCGGCCTGGGCCAGATGCGCCTCGTCTGCCCGGGAGCCGGCGCAGACGGCCGTCATCGCCTCGTCCACCAGGGCTGGCGTGTTGGGCATGCAGCGGACCACCGCCGGGCCGGCCGGCAGCGCCTGCTCGATCCTCGCGGTGGGGATGCCGGCAGCCACCGAGACCACCAGCTGGTCGGGCTTGATGTGCTCGGCCAGTTCGATCAGCAGGGTGTCGATGTCCTGCGGCTTGACCGCGATCAGGATGACCTGGCTGGCCTGCACCGCCTCGGCCACCGACACCACCGGCACGCCGTAGCGTTCGGTGAGCTGGCGGCCTCGGTCGGGATAGCGCTCCACCACCCGGATGTCCGCCGGCCGGTAGCTGCCGCGCAGCAGCCCGGACAGCATCGCCTCGCCGATCTTGCCGCCGCCGATGATGGCCAGCGTGGTTACCTCGGTCATCCGCCCATTCTGTCAAGCCGGCCGCCGACGCAGCGCCGCTGGCTGAGCCATTGCCGATGGGCGCGCCCGGCACCCGCATCGGCGCTAGCCGATGGCGTCCAAGCGGCACCCGCATCGGCGCTAGCCGATGGCGTCCAGGCGGCGCAGGATCACACCCTCCCGCAGGGCCCACGGACACAGCGCGAACTCGGTGACACCGAGCGCCAGCATCGCCTGCTCGGCGACCACCGCGCCGGCCAGGGTCTGGTGCGCCCGGCCCGCCGACACCCCCTCCAACTCGGCCAGGTCGGCCGCGGCGATCCGGGAGATGAAGCCGATCACCTGGCGCAGCCCGTTGATCTGCAGGCTCCGGGCGACCCGCGGCCCGGCGCTGGACGGCGCCGCGCCGGCCAGCCGGGCCAGCGTCCGGAAGGTCTTGCTGGTCGCCACCACCCGATCAGGCTCACCGCCGGCCAGCACCTTGCGCGCCGGCTTGGCCAACTCATCGGCGACGTGGCTGCGCAGCTTGTCCACGGTCTGCCGGCTTGGCGGGTCGCCTTCCAGCCGGTCCCGGGTCAGCCGGCCGGCGCCGAGCGGCACCGACAGTGCGAGTTCGGGCAACTCGTCGTTGCCGACGCCAAGTTCCAGCGACCCACCGCCGATGTCCAGGCAGAGCAACCGGCCGGCACTCCAGCCGAACCACCGCCGCACGGCGAGGAAGGTCAGCATGGCCTCCTCCTCGCCGGACAGCACGACCAGCGACACCCCGGCCTCCTGCTCGACCCGGTCCAGCACCTCGCCGGAGTTGCCGGCATCGCGCACCGCCGAGGTGGCGAAGGCCAGCAGCTCGTCGCAGCCCAGCTCGTCGGCCTGCCGCCGCGCGCCGAGCGTGGCGCCGACCAGCGCGTCGGACCCCTCGATCGCCAGATCGCCGTGCTTGTCGATGTGTTCGGACAGCCGAAGCACGCTCTTGCGGGACAACTGTGGGGTCGGCTGCGCCCCACGATGAGCGTCCACCACCAGCAGGTGGACGGTGTTCGAGCCAACGTCCAACACACCGAGTCGCATGCCTGCCACGCTAGCGGGCGACTACAGTCGCCGCTGTGGCGCATCGAGTTCGTGAACTACCCGTCCTGCAGCCGAGGGGTCGTGAGGTCGCCCTCGATTTCCCCAGGGAGTGGGTGGAATTCGTCGATCCGGCCAATCCCGGCCACCACATTAGGGCCGACCTGACCTGGCTCTGCTCGCGCTGGACCTGCATCTTCGGCCGCGGCTGCCATGGCATCACCGAAGGCCAGCCGGACGACGGCTGCTGCAGCCACGGCGCCTTCTTCTCCGACGACGAGGACCTGGCCCGGGTGAAGAAGCACGCCAAACAACTCACCCCGGAGACCTGGCAGTACGCCAAGGTCGGCAGGAAGAAGGGCATCACCGAACGAGACTCGGTGGGCGATGACGAGAACCGGGTGCGCACCCGCCGGGTGGACGATGCCTGCATATTCCTGAACCGGCCCGGCTTCGCCGGCGGTGCGGGCTGCGCGCTGCATGCGCTGGCGTTGCGCACCGGCTTGCATCCGCTGGACACCAAGCCGGAGGTGTGCTGGCAGCTGCCGGTGCGCCGTGAGCAGGAATGGGTCAAACGCCCGGACGACACCGAGATCCTGCAGTCCACGGTGGCCGAGTTCGACCGGCGCGGCTGGGGCGAAGGTGGCCACGACCTGTACTGGTACTGCACCTCCGCTCCGGAGGCACATGTCGGCACCGAGCCGCTCTACCTCAGCTACGGCCCGGAGCTCGCCGCGTTGATCGGCCAGCCGGCCTACGCCGAGCTGGCCCGGTTGTGCGAGCGGCGGCTGGCACAGGGCCTCGTCGCACCGCACCCGGCGACCGTGATCGCCACCGCCGAGGCCATGCTGGCCGAGGAATAACTGTGCGAGCAGGAACCGAGGCCTGCTAGGAGCCGCTGCAGGTCACGACTGAATACAGGCCGGTCGACGTCTGGTGGGCGATGATCTGACCATCCTCGGTGATGGTGCAACTGATAGCGCCGCCGGCGGCGTTCTGAGCAACAAGAACCGGATAATCAACGGTATCCGATACGGTTTTCGACCACCTGTTGCTGGAGAAACTGGTTACCTGTTCCTGACCGAATCCGGTCACGCTGTATGTGACGTCATTGATGCCGCCAGCTGACTCCACCGAGTAGGTAATTCCGGATGGCGGCGCTTTGGGTTTGACGTTGTTCTGCACCGTCCAATACACGGGTTGAACAGTTGTGTCGTCAGTACCGTTGGCGTAGTAGGTGACGATGGTTGGTTGGTCACCTGGGTCATAGTCAAAGAGCACGCAACCGGTGATCTTGATTTGAGTCGTTACGGCGGCTAACGCATCATCGAGGTACGGAACGCTGCCACAGGCGATAGGCCCAACGCTATCGATATCGCTCACGAGGACCTGGGCGCCACTGCCCGTAGTTCCGCCGTCCGGGGAATCGCCATTCGCCACCGGGCTCAGCGTGAGGTCGCTTGCACTGAAGACTTCGGGCGTCAACTCCTCGGTCTTCAACGTAACCGCGAAACCGGTGATGATGCTGTCGCCCTGCCGCGCGGAGCCGATCGCATTACCGACCGCGACCGAGAAGGGACTGCCGTCTGAGAGCGTGAAATCGGCATACTCCGCCGGTTGGAAGCTCAACGGTGCGGACGTGGCCGAATCCGAAGGTAGCTCCGATGCGAAGGCTCCTGGACTGTCTACGGTTGATGAGGTCGCCGGCGTGCGGCTAGCAGCTGTCGACGTCTTCTTGCTCGTTAGTCCTACGGCAACACTCACGATGATCAGCAAGACGGCAGCAACGCCCGCCCAGAGGATCCACACCTTCGAACCACCTCGACGAGGCGGCGGCCTAACAGCGAGACGAGGCCGAGTTGCGCTCGTCCACTGCGCGCCATCCCACCATCGCTCGATGGTCGGGTCACTGGCATCAACGTGCCATCCAGCCTCCTGCATGGCGAAATCATGCCACCGTCTACCACACGCTGTCAGGTTAAATCAGAACAAAAATTTAGACTGCTCGCACCTTGCGATGGCGTAGTAACGCTCGGCCGGGCTCAGCCCTCGAACTTGTAGCCCAGGCCGCGGACCGTGAGCAGGTACTTCGGACTACCCGGATCCGGCTCGACCTTGGACCGCAGCCGCTTGATGTGCACGTCCAGGGTCTTGGTGTCGCCCACGTAGTCGGCACCCCAGACCCGGTCGATCAACTGGCCCCGGGTGAGCACCCGGCCGGCGTTGCGCAGCAGCAGTTCGAGCAGGTCGAACTCCTTGAGCGGCAACGAGATCGGAGCCCCGCCGACCGCCACGGTGTGCCGGTCCACGTCCATCCGGACCGGCCCGGCGGTCAGGATCGAGCTGGTCAGATCCTCCGGCTCCGAACCCCGGCGCATCACCGCGCGGATCCGGGCCACCAGTTCCCGGTGCGAGAACGGCTTGGTCACGTAGTCGTCGGCGCCGAGTTCCAGGCCGACCACCTTGTCCACCTCGGAGTCGCGCGCGGTCAGGATGATGATCGGCACCTGCGACTTCTGCCGCAGCGACCGGCACACCTCGGTGCCGGGCAGCCCCGGCAACATCAGGTCCAGCAGCACGATGTCGGCTCCGGTGCGGTCGAACGAGCCGAGCGCCTCCGGGCCGGTGGCGGCCACCGACACCTCGAAACCCTCCCGCCGCAGCATGTAGGACAGCGGGTCGGAGATGGAATCCTCGTCCTCCACGACTAGCACTCGGGTCACTGAGATCTTCCTCTCGTCAAGGCCGGTCGCTTCCCTGCCGCCTAGTCGGGACGGACCACTTCGCGGTCACGATGGTCCAAGGCCAGGGCAGCCGGCCAGCCTCGCCTCAGACATTGCTCTCGACCTGCTGACCGGCCGGCTCCGGCGCGGCCGGCTGGGCCGCCAGCGGCAGCCGGATGGTGAAGGTGGAGCCGGACCCGACCACGCTCCACACCGACACGCCGCCGCCATGGTTGGTGGCGATGTGCTTGACGATGGCCAGCCCCAACCCGGTGCCGCCGGTGGCCCGCGACCGTGCCGGATCCACCCGGTAGAACCGTTCGAAAACCCGGTCCAGGTCGGCGTCGGCGATGCCGATCCCCTGGTCGGTGACCGAGATGATGACCCAGGCGCCACCGTCCGGGTCGGTCTCGGCCCGGCTGGTCACGCTGACCCTGGTGTGCGGGGAGCTGTAGGCGATGGCGTTGTCGATCAGGTTGCCGATCGCGGTGGTCAGCTGGGTCTCGTTGCCGCGTACCCACAGCTCGTCCTCCGGCCGGCAGAGCACCTGGATGTTGGCCTGCTCGGCCAGCAGCCGGCTGCCGTCGACCGCCTCGGACAGCACCCGCCCGACGTCGACCAGTACATCACCGGGCAGCGGCTCGGCGCCCTGCAGCCGGGACAGCTCGATCAGCTCCCGCACCAGCCGGCCGAGCCGGGACGCTTCGCGCTGCATGCGTTCGGCGAAGTGCTGCACCGAGGCCGGGTCGTCGGCCGCCTCCTGCACCGCCTCGGCCAGCAGCGCCAGCGCACCGACCGGCGTCTTCAGCTCGTGCGAGACGTTGGCCACGAAGTCCCGGCGCACCATTTCGACCCGGCGCGCCTCGGTCACGTCGAAGAACCGCAAGACCACCGAGTGCACCCGCTGGTTGACCAGCAGCGGCATCGCCCGTACCGAGAAGGTATCCGGGCCGGGACCGGCCAAGTCGACGACGACGCTGTCAGGCTGGCCGGAATCGGTCACCCGGCGGACCAGCTCGGACAGCACCGGCACCGCGAGCCGGTCGGCGTCGACCGCCCGGAGCTTCTGCGCGGCCGGGTTGGCGAAGACGGCATACTCGTCCCGGTCCACCACCACCACACCCAGGTCGAGTGCGCCCAGCACCCGCTGGGACAGCGTGGCGGGCGGGGCGGCCGGCGCGCTGGCAGGGGTGGCATCGCGCTCACCGCGTCGGACGTACCAGGCGGCGGCGAACGCGGACACGGCGGCGCCGAACAGGAACGCCGCTACCGCGACGAGAACGCTCACGTGCCGATGGTACGGCCGACCCGGCACCGATCAGGCGCGTCTGGGCCCCCGGCCCGATGAGTAAAACCGGTCGTCACCGGCTGTTCATCTGGCCGCCCGCCGGCGTTCATCGCGCGCCCGGCGGCTAGCCCGGCCCAACCTCTACCCTGTCGCTATGCGCGACATGTATCACGACGAGCTGGACGACATCGGCAATTCGCTGGTGGCGATGACCTACCTGGCCGGCACCGCGATGGAGCGGGCGACCGATGCGCTGCTGGACGGCAACCTGAATGGCGCCGAGCGGGTGGTCAGCGACGACACCGCGATCGACGCGCTGCGCGCGGATCTGGAGAACCGGACGTTCCTGCTGCTGTCACTGCAGCAGCCGGTGGCCACCGACCTGCGGTTGCTGGTCACCACGCTGCATCTGGTCGCCGACCTGGAGCGGATGGGCGACCTGGCGCTGCACGTGGCCAAGGTGGCCCGGATGCGCTACCCGGACATCGCGGTGCCGCCGGAGTTGCGCGACGTGATCAGCCAGATGGGCAAGGTGGCGCTGTCGCTGGTGGACAAGGTGGCCGAGGTGATCAAGGGCCGCGATGTCGAGCTGGCGCAGGCCATCGAGGCCGAGGACGACTCGATGGACGCGCTGCACCGCAAGCTGTTCACCCAGCTGCTGTCGGACAACTGGTCACACGGCACCGAGGCCGCGATCGACATGACCCTGCTCGGCCGGTACTACGAGCGCTACGCCGACCACGCGGTCGGGGTGGCGCGTCGGGTGGTGTTCATCGCGACCGGGCAGATGCCGGCCGGCTCGGCGGCGACCAAACCGCCGGCCTGATCGCCGGTACCGGAAAGTCCCGGTTGACCTGGCGCCGGTCGGCGCCTGGTCGGCGGAGTTGGCGCGCTGGTCGGCGGAGTTGGCGCGCTGGTCGGCGGAGTTGGCGCGCTGGTCGGCGCCGGTCGGCTGAGTTGGCGCGCTGGTCAGCTGAGTTGGCGCGCTGGTCAGACCAGGCAATCGCGGGGGAAGAACCCCCACTGGATGCCCCACGGGAACTGCGGGCTGGCGTCGCTGCTCAGGTTCGCCATCACCCAGTTATCGCCCTTGGAGACGTAGCGAACCTGCGCGTGGCCGGAATTGACGTGCCCGATCGCGTTGGCCGGCGCCGCGGCACCGCCGCTGTAGATGGCACTGCTGCCGATGTTGCCCACCACATCGCAGCCACCGGCCTTGATGGTGGTCACCCGGGGGGTCTTCCAGACGCCGGCCTCGGTCTCACCGGTGACGCTGGTGCCGTCATTGCACAGCGGGTCGGCCGCGTGGTCGTAGCAGAAGATCTTCGCGGTGTGGTTCGGTGCGCTGGTGCACGGCACCGAGTGATGGCCGCCCTCGGGGTAGAGCTCGTAGGCGTTCATGTCGAGGTAGGACCACGCGCAGCCATTGAAATGCCCCCAGGCATAGCCACCGGCGAACGGCGTGTTCACGCTGGCTGCGCCCGCCGTGTAGTAGGAGTAGACGTCCATGTGGTCGTTGCCGACGGCCTGACCCACGCCGTCATGGAACAGGTAACCGATGATCGGGCCGTGCGGCTGGCCGCCGGTGTCGAAGGTGAGTGCCACCCAACCCGGGCCGTAGCCGGTGTGGCCGGCGCCGATGCCGGAGGCGCTGGAGCTGGCGATCGCGAAGTAGCCGGCAGAGAAGGCGTAGGCCGGCGTTGCCAGGCCGAACACGACCAGCAACGCGGCAAGCAGGATCAGCGGTTGACGAAGCACGGCGGCACCTTCCAGAGCAGGCGGTGCCGCCGAATATATCCTACTTGCCCTGGTTTGCCACCTGTTCAATGGCGACTCGAGCCGCCTCCGGATCGAGGTAGTCCGCCGGCCGGACCGGCAGCATGGTCTCGGGGTCGAGCTCGTACCGCAGCGGAATGCCGGTCGGCACGTTCAGCGAGACCACCTCGTCGTCGGACAGCCCGTCCAAGTGCTTGATCAACGCGCGCAGCGAGTTGCCGTGCGCGGCGATAAGCACGGTGCCGGCACGCAGATCCGGCACGATCGCGTCATAGAAGTACGGCATCATCCGCACCACCACGTCGGCCAGGCACTCGGTGCGCGGCACGCTGTCCAGCAGGTCGGCGTAGCGCGGGTCGCCGACCTGACTGTGCTGGTCATGCGCGGTGAGCGAAGGCGGCGGCACGTCGTAGGAGCGGCGCCACAGCATGAACTGCTCGTCGCCGAACTCGGCCCGCACCGCCGCCTTGTCCTTGCCCTGCAGCGCGCCGTAGTGCCGCTCGTTCAGCCGCCAGCTGCGACGGACCGGGATCCAGTGCCGGTCGGCGGTGTGCAGGGCGATCTCGGCGGTACGGATCGCCCGGCGCAGCACCGAGGTGTGCACCA
Source organism: Jatrophihabitantaceae bacterium (assembly GCA_045807085.1). Taxonomy (GTDB): domain Bacteria; phylum Actinomycetota; class Actinomycetes; order Mycobacteriales; family Jatrophihabitantaceae; genus Jatrophihabitans_A. Next base: position 95,179 of record JBJMIB010000011.1, read on the forward strand.
CCCACGGCAGTACGCCGTGCTCGACGATCAGCTCACCGCCACGGCGGGCCTGCTCGATGCCGGCCGCGGTCAGATCGACGTCCACCCAGCCGGTGAACAGGTTCTTCAGGTTCCAGTCGCTCTCACCGTGGCGGAGCAGCACGAGGGTCGCGGTCACGGTTCAATCCTGCCAGGCCAGCACGCGTCGGCGACCTCCGCAGTCAGCGCAGTTCGATCCAGATCGCGCTGGTGACCCCGAGGATCCGGCCGTCCGCGCCATAGCCGGTGGACCGGCTGTGCGCCTTGCGACCGTCCCAGCGGTCGCACCGGGCCACCACCACGCAGCGTTCGCCGATCTCGGGCACCTCGCTGATCAGCGCGGTCATCCGGCCGAGCACCGCCCGCCGGCCGGCCAGCCCGATCGACCAGCCGCCGGCGCAGTCCAACGCGGCCCAGATCAGCGCCGGATCTCGGGGCAGGTCCGGGCGCGGCACGAAGGGTGTCGCCACGTAGCTCGGCTCGCCGGCGACCACCGGCCCGGCGTAGCAGGCCAGCCCGTCGGACCGGTCGGTGCCGCAGCCGAAGCAGGTCGGGAACGGGTGGTCGCGGAAGCCCTCGAAGCGGGTCGCCGCCTCGGCCGCCGCCTCGAAGTCGACCGGCGGCACCGGTTCGGGCGGCTCGCCGGCCGGTGCGGCCTCGGCGATCAACTGGTCGCCGTCCAGCAGCCGGATGCCGGCACCGGCCGGCTGCACCGACAGTTCCCGATCCAGCGGCGGCGGCTGCCGCAGGGTCACCGTGACCGGGCCGGCGGTCGATAGCAGCGCCGCCAGCCGGCCGGCGGCGATCCCGCCATTGGCGGAGTTGGCCGGGCCGTTCAGCCGGGACGGAAGCAGCAGTGAGGTCACCGGGCGAATCTAGCGCCCGGGCGCGTGACGCCGCTGCCGGCAGCGAACCGGATGATCGGGTCGGCTGGTCAGGTCGAGGAGCGGCGCACGAAGCCCTCGAACGCGGCCAGGTTGGCTAGCGACTCGCCTCGGCTCTGCCGCCAGGCCCACTCGCGCCGGATGGAGGAGCCGAAGCCGATCTCGAGCAGGGTGTTGAACGCCGAGTCGGCGTAGTCCAGCACGGAGCCGAGCAGCCGGTCCACCACCTCGACGGTCACCGCGGCCAGCGGCAGCCGCCCGGTCAGGTAGACATCGCCGGCATCATCGATGGCCCAGCTGACCGCGAACATCTTCGCGTTGTGCGCGAGCAACCAGCGATGCACCGCATCGGTGTTCTCGTCCGGCCGGCGCATCACGAACGCCTCGACCGCCAGCCCCTGCGCACCGACGACCAGCCAGCAGGACGTCTTCAGCCGCTTCTGGCCGGGCAACTCGGCCACGAAGGCGCCCGGGGTGGGCTCCTCGAAACGCACCTGCGAATCGGCCAGCGCCTGCCGGATCAGTTCGCCGGCCGTGACCGGGCCGACCGGGTCGGTCATGCCCAGTCGCGCAGCGCCGGCAGCCGGTTCTCGGCCAGCACGTCGCGATAGGTCCGCAGCAGCTCATCCGCGGTGTGCCGCCAGGAGAAGCCCTCGGCGTGCGGGCGGGCCGCGCTGGCCAGCGCGGCCCGGCGATCGAGGTCGGCCAACAGCCCGGTCAACGCCGCCGACCAGTCCAGCGGGCGATGGCCGGTCACCAACAGGCCGGTCCGGCCGTCGGCCACCGCGGTCGGCAGGCCGCCTACCGCGGCCGCCACCACCGGTGTGCCGCAGGCCTGCGACTCCAAGGCCACCAGCCCGAACGACTCGTTGTGGCTGGGGACCACGGTCAGGTCGGCGGCCCGGTAGTAGCCGGCCAGCTCCTGCCGGCTGGCGGGTGGACAGAATCGCACCTGGTCGGCGATGCCGAGAACGCCTGCCAGCTTCACCAGCGCATCGGGCTCGGCCAGCCCGGAGCCGGACGGCGCGCCGACCACGACCACCTCGATCCGGTCGGCGAGCTGGGCATCCATCGAGGCCACCGCGCGCAGCAGCACGTCCGGCGCCTTCAGCGGCTGTAGCCGGCCGACGAACAGCAGCACCAGCGCATCGGGCCGAATGCCCAGCCGCCGTCGGGCCGCCTGCCGGTCGCCGGGCGAGAAGGTCTCCAGGTCCACCCCCGGCGGCACGGTGACCACCCGGTGCGGATCGGCGTCATACCACTCGATCAACTGGGCGGCCTCGCTGCCGGTGTTCGCGATCAGCCGGTCAGCCTCGTCCACCACCTGTTGCTCACCGATGATCCGAGCCTGCGGCTCCGGGCAGTCGCCCTCGGCGAGCGAGGCGTTCTTCGCCTTGGCCAGGGTGTGCGCGGTGTGCACCAGCGGCACCCCCCAGCGGTCCCGGGCCAGCCAGCCGACCTGACCGGACAACCAGTAATGCGAGTGCACCAGGTCGTACCAGCCCTCTTCGTGTTGGGCCTCGGCGCGCAGCACCGCCGCGGTGAACGCGCACAGCTGGGCGGGCAGGTCGTTCTTCGACAGACCCTCGTACGGCCCGGCGGTGACATGGCGGACCAGCACCCCCGGTTCCACCTCGACCACCCGAGGTAGGTCCGAAGACACCGCCCGGGTGAAGATCTCGACCTGCACCCCGCTGGCCGCCAGCCGCCGCGCGGTCTCCAGGACGTAGACGTTCATGCCTCCGGCATCGCCGGCGCCGGGCTGGTCCAGCGGCGAGGTGTGCACGCTGATGGTCGCGATTCGCTTGGGCAATACGCCGTGCCGGCTGATCCGCCCCTGCCGCACGCTGCCTCCGCCGTCTGCTCGCCCTGTCCTTCGGTGGCCACCGAGTCCCCCTCCACTATGCCGCAATCCGGCGATGGGCAGAATTGCCGGTGTGCTCAGCTCATCCGGGGTAGCGATAGTGACCGGCGCGTCCAGCGGCATCGGCGCGGCGACGGCCCGGCGGCTGGCCGGTGCGGGCTTCGAGGTGTGGGCGGCGGCCCGGCGTGCCGACCGGCTGGCCGAGCTGGCGGCCGAGCACGAACGGATCGAGGCGATTCAGCTCGATGTCACCGACCAGGCATCGGTCGACGCGATCGCCGAACGCGCCGGTGGCCGCCCGGACGGCATCGCGCTGCTGGTGAACAACGCCGGTGGCGCGATCGGCCTGGACCCGGTTGCCGAGGCAGATCCGGACGAGTGGCTGCGGATGTTCCAGACCAACGTGCTGGGCGCCATGCGAATGACCCGCGCGCTGTTGCCGGCGCTGCGCGCCGGCCAGGGCGGCCACCTCGTGCTCACCGGCTCGATCGCCGGCTACGGCGTCTATCCCGGCGGCGGCGGCTACTCGGCCGCCAAGTACGGTGCCCGGGCGATGATGGAGACGTTGCGGCTGGAACTGGTGCGCGAACCGATCCGGGTCTCGGAGGTGGCGCCCGGGCTGGTGGCCACCGAGGAGTTCTCGCTGGTGCGCTTCCGCGGCGACGCCGAGCGGGCCGCCAAGGTGTACGAGGGGGTGGCCGCCCCGCTCACCGCCGAGGACGTGGCCGACGTGATCGCCTTCGTGGTGACCCGGCCGGCCCACGTGAACATCGACCTGGTGGTGGTCAAACCACGGGCGCAGGCGGCCTCCTACCTGATCGATCGCGCTCAGCCAGGCTGAGCTGCCCGGCTCAGCCGAACCGATCGCCTCAGCCGGATCTCGGCTCAGCCGAATCGATCGGTCAGCCGGATCGAGGACAGCTCCACCCGGTTGCGGCCGGCCCGCTTGGCCGCGTACAGCGCGGCGTCGGCGGCGTGCAGCAGGGTCTCGGCATCGGTGCCGTTGGTCGGGTAGCAGGCCAGTCCGATCGAGCAGGACAGACCGGTCAGCGCGGGCGCGCCGTCCTCTCGGGTCGGCACCTGCAGGTTGCGGATCCGGAGCCGGATCCGCTCGGAGATCATCAGCGCGCTCACCTCGTCCACCTGGGAGAGCACCGCGACGAACTCCTCGCCGCCGAACCGACCGATGGAGTCGTAACCCCGCATCTCCTCGGCAAGGCAGTCGGCGACCGCCTTGAGCACGTCGTCGCCGGTCAGGTGACCGTGGGTGTCGTTGATCAGCTTGAAGTTGTCCATGTCGATGATCAGCAACGCCGCGCCGTAGGACTCGCGTTGGGCCCGGGCCACCTCCACACTGGCCACGTGATGCCAGGTGGCGGCGTTCAGCAGGCCGGTCTTGGCGTCGGTGGTCGCCGCGATCTCCAGCTGCTTGGTCAGCACGCTGCGCTGCAACACGAACATCGGCGGCACCACCAGGATCGCCAGCAGCGGCTCGCGTAGCAGCGCCAGCGCGGTCAGGCCGCCCAGGCACAGGGTGGCGAACTCCAGCGAGATGTCGGTCCAACTACCGAACAGCGCCCGGAAGTCGGCCGGCCGCATGGCCAGGTAGATCGCGGTGTGCAGCAGGCCCGCGCCGGCCACCATGTAAACCGCCAGCGCCAGGCAGAGCATCAGCACCGCCGCGGCATCTGGCGACAGCGCCCCGAGTTGCCGCGGCCCGGCCAGCAGCACCGCGTGCGCAAGGTAGCAGGAGGCCAGCGCCACCGTGCCGCCGAAGAACTGCCGGTAGATCCGGTAGTTGCCCGAGCGACCGTGCCGCAGCCAGGTGTTGCCGACCACGGCCAGGCACAGCGGTGCGATCAGGCTGGCCGGCAGCACCACCGCCCCGGCGAAGGTCCAGACCGAGTTCATGTCGACATGGCTGTAGGAGGCCAGCCGGGTACGCAGCCGGGCGGTCCGGATAGCGAGGTCCTCGAAGCAGATCGCCAGCACAGCGATCAGTCCGGCCCGCGCCAGGTCATCGGGCGTGAAGCTGCTGATCGGCAGGAGCAGCACCGCCAGCGCGAGGGTCAGCGCTTCCACGATGAGCACATACGCGCGCATGGCCCGAGGTGTGGTCCAGATTTCCCAGGAACCGATCCGGCGCGCCAGCGGACGCCGCGGGTCGCGTTCTGATCTGGACACCTGCAGCTCCTCGGTACTTGTCAGCACGCTAATCGATGCCGATCCGGCTGTCACCGGCAACCGCAGATTTACTTTTGCCCCACATGGGCGTTTACTCCCAGCCCACGGAGCGGGGGGAATGATTTGCATTAGCGACTTTCCCAACGCTCTTCCCAATCCAGGCAAACATCGAAAGGACGCCATCCCGGCAGTTACCCGCAGAGCCCCGAGAACACGGCGGTCTGACGGTCCTCCCGTCCGCCATCGTTCTCGGCTGCCGCCGTGCCGCACCTGATCCTCGCCTGTGGCAGGCAGATCGGGTATCGAGCCGCACGCACTGCTGGCCGACCGGCGCCCCCGACCGGAAGGAACTTCCCTGCTGAAGATCAGGTGTACCCAGGTCCGCAGTTGATACATCGATACCGGTAGAGGTCGGTTCGCCGGCCTTGTTCGCCGGCCGCCCGCGCCGCAGCCGGCTGCGCACATCCAGCGCGGACCTTGCCTCGACGGCCGCATCGTCCGGCTGCGGCGACGCGACCAGCACGCAAAGCCATCGCCGGCTTTCGCCGACGCGCTCATCCGAGGAGGTGTCTGGTGGAAAACTTCAACTGGCGTTGACGATTTGTACTGAGTCGTCCTCATTCTTAGTGAGGACGGCAGCCTCGAGCCAGACGGCGGCGGATCAGCCGCGGGCACTCACGCCCGATGGCGAGGCGGCTGGTTACCCGCGTTGACCAGTCGCTGCCGAGCACCGCGCCGCCGTGCGGCCGCGGCCTCCGCCGTGGTCGCCGGAGCACCCATCGGCTCCGCGTGCTGCTCGATCGCGGGCGCTTCCGCCGCGGCGGCGGTACCGGTGCCGGATACCCCGGCCGGCTCGGACGGCTCGGCCGCGCGAGCCCGGGACCACATCAGGGCCAGCGTCAGGGCGGCCAGCATGCCGGCCAGCCCGGCACCACCCACGGCCCAGCCGACGCCGGCCACCTCGGCCACCCAGCCGCCTAGAAATATCCCGATGCCCTGCACCGCCAGCAGACCGGACGCGGCGATGCCGATCGCCTGGCCGCGCTGGCTGTCCGGCACCGCGCGGACGAATTCGGTGGCGACCTGGACCTGGTAACAGAAGAACAGCCCGGACAACATCCACAGCACCAGGGAGATCGGCAGCGACGGCACCATCACGCAGGCGATCAGCGGCAACCCAGCCAGCATGCCGAGTGGCCCCATCCAGGACGAGCGCCGGGCTGCGGGCATCCATCGCACGAACAGATAGGTGCCCAGCGCGGTGCCGAGCGGCATCGCGGCCATCAGCAGCCCCACCGGCGTGGCACCCGCCGCCACCTTGCTCGCGTACGGGGCCGCAACCCCCTCCGGCACCACGTAGATACCGGCCAACCAGGCCAGGCCGACCAGCAGGCGCAGCTTCGGATTGGTGAAGACCAGCCGGATGCCGGCGGTCAGCGATGACGTGCGGACCTCGCCGTCCTCGGCCGGCGCCAACGCGGCCGGCCGGGCATGCACGCCAGCCACGATCATGCCGGCCGAGAGCAGGAAGGACAGCGCGTCCAGCGCCAGACCCTGCCGCGCGCCGATCAGCGCGATCACCACGCCACCACCGGCGAAGCCGGCTAGCTGCGATACCTGGAAGGTGATCGAGCGCAGGCCGGTGCCCACCACATACTCGTCGTGATTCGGCAGGATGGTAGGCATCAGCGCGGCCTCGGCGGCACTGAACGGCGCCTCGCAGAGCACGGCGAGCACGAGCATGACGCAGAGCGCCGCCAACGGCATGCCGGGTATCGCCATGCCACCGAACAGCACGGTCCGCACCAGGTCGGTGCCGATCATCACCCGGCGGCGCGGCAGCCGATCGGCCAGCGAGGACAGCAGCGCGCCGCCGATGATGGCAGGCAGGAAGGTCAGCGAGTATGTCAGCGCAGTAAGGATCGCCGAGGACGTGCGCTCGAACACCAGCACCGATAGTGCCACCCGGCCGAGTTGGTCCCCGATGGACGACTGAGCGTCGGCCAGCCATAGGACACGGAACTCTCGAACCCGGAGCACATCGGTGAAGGTGACGCGCTTGCCATTCACGCCGCTGATGACTTCATCCTTCTGTCCGATATATGAGGTGCACCTTAGTGGGTCAAACCTGCTGAACGCCAAATTATGCAGGCTTGTCTTCTCAGTAGCCGCGACGCGGGTCGGCCGGGCGTGGTGCTGAGGTTAAATTTCGACTGCACACCGCCCGCTCGTTCCAGCGCGCGGGTGAGCGAAGCGTCATTATCGGGGGCTTGTCGTCTGGCCTAACTCCGTTCGACTGTCTGCGGCATGCTCGCGAGGGGCGAGGTCCGACGGCGGGGGCAGTGCGCCCGTAGCGTACCGGTTCTAACTGCCTGTTCGATGGCAGAATCCGCACTGTGTTCGTGGATGTCTCGATCAGCTCGGCCACCGTCTGATGCGACAGCGGCCAAGACTAGCGGCCGGCCGGGCTCGCGCGCTCGGCCTGGCCACCCGGGGCACCACCGGTGCCAACCGGCTGCGTCGAATGGACAACTGGATTGCCACCGTGCTGGCCGGCCGAATCCGGTCTGCAGAGAATCCACTGGTAATTGATCTTGGGTACGGCGCCAGCCCGATAACGGCGGTGGAGTTGTTGGCCCGGCTGCGCCGAGTTCGGCCAGACCTGGCGGTGCTGGGCCTGGAGCTCGACCCGGCGCGGGTGGCCGCCGCGCAGCCCGCCACCGGCCCTGGCCTGAGCTTCGAGCGGGGCAGCTTCGAGCTGGCCGGCCGGCGGCCGGCGGTGGTCCGGGTGGCGAACGTGCTGCGCCAGTATCCGGAGCCGGCGGTGGCGCCGGCCTGGCGGTCGATGCAGGCGCAGCTGGGGCCTGGCGGGGTGATCGTCGAGGGCACCTGTGACGAGTTGGGCCGACGCGGCAGCTGGGTGCTACTCGACGCCGAGGCCCCGGTCAGCCTCACCCTGTTCTGCCGGCCGGAGCTGCTGCAGCGACCGTCCGAGGTGGCCGATCGCCTGGTCAAGGCGCTGATCCACCGCAACGTCGTGGGTCAACGGGTGCACGCGCTGCTGCAGGCGATGGATCTTGCCTGGGACCGGCATGCGCCGCTGGCGCCCTTCGGCAACCGGCAACGCTGGCGAGCGATGTGTGATGCGCTGAGCACGGACTGGCCGGTGCTGTCCGCCCCGGACCGGCACCGGCTCGGCGAGCTGACAGTCGCCTGGCAGGCGGTAGCGCCAGGCGATTAGACATTGTGTCCCAGCCGGCTCAGGGCAGCCGGTACTGCTGCTTCAAGAACCGGTCGTGCGCCCGGTCCGGCAGCAGCCGCTTGGCCGCGACCAGCGCCCTCGCCATCGGGCTGATCAGGTAGCGGGGCCTGGGCCGGGGCGTGTCGCAGGCCCGGCTGATCACCCGGGCCACGGTGTCGGCACTGATCGACAACCGGGCCAGCGGGCCGCTGTAGGCGCGGTCGAAGGACCCGCTGATCGCCTTCTTGTACTCCGCGTACGGATCCTCGGCCGGATCGTCGCTCGCGGTGCCGGCATGGTGCCGCAGCGCCTGCTCGGACCAGGGTGTGCGCACCACGCCCGGCTCGATCAAGACCACGTCGATGCCGAACTGGCGCACCTCGATCCGCAGCGCGTCGCTGATCGCCTCCACCGCGTACTTGCTGGCGTGGTAGGCGCCGCCGCCGGGCAGCGTGGTGCGGCCGCCCATCGAGGAGACGTTGACGATCCGGCCGGCCCGCCTGGCCCGCATGCCGGGCAGCACCAGCTGGCAGAGCCGCACCAGGCCGTAGACGTTGGTCTCGAACTGCCGCCGTACCTCGGCCAACGACAGCTGCTCGATCGGGCTGTACAGGCCGTATCCGGCGTTGTTGACCAGCACGTCCAGCCGGCCCTGCTCCTGCTCCACCTGGCGCACCGCGGCGAGCATGGACTGCTCGTCGGTGACGTCCAGCGCCACCGTCCGGCAGCCCTCGGCGGCCAGCCCGGCCAGGGTCTCCGGCCGGCGGGCGCTGGCATAGACGGTGTGCCCAGCCCGGTTCAGCCGCCGGGCGGTGGCTTCGCCGATGCCGGAGGAGCAACCGGTGATCAGTACGACCCGCATAGCTCGAATCCTTGCACGCACTGCCCACCGGTCACCGATGCTGCTGCGGTGGACAACCCCGAAGCGCTGATGCATGGTGGCCTAGAGACCGCCGTGGCCGAAGGAGCCAGACAGTGGGCCAGCAGTTCGACTATGACGTGATCGTGATCGGCTCGGGTTTCGGCGGCAGCGTGGCCGCGCTCCGGCTGACCGAGAAGGGCTACCGGGTTGCCGTGCTGGAGGCCGGCAAGCGGTTCGACGAGCACAACACCCCGAAGACGTCCTGGGACGTCCGCAACTTCCTCTGGGCGCCGCGGCTCGGCTGCACCGGCATGCAGCGGATCCACCTGCTCAAGAACGTGGTGATCCTGGCCGGCGCGGGGGTCGGCGGTGGCTCGCTCAACTACGCCAACACGCTGTATGAGCCGCCGGCACCGTTCTACGCCGACCCGCAGTGGGCGCACATCACCGACTGGCGTGCCGAACTGGCCCCCTTCTACGCGCAGGCCAAACGGATGCTCGGCGTAGTGACCAACCCGACGATGACAGCGTCCGACGTCGAGATGCAGCGACTGGCGGACCAGTTCGGCCGGGGCGAGACGTTCACCCGCACCCCGGTCGGGGTGTTCTTCGGCCGGGACGGCCGGCAGGAGCCGGGTGTGCCGGCGCCCGACCCGTTCTTCGGCGGCGCCGGACCGGACCGGGCCGGCTGCCTGCAGTGCGGAGCCTGCATGACCGGCTGCCGGCACGGCGCGAAGAACACCCTCACCACCAACTATCTGTTCCTGGCCGAGGCGGCCGGCGCCGAGGTGCATCCGCTGACCACGGTCACCGACCTGCGGCCGCGGCGCGGCGGCGGATACCTGGTCAGCACCCGGCCGACCACCGGCTGGCGACCCCGGGCCGGGCGCAGCTTCAGTGCCGAGCAGGTGGTGTTCGCGGCCGGCACCTACAACACCCAGAAGCTGCTGCACCAGCTGCGGGACAGCCACCTGCCCGGCATCTCCGGCCGGCTCGGCCAGCTCAGCCGGACCAATTCGGAGGCGCTGCTCGGCGCGGTCAGCCGGAACCGGCGCGCCGACTACAGCCGGGGCGTCGCGATCACCTCGTCCTGGCATCCGGACGCGGACACCCACATCGAACCGGTGCGCTACGGCAAGGGCAGCAACGCGATGGGCCTGCTCAGCACGGCGCTCACCGAGGGCGGCTCGGTCGGCCGGCGATGGCGGCAGTGGCTGGCGGTCGCGGTGCGCAACCCGGGGCTGCTGTTCAAGACGGTCATCCCGTACCACTGGTCGGAGCGGGTGATCATCGTGCTGGTGATGCAGTCGCTGAACAACTCGATCACCGTGCTCCGCCGGCGCGGCTGGTTCGGCCGGTCCCGGCTGACCTCCGCCCAAGGCGTCGGGGAGCCTAACCCCAGCTGGATCCCGGTGGCCAACCAGGTCACCCGGCAGCTCGCCGAGAACATCGGCGGGGTGGCCGGCGGCACCTGGGGCGACCTGTTCAATATCCCGATGACCGCCCACTTCATCGGCGGCTGCCCGATCGGGGACTCTCCCGACACCGGCGTGATCGACCCCTATCACCGGCTCTACGGCTATCCCGGCCTGCACGTGGTGGACGGCTCGGCGCTGTCGGCCAACCTCGGGGTGAACCCGGCGCTGTCCATCACCGCCCAGGCCGAGCGGGCGATGGCGCTGTGGCCGAATCGGGGCGATCCAGATCAGCGGCCGGTCGCCGGCCAGCCCTATCAGCGGCTGCGCCCGGTCCTGCCGGCGCGGCCGGCGGTGCCGGCCTCGGCGCCGGCCGCGTTGCGACTGGAACCGATCAGTTCGCCGGCCGCCCATGCCTGAGCCGCTCCCGGTTAGGACCAGAGCGACCGGATCGCGGACGTGAGCAGCGCGCCGACATCGCCCAGGACGTGCTGCCCGTCACGCACGACCGGCCGGCCGTCCACCAGCACGGTGTGCACATCGGCCGTCCCGGCGGCCATGATCACCTGGCCGGGCAACGACCCGGCGGTCCGTACGGTGTCCAGCCGGATCGCCACCAGGTCGGCCCGGTAGCCGGGTGCCAGCAGGCCGGCGTCGTCCCAGCCGAGGCTGGCGTGGCCGGCCGAGGTGAGCGCGCGCACCAGCTGGGCCGGGCTGAACCGGCCGCGGCGCAGGCTGGCCAGCCGGTCGTCGAGCTCCAGCGCGCGAGCCTCCTCGAGCAGGTCGATGGCGGCGTGCTGGTCGCTGCCCAGGGTGAGCACGGCACCGGCCTCGGCGAGCGCCGAGGCCGGCCCGATGCCGTCGGCCAGATCCCGTTCGGTGGTCGGACAGAAGCTGACGTTGGTACGGCTTGACCCGTAGAACGCGATGTCGGCATCGGTCAGGTGGGTGGCGTGCACCGCCGTGTGCCGTGGGCCGCCGAAGCCGGCCGCGGCCAACAGCTCGGTCGGCGTGCGGCCGTAGCTGGCCAATGTCGCCTGGTTCTCGGCCGGCTGCTCGGAGACGTGCGCGTGTAACGGCCGGGCGCCGGCTGCCCGGATCACCGAAGCCAACTGCTCGACCGGCACCGCCCGCACCGAGTGGATGGCGGCGCCGATCCGGGCATGCGGCTGGTCCGTCGGCAGCCGGGCCAGCCGATCGGCCCAGCCGGCCACGGTGCCGTCGCTGAACCGCCGCTGCACCTCGGTGACCGGCAGGTAGCCGGTGCTGTCCAGGCCGCCGGCCAGGTAGCAGGCGTCCAGCAGGGTGATCCGCAGGCCGGCCGCCGCGGCGGCCTGGATCAGCGCCTGCCCGAACGCGTTGTCCTCGGGATACCGGTCGCCGCCGGGACGGTGATGCAGGTAGTGGAACTCGCCCACCGTGCTCACCCCGGCCAGCACCATCTCGGCGTACACCGCGCGGGCCAGAGCCAGGTAGCTGTCCGGCTCCAGTCGCCGGGCCAGTGCGTACATCCGGTCCCGCCAGGTCCAGAAGGTGCCGCCATCGTCATGGGTACGACCGCGCAGCGCCCGGTGGAAGGCGTGCGAATGGGTGTTGGCCAGGCCCGGCAGCACCAGGCCGGGCAGCACCGTGTCACCATCGGCGGCCGGCACCGCGGGCTCGACCGAGTGCCAGCGGCCGGCTCGCTCGACCAGCCGGACGCTGTCGCGGACACCGTCGCCCAGCCAGGCATGGGGGGCCCAGTAGCCGGTCATGCCGCGAGTTCGGCGAGCACCCTGCTGAGCGCGCGCACCCCCTGGTGGCAGTCGGCCAGCTCGGCATGCTCGGCCGGCGAGTGCGAGACGCCGGTCGGGTTACGCACGAACAGCATGCCGGTCGGTATCCCGGCGTTGGCCAGGATGCCGGCGTCATGACCCGCGCCGGTGGCCAGCACCGGAGCGTCCGGCAGCAGGCCGCGCAGCCGGCCGATCAGACCGGTGTCGAACGGCGTCTGCTCGGTCCAGGACTCCTCGGTGAGGCTGCCGCCCTCGGCCTCGGCGGCCGCTGTCAGCTCGGCCACCAGCCTGCGCACCCCCACCGACGCCGGGCCCCGCGCGTCCAGCCAGGCGGTGACCTGCGACGGAATCGCGTTCACCCCATTGGGCATTACCGAAAGCTTACCGACAGTGGCCACCGAGTCGTGCCGCTCGGCAGCCGCCCGGGCGGCCAACACCAACCTGGCGCAGGCCAGCATCGGGTCGTTGCGGTCGGCCAGCCGGGTGGTGCCGGCGTGGTTGGCTTGTCCGGTCAGCCCGATCCGCCAGCGGCCGTGCGGCCAGATAGCCGAACCGATCGCGATCGGCTGGCCCAGCTCGGCCAGGCCACGGCCCTGTTCGACGTGCAGTTCGAGGAAGCACCCGATCCTGCCGAGGGATTCCGGATCGGCGCCGACTCCGGCCGGATCCAGCCCGGCGCGTCCCATCGCCTCGGCCATGCTGGTCCCCTCGGCATCGGTCAGCCCGCGCGCCCGGTCGGCATCGAGCGCACCGGTCAACAGCCGGGAACCGGCGCAGGCGATGCCGAACCGAGCGCCCTCCTCGTCACCGAAGTTCACCACCGCCACCGGCCGGGACGGCGTATAGCCTTTCTCGACAAGCACATCCAGCGCCGCGAAGGCGGATACCACGCCGAGTGGACCGTCGAAGGCGCCGCCGTCGGGCACCGAGTCCAGGTGGCTGCCGAGCACCACGGCCGGCCCGCCGGTGGGATCACCCCACCAGGCCCACTGGTTGCCGGCCCGATCCCGGGTCAGGCCCAGCCCTCGGCGGCCGGCCTCGGCGGCGAACCATTCCCGCAGTTGCTGGTCGGTGGCCGTCCAGGCGTAGCGGCGATAGCCGCCGGTGACGGCCGACCGGCCGACCGGGGTGAGTTCCTGCCACATCCGGTCGAAGCCGGCCAAGCCGTCCACCGCGTTATCCGCTGACGACCACTCAGCCGAGGCCGGCGGTGGCCAGCCACTCCTTGGCGACCGCGTCCGGATCCTGCTTGTTTATCTGCACCTTCTCGTTCAGCGAGACCAGGTCATCGGTGGTCAGCTTGGCCGACACCGCGTTCAGCACGCTCTTGACGGTGTCCGACGCCTTGCTGGAGTTGATCAGTGGCAACACGTTCTGCGCGGTGTACAGGTTCTTCGGGTCGGCCAGCACCACCCAGCCGTTCTGGGCGATCAGCGGGTCGGTGGTGAAGATGTCACCGGCGTCGATCTGGCCGTTCTTCAGGCCGTTCTCGGTCAGCGGGCCACCGGCGTCCAGCTTGCGGAAGGTCTTGAAGATGACGTTGTAGTACTTCTTCAGCCCGGGTATTCCGTCGGCCCGGGTCTGGAACTCCGGTGGGCCGCCCAGGGTGAGCTTGCCGGCCGAGGAGGCCAGGTCGGCGATGGACTGCAGGCTGTACTTGTCGGCGGTGGCCTTGGTGACCACGATCGCGTCCTTGTCTTGGGCCTGGGACTGGTCCAGCACGGTGAGCGGGGCCGGCACCGCCTTCTGCAGCGCTGCCAGCACATCCTCGCTGCTGACCGCGGTGGCGGTCTTGTCGAAGTACTGCAACAGCACGCCGGAGTACTCCGGGATCAGGTCGATCGAGCCGTCCCTCAGCGCCGGGATATAGGTCTCCCGGCTACCGATGTTGAGCTTGGTGGACACCTTGACGCCCTTGGCCTTCAATGCCTCGGCGTAGATGTCGGCAAGCACCACGTTCTCCTGGAAGTTCGCCGAACCCACCACGATGGTGTCGGTCGGCGCCTTGCTGCCGCTACCACCGGCCGAGGTGGGGTTGGAGCTGCTCCCGCATGCCGCGAGTACCAGCAGGCCGGCGGCAGCGACGATCGCGGTCAATCCACGTGCGCTCTTCATTCTCTAGCTCCCCTGTCGGTTGACGTCCAGATAGTAGTGGAATGCTCAGGTTGCCGAGCCTGCGGTGACCAATATCCGTTCGGCCTGCTCGTCCGGTAGCTGGCGTCGGGGGTACCGGCCGGTGACCCCGCGCGAGACGACATACCGCTGCACGAGCGCCAGCAGCAGGTCGACCAGCAGCGCCAGCACCGCGACCAGCACCGCGCCGGAGGCCATCTGCGGATAGTCCTGCGAGGCCAGCCCGTCGAGCAGCAACCTGCCGAAACCGCCCAGGCCGACGTAGGCCGTGACGATCGCGGTGGCGATCACCTGCAGGAACGAGGCACGGACGCCGGAGAAGATCAGCGGCAGCGCGTTCGGCAACTCGACCCGCCAGAGCACCTGCGAGCCACGCATGCCCATGCCCTGGGCGGCATCCTTGACACCCGGATCGACGTTGTCGATGCCGGCGTAGGTGTTGCTCAGCATGGACGGAATGGCCAGCAGGATCAGCACGATCTCACTCGGGATGAAGTAGCTGGCGGTGCCGGTGCCGTGGATGTGCGGTGCCAGCAGGATGTAGAAGAAGGTGAGCAGGCCGACCGTGGGCAGCGCCCGGAACGAGTTGGCGATGGCCACCACCGCGAACGTGCCGCGCCTGGTGTGCCCGATCAGCAGGCCCAGCGGGATCGCGATGGCGGCCGCGATCAGCATCGCCAGCAGCGAATACTGCAGATGCTCGCGCAGCCGGGCGGGCACCCCGTCCGGGCCGGACCAGTGGCTGGGGTCGGAAAGCCAGTTCGAGACGTCGGTGACGATCATGCCGGGCGCACCGCCCGTCGCCAGGGCGTCAGCCATCGGGTGAACAGTTGGATCGTGCTGTCGAAGGCCAGCGCGAGCAGCACCGAGAGCAGGATGCCGAGCAGGATCGGTGTCTGGTAGTCCAGCTGGAAGCCATTGGTGAACAGCTGGCCCAGTTCCGGCACCCCGATCAGCGCAGACACCGACACCAGGCTGACGTTGGAGACCGCGGCCACCCGCAGGCCGGCGGCGATCACCGGCACCGCGATCGGCAGCTCCACCCGGACCAACCGGCCGAACCGGCGGTAACCCATCGCGGTCGCAGCCTGCAGCACGTCCTCCGGAACCGCGGCCAGGCCGTCGGCGACCACCCGGACCAGCAGCGCGACGGTGTAGATGGTCAGCGCCACCACCACGTTGTTCGGGTCCAGGATCTTGGTCTTGAGAATGCCTGGCAACATGATGAACAGCGCCAGCGACGGGATCGTGTAGAGCAGGCCGGCGATGCTCACCATCGGCGGATAGGCCCACCGAAACCGCCGGGCCAGCCAGCCCAGCGGCAGCGAGATCAGCAGCCCGAACAGCAGCGGCAGCGCCGAGAGCCGCGCATGCCAGCCCAACCAGGACAGGATCTCCTCGCGATTCTGGGAGAAGTAGTGGATCATCGACCGGCCACGGTCTGGTCGGAGCGGCCCTCGATCAACGCCAGCACCTCCGAGGCGGTGATACTGCCGACCAACGCGCCGGCCTCATCGACCACCACACCGCGTCCGGTGGGTGAGGACAGGCAGGCATCCAGCGCGGCACGCAGGCTGCCACCCTGGCTGGCCAGGGTGCCGCCTCGATGCACCTGCTGCTCGGTGACCGGCCTGCCCGGCGAGACCTCGGATGCCTTCAGCCAGCCCTGCGGCTCGTTGCGGTCGTCCACCACCAGCAGCCAGCCGTCGGCGTTGTCGGTGCCCTCGAACGGCGAGTTCAGTCGCACCGTCTGCTCGTCCCGGGTGGGCAGCGCGGGCACGGTGCTGAAGCCGAGCGCGCGATAGCCGCGGTCCCGGCCGACGAAGCCGGCCACGAACGCGTCGACCGGCTCGCTCAACAACTGGGCCGGACTGGCCAGCTGGGCCAGGTGTCCACCGACCCGCATCACCGCCACCTGGTCGCCGAGCTTGATCGCCTCGTCGATGTCATGCGTCACGAACACGATGGTCTTGCCCAGTTCACCCTGCAATCGCAGGAACTCCTCCTGCAGCTGGGCGCGCACCACCGGATCCACCGCGCTGAACGGCTCGTCCATCAACATCACCGGTGGGTCGGCGGCCAGCGCCCGAGCCACCCCGACCCGCTGCTGTTGGCCGCCGGACAGCTGGGCCGGATAACGCTTGGCGAACTGCGCGGGCAGGCCGACCCGCTCCAGCAGTTCATGCGCCCGGTCCCGGGCCTTCTTCTTGTCCCAACCGAGCAGGTACGGCACGGTCGCGATGTTGTCCACGATCGTCCGGTGTGGGAACAGCCCGGCGTGCTGGATGACATAACCCATCTGCCGGCGCAGCTCGTGCGGTCGGAGCGTCCCGGTGTCCTGGTCGTCCAGCCAGATCCGACCCTCGGTGGGCACGATCATCCGGTTGATCATCCGCAACGAGGTGGTCTTGCCGCAGCCGGACGGACCCACCAACACCGTGATCTGGCCCGAGGGAGCGGTCAGGTCGAGGCGATCCACCGCCACCGTGCCGTCGGGATAGCGCTTGGAAACCGAGTCGAACCGGATCACGAGCGGGTCTCTTCCATGCCGGTCGGGACCACTGTGTCCCGAGGAGACGGACTGGCCAGCTGATGCTCAATCGTGGTGCAACGTCGTGAAGGAGCATTCTTTCACCACGCCGGAGCAGCGGTCCGCGCGGTCATTTCGGCGACAACGCGGCGGTCGGGGCGGCCATTCTGGTCCGGGGTGCCGGCCAGCCGGGGCGCCGCGCGACCGATCGACCGGGTAAGGCTTGACTTCACAGGGCAATTGCGGATCGCTAGCGTGGAGACGCCGTGGCCGGCGCGGTACGTCCCGGCCGGCGCCAGGCGGTATCAAGAGTCGGGCACGCCGTCGCGGGACCGTCACCGAATCGTTATGCCTAATGGGCGAAATCGGAGGAGGTCGGGCGTGCTACGCATCGATGGCCAGTCTCTCAGCGCGGCTGACATCGCAACCGCGGTGACCGGCCCGGTGACGGTCGAGGTGACCGAGGAAGCTCGGCAGCGGGTGCTGCGCTCGCACGAGCAGGCGGTGCTTGCCGGTGAGCAGCGGGCCATCTACGGACTGACCACCGGGGTGGGCGCGAACCGGCTGGTGCCGGTGCGCCCGGACACCGCCAGCGCCCAGGCCCTGCTGCGCAGCCACGCCACCTCGGCCGGGCCGGCCCGCTCCGATGACCGGGTGCGCGCGATGCTGGTGATACGGCTCAACCAGCTGTGCGCCGGCGGGGCCGGCGTGCGCTGGCAGGTGGTGCAAGCGCTGTCGGACATGATCAATGCCGACGCGCTGCCGATCATCCGGGAGTTCGTCGGGATCGGCACCGCCGAGTTGTCCGCGCTGGCCACCACCGCGCTGGCGATGCAGGCTCGGTCGCTGCTGCACGGCAGTGCCGAGTTGGTGTTCTCCCCGCACGACGCGCTGCCGTTCATCTCCAGCAACGCCGCCGCGCTGTCGGACGCCGCGCTGGCCCTGCACAGTTTCCGGATCAGCGCCCGGGCTGCGCTGGTGGTGGCGGCGCTGAGCTTCGCCGCCGTGCGCGGCAACGCCGAGGCCTATGCGCCACCGGTGGAGCTGGCCACGCCGATGCCGGGCGCGCGCGCCACCTGCCGGGTGATGCGCGGCCTGATCGGCTCGGCCAAGCCGGCCCGGATCCAGGACC
Source organism: Jatrophihabitantaceae bacterium (assembly GCA_045807085.1). Classification (GTDB taxonomy): domain Bacteria; phylum Actinomycetota; class Actinomycetes; order Mycobacteriales; family Jatrophihabitantaceae; genus Jatrophihabitans_A. The sequence continues at coordinate 113,217 of JBJMIB010000011.1, forward strand.
CGTACGGGCTGCGCGCGCTGCCGCAGGCACACGGCATCCTGCTGGACGCGCTCACCGGCCTCGGCAGCACCGTGGCGGCGTTCGCCAATGCGCCCTCGGAGAACCCGTCGATCCTGTCCGACGGCTCGGTGGCCCACCACGGCGGCTTCCATGCCGGCTACCTGGCGCTGGCCAGTGACACGGCGGCGATCGCGGCGATCCAGTCGGCGCAGCTGGGGTTGAACCGGCTGACCTACGTCAGCGAACCCAACCACACCGGCCTGGAGCCGTTCCTGGGCGACGGGACGCCCGGCGCGTCCGGGGTGATGGTGGTCGAGTACGTGGCCGCCGCCGCGCTCGGCGACCTGCGGGCGGCGGCCGACCCGGCGTCCACCCAGAGCATCACGCTGTCCCGTGGCATCGAGGACACCGCCAGCTTCGCCTCGCTGGCGGCCCGCAAGCTGCGCGGCGCGGCGGATCGCTACGCGCTGCTGGTGGCCTGCGAGCTGGTCGCCGCGCTGCGCGCCATCCGGATCAGCGAGCCGCCGCTCTCGCCGGCCCAGCGGCAGGCCGTCGCGCTATGCGTCGAACTGCCGACCGGCCTGGAGGACCGAGACCTGACCGGGGACATCGAGCTCGGCCAGCGGCTGCTGCCGACGCTGGCCGAGCTGGTGGAGCTGGCCGACCGGCCCTGATACCCCGCTCTAGCGTGCCGCTGGGCGTCCGGTCCACCATGGACAGATGACTTCGACCGCCCGTACCGTCCGCGCCGCGCGTGGCACCGAACTCTCCGCCCGCGGCTGGCAGACCGAGGCCCCACTGCGGATGCTGATGAACAACCTCGATCCCGAGGTGGCCGAGCATCCGGACGAGCTGGTCGTCTACGGCGGCACCGGCAAGGCCGCCCGGGACTGGAACTCCTACGACGCCATCGTCCGGACGCTGACCACACTGCGGCTGGACGAGACGCTGCTGGTGCAGTCCGGGCGCCCGGTCGGCGTCATGCAGACCCACGAGTGGGCGCCCCGGGTGCTGATCGCCAACTCCAACCTGGTCGGTGACTGGGCCAACTGGGAGGAGTTCCGCCGGCTGGAGAAGCTCGGGCTGACCATGTATGGCCAGATGACCGCCGGATCCTGGATCTACATCGGCACCCAGGGCATCCTGCAGGGCACCTACGAGACGTTCGCCGCGGTCGCCGCCAAGAGGTTCGACGGCACGCTGGCCGGCACCATCACGCTGACCGCCGGCCTCGGCGGCATGGGCGGCGCCCAGCCGCTGGCGGTGACCATGAACGACGGGGTGGCGATCTGCATCGAGTGCGATCCCAGCCGGATCGCGCGCCGGATCGAACACCGCTACCTGGACGTGCAAGCCGACTCGCTGCAGCACGCGTTGGATCTCGCCGTCGAGGCACGCGACGCCCGCCGGCCGCTGTCCATCGGGCTGCTCGGCAACGCCGCCTCGCTGGTGCCGCAGCTGCTGGCCAACAGCGCTCCGATCGACATCGTCACCGACCAGACCTCCGCGCACGACCCACTGGCCTACCTGCCGATCGGGGTCGAGTTCGCCGACTGGAAGGAGTACGCGGCCAGCAAGCCGGCGGAGTTCACCGGCCGGGCGCGCGCCTCGATGGCCCGGCACGTGGAGGCCATGGTCGGCTTCCAGGACGCCGGCGCCGAGGTGTTCGACTACGGCAACTCGATCCGTGGCGAGGCACAACTAGCCGGTTACAGCAGGGCATTCGACTTCCCCGGCTTCGTGCCGGCCTACATCAGGCCGCTGTTCTGCGAGGGCAAGGGCCCGTTCCGGTGGGCGGCCTTGTCCGGTGACCCGGCAGACATTGCCCGCACTGACAAGGCGATTCTCGAACTATTCCCGGAGAACGAGTCGCTGAAGCGATGGATCACCCTCGCCCAGGAGCGGGTGCACTTCCAAGGGCTGCCGGCCCGGATCTGCTGGCTCGGCTACGGCGAGCGGGACAAGGCCGGCCTGGCGTTCAACGATCTGGTCAGCCGGGGTGAGATCCAGGCGCCGATCGTGATCGGCCGCGATCACCTGGACTGCGGTTCGGTGGCCTCCCCGTACCGGGAGACCGAGGCGATGGCCGACGGCTCGGACGCGATCGCCGACTGGCCGTTGCTCAACGCCCTGGTCAACGTGGCCAGCGGCGCGTCCTGGGTGTCCATCCACCACGGTGGTGGGGTCGGCATCGGCCGGTCCATCCACGCCGGCCAGGTCAGCGTGGCCGACGGCACCGAGCTGGCCGCGCAGAAGCTGGAGCGGGTGCTGACCAACGATCCGGGCATGGGCGTGATCCGGCATGTCGATGCGGGCTATTCGCGCGCGGACGAGGTGGCGGCCGAGCGCGACGTGCGGGTGCCGATGCGCGAGGGCTGAACCGGATCGGGTCAGCGGATCGTCGCTCGGTCACACGCCATAGCTGTTGCCCCAGAGGTGGCCAGTCCGGTCACAGTTGTTCTGCTCCAGGCTGACGCCGGTGCCGCCGTACGGCCTGATGCACTTTCCGGAACCCCAGTTCGCCATCATGAACAGCGGCTCGCCGTTGTGAATGCTGGCCTGGCCGGTATAGATGATCGCCCAGTACTGGTCATTGGCCTCATAGCAGTTGCCCTCGACGACCGCCGCACCCGAACTGGTACTACCGTTACGCACCCCGATGCACAGGCCGCCTGGACCTCCGATGATCTGGTGGTAAACGTATCCACAGCAGGATCGGGTGTTGGTGGACAGCGACCACAGCTGACCTGCAGTGCCGTTACAGCTACTCGCGGTGAGCTGGTGGTCGTGGGTCCCAATGCCGGTGATACACGTGCGCGTCGTGTAGTTGACGTAGGGCCAGTACTGGCCATTGGAGGTGGCGGCGCCGGCATGGGTTGCCGGTGTGAGGATGGAGATCATCAGTACCGCGATAGCCAACGCTATGGCGGTCGGTCGGCGGCGCATCATGGCCCAGAGCTTACGACCGTGTTGGCCTTTATGTGAATAGTGCGCATGAATCCTTTACCGCCATTGCGGCCGAAGATGTGGTGGGATCTCAGCATGCAACTCGCCACCACCGATGCCGCCAACGAGCTGCTGACTACGGATCCGCTGGCGCTGCTGACGGGCATGCTGCTGGACCAGCAGATCCCGATGGAGAAGGCCTTCACCTCACCACAGGTGCTCGCCGAGCGGATGGGAGTCCAGCGGCTCGACGCGCACGAGATCGCGAGCTTCGACCCGGAAGCGTTCGAGCAGCTGTTCCGTCGGGTGCCGGCGTTGCACCGGTTCCCGGCCGCGATGGCCAAGCGGGTGCAGGAGCTGTGCCGGGCTGTGGTGCAGCGCTACGACGGCCAGACCGAACGGATCTGGACCGAGGCGACCACCGGCCGCGAGCTGGTCGACCGGGTCGCCGCGCTGCCCGGATTCGGCGAGCTGAAGGCAAAGATCTTCGCCGCGCTGCTGGCCAAGCAGTTCGGCGTCCAGCCGACCGGCTGGCAGGAGGCGACGGGCATCTTCGGGGTTCCCGACACGTTCCGGTCGGCGGCCGACGTGGTGGACGGGGAGTCCCTGCAGAAGGTGCGCGCGTACAAGAAGGAGCAGAAGGCAGCGGCCAAGCAGTAGTCAGCCGGCCAGCAGCACGCCGAGGAACAGCGCCGCGAGCGCGCTGAGCCCGGTCAGCGCGCCGAACACCGCCAGCGCCGTCCGGTTGCGCGAGCGAGCGTGCGCCGCGGCCGCGACCCCGGACACCGCCACCACGACCAGCTTGACGACAAGCGTCGTCCGGTACCGGCCGTGCACCTGGTCATGCTCGGCGGCCACGTTCCAGACGCCGGTGGCCACCAGCACCGCGAAGGCCGGCCAGGCGATCTGGTTGAACGCCCGGGCGGCCCGCCGGGGCACGTCCAGCCCGGCACCGCGCAGCGCCGGCACCAGCGCCGCCAGGGTCAGCTGACCGCCGACCCAGATGGTGGCCGCGAGCACGTGCAGGAACAACCGGATGCTGTCCCAACTCGGCCCGATCACCCGACCGACTCTAGAACCTTGACCGGCGGCCCGCGGCACCTCCATCGGCTGTCGGCCGGCCGCGATCGGTGCTTTGCTGAGGAGGTGTTCTTCGCCAGAACCGATCGGCAGCCGTACGCCGACCGCGTCCAGGCCGGTGAGGTGCTGGCCGAGCAGGTGGCGCGGCAGCTCACCGACCAGCCGGCCGGGCGGGACCGGTTGCTGGTGCTCGGCCTGCCGCGCGGCGGCATCCCGGTGGCCGGTCGGGTGGCCGCCGCGCTGCACGCGCCACTGGACGTGCTGCTGGTCCGCAAGGTCGGCCTGCCCGGCCAGCCGGAGCTGGCGATGGGCGCGATCGCGGCGATCGGCGACCAGACCGCGGTGGTCCGTAACGAGCCGGTGCTGCAGCAGCGCCGAGTGCCGGCGGCAGAGTTCGCCGAAGCCTGCCGTACCGAGCTGGATGCCTTGCGGGAGCAGGCGATTCGCTACCGTGGGGATCGGCAGCCACTGGAGCTCGCCGGCCGGCCGGTGGTCGTGGTGGACGACGGGCTGGCCACCGGCGCCACCATGCGGGCGGCGGTTGCCACGCTGCGCTTGGCCGGCGCCGGCCGGCTGCTGCTGGCGGTGCCGATCGGCGCGCCGGGAACCTGTCAGGCGCTGGCCGGGCAGGTGGACGCGCTGGTCTGTCCGTGGCAGCCGCCGAGCTTCCGCTCGGTGAGCCAGGGTTACCTGGACTTCGGCCAGACCAGCGAGGCCGAGGTGTGCCAGGTGTTGACCGATGCCGGTGACCGCATTTCGGCCGCGAAGCCGTCCCGAACGGAATAGAATCCGCGGCCGTCCTGCCGATGTCGTGGAGTATTGCCTGAAAAGGACATGACATTTCGGATCCATCGGTGCCTGCGTTGACCCGGTGCTTGCCGTATGCAAATATTCGGCAGCCTTAATTCCACAAGATCACCAATCTGTGATGATCTGCTTACCGCCTGGAGGCCTTTCAACAGTGTCAACCTACGTCAGCAGCCGGCGCCGGATCGCGATCGCGATCGCCGCCTGCGCGCTGGGCGCCATCGGCCTGACCGTATCCGGTCACGCCGGCGCGCAGCCGTCCAGCGCGCTGCCTACAGTCCAGTCCCACCTGCCGGCCGAGAGCGTCTACCTGTCCGGCCCCGAGGCAGCACCGGGCCCCGCATACACGGCCAGGTCCCGCCGGTTCACGCCGGTCGGCATCCAGGGTTCCTACAACCTGAACTCGCTCTACGCCGCCGGTTACGCCGGGCAGGGCAAGACCATCGCGATCGTCGACTCCTTCGGCTATGACCAGGCCGCCGCCGACCTGAAGACCTTCAGCCAGGCGTACGGCCTGCCGCTCATGTGTGGTATGCCCGACGTCGCCTGCGCCGCCGGCATGCCGACCTTCAGCACGCTGGAGTTCGGCAACCACCAGGTGAAGAACCCGCCGGCCAACAATTCCCCGGGTCAGGAGGCCAGCAACGCCTGGTCGCTGGAGACCGCGCTGGACATCGAGTACTCGCACGCCACCGCCCCGCAGGCCAATATCCTGCTGGTCAGCACACCGACCGCGGAAACGTTGGGCGTGCAGGGCTTTCCGAACATGATGAACGCCGAGCAGTACGTCGTGGACAACCACCTGGCCGACGTGGTCAGTCAGAGCTTTGGCGCAGCCGAGGACTCCTTCGGGTCCAGTCAGTCGCTGCAGAACCTCCGCCACGCCTTCACCAGCGGCACCGCGCAGGGCGTCACCTTCGTGGCTAGCTCCGGGGACAACGGCAGCACCGGTTCCAGCAAGCAGCCGGTGGGCCAGGGCGGCACGACCTTGTCAACCCCGCAGGTCGGCTGGCCGTCCTCCGACCCGCTGGTCACCGCGATCGGTGGCACCAACCTGTGCACCGACGTCTTCACCGGCCTCACCGTTGACTCGGCCCACCCGCCGGTGTACTGCTCCAGCAACCCCGGCGAGCGGGAAGTGGCTTGGAACGGTTCCGGTGGCGGCTACAGCAAGGTGTTCGGCCGGCCCTCCTGGCAGGACAGCCTGCCCGCCGGTTCGGCGAGCATCCCGGCAACGAGCCGTGGCGTGCCGGACATCTCGATGATCGCCTCCTGCAACACCTACGTCATCGTGCTGGACACCGCGCCCGGCTTCGGCGGCTATTTCGGCGTCTGTGGAACCTCGGCGGCAGCGCCGATGTTCGCGGGCGTGGTGGCCATCGCCGACCAGTACGCGGGCAAGGACCTCGGCCTGATCAACGATGACCTCTACCAGCTGGCCAACTCGCCGGCCGCCGCAACCTCGCTGTTCGACGTCACCCGTGGCGACAACATCCAGGCAGGTTCCGGTATCCCGGGCTACACCGCCGGGCCCGGCTGGGACGCGGTGACCGGGATCGGCACGCCGAACGCGGCGGCGTTCGTGCCGGCACTCGCGGCACTGGCCAGCACCACGGCGCCGTAGGGCAGTAGTTCGACCGCGGCGGCGGTGCGAGGAACTCCTCGCACCGCCGCCGCTCGGTTTGCCGCGATACTTGCCCGGTGACGACGACGCTGCTGACCGGAATCGGGTTGCTGGCCACCCAGGACGACGAACTCGGTGAGCTGTCCGATGCCGCGCTGCTGATCGACGGTGACCGGATCGGCTGGCTGGGGTCGGCGGCCAACGCACCGGCCGCGGACCGACGGGTCGAGTTGGCCGGACGGTGCGTGCTGCCCGGCTTCGTCGACTCGCACGCGCACCTGGTCTTCGCCGGCGACCGGGCCGCCGAGTTCGCCGCCCGGATGACCGGTCAGCCTTACACGGCAGGCGGTATTCGCTCCACGGTGGCGGCCACCCGGGCGGCCGGCGATGAGCAGCTGCGGGCCAACCTGGCCCGGCTGGCCGCCGAGCTGCGGGCCGGCGGGGTGACCACCTTCGAGTGCAAGTCCGGCTACGGGCTGGATCTCGCCACCGAGCAGCGCTCGGTTCGGCTGGCCGCCGAGCTGACCCCGGAGGTGACCTTCCTGGGGGCACACGTGGTGCCCGAGCACGCCGACCGGACCGACTACCTGCGGCTGGTGTGCGGGCGGATGCTCGATGCCTGCGCGCCGTACTGCCGGTGGGTGGACGTGTTCTGCGAGCAGGGTGCCTTCGACGTGGAGGAGAGCCGGGCGGTGCTGCGGGCCGGCATCGCGGCCGGCCTGCAGCCTCGGCTGCATGCCAACCAGCTCACCGCCGGTGGCGGCGTCCAGCTCGCGGTCGAGCTGGACGCCGCCAGCGCCGACCACTGCACCCACCTCACGGGCGCCGATGTCGACGCGCTGGCCGGTTCGGCCACCGTGGCCACCCTGCTGCCGCTGGTCGAGTTCTCCACCCGGTCGCCCTATCCGAACGCCCGAGCGCTGCTGGACGCCGGCGCCACAGTGGCACTGGCCACCGACTGCAACCCCGGCTCGGGATACTCCACCTCGATGCCGCTGGCCATCGCGCTGGCGGTCGTGCAGCTGCGGATGACACCGGCCGAGGCGGTCCGGGCGGCCACCGTCGGCGGCGCGAAGGCGCTGCGGCGCAACGACATCGGCCGGCTCGCGGTCGGCCAGCGGGCCGACTTGGTGGTGCTCGACGCGCCGTCCTACCTGCACCTGGCCTACCGGCCCGGGGTGCCGCTGATCCACCAGACCTGGATCGGCGGCCAGCCCAGCTGAGTCAGTCCGCTTGACGACCTCAGCTGCTGGTCGGGAAGTGGTAACTCGCCGAACTCTGCTGGGCCGGTTCCGGCCAGCGCGCGGTGACCACCTTCGCCCTGGTGTAGAAGGAAACCCCTTCCGGCCCGTGCACGTGCTTGTCGCCGAACAGTGAGTCCTTCCAGCCGCCGAAGGAGTAGTAGGCCATCGGCACCGGGATCGGCACGTTGATGCCGATCATGCCGACCTGCACGCCACGCTGGAACCGCCGGGCGGCCGCGCCGCTGGAGGTGAAGATGGCGGTGCCGTTGCCGTACGGGTTGCGGTTGATCAACTCGATGGCCTCGTCCACGTGCTCGGCCCGCACCACCGTCAGCACCGGGCCGAAGATCTCCTCGCGGTAGACGTCCATCTCCGGTCGCACCCGGTCGATCACGGTCGGACCGAGGAAGAATCCGCCCTCGTGGCCGGGCACCACCAGCTTGCGGCCGTCGACGGTGATCTCGGCACCCTGCCGTTCGCCGGTATCGATCAGCCCGACGATCCGGTCGCGGGCAGCGGCCGTGATCACCGGCCCCATCTCGCTGTCCGGCTGCCGCCCGCTGCCCACCTTGACCGCGCGGGCCTTGGCGGCGACGGTGTCCAGCAGCGCGTCGGCCTGCCGGCCCACCGCCACCGCGGCCGAGATGGCCATGCACCGTTCGCCGGCCGAGCCGAAGGCGGAAGCCACCAGGTGGTCAGCGGCGAAGCCGGGGTCGGCGTCCGGCAGCACCACCGCATGGTTCTTGGCTCCGCCCAGCGCCTGCACCCGCTTGCCGTTCGCGCCGGCCCGCTGATGGATGTAGCGGGCGATCGGAGTGGAGCCCACGAACGAGATCGCCGCGACCGCCGGGGCATCCAGCAGCGCGTCGACGGCCTCGGCGTCGCCGTTGACCACGTTGAAGACGCCGTCCGGCAGTCCGGCCCGCTGCCACAGCTCGGCGATCAGCACCGACACCGAAGGATCCCGCTCGCTGGGCTTGAGCACGAAGGTGTTGCCGCAGGCGATGGCCACCGGATACATCCACATCGGGACCATCGCCGGGAAGTTGAACGGGGTGATGCCGGCGACCACGCCGAGCGGTTCCCGGAAGGAGTACACGTCCACGCCGGTGGACACCTGGTCGGAGAAGCTGCCCTTGAGCAGGGTCGGGATGCCGCAGGCGAACTCGATCACCTCCAGCCCGCGCTGCACCTCACCGGCGGCGTCGGAGAGCACCTTGCCGTGCTCGTCGGAGATGATCTCGGCCAGCTGCGGCTTGTGCGCGTGCACCAGGTTGCGGAAGGCGAACAGGATTTCGGTGCGTGCGCTGAGCGAGCTCTGGGACCAGGTGTCGAAGCGCTCGCTGGCACTGCGCACCGCCGCCTCGACGTCGGCGGCGCCCGCCAGCAGCACCTCGGCCTGCACCTCGCCGGTGGCCGGGTTGTAGACCGGCGCGGTCCGGGTGGAGCTGCCGGTCACCGGCCGGCCGTCGATCCAGTGCGAGATGGTCCTCACGTGGACTCCTGCCCGATCAGTCGAGCAGCCGGGTGATCGCCTCGACCCGGCTTACCAAGTCCAGATCGTAGGCCACCCCGGGCACGTAGAGGATGACGTAGTCGGCTCCCGCATCGACGGCCGCGGCCAGCCGCTCGGCGATCTCGCTATCGGTGCCGATCACGGTCTGCTCGGCGAAGGACTCCCAGTCCACGCCGCCGCGGGCCCGCTCGGTGGCCCGTTCCGGGTCCTGGCCGGCATCCAGCGGGAACACGTTCAGGTTGGTCGACTTGATGATCTGGTCGAAGTCCCGGCCGGCGGCGTCGCAGTGCTGGCGCAGGGTGGCGATCTTCGCCCGGATGGCGGCCGGATCGCCGGCGCCGAAGTTGGCCGCGTCGCCGTACTGGGCCACCAGCCTGAGCGTCACCCGCTCCCCGCCGCCGCCGATCCACAACGACGGGTGCGGCTTGCGCACACCCTTCGGCTCGTTGTACGGCCGGTCGACCGAGTAGTGGCGGCCCTTGAACTGGAAGCCGTCCTGGGCCCACATGCCGTGGACGATCTGCACCGCCTCGCCGAAGGCACCCATCCGGTCCTTCAGCTCCGGCCATTCGTAGCCGTAGGCCCGCCACTCGTGCTCGTACCAGCCGGCGCCGATGCCGGCGTAGAGCCGGCCGTGGCTGGCCACGTCCACTGTGGAGGCGATCTTGGCGTACAGCGCGGGATTGCGGTAACCGTTGCAACCGACCATCTGGCCGATGTTCACCCGGTGGGTGTCCCGAGCCAGCGCCGCGGTGGTGGTCCAGCACTCGAAGGTGGTCGCCGCGGTCGGCTCCGGAACCGTGTGGAAGTGGTCGTAGAGCCAGATCGAGTCCCAGCTACCGGCGTCGGCCGCCTTGGCGACCGCCGTCATCGCCTCCCACTGCTCGACCGGGTCGGCGATGCCGACTAGGTCCATCCGCCAGCCCTGCGGTACGAAAATGCCAAATCGGGTAGTCATTGCTCAAGTCTGCTCCAGCCGAGCCGGCCGGCGTGGTCAGGCCCTCGGCGCCGGCTGCCGGATCGCCCGGTCGGCGGCCCGCTCGAACGCGGTGACCAGGCTCTGCACCGCGATCGGTCGCAGCCGCGACACCACCGCGGCCAGCTGCTCCTGGTCGATCCGGGCCAGCTCACCCCGCCGGTACGGTTCCCAGACCCCACGCCGGAACACCTCGGAAAGCTCCTCGGCGGCGGCCGTGGCGTGGTGCAGGATGACCGCGGCGGCCTGGGTCAGCACGGTGCGCGGCACCGGCATGTCCATCAGTTCGATGCCCATCGCCAGCAGCGCGGAGGTCGTCCGGTAGCGGTCGTCGCCTGATCGCTCGAGGGTGCCCATCGCCAGCAGGAAGTCCAGCGCCGCCTCGTCCAGCTCGCGGCCGGCTCGCCGCTGCAGGCCGGCCCGGTCGAACTCCTCGCCGCGTTCCGGTGCCCACGGCGCGAGCAGCGCCCGGTGCAGCGCCAGGTCGCCGGGTGCCACCTCGAACGGTATCCGGGCTAGCACCCGCTCGATCGCGGCGAGGGTGTAGCCGTAGTCCTGCAGCTCTCGGATGAACTCCAGCCGCATCCGGTGCGGCGGTCCGTAGTAGGCGAGCCGGCCACGCCGGATCGGCGCCGGCAGCAGCCCCTCGGCGGCGTAGAACCGGATGGTCCGCACGGTCAACCCGGTCCGCGAGGCGAGTTCGTCGATGGTGAGCAGCCCGCCGTCCCCCGCTGTTGCTGAACCAGTCGGGCTCTCGGTCGGGATGGGGCGCACGGGGTCACTATAGGCGTGATGCCACTAACACTGTCACCAGAGCACTGTGACAGTTACGGTGTCATTAGTTCGCCCCCGCCGCTTTCCCGAAGGGCCGTGATGTCGACCGAAGCCTTCATCTACGACGCGATCCGCACCCCACGCGGGCGCGGCAAGCAGACCGGATCGCTGTACGAGACCAAGCCGGTCTCACTGGTGGTCGGGTTGATCGAGGAGATCCAGCGGCGCAACCCGGCGCTGGATCCGGCGCTGATCGAAGACGTGGTGCTGGGCGTGGTCACCCCGGTCGGTGACCAGGGCGCGGTGATCGCGCGGACCGCCGCGCTGGCCGCCGGCCTGGAGCGCTGCGGGCCCGGTGTGCAGGTCAACCGGTTCTGCGCCTCCGGCCTGGAGGCGGTGAACATCGCCGCCCAGAAGGTGCGCTCCGGCTGGGAGGACCTGCTGCTGGCCGGCGGGGTGGAGTCGATGTCCCGGGTGCCGATGGGCTCCGACGGCGGCGCCTGGGCGATGGACCCGGAGACGGCCTACGCGACCAGCTTCGTGCCGCAGGGCATCAGTGCGGATCTGATCGCCACCATCGAGGGATTCAGCCGGGACGACGTCGATTCCTTCGCCGTCGACTCGCAAGCCAAGGCGGCCAAGGCCCAAGCCAACGGCGCCTTCGACCGCTCGCTGGTACCGGTCCGGGATCGCAATCGGCTCGCGGTGCTGGAACGCGACGAGTTTCCCCGGGCCGGCACCACCTGCGAGTCGCTGGCCGGTCTCAAGCCGTCCTTCGCCGAGGTGGGCAGCCAGGGCGGCTTCGACGCGGTGGCGCTGCAGAAGTACCACTGGGTGGAAAAGATCCGGCACGTGCACACGGCGGGCAACTCCTCCGGCATCGTGGACGGCGCCGCGCTCATGCTGATCGGCAGCGAGCCGGCCGGGCAGGCCGCCGGGCTCACCCCGCGGGCCCGGCTGGTGGCCACCGGGGTGGTGGCCGAGGAGCCGACCATCATGCTCACCGGGCCCGCACCGGCCGCCCGCAAGGCGCTCGCCAAGGCCGGCCTGACCGCCGAGGACATCGACCTGTTCGAAGTGAACGAGGCGTTCGCGGCGGTGGTGCTGAAGTTCCTGCGGGATCTGCAGGTGCCACCGGAGAAGGTGAACGTCAACGGCGGCGCGATCGCGCTCGGCCATCCGCTGGGCGCGACCGGAGCAATGATCCTCGGCACCTTGGTCGACGAGCTGGAACGGCGGCAATTGCGCTACGGGCTGGCCACCCTGTGCGTCGGCGGCGGCATGGGCGTGGCGACGATCGTCGAGCGAATCTGATGAGCGAGAACATGATCAGCTGGCAGCTCGACGCTGACGGAATAGTCACCCTGACCATGGACGACCCCGCGCACCGGGCCAACACCATGAACGAGACGTTCCAGCGCTCGATCGTCGAGACCGTCGAGCGGCTCCATGCCGAGCGCGATGCCATCACCGGGGTGGTGCTCACCTCGGCCAAGCCGACCTTCTTCGCCGGCGGTGACCTGCGGCTGCTCAGCTCGGTAACCGACGACACCGCCGCGGAGTTCTTCACCAAGGCCGAGCGGGTGAAGGCCCAGCTGCGCCGGCTGGAGACGCTCGGCCGGCCAGTGGTGGCCGCGCTGAACGGCAGCGCGCTGGGCGGTGGCTTGGAGATCGCGCTGGCCTGCCACCACCGGATCGCCCTCGACGATCCGAAGAGCCAGTTCGGTCTGCCCGAGGTGACCCTCGGCCTGCTGCCCGGCGGTGGCGGGGTGACTCGCACCGTCCGGATGCTGGGCCTGCAGGACGCGCTGATGAAGCTGCTGCTGCAGGGCCAACGGCTGCGGCCGGCCGATGCGATGCGGCTCGGCATCGTGGACGAGTTGGCCGCCGACACCGAGCAGTTACTCGCCGGCGCGCGGGCCTGGATCCGAGCCAACCCGGACGCCCGGCAGCCGTGGGACCAGCCCGGCTACAAGATTCCCGGCGGCACGCCGGCCACGCCGAAGCTCGCGGCGATGCTGCCCGCGTTCCCGGCCAACCTGCGCAAGCAGCTCAAGGGTGCGCCGATGCCGGCGCCGCACCACATCCTGTGCACCGCGGTGGAGGGCAGCCAGGTCGACATCGATACCGCGCTGCGGATCGAGACCCGCTACCTCACCGACCTGGTGCGCGGGCAAATCAGCAAGAACATGATCCGGGCGTTCTGGTTCGACCTGAACTCGATCAACGCCGGCGGTAGCCGGCCGGCCGGCTACCCAACTCGCCAGGTACGCCGGGTCGCGGTGCTGGGCGCCGGCATGATGGGCGCCGGCATCGCCTATGTCTCGGCCCGCAACGGCATCGAGGTGGTGCTCAAGGACGTCTCGACCGAGGCCGCCGAGCGGGGCAAGGACTATTCCCGCAAGTTGCTGGACGCCGCGGTCAGCCGCGGCACCCTCACCGAGGCCCGCCGCGAGGAGGTGCTGGCCCGGATCACGCCGACCGGCGAGCTGTCGGATCTGGCCGGCTGCGACCTGGTGGTGGAGGCGGTGTTCGAGAACGTCGAACTCAAGCACCGAGTGTTCGCCGAGACCGAGCCGGTGCTGGCGCCGAACGCGCTGCTGGGCTCGAACACCTCCACCCTGCCGATCACCCTGCTGGCCCGGGGAGTGCAGCGGCAGCAGGACTTCATCGGCCTGCACTTCTTCTCCCCGGTGGACAAGCTGCCGCTGCTGGAGATCATTCGCGGCGAGCGCACCTCGGACGAGGCACTGGCCCGCGCGCTGGACTACGCCGCCCAGATCAAGAAGACCCCGATCGTGGTCAACGACAGCCGCGGCTTCTTCACCAGCCGGGTGATCGGCACCTTCGTCAACGAGGCGCTGGCCATGCTGACCGAGGGCATCCCGCCGGCCACCATCGAGCAGGCCACCACCCAGGCCGGCTACCCGGTCGGCGCGTTGCAGCTGGCCGACGAGCTGAACCTGGAGCTGATGGCCAAGATCCGCAACGAGACCCGGGCCGCCGTGCAGGCCGCCGGCGGCAGCTATCCCGGCCACCCCGGCGAGGGTGTGGTGGACCGGATGCTCGAGCTGGGCCGGCCCGGCAAGCTGCGCGGCGCCGGATTCTTCGACTACACCGACGGCCGGCGGACCGGCCTGTGGCCGGGGCTGGCCGAGGTGTTCCCAGCGACCGGCGAGCCGGCACGGATCGAGCTTGCCGAACTCGGCGAGCGGATGTTATTCGTGGAGGCGCTGGAGTCGGTGCGCTGCCTGGACGAGGGCGTGCTGAACACCGTGGCCGACGCCAACATCGGTTCCATCATGGGTATCGGCTTCCCGCCGTGGACCGGTGGCGTGCTGCAGTACATCAACGGCTATCCGGGCGGCCTGTCGGGCTTCGTGGCACGGGCCGACGCGCTCGCCGCTCGGCACGGCGAGCGGTTCAGCACGCCGGATTCGCTGCGCAAGCGGGCCGAGTCGGGCGAGCCGTTCTGATGCGTCGTTCGGCCCGGGGGCGCTGAGCATGCCCGGTCCATTGGCCGGTGTGCGGGTGCTGGAGTTGCCCGCCATCGGGCCGGTGCCGTTCCTCGGCATGCTGCTGGCCGATCTCGGTGCCGAGGTGATCCGGATCGATCGGGTCGGGGCCGATCGGATGGGGATCGATCGGGTCGGGGCCGATCGGATCGGGGCCGAGGAGGATCCACTCAGCGCGCTGCCGATCGGCGCCACCGGCCCGCTCGGCCGCGGCCGCCGCTCGATCGCCCTTGACCTGCGCCAACCCGCCGGCATCGCGATCGCCCTGGACCTGGCCACCGAGTCCGACGTGCTGATCGAGGGATTTCGGCCCGGGGTGGCAGAGCGGCTGGGCATCGGGCCGGAGCCGGCGCTGCGGCGCAACCCGAGGCTGGTCTACGGCCGGATGACCGGCTGGGGTCAGACCGGGCCGCTGGCGGCGCGGGCCGGACACGACATCACCTACCTGGCGATCTCCGGGCTGCTGCACGACATCGGCCCGCTGGCCGGGCCGCCGACGCCGCCGGCCAACTACGTCTGCGACTTCGGCGGCGGCGCGATGTCACTGGCGGTGGGCGTGCTGGCCGCACTGCTCAGCGCGGCCAGCACCGGACAGGGGCAGGTCGTCGATGCGGCCATGGTGGACGGCGCCGGCTACCTGGCCACCATGGTTCGCACACTGCATGGGCACCAGCTCTGGCAGGACGGCCGGGAGGCCAACATCTTCAACGGCGGCATGCCGCACTACCGCTGTTACCGGTGCGCCGACGGGCGCTATGTCGCGGTGGGCGCGCTGGAACCGAAGTTCTGGACCGTGTTGCTGACCACCCTGGGCCTGGACCCGGCCACCGTGCCGTCGCCGTACGAGCCGGCCAACCACGCCGAGCTCACCGAGCGGCTCGGCGCCATCTTCGCCACCCGGAGCAGGGACGAGTGGGCGGAGCTGTTCGAGCCGGTGGACGCCTGCGTGGCGCCGGTGCTCACCCTGGGCGAGGCGCCGGAGCACCCACACAACGCCGAGCGCGGTAGTTACCGGCGGCTGGCCGGCGCCACGGTGGCAGCGCCGACGCCCCGGTTCCAGGTGACACCGGCCGAGCTGGCCGCCGAGCCGCCAGCGGTCGGCGCGGACACCGACGCCATCCTGTCCGGGCTGGGGCTCACCGGACAGCAAATCGCCGAGTTGCGGGCCGCCGGCACCGTCGGCTGACCGGACGCCAGGGCCGGCCGGCTGACTGGGCCACGGGCGGCTCAGGACCGGCCGGCTGACCGGACGCCAGGGCCGGCCGGCTGACTGGCCACGGGCCGGCTCAGGACCGGCCGGCAGACAGCAGAAAGGCCCGGTAGGCGGCGACGATCAGCTCGACGCAGGTCTCCAGCGGCAGCACCGTGCTGTCCAGCTGCAGGTGATACAGCTGCGGATCGTCCAGGTCGGCGTGATAGAGCCGGCGGACGTACTGCGCCCGCGCCTGATCGACCTCCGGCAGCCGTTGCCGGGCAGTCTCCAGCGGCACTGCCTCGACCGCCGCGGCTTGCGCGATGCGGGCTTCCGTCGAGCCGTACAGCCGCACCCGCAGCACCGCGGGCTCGCTCGCCAGCGCGATCGCGCCGGCCCGGCCGAGGACCACGACACCGTCAGGCAGGGCCGCGCGCAGCAGCCGCTCGGTATGCGTTCGAAAGGTGGCCGCATCGTCGGCCAGGCCCGGCTCGATCTGCGGGCCGGTAACGCCGGTCAGCGGTGTCAGCACGCCGAAGAACCGCTCGGCGACCGACTTCTTCGCCTCGCCCTGCTGTGCCTCGGCGACGCTGACCTGCAACTGGGTGGCCACCGTGGAACTGATCGCGCGGTCGATCAGCCGCAGCCCGAGCTGGTCGGCGACCTTGGGTGCGACCAGGCTGCCGCCGGCGCCGTAGCCGGCTGAGATGGTGACTCCGGGCATCTGCATCCATCCCTTCGCGGGCTGCCGGCACGCTGCCGTGACCTGGGAGATTGTTGACGGCGAGGCGAGAAACCCGTCCGCGAAGCCACCGCCGGCTGCTGCACCTCCCGGGCAGCCTATCGGCCGGTTCCGGCAAGCCGGGAAGCGCCGGCTCAGCACGATGCGGCCGAAATTGACCGCCCGAGTATGGGAGGAAACCGGGTC
Source organism: Jatrophihabitantaceae bacterium (assembly GCA_045807085.1). Lineage (GTDB taxonomy): Bacteria > Actinomycetota > Actinomycetes > Mycobacteriales > Jatrophihabitantaceae > Jatrophihabitans_A. Next base: position 129,819 of record JBJMIB010000011.1, read on the forward strand.
CCGGGCGATAAATCGGGCCCTAAGTCCCATACGGAGTAAGACCACCCTGCCGAAGAGACTTATCGGCATATCAGAGGCACGTCCGGTTCGGCAGCCCGCCGAATCGCCACGAAAAGGAGCAAGATGTTGACCGCACCCAGTCTGCGGGGCGCACCGGCCGAACAGCAGGTGGCCGGCTTCCAACGCAGCACCCGGCTGTCGGCCGCCGCCACGGTCATCAGTGGCCACGCGGTGCTGGCGGCGCTGGCCGCCGCCGAAGCAACCACCGAGGCAACCGCCGAGACGACCGCCGAGCAGCCGCCGATGGAGCTCGACCAGTTCATCGACGAGCTGGCCTCGATCGTGCACTGCCCGATCACCACCTACCAGCGCGAGTTGCTGCAGGCCGCGCTGATCGGCACCATCGACGCCCGATTCGCCACCCTGCTCGCCCGCCAGTTCGCCTAGGCCGGGTGGCTCAGCCGAGGCCCAACTCGGCCACCGCGGACTCGCGGATCTTGAACTTCTGAATCTTGCCGGTCACCGTCATCGGGTACTCGCTGACGAACCGGACGTACCGCGGCACCTTGTAGTGCGCGAGCCGGCCATGGCAGTACTCGCGCACCTGGTCCTCGGTGAGCTCGGCGCCGGCGCGCAGCCGTACCGCCGCCAGCAGCTCCTCGCCGTACTTCGGATCCGGCACGCCCACCACCTGGACGTCCTCGATATCGGGATGGGAGTAGAGGAACTCCTCCACCTCGCGCGGATAGACGTTCTCCCCGCCACGGATCACCATGTCCTTGCTCCGGCCGACGATGGCCAGGTAGCCCTCCTCGTCCATCACCGCCAGGTCACCGGTGTGCATCCAGCCGTCGATCAGCACCTCGGCGCTCTGCTCGGGCTGGTTCCAGTACCCGCGCATCACCGAGTAACCCCGGGTGCACAACTCGCCGGTGGCGCCGCGCGGCACCAGCCGGCCGGTGGCCGGGTCGATCACCTTCACCTCGACGTGCGGATGTACCCGGCCGACGGTGGCCGTCCGGCGGTCGAGCGAGTCGTCGGCGCGGGTCTGGGTGGAGACCGGTGAGGTCTCGGTCATCCCGTAGCAGATGGTCACCTCGGTCATGTGCATCTCGCTGATCACCCGCTTCATCACCTCGACCGGGCAGGGCGAGCCGGCCATGATCCCGGTCCGCAGCGAGGACAGGTCGTAGTCGGTGAAGTCGGCCAACGCCAGCTCGGCGATGAACATGGTGGGCACCCCGTACAGCGACGTGCAGCGCTCGTCCTGCACCGCCCGCAAGGTGGCGGCCGGGTCGAAGCCGGCGGCCGGGATGACCACGCAGGCGCCGTGGCTGCTGGCCGCCAGATTGCCCATCACCATGCCGAAGCAGTGGTAGAACGGCACCGGCACGCAGATCCGGTCCTCGTGCGTGTACGAGCACCCCTCCCCGACCAGGTAGCCGTTGTTTGCGATGTTGTGGTGGCTGAGCGTGGCGCCCTTGGGGAAGCCGGTGGTGCCGGAGGTGTACTGGATGTTGATCGGATCGTCCAGATCCAGGCTGTCGGAAACGGCCCGAACCTGGTCCAGTGAGATCGACCGGCCGTCGGCGATCAGCTGGTCCCAGCCGGGTTCGCCCAGATAGATGACCTCGCGAAGCTCGGGGCAGCCGGCGGCGACCTGGGTCACCATCGCCCGGTAGTCGCTGCCCTTGTGCGTCACGGCGGAGAACAACACGCTGGTGCCGGACTGCTTCAGCACATAGGCCAACTCGTGGCCGCGGTAGGCGGGGTTGATGTTGACCGCGATGACGCCGACCCGAGCGGTGGCGTACTGCACCAGCATCCAGTCGATGCAGTTCGGGGCCCAGATGCCGACCCGGTCACCGATCGTGAGCTGGTGGGCGAGCAGGCCCCGGGCCAGCTCGTCGACTGCCGCGTCCAGTTCGGCGTAGCTGAGCCGGCGACCGGTGGCGCACTCGACCACGGCATCTCGGTCGGGGTAGCGGGCGGCGGTCCGGGCCAGGTTGGCGCCGATGGTGTCGCCGAGCAGCGCCACCGACGAGGTGCCGCTGGAATAGGACAATGCGGCTGGCGCGGTGGTCATGCTTCGGATTGAACTCGCCTGCCCGCATCGACGCCAGCGGCCAGCCGGCTGCCAGCGCGGAATACCGCCTCAGCGCGTATTCGGCGAAAGAATTGCGGAAATGCAGCTGGAAAATGACGAACGCCGCAGCCCCTGCGCGGCAGGACTGCGGCGTTCGCGATTGCTGTTGGGCTTTACACCTCGACCGGAGCGTTGGTGTTGCCTTCGAGCAGCGAGCGCACCTCGGACTCGCGGTAGCGGCGGTGGCCGCCCAGCGTGCGGATCGAGGTGAGCTTGCCGGCCTTCGCCCACCGGGTAACCGTCTTGGGGTCAACCCGGAAAAGCGTAGCCACCTCTGACGGCGTCAGCAGTGGCTCTGACTCTGTGCGTTGACGAGGATTGGTCATTGACCCTCGCCCCCTTCCTGGATATTTATAACGCGCATCCCGTTGCGTCGTCGTACGAAGTATGCACCAGTTTCTTTAGCAACTTCCCGTTACCCAGTGTGAAGTTGCCCGCTCTGGATAACGATATCATTACGAACATCGTGTTCCAGGTATTTTTTATACGGCCCGTGATCGGGGAAGTACTCGTGGTGAGCAACCGCGCTTTACCGACGACTCGGTAACTGTAGCCCTAACTTTGGATGGAGAGGAGGGGATCGCCGAAAACGATGTCAGAACCTTCTTGTCGTCTCCGCTGACGATCACCGAACGGGTTCGGCAGCCTTCGAGCGGGCTGAGAAACGCCGGGAATGAGCTACGCCGCATCCGGCCGGGGAGTGTGCGGAAAGCCGCGTGCGGGATGTACTCTCAAACCACGAAAACTGACAACCGATTCCCGGGGCATTGACGCCGTACGACCGTTCCGGCCGCTGAGGCGCGCTCCCCCCGGATGACTGTGCGAGCGAGGGGGTCGAGCCATGGGGCGCGGCCGTGCCAAGGCAAAGCAGCAGAAAGTTGCCCGGGAGCTCAAGTACAACACTCAGAGCACCGACTTCTCTGCTCTTCAACGAGAACTTGGACATGCTCCGCAGTCCAGCGGGGGTCAGGGTTCCGGCGATCCATACGCCGATGAGGACTACGAGGACGAGGAGAGCTGGGTAGGCGGCTCCCGCTGACCCCAGCCGGCTGGCCGGGACGGCGAAGTCGGCCCGCTCATAGTCGGCCCGCTCGTAATCGGCCGGTCAAGGGTCGCTCGTAGTCGGCCGCTCAGAAGGTGCAGTCGGCGTAATCGCCGATCATCCGTACCTGGCCACTCCCCTCGGTCACCCGGCCCAGCCGCCAGCTCGGCACGCCCCGGCCGCCCAACGTCGCCTGCGCCGCCTCGGCCGCCTCAGCAGTCAGCACGGCCACCATCCCGACGCCCAGGTTGAACGCCCGTTCCAGCTCCGGCCGGGCGATGCCGCCGATGCCGGCCAGGTACTGGAAGATCGGCAGCGGTGACCAGCTGACCCGTTCGACCACCGCGTCCAGGTGCTCGGGCAGTACCCGGGCCAGGTTGCCGGCCAACCCGCCACCGGTGACGTGCGCGAAGGCTCGAACCCCGCCGTCGGCGATCAGCCGCAGGCAGTCCTGGGCATAGATCCGGGTCGGCGTGAGCAGCTCCTCGCCCAGGGTCCGCCCGGCCAGCTCAGCAGGGGTGTCGGACAGCTGGCAGCCGGCTTCGGCCAGCACGTGCCGAACCAGGGAGAAGCCGTTGGAGTGCAGCCCGGACGAGCCCATCGCCAGCAGCACGTCGCCGTCGCGTATCAGGTCCGGACCCAGGATCCGGTCGGCGTTCACCACGCCGGTGCCGGCGCCGGAGATGTCGTAGTCATCGGGCGCCAGTACGCCGGGATGTTCGGCCGTCTCACCGCCGACCAGGGCGCAGCCGGCCTGCACGCAGCCCTCGGCGATCCCGGCCACGATCGCCGCGATCTTCTCCGGGACCACCTTGCCGGTGGCGATGTAGTCGGTCAGGAAGAGCGGTTCGGCGCCGACCACCACCAGGTCGTCGATCACCATCGCGACCAGATCGATGCCGACCGTGTCGTGGCGGTCCAGGGCCCGCGCGATCGCGATCTTGGTGCCCACCCCGTCGGTCGAGGTGGCCAACACCGGGTTCGGGTACCGGCTCAGGTCGAGCTGGAACAGGCCCGCGAACCCGCCGAGGCCACCGAGCACCTCCGGCCGGCCGGTGCGCTTGACCTGGGCCCGCATCAGCTCGACGGCACGGTCGCCGGCTTCGATGTCGACGCCGGCGGCGGCGTAGGAGACCGTTCGAGCGGAGTGGGTCATCGTGGGTCGGCGACCGGCTCACGCAGCTCGGCGGCCGGCTCATGCAGCTCGGCGGCCGGCTCACGCAGCTCGGCGCTCCGGGTGCTCGGCTGGCCGGCTGCGCCGACCGAACGCTCGATGCCTTCCAGCACGTGCTTGCCGACCAGCTGCGGCAGCTCGATCGGGTAGTTGCCGTCGAAGCAGGCCCGGCAGAGCCGGGTCCGCGGCTGCTCGGTGGCAGCCACCAGGCCGTCCAGGGACACGTAACCGAGGCTGTCGGCGCCGATCGAGGCGCGCACCCCCTCGGTGTCCAGGCCGCTGGCGATCAGCTCGGCCCGGGTGGCGAAGTCGATGCCGTAGAAGCAGGGCCACTTCACCGGCGGCGAGGCGATCCGGACGTGCACCTCGATCGCGCCGGCCTCCCGCAGCATCCGGATCACCTGACGCTGGGTGTTGCCGCGCACGATGGAGTCGTCCACCACGATCAGCCGCTTGCCCCGGATCACGTCGCGCAGCGGGTTCAGCTTCAGCCGGATGCCGAGCTGTCGGATGGTCTGCGACGGCTGGATGAAGGTGCGTCCGACGTAGGCGTTCTTGACCAGGCCCATGCCGTACGGAATGCCGGACTCCTCGGCGTAGCCGATCGCGGCGGGGGTGCCGGACTCCGGTGTGGGCATCACCAGGTCAGCCTCGACCGGGTGCTCGCGGGCGAGTCGGCGGCCGATCTCCACCCGGGTCGAGTGCACCGAGCGGCCGGCCAGCGTGGTGTCCGGCCGGGCCAGGTAGACGTACTCGAACACGCAGCCCTTGGGATCGGGGTTGGCGAAGCGTTGCGACCGCAGGCCGTCCTCATCGATGGCCAGCAGCTCACCCGGCTCGATCTCGCGGACGAACGAGGCGCCGACGATGTCCAGCGCGGCCGATTCGCTGGTGACCACCCAGCCGCGGTCCAGCCGGCCGAGCGACAGCGGCCGGACGCCCTGCGCATCCCGGGCGGCGTACAGCGTGTGCTCGTCCATGAAGACCATCGAGAACGCGCCGCGGAAGGTCGGCAGCACCCGCATCGCGGCTTCCTCGACGGAGACGTCCGGGTGCGCGGCGAGCAGCTCGGTCATCAGGTCGGAGTCGGAGCTGGCCTGCGGCTGCGAGCTGCGGTTGCGCTCGGTGCCGCGCAGCTGGGCGGCCAGTTCGGCGGTGTTGACCAGGTTGCCGTTGTGTCCGAGCGCGATCCCGGTGCCGGTGCGGGTGGTCCGAAAGGTCGGCTGCGAGTTCTCCCAGGTGGACGAACCGGTGGTGGAGTACCGGGTGTGACCGATCGCGATCTGCCCACGCAGGGTGGCCAGGGTGGACTCGTCGAACACCTGCGAGACCAGGCCGAGATCCTTGTAGACCAGGATCGAGGTGCCGTCGCTCACGGCGATGCCGGCCGCCTCCTGGCCACGATGCTGCAAGGCGTAGAGGCCGAAGTAGGTGAGCTTGGCCACCTCCTCGCCCTCGTTCGGCGTCCAGACGCCGAAGATGCCGCAAGCGTCCTGAGGGCCTTTTTCGTGGGGGTCGAGGTCATGGGTGAGCCTGCCGTCTGCGCGCGCCACGCCCTCAGTCTAAAGGGCCGGCTGGGTGCGCATGGACGACAGGCCGCGAAACGGAAAGCCAGGCAGCACGACCTGAATATCCGCCGGTCATGGCTGACGGAGTTGCCAAGCCGGCGGCTGCTCAGAGCAGCGGCAGCTGGGCCGACAGATCGGCCCGGTTGCCGCTGGCCCGGACCAGCCCGGCGGCCACCGACTCGGCCCACCCGGCGCGCCCGGTGGCCAGCCGCAGGAAGGTCAGCCCGTCGGTCTCGATCACGTTCGGCGGCGTCCCTCGGGTGTGCCGCGGCCCCGCGATGGCCTGCACCGCCGTGTGCGGGGGGATCCGGACTTCCACCGATCGGCCGGGAAACTTCACCGCGAGCATGCCGGCCAGGCCACGCACGCCGACCCCGAGCGCCTTGCGATCCAGCCGGATGGGCTCCCGGTCCGGCAGCGACCGGCTGAGGTCGTCGGCATGGGCCAGCACCTCGAAGATCCGGGTGGTCAGGTAATCAGCCGCGGTGATCGGCCCGCGCGGCGCCCGGACCACCCTGGGCAGCGGCTCGGCCAGCCGGTCACGTACCTCGCCGAGCAGCTGGTCCAGCTCGGCAAGCAGGTCGGCCGGGGTCCGGTCGGCGGCTAGCTCGGCGGTGACCACGTCGATCTGGTCGGCATCCAGCCGGTAGCGGGCTACGTAGTCGTGCAGCGCGAATGGTGGATCGCCGACCGGCGATCGCAGGGCGCCGAGCAGGCCGCGGAAGATCATCAGCACATGCCCGGTGAGCAGCCGGACGTCCCAGCCGGGCAGCACGCTGGGCCGGCCGAAGTCGTCCGAGGACAGCCGAGCCAACCAGTCGCGGATCAGCGCTGCCTGCTCGAGCAGCGGCTTGGCAGGATCCGCCGCCATCTCAGCCGAACAGCTCCGGCAGCGTCGCCGTCCAGGCAGTCCGCAGCTCCGCCAGCGGGATCCGGAACTGGCCCTGCACCTCGATGGCCGACTCCAGCACGTCCAGCACACCGATCCGCTGCGCCGGCAGCCCGCGCCCGGCGCACAGCTCGGTGAACCGGGTGTCCTGGCTACGCCGCACCGCCACGATGGCGCGGCCGGCGGACTCGGAGAACAGGAACACGAACGGGTCCATGCCGTCCGGCACGATCAGTCGGATTCCCACCGTGCCGCGCAGGCAACCCTCGGCCACCGCCACGAACAGCCCACCGTCGGACAGGTCGTGCGCGGCGTCGATCAGCCCGTCCCGGGCCGCCTCGATCAGGATGTCGGCCAGCAACCGCTCCCGGTCCAGGTCCACCTTCGGCGGCCGGCCGCCCAGGAAGCCGTGCATCACGTGTGCCCACTCGGAACCGCCGAACTCGTCACGGGTGTCGCCGAGCAGGTAGAGCCGCGCGCTGTCCGAGCGCAGCCCGAGCGGAGTCCGGCGGTTGACGTCCTCGATCACGCCGAGCACCCCGACCACCGGGGTCGGCAGGATCGGCGTGGTGCCGGTCTGGTTGTAGAAGCTGACGTTGCCGCCGGTCACCGGGATGCCGAGGGCCTGGCAGCCGTCGGCCAGGCCGCGCACCGCTTCGGCGAACTGCCACATCACCGCCGGATCCTCCGGCGAGCCGAAGTTCAGGCAGTTGGTCACCGCCAGCGGCCGGGCACCGGTGGTCGCCACGTTGCGGTACGCCTCGGCCAGCGCCAGCTGGGCACCGGCGTACGGATCCAGCCGGGTATAGCGGCCGTTGCCGTCCACCGACAGCGCGACGCCGAGATCCGTTTCACCGGTGTCGGTAAGCCTGATCAGGCCGGCATCCTCGGGCTGGGCCAGCACCGTGTTGCCGAGCACGTACCGGTCGTACTGGTCGGTGGCCCACGACTTGTCGGCGAGGTTGGCCGAGCTGATCAGCTTCAGCGCGGTCGCCCGCAGCTGTTCGCCGGACTTCGGTCGGGGCAGCCCGTTGCCGTGTTCGCCGTTCAGCGCGTCCTGGTCGTACGGCCGCCGGACCGGACGGTGGTAGACCGGTCCCTCGTGGGCCAGGCTGCGCGGCGGCACGTTCACGATGACCTTGCCATGCCAACTCATCACCAGCCGATCGGTGTCGGTCACCGTGCCGATCACGGTGGCCGTCACCTCCCACTTGGCGCAGACCTCGAGGAAGGCATCCAGGTTCTCGGGCGTGACCACCGCCATCATGCGTTCCTGCGACTCGCTCATCAGGATCTCTTCGGGCACCAGGCTCTGGTCCCGCAACGGCACCCGGTCCAGCACGATCGTCATGCCGCCGGTGCCGGCGGCGGCCAGCTCGGTGGTGGCGCAGGACAGCCCGGCGGCGCCGAGGTCCTGGATGCCGGTGACCAGATCGGCGGCGAAGATCTCCAGGCAGCACTCGATGAGCACCTTCTCGGCGAACGGGTCGCCCACCTGGACCGCCGGCCGGCGCTTCTCGCGAGGTTTGCTGCTCGACTCCGCTCCTCGCCCGCCCGCGCTCGCTGCGATGCTCACCTCGCTGCCGTCCGCGGGCTCACGCTCAAAGCTCGCTGAAGCCAGCACCGAGGCGCCGCCAATGCCGTCGCCGCCGGTGCGGGCACCGAACAGCACCACCAGGTTGCCCGGCCCGTCGGCCTTGGCCAGCTTGATGCCGTCGGCCGGCAGCACGCCCACGCAGAGCGCGTTCACCAGCGGGTTGGCCAGGTAGCTGGGGTCGAAGATCAGCTCGCCGCCGATGTTGGGCAGGCCCAGGCAGTTGCCGTAGCCGCCGATGCCGGCCACCACGCCGGGCAACACCCGGGCGGTGTCCGGCGCCTGCGGGGGGCCGAACCGCAGCGAGTCCAGCACCGCGATCGGCCGGGCCCCCATGGTCAGGATGTCGCGCACGATGCCGCCGACCCCGGTGGCAGCACCCTGGTACGGCTCGACATAGGACGGATGGTTGTGCGACTCGATCTTGAAGGTGACCGCCAGGCCGTGGCCGACGTCGACCACGCCGGCGTTCTCACCCATGCCGACCAGCAGGATCTCCTTCGCCCGCGGTGGCACCTTCTCGCCGAACTGGCGTAGGTGCACCTTCGAGGACTTGTAGGAGCAGTGCTCGGACCACATCACCGAGTACATCGCCAGCTCCGAGCTGGTCGGCCGGCGCTGCAGGATCTCCCTGATGTGGCGGTATTCGTCCTCGGCCAGGCCGAGTTCCTTGAACGGCTGGACCTGATCGGGGCTCTGCTCGGCCCGCTCCACCGTGTCGAGTCCGCCGCCGGTCACTCGGCACCCACCAGCGAGGCCAGCACCGAGCTGAAGAACGGCAGGCCGTCGGTGCCGGGGCCGGTCAGCGGATCGGTCGCGTGCTCCGGATGCGGCATCAGCCCGACCACATTGCCGGCGGCGTTGCAGATGCCGGCGATATCGCGCAGCGAGCCGTTCGGGTTGCCGTCCAGGTACCGCGCCACCACTCGGCCCTCAGCCTCCAGCTCGTCCAGCGTGCGCTGGTCGGCGACATAGCCACCCTCGGCGTTCTTGATCGGGATGACCACCCGCTGACCGGCCTGGTAGCCGCTGGTCCAGCGGGTGTCGACGTTCTCGATCCGCAGCCGCTGATCGCGGCAGATGAATCGCTGCGACCGGTTGCGGACCAGCGCGCCAGACAGCAGGTGCGCCTCGCAGAGCACCTGGAAGCCGTTGCAGATGCCGAGCACCGGCATCCCGTGCCGGGCGCCGTCGATGATGGACTCCATGGCCGGCGCGAACCGGGCGATCGCCCCGCAGCGCAGGTAGTCGCCGTAGGAGAAGCCGCCCGGCAGGATCACCGCGCGGACGTCGGACAGCCACTTCTCACCGTGCCACAGCGGCACCGGTTCGGCACCGGCCAGCCGCACCGCCCGGAGTGCATCGCGGTCGTCCAGACTTCCGGGAAAGGTCACCACACCGACGCGCACAGCCACGGCTGTCAGGTTACCGGTGGCCGGCCGCCGGGCTGCTCAGCGGCTCGGACGCCCCGCGGGTCAGCTCAGCGGTGGACGGTGAAGTCCTCGATCACCGGATTGGCCAGCAGCGTGTCGGCGATCCGGATGAGTTCGGCGTCGTCGAGGTCATCGTCCACCTCGAGTTCGAAGTGCTTGCCCTGCCGGACCGACTGGACGCCGTCGATCCCGAGCCGGCCGAGCGCGTTCAGGATTGCCTGTCCCTGCGGATCGAGGATCTCCGGCTTCATCACAACGTCCACCACCACGCGGGCCACCGGGCGCTCCTTCGTATCGCAGGGCCGTGCAGGCATGTCCAGCACAGGGTAACGGCGGCTGCCGGCCGGTCAGCTCGGTCCGGGACGGAATATCGCCATCAGCACCAGGTCCTCGTACCGGCCGCCGGACCAGGCATGCTCGCGTTGCCGGCCTTCCTCGGTGAAACCGGCCGCCCGATAGGACCGGATCGCCCGCTCGTTGCTGCCGTACGCGGTCAGCCAGACCTTGCGCAGGTTGTGCATCCGGAAGCCGTAGTCGACCAGCAGCGACACCGCCTGCCGGCCGTAGCCACGGCCCCAGTACTCCCGGTCGCCGATGCCGATGCCGAGCTCGGCAGTGCCGGCCTGCTGGTCGAAGGCGTGCAGGCCGCAGTCGCCGATGAGCTTTCCCTCGGCCTCGATGGCGAAGTTGACCTGGTTGCGGTCCTTGGCCAGGTTGTCGAAGAACTCGGTGACCTCGGCCAGCGTGTGCGGTCTCGGCGGCGCGCCGCCACCGAGCAGCTCGGCCTCGATGTCGTTCTTGAACTCCAGCATCAGCGGATAGTCGGCCGGTGTCAGCGGTCGCAACCGGACCAGCGTGCCCTCGATCACCGGTCGGCCTCGATCATCGCCCCGGCCAATCGTCGAAGGACAGCCCGGTCAGCCGCTGGTAGGCCTGCAGGTAGCGGTCCCGGGTCGCCGCGACCACCTCGGCCGGCAGCGGCGGGGGCGGCTGGCCGGAGTGGCGGTCCCAGCCGGCGGCCGGCGAGGTCAGCCAGTCCCGCACGTACTGCTTGTCGAAGCTCGGCTGCGGCCGGCCGGGTCGCCAGTCCTCGGCCGGCCAGAAGCGGGACGAGTCCGGGGTGAGCACCTCATCGGCCAGCACCAGCTCACCGGTGCACGGGTGAACGCCGAATTCGAGCTTGGTGTCGGCCAGGATGATGCCGCGAGCGGCGGCCAGCTGCCGGCCGCGCCGGTACACCGCCAGGGTCAGCTCGCGCAGCCGGACGGCGGTGTCCCGGCCGACCTGGCGCTCTACCTCGGCGTAACCGATGTTCTCGTCGTGCTCGCCCATCGGCGCCTTGGACGCCGGGGTGAAGATCGGTTCGGGCAGCTCGGAGCCGTCCAGCAGGCCGGCCGGTAGCGGTATGCCGCAGACCTCGCCGGTCATCCGGTAGTCGGCCAGCCCGCTGCCGGTCAGGTAGCCGCGGGCGACCGCCTCGACCGGCACCATGTTCAGCTGCCGGCACAGCAGCGCCCGGCCTCGCCACTCCGCCGGGATCACCTCGTCGTCGTAGCTGATCAGATGGTTCTCGACCAGGTCGGCCAGCTCGGCGAACCACCAGACCGTCATCGCGGTGAGGATCCGGCCCTTGTCCGGGATCGGCGTGGCCAACACGTGGTCGTAGGCCGACAGCCGATCGCTGGCGACCATGAGCAGGTGGCCGGTGTCGGTGGTGTAGAGGTCCCGCACCTTGCCGGAGTGCACGTGGGTGAGCCCGTACCGGCTGGCCAACGCGGTGGCCGCATCCGAACTCATGGCCGCATCCTGTCACAGCGCCGCCCGGCCAGCCGCCGAGACCGTCGACTCGGCTCCCTGCTCGGCGGGCCGGCCGTGGTCGTCGGCTGGCCGGCCACGATAGCTAGCGGAATCGGTTCGATAGCTAGCGGATCGGTTCGGGCTGGTAGCTGGCGGCGGCCGGCTCGGACTCCAGCGCGGCATCGACCGCCGCGATCACCGCGCGCACCTGGGCCTGGGCGGCGCCGGTGAAGCCCAGCGGCTCGGCCAGCAGCTCGTCCAGCGCGCCGGCCGGCAGTCCCAGCCTGGGGTCGGCGGCCAGCCGGGCCAGCAGGTCGTTCTCGGCGGTCCCCCGCTCCCGCATGTCCAGCGCCACCGCCACCGCGTGCGACTTGATCGCCTCGTGCGCCTCCTCCCGGCCGACACCGACCCGGACGGCGGCCATCAGCACCTTGGTGGTGGCCAGGAACGGCAGGTACCGATCCAGCTCCCGGGCGATCACGGCGGGGAAGGCGCCGAAGTCGTCCAGCACGGTGAGCGTCGTCTCCAGCAGGCCGTCGACGGTGAAGAAGGCGTCCGGCAGGGCCACCCGGCGCACCACCGAACAGCTGACGTCACCCTCGTTCCACTGGTCACCCGCGAGCTCGCCGGCCATGCTGGCATAGCCACGCAGGACCACCGCGAAGCCGTTGATCCGCTCGGCCGAGCGGGTGTTCATCTTGTGCGGCATCGCGCTGGAGCCCACCTGGCCGGGCTGGAAACCCTCGGTGGCCAGCTCGAGACCGGCCATCAGCCGCAGGGTGGTGGCGAAACTGGCCGGCGCGGCGGCCAGCTGCACCAGGGCGGACAGCACATCGAAGTCCAGCGAACGCGGATACACCTGCCCGACGCTGGTCAGCACCCGGCGGAAGCCGAGATGTTCGGCCACCCGGCGTTCCAGCTCGGCCAGCTTCACCTCATCACCGTCGAGAAGATCCAGCATGTCCTGGCCGGTGCCGACCGGCCCCTTGATCCCGCGCAGCGGGTACCGCTCCAGCAGGTCGTCCAGCCTGGCCAGCGCGAACAGCAACTCATCGGCCACCGTGGCGAATCGCTTGCCCAACGTGGTGGCCTGCGCCGCCACGTTGTGCGAGCGGCCGGTCAGCACCAGGGCCTCGTACTCGGCCGCCCGGCGAGCCAGCCGCACCAGCACCGCCAGCACCTTGGTGCGGACCAGACGCAGGCCGTCGCGTACCTGCAGCTGCTCGACGTTCTCGGTCAGATCCCGGCTGGTCATGCCCTTGTGGATCTGCTGGTGGCCGGCCAGTTCGGAAAACTCCTCGATCCGCGCCTTCACGTCGTGCCGGGTGATCCGTTCGCGGGCGGCGATGGAATCCAGATCCACCGCGTCGGTGCCCGCCTCGACCACCCTCGCATAGTCGGCCACCGCACCACCCGGGGCCGGGATGCCCAGCTCGGCCTGCGCCCGCAGCACCGCCAGCCACAGCTGCCGCTCGGCAACCACCTTCTGCTCCGGGCTGAAGATGGTCGCCATCGCGGTGGATGCGTACCGATCGGCTAGCACGTTCGGGATCGCGGGCTTGGCTGTCACGACAGCCATTCTCGCGCACCCGCGGTTTCACGCACCGGCTACCACGAAGCTGCCGCCGGCCCTCTACAGTGAGCCGGGTAATACGGGGCTATCGCTGGGATTGGACTACTTCGTGGACAAACTGACCATCAGCCGTCGCCAGTTGCTCACCTCGGCCGCCGTCGGCGGACTGGGTGCGGCATTCTTCTCAGCTATGCCCGTCCCTGCCTCGGCTGCCTCGGCCGAAACCGCGCAACGGCAGCCGGGTGAGTCCTTCCGGCTGACCGTGCTGGGCACCACCGACACCCACGGCAACGTGCTGAACTGGGACTACTTCAAGGATCACGAGTACGACGACGCGCAGCACAACGACGTCGGCCTGGCCAAGATCGCCACCCTGGTCAGCGCCATGCGGGCCGAGCGGGGCCGGTGCGCCACCCTGACGCTGGACGCCGGCGACACCATTCAGGGCACGCCGCTGGCCTATTACTACGCCCGGGTCGAGCCGATCAACTCAAGCTCGGCGCCGGTGCATCCGATGGCCGCGGCGATGAACGCGATCGGCTACGACGCGGCGGCGCTGGGCAACCACGAGTTCAACTACGGGGTGGACGTGCTGCGCAAGTTCCAGTCGCAGCTGAACCATCCGCTGCTCGGCGCCAACGCGCTGTACTGGAACTCAGACCGCGCGGCGTTCCCCGAGTTCGTGCTCAAGCGGGTTCCGGTCGGCGACCATCGCGGGCACGCCGCCGGCCACCAGCACGGCGGGGCCAACGAGGTGCGGGTCGGCATCGTCGGGCTGGTCACGCCGGGCTGCGCCATCTGGGACAAGGCCAATCTGGACGGCAAGATCAGCTTCAACGGCATCGTCGAGCAGGCCAAGATCGTGATCCCCAAGGTGAAGGCGGCCGGCGCCGACATCGTGATCGTGTCCTGCCACTCCGGGGCCGACACGTCCTCCTCCTACGGTGACGCGCTGCCCTGGCCGGAGAACGCGTCCACCCTGCTGGCCCAGCAGGTGCCGGACATCGACGCCATCCTGGTCGGGCATGCGCACGTGGAGATTCCGCAGCGGTTCGTGACCGGCCCGGACGGCAGCAAGCAGGTGCTGCTCTCCGAGCCGCTGAAGTGGGGCGAGCGGCTGACCGTGATGGACCTCGACCTGGTCCGCGAGCATGGCCGGTGGACCGTGGCCAGTTCGTCGGCGACCGTGCTCAACGCCAACACGGTGCCCGAGGATCCGGCCATCGCGCAGTTGGTGCGGCAGCAGCACGAGAAGGTGCGGGCCTACGTCAATTCCCCGATCGGTGCCTCGACCGCGCCGATGTCGGCAGCCACCTCGCGCTACCAGGACACCGCCGCGATGGACTTCATCAACTACGTGCAGGCCGACGCGGTGAAGAAGGCGCTGGCCGGCACCTCCTCGGCCGCGCTGCCGATGCTGTCCATCGCCGCCCCGTTCAACCCGGACGCCTCGATCCCGGCCGGCGAGGTGACCGTACGGGACGTGGCCGGGCTGTACATCTTCGACAACACGCTGCTCGGCATCGTCTTCACCGGCGCCCAGGTGAAGGACTACCTGGAGTATTCAGCGCAGTACTTCAAGCAGATCTCCGGCACCGGACCGTTCACCCCGAACCAGCTCACCAACGCGGTGACCCCGAACGCGCCGGGCGGCACGCCCGACTACAACTACGACATCATGGGTGGTTTGGATGCCTCGCTGTCCTACGACATCGACATCGCCCAGCCGGTGGGATCGCGGATCAAGAACCTCAGCTACGTCGGCGCGCCGCTGGCCGCCGGGCAGCAGTTCGTAGTCGCGATCAACAACTACCGGCAGTCCGGTGGCGGTGGCTTCCCGGGCGTGCTCGGCGCTCCGGTGGTCTACAACGCCCAGGTCGAGATCCGGCAGCTGCTGATCGACTGGGTGAGCGCCACCAAGACCATCGACCCGTCGCTGTTCGCCCGGCAGGACTGGCGGCTGGTCTCCGCCGGCCAGCCGATCACCATCACCACCGCCTAGCCGAAAACGGCGCTAGCCAGAAACTAGCGCTAGCCAGAAAACCCGGCGCTAGCCAAGAACCTGGCGCTAGCCAAAGAGCTAGCGCGGGGCCGCCGCGCGCCTGGACCCGCCCTCGGCCGTCTTCGGGCTGGATTCCAGGCTAGCCACCTCCTTCGGACAGAGCCGCGTCAGAGCTACCGGTGTCCAATTCGTGATGTTTTGAGGATTGTAAAGGCGTAACTGCTTCGCCTACCTTATGTCCACCATCGGCTGTTAGGGAGGTTAGTAGTGTTCACACCCAGTGCACCAAACAATCCCATTGGCTCGCGCCGGCGCCGCTTGCGGTTCGTCGCCGTGGTCGTCTCGCTCCTGCTCGCGGCCACCGGCATGACCGCGCTCAGCCAGGGCGCGAACGCGGCGCCGGCACCACATCCCCAACCGCACATCACCATCGTCCCGCGTCCTTCGCACGCCGCGCCGATGGCGAGCGGGGGTCCGCTGTACAACCACGGCGGGCCGGTCCAGAATGCCCCACGGATCTATCTCCTCTTCTGGGGCTGGGCCTCCGACCCCTACGGCGAGCAGGGCTATCTGATGAACTTCCTCAGCAAGGTCGGCTGCACGTCCTGGCTGAGGACGGTGAGCCAGTACGGCGGCGGCTATTGCTCCAGCTACCAGGGGGCCTGGTCCGACTCGTCGGCTATACCGACCACCCCGACCGATTCCCAGATCCAGAACGAGGCACTCAATTTCGCGCGCTACCTCGGGGTCAACCTCTATGACGCTAACGTCCAGCTCGTGGTGGCGACCCCGACCGGCCACTCCACCTCCGGCTTCGGCTCCTCCTACTGCGCCTACCACGGTGTGGTCGGCGGCACCACCCTCACCTACACCGACCTGCCGTACATGCCCGACGCCGGCTACTCCTGCGGCTGGGGCTCGGTGACGGGCAGCGCACTGGACGGCGTGAGCATCGTCGAAGGCCACGAACTCGCCGAGGCGATCACCGACCCCGAGCTCAATGCCTGGTACGACTCTTACGGCAGCGAGATCGCCGATATCTGCGCGTGGACCGGGTTGGGCAACCTCTACCTCAACGGCTCCTACTTCGCGATGCAACCGCTGTGGAGCAACCGGGCCAACACCTGCGTCATGTCGTCCTGAACCGGAGCTAGCCGACCTGGCCGGATACATCTATCGACGTATCCGGCCAGCCGACTTTCAGCCCGATGTCGGTGCGGTGCTGGCTGCCGGACAGTGTGATCCCGTCGACCAGTCGATAGGCCGCGGTCCGGGCCTCGGCAAGGGTGGCGCCGACCGCGGTGGCCGACAGCACCCGGCCGCCGGCCGAGCGCAGCACCCCGTCGGCGTCCCGCCGGGTGCCGGCATGCAGCACGCCCGGCCGGTCCGCGCCGGTGATCGCATCGTCGACCCGCGGCGCGGCCGGGTAACCGGCCGCGGCGATCACCACGGTGACCGCCGCGCCGTCCCGCCAGCGCGGTGCCGGCTGGCCGGCCAACATGCCGGTGGCGGCGGCGTGCAGCAGCTCGGCCAGCGAGGAATCCAGCAGCGCGAGCACCACCTGGGTTTCCGGATCGCCGAACCGGGCGTTGAACTCGACCACCCGGGGCCCGGCCGCCGTCAGCGCCAGCCCCACGTAGAGCAGCCCGGCGAATGGCGTGCCGCGCCGGGCCAGCTCAGCGACGGTGGGCCGGGCGACGGTGTCGACCACCTCGCTCACCGTGCCGGCCGGCAGCCAGCCGAGCGGGGCGTAGGCGCCCATGCCGCCGGTGTTCGGCCCGGCGTCGCCGTCGGCCAGCCGCTTGTAGTCCTGGGCCGGCAGCAGCGGCAGCACCGTGCTGCCGTCGGTCACGCAGAACAGCGAGACCTCCGGCCCGTCCAGGAACTGCTCGACCAGCACCCGGCCGCAGGCCGCGGCATGGGCCCGGGCCGCCGCCTGGTCGGTGGTGACCAGGACACCCTTGCCACCGGCCAGCCCGTCGTCCTTGACCACGTACGGCGGCCCGAACTCGGCCAGCGCGGCGGCCACCTCGGCCTCGGTGGTGCACACGTATGCCTGTGCGGTGGGCACCTTCGCCGCCCGCATGACGTCCTTGGCGAACGCCTTGCTGCCCTCCAGCCGGGCGGCGGCGGCGGAAGGGCCGAAGCAGGCGATGCCGGCCGCCCGCACCGCATCGGCGACACCGGCGACCAGTGGCGCCTCCGGTCCGATCACCACCAGGTCGGCGCTCAGCTCGCCGGCGAGCTTGGTGACGGCTACCGGATCCAGCGGGTTCACCGGCCGTTGCTCGGCGATCGCGGCGGTGCCGGCGTTGCCCGGCGCGCAGATCAGCGCGGTCACCGCCGGATCGGCGGCCAGCGACAGGCAGATCGCGTGCTCCCGCGCGCCGGAGCCGAGTACCAGAACCCGCATGCGGGTCAGGCTATCGACACCGCCGCCCGGCACCGCACCGGGCCGCGACTCGGCTACCAGGCACGGCTACCAGGGATTGGTCGGCCCCGGCGGCGGGTACCCGTAGTCGGGCGGCTGGTAGCCGTAGCCGGGCGGCTGCCCGTACGGGAATCCGCCCCGCCCGACCAGCTGCGCCCGCAACTGGGCCAGTTCCCGCTGGATCGGCCACTCCTTGAAGGCAAAGATGAAGAACATCACGACATTCATCAATGGCAGCAGGCCGATCAGGATCCACCAGCCGGAGTAGCCGGCGCGCCGGATGATCTGCACGTAGGCCCACACCATGACGATCAGGAACAACACATACACCGCGAGAAGGACGAACAGGCCGGCTGGCACGCCGGAGGACGGATTGCTGTTCATTGTGGCGATAGCCCCACTGTCGATCCGATAGCTCAGCGGAGGCTATCTGCCGAACGGCGTGCGGGTAGGGCATTCGGCGGAATCCGGTACGACACGCTGCGCGGCCACCCGGACCTGCCGGATGGCCGCGCAGCGGAGGGACAGGGTGTTAGCAGCCGCAGGTGTAGTAGGTGATGTCCCAGTGGGTGCCCTCGTCGCAGTAGATGTTGCCGGACGCGGCCTGCCACTGCGGATAACCGTCGCCGCGGTTGGCGATCCGGGTGAAGTAGGTGTGGATGTAGTTGTTGTTACAGGTGTTGTGCGAGACGTCGACCTTGTAGCCGTTCCAGTGGCTGTAGGTGCCGCTGGCGTGCCCGACCTCGGTGCCGCCGGTGATGTTGATGGCGCAGCCGCTGGCGTTCTTGAGGGTGATCACGCCGGAGACCGTGCTCTGGTTGATCTGCTCGAAGGAGGTGCAGGTCGAGTTGTAGCGGTCGGTGCAGTTGCCGCTGGAACTCCAGGTGACACCGGCCGAGCGCAGCTGCGAGGCGGCCTGCGACTGGGTCAGCTTGGTGACCGCGTCGGCCGATGTGCTGACCGTGGCCAGGGCGGTGACGCTGGCCAGCATGGCCGCCAGCAGGACGAGAAGGCGCTTGAACATAGGTGATTACCCCCAGCAACTCTTGGATGAATACCACGGACTCCAGCCACCGGCGGCGACGAAGAGGGAATGCGCTTCCTGGATATTGGTCGTGTAATAAAGCATGTCGTGGACGTAGTTGGTGAAGTTGCTCGCGTGCACGGTGTTGTCCTGGAACACGCCCAGGTCGTACGTCCCGTTGGTGTTGTAGTTGATCGCGATCTCGTTGTTGCCGCTCTCGCAGGTGGCGATCCGCTTGGCGGTGGGCGCGTTCGTCGAGCCGAACACCGTGGTGATGTAGGACTGGATGGTCGACACCGAGGCCCGATTCAGGTTCACGCCTCCCGGGGAGTTCAGGTAGCTGCGGGTCTGCGATCCGACTATGCCGTCGAAGGAGATCCGCTCCCGGCCCTGGAATGCCAGCACGGCGTTCTTGGTGGCCGGCCCGAAGTCACCGTCCACGGTGAGGTTCGCACCGAGCTCGTTGAGCCGCTGTTGCAGGGAGACGACACAGGATCCGGTACTGCCTTCCTGCAGGGTGGTGCTGCACAGCGTGGTGACCGCGCTGGCCGGTGGTGCGAACGCGAGAGCGAGCCCAACGAGCGCCAGTGCGGCGCCGGCGGCCACCCTCCGGAGGAGTGTCTGCATGGCGGCAACAGTGGACTATGCCCGGTTAAGAGTCAAGTAGGAGGATCAAGAAATATTTGCGATTAGCCCGAATTCACGATAGCCAGCCCGGCTAGCGTCGGCAGGTACAGCCGGCTGCCACTGATCGCCGCGGTGGCGAATCGACTTACCGCACCGACCGATACTCGCTCCCGCTGCCGGCCGGTCGTCGGGTCGAGCGCCACCAGCGCGCCCGCGTCGATGTCCACCGCGTACACCCGGCCACCGCCGACGACCGGCGAACCGGCCACCGACTTGGCCGCGTGCCAGCGGATCTCGGCGTGCCCGGAGCCGTCGATCCGGACCGCCCGCAGGCCGTCCGCGCACGGCACGTACACCGTGTCGCCAGCCACCGCGGTGCCGCCGAAGGATCGGCAGACCTCGCCCTGCCAGACCTGGCCGCCGATGCCGCCGAGCCGGTCGGCGGCCAGCACGTAGCCGGTGCCGGACTTGCCGGCCTGGAAGACCCAGCGGTTGTTGACGAGTGCCGGTCCCTGCGACCCGAGATCAAGATCAGCCGCGTTGTCCGGAGCCCAGGTGGTCGGTGAGAACGAGTCCACCAGCCGGCCGTCGCGCACCCGCAGCACCGAGTCGCTGAAGTCGTAGGTGTTGCCGGTCGATTCGCCGTTGCCCACCGCGACCAGCAGGTCGTTGCCGAGTACCGTCGGGCCCGGCGGCGTCCAGATGCCACCCTCCCGAGTGGTCGGCACGGTGTAGGAGATCGGCTCGCCGTTGGTCAGCGGCACGCCGACCAGCCGGCCCTTGTAGTCGCCGCAGTCACCGGCTAGGCCGCCGAACGGCACCCAGACCCGGCCGCCGGCGATGGCCAGCGCGGCGCGCTGCTGCATGGCCTGCGGATCGGCGCCCGGCAGGTCGACCGAGCGGTGCCAGCGCGGTGCGCCGGTGGCCGGGTCGAGCGCGAACAGCTGGTGGCTGACCCGGTCGCCGGTCGAGGCCACCAGGAACACCGAGCCGGATGTGCCGTCATAGACGGGTGTTCCGGTGATGCCGAGCGGATCGATATTGCCGCAGGGCAGCTTCGATCGCGGGGTGGGCGCGCCGAGATTGACCTTCCAGCGCTGCTGGCCGGACAGATCCAGGCCGTAGACCACGTTGTGCTCGGTGGCCACGATGACCGTGCCGGCCACGATGATCGGCGAGGCGTACACCGGGCCGTCCAGCACGACCGAATCCAGGCTGAGCCTGCCGGAGCTTATCGGCATCGCCTTGCTGACGCCGGTGCGTTGCGAATCCCCGTGGTATTGCGGCCAATCCGCGGCTGCCGGGTCCGAGCCGCCGGTGGCCGGCGCGCTGCTCGGCGGGTCACTGCTGGCTGAGCTGATCGGCGCCGACGCGTTGTCGGACGGGCTCGCCCGGTCGCCGGAACCGCCGCCGGTGCACGCCGTGATCAGCAGCAGTCCGAACCCGGCTATCGCACATCGTGCGCGCGGCATGGTTCGACTGTAGGCGACCGGTGCGCCGTGGCATTGCTGGTGGCGCTCGGCGGTCTTAGCGATCCTCGCCGGGTCGATCGTGCCGATCGACCCGGCCGGCGTGCCGGCAGGCAACTACGGGTGCGTCAGGGAGTGCGGCCGAAGTGCCCGTAGTAGACCCGCCTCGCGTCCCGCTCGCGCCGTGAATCTTGCGGGACGCTGGGCCGCTCGTAGTAGATCCGGACTTTCAAGGCCGCGCGGTTCACCGCTGCTGAACCACGGCCTTTGACCGCTCTGACCTTGGCCAGCGCGTATGTCTCAGTGTGGTTGAGTTCCCACCACACGAAGGCGAGCTGGGCCGAGAATGTCCTGGCGTTCTTCCGCGATTTCGCGAAGTGGTACAGGTCGGTCACGCGGCTGCCGCCCCACTGCACGATACCTAACCCGCATGCCGGGCCAGAGCAGGAATGCTGCTTGCACCTGTTGTCCACGCCTCCGCAGTTCGAGTCGCCGGGGAAGTAGCTTTCCACGTCCCAGTTGCCGACGAAACCGGATGCCTGCGCCTTCGTGATGTGATACCGACTGTCCATGTAGCCACGCGCACAGTACTCCCGCGCGGCGCGCGTCTTATGTGGACAGATGGGCCAGCTGTAGCTGTGCGGACCGGGCCACTGTGGGCCATGGCCGGTGTCCTCGGCGAACGAGACCGGGTTGGCGCCGGCGAAGCCGTAGCGATCCGCCGTAGCGGCCTGATCCGACAAAGCCAAGTCGGCGTTGGCGTCGCGGAAGTAGTCCTGCTGCAGGAAACGCCCGTCGTCGGCGGAGTACCGCCGTGCTCCCATGTCGATGGAGTTCGACCCCGTGTCGAGACGCTTGTCGTTGAACTGGAACGGGTTGAGTGCGTTGGTCGGGTCGACATCGCCACGAGAGAGATTCGGGTCGAGGGCCCCGTACGGCGCATAGGCGTAGGACGCCGCGACGGTCCCGCTGTCGTCGAGCAGCGACGAAACGTCGCCGTGTGGGTTACGGCCGTAGGTATAGTCGGTGCTCGAGGCTCCGGTGATGTTCGCGCCGATCCGCTTGTCATCGACGTCGTAGGTGTATCGCTTGCTGCCGGAGGACCCGGCGCCCAGCGTTTCCGAGCTGACCTGGTCGCCGACGGCCAGGTAGCTGAATGCGTCGGTCCGTGCGGTGCCGCCGTTGTGCGACTCGCTCTGGCTGGAGAGCCGGTCGAACGCGTCGTAGACATAGCTGGAGTCCGCCGTCTTGCCGGTGCGATAAGACTTGAACGTCTTCAACCGGTCGAGCGGGTCGAAGGCGTACCAGTCCCGCAGCCCGGCCGTCGCGCTGCCGTCGCCGGTGCAGGTGGAGGCGGTGTAGCCCGGATCGGTTGCACACCGGATGTCGCCGCTCTGCGCGTCGTAGAAGTACTGCTGGTCGGCCACCGAGTTGACTGAGCGTGCGGTCAGCTGACCGGCCTGGTTGTAGGTGTAATCCCGTCGTCCGGCGCCGGCCCCGGTCACGACCTGGCTAGTGACGTCACCCTCCAGGGTGTCCACGCCGGTGGTGTTCGCGTCCAGGCTGTAGGTGGTGGTGCTCGTTTCGGTGCCCGGCAGGCCGTTCGCCCATTGGATAAGCCGGTCACGCGCGTCGTAGGAGTAGCTCCCGGTGCACGCCGTGGTCCTACAGGACGCGGCGCCTGGACCCTGCAAGGTGAAGCTGTCCGTGGCCCGGTTGCCGTTCAGGTATACCCCGCTGTTCTCGTAGCTCAAGGTATGCGACTCGACCAGGTTGGCGGTGGTCTGCGTGCCCTTCCAAGACTGCAGCGTCTGCACGGACCCGTTGCCGAAGTAGGTCCGCGCGGTCTGTCGCATGACCGGCCAGCTGGTGGGATCGCAGCCGCCGTCACTCTTGCGGACCGCTTCGCTCGCCTTCCAGCCGTTGCGTAGATAGCTGGTGGTCAGCTGCCGGTCGTCGGCGCAGCCGGCGGCTCCGGCGTCGAGCTGGGAGGTGAACCGGTCGGCCTGGTCGTAGCCGAAGATCTGCGTCCTGCCCTCGTCGGTGCGCTGCTGCAGGTTGCCGTTGGGGTCGTAGGCGTAGTCGGTGACCCGCCAGGCCGGCGGCGTCTGGCCGGGCGGCTCCTTGCGCTGGCGAATCTCGGTCGGCTCGTCGAAGCCGTTGTAGTCCTGCTGCACGGCGACCGGCGACTCGGTCGGGTTGTCGACGCCGCTCGCGTCGCCGGTGGCGACCACGTTGTCGTCCAAGTCATAGCTGTAGGTCGCGACATGCCCTTCCACGTCGGTGTTCTGCTTGAGTTCGCCGTTGTCGTAGTAGCTCCAGGTTTCTGGCTGCTTGCCGGCCGGTGTCCGCGAGCTTTGTCCTCCATCGGCGGTGTAGTCGTAGGTCGTGATGCCCTGGTCGGGGTAGTCCAGCGTCCGGATGTCGCCGGTGTCGTAGTAGCTGACCCGGGTCTGTTGCTTGGCCGCGATCTGGGTCAGGTCGCTGATGTCGACGGGCAGCGACACCGACGTCGGATTGCCGTTCGGGTCGTAGCTGTAGAGGGTCCATGCCTGGCGGGTGCCGGCGTCGATCGGGTGCTTCACGCTGGTCAGCTGATCGGCGGCGTCATAGCCGTAACTCGTGACGTAGTTGGTGTAGGGGCCGGCACCCTGGGTGTCCACGGCGCGCGGGCTGACCATGCTAGTGGCGTTGTTCGCGCCGTCGTAGGTGTATTTGGTAGTCAGCTTGCGAGTGGGACGGGCCGCGTCGAACGGCTGGTCGTCCTGGATGAGGTTGCCGGCCTGATCGTAGGTGTATCGCTCGACGTTGCCCTCCTCGTCGGTCTCCGAGGCGACGTTGCCGTTGGCGTCGAAGGTTTGCGAGCTGACCGCGCCCAGTGGGTCGGTCGTGGTGTTCGCAGAGTGGTCGGCGTAGTAGGTGTACTTGATGGTGTAAGAGGCGCCGGTGTAGGTGTAGCTGGCCGGAGCGCTCTCCGCCGGGCAACTGGCGAAGGGGACGGGAGCGTCCGACTGGGCACCGTGAGGTGCGGTGACGGAGCGGATGTCACCGGCCAGGTCGTAGCAGTAGTTCGTTACCCGAGCGCCGGTCGCACTGCCGTCCTGGGGGTACTGGATCTCCTTGGTCTGCCGGTCGAGGGTGTCGTAGCTCGATACGGTCGCGAAGTCGTTGGCAGTCGTGGTCGCCACGCCTCGCGGCAGAGTTACCTGGGTCTGCCGCCCGGCGGCGTCGTAGACGTATTCGGTACGAGGCGGGCCGGCTGACCCGTCCGGCTCCACGTCCGCAACATCTCGGTCCATGGCGTCGTAGCTCGTGGTCGTGGCGGCGCCGCCACCGGATGTATACGCCGGTGCGGCACGACTGGTGACGTTGTCGTTGGCGTCGTAGTCGGTCGCGGTCCAGATCAAGGTGCCCCGCGCGTACACCGTCGACTTGGGCACACTCGTCGCCCCCGGCCGGTGGAAGCTGTCGTAGTAGTTGTAGCTGCGGTACTCGCGCGGATCGCTGCCGGTGTCGTTGGCGTGCGCGGCGTCCTGGCTCCAGAGCTGGTTGCCGTCGGCGTCGTAGCCGGCCGAGGTCGTCTGACCGAGCGCGTCCCGGGTCTGGGTGGCCAGGCCATTCGCGTCGTAGCTGACATAGGTGGTGGTGTGGTTGTTGCCGTCGGTCTCGGCGGCGACCGTCCCGTTGGTGTTGTAGGTGTAGCTGGTGGCATACCCGCGTGGGTCGACGTCCTTCGTCACGTTGCCGTTGGCGTCATAGGTGTGGGTCCACTGATAGTCGTTCGTCGGCGTCGCGGTAGCCGTGCCGTTGGGGTCGGTCTGCACCGTCAGCTGACTGATATGCGGGATCGCTCGGCCGGCCTCCCAGCGGCCACTGGCGTCACCGCTGTCGACCGCCAGGTTGGCGTACTCGTAGCTGGTGTGGTTGCGTAGCTGGTCCCATTCATCGGTCACCAGCCCGTTGTCGTTGAAGGCACGTTCGACGTAGGCGCCGGTCGGTTCGGTGACCTTCGTCAGCTGCCGGTCGGCGCTCCATGCCTGGGTGGTGACCTGGTTCTTCGGGTTGGTGATGCCGGTGACCTTGCCGTCGGTGTCGTAGCCGTACTTGTAGATGCGGCTCAGCGGCTGGGTCACGGTGGTGACCCGGTTGGTCGTGTCGTAGCCGAACGACGTCGTCGCACCGGCGCGGTCAGTGAGCGAGGCGAGCTTCCAGCGGTCGGTGCCGGAGCCGGAACCGAGGTAGCTGAAGGTCGTTTCGTTGCCGCGCGGATCCCGGACGCTGTAGAGCCGGGTGGACTCGTTGGGCGTCTTCGGGTCGGGGTTCACCCGGTCGCTGGCAAGGGGGATTGCCGGCCCGGAGCCGTCCGAGGTGGCGTAGGTGAAGACGACGCTGCGGTCGGCGAGGAAAGTTCCGTCGGCGTTGGTGCCGCCGCGCTCGGTGATCCGCAGCAGGTTGCCGTCCTCGTAGTAGTCGAAGTCGAGCGGGTGCCCGGAGTGGTCGGTTATCCGCTTGATCTTGCCGCGCACCTGCGGCTTCTTCGCATCGGCCTTGGTCCAGTAGGTAACGGTGTAGCTGCGCCCACCGGCGTCGGTGACTGCGGTGATGTGCTTCTTCACCCCGCCCGGGTCGTCGGCCGGCGCGACCGCGGTCTCGGTGAAGGTGATCGTGTTGCCGTTGTTGTCTCCGACGCTGGTCGGGTAGCCGTCGACGTCGTAGAAGTAGGTGATGCGGCCGGGTGTGGTGAGCGCCCACTTCTTCGTCGTGTCGGTGCTGGAATAGACGCGTAGGTAGAGGTGCTGGCCGGCGGGGGCCTCCCAGTAGCCGTCGGAGTTTGCGTCGGTGAACTGGTGGGTGGTCCCGTCGGCGTCGGTGAACTCGATGTACTTGTTCGACCGGCCGGCGATGCTGTCGGCGTTGTTGGGGTGGACGTCGATCGGGTTGCCGAAGCGGGTCAGCGTCGAGATGCCGACCGACCAGTTGTTGCCGCCCTGGCACTCGCACTTCTTCTCCAGGGCGTTGTAGGTCAGGTCCAGGCTCGTGTCGAGACCCCGGCCCGGCGAGGAGAGCGGCTGCCAGCGCAGGATGGAGTTTCCGTTGGCCACGTTGACCAGTTGCTGCATGCCGGCGCCGACCGGGGTGGTCACGTACTGGTAGTACGGCTCGATGCCGAGCGCGTCCTGCACCAGCGCCTTGTTCACGATCACCGGATTCTCATTCGGCGGGTTGCCCTTGTCGGCGAACCAGGCAGCGCTCGCCTTGCTGTAGAGGTCGAAGCGGAGCTTGTACTGCGCCTTCGTCACGCCGTCCGGAAGCGTCGGTGGCGGTATGAGCACGCGCAGCGTCGCGGCCTGTCCAGCGGCCAGGTTCGCGGTGAGCGGGACGTCGGCGCCGTCGGTGACCAGCGGGGTGGCGTCCGGGCTGTACCAGCGGTAGCGCAGCACGACGTCGCTGGCCAGCCAGCTGACGGTGCTGGTGTTTGTGACCGTCACGTCAGCCCCTTCGGCCTGCTGGGTCGTGGCGTTCGGGTCGTAGCTGACCGCCTGCGGCAGGGCGGTGGTGCCGAAGGTCGCCTTGAACTTCGAGGCCGCGGTGTTCGCCGTGGTCACCGTGATACCGGACGAGGTCGCAATCCGGCCGAGTGAGTCGTAGGCCTTCGTGGTGAGCGTGTGCGCTCCGTCGTAGGACCCGACGGCCTGGTCCAGGGTGTTCCAGGTGACGGAGTACGGGGCTGTGGTGTCGTCGGTGAGCCGGGTGCCGTCGACGTAGAACTCGACCCGAGAGATCGGCCGGCCGCCACTGGCGTTGGCGGCGAAGATGACCGCGGATCCGCTGACCGTCGCACCGGCGCCCGGGGCAGTCACGCTGGTAGCGGGTGCGGCGGTGTTGTCGACAGTGACGCTGGTCCCGGATGACGTGGTGACGTTGCCGGCATTGTCGGTCGCTCGCGCGGTGATCGTGTGTGCCGCATTCGTCGCGGCCGTGGTGTCCCAGGTCATGGCATACGGAGCCGTGCTGTCGGTTGCCTTGACCGTTCCGTCAACCAGGAAATCGACCTTGGCAATGCTGCCGTCGTCGCTGGCGGCGGCGGTCACCGACTGTGCGCTGCCGCTGACCACGGCACCGGCAGCCGGCGAGGCGATCGCCTCGGTCGGGCCGTGCGGATGGCTGCCGTCGCTGTAGGTGACCGACAGCTTCGGTCGCCAGCTCGGGTCGTAGCTGTAGTTGTCGCTGGCATAGGTGAACCAGTTGACCGGCACTGGTGTCTCGTCGGCGAACCTGAGCAGCAGCCCCAGGTTGGGGGCCTGGCCGCTGACCCACTTCTGCACGGCGGAGGCGATGTTGAAGTCGTCCCAGCCCGCGTCGTCGGTGGTGTAGTGGGTCTTCGACGCAAGCACGGTCGGGTCGTAGTCACCACCGGTTGCCTTCCACTTGACGCCGCCCTGGGTCTCGTTCCAGTTCGCGCCGTCGCCGGTGCAGTCGCCGTCGCCGTTGCCCTCCTGCCAGCCACTGGTGACCCGGTGCACGTCGACCGTCACCGTCTTGGCCGGCGGCATCAGATCGGTGTGCAGCGACAGCGACGCGTTGCTGATCGTCGCGTCGGCCGGGATGTCGCGCAGGTCGAACTGCAGCAGCGGCCGGTAGTACCAGTTGGTCGCCGGCTTGTTGCCGTCGGTGTCGTCGCCGATCCACAGATAGTCGTCCTGGCCGTAGTTGGCGCAGTTGGGGTCGCCGGTGACCGACTCCAGATAGGTGCCGTTGCTCTCCGGGCCGAGTTGCAGGGTCTTGGTCGCCGTGCCGTCGGCCGGCAGCGCAACCGTCTGCCCGTACGACGACCAGCCGTTGACGGTGATCTTGTAGGTGAACGCCTTACCCGCCGCGGCGGTGGTGTCCCGGAAGCTGGTCACGTTCGGATCGCCGATCGTCGCGATCAGCGTGGCGGCCGACGGGGTGAAGTTAGCGGTCGTGGACCGGTGGATCTGGTAGCCCTGGAACGGGTGCCCGTCCGGGTAGCTGTACGGGGACCAGCTCAGATCGGCGCCGTCGGAATGCAGGGTCTCCGGCGGGTTGAGTTTGACTGCGTCGCTGGTGTAGGTGATATCGAGCTTCGGTGCCTGCGTCGGGTCGGCAGCGTCGGCTCCGGGTGGAGCCGGACCGCCCACGTCGAGCGGCTCGGTGGACCGCTTCAGCAGGAAGCCATAGTTGGGCTGCGCGCCGCTCGCCCAGTTCTGCACGGTGGCCTTGACGTCCCAGCTCATCCAGGCCGATGGTGCGTTAGCGGCCAGCGTATAGCTGGACAGCGCGGTGGAATCCCAGCTCAGCTGGGAAGACATGGTGTTGTTGACGTCCCAGGCACCGGTCATCCGGTGCACGTTGATCGTGTGGCTGGCGTCGCCGCAGGTACCGGACGAGGTTGGGACGCAGTCACTCGCGTCGTTCCACAGCCCGAGCGTCGCCGAGCTGACCGTAGCTCCGGGTGGTAGGTCGCCGAGGTCGAATTGAACCGCGGCCCGCCAGCTGTCGGTTTCGTCGGTGCCGATCCACAGCGGGCTGCCGGTGTTGCCACAGTCCGCGCAGGTGGCGATGAAATCGCCGGTCTGCGCCGGCGGCTGCACCTCGATCGACGGGTCGAGCAGCACCGGGAAGCGCCGCTGCGGTGCGCGTAGCCAGGTCTGGTCGACCATCAGATCAAGGCGGAACCCACCGTTGGCCCGGGTCACCGTCAGGTCCACCACGCTCTTCGGAGCCCTGCGTCCGGCGCGGATCTGGCTGCCGGAGACCGCAGCCGCCTCATCCAGTCGCGGTGGGGCGAACTCGAACAGCGGCCCGGCATGCCCGGGCGTCATGAACGCCCACGCGCCGTTGTGCAATCGCTTCGCCGACAGCGGTGTGTGCTGCGGCGCCGTGAGCGTGAACTGGTAATGGGTCGGCACAGCGGCATCGCCGAGCACCAGCGTTTCCTTCAAGCCCCCGGTCGCCACGGCATAGCGCAGATCGACCCCGTCCAGCACCTGCGGATAGTTGACCTGCCGGCCACTCGCCTGCGCCGCCTTCGCGGCCGCGCCGTCCAGGCTGAGATCGAGCGGCACCCCCGCGACCTCCACCCGCAGGTAGCCGGTATCGCTAGCCGCCTTGAACAGTGCCGTGAAGTCGTTTGCCGCGTTGCGGTAGGCGTATCCGGTGCGCTGAGCCGGCACCAGCCTGGAGTCGATCGGCTGCCAGTTGCCGTGCCCGTCGCGATAGTTCATCGGATCGGCCGACAGCGTGGTGGTGAACGAGCCGTTCGCGTTCCGATGCGTAATGCTGTGCCGGGTGCGCTGGTCGGGCGCCGCTGGCTGGTGCGCAGCAGCGTGTGCAGCGGGTGCCGGGGCCACCACCACCGACAGGACACCGCCGACTACGGCCAGGCCGGTAAGAACGGAAAGTATGCGGGCAGGCCGAAACAGGGTGGGTGCCATGGGAGTCTCCAGCAACAGATAAGTCCCGGTCTTGATTGACCGTGCCTCTGGGCGGGGAAACTCCGCACCTACGAAGAAGCCTGTTTCCGAAGGCGGCGAAAGGCTATAACACCCGAAGAACCGCTTCCAGAGCTAACTATGAAAAAGTTATAAAGCAGGTATGAAGTTGCTCAGCGAACTTAAGCCAATAAGTCGTGCAGCACGATGGATTCGGCGCGATCCGGGCCGACCCCGATCACCGAGATGCGGGCGCCGATCATGTCCTCGATGGCCTGCACGTAATCCCGGCAGTTGACCGGCAGGTCGGCCAGCGAGCGGGCCTTGGAGATGTCCTCCCACCAGCCCGGGAACGTCTCGTACACCGGGATCGCCCGGGCGAATTCGGCTTGCGTCATCGGCATATCAGGCACCCGGACGCCATCGATCTCGTAGGCCACGCAGAGCGGCACCTCGGGCAGCCCGGTCAGCACGTCCAGCTTGGTCAGCACGAAGTCGGTGACCCCGTTGATCCGCGCGGCGTACCGGGCGACCGGCGCGTCGAACCAGCCGGTCCGGCGGGGCCGGCCGGTGGTGGTGCCGAACTCGGCGCCGGCGGCGCGCAGCTCGTCCCCCTTGGCGTCGATCAGTTCGGTCGGGAACGGCCCCTCGCCGACCCGGGTGGCGTAGGCCTTGACGATGGCGATCACCCGATCGATCCGGGTGGGCGGGATGCCGCTGCCGGTGCAGGCGCCGCCCGCCGTCGCCGAGGACGAGGTGACGTAGGGGTAGTTGCCGTGGTCGACGTCCAGCATGGTGGCCTGGCCGGCCTCCAGCAGCACGGTCTTGCCCGCGTCCAGCGCCTGGTGCAGCAGCAGCGCGGTGTCGGCCACCATCGGCCGCAGCCGGTCGGCGTAGCTGAGCAGCTCGTCGAGCACCGCGTTCACCTCGAGCGCCCGGCGGTTGTAGATCTTGGCCAGCAGCTGGTTCTTCAGGTTCAGCGCGCTGGTCACCTTGTCGCGCAGGATCTGCTCGTCGAACAGGTCCTGCACCCGGATGCCGACCCGGTTCATCTTGTCCGCGTAGGTGGGGCCGATGCCGCGCCCGGTGGTGCCGATCTTGCGACTGCCGGCGAACCGCTCGGTCACCTTGTCGATGGTGGTGTTGTACGGCGCGATGATGTGCGCGTTGGCCGAGACCACCAGCCGGTCGGTGGATCGGCCGCGCGCCCGCAGGCTGTCGATCTCGCCGAACAGCACCGCCAGGTCGATCACCACGCCGTTGCCGATCACCGGCACGCAGTTCTCGCTCAGGATGCCGGACGGCAGCAGGTGCAGGGCGAACTTCTCCCCGTCGATGACGATGGTGTGGCCGGCGTTGTTGCCGCCGTTGAACTTGACCACATAGTCCACCGAGGCGCCGAGCAGGTCGGTCGCCTTGCCCTTACCCTCGTCACCCCACTGGGCTCCGAGCACGATGACTGCCGGCATGTAGCAGACTCCTGATCTGTTTCGGCGGCTCAGTTTCGGCGGCTGGCCTCGGTGCACGGTTCAGCCTGGGTGCCGCCTCCGGCGCGTTGGGTGGTGCCTCCGGCCCGGCCGGACACCGCCGACCGCTGCCGTGGTGCACAGAAAGGGTAGACGAACGTGCTGCTGGCCCTGCTCAGCATCGGCCGGACACCGGACCTGGCCGACCTGGCAGGCGTGTCGGTGGCCCTCGGCGCGGCCACCGGGCCGGAGGTGGACGCGGCCCTGGACCAGCTGGACGGTCACCGGCTGATCATCGACACCGCCGAGCTGGCCGGGCTGAACCTGGTGCTGGCCCGGCTGCTGCGGGCCGGCCGGCTGGCCGAGCTGGAGACCGCCGTGCTGCTCGACCGGCCGGTGCGCTACCTGACCGGGCTGGGCCTGCCGGCCGACCGGGCCGGTCAACTGGCACTGGCCCGGACCGGCACCGCCCGGCTGGTCGGGGTGGTCCGCGACGACTCGGGCGGGGTGTGCGTCTCCACCGCCACGCTGACCCCGTGGACGGCCGGCGACCCGTGGTGGGTGCGGGCTGTGGTCGATGACCAGCGACTGTGCGACGGGCACGTCCGGTCGCTGACCATGCGCCGGCTCGGCCCGGCCGAGCTGGTGGCCGAGGCCCGGATCGGCCGCTTTCGGGTACGCCGACAACGCGGCCGAGCGCTGCAGCTGGCCTGCGACCCGGCCCAGATCGTCGCCGACGGCATCGGCCGGGAACGCCCGCGCGGCCGGCGCACGTTCTGGTCCGAGCCGAACCTCTGGCGGCTGGCCATACCTGGCTGACCGGCAGCCCAGGCGGACGGCCGTGCTGGGCCAGCCGCTTGCGGCGCACAGAACGGTCGGTGGCACCGCCCATTAGGGTTTCAGCCATGACCATGCCGCCCGGCTACCAGTCCCGGCTGGCGCATACCCGGCGGGCGACCGGCGCGCCGATCGCCGTGCTGGTGCTGCTGTCGATCGTGGGCGCGCTGCTGCTGCTGGCGGTCGGCGCCAAGCATCCGGCGGGGCTGGCGGTGGCGATCCCGCTGACCGCGCTGGCGATGTCGGTGGTGCTGGCCGGCTACTTCTGGCTGGACCGGTGGGAGCCCGAGCCGGCCCGGCTGCTGCTGCTCGCCTTCCTCTGGGGCGCCGTTGTCGCCGTGGTGATCAGCCTGGTGCTGGAGCTGGCCACCAGCGAGGTGCTCGGCAGCGGGGTGGTGCTGACCCTGGCCGGCCCGGCGATCGAGGAGGCGGCCAAGGGCGCGTTCGTGCTGTTGATGCTCACCGGGGCCCGGCGCCGGGAGTTCGACGGCGTGGTGGACGGGCTGGTCTACGCCGGGTTCGCCGCGGTCGGCTTCGCCTTCGTCGAGGACATCGGCTACATCGCCGAGTCGTTCGGGCAAGGTACCGAGACCACGGTGACCACGGTGGTGCTGCGGCTGGTGCTGGCCCCGTTCGCGCATCCGCTGTTCACCTCGCTGATCGGCCTGGGCTTCGGCCTGGCGGTCAGCCGGCGTGGACCGAACCGCTGGCTGTACCCGGCGGCCGGCTACCTCGGCGCGGTGGCGCTGCACGCGCTGTGGAACAGCTCGCTGGTCTTCGGCCTGGCCGGCTACCTGGTGGTGTACGTGCTGATCATGGTGCCCGCCTTCGTGGCGGCGGTGCTGGTGGCCCGATACCACCGGACCCGCGAGCGGGACGTGGTCAACCGGCAGCTGCCGGCGATGGTGTACTACCGCTGGATCACCCCGGCCGAGGCGGGCTGGCTGGCCAGCATCGCCGCCCGCCGGCAGTGGCTGCGCGCGGTCCGGCAGCGGACCGGGCCGGACGGCGCGCACGCGCTGCGGTCCTTCCAGCGGGCCGCCACCGAGCTTGCCTTCCTGCGCGACCGGGTCGAACGGGGCGTCGGGCCGCCGGATGCCTACTACCTGCACGCGGAGCTGGTGCAGGCGTTGGGTATCACCCGAGCGCTGGCCCAGCAGCCACTGCGGGCGAACCCGGCGCCGGCGGCGGTCATCCCACCGGTGGCGCCGGATCACCTTCGTCGGTAGCCGGCCCGGTCGGCTCGGTCCACCCAGCCGACCCGGTCGGCTCGGTCCAGCTAGCCGACTCGTCCGGCTCGGCCCGGTCGCGCCGGGCCAGGAACTCGGCCAATTCCCGGCTGGCGCTGGCGGCCTCCTGCTCGGCGGCCGAGGTGTGCAGGATCGAGGCCACCACGTCGAGCAACTCGGCGACCCCGGCGTGGGCCGCCGCCGCCGCCGACCAGTTGCCCCGGGCCTCGGCCAGCCGGGCCACGTTGTCCAGGCTGACCGCCAGATCCCGTACCGAGTCGGGTGTGCCGAGCAGGTCGCGCAACCGCCGGCGGATGGCCAGCGCCTCGGCGAAGGCCGCCTCGGCGGCGACGAGGTGACCGCTGTTCTCGGCCACCCGGCCCAGGTTGTCCATGCTGACGGCCAGATCCCGAGCTGCCTCCGGGCCACCCTGCTGATCGGCCAGCTGCCTGCGTAACTGCTCCGCCTCGGCATAGCTGGGCCGGGCAGCCGCCCAGTCCCCCCGCGCCTCGGCCACCTGGCCGACCCGGTCAACGGCATCGGCCAGTTCCCGGCCGGCGCGCGGGGTGCCCAGTTGGCCGGCCAGCTCGCGGCGCAGCTCCAGGGCCTCGCCGAACGCCGCGCCGGCGGCCGCCCAGTCACTGCGCAGCATCGCCATCCGGCCCAGGTTGGTCAGCCCGATGGCGACGTCCCGGCGGGCTTCGGGCGTACCGAGCCGCTGGGCCAGTTGCCGGCGCAGGCTGAGCGATTCGGCGTAGGCCGCCTCGGCCACCAGCCGATTGCCGCGAGTCTCGGCCACCCGGGCCACGTTCTGCAGGCCGATGGACAGATCCCGTACCGACTCGGGGGTGCTCAACCGCTGGTTCAGCTGCCGGCTCAGCCGCAGCGCCTCGGCGAAGGCCGCCTCGGCCGCCGATAGCTCACCGCGCGCCTCGGCCACCCGGGCCACGTTGTCCAGGCTGATCGACAGATCCCGCACCGACTCCGGGGTGCCCAGCCGCTGGGACAGCTGCCGGCTCAACCGCAGCGCCTCGGCGAAGGCCGCCTCGGCCGCCGACTTCTCGCCCCGGGCTTCGGCCACCCGGCCCACGTTGTCCAGGCTGATCGACAGATCCCGCACCGACTCCGGAGTGCCCAGCCGCTGGGACAGCTGCCGGCTCAGCTCCAGCGCCTCGGCAAAGGCCGCCTCGGCCGCCGACAGCTCACCGCGCGCCTCGGCCACCCGGCCCACGTTGTTGAGACTGATCGACAGATCCCGCACCGATTCCGGGGTGTCCAGCCGGTCCCGCAGCTGCCGGCGCAGGCTGAGCGATTCGGCGAAGGCCGCCTCTGCTGCCGACCAGTCGCCGAGCGCCTCGGCCACCCGGCCCATGTTGTTCAGGCTGATCGAGACGTCGCGCACCACGCCGGGGCTGTCCGCCTGCCCGCGTAATTGCCGGCGCAGCTCCAGCGCCTCGGCGAAGGCGGTCTCGGCCGCCGACCAGTCGCCGAGCGCCTCGGCCACCCGGCCCACGTTGTCCAGGCTGATCGAGACGTCCCGCGCGGACTCCGGCCGGCCGACCGCCGCGTGCACCTGACGGGCCAGCCGCAGTGACTCGGCGTAGGCGGCGGCCGCGTCCACCCAGTCACCGAACCGGACCGCGACCTCGCCCCGGCGATCGGAGACGGTCTCGGCAACCTCGGCCGAGACCGCCGGCTCCAGCGGCACGCTCAGCAGCTGATGGGCGCGGGCCCAGTCCTCCACCCCGATCGCCAGGTCGATCTCGGCCAGCCGCACTCGGGCCCGCACGGTGGCCGACTCCGCCAGGGCCACGTCGGCGGCCAGCTCCAGCGTCCGGAAGGCTTCGGCCACCTCACCGCGCACCGCCTGCCGGTTGGACTCGGCGATCAGCGAGAGCACGTCGCGGGTGGCCGGCCCGCGATGCGGTGCCGCGATCACGCTGCTGGGCGGGTTGTTGCTGGCCTCGAAGCCACGATCGGTGTGCCGGGATCGGATCACCTCGGCACCGGGCAGCGGCCCGGCCGCACCGCCCGGCCGGCTCACCGCGATGGTCCGGGCAAAGGACCGCACCGACCACAGATCGCTGGCTTCGGCGGCTGCCAGCTCGGCCACGTAGGACGGGCCGGCGATGATCAGCGCGCCGTGAAAGTCACGGTTCAGCGTGCTGCGCAGCTCGTTCATCGCGTGCAGCAACCGCAACCAGACCAGCCGTTCCTGGCCCCGGTCCTCGGCCAGCGTGGTCAGCCAGGCGATTCCGCCGCCCGGCAGCAGGGTGCGCAGATCGCGGTGCACCGGCCGGTCGCCGGTGACCACCAGCTCGCGCAGCGGCCGGCCGTGCAGCCGAGCGAACACTCGCACCCGGACCAGCACCTCGTCCAGCGCGGTGGCCGAGTCGGACAGCACGAAGGGCAGCGACGGCAGGCCATAGGTCCACTCGAGGTGGCGCTGCAGGTCGAGCCAGGCCTCGGTGACGTCGACCGTCTGATCTGCCGGTCCGGCGCCACCCGGGCCGGTCACGTCAGCTCGTCCAGCAGCGGCAACAGCAACGGGTGCACGCCGAACCAGGGTTGCTGGCCGTTCGGATAGCGCAGCACCGCGCCGCGGGCCATCAGGTCGGTGGCGTCCGGCCAGCCCTCCTTGGTCGGGATCAGCTCGTTCTTGGCCCGGACGCCCCTGAGGATGGCCAGCTGCTCCTGGGACAGCGACAGCTGCATGTTCGCCCGCACGGTGGACTCCGCGCGCATCAGCTCGGCCTCGCTGACCGGCAACGCGGTGGCCACCAGCGCGATCTCGGAGACCAGCCGCAGCAGATCCCGGATCAGGCCGCCGGAGTCGGCTAGCACCCGGTCCACGTCGTGGCCCAGCAACCGCTGCATGTCACCGTCCGGCGCCCGCTTGGCCAGCACGTCCCGCAGCGCCTGCAGCCCGGCCTCGCACGGCGTGCCGTCCTTCTCGGCGACCTTGATGTTGAGCACGTCCCGGCGCAGCCCGAGCGCCGGCTGGACGTACACCGGCACCGTGTAGATCACGTTCAGGCCAGGCAGTTCGAGATCCTCGACGCCCTCGCTGAACAGCATCTCGACCGACTCGCGGACTTCCTGGAAACGCTCGGCGCGACCCCGGAAATGGTCGATAGAGTCGACGATGAACACCACGCCGAGCGGGTTGTTGATGGCAGCGGCCGACTCGGCGAAGAAGTTGTGCAGCTCCTCCCGGAACTTTCGCCGGTTGCTGTTCAGCGCCTGCTCCACCTGCGCCCGGAAGGTCTCGTCATCGCGCAGCGCGGCCTTGACATCCAACGGGCCGGCCCGGACGCCGATCTCCACGTCGATCCGGGCGAAGAAGGTGCGCAGCCGACTCCAGTAGTCGGCTCGGTCGGGCTTGAGCACCTGCTGGGACTGGGCGCCCTCGGCGAAACCGGCCGCCAGCGCCAGTTCGAAGGTCGCGCTCTCCACCGGCAGCTCGGTGTTGAAGTAGTCCTCGATGTCCAGGTAGACCACCGCGTACCCGTCGGACCGCAACTCGCCCTGCAGCCGCAGCAGCTCCGAGGTCTTGCCCGAGCCCCGGAAGCCGGACAGGATCTGCACCGAGCGGCCGACGCTGAACTCGATGCCGTCCTTCAGCGTGGACACCACGTCCTGCGGTTTGAGCATCGGATGCTCATAGATCGGGACGTAGAACTGGCCCTGCCGCGCGTCGGTGGCCTGACGCTGCTCCACCGCGCGGTAGAAGTCACGCCGGTAGTCGCGATCGGACGCAACGGTCATGCGCGGAAGTTTAGACAACGGGGTGATCATGGCGGCCGCGGTTGGCGATCCGGGCCTGGAATCATGGGCCGATGCGGATGTTCGTCGCGGTGCGCCCACCAGAACAAGTGCTGGACGACCTGGCCGACTACGTCGAGCCGCGCCGGGACGTCGACAGCCCGCTGCGCTGGAGCCGGCCGGAGCAGTGGCACATCACGCTGGCGTTCCTGCCGTCGGTGGCCGACCACCAGCGAGACGGGCTGATCGAGCGGCTGGCCGAGACCGCCGTCAGCCGCCCGCCGTTCCAGCTCGGGCTGGCCGGTGCCGGCGCGTATCCCAATCCGGCCCGGGCCAGGGTGCTGTGGGCCGGGGTCAAGGGCGACCTCGATCCGCTGGCGCGACTGGCCGGCAACCTGCGCTCGGCGGCCGGCCGGTCCGGCACGCACGTCGAGGGCGGTGAGTTCCAGCCGCATCTGACGCTGGCCCGGATCGGCCGGCCGCTGGAGGTGACCCGCTGGCTGCGGGTGTTCGACCTGTACGCCAGTGCCAGCTGGCTGGTCGAGGAGGTGGTGCTGTATCACTCCCAGCTCGGCGGCGGACCGGCTCGTTACACCGCGGTCGAGCGGTTCCCGCTGGGCGCCGTCTCCGCACCGTGACAGCGGAGGGCAATCCAGCGGCAGTTGTCGGAGCGGCTCGGTAACCTCGCTCAAGTGGACGTGGATCAGGCTGTCGAGCAGGTCAGCCAGCCTGCGCGCACGGCAACCCCGCTGATCCATGCGCAGGCGCTCACCAAGTCGTTCGGCGGCTTCACGGCGGTCGAGGCGATCGACTTCTCGGTGGCGCGTGGCGAGTCGTTCGGCTTCCTCGGCCCGAACGGCGCCGGCAAATCCTCGACCATGCGGATGATCGCGGCGGTCTCGCCGGT
Source organism: Jatrophihabitantaceae bacterium (assembly GCA_045807085.1). GTDB lineage: Bacteria > Actinomycetota > Actinomycetes > Mycobacteriales > Jatrophihabitantaceae > Jatrophihabitans_A. Next base: position 167,245 of record JBJMIB010000011.1, read on the forward strand.
GACCACCGGCACGCTCCGAATCCTGGACATGGACCCGGCGGTGGACGGCCCGGCGATCCGTTCCCGACTCGGCGTGGTGCCGCAGCAGGACAACCTCGACATGGAACTCACCGTCTGGGAGAACCTCTATATCTACGGCAGATACTTCGGCATCCCCCGCCGCGCGCTGCGGCCGAAGATCGCCGAGCTGCTCGACTTCGCCCAGCTGACCGAACGGGCCCGGGACAAGGTGGAGCCGCTGTCCGGCGGCATGAAGCGCCGGCTGACCATCGCCCGCTCGCTGGTCAACGATCCGGAGATCCTGCTGCTGGACGAGCCGACCACCGGCCTGGACCCACAGGCCCGGCACGTGCTGTGGGACCGGCTGTACCGGCTCAAGCACCAGGGCGTGACGCTGGTGCTGACCACCCACTACATGGACGAGGCCGAGCAGCTGTGCGACCGGCTGGTGGTGATGGACAAGGGCCGGATCGCGGCCGAGGGCTCGCCGGCCGAGCTGATCGCCCGGCACGCCAGCCGGGAGGTCGCCGAACTGCGCTTCGGCATCGGCCAGAACGAGGCGGTGGCCGAGCGGGTGGCCGATCTGGCCGAGCGCACCGAGGTGCTCGCCGATCGGGTGCTGCTCTACGTCGCCGACGGCGAGAAGGCGGTCCGGATGGTGCACGAGCGCGGCTTCCGGCCGGCGTCCAGCCTGGTCCGGCGGGCCAGCCTGGAGGATGTCTTCCTCACCCTGACCGGACGCAGCCTTGTCGACTGATCAGCGGCCCGCGAGTCAACCGGGCACCGGGCACCCGGGCGCCGGCGAAGCAGGCACCGACCTGCCGGGCGCGCAACTGCGCGGCATCGGGCAGCTGGTCAAGCCAGCCGGCGGCGGCTTCCCGGCGCTGCTGACCTATTCGGTGATCGCCGACCGGCGCTACCTGAAGGTCTCGCTGCTGTCGCAGCTGCTAGCGCCGATCGCGTACCTGCTGGCGCTGGGCGTCGGGCTCGGCGGCGTGATCAACCACAGCGGCGGCGCCAGCAGCCTCGGCACCAGCTATCTCAGCTTCATCGCCCCGGCGCTGGTCGCGGCCACCGCCCTGCAGATCGGCGTCGGGGAGGCCACCTACCCGATCTTGCACGGCGGGTTCAAGTACCAGCGCACCTACTTCGCGATGAACGCCACCCCGCTGACGTCCGGGCAGATCGCCGGTTGGACGTTGTGCTGGATGACCATCAAGATCGCGGTGTCGGCGACCAGCTACCTCATCATCGTGGCCTGCTTCGGCGGCTGGCGGTCGGCCGGCGCGCTGCTGTGCATTCCGCTGGCCACCATCGGCGCGCTCGCGCTGACCGCGCCGTTGGCCGCCTACTCGGCGACCATCCGGGACGAGGGCAGCAGCTTCGCCACCATCTTCCGGTTCGTGGTCATGCCGATGTTCCTGTTCTCCGGCACCTTCTACCCGATCAGCGCGTTGCCGCACTGGTTCCGGGTGCTGGCCTGGATCTCGCCGCTCTGGCATGCCACCGAGCTGTCCCGCTGGGTGGCGCTCGGACCGCTGCACCTCAGTTCGGGCGTCGGGTCGCTGTCGCCCGGACTGGTGGTGGCCCACCTGCTGTGCCTCTTGGTGCCGGCCGCTATCGGGGTGCGGTTGACGCTGTGGCGCTTCGACGTCCGGTTGACCGAATGAGCCGGTTGGACACCGCTGCCCCCACCGTGCCGGAACCGGCCGGCTACCCCCGGCGCGGTGTGCTGCTGCGGATGGTGCCGGCCGGCGCCTACGCCGGCCGGCCATGGGTGTCGTTGGAGCGCTCGGCGCTGGTCTACCGGCGGTCCTGGCTGATCATCTTCTCCGGTTTCTTCGAGCCGCTGTTCTACCTGCTCTCGTTCGGCGCCGGCCTCGGCGCGCTGGTCGGCGGCGTGCACGCGCCGAACGGCCAGCCGCTGACCTACGCCCAGTACATCGCACCGGCGCTGCTGGCGTCCTCGGCGATGAACGGGGCGGTCGCCGACTCCACCATGAACGTCTTCTTCAAGCTGAAGTACGCCAAGTTGTACGACAGCATGCTGGCCAGCTCGCTGGGCGTGGTCGACGTGGCGCTGGGTGAGATCGGCTGGGCGGTCGGCCGAGGTGGGCTGTACTCGGTCGGCTTCGTGCTGGTGATGCTGGCCATGCAGCTGGTGCTCTCGGCGTGGGCGTTGCTGCTGATCCCGGCCGCGCTGGTGGTCGGTTTCGGCTTCGCCGCGGTCGGCATGGCGGCCACCACCTACTTCCGCAGCTGGCAGGACCTGCAGCTGGTCACCCTGGTCACGCTGCCGATGTTCCTGTTCTCCGGCACCTTCTACGGCCTGAGCAGCTACCCGGGATGGCTGCGGATCGTCGTCGAATGCCTGCCGCTGAACCACGCGGTGGTGCTGATGCGCAGCCTGGCAGTGGGCGACATTCACGCCGGGCTGCTCTGGCACCTCGGCTACTTCGTGGCGATGGCCGCGATCGGGTTGTGGATCACCACCCGCCGGCTGGGCACGCTGCTGTTGACCTGAGTGCGGTCAGGCCAGCGCCCGGGCGGCCTCCGGGTCACAGTCCTCCAGGAACTTCGCGCACCGGGTGGCCTCGTCCGCCTCGCCGATCGCGCCGGCCGCCACCGACAGGGCGTGCAACGCTCGCAGGAATCCCCGGTTCGGCTCATGTGACCAGGGCACCGCGCCAGTGCCGCGCCAGCCGGCCCGGCGCAGCGCGTCCAGGCCGCGGTGGTAGCCGGTCCGGGCGTAGGCGTAGGCCTCGATGGTGAAGCCGCGGTCGAGCGCCTCATTGGCCAGCGCCGCCCAGGCCGCGCAGGATGCCGGATGCGCGGTGGCCACCTGCACCGCATCGGCGCCGGCGTCCAGTTCCGCGGTGGCCGGGTCTTCGGGCAGCAAGGTGCGCGGTGCGAGCAGGTCCACGGCGGTCAGCCGTTGATCGCGTTGCCGGCCGACAGCAGATCCGCGCAGGCCCGCACCACCCGGGCGGCCATCCCGGCCTCGGCCGCCTTCAGGTAGGAGCGCGGGTCGTAGGCCTTCTTGCTGCCCACCTCGCCGTCCACCTTCAGCACCCCGTCGTAATTGCTGAACATATGCGCGGCGATCGGCCGGGTGAACGCGTACTGGGTGTCGGTGTCGACGTTCATCTTCACCACCCCGTAGGAGACGGCTTCCCGGATCTCCTCCAGCGAGGAGCCGGAGCCGCCGTGGAACACCAGGTCGAACGGCTTGGAGCCAGCCGGCAGGCCGAGCTTCTCCGAGGCCACCTGCTGCCCCTTGGCCAGGATGTCCGGACGCAGCTTGACGTTGCCCGGCTTGTACACGCCATGCACGTTGCCGAAGGTGGCGGCGAGCAGGTAGCGGCCGTGCTCGCCAGAGCCGAGCGCCTCCAGTGTCTGCCGGAAGTCCTCGTCGGTGGTGTAGAGCTTCTCGTTGATCTCGTTGGCGACGCCGTCCTCCTCGCCGCCGACCACGCCCACCTCGAGCTCCAGCACGATGTTCGCCTCGGTGGCAGCGGCCAGCAGCTCGGTGGCGATCTTCAGGTTCTCGGCCAGCGGCACCGCCGAGCCGTCCCACATGTGGGACTGGAACAGCGGGTTCTGGCCGGCCTTGACCCGCTCGGCGGACAGCGCGAGCAGCGGCCGGACGTAGCCGTCCAGCTTGTCCTTCGGGCAGTGGTCGGTGTGCAGGGCGACGTGCACCGAGTACTGCTCGGCCACCACGTGGGCGAACTCGGCCAGCGCCACCGCACCGGTGACCATGTCCTTGACCCCGGTGCCGGAGCCGAATTCCGCGCCGCCGGTGGAGAACTGGATGATCCCGTCGCTGCCGGCGTCGGCGAAGCCCTTCAGCGCCGCGTTGATGGTCTCGGAGGAGGTGCAGTTGATCGCGGGATAGGCGAAGCCGCCGGCCTTGGCGCGGTCGAGCATCTCGTTGTAGATCTCCGGCGTTGCGATGGGCATCTGGCTCTCCGTACGGCTCGCGGGCAGGATCAGTCTCCTGCTTCGAGTATCCCATCGCCGCCGGCCGGCCGGCCGGGCCGTACCCCTGGTGCGGGTTGGTCGGGCCGTACCGGCTGGCGCCGACGAGGCTTGCTCTGCCTGGGGCGAACATCGTTGCCGGCCGGGCTGGGGATCTGGTCAGCTAGCCGCCATGAGAATCCTGGTCCTCGGCGGCACCGTGTTCCTGTCCCGCAACGTGGCCGAGACCGCGGTGGCGCGAGGGCACACGGTCACCACGTTCAGCCGGGGTATCAGCGGCCCACCGGTGCCCGGCGTCCGGGCGCTGACCGGGGACCGGACCGACCCGGAATCGCTGCGGCAATTGGCCGGCAGCGAGTTCGACCTGGTCTTCGACACCGCCTACTTTCCGGACCGGGTGCGGCTGGCCGTCGAGCTGCTCGAGCCGCACGTCGGGCACTACGCCTTCACCTCCACCATCAATGTCTTCCCCGGCTGGCCGGACCAGGCCGAGTACCACGCCGCCGGCATCTTTGACGGCGACCCGGACGTGGTGGGCGAGCAGCTGCCGGCCGACCTGCCGGACGGCGGCGCGTACGGCTGGCGCAAGGTCGGCGCCGAACGGGCGGTGCTGCGCGGCTTCGGCGAGCGCCGCGCCAGCATCCTGCGGGCCGGGCTGATCGTCGGCCTGCACGACGGCGTCGGCCGGTTGCCCTGGTGGCTGGACCGGGTGGCTCGCGGCGGGCCGGTGTTGGCACCGGGGGACCCGGACGGCGAGCTCCGGCTCATCGACGCCCGCGACATCGCCGCGTTCGCGCTGCTGCGGCCGGCCGGCACGTTCGAGGTCACCGGACCGGCCCGTCAGATAACCCGGCGCCAGCTGTTCGAGGAGCTGCGGGAGGTCACCCGGTCGGACGCGGAGTTTCACTGGGTGCCCGACGAGTACCTGGCCGAGGCCGGTGTCGAGGGCTGGACCGAGGTGCCGCTGTGGATCCCGGCCAAGGAGGCACCGGGGCTGTTCGCGCACGACACCCGGCCGGCCGAAGCGGCCGGGCTGGCCTGCCGGTCGGTCCGCGACACCCTGCATGACGTGTGGCAGTGGATGACCGAGCTGCCCGGCGGCTGGCGGCCGGCCGAGCGCACGCCGGGGCTGGCGCCGGAGCGGGAACGGGAGCTGTTGGCCGGCTACTCGAGCTACTCCGGCTGACCGGAGTTACCGGCCGGAGTAACCGGCGACCCTGAGCCGGCTAGCTGGCCGTCGTAAGCTTTGCTGGCATGACCCGCGCCGTGGCCGACCAGTTGCTCACCAGCCCCATCTCGCCGAAGCATCTGCTGGGCAGTTACGGCCTGGCCGGCCTGGTCAGCATCCTCTTCGCCGAGTGCGGCCTGCTGATCGGCTTCTTCCTGCCCGGCGACACCCTGCTGTTCTCGGCCGGCCTGCTGATCGCGATCGACGATCCGTCGATCCACCTGCCTGGCCTGCCGGTGATGCTGGTGCTGCTGCCGCTGGCCGCGATCGCCGGCAATCTGGTCGGCTACTGGATCGGCCGGTCCGCCGGGCCGCGGGTGTTCGACCGTCCCGGTTCGCGGATGTTCCGCCCGGAGTACGTGGTACGGGCGCAGGCGTTCTTCGACCGGTTCGGCGCGGTCACCGTGCTGTTCGCCCGGTTCCTGCCGATCGTCCGGACGGTCGCCACCGTGCTCGCCGGAGTGGGCCGGATGCGGTTCGACCTGTACCTGCTGTACTCGGTGATCGGCGGCATCGTCTGGACCGATGGGATGCTGCTGCTCGGTCGCGGGCTGGGGCACGTCAAGCTGGTCCGCGACACCATCGCCCCGAAGATCGACCTGATCCTGATCACCGTGGTGGTGCTGTCCGTGCTGCCCACCGTCGTGCACTGGTGGCGCAGCCGGAAGACCGAGCCGGTCGGTAAGCAGGCCGGTAAGCAGATCGGTCGGTAAGCAGGCCGGTCGGTAAGTAGGCCGGTCGGTAAGCGGCCGGTCGGTAAGCAGGCGGGTCGGTAAGTAGGCTCGAAAGCATGGCGGTGTCCGGGTTGACGGCGGTGCGCGAGCGGATCGGCAGCGCGCTGTTCGAGAAGGTGGCCGGTGCCGAGGGTCCCGGGCGGCGCGATCGGATTCACTACTCGACCGGCGCCCGGTGGTTCGCCGAGGATCGGCCGATCCGCCGGGTACACGCTGACGCGGCAATGTTCGTCGGTGGCCTGCGGGCGCTGCTGCTGCAATCGCTGCACCCGCTGGCGATGGCCGCGGTGACCGGCCACTCCGGCTTCAAGGGTGATCCGTGGGGCCGGCTGCAGCGGACCAGCCACTTCCTGGCGGTAACCACCTACGGCACCGCCGAGGACGCCGAGGCGATGGTCGAGCGGATCCAGGCGATCCACCGGCGGGTGACCGGCACCGCGCCGGACGGCCGGCCGTACTCGGCTGCCGATCCGCACCTGCTGCGGTGGGTGCACCTGGCCGAGGTGGAGAGCTTCCTGCTGGCCTACCAGCGCTATGGCGAGCGGCCGTTGGACACGGCCGGCCGGGACGGCTACATCGCCGACATGGCCAGGGTCGCCGCCGCGCTGGGCGTGCTCGACCCGCCGACCACCGAGGCGCAGCTGCGGGCCGAGCTGGCCGGCTACCGGCCGGAGCTGGCCGGCACCCGGGGCGCCCGGGACGCCGCCCGGTTCATGCTGCTGCAACCGCCGCTGCCGCTGCCCGTCCGGGCGCCGTACGCGGTGCTGGCCGCGGCGGCGGTCGGCTCACTGCCCCGGTGGGCCCGCTGGCCGCTGCGGCTGCCCTACCTGCCGGTAGCCGAGGCCACCGTGGTCCGGCTGGCCGGGGACGGCCTGATCCGCACCATCCGGTGGGCGATGACTCCGCCGGCGCCCCGGGCCGCCTGACGGCCAGCCCCGCGGTGAAGACCAGCCTTGGAGCCCGGTCAGCCGTTCGGGTTGGTGATCTCCTGGCAGCGCCGCTTGACCGCCGGATCATGCGGCGTGACGTGCACCCCGAAGAAGGTGGCGTCGCATTTCTTCGCCGCGTCGGCAACCTGATGCCGCTGCTGCCAGGCCACCACGGCCAGCACGACCATCAGCACGACGACGATCGCCCGGACGAGCAGCTTGCGGATGACTACGACCAGCAGCAGGCCGATCACGATGACCGCCACAACAGCGGCGATGCCGACATTGCTCGCCTGGCTGGTGTCCAGCGCTAAGACGTCCATGGCCGAAGAGGCTAGACCATCACGGCCGAGCGGTGCCTAGCTAGACTCGACAGTGGTCTGGACATCGACCTCACCCACTCGAACCAGGAGGCCTGTAGACCGTGATAATGCCGGAGCGCGGGCTCGGCACTCCGCCATCGCTGGCCGCGGGCACGGTACGCATCGTCGCCCTCGGCGGCATCGGCGAGATCGGCCGGAACATGACGATGTTCGAGTTCGGCTCCCGATTGCTGGTCGTCGACTGCGGCATGCTGCTGGGCAAGACGAACGCGCCGGGCGTCGATCTCGGCCTGCCGGACTGGTCGGCCTACACCGACCGGCTGGCCGACATCGACGCGATCGTGCTGACGCACGGGCACGAGGACCACATCGGCGCGCTGCCCTACCTGCTGCGGTCCCGGCCGGACATTCCGCTGATCGGCTCCCGGCTCACCCTGTCGCTGGTGGCGGCCAAGCTGGAACAGCACCGGCTGCGGCCGGAGCTTCGTTACGTCCGGGAGGGCGATCGGATCACCGTCGGCGACTGGGATCTGCAGTTCTACGCGGTCAGTCACTCCATCCCGGACGCGTTGGCGGTGGGGATGCGGACGCCGGGCGGCACCATCCTGCACACCGGTGACTTCAAGATGGACCAGACCCCGCTGGACGGCCGGCTGACCGACCTGCCGGGCTTCTCCCGGCTCGGCGACGAGGGGGTCGACCTGCTGCTGGCCGATTCCACCAATGCCGAGGTACCGGGCTTCATCCCGAGCGAGCGCGAGGTCGGCAAGGTCATCGCGGACGTGATCACCCGGGCGCCCGGCCGGATCATCGTGGCCTGCTTCGCCAGCCATGTGCACCGGGTGCAGCAGGTGCTCGACGCGGCGGTGGAGTGCCAGCGGCACGTGGCCCTGGTCGGCCGGTCGATGATCCGCAACATGCAGATCGCCCGCGATCTCGGCCTGCTCAAGGTGCCGGACGGGGTGCTGATCGACCTCAACGATGCCGAGGCGCTGCCGTCCAACCGGGTGGTGCTGGTGTCCACCGGCTCGCAGGGCGAGCCACTGTCCGCGCTGTCCCGGATGGCCAATCGGGAACACCCGACGGTCCGGATCGTCAGCGACGACACCATCCTGCTGGCCTCCTCGCTGATCCCGGGCAACGAGAACTCGGTCTTCACCGTGATCAACGGGCTGTCCCGGCTCGGCGCCACCGTGGTGCACAAGTCCACCGCGCTGGTGCACGTGTCCGGGCACGCCCCGGCCGGCGAGCTGCGCTACCTGCTCAACGCGGTCCGGCCGCGCAACCTGCTGCCGGTGCACGGCGAATGGCGGCACCTGCGCGCGCACGCGGCGATCGCCCGCTCGACCGGGCTGACCGACGAGCGGATCCTGCTGGCCGAGAACGGCGTGGTGGTCGATCTGGCCGGCAGCGTGGCCCAGATCGTCGGGCAGATCGACATCGACAACGTCTATGTCGACGGCCTGCAGGTCGGCGACATCGGTGATCAGGTGATCAAACAGCGCCAGATCCTCGGCGACGAAGGGTTCGTCTCGATCCTGGTGGCGGTCGACCTGCATGCCGGCAAGGTGGTCTACGGGCCGGAGCTCACCGCCCGCGGCTTCACCGACGATCCGGAGGCGCTCGAACCGATCCGGATGGAGCTGATCGCGACCGTTGAGCAGTCGGTGGTGGACGGCGTCCGGGATGCCGACGCGCTGGCGCACATCGTCCGGCGCACGGTCGGGCGCTGGGTGGATCGGACCTACCGGCGCCGGCCGATGCTGATGCCCATGGTGATCGAGGTATGACGACGTTCGTTTCGCCGGGCCGGATCTCACCGATGTTGACGGCGGATCCGGTCACGCCCCCGCCGTATGCCGACCGGGCCGGCCAGCCGACCGGCGCACCGTGGGATCTGGACGACCCGCAGCCGAAGGATGCCGAGACGGTGGCGCGGATGCGGGTGGCCGGCCGGATCGCCGCGCGGGCGCTGGCCGAGGTCGGCCGGCAGGTGGCGCCAGGAGTCACCACCGACACCCTGGACCGGATCGGGCACGACTTCCTGCTCGACCACGGCGCGTACCCGTCCACCCTGGGCTACAAGGGCTTTCCGAAGTCGCTGTGCAGCTCGGTGAACGAGGTGATCTGCCACGGCATCCCGGACGATCGGCCGCTGGCCGAGGGCGACGTGGTCAAGGTCGACATCACCGCCTATGTCGACGGGGTGCACGGCGACACCTGCGGCACCTTCTTCGCCGGCGAGCCGGCCGAGGCGGTGCGAGCGCTGTCCGAGCGCACCCACGAAGCGATGCTGCGCGGCATCCGGGCGGTCCGGCCGGGCCGGCCGATCAACGTGATCGGCCGGGTGATCGAGTCCTACGCCAAGCGATTCGGCTACGGCGTGATCCGCGACTTCACCGGTCACGGGATCGGCCAGTCATTCCACACCAGGCCGACCATCTTCCCCTACGACGAGCCGCGGGCGGTCCAGCTGATCCAGCCGGGGATGACCTTCACGGTCGAGCCGATGCTGACCTTGGGCGGCTACGACTGGGAGATCTGGCCGGACGGCTGGACCGTAGTGACCCGGGACAAGTCGTGGGTGGCGCAGTGGGAGCACACCGTGCATGTGACCGACGAGGGTGCGGAGATACTGACCGTCGCGGACTGAGCTCCCGGCCTTGGCCGACTGACCGCTGATCCGGCCGGGGCGTGCCACGTAGCCTGGGCAGAGTGAGCGATGCTGATGTGATCGTGGTCGGTGCCGGGCTGGCCGGGCTGGTTGCCACGGCGGAACTGGCCGACGCCGGCCGGCGGGTGATCCTGCTCGATCAGGAACCGGAGCAGAGCCTCGGTGGGCAGGCCTTCTGGTCCTTCGGCGGGCTGTTCCTGGTCAATTCGCCGGAGCAGCGCCGATGCCGGATCCGGGATTCGATCGAACTGGCCCGGCAGGACTGGTTGGGCACCGCCGGTTTCGACCGGGCCGAGGACCACTGGCCGCGACAGTGGGCCGAGGCCTACCTCGATTTCGCGGCCGGTGAGAAGCGTTCCTGGTTGCACGATATGGGGATCCGGTTCTTCCCGATCGTCGGCTGGGCCGAGCGGGGTGGCTATCTGGCGACCGGGCACGGCAACTCGGTGCCGCGTTTCCACGTCACCTGGGGCACCGGCCCGGGGCTGCTCGAGCCGTTCGTCCGACGGGTCCGGCAGGCTGAAGCAGCCGGCCGGGTCAGGCTGCTGTTCCGCCATCGGGTGGACGAGCTGACCGGCGCCGGCGGCGCGCTGGACGGCGTCCGGGGAAGGCTGCTGGCGCCCAGCGGGGTGGAGCGCGGCCGGCCGAGCTCGCGCGACGTAGTGGGGGATTTCGAGCTGACCGCGCAGGCGATCGTGGTCACCGCCGGTGGCATCGGCGGCAACCACGAGCTGGTCCGGCGAAACTGGCCGGCCCGGCTGGGCCAGCCGCCGAAGCGGATGGTGGCCGGCGTGCCGGCGCACGTCGACGGCCGGATGCTGCAGATCACCCAGACCGCCGGTGGCAGTGTGATCAACCCGGACCGGATGTGGCACTACACCGAGGGCCTGCACAACTTCGCGCCGATCTGGCAGGACCACGGCATCCGGATCCTGCCGGGGCCGTCCTCGCTCTGGTTCGACGCGCTGGGCAGGCGGCTGCCGGCTCCGTTGTTCCCCGGCTTCGACACGCTCGGCACGCTGACCCATCTGGGCCGGACGGGTTATGACTACAGCTGGTTCGTGCTCAACCAGCGCATCCTCGGCAAGGAGTTCACCCTTTCCGGCTCGGAGCAGAACCCGGATCTGACCGGCAAGTCGGTGCGGGGCGTGTTGAGCCGTGGACGCGGTGGGGCACCGGCTCCGATCGCGGCCTTCCAGCGGCAGGGGGCCGACTTCGTAACGGCGGTGACGGTGCCCGAACTGGTGGCCGGCATGAACACCCTGACCGGCCAGGACCTGCTCGACGCCGCCGAGCTGGAGCGAGAGATCGTCGCCAGGGACCGCGAGATCGGCAATCCGTACGGCAAGGATCTGCAGGTGACCGCGATCCACGGCGCCCGCCGGTACCTGGGCGATCGGCTGATCCGGGTGGCCGCGCCGCATCGGTTGCTGGACCCGGCGGCCGGACCGCTGGTCGCGGTCCGGCTAAACATCCTGACCCGCAAGACGCTGGGTGGTCTGGAGACAGATCTGGACGGACGGGTGCTGCGGCCGGGTGGCGAGCCGCTCGGCAACGTCTACGCGGCCGGAGAGGTGAGCGGTTTCGGCGGCGGCGGCATGCACGGCTACCGGTCGCTGGAGGGCAGCTTCCTCGGCGGCTGCCTGTTCTCCGGCCGGGTGGCCGGACGCGCGGCAGCGGCCGCAACCGCCTGAGCCGGGTGGCCCAGCTCAGCCGAACGCTCGCGTTGGGCCGAGGGCTCAGGCAAGCGCTCGGGTTGGGCCAACGGCTCAGCCGAACGCGGGCTGAGTTGACCGCTGAACCGCTCAGCCAAGCGCTCGGGTTGGGCCAACGGCTCAGCCGAACGAATCGGCCAGGATCGTCAGGATGCGCGCCAGCGTCGCCAGCTCGGCATCCGAGAGCCGGTCCAGCATGGCCGGCGGCTCGTCCAGGATTCGCTCGGCGGTCTCGGCCGCCTTCCGACCGGCCGGCGTCAGGCTGACCATCTTCACCCGGCGGTCGTCCGGATGCGGACTGCGCCGGACCAGCTGGCGACGCTCCAGATCATCGACGACGACCGTGGCATACGGCGCGTCGATGGCGATGCCGGCGGCCAGTTCCCGCATGGTCAGCGGCTCACCGGCCAGCCGCAGCAGCGCCTTGGCGCGGATAAAACTAATCTGCAGCCGTTCGGCGACCTGCGCTCGCCGGTCATGTCGGTCCAGTACCAGCGTGCGCATCGCGGTCCAGGCCAGCGCGGCGTGCTGATCCCGCCCGGCGTGCTGATCCAGCGCGGCGTGCTGATCCAGCGCGGCGTGCTGATCCCGCGCGGCGTGCTGATCCCGCGCGGCATGCTGATCCCGCGCGGCATGCTGATCCCGCGCGGCAGGCTGATCCAGCGCGATGGGCCGGTCGATGCTGGTCACGAGACACTCAATCGCGGTTCGGGCTGCGCGGTGGGCAGCTGATTGGCGGCGAGTTCGGCGGTGGCGACCGCTCGCCGGCCGGTGCTAGCGATGCCGATCACCAACACGGCAAGGCCGGTGCCGACCACGATCCACCAGGCCGGATGGCTGGCTCGGGAGAACTGGTCGGCGAAACTGGCCGCCGAACCGCTGTTGACCACCGAACCGAAGATGGCGATGCCGAGCGCGTTGCCGACCTGGCGGCTGGTCGAGGTGATCGCCGCGGCCACCCCGGCCCGCTCGCGCGGCATGCCGGATACCGCGGTGTTGGTGACCGGCGCGTTGACGAATCCGAAGCTGATGCCGGACAGCACCAGGCTGCCGATCAGCAAGCCGTAGCTGGTGCTGTCAGAAAGCCGGGTCAGCACCAGGCCGCTCACCGTCATCGCGATCCCCGCGAGCAGTAGCGGCAGCCGCGGACCACGGCTGCCCACCAAGCGCCCGGCGACAGGCGCCAGCAGCAGCACGGCGACCGCCTCCGGCAGCAGGAACAGGCCGGCGTCCAGCGCGTCCAGGCCGCGCACGTCCTGCAGGTAGAGGGTGCAGAGAAAGAGGAAACCGGAGAACGAGCCGAACGCGCACACCGCGATCACGGTGGCGCCGGTGAACGGGACGCTGCGGAAGAAGCGCAGTTCGATCAGCGGCTCGGGCCTGCGCAGCTCGTGCCGGAGCAAAGCCACCAAGCCGGCGGCCGCCACCGCAAGCATCAGCATGGTGTGCTCGGACAGCCAGCCGACCTGCGGCGCATGGATGATCGCGTAGGTGAGGCAGGCCAGCAGCACGATCACCAGCAGTTGGCCGACCGGATCGAGCCGGCGGGCGTGCGGTGCCCGAGATTCCGGCACGAAGATCGCGGCGAGCACGCAGGCGGCGATGCCGATCGGCACGTTCACCCAGAAGATCGCTCGCCAGCCGATGGTTTCGGTGAGCACGCCGCCGAGGATCGGGCCGATGCCGAGGCTGATGCCGATCACGCCGGCCCACATCCCGATCGCCCGCGCCCGCTCCTTGGGATCGATGAACACGTTGGTGATGATGGACATGGCAACCGGGTTGAGCATCGATCCGCCGATCGCCTGCACCGCCCGGAAGGCCACCAGCCAGCCAAGGCCCGGTGCCACACTGCACAGCAGCGAGCCGAGCGTGAACATCACCAGGCCGGTCTGGAACGTCTGCCGGCGGCCGAGTCGGTCCCCCGTCGAGCCGGCCAGGACGAGCAGGCTGGCCAGCACCAGGGTGTAGGCGTCGACCGTCCACTGCAGACCCTCGACCGAGGCGTCCAGATCCCGCCGGATAGAGGGCAGCGCGACTAGGACGATGGTGTTGTCCATGCCGACGATCAGCAGGCTCAGGCAGCAGATGGCCAGCACCAACAATCGCCGACGCCTGGACAACTCGATCATGGATCTGCTCTCAGCTGTTGTATGAACATAACTATTGTAGCTATGGAAGCTTTGTCGCGGTTGTGGATGAGAAAGGTGCAGCGACGAGGAGTGTCGTAGGGGTCTGTAGCGTTGCTGGGTTACGGGCTTCTTGTTTGAGATTCGCCTTTGATTGATTGGCAAATCTGCGTTGACTGGATCGCCTTGCACTGTTAGAATCGAACACATGGACGGCGACTGGGACGGGTGCGAGGATCTCGGCGACGCCGAGCTGCTCGCCTGTGCCCTGGCCGAGCACCCGGCGTTCCGGTCGGGCGCGGAACTGGACCGGATCGACCCTCAGTTGTTGTCCCGGGCCGAGCGGGTGGACCTGCTGGTGGTGCTGGAGGAGCAGAAACGCTGGTTCGAAGCCGCCCAACTGCGGGTGCTGGCCGTCATGCAGGAACGCGACACCTCCAAGCTCGGATTGGCGCAGGACTCGGTGTCCCTCGCCCTACAAGTGCCACTACGCACCGCGCAGAGCAAACTGGCCCAGGCCAAGACCCTGGTCCGGGAGTTACCCAAGACCCTGGCCGCCGTTGCCGGCGGCGCGATCTCCGGCGAGCATGCCCGGGTGCTGGCCGAGGCGCTGTGGCGGCTACCGGCCGACCCGGTGCTGGCCCCGGCGTTGGAGAACGCGGTGCTGCCGCCCTTGCTCGACGGGCGGTGCGTCACCGTGCCGCAACTGCGCCAGCGGGCCCGGCGGGCCGCGATCGCCCTGGACCCGGTCACCGCCGAGCAACGCCACCGGCGGGCGCTGGCCGACCGGACGGTGGGGTACGTGCCGGGTGAGGACGGCATGGCCAGCCTGCCCGTCCTACTCGCCGCCCCGGAAGCCCAACTCATCTACACCCGGCTCACCGCCGCCGCCACCCTGCTGCCCGCCACCGACCCACGCACGATGGACCAGAAACGCGCCGACCTGCTGGTAGACGCCGTGCTCGGCGGATTGCCCTCCGACGGGCTACCCGTGCTGCGGGGCCGGCGACCCTCGATCAACGTGGTCGTCTCGGCGGATACCCTGCTGAACTTGGATGACCAGCCCGCGCAGCTGACCGGCTACGGACCGATCACCGCCGAAACCGCCCGCCGCTTAGCCGCCGATGCATCCGGCACCTGGCGCCGGCTCTTGACCGACCCCGACACCGGCGCACTCTTGGATATCAGCACCGACCGTTACCGGCCCGCCCAGCGACTGCGGGATTTCGTCGCGGCCCGGGATGACGTGTGCGCGTTCCCGACCTGCAACCAGCCCGGCTACCGCTGCGAATACGAACACACCACCCCCTACTCGAAGGGTGGTTCGACCTGCAGGTGCAACGGAGCACTGGCCTGCCGGCGGCACAACCAATGCAAACACCACACCGGCTGGGGCTACACCCACAACAGTGACGGCTCCTTCACCTGGACCACCAGCACCGGCCACACCTACACCAGCGCACCCACCACCCACTGGACCAGCAAGCAACACCAGAGCACGCCACCCACCCCGCCGCCGCCACCACCCACCATCGAACAGCTCCACGCCAAAGAAGACGCAGCCCACGAACGACTCATCGCCATGTGGAAGACCGAGATCGAGCAAGCCACCCAAACCAACAACCACAAACAACAAGCCGACGCAGAACAAGCACTAGCCACAGCCCACCGCGACCGACAACGCCAACTCACCCACCGCACCAACCCCCACCACCCACCCTTCTGATGAAGCCCGCCCCGCAGTGGATCAGGCCCGGGCTCGGGGTGAGGCCCGGCTCGCTAAGAACGCGGACCGAGGCTCGGCTGGAATCAGGCCCGAGGCTTCGGCGGGAGGCTGCGGCTGGTGCTCGAGCGCGCCAGGGTCCACCGGCGCCCCGGCAGGGCCAGCGTTTCCGGGTCCGGGCTGTGCGGTCGGATAGGTTCGAGAACGTAACGACGCCCTTGTTCGCGAACCTATCCGACCGCGCAGCCACCCCAGCTGCCCAAGAAACGCCAACCACGCCGAGCGCCGATCCGCCAAAGCGCCAACACGCCGAACGCCGACGACGCCAGGCATCGATCGACCCGATTCACTCGCCCACGGCATGCTGTCGAATCCAGGCGTGCATGGCGATTCCGGCGGCCACTCCGGCATTGATCGAACGCGTCGATCCGAACTGGGCGATCGACAGGGTGACCGAGCCGGCCGCGCGGGCATCATCGGTCAACCCCGGACCTTCTTGTCCGAACAAGAAAAGCGCCCGGCGCGGTAACTTCGCGGTTTCCAGTGGCACCGCTCCCGGCGTGTTATCGATCGCCAGCACCGTGTAGCCGTCGGCAGCCGCGTACTCGAGGACCTCGGCCACCGAGGGAACGTGCCGAACATGCTGGTACCGATCGGTGACCATCGCTCCCCGGCGGTTCCAGCGCTTGCGTCCCACGATCAAAACTTCCCGAGCCAGAAAGGCATTCGCCGTTCGTACCACCGTCCCGATGTTGGCATCGTGCTGCCAGTTCTCGATGGCTACCACGAACTCGTGCCTGCGGGTGTCCAGATCGGCAACGATCGCCTCGACGCTCCAGTAGCGATATCTGTCGGCGACATTGCGCCGATCACCGGTGGCCAACAACTGAGGGTCGTACTGCGCTCCACCCGGCCACGGCTGCGGATGCGGCCCCACGCCGACCGGCAGGTCCGGTGTCGCGTCACCGGGTCCGAGGCCTTGCCCACGTCCAGCCGCCGGCCCGTCCTCAGCCATGACTGATCAGGAAAGGCCCAGTTCGGCAAGGGAGAACGCCGCTCGGCAATCCAAGCCGGCCTGCTTGATCACCTCGACCCCACCCCGGTCGACAATCATCGCAACGCCGACGACCTCGGCTCCGGCCTCCCGCAGTGCGGCCACCGCGGTCAGTGGGCTGGCACCCGTGGTCGAGGTGTCCTCCACCACCAGCACCCGCCGGCCGGCCACCGCCGGTCCCTCGATTCGCTGCTGCATGCCGTGCTTCTTCTCCGCCTTACGAACCACGAACGCATCCACCGTGCCGTTGCTGGCGTGCAGCACGGCGCCGGCAACCGGATCCGCGCCAAGAGTTAGCCCCCCAACCGCGTCATAGTCCCAATCAGCAGTCAGATCCAGCAGGATCCGGCCGACCAACGGAGCAGCCGTGCGATGCAAGGTGATCCGCCGCAGGTCGATGTAGTAGTCGGCCTTCAGCCCGGAGGACAGCGTCACCTCGCCGTGCAGCACGGCCAGTTCCTTGATCAGGGCGAGCAGTTCATCGCGGTCGGTCACGGCCCTCACCCTATCGGCGGTTATCGGCGATCCAGCAGCCTGGTGACCAGCGGTCGCGGCAACAACTTCACCGTCGCAAGAATGGCCCGATAGCGCTTGCTGGGCACACTGATCACCTTGCCGGCCCGGGCATCGGCCAGCCCGTCGGCCACCACCCGGTCGGCGTCCAGCCACAGGAACGACGGCGTGCCGCTCATGTCCGCCTGCGCCCGGGCGTGGAACTCGGTATGCGTGAAGCCTGGGCAGATCACCGTCACCCGGACGCCCTTGTCCTTCACCAGCGCGGCGATGCCCTCGCTGAACGACGTCACCCAGGCCTTGCTGGCCGCATAGGTGGCCGCCGAGCCCCGCGGCAGGAAGCCAGCCACCGAGGAGATATTGATGATCTCGCCTCGGCCTCGCTCGGCCATCGTCACCGCCGCGGCGCGGCTCAGCACCAGCACCGCGCGAACATTCAGATCCAGCATCTGCAGCTCGCGCTCCAGCGGTGCCTTGCCGAACGCCTGGTACAGACCGAAGCCGGCATTGTTCACGACGGTGTCCACCGGCTTGTCCGCCGCCGAAATCCGCGACGCGACCACGGCGCAGCCATCCTCCGTGGTCAAGTCGGCCGGCAGCACCTCCACCGTGATCGGATAGCGCTCGCGCAGCTGCGCCGCCAGCGCCTCCAGCCGCTCGGCATCGCGGGCTACCAGCACCAGATCCCGACCCTCGGCAGCCAGTCGCCGGGCGAACGAGGCGCCCAAGCCGGCGCTGGCGCCGGTGATCACGGCGTATCCGGTAAGTGATTCGGTCATCGTGGGCCGCCCTGCCTGGGCCGCCCGGGCTGTCGGGACTTGCCGCGCGGCGCCTGTCTGCGATCGGTCTGCGGCGAACCCGCCGAACCGGACGCGGTCAGGGAATCCGCTGCGGATCGCCTCATCTCCTCAGCCGCCGATTGCCCCATCCCGCCGGCCGGCGACGTATCCGACAGCGAGCCGTCCGCCGATACCGATCCGGCCGCCGGCTCGGTGCAGGCGAGCGGCTCGGTGCCGTCCGCCTCCACGCCGACGACTGACTCCGGTTCGACCGCCGACCGGTCAGCTGCCGGCGTATTCGGCGCAGCTGGCTGAGCAGCCGGCTGAGCACCCGGCGTATTCGGCCCGGCTGCTGTCCGAGCGGCAGCGAGCACGCCGGCGCCGCGCAGCCGGAACATGCCGCCCAACCCTCCCCCAGTACCGCCGGCCGGCCTGAAATAGGCATTTGATTCCGGCAGGAACAGCAACGCCAGCGCGGCGATCGAACTCAACCCCACCAGACCGGTCAGGGCCCGGGTCAGCACATGGTCGTACTGGAAGAAGCCGAGCACCTGGAAGACGTCCCGGGTGATCAGGAACGCGAACACGAGGTAGAGCCAGCGGGCCCAGTTCCGGCCCTCGCGAAGGAACTTGATCAGGATCGCGACCAGCACGATCATCACCAGCGTGGTGATCATGTTGCCCCGCAACAGCGCGTCCACGTTGTGCCGCAGCGTGTCAGCCGACCAGTTCTTGTCCTTGTTGGCGTCGGCCATCGATCGGCTCACCTCGGCGCGGGCGCCGTACAGCGCGAACGCCGCGCCGAGCGAACAGACGCAGCGGGTGATCAGTGCATAAACCGCGTAGTCGACTACCGGCGGCCGGTGGGGCGCGCTGACCTCGGCGGTGGCGTTGGGGCTCATCCTGGGCAGCGTACCGGCGGCTCAGGCCGGCGGTGCCAGCCAGGAGCCAGCCGGCAGGTTCCGCAGCACCCCGTACGCAAGCCCGATCGCCACCACCGACCAGTACGCCCAGCGCGGTAGCAGCCGGTCAGTGCCGCCGTGAACCACCGATCGTGCCCACAGCAACATCAGCAGCGGCAGCCCGACCACGAACAGCAGGTTGTCGTGCGCCGCGGTACCGAGCTGACCGTGCAACAGCGCGAACCCGGCCCGGAGGCTGCCACACAGTGGGCACCACAGCCCGGTCATCGCGTGCAGCGGGCACAGCGGCACGTGCGTGGTGTTCGGATTCACCCACTCCAGCACGGCCGCCGCGAGCAGGCCGGCGACCACGGCCGGCCGCACCTGCGCACGGGCGGCCGCGGCCATCGCGCTGGTTACCCGGCTACCGGGGGGCGGTGACGACGAAGCAGTTCGCCGCCTTG
Organism: Jatrophihabitantaceae bacterium; assembly: GCA_045807085.1. GTDB lineage: Bacteria > Actinomycetota > Actinomycetes > Mycobacteriales > Jatrophihabitantaceae > Jatrophihabitans_A. The sequence continues at coordinate 186,393 of JBJMIB010000011.1, forward strand.
TCGTGCCAGCCCTGATTGCGCTTGCTGCCATCGAAGAGCGGTGAGAAGTAACCGACTAAGCAAAGCCACCCGGTGACCCATTGCACCAGGTAGCGCAGCAACCCGCGACCCAACCCGATCGGACCACCGGTCCTCCCGTCGACCACCTTGATCTTCAACGCCCGCATGCCCACGCTCTGCTGCCGAACACCCAGCAGGTAGCCGAAGTAGCCGAAGAAGACCACCAGGTCGACCAGGGTACCGATCCCGGAGCCCCGGAAGATCGCCTCCACGATGATGGCGACGACCACCAGGATGACGGTGTCGATCAGGAACGCGCCGAATCGGGTGCCCATCGAGGCGATCTGGCCGGGTGCCCCCGGCGCCGGTTGACCGTAGGCCGAGTAACTCGGCGCGGCCGGGTAGCCGCCTGGCTGCCCGTAGCCCGGCTGGCCGTATGGCGCCTGACCGTAGCTCGGTTGTTGGCCCGGTTGACCATAGCCCGGTTGGTCATAACCCGGCTGCCCGTAGCCCGGCTGGCCATACGGCGGCGGCTGCTGGCCAAAGCCTGGTTGTTGCCCGTAACCCGGCTGCTGCCCGTAGCCGGGCTGACCGGACGGCGGCTGCTGCCCGTAGCCGGGCTGTTGGCCGTAACCCGGTTGGTCATAACCCGGCTGCCCGTAGCCCGGCTGACCGGACGGCGGCTGCTGCCCGTAGCCCGGCGATTGGCCGTACTGCGGCTGGTCGCCACCAGGCTGCTGCCCGTAGCCCGGCGGTTGGCCGTACTGCGGCTGCTCGCCACCAGGCTGCTGCCCATACGGCGGCGGCTGACCGTACTGCGGCTGGTCGCCACCAGGCTGCTGCCCATAGGCCGGCGGCTGACCGTGGTCCGGCTGCTGCTCATTACCTGGCTGCGGCGGCTGGCCGTAACCCGGCTGCTCCGGCTCGGCCGGTGTGGCCCACGGATCCCGCGGAGTCGGATCCTTGGCTTCCTCGGATCCGTCGTCCGGCCCGCTACCCCACTGCGTCATCTACCACTCCTGCGTCGTATGACCGGAGAGCATGAGCCCCCGCCTGCCAACCGAACCTATCGGAATTTCCTCGGCCGGCAAGCGCATCACCGCACATGTCAGCTTTCCGGTCGTCCGGCTACCGTTGCACCATGGCCAAGGTTCGTCCGCGTACCCCGCAGCAGCTGGCCGCCCGCGAACTGGCATTGACGCCGGCAGCGAACCCGTATCGGGGCAGTTTGACCGATCCGTTCAGCCGACCGGTGGACGGCCAGCCGACCGGCGGCCAGGGCGCCGCGCAGGAGGACGCTGAGAAGTCAGCGGCGGAGCAGCCTGACGACCAGCCGAGCCGGATTCCGCGCGGCGCCCCCGGGGCGATCACGCTGGCCGGCATCCTCGGCATCGCGCTCGGCCTGACGCTGGGCCTGTTCGGCTTGTTGTTGCTGACCATCGTCAGCCTGCAGAATGACTACGGCGCGCCGGACCGCTCGTTCTACCGGGGCACCGACTCCGGCTACGTGGTGCTGGGCCTGGTGAACTTCGGCCTGGCCGCCTGCTGCGGTATCGGGGGAATCGTCCTGATGACCGGCCGGCTCAGCGGCCGGATCGCGGTCACCGTGGGCGGCTGGGCCACCATGATGCTGTCCGGCTTCTGGCTGCTGGACGGCGCGGTACGCGACGTGGTGCCGATCGTGCTGGCCGTTGCCGCGGCCACCATGCTGTTCTTCAGCTATCAGCGGCCGGTCACCGACTGGCTGGGCGTGCTGCCGCCGCCGCAACCCGAGTAGGTCACGGCGCCGGCAGCCCCCAGCGGCGACCACTCAGCAAGCCACGGCGGCCGCTGCTCAGCAGGTCACGGCCCTGGCCGCTCGGGACACCTATCGAACTAGGACAGGATCAGCGCGGACCGGTCCGGCGCGACGTCGATGTGCACGGTGTCGCCGTCGGCGACCTCACCGGCGATCAGCGAGCGGGCCAACCGGTCACCGATCGCGGTCTGCACCAGCCGGCGCAGTGGCCGGGCGCCGTAGAGCGGGTCGAAACCGTTGATGGCAAGCCACTCCCGCGCCCCATCGGTCACCTCCAGTACCAGCCGACGCCCGGCCAGCCGCCGCTGCAGCGCGGTCAACTGCACATCGACGATGCCGGTCAGTTCCTCGGTGGTCAGCGGGTCGAACACCACGATGTCGTCCAGCCGGTTCAGGAACTCCGGCTTGAAGTGCTGCCGCACCACGTCCAGCACCGCGTCCTTCTTGGACTCCGTGCCTAGGTCGGAGATCAGGATCTGCGAGCCGAGGTTGGAGGTCAGCACCAGGATCACGTTGCGGAAGTCCACCGTCCGGCCGTGCCCATCGGTCAGCCGGCCGTCATCGAGCACCTGCAGCAGGATGTCGAAGACGTCCGAATGCGCCTTCTCCACCTCGTCCAACAGCACCACGCTGTACGGCCGGCGGCGGACCGCCTCGGTCAGCTGGCCGCCCTCCTCGTACCCGACGTAGCCGGGCGGCGCGCCGACCAGCCGAGCCACCGAGTGCTTCTCGGAATACTCGCTCATATCGATGCGAACCATCGCCCGCTCGTCGTCGAACAGGAACTCGGCCAGCGCCTTGGCCAGCTCCGTCTTGCCGACCCCGGTCGGTCCGAGGAACAGGAACGAGCCGGTCGGCCGGTTGGGATCGCTGATGCCGGCCCGGGCCCGGCGCACCGCGTCGGAGACCGCCCGCACCGCCTGCTTCTGACCCATCACCCGCTCGCCCAGGGCGTCCTCCATCCGCAGCAGCTTGGCGCTCTCCCCCTCCAGCAGCCGGCCGGCCGGGATACCGGTCCAGGCCGCCACCACCTCGGCGATGTCGTCGCTGGTGACTTCCTCCTTGACCAGCACATCGGCCGCCTGCGGCTCACTTTCGGCAGCTTGGGTCAGGGCTTTCTCGGTCGCCGGGATCTCGCCGTACATCAGCCGGGAGGCCGTCTCGAAGTCGCCCTCGCGCTGCGCCCGGTCGGCCTGGGTGCGCAGGTCGTCCAGCTTCTCCTTCAGCTCACCGACCCGGTTCAGGCCCGACTTCTCCCGCTCCCAACGGGCATTGAGCGCGTCCAGCGCCTCGGACTTGTCGGCCAGCTCGGATCGCAGCGCGGCCAGCCGCTGCACCGAGGCCGGATCGGTTTCCTTCGACAGCGCAAGCTCTTCCATCTTCAGCCGGTCCACCGCGCGCTGCAGCTCGTCGATCTCCACCGGCCGGGAGTCGATCTCCATCCGCAGCCGAGAGGCGGCCTCGTCCACCAGGTCGATCGCCTTGTCCGGCAGGAACCGGGAGGTGATGTAGCGATCGGACAGCGCCGCCGCCGCGACCAGCGCGCCGTCGGAGATCTGTACCTTGTGGTGCGCCTCGTACCGGCCGGCCAGGCCGCGCAGGATGCCGATGGTGTCCTCCACCGACGGCTCGCCGACCAGCACCTGCTGGAACCGCCGCTCCAGCGCCGGATCCTTCTCGAGGTGCTCGCGGTACTCGTCCAGCGTGGTGGCACCGACCATCCGCAGCTCGCCGCGGGCCAGCATGGGCTTGAGCATGTTGCCGGCATCCATCGCGCCCTCGCCGGTCGCGCCGGCACCCACCACCGTGTGCAACTCGTCAATAAAGGTAATGACTCCGCCCGGCCCACTTGAGCCAGCGTCCTTGATCTCGGTCAGCACGGCCTTCAGCCGCTCCTCGAACTCACCCCGGTACTTGGCCCCGGCCACCATGGCGCCCAGGTCCAGCGCGATCAGCCGCTTGCCGGCCAACGACTCCGGCACGTCCCCAGCCACGATTCGTTGGGCCAGGCCCTCGACTACCGCGGTCTTGCCGACCCCCGGCTCGCCGATCAGCACCGGGTTGTTCTTGGTCCGCCGGGACAGCACCTGGATCACCCGCCGGATCTCGGCGTCCCGGCCGATCACCGGATCCAGCTTGCCCTCCCGGGCAGCAGCGGTCAGATCGACGCCGTACTTCTCCAGCGCCTGGTAACTGCCCTCCGGATCCGGATTGGTCACCCGGGCCGAGCCGCGCAGCTGGCTCAAGGCCGCGCGCAGCGCCTCCGGGGTGGCACCGAGCCGCCGGAGCACGCCCGCCACCTCGGACTGCACCTCGGTCAGTGCCAGCAGCAGGTGCTCGATCGAGACGTATTCGTCGCCGGCGTCCTTGGCGATCCGCTCGGCGGCCGACAGCACGCCGAGCATGCCGCGGGAGGTCTGCGGCGCCGACACCGTCGAGCCGGAGGCTGCCGGCAGCTGCTTGACCAGGGCGGCCAGTTCGGCGCCGAGCCGGCTCGGGTCGACGCCGACCGCCTGCAACATCGGGCGGGCCAGTCCTTGGTCATCGGCCAGCAGGGCCAGCGCCAGGTGCGCCGGCTCCACCGCCGGATTGCCCCGCTCGGCCGCGTCACGCACCGCGTTGGAGACCGCCTGCTGGCTTCGGGTCGTCAGATCCATAAGGCTTTCTACCCCTGTCTAACTCTCGTGTTATATATCCGTTGGGTACGCCCACTCTCCGGAATGGGCGCCTACTGATCCAACCCGCAGAAGATTGAGTCTGTTCCACTCAACTTTACCTCTGGGGCCGCCAGCCTGTCCTGTCATTGCCAGGTAACGTGAGGCACAGCAGCAGCTGAGTGTGGGGGTACGCCGATGGCTTCGACCGCGCCGGATCCGGCGGCGGGTGGATCAACCGGCCAGCTGGACCGAGCGGTGGTCGAGGCCGCCGTCGAAGTGGCTTGCCGCGCACCGTCGATCCACAACACCCAGCCGTGGTTGTGGGTACTGCGCGCCGGTCAGCTGGAGCTGCGCGCCGACCGCGACCGCCAGCTGCGGGTCGCCGATCCGGACGGTCACTCGCTGCTGATCAGCTGCGGTGCCGCGCTGCACCTGACCGAGCTCGCCCTGCGCGGCCAAGGCTGGCTGGTGCGCGCCCAGCGGCTGCCGGATCCGGCGGATCCGGACCTGCTCGCCCGGTTCGTCGATCCGTGCCCGATGGCACCGTCGGCGCTGGACCTGCGCGCGGTGGAGGCGGCCGAACGACGGCACAGTGACCGGCGGCCGTTCATCGCCGAGCAGCTGCCGGACGAGGTGATCGAGCAGTTGCGCGCCGCCGCTGCCGGGGCGGGGGTGTACGCGCATTTCCCGATGCGAGCGGACGAGCAGGTCAACCTGGCGGTGGCGGTCTCCTGGGCCGACCGGATCGAGCGCGACGACACTGCCTACCAGGCCGAGATGCAGCGGTGGCTGCGTGACCGGGAGGTGCACAGCGAGGCGGAGATGCACGCCGGCGGGGTGCCGACGACCGCGGTGCCGCACGTCGAGGCGGGTCATCCCAGGCGCATCGACGTGCCACTGCGCGACTTCGAGATCGGCGTCTCCGGCCGAGAACTGATCGCCCAGGACGTGGACGAGCACCCGCTCATCGCGGTGCTGCTCAGCGAGGCCGAGACGCCCGAGCAGCACCTGGCGGCGGGCGAGGCGATGATGCGGCTGATGCTGCGGGCCCAGGAGCTCGGCATCGCCAGTTGCCCGCTCAGCCAGGCGGTGGATCTGGTGGCCTTCCGCGGCCGGGTGCAGACGCTGATGGGCTGGACCGGCTATCCGCAGATGATGTTGCGGCTGGGTTACCCGACTCCGTCGGCCGACACCCCACCGCCCACCCCTCGCCGACCACTGGCCGACGTCCTGCGCGAGGAGCCGGCCGGCCGCTCCGGAGGCTGAGATCGGCTGCCCGCGCGGCGTATTCTGCAAGTGAGGCCCGGCTGACGGGCCAAGGGGTGATCGTGATGCCGAGCGGCCCAGTCCCGCAGTGCCCGATCCGACGTGGCGAGCCGTGCACGTTGTGTGTGCCGGGGGCATCCGGGCCGCGGGACTGCGGGCTGGTGTACCTGGTGATGTCCGACCCGGAGCTGCGCGAACGGCTGCGCCAACTCGGCGAGGCCAAGTCACCCTAGTTCTGCGGGTTCGTCGAACCGGACCCGGCCTGGATCGCGGTCAGCGCGATCGTGTAGATGATGTCCTCCACCAGCGCGCCCCGGGACAGGTCGTTGACCGGCTTGGCCAGGCCCTGCAGCATCGGCCCGATGCTGACCACCTCGGCGCTGCGTTGCACCGCCTTGTAGGTGGTGTTGCCGGTGTTCAGGTCTGGAAACACGAACACCGTGGCCCGGCCGGCCACCGGACTGTCCGGGGCCTTGCTGCGCGCGACCGAGGCGATCGCGGCGGCGTCGTACTGCAGCGGTCCGTCGATGAGCAACGTCGGTTCCCGGTCGCGGGCCAGCCGGGTCGCCTCGGCCACCTTGGCCACGTCCGAGCCGGCGCCGGAACTGCCGGTGCTGAAGCTGATCATCGCCACTCGTGGCGGGATGTCGAACGCCCGGGCGGTCGCCGCGCTCTGCAACGCGATGTCGGCCAACTGGGTGGCGTCCGGGTTGGGATTGACGGCGCAGTCGCCGTAGATGACCACCTCGTCCGGCAGGCACATGAAGAACACCGAGGACACCAGGGCCACCCCCGGCGCGGTTCCGAGCAGCTGCAGTGCCGGACGCAGCGTCGCGGCCGTGGTGTGGCTGGCCCCGGCGACCATGCCGTCCACCTCGTCCAGCCTGAGCATCATGGTGGCGAACGTGATCGGGTCGGCGAGCAGGTCGCGGGCCCGGTCGGCGGTGACGCCCTTGTGGGCACGGATCGCGACCAGCGAATCGACATAGCGCTGCTCGATGACCGACGGATCGCGGATCTCGATCCCGTCGGGCAGTACCAGGCCGAGGCCGGCGGCCTTGGCGGCCACCTCGGCCGGCTCGCCGAGCAGCACGCAGTGGGCGATGCCGGCCCGCTGACAGGCGGCCGCCGCCTGCAGGGTGCGGAGCTCGGTCCCCTCCGGCAACACGATCCGCTTGGCCGCCGCGCGGGCCGCGACGGTGAGCCGGCGCCGGAACGCGGCCGGGCTCAGCCGCGGCGGGTGGTTGGTGGCCGGCAGCCCGGCCAGCCAGTCGGCATCGAGCCCGGCCGCCACCCGTTCGGTCACCAGCCGGGCTCGCGGCAGGTCATCGACCGGCACCTCCGGATCGAGGTCGTGCACGATGGTGGCCGTCTCATAGCTCGGCAGCGCGGTCAGCATGATCGGCAGCCCGGTGGCCGCGGCCGGCTCGCACAGCGCCCACACCCGGGGATCCGGCGCGACGCCCAGGGTGAGCAGCAGGCCGGCCAGCCGGGTGCCGTTCATGGCCGCCAGGCAGACGCTGAGGATCACATCGTGCCGATCGCCGGGCACCACGACCAGGCAGCCGGGACGCAGCAGCGGCAGGATTCCGGGCACCGCCTGGGCGCCGACGATTACCTCGCGGACCCGGCGGTCCGACTCGCCCTGGTTGAGGAATGTCACGTCCAGGCCGGCCACCACGTCGCTGACCCGGGGGTGGGTCAATTCCGGATCGAACCCGACGACCCCCAGCAACGCCAGCCGGTGCACCGCCAGGCAGGCGCGTAGCTCCGCGTGGGTGCCGGCCTCGGTGCTGGCCAGCTTGTTGACGATCACCCCGAGCACCCGATCGTGCTGGCTGGACTGGTAGGTGCGAGCGGCGATCGCGCTGGCCTCGGCCAGGTGCGCCAGATCGGCCGGCTCGGCCCTGCCAGCGGCGACCTCGGCCTCGCTCGGCGCGCTGATGAGCACCACGTCGGCGTCCAGCGCCTTGGCCAACGCGACGTTGGCCCGGCCGGCGTAGGAGAGCCCGGACCCCGGCGCGAGGCCCTCCAACACCAGCACGTCGTTACCGGCCGCCAGCGGCTCGGCGGCCGCGATCACGTCCTCCAGCACGACGTCGAGCTCGTCGCGGCCGAGCGCGCGTTCCAGCCGTTGGACGGCCAGCGGCTTGGGAGAGCGGAGCCCGCAGGTCGCCTCGACCAGCAGCGGTGAGGAGTCCGCGCCGCCCGGGTGGGTCGGCGGCTGCCCGAACGGCTTGTAGTAGGCGACCGCGACACCTCGTTCGGCCAGCGCGTGCAGCAGGCCCAGACAGGCCGAGGTCAGCCCGGCCCGGTGCCCGGCCGGCACCACCAGCACGGTGCGCGCCATCAGGACAACTGCGCGGTGTCCCGGGCGATCAGCAGCTCCTCGTCGGTCGGCACGACCATCGCGACTGCCTCCCCCGGTTCGCTGATCCGGCCCGCGCTGGCCCGGCCATGCTCGACGTTAGCGGCCCGGTCCAGTCGCAGCCCCAGCAACGCCAGCCGAGCCAGCACCGCCTCGCGAATCTCCACCGCCGCCTCGCCGATGCCGCCGGTGAAGACCAGCACGTCCAGCCCACCGAGCGCGACCGCCAGCGCGCCGACCGTCTTTGCCACCCGGTAGCAGAACACGTCGATGGCCAGGCCGGCCGCCGCCGAGCCGGTGCCGGCCGCCTCGCACAGGGTGCGCATGTCGTTGCTCAGGCCGGACAGCCCGAGCAGCCCGCTGCGGGTGTTCAGCGCATCGAGCATGCCGGCCAGATCCAGCCCCAGCCGGTCGGCGACGTAACCCAGCACGCCCGGGTCCAGGTCGCCGCTGCGGGTACCCATCACCAGCCCCGCCAGCGGAGTCAGTCCCATGCTGGTGTCCACCGAGCGACCGTCGCGGATGGCGGTCGCGCTGCAGCCGTTGCCCAGGTGCAGCGTCACCATCCGCAACTCGGCCAGTGGCCGGCCCAGCAGGTCGGCGGCGGCCTGGCTGACGTACCGGTGACTGGTGCCATGGAAGCCGTAGCGACGCACCCCCTGCTGCCACCAGGCATCGGGCACGGCGTAGCGGTAGGCGACCGGCGGCATGCTCTGGTGGAACGCGGTGTCGAACACCGCCACCTGGCTGCTGGCCGGCAGCGCCTGCTGGGCCGCCTCGATGCCGGCGATGTTGGCCCGCAGGTGCAGCGGCGCCAAGTCGGTCAGCCCGCGCAGCTCGGTCAGCACCGAGGTGTCCACCCGCACCGAGGCGGTGAACCGCTGGCCGCCATGCACCACCCGGTGCCCGACCCCGGCGATGTCGGCGCGCTCGGAATCGGTGAGGGCCGACAGCAGCTGCGCCAACACCCCGTGGTAGGACCCATCGGCCGCCGCGGCGCGGTGCTCAGCACCGTCCCGGCAGACCCGGACGGTGGTCCCGGCCTCGCCGACCCGTTCGGCCAGCCCGGTCAGCTGCCGGTGACCGGTTCGGGGATCGAGCAGCGCCAGCCGTACCGATGAGCTGCCGCAGTTCAGCACGAGCACCCGGCCGTCCGATTCCGCCACCGCCGGATCAGCCGCTGGTCTCGGGCAGCGTCCAGTCCCGCACGTCCGGCATGTCCTGCAGGTTCTCCACCACGTAGGCCTGGTGCTCGGCCAGCTTGGCCGCGCACCACGCCTTCAGCTCGCTGGCGCCGGGCGGCGTGCGCCGGGCGTTGTTCACCGCGTCCATGACCAGGTGGTAGCGCGACACCCGGTTGAGCACCACCATGTCGAACGGGGTGGTGGTGCTGCCCTGCTCGATGAAGCCGCGCACCCGGAACCGGTCGGCGTCCGGCCGGCCGTGCACGAGTTGGTGGACGGCGCCGGGATAGCCGTGGAAGGCGAACACCACGTCGACATGGTCGGTGAACAGTTCCTTGAACAGGGTCTCGTCCATGCCGTGCGGGTGGTCCCGGCGCCGGATCAGGGACATCAGGTCCACCACATTGACCACCCGGGTACGCAGGTGCGGCATCCGCTCGCGCAGGATCGCGGCGGCGGCGACCGTCTCCATGGTGACCACGTCGCCGGCGCAGGCCAGCACGATGTCCGGGTCCGCGCTGCCGTCGTCGGTACCGGCCCATTCCCAGACGCCGGCGCCCCGGGCGCAGTGCGCGATCGCCGCCGGCATGCTCAGGTACTGCAGCTGCGGCTGCTTGTCGATCACGATCAGGTTGACGTAGGAGCGGGATCGCAGGCAGTGATCGGCCACCGACAGCAGGCAGTTCGCGTCCGGTGGCAGGTAGACCCGGCCGGTGCTGCCGCGCTGGGTGATCACGTTCTGGATCAGGCCGGGGCCCTGGTGGCTGAACCCGTTGTGGTCGTTCCGCCAGGCGGTGGAGGTGAGCAGGATGTTCAGGCTCGGCACCGGCGCGCGCCACGGCAGGCTGGCCGCCTCCTGCAACCACTTGGCGTGCTGGATGGTCTGGGAGGCGCTCACCATCGCGAACGCCTCGTAGGTGGCGAACAGCCCGTGCCGGCCGGTGAGCGTGTAGCCCTCCAGCCAGCCGTGGCAGTTGTGTTCGGACAGCACCTCCATCACCCGGCCGTCGCGCGAGATCGCGACGTCATCCGGCGTCACCCGCTCGGCGAAGGCCCGGTCGCTGACCTCGAACACCGCGCCCAGCCGGTTGCTGTTGGTCTCGTCCGGGCAGAACAGCCGGAACCGGTCCGGGTTGGCCACGTACACATCGCGCAGCCACTCGCCCAGCCGCCGGGTGGACTCCTGCCGTAGCCCGGCCGGCCGCGGCACCTCGAGGGCGTAGTCGGCAAACCGCGGCAGCGCGAGCGGCCGGCAGAGCAGGCCGCCGTTGGCGTGCGGGTTCGCGCTCATCCGGGCCGGGCCGGCCGGATTGGCCCGCAGCACCAACGCGGTCGGCTTGCCGTGCGCGTCGAACAGTTCCTCCGGCCGGTATGACCGCAGCCATTGCTCGAGCAGCGCCAGGTGCTCCGGGTTCTCCCGGACGCCGGCCAGCGGCACCTGGTGCGAGCGCCAGGTGCCGGCCATCCGCAGGCCGTCCACCGTGTCCGGGCCGGTCCAGCCCTTCGGGCTGCGGAGCACGATCATCGGCCAGCGGGGACGCTCACCGCTCCAGTCGCTGGCTCGCGCGGTCGCCTGGATCTGTCGGATGCCCGCCCATGCCTCGGCGAGCGCGGCGGCGAACCGGTGGTGCATGCCCGGCAGGTCATCGCCGGCAACCTCGATCACCTGGTAGCCGTGGCCCTGCAGCAACGACCGGACCTCCGCCGGATCCTTGCGGCCCAGCACGGTCGGGCCGGAGATCTTGGCCCCGTTGAGATGCAGGATCGGCAGCACCGCACCGTCGCGGCGCGGGTTCAGGAACGAGATGCCCTTCCAGGACCCTTCCAGCGGCCCGGTCTCGGCCTCGCCGTCACCGACCACTGCCAGCGCGATCAGGTCCGGGTTGTCCAGCACCGCGCCGAACGCGTGCACCAGCACGTAGCCCAGCTCGCCACCCTCGTGGATCGATCCCGGAGTGGTGACCGAGACGTGGCTCGGGATCCCGCCAGGGGCGGAGAACTGCCGGAACAGCCGCAGCAGGCCGGCCTCGTCCTGGGTCACGGCCGGGTAGGTCTCGGTGTAGGTGTGCTCCAGGTAGCCGGCCGCGACCAGCGCCGGGCCGCCGTGGCCCGGGCCGGTCAGGTAGATCATGTCCTGCCCGGTGTGCCGGATCAGCCGGGACGCATGGGCATAGATGAAGGACAGCCCGGGACTCGTGCCCCAGTGCCCGAGCAGGCGTGGCTTGATGTGTTCGGCGACCAGCGGCTCGGCCAGCAACGGGTTGGCCATCAGGTAGATCTGGCCGACGGTGAGGTAGTTGTTCGCCCGCCACCAGGCGTCCAGCTCGGCGAGTCCGTGCTCGCTCAGCCGGGACAGCCGCGCTGCCAACTCGGTGGACGGAAGGTCGATGGTGTGCATGTGCCCATCCCCCCGGTCGTGCGCGGTTGGCGGCGCTCCGGCCCTGACGCGTCGCGCTGGCAGTGGCCACGTTACCGCCGGCCGGCCGGACCGGCTCTCGGTCGCGGCGGGTGGTTCGACAGCCCGGCGGGCTAGGCAAGCATGACCGCGGCTGCGACAATCCGGGCATCCGCTGGAGAGAGGGAGGAATCCCGTCATGCCGCACCTGCGCCGAATCGCGAGCCTCGTCGCCGCCACCACGCTGCTTCTGGCGCTCGTTCCCGCGACCGCCCAAGCAGCTGCCACCAGCACGCCGACCCAGGGTCCATGCCAGTACACGCCCACCCCGGACGATCCGGCGGTCCGGCCGGTGTCGCTGCCACCGGACCCCCAGCACACCCCCGACCACGGAAAGGTGCTGGCCACCTTCGTCACGAACCGTGGACTGATCCCGATGCTGCTGGACCGGGCTGAGGCGCCGTGCACGGTGCAGAGCTTCCTGCACCTGCTGCGATCCCAGTTCTACGACGACACCAGCTGCCACCGGCTGACGACCTATCGGACGCTGTCGGTGCTGCAGTGCGGAGATCCGAGCGGCACCGGGGAGGGCGGCCCGGGCTACCAGTTCCGCGACGAGCTGCCGACCAACCTGCCGACCTGGCCGGGTGATCCGGCCGGCAGCCCGGGTCGGGTCTACGCTCGCGGCACGTTGGCCATGGCCAACGCCGGCCCGGACACCAACGGCAGCCAGTTCTTCCTGGTCTACAAGGACTCGAAGTTACGGCCGAACTACACCATCTTCGGCCGGGTCCTGCCGGTCGGACTGCGCACGTTGGACCGGATAGCGGCCGCTGGCGTCGACCCCGCCGACCCCGGCGCGCCACTGGACGGGGCGCCCGCGTTGAGCACGCACATCTACCTCGGACTCACCCACCCGTAGCCCGACAGATTTCGTAGCCAACGGACTCGTAGCCGACGGACCCGCGCCACGGCCGGCGACGCGCCCGGACGATCAGCCGCGCGGCCGCCAGACCACCAGCGCGGTGGACGGGTCGGCGAAGCCGCGACGCAGCGGCATCGGCACGATGTCGCCGGCTGCGCCGGCCGAGAAGACCCGCCGGGCTGGCACGGCCGGCCGGGAGTGGCGGGCCCGTTCTGCCTCCAGCTCGGCAAGCCGGGACCGCAGCGCGTGCACCTGGTTCTCCAGCTCCAGGATTCGCTTGATGCCGGCCAGGTTCATGCCCTCCTGTTGGGACAGCCGCTGCACCTCGCGCAGCTGCGCGATGTCGCGCGCCGAGTACCGCCGGCCACGACCCGGGGTGCGCTGCGGCGAGACCAGGCCGAGCCGGTCGTACTGGCGCAGCGTCTGGGGGTGCATGCCGGCCAGCTCGGCGGCCACCGAGATGACGAATACCGCGGCCGAATCGGCCAATGGTGGCTCGGTCATCATTACCTCGCTATGCCTGCCGCGCCTGGGCGAACAGTCCGACCCGCGGGTTGTCACCGGCAGTGGCCGCGGCGTAGGCCTCGACGGCCGCCTTCGCGTCGCTGTCCAGCTTCTGCGGGACGGCCACCGAGATGTTGACCAGCAGGTCACCGGCGGTGCCGTCCTTGCGCCGGACGCCCTTGCCCTTGACCCGCAGGGTGCGCCCGGACGGGGTGCCCGGCGGCAGCTTCACCGTCACGGTCGAGCCGTCGAAGGTGGGCACCTCGACCTGAGCGCCGAGCGTCGCCTCCGGGAAGGTCACCGGCAGCGTCACGGTGAGGTTGTCGCCGTCGCGGCCGAACAATGGGTGCGGCTCCACGTTGACGGTCAGGATCAGGTCGCCGTTGCCACCCGGGCCAGGACTTCCCTTGCCCCGCAAGCGGATCTTCTGCCCGTCCCGGACGCCCGGCGGCACCCGGGTGGTCACCGTGCGGCCGTCCTCGCGGCGCAGCGTGACGGTGTCGCCCTCGACCGCCTGCCGGAAGGTGAGCGAGGTGGAGGCCTCCACATCCCGGCCGGTGGGGGTGCCGGGCCCGTAACCGGCACTGCCGGCACCGCCGGTACCTGAGAAGCCGGCGCCGTTGCTGAACAGCCCGGACAGCAGATCCTCGACGCTGACGTTGCTGGTGCCGGTGCTGCCCCGGCCGGACTGCCGGGAGAAGAAACCGGAGAACACGTCGTCGGAGAAGCCGCCCGAGGCGCCGGGGCCGGCGGTGAACCGGGCCCGGCCGGTGGTCATCGCCCGGACCGCGTCGTACTCCTTGCGCTGGCTGGCGTCGGAGAGCACCGAGTAGGCCTCGCTGACCTCCTTGAACCGCTGCTCGGCGGTGGCATCGCCCGGGTTCTTGTCCGGGTGCAGATCCTTGGCCAGCTTGCGGTAGGCCTTCTTGATGTCCGATTCGGACGCGTCAGAGGCGACACCCAAGGACTTGTAGAAGTCCTTGTCGAACCAGTCCTGACTTGCCATGGCGGGAGCCCCCTCCTTCTGTCATATCCATGATCGGCACGCCGGGCCCGTTCCGGCCAGAACCAGGCGCACCGATCTGCCCACCCGTCTGCTCAGCTGGGGTCGGCGACGGATACCCGCGCCGGCCTGATCACCCGGTCGCCGATCCGGTAACCGGGCTGCAGCACGCCGACCACCGTGGTGGTCTCGGTGCCTTCGGCCAGCTCCTCCTCGACGTGCATCAGCGCGTCGTGCACGGCCGGGTCGAAGGCCGCGCCCGGCTCGCCGAACCGCTGCACGCCGTACTTGGCCAGCGTCGACTCCAGCTTGTCGGCGACGCTGGCGAACGGGCCGGACTCCAGGTCGCCGTGCTGGCGGGCCAGCTGGATGTCGTCCAGCACCGGCAGCAGGCTCTCCACCACCGCGGCGATGGTCTGCTCGCGAGCTATCGCCCGGTCACGCTCCACCCGCTTGCGGTAGTTGGCGTACTCGGCCTGCAGCCGCTGCAGATCGCTCAACCGCTCGGCGGCCAGCAGTTCGTTGGCGTCGATCACCGGCTCGGTCCCGGCACCCCGCTCGGTCTCCGGCCTGCTCACCGGGGTGCCGTCCGGGTGGATCTTCCGCTTGTCGGCAAAGGTGAAGCCGGGGACCGGCCGCTCCTGTTCGGAGCGGCCGGCACCGCCTTCGTTGTCGGTTTCGTCGTGGGCTGAACTCATAGCGGCTACTTGTCCTCGTCGATGACCTCGGCGTCGACCACGTCGTCGGACTCGGCACCGGCACCAGTGGCTGCATCGGAACCAGCACCAGCACCGTCACCGGCTCCGGCGTCAGCCGATGCCGCGGCGTACATCGCGGCCGAGACCTTGCCGCTGACCTCGGTCAGCGCGGCGGTCTTCTCCCGAATGGCGTCGTTGCTGGCGCCGGCGTCGGCCAGGGTGGTCTTCAGCTCGGCCAGCGCGGTCTCCAACTCGGTCTTCGACTCGGCCGGGATCTTGTCGCTGGAATCGGTGATCAGCTTCTCGGTCTGGTAGACCAGCTGCTCGCCGATGTTGCGGGTCTCGGCAGCCTCGCGACGGGCCTTGTCCTCGGCGGCGTGCGCCTCGGCGTCGGCCATCATCCGATCGATCTCGTCCTTGGACAGGCTGGAGCCGCCGGTGATGGTCATCCCCTGCTGGTTGCCGGTGGCCTGGTCCTTGGCCGAGACGTGCACGATCCCGTTGGCGTCGATGTCGAAGGTGACCTCGATCTGCGGGACGTTGCGCGGCGCCGACGGGATGCCGGTCAGCTCGAACATGCCGAGCTTCTTGTTGTAGGCCGCAATCTCCCGCTCGCCCTGGTAGACCTGGATCTGCACGCTGGACTGGTTGTCCTCGGCGGTGGTGAAGATCTCCGAACGCTTGGTCGGGATCGTGGTGTTGCGCTCGATCAGCTTGGTCATGATGCCGCCCTTGACCTCGATGCCCAGCGACAGCGGGGTCACGTCCAGCAGCAGGACGTCCTTCACCTCGCCCTTGAGCACGCCGGCCTGCAGCGCGGCACCGACGGCGACCACCTCGTCCGGGTTGACGCCCTTGTTCGGCTCCTTGCCACCGGTCAGCTGCTTGACCAGCTCGACCACCGCCGGCATCCGGGTGGAACCACCCACCAGCACCACGTGGTCGATCGCGTCGAGGGAGATGCCGGCGTCGCGGATCACGTTCTGGAACGGCACCTTGGTGCGCTCGAGCAGGTCGGCGGTGATCCGCTGGAACTCCGCCCGGCTGAGCTGCTCGTCCAGGAACAGCGGGTTCTTCTCCGCGTCGACGGTGATGTAGGGCAGGTTGATCGAGGTCTGCTGGGAGGCCGACAGCTCGATCTTGGCCTTCTCGGCCGCCTCGCGCAGCCGCTGCAGGGCCATCTTGTCCTTGGTCAGGTCGATGCCGTGCGCGGCCTTGAACTTGTCCACCAGCCAGTCGATGACCTTCTGGTCCCAGTCGTCACCGCCGAGGTGGTTGTCACCGTTGGTGGCCTTGACCTCGATCACCCCGTCGCCGATCTCCAGCAGCGAGACGTCGAAGGTGCCGCCGCCGAGGTCGAAGACCAGGATGGTCTGCTCCTTCTCGCCCTTGTCGAGGCCGTAGGCCAGCGCCGCGGCGGTCGGCTCGTTGACGATCCGCAGCACGTTCAGCCCGGCGATCTGGCCGGCCTCCTTGGTGGCCTGCCGCTGGGCGTCGTTGAAGTAGGCCGGCACGGTGATCACCGCGTCGGTGATGGTCTCGCCCAGGTACGACTCGGCGTCCCGCTTCAGCTTCTGCAGGACGCGGGCGCTGATCTCCTGCGCGGTGTACTTCTTGTCGTCGATGGCAATGGACCAGTCGGTGCCCATGTGCCGCTTGACCGACCGGATCGTCCGGTCGACGTTGGTGACGGCCTGGCGCTTGGCGACCTCGCCGACCAGGACCTCTCCGTTCTTGGCGAACGCCACGACGGACGGCGTCGTGCGCGATCCCTCAGCGTTCGCGATGACCTCCGGCTCGCCACCCGTCAGGACGGAGACGACGGAGTTGGTGGTGCCCAGGTCAATTCCGACCGCGCGTGCCATGTGTGCTCCTCAGGTTGTACGTCTTGGTTCGAGGGTTGGAATCCTGCTTCGATCGTGCCGCCTGGATCCGGCCTCTGTCAAAAGAACTGAGTCGAGGAGGCTCAAGTTCCCGGGAAGCGCATGACTACCGTCACACACGGCCTAAGGAACGCATTAGCACGGCAGGATTGACGTACAACAAGTTCGCCGTATTATTGCGCCATGACCAACCCCAGCTGGGATGAGGAGGAGCCGCGGCCAATAGCAGCCAACACCGGCGGCCCGGTGGACCCCAATGACCACATCGGGCACGACGATGAGCTTGAACAGGCACTCATCTCCACGGATTCAGTGGGCGCGCTGCTCACCGGCGACCGTCGGATGGGGAAGACCTCCCTGCTGCGCAAGGTGGAGAGCCTGCTTTGCCGCGATCATGTCGTGCTGCGAGTCAGCGCCGAAACGGGCAGCATCGAACTTTTCGCAGATCGACTGCTGAACACCCTGCGTCGGACGAGCACCTTCGCCAAGGAGCTAGAGAATTGGCACGTCAGCGTCGACGTCGGCTACCACGGCTTCCGGCTGCAGCGCACACCGACCGTCAAGAGTCAGCAGGCGTCGACGACCGACGACCTGTTCAGCTGGGCTGCGAAGAAGGCGGCTCCCCGCAAGTTGATCGTGATCATCGATGAGATCACGGTGCTTGCTCAGGCCGTCGAGAATACGAACCCCGGCGGGGCGCTGGAGCTGCTGCGTAACCTGCGTCGGCCCCGACAGGAACTGGACAACGTCGTAGTCTTGCTCGCCGGTTCGGTCGGGCTGCACCACGCCACGAGCGATTTCGCGCCGCTGAATGACCTGCGGAAGGTCCGAGTCGGAGCGCTCGAACTGCCCGCTGGTAAGTACCTGGCACGCTGCCTGCTCCTGGGGGAAGGCGTACCGGCCAGTGATGAGCGGGCGGTTGCCGAGGCGATCTACCGCGAGGCCGATGGCATCGCTTACTACATCCACAATCTGGTGGCCTCGGCCCGCAGACACGGCGGCGTCCTGCAGCCGCAGACCGTCGCTGAACTGCGGCAGCAGGCATTGGTGGATCCCGACGATCCTTGGGACCTCCGGCACTACGACCGACGGATCGACGACTACTACGGCGAGCGCTCGGCGCTGGTTCGGCACGTCCTGGATATCTTCGCGACCGCATCCGCACCTCTCACGGTGACCGATCTGGCGGCCCATCTGCTTGCGGTCGAGATGTCGCGGCGGCCCAGCCGAGACGAGTTGCTCCTGTTGCTCGAGCAGCTCGAGGCCGATCATTACCTACTCCGCAGCGGTGACACCGACACCATCGCCTCCACCATCATTCGCGACGCCTGGCGATCGATCCGGCGGCTCGGGTGACCAGCTCACTGCGGCCGATGCGCCCGTACACGCCTGCGCGGGAGGATCCGGTGGAGCTGTCCGCACGCACGGTCGGCCGCGACGAATTGATCGCGACCGTCGTCCGTCGGCTCCGGACAGCGGCCACCACCGGCAACCGGCCCCATACCCTGCTGGTCGGTCCCCGGGGCGCCGGCAAGTCGCACCTGATCCGAGTGGCCTTGCACCGACTCGGTCCCGAGCCTGGATTGGTGGTAGCCGAACTCGATGAGGACGTGGTCGGGCTGGCCAGCTACGCCGACATCCTCATCGAGATCCACCGCAGGCTTGCCGCACCGACCGCCGGCTATCCGGGGCGTGATGTCGCCCAACTAGAAAGACGCATCCTGGAGCTTGCCGGCAGTCGGGTCATCGTGCTGGTGATCGAGAACCTGCCTCGAGCCTTCGAAGCGATCGGTCTCGACGGCCAGCGCGACCTTCGTTCGTTCATGGAGACCAGCGGCCAGATCGTCATTCTCGCTTCCGCCCCACTGCTATTCCCGGCCGTCAGTGACCGGAAGGAGCCGTGGTACGGATCCTTCGGCATCGAGCATCTCCCCGAACTCGACGTCACCGAGGGTGCCGAGCTGATCCGGCGGATTTCGGTAGCGAACCACGAAACCGAGCTCCCCGCGTATCTACAGACCGAGGCGGGTATCGCGCGGCTCAGCGCACTGAACGTGCTGGCCGGTGGCTCTCCCCGGTTGTGGACCATCATGAGCACCTGCCTGAACATCGAACTGCTGGATGACCTCGTCGTGGCGGTCGAGCAACTGCTGGAGAACCTCGTCACCTACTACCAGCAGCGCTTGTGGGAGTTGCCGTCCGCCGAAGCCCAGATCGTCCGAGCGCTGGCCCTTGGGCCGCAGTCGACCACCGCGCGAGAGCTAGCCCGACAGACCGGGCGGGACGAGCGAACAACCGCCTCCCTGCTCGGCCGGCTCATCGACGCCGGCTGGGTCACCTCCGAGAAACTGCCAGGAACCGACCAGCGCAAGACCTGGTACCGGTTACGGGAACCGCTACTGCGACACCATTTCCAGTACCGGGGCCAGGAGCGGGAGCCACTGAGGCTCATCATCGATATTCTTCGTGCCTGGTTCGACCCGGGTACCCGCCGCCAGCAGCTGCTGAGCACCCGGCCGTCGTCGCAGGCTGAACGGCATCTGATCGCCTCCATGCGGCTGGATCCGCCGGAGCGGTCCGATGCGCCCTACGCGGCCGGTGACCTGCGCGACCTGCTGCGCTACGCCAAGACCTGGCAGATGGACGGCGGCGATGAACTCGGCACGCCGAGCGCCGGATTAATCATCGAGGCTCTCTGCATCGCGCTGCTCGACGGTCCGCCGCGGGCCTATCAGCTGCTTGACACGCGCAACGCCGCGCCGGACGTCCGTAGCCGAGCCGAGCAGGTCATTCGGGTCGTCACCGCCGAGCAACCTAGCCTCAGCTTGGAGGATCGAGTTCTGGTGGCGTTGGATGCCGCAGTCGCCGCATCGGTCGACACCGACGACTACCGGGTATTGGCGCTGATCGCCGCCGGCTGGAATGCCAATGAGGATCCGCCGACCAAGTGCGAGCGGCTGGCGGCGATTGACGAGCCGGGCAAGGTTGATCGGCTCTCGCTGGCGATCCGGCACGACCTGCTGCTCTGGTTGTCCGAGGCGGAGCGACACCGAGACGCGATCTCTCGCTATCCGGGCTTGATCGCCGCCGAACGCGAGCGGCTGGGGCCAGAGCACCCGGATGTCCTCGAATCGCTGGAGACCTACGCCTTTGCGCTGTATATGTGCGACATGGATCAGGCCGCCGCGGAGACCTATGCCGAATGTGTTGCCGTACTCACCAAAGCACTGGGCCCGGATAACCGTCGGACCCTTCAGGCACGGATGTGGGAGGCAGATGCGCTCGGCTATTCAAAGGAGTTTGATCGAGCACTAAATGCACTTTCTGCGATCATCTCAGAGCAGGCTCGGGTCTTGGGACGTGAACATCCCGATGTCTTGCACTCTCGCAAGCTACAGGCCAGCCATTTAGCCCGCGCCGGACGCATGGCAGATGCCAGTGATGCCTTTGTCTCCCTTATCGCCGACCGTGTCGCACAATACGGACCTGGTGACGTCGAGACCATGGAGGTCCGCGATCGTTATGCGCGTCATCTCGGCTGGTCGGGCAGATTTGAGGAAGCCTTGGCAGCCTGCGAAGCTCTCATCGAGGATCGCGTTCGTATCCTTGGACCGGATCATCGGGATACGCTGCTATCGCGCCACTGGCAGGCCTTCTGGCTGGGAAGAGCTGGCGATCACGCTAAGGCGATCGCTGCCTTCGAGATCCTCATCTTAGATCAGACACGTGTCTTGGGCCCCACTGATCGGGACACGCTCAATTCGAAATCTTGGCTGGCCATGACGCTGGCACTCCTAGGCTCAACAGAGGATATCCGGTTGGCAATTTCGCATCTTCGCGAGCTCCTTTCCGAATTGGTACAGGAATTCGGAGAATCTGATCAGGATACCTTGGAGAATCGTGTCGACTTGGCCCGGTTTCTCGGCGCGGTGGGGGAGTACGAGGAGGCCGTCCCGATGCTCGTTCAGAGCGTTGATGATTGTCTCCGATCCACCCTGCCCCGCCAGGAGGATCTGCGGTATGCGAGCAGTGCCCTGATGGATATCCTGGTAGCCAGCTTGCGTGATGGTCAACCGCTGCCGGTTCGGTCGGAGCTCGGCCTCTTCGGTGAATCCAACGTCTACGACATGTTGCGCGATTTCGCCGACGGCTTGGCCGGTTCTGGCGAGGCGCTCGCCCGGCTACCCGGTGAGCTACGCAGCCTTATCGACAAACCTCGGTGATCTGGGCTGGTGTGGCCGGGTGCCTCGCTCCTGGCCGGCTCGGTGAGTACGGTTCAGCCATGCAGATTCAGCTCCGGCACAATCCGTCCTTCACCGTCGCTCGCTGCCTGCTGGCCGGCGGCGAACCGATGCGGGTCGAGGGTGGCGCGATGATCGCCCACAGCGCCGGCGTCCAGCTGCAGGCCAAGGCCGAAGGCGGGCTGTTCAAGGGCTTCAAGCGGGCCGCGCTCGGCGGTGGCTCGTTCTTCGTCACCACCTACACCGCGCCGCCGGAAGGCGGCTGGGTGGACGTGGCCGGGGTACTGCCCGGCGACGTCACCTACCTGCCGATCACCCCGGAGCGGCCGTTCTACATCACCCGCGGCAGCTGGATCGCCAACTCGCACGGCGTTGAGATCGACACCCAGTGGGGCGGCATGGCCAACCTGTTCGGTGGCGAGGGCGGCTTCGGCTTCCGGGCCAGCGGACACGGCGAGGCGGTGGTCAACGTCTACGGCGCCATCGACTACCTCGACCTGCGCCCGGGCGAGCAGGTCACCGTCGACACCGGGCACGTGGTGGCCTACGACCTGGGCATCCAGTTCCGGATGCGCCGGGCGGTGGACGGCCGCAGCATCCAGAGCCTGAAGACCGGCGAGGGCTGGGTCTTCGACTTCGCCGGGCCGGGCCGGGTGCTGCTGCAGACCCGCAACCCGGAGGCGTTCGCCCAGTGGGTCTCCTCGAGGATCCCGGGCAACAACCCGCGTGAGGGCATCGGCGGCGGGGCCAACGACATCATCGGCGGCCTGTTCCGCGGCTGAGGCAGCCGAACCGCCCCTGTACGGCCAACTCGAAGTGTGCGAACGTGTGCTGCCGCATGTCCGCACCGCGAGGCCCGTGGAGGCCCGATGTCCGTCAGCGCACCGCGCACCCAACCCACCGATGATGACGCCCGGCTGGCCGATCTCGGATACCGACCGCAGCTGAATCGGGTGCTCGGCCTGTTCGCGAACTTCGCGGTCGCGTTCACCTACCTGTCGCCGATGGTGGGTATCTACTCCCTGTTCGTACTCGGGGTGGGCACCGGCGGCCCGGCCTACGTCTGGCTGACCTGGGTGCCGGTGCTCGGCATGCTGCTGGTCGCGCTGGTCTTCGGCGAGCTGGCCAGCCACTATCCGATCGCCGGTGCGCTCTATCAATACAGCAAGTTCTCGGTCGGCCCGCGCTATGGCTGGTTCGTCGGCTGGTTCTACGGCATCGCGTTGCTGATCACGGTCGCCGCGGTGGACACCGGCGTGGTCAGCTACGTCACCGCGCTCACCCACAACTGGTTCGGCTGGAACTTCGACCCGACCGACCACTTGACCATCCTGATCATCACGGTCTGCCTGCTGGCCATCCAGACCACCCTCAACATCACCGGCGCGACGGTGATGGGGCGAGTCGCCCAGTTCGGGGTCTACGTCGAGATCGTCGGCACCCTGGGCATCGCGATCATCCTGGCAATCCACGGCTTCCACCACGGGCTGGGCTTCCTGTTCTCCACCCAGCAGGTGCAGCACGTCGCGAGCAACCCGCTCGGGCTGAACTTCGGCGGCCACTGGCTCACCGGCGCCGCCCTGATCGCGGTGCTCGCGCCGGTCTACATCTTCTACGGTTTCGAGTCGGCCGGCGACATCTCCGAGGAGACCAAGGACGCCGGCCGGCAGGTGCCGCGAGCCATGCGCTGGGCGCTGATCTGGGGCGGCATCAGCTCCTTCATCCTGATCGCGGCGCTGCTGCTGGCAATGCCGTCCGGCAGCAACCCGGTCGGCCGCACCGTCGACGGCGGCGGCGTCCCGTTCATCCTCGGCCAGCTGTCCAGCTGGCTGCAGGACTTCTTGCTGTTGCTGATCATCTTCGCCTTCTTCTCCTGCGGAACCTCGGTGCAGGGCGCCGGCAGCCGGCTCGCGTTCTCCTACGCCCGGGACGGCGCGTTGCCGGGCTCGGGCTTCCTGTCGGCGGTGCATCGCCGGTTCAAGACGCCGGTGAACGCCCTGCTGGCCGGCTCGGTGGTGACCGTGCTGTTCGTGTTGCTGGTCTTCGCCTCGCCGAACCATGACGTCAAGTTCGGCTTCATCACCTACCCGGCAAACACCAACGTGCTGGTATCGCTGGTGTCCTTCGGGGTCAGCGGCATCTACCTGTCGTTCCTGCTCACCGTGATCGGCTCGATCGTCGCCCGCCGCCGCGGCTGGATCCCCGAAGGCCGGTTCCAGCTGGGCCGTTGGGCCTGGCCGGTCAATATCGTCGCCGCGATCTACCTGGGCCTGATGCTGCTCAACGTCGTGCTGCCCAGCGGTCTGGCGAGCCCGCGCGGCTACTTCAACCTGGACTGGATCACCCTGCTGGTGATGGTCGGGGTGACCGTGGTCGGCGTGCTGGTCTTCGTGCTGGCACATCCGGAGCGCTACATCCGCCGGCACCTGCACGACGCCGCCGAGCCGACCGGAGCCGAGCTGACCCAGCCCACCGACTGACCGCCGGGTAACCCCGCGATCTCCGTTCGCGAGGTGGACGAACTCGGCACAGCGCTACCTGAGTTCGGCCGACAATTCGCCGGACAGGGGGCCCGCTTAGTTACCCGCCGGTAACTTGCGTATTCTTGCGCCAGTCCGCTGACCGGCCAGCCGCTGGAGGTTGTTGTGGCCCTGCGCATCAGTCTCACCGTGCTCATGACGGTGATCGTCTTCGCCGTCGCCGGGCGCCGGGTGTGGTGGCTGGTCCGGTTGATCCGTTCCGGCACCGCGGCGCCCGGCCGGGGCACCCCCGGCAGCACCCGGGTGGCCAACGACGCCGGTGAGGTGCTCGGCCAGCGCCGGCTGCTGAAGTGGTCGGTGCCGGGCCTGGCGCACTTCTTCACCTTCTGGGGCTTCGTCATCCTGAACCTGACGATCCTGGAGGCCTACGGCGCGCTGCTGATCGACCGGGACTTCCACATCCCGCTGATCGGCCGCTGGCAGGCACTCGGCTTCCTCGAGGACCTGATGGCGGTCAGCGTGCTGCTGGGCCTGCTCACCTTCGCCATCCTGCGACTGCGCAACGCACCCGAACGGCGCCGGCGCGACTCCCGGTTCTACGGCTCGCACACCGGGCCGGCCTGGGTGATCCTCGGCATGATCGCGCTGGTCATCATCACCCTGCTGTTGCTGCGCGGCGCGCAGCTGAACGCCGGCCAGTTCCCGTACGGCGAATCGAAGTGGACCTTCGCCTCCTACCTGGTCGCCAAGGCACTCGGCAGCGGCGCCTACAACGAGGGGCTGGCCACCTTCTTCCTGCTCGCCCAGGTCGCTGTTGTGCTGGCGTTCCTGATCATCGTCACCTACTCCAAGCACCTGCACATCGCCACCGCGCCGATCAACGTCTACTTCAAGCGGCTGCCCAAGGCACTCGGCCCACTGCTGCCGGCCACCGACACCGCCGGCAAGCCGATCGACTTCATGGACGTGGAGAACCTGTCCGAGGACACCGTGTTCGGCCGGGGGAAGATCGAGGACTTCAGCTGGAAGGGCTACCTGGACTTCGTCACCTGCACCGAGTGCGGGCGTTGCCAGTCCCAGTGCCCGGCCTGGAACACCGGCAAGCCGCTGTCACCGAAGCTGGTGATCATGGACCTGCGTGATCACCTGTTCGCCAAGGCCCCATATCTGATCGGCGGAAAGTCGGTTCCGGACGACGCCGTGCCCAACTTCGCCACACCGGCCGCCGAGGGCGGTGAGCACGGCCACCAGGTGCCGGAGGCCGGCTACCCGCGGGTCGAGGGCTCGAACATCGAGCAGGCCAGCCGGCCGCTGGTCGGCGACGCCGCGTCCTACGGGGTGATCGACCCGGACGTGCTGTGGTCCTGCACCACCTGCGGCGCCTGCGTCGAGCAGTGCCCGGTGGACATCGAGCACATCGACCACATCGTCGACATGCGTCGCTACCAGGTGCTGATCTCCTCGGCCTTCCCGTCCGAGGCCGGCAGCATGCTGCGCAACCTGGAGAACAAGGGCAACCCGTGGGGCCTGCCGGATCGCCAGCGCGAGGACTGGGCGAAGGAGGTCTCCTTCGAGGTACGGCGAATCTCGCCCGGCGAGCAATTGCCCGCCGAGGTGGAGTACCTGTTCTGGGTGGGCTGCGCCGGCGCCCTGGAGGACCGTTCCAAGAAGGTCACCAAGGCCTTCGCCGAACTGCTGCACATCGCTGGCGTCGAGTTCGCCATCCTCGGCGCGAACGAGACCTGCACCGGCGACTCGGCCCGCCGGCTGGGCAACGAGTTCGTGTACCAGATGCTGGCCCAGCAGAACGTCGAGACGCTCAACTCGATCGAGCGCTCACAGCCGCTGAAGATCGTCGCCACCTGCCCGCACTGCTTCAACACCATCGCCAACGAGTACCCACAACTGGGCGGGCAGTACGAGGTGGTGCACCACACCCAACTGCTGGCCACCCTGGTGGCCGACGGCCGGCTGACCCCGGTTGAGCCGGTGGACAAGAACGTCACCTACCACGACCCGTGCTACCTGGGCCGGCACAACAAGGTCTACACGCCGCCCCGGGAGGTGCTCGGCAGCATCCCCGCGCTGAAGTCGCGGGAGATGCACCGGTGCAAGGACCGCGGCTTCTGCTGCGGCGCCGGCGGCGCCCGGTTCTGGATGGAGGAGAAGATCGGCAAGCGGATCAATATGGAGCGCACGGACGAGGCGATCGGCCTCGATCCGGACCTGATCTCCACCGCCTGCCCGTTCTGCATGGTGATGCTCTCCGACGCCGTCACCGCCAAGAAGGCCGACGGCTCAGCCAAGGAGCACGTGCAGGTGCTCGACGTCGCCCAGATCCTGCAGCAGTCG
This sequence comes from Jatrophihabitantaceae bacterium, assembly GCA_045807085.1. GTDB lineage: Bacteria > Actinomycetota > Actinomycetes > Mycobacteriales > Jatrophihabitantaceae > Jatrophihabitans_A. Next base: position 212,147 of record JBJMIB010000011.1, read on the forward strand.
CTGGCCGCCCCGGCGGCCGCCGGCAGCCAACCCGAACCGGAGCAAACCAGCTGATCTAGGTCTTGACGGGGGTGACCGGGGTCACTAGAAAAGGTTTACAGCTTTCTGTGACCTACCCGTGGAGAAGACATGCAGCTTCCCGTTCCGCAGCCTCGCCGCTCCTCACGCCGCCGGCTCATCGGCATCGCGACGGCCCTCGCAGCCGTCGCCGCCGTCGGCCTGGCCGGCTCCGCCTCGGTGTCCGCGGCCGCCCCGCTCGGTGGCCATGCCCGGCCCATCCAGGGTTCGGTGGTGGCCAACCTGTTCGAGTGGAACTGGCCATCGGTCGCCCACGAGTGCAAGACCGTGCTCGGCCCGAAGGGCTACGCGGCGGTCCAGGTCGCGCCACCGCAGGACTCGCTGTCGCGCACCGCCACCGACTCCACCACCGTGCTGCACCCGTGGTGGGAGGTCTACCAGCCGGTCGACTACAACCTGACCAGCCGGATGGGCAACGAGGCGCAGTTCAAGTCGATGGTGCGGACCTGCCGGGCGGCCGGCGTGAAGGTCATCGTGGACGCGGTGATCAACCACATGACCGGCCAGGGCTCGGTGTCCTACGGCGGGGTGCACTACACCAAGTACTCCTACACCGGGCTGTACGGGCCGACCGACTTCCACGGCCCCACCGGGCAATGTCCGACCGCCGACGGCAACATCGACGACTTCAACAACTACACCCAGGTGTTCAAGTGTGAGCTGGTCTCGCTGTCGGACCTGCGGACCGAGACCGAGTACGTCCAGAAGACGCTGGCCGGCTACCTGAACAAGCTGCTCTCCTACGGCGTGTCCGGCTTCCGGGTGGACGCGGCCAAGCACATCGGCCAACCGGATCTGACCGCCATCTTCTCCCGGCTGCACCGCACGGTGGACGGCGAACGGCCGTACCTGGCGCTGGAGGTCGGCGCCGGCAGTCCGGGCCGGATCTCGCCGCAGGCCTTCACCACGGTGGGCAACGTGCTCGGCTTCGACTTCGCCGGCCAGATCGAGTCGGCCTTCAAGAGCTACACGAACCCGCCCGGCGGCAACATCGGTGATCTCAAGATCTTCGGTGAGCAGAGCGGCCTGCTACCCAGCGACAGGTCCTACGCCTTCGTCGAGAACCACGACACCGAACGCAACGGTTCCACGCTGAGCTACAAGGACGGCGCGCTGAACACCCTGGCCACCGAGTTCATGCTGGCCTACGGCTACGGCACCCCGTCGGTGTACGCCGGCTTCGACTTCGCCACCGGCGACGACTCGCCGCCGGCCGACGCCAACGGCTTCGTCACCGACACCACCTGCGGCAGCGGCTGGGAGTGCACCGACCGGATCGCCGGGGTGGCCAACCTGGTGGCCTGGCACAACGTGGCGGGCAACGCGCCGGTCACCAACTGGTACGACGACACCGTCAACCTGATCGCGTTCAGCCGCGGCCACAAGGCCTGGATCAGCATCAACAACGAGACCACGGCGCAGACGCACACCTTCTACACCGGCCTGCCGCGGGGCACCTACTGCGACGTGATCCACGGCAGCGTCTCGCACGGGCACTGCTCCGGCCCGACCGTGTTCGTCGACCGGCACGGCATGGCTCGGGTCACCGTGCCGGCCAAGGATTCGGTGGCGTTCAGCGTCCGGGACCGGGTCTGAGGAAATAGCGTGCGGTCGGCCTGACCCGCTAGGGAAAGAACACGAACTTGATCAGGGCGGTCAGGCCGACCAGCACGATCACCCCACGCAGCGCCACCGGCGGCAGCCGGCGACCGACCAGCGCACCGAGCTGACCGCCGATGGCCGAGAACACCGCGATCAGCAGCGCATAGGTCCAATTGGGGTGCGCTACCAGCGCGAACAGCACGCCGGCCACCAGATTGACCACCAGCGACAGCACATTCTTCAACGCGTTGACCCGCTGCAGGTTGCTGTCCAGCAGCGCTCCCAGCATCGCGATCAACAGCACGCCCTGGGCCGCGCCGAAGTAGCCGCCGTACACACCGGCGCCGAACACCAGCAGCCACAGCAGCACCGGCCGCCGGCCGGCCGGCGGCTGATCGGCGTGGATGAACCTGCGGGCCAACCGTGGCTGGGCGATCACCAGCACCAACGCGAGCAGGATCAGCGCCGGCACCACCGCCTTGAACACCGCGGCCGGCAGCACCAGCAGCAGGCTGGCACCGAGCACACCACCGAGCAACGACGCGCTGCCGTACCGGAACAACCGGTGCCGCTGGCCGGTCAGCTCGCGGCGGTAGCCGTACGCACCGCTGACCCCGCCCGGGACCAGTCCGATGGTGTTGGTGACGTTGGCGGTCACCGGCGGCACGCCGAGCGACAGCAGCACCGGAAAGGTGATCAGGGTCCCCGAGCCGACCACCGTATTGATGGCGCCGGCGGCGAGCCCGGCGGCGGCGACCGCCACCAGCCCGCCGACGCTCGTCACCGCACCACCGTATCGGCCGGTACCCGGCCGGAGCTTGCTGCGCTCGTTACTCAGTCCTGCAGCATCGGAACGCGCAGGGCCACGTCCGGCACCCCGAAGCCGTCGATCAGGGTCAGCGCGTGCGGGCGCAGCTCGGCGCACAACCGGTTCACCTCGGTCCCCAGCCGCTTGGACCGGCCGGCCGACAGCCGGCCGTGCTCGAGGTACCAGGCCCGGTCCGCCTCCACCGTGGTCAGCACGTAGAGGTCGCAGACCCGTTCGAGCAACCGGCGGGCTCCGGGATCGGCGCAGTCCTCGATCGCCGCCACGAACGCCTCGGCCAGCATCCGATCCACGTGCGCCTGGGCGGTCGTGAGCAGGTGATCCTGGCAGGCGTTGAACACCACGAACGGATCCTCGGCACCGGCCGCTCGGCGCAGCCGCCGGGCCAGGCCGTCGGTGAGGTGGCGCACCCGGAAGTCCAGCAGCGACAGCTGCCAGCCGCGGTCGGCCCAGTCGGCATCCTCGTCCCGGCCGGTGGCAGCGAGCAGCCGGGTGATCAGCGGGCTGCGTTCCAGCACACTGCCGAAGGCCTGGCCGGCCACGAACCGGATGGTGCCCAGCATGTCGAGTTCGCCGAAGTGGTCGCGATAGCTGGTCAGCAGTTCCTTGGCGACCAGCTGCAGCAGCACGGTGTTGTCGCCTTCGAAGGTGGTGAACACGTCGGTGTCGGCCTTCAGCCCGGGCAGCCGGTTCTCGCCCAGATACCCGGCGCCGCCGCACGCCTCCCGGCAGGTTTGGATGGTCCGGCTGGCGTGCCAGGTGGCGGCGGCCTTGATGCCGGCGGCGCGCGCCTCCAGCTCGCGCCGCCTCGGGTCGGCCGGGTCGCCGGCGGTGAACACCTCGTGCAAGGTGGCCACCAGCTCCGCCTGGGCGAAGTGCAGGGCATAGCTGCGGGCCAGCGCCGGCAGCAGTTTGCGTTGGTGGGCAAGGTAATCGAGCAACGTCACCTCGCCGTCCCGGCCGGGCGCGGTGAACTGGGTGCGTCGCTCGGCGTAGTGCAGCGCGATCCGCAAGCCCACCTTGGTCGCGCTGCCGGCGCCGCCGGCCACGCTGATCCGGCCCTGGATCAGCGTGCCCAGCATGGTGAAGAACCGCTTGGTCTGGTTCTCGATCGGCGTCGAGTAGCTGCCGTCCGCGGCCACCGCGCCGTACCGGTCGAGCAGCCCGGTGCGCGGGATCCGGACGCCGGAGAACCACAGCTGGCCGTTGTCCACGCCGTTCAGGCCGGCCTTGAAACCGCAGTCGGCGATCCGGACGCCGGGCATCGGGCTACCGGCCTCGTCCCGGATCGGCACCAGGAAGGCGTGCACGCCGTGGCTCTGGCCGCCGGTGACCAGCTGGGCGAACACCACCGCCAGCCGGCCGTCCCGGGCGGCGTTGCCGATGTACTCCTTGCGGGCGTCGTCGTCCGGGGTGTCGAGCACGAACTCCTCGGTGGCCGGGTCGTAGCTCGCCGTGGTCCGCAGCGCGGCCACGTCCGAGCCGTGCCCGTGCTCGGTCATCGCGAAGCAGCCGAGCAACCGCCCGGTGGCGATGTCGGCCAGGTAGCGCCGGTGGTGCTCCGGATTGCCCAGATGTAGCACCGCGCCGCCGAACAGGCCGAACTGCACACCGGCCTTGACCATCAGCGACAGGTCGCCCATTGCCAGCATCTCGAAGGCCACGATGGAGCCGCCGAGATCACCGCCGCCGCCGTACTCGGTGGGAAAGCCGATGCCGGTGACCCCCTCGGCGCACAAGGCCATCAGCTGGTCGTAGGTGCGCTGCCGCTGCTCGTCGACGGTCAGCCCGACCTGCGGGACGAACAGCGGTCGTTCGGCCAGCTTGCGGGCAAGCTGCCGCTGCTCGGCCCACGGACCGTCCAGCAGCCGGCGCAGTTCGTCTCGGCCGTCGGCGGTCAGCTCCGGCAGTCCGGCCGGCGGAGTCTGCGTCATCGCGCGCCTCCCAGCTGTGTCATCGCGCCTCCCGGCTGCGTCTTCATCGCGCCTCCCGGCTGCGTCATCGCGCCTCCTTCTCACTCTGCGGTACGGGTCCGCGCGTCCGGACCGGTCAGCGCCGCGCGCAGGCCGCCGGCATCGCCCCAGAGCAGCAGGGTCAGGCTCTCGGCCAGCTCGGCCCGGCTGATCGCGGCGGGGTGTTCGAGCCACCAGTCGCCGGCCGCCTTCACCAGGCCCACGATCGCGGTGGCCCACGGCCGGCGCAGCACCGGATCGGGCACGGGCAGCGAGCCGATCAGCTCGTCCAGCCGCTCGGCGATCCGGCCGGTGTAATCGGTCACCGGATCCGCGCCGGACCGCTGCACCACCGGATTGCGCACCACGAACCGGTAGACCTGCGGGTTGCGGTCCAGCACCGCCAGGAAGGCGTCAATGCCGGCCCGGATCATCGCCCGCGGCTCGGACTGCCGGGCGATGGCCGCCGCCAGCTGGTCGGCCAGTGTGCTGGCCAGTTGCTGGCCGACCGCCCGGTAGAGATCGGCCTTGTCGGTGAAGTGCCGGTAGAACACCGCCTTGGAGGTGCCGGCGAACGCGGCGATCTGATCCATCCCGACCTCCGCGCCGTGCTGCTCGACGCAGGCCGCGGTGAGCCGCACCAGCTCGGCGCGGCGGGCCAGCCGGTGCGCGTCCCAGCGCGCCGAGCGCCCGTCCGCCTTGGTCTTCATGGTCATCACAGTATCCGATACCGTAAGTATCGGATACTCGGAGCGTCGCTCGGCGGTGCCACGGCCGAGCGGGGGGTTCTTGCCGCGGTACGGCTACGGTGACGGTATGACCGAAGTACACGACAGCCCCAGCAGCTGGGTAGCCGAGCACATCCAGAAGTACGTCGAGACCGACGGTGCGGAAGGGCACATCTGGAACGGGGTGCCCACCCTGCTGCTCACCACCAAGGGTCGCAAGTCCGGCGAGCTACGCCGAACCGCGCTGATCTACGGCAAGCACGGCTCGTCCTATCTCGTCGTGGCCTCGCGCGGCGGCTCGGACGCGCCGCCGGCCTGGTACCTGAACCTGTCGGCCAACCCGGAGGTACAGGTGCAGATCGGTCCGGAGGTGCTCACCGCGCGCGCCCGCACCGCGACGGAGGAGGAGAAGCCGGAACTCTGGGGCAGGATGGCCGAGATCTGGCCCGCCTACGACGAGTACCAGACCAAGACCCAGCGGCCGATCCCGGTGGTCGTCCTCGACCCGGTCTGAGCTGACCGCGATCCTGACCTGACCCGAACGTTTCGGTGACCGGTGCTCCGGTCCCTGCTCAGTACAGTGCGCGTGTGACCGACGCCGCCCGGGGCCTGATCCTGGTCATCGAGGACGAGGCCCCGATCGCCGAGGTGATCCGGCTGAACCTGGCCAAGGCCGGTTTCGGCGTGCACCTCGAACGGGACGGCGATGCCGGCCTGGCCGCGATCCGGGCACACCGGCCGGCCGCCGTGATCCTCGACATCGGCCTGCCCGGCACCGACGGCATCGAGGTGTGCCGCCGGCTGCGGGCGGCCCAGGACTGGACTCCGGTGCTGTTCGTGACCGCCCGCGACGACGAGGTGGACCGGATCGTCGGCCTGGAACTGGGCGCCGACGACTACCTCACCAAGCCGTTCTCACCGCGAGAACTGGTCGCCCGGGTGGCTTCGGTGCTGCGCCGGGCGCAGGGCGTGCCGGGCGGCGGCCCGATGCTGCAGGTCGGCCGGGTCCGGCTGGACCCGGTAGCGCGGCGGGTCTACGCCGATGACCGCGAGGTGTCGCTGACCGCCACCGAGTTCGACCTGCTGGCCTGCCTGATGCGCAGGCCGGGCCGGGTGTTCGGCCGCGAGCAACTGCTGAGCGAGGTGTGGGGTTACTCCTCGATCGCCGGCGCCCGGACCGTGGACGTGCATGTGGCGCAGGTACGCGGCAAGCTCGGCGAGGCCAGCCCGATCCGCACGGTGCGCGGGGTCGGCTACGCGGCCGACCCGGCCGGGCAGCAGATCCGGCCGGTCGACGCTCCGGCAGCCCAGCCGGCCACCGGGGGCCGGCCGGGATGAGAAGCCTGGCCCAGCGGATCTCGCTGCTGGCGGTGGCGATCGCGGTGATCACGGCGCTGCTGGCCGGGCTGCTGGCGGTGAACCTGGTGCAGCGCGGCAATACCGACACCGCCCGGAGCACGCTGCGCCAGCTCGCCGACGTCGCGCAAAGCACGGTCAACTCCGGAGCAAATCCCACGGCGGCGCAGAACCGGGCCCGCGACCAGCTGCGGGTGCTCAAGATCCAGTCGGCGGCCATCTCCATGACCGGCAGGGTGAACACCGCGAGCCCGCTCATCCGAACGGTGCTGACCGGGCAGGACGTGGCCGCGGTGCTGGCCGGCAAGGCGGTCTCGGCGCAGCGGCGGGTGGCCGGCCAGCGGGTGCTGCTGGAGGCCCGGCCCACCAACGCCGGCGGCATCGTGCTGGTCCAGCGCCGGGCCGATGCCACCGCGGTCGGTGACCAGGCCGTCCGGCGCATCATCTGGGCGCTGCTCATCGCGGTCGGCATCGCGATCGTGCTCGGGCTGCTGGTCGCGGTCCGGATCTCCCGGCCACTGCGCCGCACCGCGCAGGCCGCGCACGCGCTGGCGGCCGGCCACCGCGATATCGCGATCCAGCCGGAGGGACCGGCCGAGGTGGTCGAGGTGGGCCAGGCGGTCAACACGCTGGCCGCCGCCCTGTCCCACTCGGAGGCCCGGCAGCGGGAGTTCCTGCTGTCCGTCTCGCATGATTTGCGGACTCCGCTCACCGCGATCACCGGCTATGCCGAGTCGCTCGCCGACGGCGTCGTGCCACCGGAGCAAGCCGCCGGCGTCGGCGCGGTCATGCTCACCGAGGCGCATCGGCTGAACCGCCTGGTGGCCGACCTGCTCGACCTGGCCAGGCTGGATGCCCAGGAGTTCCGGATCGAGGAGGCCGAGGTGGACCTGGTCGAGTTGGCCCAGGCGGCCGGCCGGGTCTGGCACGACCGGTGCGCGGCGGCCGGCATCCGGTTCGCGGTGGCGGCGCCGGCCGGGTCGCTGCTGCTGCGCACCGACGCCGCCCGGGTTCGCCAGGTGGCCGACGGCCTGCTGGAGAACGCCCTGCGGGTTACCCCGGCCGGCGCCCCGATCGTGCTGGCGGTACGTGCCGAGCATGCGCCGGACGGCCGGGCGTTCGGCGTGCTGGAGGTCCGCGACGGCGGCCCCGGGCTGGCCGAGCAGGATCTCGCGGTGGCCTTCGGACGTTCGGTGCTCTACGAGCGCTACCGCGGCGTGCGCCAGGTCGGCACCGGCCTGGGACTGGCCATCGTGGACGGCCTGGTCCGCCGGCTCGGCGGCACCGCCACCGCCGGCCACGCCCCGGAGGGCGGCGCCCGGTTCACCGTCTGGCTGCCGGCCTGAACCATGGCCGCGGCGAACGCCAGAGTTTTCCACCCGTCCCACGGTGGAAAACCCTGGCGTTTCGCACTACTTGACGCCGGCCAGCACCTGGGTGGCGGTCAGGCTGGTGGTGCCGGTGCCCAGCACGATCACCCGATCGCCGGTCTTCACCTCACTGATCGTGCCGGCCTTGCCCTTGCCGTCGGCCCGGACGTGCACCTTGGTGTCGGCGGTCACCGCGTAGGTCTGGCTGACGTCGTCGGCGGCCTTGATCGTGATCGAGCTGGCCGACACCGCGGTCACCTGACCGCGAATCGCGTCGTGGGTGACGAAGCCCGACTTGCCGTCCCGGGTCACCCAGGTGGCATGCAGCGACCGGCGGGCCAGGTTGCGGCCAAGCTGCGCCCGGTTCGGCCGGGACTGGTCCGGTGAGCTGTTATTCGGTCCGCTACTGGAGCTGCTGGCCGACGGGCTCGGGCTGGAGCCGGCACCCGAGGCGGCCAGCGCCGCGGTGCCCGCACCGAGCACCACCGCCGCGGCGGCGGCGGCAAGCACAACTTTCTTCAACATGACGACATTCTCCCTCGCTCGGATAGGTACTGATGCCAGATTGCCGAACCGGGATTCGCATTCGGGCAAGGAGATGTCAGGGTTATGTTCGAGAGCGGTGCGATTCGACAGGAGGGCGAACCCGGCGTGACCGAACCGATTGCCTTCGACCGGCACACCCTGGTGCTGATGCCGGCCGGCCGGCTCGCGGTGGAGGTGGCGAGCTGGCTGGTGCCGGCCGGCATGCCGGCGTTCGATCGGGTTCGGGTCCCGCGCTCGACGGCCGATGTCTGAGCTGCGATTGCACGCCGCGCGGCCGAGCACGCTGGACGCGGTGACCCTGTACCGGATCCTGCAGTTGCGAACGAACGTGTTCGTGGTGGAGCAGCAGTGCGCCTACCCGGAGCTGGACGGCCGGGACCTGGAACCGGACGCGGAGTGGCTGTGGGCGACCCAGGACGGCGAGCTGCTGGCCACCATGCGCGTGCTGCGCCAGCCCGACGGAGCCGTCCGGATCGGCCGGGTGGCCACCGAGCAGCGGGCCCGCTCGCGTGGCATCGCGGCTCGACTGGTGGAATTCGCCTTGCGGCGCCTGGACAAGCGTGATGTCGTGCTCGACTCGCAGTCACCGCTGGAGGGCTGGTACCAGCGGTTCGGTTTCGTCCGCTGCGGCGAGGAGTACGTCGAGGACGGCATCCCGCACGTACCGATGCGCAGGCCGGCCCGGCCGGCCTAGGGCACGGCACTAGCCTTGGCCCATGCGTAACTTCACGGTCACCGATGCGGTGCGCGACTACGCCGTGAGCCACGGCAGCTGGCAGCCCACCGACGTGCTCCGCCAGCTGCGGTCGGAGACCGAGGCACTCGGCGACGCGGCGGGAATGCAGATCGGTGATGACCAGGGACAGCTGCTGACGATGCTGGCCAAGCTGCTCGGAGCTCGCCGCGCGGTGGAGGTGGGAACCTTCACCGGCTACTCAAGTCTGTGTATCGCCCGCGGCCTGGTCGACGGCGGGCAGCTGGTGTGCTGCGACGTCAGCGAGGAGTGGACGAGCCTGGCCCGGCGCGCCTGGGAGCGCGCCGGCCTGGCCGACCGGATCGAGTTGCGATTGGCCCCGGCCCTGCAAACGTTGCGCGCCCTGCCCGCGGCGGCCGAACTCGACCTGGTGTTCATCGACGCGGACAAGCCGGGCTATGTCTCCTACTGGGACGAGCTGGTGCCCCGGGTACGTCCGGGTGGCGTGCTGCTGGCCGACAACGTGTTGTGGAGCGGCGAGGTCATCGACCCGAATGTGTCCGACGAGAACACCACCGCGCTGCGCGAGTTCAACGACCGGGTTGCCGCCGACGACCGGGTCGAGGTCGTCGTGCTGACCGCGTTCGACGGGCTGACCATCGCCCGCAAGGTATGACTGCCGGTATCCCCGGTTAGACCACGGCCGGCAGGTCGAGGCGGTGCCGCAGGAAGTTGCCCAGCTCCTCGACCGCCTCGCGGGACTCGGGCAGCACGCCGGCGCTCACGTGCCCGACGTGCCAGAGCCGGGGCAACTCGGTCAGCCGCACCTCGACGCCGGCGGCTCGGAGGTTCGCCGCGAACTCGACCACCTGCGGGTGCAGCACCTCCCGCTTGCCGATGTGCACGATGGTCGGCGGCAGCCCGTCCAGCCGGCCGCGACCGGGGGCGAAGCCGGCGTCGGTCAGGTCGCCGGCGCCCAGGTAGTGCGTCGCGCAGATCCGTCCCCACTTCTCCCGGACCACCAGGTCCCGGCGGCGCCCGGTGATCGGCGCGGCCGGATCCACCCAGGGCGAGATCAGGGCCAGCGCGGCCGGCCGAGCGGTGCCGGCATCGGTAAGCCGGCGGGCAGTGGCCACCGCCAGGCCGCCGCCGGCCGAGTCTCCGCTGATCGCGAACCGGGGATACTGGCCGGCCAGCTCCTCGGCGGCCAGCACCGCATCCTCCAGCGCTGCCGGGAACGGATGCTCGGGGGCCAGCCGGTAGTCGGGCAGGTAGACCACCGAGCCGCTCGCCGCCGCCAGCAGCGCGGCCAGGCCGCGGTGACTGCGTGGCGAGCCGACCGTGTACGCGCCGCCGTGCAGGTGCAGCACGGCACGGGGCCGCTCGGTTGCGCCGACCGAGACCCGCAGGGCCGGCCGGCCGCCCAACTCGATCTGGCGCAGCACGGTGCCGCTCGGGTTGGGCATCAGGCCGGCCACCGTGTCCAGCCAGCGCCGCTGCCAACGCAACGGCAGCGGGCCGCCGAGGCCCGGCCGCTGACCCACCGCGACGCCGGCTGCGACCAGCCAGAACGGCAACGACCGGTTGCTCATGGCGTCGTGTCCTGGCGCTGTGCGGAGCTGCCCGAGCCCAGCTTCCGCGGCACCCAGCGGCGGGCCACGCCAGCCAGCAGCGACTGGTACCGAGCGCCCAGCAGCCGGACCAGCAGGTCCAGGGCTCTCGCGTCGGCACCGACCACGATCTTCGGCTTGCCGGCCAGCATGCCGGCCACGATGATCTCGGCCGCCCGGGTCGCCGACGTCTTGGCCAGCCTGCGGTCGAAGAACTCGGCCAGCGCGGCCTGGTCCTCGCTCGCCGCCGCCCGCGCGTTGCGGGCGATGGCGGTCTTGATGCCGCCTGGATGCACACAGCAAACCTGTACCGGCAGCCGAGCCACCAGCATCTCTTGGCGCAGCGACTCGGTGAAGCCGCGCACGGCGAACTTGGCCGCGGTGTAGGCACTCTGGCCGGGTACCGCGAGCAGGCCGAACAGGCTCGACAGGTTGACCAGCACGCCGTCGCCGCTGGCGATCAGGTACGGCAGGAACTCCTTGGTGCCGTTCAGCACACCCCAGAAGTCGGTGTCGAGCACCCATTCGATGTCGGCGTAGTCGAGCTCCAGCACCGACCCGGTCAGCGCCACCCCGGCATTGTTGATCAGCACGTCGACGCGGGAGAACTCCTCCGCCACCGAGGCGGCATAGCGCGCCATCGCGGCCCGGTCCCGGACGTCGAGCAGGTCGGCGCGTACCTGCCCGCCGGGCAGCATGGCCACCGTTTCGGCCAGGCCGACGGAGTCGACGTCGGACAGCGCCAACCGGGCGCCGCGGCCGGCCAACTGCTGTGCCAGCGCCCGGCCGATGCCGGAGCCGGCACCGGTGATGATGACGAGCTTGCCCGACACCGATCTCACGCCGGCACCTCGGCCGAGTCGGCTGACGGCGAGGCTGCCGGGTTCGCCGGCCGGTCCGCCAGGGCCGTGCCGCAGTAGGCGGCCAGGTCGAACCGCTTGGTGAGCTTGCGGAAGGTGTAGGTGGTGCGCGGCCACAGCGTCACATTGCGGCCGTGCGCGTCGAGATACCAGCTGCGGCAGCCGCCGGTGTGCCACACCGTCCGGCGCATCCGGCGCTGCAGGTCGCGGTTCCACTCCTGCTGCGCCTCGGCCAGCACCTCGACGGTGGCCAGGCCGTGCCGGCGCATGGTGCGCCAGGCGTCGACCAGGTAGGCAAGCTGGGATTCGATCATGTAGACCATGGACGAGTGGCCGAGCCCGGTGTTCGGGCCGACCAGGAAGAACAGGTTCGGAAAACCGGCCACTGCTGCGCCCTTGTACGCCTGGATGCCATGCTCGGACCAGGCGTCGGTGAGCGTCTGGCCGTGGGTTCCTTTGATCAGCTGGGCAATCGGCAACTCCGTCGGCAGGAACCCGGTGGCCACGATCAGCACGTCGGTCTCACGCTCGATGCCGTCTCCCGCGACGATGCCGGTCGGTGTGATCCGGCGGATGGGTTCGGTGATCAACTGCACGCTGGGCTTGGTCAGCGCCGGGTACCAGTCGTTGGAGATCAGCACCCGCTTGCAACCCAGGGCGAAGTGCGGCAGCACCTTGGCCCGCAGCACCGGATCGCTGATCGCCTTGTCGATGTTGCGGATCGCCGATCGGGCAACCAGCCTGCCAAGGCCCGGCACCGCGATGAACATCGGCACGGTGGCCTCCCGGGTCAGGTACACCGCGGCGCGGGCCAGCCGCTGCACCGGCGGTATTCGCAGCAGCAGTTTCTGCCAGGGCCGGTAAGCGACGTCTCGGCGGGGCAGCACCCAGGGCGCGGTGCGCTGGTAGACGTCCAGCCGGGCCGCCCGGTCGGCGATCTCGGGCACGATCTGGATGGCGGAGGCCCCGGTGCCGATCACCGCGATCCGCTTGCCGGTCAGGTCGGAGTCGTGATTCCACTGCGAGGAATGGAAGATCTCGCCGGTGAACCGATCGATGCCGTCGATCTCGGGCATCCGCGGGTCCGACAGCGCACCGGCGGCGCTGACCAGCAACCGGGCGGTGGTCGGGCCAGCCGAGGTCTCGATCCGCCAGCGGTCGGTCTCGCCGTCCCAGGCGGCGGACTCGAAGGTGACGTTGAACCGGAACCGGTCGAGCACTCCGGCCTCCCGGGCGACCCGGCGCAGGTAGTCCTGGATCTCCGGCTGCCGGGAGAAGGAGTGTGACCAGTCCGGGTTGGGCGCGAAGGAGAACGAGTACAGCTGGGACGGCACGTCGCAGGCCGCGCCCGGGTAGCTGTTGTCCCGCCAGGTGCCGCCCACCTCACTGCCGCGGTCCACGCAGAGGAAGTCCCGCTCGCCGGTCTCCCGCAGTTTGATCGCGGCCCCCAGACCGCCGAAGCCGGCACCGACGATGAAGACGTTGACCTGCGGCGGCAGCACGGGAAGCGCAGTCATAACCGCCAGATTAGGCATCAATTGAACCGAGGTCAATAATACTGAGACGGGGACCACGGCCCTAAGATGGCCCGCATGACGACTGCCAAGCGGGTCCGGCTGAGCCCGCAGGCGCGGCGCGAACAGTTGCTCGAACTCGGCGTGCGGATGCTGACCACCCGCACCCTGGAGGAGCTCTCGGTGGAGGCGTTGGCCGAGCAGGCCGGCATCTCGCGGGGGTTGTTGTTCCACTACTTTCGCAACAAACAGGAATTCCATCGAGCGGTGGTGCAGCGGGCCGCCGACGACCTGCTGGCGACCACCGCGCCGGACACCTCGCTGGAGCCGGCCGCCCGGCTCGGGGTGTCGCTGGAGCACTACGTCGACTACGTCAGCACGAACTACCGGGCCTACCTGTCGCTGGTGCGCGGCGCGGCCAGCGGCGACGACACGCTGCGCGAGATCTTCGACCGGACCCGCGACGTGCTGACTCGCCGGATTACCGACAATATGGCGGTGTTCGGTCTCGCCGACGGAGCCGCCGAGCGGTTGCTGGCGCGCGGCTGGTCCGCCATGGTGGAGGAAGTCGTGCTGGCCTGGGTGCCGGATCAACAGATTTCCAAAGAGGAGTTGCTCTCGGTGCTGACTCAGACACTGCCAGCGGTGCTCACCGTGCGGCATTGATGCCCATGACCGGGATGGATGTCGACCGGTATCTCGACGAACTGCAGGTCAACGGTGAGCAGCTGGCTCGGGCGGCGGAGTATGCCGGTCCGGACGCGCCCGTCCCGTCCTGCCCGGGCTGGACGGTCGCCGCGGCGGTCGGACACACCGCCAAGGTGCACCAGTGGGCGACCTGGCTGATCCGCGGCGGCGCGCCGGACCGCTTCAGCTACCGCCGGCCCGAGCCCAGCGAGCTGCTGCCGGCCTACCGGGCCGGGTTGGCCGAACTCGCGGCGGCACTGGCCAAGGCTTCGGACAGCCAGCCGATGCACACCCCGTGGCCGGCTCGGTCACCTCGGCTGTTCTGGGCCCGGCGGCAGGCGCACGAGACGGCCATCCACCGGGTGGACCTGCAGTTGGCGGCCGGCTACGGCGTTTCCGATCTCGATCCGGACTTTGCCGCCGACGGCCTGGACGAGCTGGTGATGGGAATGATCCCGGACCGGCTGGCAGCGGCCACCGCCGACCATCCGGTCCGGGTGCTGCTGGAGCCGTTGGATGCCAACGCGTCCTGGACGGTGCGAATAGCGCCGGACGGGGTGCAGGTGAGCCGAGAGGTCAGCGACGGTGCCGACCTGTCGGTCTTCGGGCTGTCCGCCGAGCTGTACCGGTGGGCCTGGAACCGGGCCGGCGATGACGAGGTCTCGCTGCGCGGCGAGCTGCCGGTGGCCGATTGGTGGCGAGAAACCGTCCGCATCGACGCTCGGTCGGTCTAGCCTCCGCTGGCTGGCGCTGTTATCCAGTGGGCCAGGTGCGGAAGTTCAGGTACGACCGGCTCGGCGTCGGACCCCGCTGGCCCTGGTAGCGGGAGCCGTATCGCTCGCTGCCGTAAGGGTGTTCGGCCGGTGAGGAAAGCCGGAACACGCACAGCTGGCCGATCTTCATGCCCGGCCACAGGGTGATCGGTAGGTTTGCCACGTTGGACAGTTCCAGGGTGATGTGGCCGGAGAAGCCCGGGTCGATGAAGCCCGCCGTGGCGTGCGTGATCAGGCCGAGCCGGCCGAGTGAGGACTTGCCCTCCAGCCGGCTGGCCAGATCGTGCGGCAGGGTCACCACCTCCAGGGTGGAGCCGAGCACGAACTCGCCCGGGTGCAGCACGAACGGGTTGTCACCGGCCGGCTCCACCAGCGTGGTCAGGTCGTCCTGCTGCTGCGCGGGATCGATGTGGGTGTATTGCTGATTGTTGAAGACCCGGAAGAAACGGTCCAGCCGGACGTCGATGGACGACGGCTGCACCAGCGTCGGATCCCACGGATCCAGTTGCAGCCGGCCGGCTTCGACCTCGGCATGGATGTCACGGTCGCTGAGCAGCATGGCCGGAGATTACCGAACCGGCCGGCCGGCTCCGGCGTTGCTAGGATGTTCGGCGTCTGGCCGGCCCCGCGTTCGCACGGGGTGGCCCGGCGCCACGCGGGTGTAGCTCAATGGCAGAGTTTCTGCTTCCCAAGCAGACGGTGCGGGTTCGATTCCCGTCACCCGCTCAGAGTCCGAAGACCGGTCAACCGCGCCGTGCCCCGGCCGCGGCCGCCTGCAGGTCGACCGCCAGGTTCTCCTTGCGCATCCGCTGGTCGACGTAGAGCAGCGAGTCGATGCCGGCCTTGATCGGGGTCACCAACCACGCCGCGACCGCCGAGCCGAGGGCCAGCACCACGATGGTGCCGGCCGACACCGACGAGGTGTCGAGGTAGCCGCCCGAGACCCGGACGCCGCTGGCACTGCCGGTCGTGGCCAGGCCGATCACCCCGAAGACCAGCCCGACGCCGATCGAGATCCCGATGCAGGTCAGGTAGCCCAGCGCCCGCACTCCCCACACCCGCCAGAACATGCCGTCGACCAGGCTGCGCGAGCGACCCAACGAGCCACCGATGCCGCGGTTCTCCACCATCAGTGCCGGCACCGCGACCGCCCAGATTCCCCACAACCAGATGCCCGGTGCCAGGCACAGCAGCAACCCGCCGAACTCCAGCACGCCGACCACCAAGGACAGCCCGATCAGGCGCCAGAGTCGCGAGCGGACCTTGCGCCACACCAGGTCGAAGTCGGCCCGCCGCCCCACCACGTCCTCGGTCACCACCACGATCAGCATGCCGGTCAGCACCGCCGCGAATACCGCGCTGATCAGCGATCCGCCCAGGCCGCCGGTAGACGCGGCGAGGATTCGGCCCCAGTGGAACCGCGGGTTGTTCGGATCGGAGTTGTCCACCAGCTGGCCGGAGGACGACCGGGCCGGCAGTTGGATCAGCACGCTGATGATGGCCTGCAGCACTGCCACCACCGCTGACAACGGCAGCACCACCCGGGCGTTGCGGAACACCGCCGAGAACGCGCCGCCGATAACCTCACCCGCCGACAGCGGCCGGAGCGGAATGCAGCCCGGTTTAGGCGCCCATTGGCCGTACGGTGGCAGCTGGCCGTAGGCCGGCGGCACCTGGCCGTACGGCGGGGGCTGACCATAGGCCGGCGGCGGCTGCCCGTATGGCGGCGGCTGCCCGTATGGCGGCGGCTGCCCGTATGGCGGCGGCTGCCCGTATGGCGGAGCCTGCCCGTATGGCGGCGGCTGCCCGTATGGCGAAGGCTGGCCGTACGGCGGAGGTTGTTCATAGGGCGGAGGTCCGGATGGTGGTGGGGTCTCGGCCACGACTTCCAACTCCAGGGTTCCGCGTCGGCGTGCTCGGTCGGACCTGATCCTCTCAGGCCAGCGCCGGCAAAGTCCGCCGACTACACCGTTGCGACCACGCGGTTTCCGGGCAGGCCGTGCTCGACTCGGCCGCTTCCGGCACGCTTAGCGGCCGAGCACCGTGCTGCGCAGCACCAGCAGGCCGATACCGGCGGCCAGCAGGATGAACAGCAACACCGAGAGCAGCACCACCACGTCCATGAACCGGTCGCTGGTGGCCGCTGCCGCGCCCTTGGACCGGCGGGGTCGGGCCGGCCGCTCGACCGGCGTGACCCGGCCGCGCTGCGCCATCGCGGCCGCCGGCCCACGGCCGGCGGACCGGCGTCGTCTGCCGGTGCGCCAGGGAGCGGTGAACACCACCCTTACGGTGTACCTCGCGTGCCCCGGTCACCGCGATGATCGCGAATCAACTGCAACCGGGCCGTGATCGGCTCGCCACCTGCCGTCCACCATGACCGGCCGTCACCCTTGCTGGGTACGCAGGTAGCGGCCGAAATGTGGCACCGTGAAGGCGATCTGGCCTCGCTCGCCGGAGTAGATCAAACCCTTCTTCATGAGCGCATCGCGCGCCGGGGACAGCGACTGTGGCCGCCGGCCCAGGTACTCGGCGACCGCGGCGGTCGGCACCGAGTGCTGGCCGCCCTGCCCGCCCTGCCCGGCCTGCCCGCCCTGCTCGGCCACCGCGGCCATCCCGTGCAGGTACTCGCGTTCGGCCGGTGTGGCCCGTTCCAGCCGGGAGCCGAAGAACCCGACCGCCAGTTCGGCCTCGGCCTCGGGCGCGGCCATCGACACGTCGGCCGCGGTGATCGGCGAACTCGGTGCCAGATCCCAGACCACCTTGCCGTAGGCCTGTACGAAGTAGGGATAGCCGCCGGTCAACTGGTAGAGCTCGGCCAGCGCGTCGGCGGAGAAGGCCGCGTCCTCCTCCGCCGCCGGCACCGCCCAGGCCCGGTAGGCGGCCGGCAGCTCGAGCCGGTCGATCGCGGAGTAGCGGAACAGCCGCTCGCTGTAGGACTTGCTCGCCGACAGCACCGCCGGCAGGTGCGGCAGGCCGGCACCCACGATGATCAGCGGCAGCCGGTGCTGGCTCAGCTCGTGGCAGGCGGCGCACAGCGCCGAGACGTCCGGCGCGCTGAGGTCCTGCAACTCGTCGAGGAACAGCGCGATCCCCCGGCCGGCATCGGCGGCCAACCCGGCTACGTCGGCGAACAGCTCCACCAGGTCGATCTCGATGTCGCCGGAATCCGCCCGGCCGGGCACCGCCGGCACCTCGATGCCGGGTTGCCAGCGATCGCGCAGCTTGGCCTCCGGCGGCCCCTTCTGGGCGAACGAGCGGAGCACCCCGAGCACCTGGTCGGCCGCCGGCCCACGGCCCAGCTCACGGATGGCCATGTGCAATGCCGCCGAGATCGGCCGCCGGACGGACTGCTCCGGCCGTACCTCCAGCTTGCCGGTGCCCCAGCCGGCCCGGACCGCGGCCGACCGCAGCGCGTTGAGCAGCACCGTCTTGCCCACCCCGCGCAGCCCGGTCAGGATCACCGAGCGCTCGGCGCGGCCGCGGACCACCCGCTCCAGCAGCACCTCGAAGGCCGCCAGCTCGGCATCCCGACCGGCCAGCTCGGGTGGCCGCTGACCGGCGCCGGGCGCGTACGGATTGCGGATCGGATCCACGATCGCACTGTATCGAGCTTTCTAGTACCAGCGGCATACTTCCGGATACAGCGCCATCGTGTCGCGACCGACCGCCACCCGGCCCGGCAGCGCCAGCGGCGGTCAGGCCGGCCGCGGCGGCAGCGCGCACTCGGAGGTGCTGGCCAGCATCACGTCGCCGACCTCGCCCAGCACCGTCAGCTGCTCCGGGCTGAGCCGGTCGATCAGGTACTTCCGGACCGCCTCGACATGGCCGGGTGCCGCCTCGCGCACCACGTCCATCCCCTCATCGGTGAGGATCGCCAACTGGCCGCGCTTGTCGGTCGGGCAGTCGACCCGCCTGACCAAGCCGCGCTCCTCCAGCCGGGACACCGCGTGGGACAGCCGGCTGCGAGACGACCGGGTCTGCTCGGCCAGCTCGCTCATCCGCAGCGCGCGGTCGGGTGCCTCCGACAGCGGTACCAGCACCTCGAAATACGCGTGCCGCAGCGCACTGTCCACCTGCAGCTGCCGGTCCAGGGCATCAAACAGCGCCCGGCAGCCCTCGATGAAGCTGCGCCAGGCGGCCTGCTCGTCCGGCGTCAGCCAACGCGGCTCGGTCATGTCACCCACTTCGGTCACCGGCCGCACCGCCGTGCTCGCGAGCTGCCGCTAGCTCAAGGGTAAGGCTGTCCCATGCCTCGCGGGGCTGAACTGCCGAGCGGAGGCCGTCTAGACTGTCGGGCGAGCGGGCGCTGCCGATGCCGCCAGGTCCGACACTCCGCCACTGTTCCAGCTGCCCCGCTCCGGTGGGCCGAGATGGCCGCCGCACGCCTGCGAATGAGGTCAACCGAGTGCTAGCCAATCCGGTGCGCGTGCTGCTGCTGGAACATATCCATCCGGAAGCCATGGAACTGCTGCAATCGCACAACTTCCAGGTGACCAGCTATGACCGGGCGCTGGACGAGCACGAGCTGATCGAAGCCATCGACGGCATCCACCTGCTGGGCATCCGCTCCAAGACGCACGTGACCGACCGGGTGCTGGACGCCGCCGGCCAGCTGCTCGGCATCGGCGCCTTCTGCATCGGCACCAACCAGGTCGACCTGCTGAGCGCCACCGAGCACGGGGTGACCGTGTTCAACGCGCCGTTCTCCAACACCCGCAGCGTGGTCGAGCTGGTGATCGCGGAGCTGATCGCGCTGACCCGACGGCTCATCGAAAAGAACGCCATGATGCACGACGGCATCTGGGACAAGTCGGCCACCGGCGCGCACGAGGTGCGTGGCCGCACCCTCGGCATCGTCGGCTACGGCAACATCGGCACCCAGCTCTCGGTGCTGGCCGAGAGCCTCGGCATGCGGGTGCTGTTCTACGACTCCGCCGACCGGCTGGCGCTGGGCAACGCGCAGCGCTGCGAGAGCCTGAAGCAGCTGCTGAATGACGCCGACGTGGTGAGCCTGCACGTGGACGGCCGGCCGGAGAACCGGCAGATCTTCGGCGACGCGGAGTTCGCCGCGATGCGGCCGGGCAGCCTGTTCCTCAACCTGTCCCGAGGGTTCGTGGTGGACTACGCCGCGCTGCGCGGCCACATCCTGAGTGGGCACATCGGGGGCGCCGCGGTGGACGTCTTCCCGGTCGAGCCGAAGCGTCGCGGTGACGAGTTCGTCTCCGAACTGCGCGGGCTGCCGAACGTCATCCTCACCCCGCACATCGGCGGTTCCACCGAGGAGGCCCAGCAGGACATCGGCCAGTTCGTGGCGCACAAGTTCCTCGGCTTCGTGACCGAGGGATCCACCGCGATGTCGGTGAACCTGCCCGGCCTCGGCCTGCCCCGGCGCGGTGGCACGCTGCGGCTGGTGCATCTGCACCGCAACGTGCCCGGCGTGCTGGCCCGGGTCAACGGCATCCTGGCCGAGCACCAGGTCAACGTCGAGGCACAGCTGCTCGGCACCCGGGGCGAGGTCGGCTACCTGGTCACCGACTCGATCAGCGGCACCACGCAGGCCATCGTCGACCAGATCCGCGCGATGCCGGAGACCATCCGGTTGCGGGTCATCGGCTGACCTGAGCGTTGCGGATCAGCCGCTGATCCGAGTTACGCGGCGGGATGGGCGCAGGCGGCGCGAGCCCGGCGGACCTGCTCCAGGTCGAGCGGGTTGCCGTCCAGGTCGACCAGTTCGGTGATGTCGGCCAGCAGCCAGTCGGCCTCGGCCGCCGCACCGCCGCTGATCAGGGTCAGCGCCAGCAACCAGCGACAATAGCTGGCCGGAGCGCCGGCCCGGAACAGCTCCGCGACCAGCCCGGTCGCCTCGTCCGGCCGGTGCTGCTCGATCGCCAGCCGGATCAGGAAGTCGGTGGCCGAACTCCAGGCCGGGCCCCCCATCGCGCCGTCCCGGGCCAGCCGCAACATCGTCACCGCCTCCTCCGGACGACCGGCGGCCAGCTCGCTGCGTCCCAGGTTGAGCGCTGCCCGGGCGATCTCCTCGGTGTCGGCCGATCGTCGGCCCAACTCCACCAGCTCCAGCCGGCCGAGCCGGACGTTGCGTTCGGCCTTGGCCCGCCGCCGGGCCGGGTCACCTAAGCCGGCCTGCACCAGGTGCAGGGCCTGCTCCGGCAGCGCGGCCACCGCCGGATCGCCGCCGCCGAGCCGCACCGGCCGCTCGTGCACCCGGCCGGTCCAGCGGATCCGGTTCCGACGGAACAGCTTCACCTCCCGATGCGCTGCCAGACCTCGGGCGTCCGGGCCGGTGGCGTTGCGGACCAGCAGGCTCAGCCCGTCCAGCTCACTGCCACAGGCGGCCAGCATCGGCTCGAGCCGGCCCGGTAGCCCGACCGCCACCTCGTCGGCGTCGATGCTCAACACCCAGTCGCCGGCGCACTCGGCCAGCGCCGCGTTGCGGGCACCGGCGAAGTCGTCGGCCCAGGCCATCCGGTGTACCCGGGCACCGGCCCCGGTCGCCACCGCGACCGTGCCGTCCACCGATCCGGTGTCGAGCACCACCAGCTCGTCCACGAACGGCCGGACGGCGGCCAGGCAGGCGGCCAGTTCCGAGGCACAGTCGCGGACGATCAGACAAGCGGTCACGCTCATAGCTGTCATATCGGCCGCAGCGAGGTTCTGTTAAGACTGGGTTAAAGCTATGGCGCTCTTAGGCGAAGGTCCTGGGGCTCGGACCGGACGGCGTCGTCCTATGGTTAGTTCGCGCCGACGACTCGCGGCGGGCTGTCGATTTCCTGCCGGGCCGTTCGTCGACAAGACGTCAGAGCAACTACCGCGAAGGAGTAGCGAGATGTCCCAGTACTTGATCCTGCTGTACGAGAACGAGTCGTTCTACGCCCAGGCAAGCCCGCAGGTGCTCGACGAGGTGATGCAGGCCCACAACCGGTTCGCCGAGCAGGTGACCGAACTCGGCGCCAAGGTCGTGGGCGGCAACGCACTGCAGCCGACCGGCACCGCCACCACCATCCGCAACGACGTGGTCACCGACGGACCGTTCATCGAGTCCAAGGAGGCGCTCGGCGGCTACTACCTGATCGAGGCGAACGACCTGGACCACGCGCTGGCGGTGGCCAAGCTGTGCCCGGCCAACGAGGGCGGCGTCGAGGTGCGTCCGATCATGGTGTTCGGCTGACCGAGCCACCGGTCGGCCGCTGCGAGGCCGACGTCCGAGCCGCGCTGGCAGCGGCGCACCGCCGCGAGTGGGCCGCCGTGCTCGCCGCGACGGTGCGCGTCGCCGGCGGTCTGGCGCTGGCCGAGGACTGCACCCAGGACGCCTTCGTCAGCGCGCTGGAGGCCTGGCAGCGCGACGGGATCCCGCGTAATCCCGGTGCCTGGCTGACCGTCGCCGCCCGTCGGCGGGCGCTGGACGCCTACCGCCGCGGCCGGCTGCTGGACAGCAAGCTGCCCGAGTTGGCCAGGCAGGACGCCAGCATGCCGCCGGACGCCGAGCCACCGCCGAGGGACGACTTCGGCGACGACCGGCTGCGGCTGATCTTCACCTGCTGCCACCCGGCGCTGGCCCGGGAGGCGCAGGTGGCGCTCACCCTGCGCCTGGTCTGCGGGCTGACCACCGCCGAGATCGCCCGGCAGTTCCTGGTCCCGGAGGCCACCATGGCGGCCCGGGTCACCCGGGCGAAGAAGAAGATCGCGGGCGCCCGGATCCCATATCGGGTGCCGGCCGCGGCGGAGCTGGCCGACCGGCTCGACGCGGTGCTCACGGTGATCCACCTGGTCTTCAGCACCGGCCACGCGGCACCGTCCGGTGACCTGCTGGTCCGCCGGGACCTGATCGACCGGGCGATCGAGCTGACCCGGCTGCTGATCAGGCTGATGCCGGACGAGCGGGAGGCCCAGGGACTGCTGGCGCTGATGCTGGTGATCGACGCCCGCCAAGCCGGCCGAGCCGATCCGAGCGGGGATCTGGTGCTGCTGGCCGAGCAGGACCGGTCCAGCTGGGACCAGGCGTTGATCGCCGAGGGGCACCAGATCCTGACCGGCGCGCTGCGCGGTGGCCGGCCCGGCCGGTTCGTGCTGCAAGCCGCGATCGCGGCGGTGCACTCCTCGGCCGAGCGGTACGCCGACACCGACTGGCCACAGATCGTCGGGCTGTACGACGTGCTTCTGCGGGTCTGGCCGTCCCCGGTGGTGCAACTCAACCGGGCGGCCGCCATTTCCATGCGGGACGGGCCGGCCGCCGGGCTTGCCGAACTGGCCGAGATCGATGCCGACGTGCTGGCCGGCTACCACTACCTGCCGGCCGCCCGGGCCGACATGCTGCGCCGGTTGGGCCGCAACGCCGAGGCGGCCGAGCAGTACCGGGCCGCGCTCGCGCTGGCCGGCAACGCGGCCGAACAGCGCTTCCTGCGCCGCCGCCTGGCCGAACTGGCCGAACTGGCCGAGACCGAGCGGTAGCTCCACTGGCGCCAACCGTAAACGAGCGCAGCCATTAACTAGCGTGAGCCGTTAACCAGGCGTCAGCCGGCGAACAGCCGTCAGCCGGCGAACAGCCCAGCCGCCCGGTCCAGCCGGGCCAGCGTCCGGTCGCGGCCGAGCGCGGCGATGGTCTCGTGCAGCGGCGGCGACACCGGCCGGCCGGCGATGGCAACCCGCAGGCTCATGAAGAACCGGCGCCGGTTGTACTCGCGATCGGCGCAGTACTGCTGCAGCACGGTGTCGATCGGCTCCGGCTCGAACACCGCGAGTTCGGCCAGCAGCTGCCGGACCCCGGCCAGCGCGCCGGCCAACTCGGCCTCGGCCAGCCCCTTGGCGGTCAGCTGCCCGAGCGTCACCTCGACCTCTTCGGTGTACCAGAGCAGCTCGTCGGGCAGCTCGGCCAGTCGCTTGGTCCGCTCCTTCAGCGCCCCGGTGACCCAGCGCAGGTCGGCCGCGGTGACCCCGGCCGGCAGGAAGTCGGCCGCCCGGGCCAGGAACTCCTCGTCCGGCAGCGCCCGGATGTAGCGACCGTTCAACCAGCTGAGCTTGTCGATGTCGAAGACCGGCCCGGCCGGGTTGATCCGGTCGAAGGAGAATTGCGCGGCGAAGCTCTTGCGGTCGAACATCTCCTCCTCGTCCGAGATCGAGTAGCCGAGCAGGGCCAGGAAGTTCAGCAGCGCCTCGGGCAGGAACCCCTCCTGCTGGAACCACAGCAGCCGGGCCGCCGGGTTCTTCCGCTTGCTGATCTTGGACTTGTCGGCGTTGCGGAGCAGCGGGAAGTGCGCGTACCGCGGCAGCGGCCAGTCCAGCCAGCGGAACAGCTGACGCTGCTTGGCGGTGGAGCTGACCCACTCCTCGCCGCGGATGATGTGGCTGATGCCCATCGTGTGGTCGTCCACCACGGCGGCCAGGTGGTAGGTGGGGAAGCCGTCGGACTTGATCAGCACCTGATCGTCCGGCATCGGGCAGTGCAGGATGCCCCGCACCAGATCGGGGAAGGTCAGGTCGATGTCGGCCGGCACCAGCATTCGTACCACCGGATTCGGCGTGTAGCCCGGCAGCTCGGCACGTTCAGCCTCGGTCTTGCCGTAGCAGAGCCGGTCGTAGCCGGGCGGCTGCTTGGCCTGGGTCTGGGCGGCCCGCAACTCGGTGAGCCGCTCCGTGGAGCACCAGCAGCGGTAGGCATGGCCGGCCGCGAGCAGCCGCTGCGCCACCTCGGCGTACAGCGTCAGCCGTTCGGACTGCCGGTACGGGCCGTACGGGCCGCCGACGTCCGGGCCCTCGTCCCAGTCGAAGCCCAGCCAGCGCAGGGTGTCGAAGATCTGCTGCTCGCTGCCGGCGCTGAACCGGGATCGGTCGGTGTCCTCGATCCGGACCACGAAGCTGCCGCCGGCACGCTCGGCGAAGGCGGTGTTGAACAGCGCGGCATAGGCGGTGCCGACGTGCGGATCCCCGGTCGGCGACGGTGCGATCCGTACCCGAACTGGCCCGTCGGGACCCGGTGAACTCATGCGCCAACTCTATCCGGCGCCGCGCTTGGTCATCCCGCTGGATCGCCCTGCTCACCCTGCCGGACGAGCGGGGCGCGCAGGAGTGGCCAGGAGCTGTCACCGCGATTTTCTTGCGCAGGTTACTGACGGGTAATACCCTGAACCTACTGACCGGTAACAAGGAGATTCGCGGCAATGGGTCACTACAAGAGCAATCTGCGGGATATCGAGTTCAACCTGTTCGAAGTGCTCGGCACCGGGGACAAGCTGGGTACCGGCCCGTTCGCGGATCTGGACGCCGACACGGCCTGCGGCATCCTGGCCGAGGTGAAGGCGCTCGCCGAGGGCCCGTTGGCCGAGTCCTACGTCGACGGCGACCGCAACCCGCCGGCCTTCGACCCGGCCACCAACTCGGTGACGATGCCGGAATCCTTCAAGCGGTCCTACAAGCTGTGGCAGGACGCCGAATGGTGGCGGCTGGAGACCACCCCGGCCTA
The DNA here is from genome assembly GCA_045807085.1 of Jatrophihabitantaceae bacterium. Classification (GTDB taxonomy): domain Bacteria; phylum Actinomycetota; class Actinomycetes; order Mycobacteriales; family Jatrophihabitantaceae; genus Jatrophihabitans_A. The sequence goes on from JBJMIB010000011.1 coordinate 237,217, forward strand.
CGGCGGCACGCTGGCGCCGCGCAGCCTGGTCTGGTCGATGGCCGAGCTGGTGCTCGGCGCCAACCCGGCGATCTGGATGTACAACTGCGGGCCGGCCTTCGCCAACATCATCCACGAGCTCGGCACGCCCGAGCAGCAGAGCATCGGCCGGCTGCTGATCGACAAGCGCTGGGGCGCCACCATGGTGCTCACCGAGCCGGACGCCGGCTCCGACGTCGGCGCCGGGCGGACCAAGGCGATCCGGCAGGACGACGGCTGCTGGCACATCGAGGGGGTCAAGCGCTTCATCACCTCGGCCGAGCACGACATGGCCGACAACATCCTGCACTACGTGCTGGCCCGGCCCGAAGGCGCCGGCCCGGGCACCAAGGGGCTGTCGCTGTTCCTGGTGCCGAAGTACCTGTTCGACTGGCAGACCGGCGAGTTGGGTGAGCGCAACGGCGCGTTCGTCACGAACGTCGAGCACAAGATGGGCCTGAAGGCGTCCACCACCTGCGAGGTCCGGTTCGGCGAGAGCATCCCGGCCAAGGGCTGGCTGCTCGGCGAGGTGCACGACGGCATCGCGCAGATGTTCAAGGTGATCGAGCACGCCCGGATGATGGTCGGCACCAAGGCCTACTCCGAACTGTCGGCCGGTTACCTGGCCGCACTGGACTACGCCAAGACCCGGGTCCAGTCGGCGGACCTGACCCGAGCGGCGGACAAGACCGCGCCGCGGGTGACGATCCTGCACCACCCGGACGTCCGGCGGCAGTTGATGACCCAGAAGGCGTACGCCGAGGGACTGCGCGCGGTGGCGCTGTACACGGCCAGCGTGCAGGACCGGATCCAGGTTGCCGAGTTCGAGCGGGCCGGCGAGGCGGTCGACGAGGTGCCGGCCGGCGGCCTGGCCGGCGGCGAGGCCAGCCCGCGGCAGCACGCGCGCCGGCAGGCATCCCTCGACGAGCGGCTGAACGACCTGCTGCTGCCGATCGTCAAGGGCGTCAGCTCCGAGCGGTCCTACGAGCAGCTCGGTCAGGCGCTGCAGGTCTTCGGCGGCTCCGGCTACCTGCAGGACTACCCGCTGGAGCAGTACATCCGGGACAACAAGATCGACTCGCTGTACGAGGGCACCACCGCGATCCAGGGCCAGGACTTCTTCTTCCGCAAGATCGTCCGGGACAAGGGCCAGGCACTCGGCGCGCTGTCGGCCGAGATCCAGACGTTCCTGGACTCGATCGCCGAGGAGGGCCGGCTCAAGGTGGAGCGCGAGGCGGTCGGCCGGGCGCTGGCCGAGGTGGGCCAGATGGTGGCCGCCATGATCGCCCAGTTCAGCTCGGCCCAAGAGGATCCGCGCAACGTCTACCGGGTCGGGCTGAACACCACCCGGCTGCTGCTGTCCTGTGGCGACCTGGCGATCGGTTGGCTGCTGCTGCGGCAGGCCCGGGTGGCGCTGGACAAGCTCGACGGCAACGGGCTGACCGGCTCGGACCAGGCCTTCTACGAGGGCAAGGTAGCCGTCTCCCGGTTCTTCGCGACCACCGTGCTGCCGGAACTGGTGGCCAGGCGCAAGGTGGTGGAGGGCACCGACCTCTCGGTCATGGACCTGGCCGAGATGGCGTTCTAGCAGCTGCTCAGGACGCTCACTGGCTCCTGGGGCTCGATTAGGCTGATTGTCATGATGGCCCATGCCCCGAACTGGATCGGGCTCGAGGGCGTGGTGAATGTCCGCGATGTCGGTGGCCTGCCGGCATCCGACGGCCACCGGATCCGGCCCGGCGTACTGATCCGGTCGGCCAACCTGAGCTTCATCACCGAGGCCGACGTGGCCCGGCTGGTCGATGAGCTGGGCGTGCGCCGGGTGCTGGACCTGCGCACCGATGTCGAGGTACGCCATTCCGAGCCGGGCCTGCTGCACGGCCGGGACGGCATCACGTTCCATAACCTGTCGCTGTACCCGGACGGAGTGAGCGAGACCGACAGCCCGGATCCGGTGGCGCCGTGGGTGGGCGAGCGGTTCTCGGACGACCGGAATCCGCAGGTGACCTCCTACCTGCGCTACCTGCAGCGGCGGCCGGACTCGATCGTGGCGGCACTGCGTGCCATCGCCGAGCCGGACGGCGCCACCGTGGTGCACTGCGCGGCCGGCAAGGACCGAACCGGCATGGTGATCGCGCTGGCCCTGTCGGTTGCCGGGGTGCCGCGCGAGATGATCGCGGCCGACTATGCCCAGACCCAGTCCCAGATCATGGCGATCCTGGAACAGCTGGCCGGTAACGACCTCTACGACCTGGACGCGACCAAGCCCGAGCAGGTGCCGCCGGCCTCGGCCGAGACGATGCTCGGGGTGCTGGCCGCGATCGACGCCGACTATGGCGGGGTGTTGAGCTGGCTGACCGAGCACGGCTGGTCCGACTCGGACACCGAACGGCTGCGGGCCAAGCTGCTCGATTGACCAGCCCGGCACACTGGGGCCGAGCAACAGACGTCAGCCGAGCAACAGACGTCAGCCGAGCAGAACCAGCGTCAACTCGTCCTCGCCGAACTCGGCGATCCGGACCGGCACCCCCCAGTCCTGCCGGGCCAGGTGGCAGGCCGGGTGCTCGACGGCCGGGTCGTCGTCACAGGAGGCCGCCTGCGCGGTCACGTGCAGCACGCCCTCGGTGCCCGGCGCACCGGTGATCAGCAACTCACGGAACAGCTCGGTGCCGGCCCCGGTGCCGGCGGCCAGCAGGTCCGGCGGGCTGGCGCTCACCGTCAGCTGGGTGGACGGCCCGTACCGCTCGTCCAGCTTGCGGCCGGGCGGCGGCACGAACGGCGTGCTCAACCGCAGGCTGCCCGCCTGGATCTGGGTGACCGGCCGCCGGGTGCGCAGTGGCTCGCCCAGCACCTGGCTCAGCTGGCCGGCGGTGACCGGGCGGACCAGCCGGTGCGCAGCCGACTCGACCGCCAGCAGCTCGCCGTCCACCTCCACCAGGCCGGACGGCTCGGCGAGCTCGGTAGCCAGCGTGCTCACCTGGTCGGTTGCCGGCGAATAGCGGCGCAGCGCGGAGTTGTAGGTGTCGGCGATCGCGATCGAGGAATCGGCCAGCACCAGCACGCCGAGCGGGTGCTGTAGCCGGGCCCGGACGGCCAGGCCGTCGACGTGGCCGAAGTCGAACAGACCCTCGCCGATGGCGGTGCCCAGCTGGCCGTCGGCGGTCAGGTAGCGCAGCGCTGAGGTCTCGGAGTCGGCGAACCAGAGCCGGTCGCCGTCCACCGCCAGGCCGGACGGCTGCGCCAGCCAGCCCTGCTCGGCCGGCCCGTCGCGCAGTCCCTCCACGGTGGTGCCGGCCAGGATGGACACCCGATCGCGGACCGGATCCCAGCCGAGCAGCAGGTGCACACCGGCGGCCGCGATCGCGAACAGGCCGCGGGCCGGCCACCAGGTGACATCCCATGGCGACAGCACGCCGGGCACCGGACCGGTGATCGTCTCGACGCCGGCCAGGCCGCCAGCCAGGTCCACCTCTCGCGGCACGGTGCCGTCCGAGGTGCGCAGGCCGGCCAGCCGGTGGTTTCCGGTGTCGGCGATCAGCACATCGAAACCCAGCCGGTCGACCAGCTCCGGCGGCACCGCCGCCAGCCCGTTCGGCTCGGCGAACTGGCCGGCAGCGTGCCCACGGGTTCCGGCGCCGAACCGGCGGCGGACGGTGCCGCCGTCCAGCTCGGTCTCGACGATCTGGTGATGCCCGGCGTCGGCCACCAGCAGGCCGTCGGCGAACCGGATGGCCTTGGCCGGGAACCGGAACGTGCCGGGTTCGGCCACCGGCGGCCGGTACGGATTCTCGCCCCGGCGCAGCGCGTCACCGTAGCGTTCGATGAGCTCGTCGATCAGCAGCTTCAGCCCGCTGGCCTGACCTTCGCCGGCAGCCTGGGCGACCAGGTAGCCGTCCGGATCGATCAGCACCAGGGTGGGCCAGGCGCGCACCGCGTACTGCTGCCAGAGCCGCAACTCCGGATCGTTGAAGATCGGATGGGCCACCTCGTAGCGCTCGATCGCGGCCGCCACCGCCCGGTCGGCCTTCTCGTGCTCGAACTTCGGGGAGTGCACCCCGATGATCACCAATTCGTCGGGGTAGGCCTGTTCCAGCGCGCGCAGCTCGTCGATCACGTGCAGGCAGTTGGCGCAGCAGAACGTCCAGAAATCCAGCAGCACGAGCTTGCCGCGCAGTTCGCGCAGGCTCAGCGGCCCGGCGGTGTTGAACCAGGTGCCGGCCGGGAACTCCGGAGCCCGCACCCGCACGCTCTGACGAAGGGTCACAGCACTAGCAAACCATCGGGACGCGGTGCTGATTCCGCAAAGCCGCCTGGGTCCGGCAGATGGCTGGCCCAGGAGACGGCAACGGCCCGCGTTCCCGGCAGCGGGAAGCGGGCCGTGCGCTCGGCGAGCAACTAACGGTTGAAGTTCTGGTGCGCCGCCAGCGCCATCAGTTCGTTGTGCATACTCGGCGAAGCGGTCCGCAGCGCGCGTTCGAACTGCCGGTACTCGCGGTGCGCGCGGATCTTCTGCTTCAGGTTGTGGCTCATGTCCTGCTCCTTGTTCTCGATGGCCGGTTGTTGACTGACGTCCCTGTCCGTCGGGGCCTCCGGGCGAGCGCTGGAACGTCCAGCATTCGTTCACCCGATATCGCTAGGCTACCTCGATCTATTAAGCACTCTAGCATATGAGCCTAATGGATGCTGCCCTCCTGACTCGTTACGATTAACAGCACCGTGCTGGCGTCTATTCCGCCGCGGCCCGGCACGGGGCCCGCTGCCGGGGCGGCCGGCGAGGCGCTCTCGGCTGCCGATCTATGCTGGTTGGCATGTCTGTCACCGATGTCTCTATTGCCCCTCTGCAAGGCTCCGGCGCGGAGAACCTCGCCCCTCGACCCGGCATCGCCACGCTGGTGGTCAACGTAGCGTCCAAATGCGGGCTGACCCCGCAGTACGAGGGACTGGAGCGGTTGCAGAAGCGCTACGCCGACCGGGGTTTCACCGTGCTCGGCGTGCCGTGCAACCAGTTCGCCGGCCAAGAGCCGGGGACGGCCGAGGAGATCGCCGAGTTCTGCTCGACCGGCTACGGGGTGAGCTTCCCGCTGACCGAGAAGGTGGCGGTGAACGGCCCGGGGCGGCACCCGCTCTACCGCGAGCTGGTAGAGGTGCCGGACGCCGACGGCTATACCGGTGACATCCGATGGAACTTCGAGAAGTTCCTGGTCGACCCAGCCGGCACCGTGGTGGCACGGTTCAGCCCGCGCACCGACCCGGAAGACGGGCAGGTGGTCGAGGCGATCGAGGCTCAGCTGACCGGCTGACCTCCTAGCGCAACAGCAGCTGCGCTTCAGGCGGGGCAGGGCCAGCTGATCCGCGGCGCTTCAGGCGGGGCGGGGCCAGCTGATCCGCGGCGTTTCAGGCGGGCAGGGCCAGCTGATTCGGCGGCGCTACAGCAGCGCCAGGCCCGGGTCGCGCAGCACCGCGGCCAGGTCGGCGAGGAACTGCGAGCCCTGCTGGCCATCCACCGAGCGGTGGTCGAAGGACACCGCCAGCTGGGTGATCCAGCGCGGCTCGATCCGCTCGGCGTCCCCGGTGCCGACCACCCACGGCTGCCGGCGCACCGCGCCGAAGGCCAGGATCGCCGCCTCGCCCGGATTCAGGATCGGGGTACCGGTGTCCACCCCGAACACCCCCACGTTGGTGATCGTGAAGGTGCCTCCAGCCATGTCCGACGGCGGCGTCCGGCCGGCCCGCGCGGTCTCGGCCAGCTCGGTCAGCGAACCGGCCAACTCGGCCAGCGACAGCCCGTGCGCGGCCTTGATGTTGGGCACGATCAGGCCACGGTCGGTGGCCGCGGCGATGCCCAGGTTCACGTAATGCTTGATCACGATCTCGCCGGCGGCCTCGTCCCAGCTCGAGTTGATGATCGGGGTACGCCGGATCGCCCACAGCGCCGCCCGCGCCACGAACAGCAGCGGTGACACCTTCAGCCCGGCGAACTCCGGACGGGCTGCCACCCGCTTGCGCAGCTCCATGGTCTCGGTGACATCCACCGTGATGAACTCGGTGACGTGTGGCGCGGTGAAGGCCGAGGCGACCATCGCGGCCGCCGTGTGCTTGCGCACCCCTTTGATCGGGATCCGGGTCTCCGCGTCCGGCCTGGCGGCGAAGCCGCTTGCCGGCGGCGAGGACTGGGCGGCGGCCTGTTGCACGTCGTCCCGGGAGATGGTGCCGTTCGGACCGGTCGCGACGATCGAACTCAGATCCACCCCGAGGGACTTGGCCAGCTTGCGCACCGGCGGCTTGGCCAGCACCGAGCGGTCCTTCTCCGGGGTCGCCGCGCCGGCCCCCGGGGTGACCTCGAAGGCCGGGTTGGCGCTGGGCGTCGGCACGTCGTGCGACGGCTGCAGCCGCTTGCGCCGGCGGCCCCGCTCACCGGCCACGCCGTAGCCGACCAACACCGCCTGCCGTTCCTTCGCGGTTTCCAGCTCCTGGGCCGCCTCGGTCGGCGGCACCTCCGGCGACGGCACCAGATCCTCGGCCGCGCCACCCACCTGACCGGTTGGGGGCGCTACCTCGGCCAGCTCGCCGGCGCCCACCTTCAGCGTGACGATCGGCTGCCCGACCGGGACGGTCGTCCCCTCCGCCACGTGGATCTCGTGCACGGTGCCGGCGTACGGCGAGGGCAGCTCGACCGCCGCCTTGGCGGTCTCCACCTCGACGAGCACCTGGTTGACCGCCACTTGGTCGCCGACCTTGACCTGCCAGCGCAGGATGTCGGCCTCGGTCAGGCCTTCGCCCACGTCCGGGAGCTTGAACTGCTTGAGTTCTGCCACTGTCCTCGTTCCTTGCAGATCCTGACCAGCGCCGGCCCGGCGCTGGTGAGCCGGTTGCCTCAGTAGCTGAAGGTGCGGTCCACCGCATCCAGGATGCGGTCGACGTCGGGCAGCCACTCCTCCTCGATCCGGCTGGCCGGGTACGGCGTGTCGAACCCGCCGACCCGCAGCACCGGCGCCTCCAGGGAGTAGAACGCCCGTTGCTGCACCCGAGCGGCGATCTCGGCACCCATGCCGAGGTTCACCGAAGCCTCGTGCACCACCACCAGCCGTCCGGTCTTGGTCACCGACTGCAGCACTGGGTCGATGTCGATCGGCGACAACGAGCGCAGGTCGATCACCTCGATCTCCTGGCCATCTTCCAGCGCGGCAGTCGCCGCGTCCAGCGCGGTTGCCACCATCGGGCCGTAGGCGACCAGCGTGACGTCCTTGCCGGGCCGCACCACCCGCGCCGAGTGCAGCGGCGGCGGGGTTGCCTCGGTGTCCACCTCGCCCTTGGCCCAGTACCGGCGCTTGGGCTCGAAGAAGATCACCGGATCGTCGCAGTCGATGGACTGGCGCAGCATCCAGTACGCATCCGAAGGGTTGGCGCAGGTGACCACCTTCAGCCCGGCGGTGTGCGCGAAGTACGCCTCCGGGGACTCCGAATGGTGCTCGACCGCGCCGATCCCGCCGCCGTAGGGGATCCGGACGGTGATCGGCATCTTGACCTGGCCGAGCGAGCGGTTGTGGAACTTGGCCATCTGGCTGACGATCTGGTCGAAGGCCGGGTAGACGAAGCCGTCGAACTGGATCTCGCACACCGGCCGGTAGCCCCGGATGGCCAGGCCTATCGCGGCGCCGATGATGCCGGACTCGCCGAGCGGCGCGTCGATCACCCGGTCCTCGCCGAAGTCCTTCTGCAGGCCGTCAGTGATCCGGAAGACGCCGCCGAGCTTGCCGACGTCCAGGCCCATCACCAGCACCCCGCGGTCGGCCTCCATCCGGTTGCGCAACGCCGCGTTCAGTGCCGCCGCCATGCTCAGATTCGCCGCGGTCACGGGTGTGCTCCTTCGAAGGACTCCAGATATGCCGTGTACTCGGCCTTCTGCTCGACCAACTCCCTGGTCGTCTCGGCGAACACCTGGTCGAACGGCGACAGCGGGTCCGGGTCGGTCAGTGCCCGGCAGGCATCGCGGATCCGGACCGCCAGTGCCTCCGACTCGGCGTCGATCTCGGCGAAGAAGTCGTGACCCACCCCGGCTTCCCGGACCAGGTAGGCGCGCAGCCGCTCGATCGGATCGCGCAGCCGCCAGGTCTCCAGCTCGTCCGAGAGCCGGTACCGGCTTGGATCGTCGGAGGTGGTGTGGGCACCCATCCGGTAGGTGTAGGCCTCGATCAGGGTCGGGCCCTGGCCGGAGCGCGCCTCGTCCAGCGCCACCCTGGTCACGGCCAGGCAGGCCAGCACGTCGTTACCGTCGATCCGGATGCCCGGGAAGCCGAAACCAGCGGCCCGGTGGAACAGCGGCACCCGGGTCTGCCGCTCCAGCGGCTCGGAGATCGCCCACTGGTTGTTCTGGCAGTAGAACACCACCGGCAGGTTGCCCGCCGCGGCCCAGATGAACGCCTCGTTCACGTCGCCCTGGCTGGACGCGCCGTCGCCGAAGAAGGCCAGCACCGCGGTGTCGCGCGCCAGGTCCCCGGTGCCGACGGCACCGTCCCGGGTTACCCCCATCGCGTATCCGACCGCGTGCAGGGTCTGCGCACCGAGCACGATGGTGTAGAGGTTGAAGTTGTTCTCGTTCGGGTTCCAGCCGCCGAGGCTCACGCCGCGGAACATGCCGAGCAGGGTCACCGGATCGACGTCGCGGCACCAGGCCACGCCGTGCTCGCGGTAGGTCGGGAACGCCATGTCCTGCACCCGCATCGCCCGGCCGGCCCCCACCTGGGCGGCCTCTTGGCCGAGGCAGGACGCCCACAACCCGAGCTCGCCCTGCCGCTGCAGGGCGGTGCCCTCGGCGTCGAACCGGCGTACCAGGATCAGGTCGCGGTAGAGCGACTTCAGCTCGTCGTCGGTGATCGAGAGCGGAAAGTCCGGGTGGTCCACCCGAATCCCTTCCGGAGTCAGGAGCTGGACCAAATCCGGCTCCGGAGGGATCACGTGGTGCAGCGACATCTGCGCTCCTGCCTCTAGTACGCCGGCCGCGGGATCGCCGCGTGGCGCCGTGCTCCGGGTGTTCACTTCGTCCGCGCCCTGCCCGGTCCGCTCGGGGGTGGTGAGCGGCCGATCAGGGTGCGGCGGTGCAGCGTGCGTTACCCCTATGTTCGCACGTACTTCTATCACCGCGGTGCGCATCGCAGGCATGCCGGCCTGGAATGCGGGCGCGGTGGCCGCAAATGCGGGCGCGGCGCGGGTTTCGGGCAACCGGCCCTGGCCGACCTCCGTACTGTTGAGCCATGGAGGAGAACAGAGCCCGCCGAGTGGTCGATGCGCTGCGTGATCGCGGCGTGAATGCGCAAATCGCCCGGGCCGGGGTCTACCGGTTCGGCGTCCGGATCCAGTTGGCCGACGGCCGCGAGGCCGAATGGGATACCGACGGCACCGCCGGCCTGGAGGCCCAGGTCATGCGAAACGGGGTGCTGGTCGGCTACGTGCCGGACATCGAAGGCTCCGAGGATTGGGACGAAGATCAGGTCATCGACGCCATCCTGCGCACCGACTACGACCAGCCGATCGCCCGGCAGCGGGTGACGGCGCCACCGGCGGCGGCCCCGCTGCCGCGCCAGGGCGGCGTATTCCGCAGATTCCTCGACGGATTCCGCTACCGGTAGTAGGGCGCGGCCAGTGTCTGATAGCACCGCCCGACGGCTATCTGCAAGCCCTTCCGGTTGGGCGCGATCATGGATACCTTTCATAGGTCGCGGTGACATCGGTCACCCGGCTATCGAATCGGCTGGCACCACCGGATGAGTCGGACGCCGGAGCAGGAGGCGGGATGTGAAGATCGCGGGAATTCTCGCTCGCAAGGGTACGTCGGTGGTGACCGCGCCGCCGTCCACCTCGGTTGCGCAATTCATCCAGCTGCTGGCCGAGCATCGGATCGGCGCGGTGCTGGTGGTATCCGACGGCCGCACCGTCGGCATCGTCTCCGAGCGCGACGTGGTACGGCGCCTGGCCGAGGTCGGCGCCGGCGCGCTCGACCAGCCGATCTCCGAGCTGATGAGCACCGAACTGGTCACCTGCACGCCCGAGGACTCGCTCGACGACATCGCCGTGCTGATGACCGAACGCCGGATCCGGCACCTGCCGGTGCTGGCCGACGGTGAGTTGACCGGCATCGTCACGATCGGCGACGTGGTGGCCGCCCGGCTCCGGGAACTGGAGCAGACCCGGGCCCAGCTCGAGTCCTACATCACCCAGGGCTGAGGTCGGGGCCCAGGCGTGCGGCAGGTCTGCCGCATCGATGAGCAACACCGTTTCCGGCGGTGCCGCGCAAGGGCGAAGGCCCGGGTCAGTGACGGGCTGACCCGGGCCTTCGCGATAGGCACGGACGGTTCCCACCATCCGCACCAGCTCATTTCACCTCACCTGGCGGGTACCGGTTCGGATGGCGCGGCGCCCACCTCCGGTGCGATCCGGCCCGGCCGGGACGGCGGCACCCGCAGGATGCGAGCCACCCGGTCCGGCAGGTACCAGTTCCAGTCGCCGAACAGCGACACCAGGGCGGGCACCAGCAGCGACCGGATGATGGTCGCGTCCAGCAGGATGCCGAAGCCGAGACCGGTCGCCATCACCTTCAGGTCGGTGCCGGGGCCGGCAGCCATCGCGGCGAAGCCCAGGAACAGGATCAGCGCGGCGCTGGTCACCAGCCGGCCGGTGCGGCTGATGCCACCTATTACGGCCTGGTCGGTGGAACCGGTCCGGTCGTACTCCTCCCGCATCCGAGCCAGGATGAACACCTCGTAGTCCATCGACAGCCCGTACAGGAAGGCGAACACGATCAGCGGGATCCAGAACGTGATCGCGCCGGTCTTGGCGATGCCGAACACCGCGCTCGAGCCGTGCCCGTCCTGCCAGAACAGGGTCAATATGCCGTAGGTGGCAGCGAGCGAGATCAGGTTGAGCAGCACTGCCTTCAGCGGCAGCAGCAGCGACCGGAACGCCCGGACCAGCAGGATGAAGGTGAGCACCGCGATGATCGTCAGCATCAGCGGGAAGTTGCCGTAGACCCCGTGCAGGAAGTCGATCTGCGCGGCACCGACCCCGGTCACCCCGAGCACGCCGGGCAGGTTCTTGGCGGTGCTCTTGACCCGCTTGACGGTGCCGATGCTCTTGGAATTCACCGTCTCCTTGGCCGGAATGACCACCACGACGGTCTTGCCGGAGCGATTGTTGGCCGGGTCGGTGGCCACCACCGCGCGGTCCACGCCGTCCACCTTGGCAAGCTGGGTGGCCACCGACTTGGCCTGGTCGGAGGTGGCCAGCACCTCGATCGGGGTGAGCGCACCGGTCGGCACGCCGCCGCTCTTCAGCGTCTGCAGCGCCTGGTAGGCCGGGCCGGTCTTGGTCAGCGACTCGGTGGAGGACTGGCCGATCTTCATGGTGAAGAAGGCACCGACCAGCACCGCGAGCACCAGCAGTGACAGCCCGGCGGCAACCCAGCGACCGCGAACCACCGCACCGGCCCAGCTGCTCCAGCGCCGGCTCATCGTCTTCGGCCGGCGCCGCGGCCAGTCCACCCGCGGCCCGATGCCGCCGAGGATGGCCGGGGTGAGGCTGAGCGTGGTGGCCACGCTCGCCAGCGGGATCAGGAAGCCGCCGACCCCGACGCTCCGGAGGAACGGCACCGGCAGCACGAGCAGCGAGAGCAGGCCGATCGCCACCGTGATTCCGCTGAACAGCACCGCATGGCCGGCGGTCTCCATCGCGACCCTGACCGCCTCGTGGTTGTCCCGGCCGTTTGCCCGCTCCTCGCGCCACCGGGTCACCACCAGCAGCGAGTAGTCGATCGCCACGCCGAGGCCGACCAGCGCGATCAGGTACTCGACCAGTGCCGAGAAGTCACCGATGAAGGTGAGCGGGAACAGCACCAGGAACGCCGCCATGATCGACACCACGGCGATCACCAGCGGGAGCAACGCCAGCATCGAGGCGAACACGAACACGAGCACCACCAGCGCGCCGAGGCCCCCGATGAAACTGAGGGCGGCCACCCCCGGGCCGGACGAGCCGGCGCTCTTGGCCAGCACGTCCTCGCCGGTGATCGCGATCGTGCTGCCCGCCGGCTTGGCTCCATCCAACGCCTGCTTGACCTGGGCGTCCGGCATCTTCGCGGTCTTGTTGTCGTAGTGGTAGAAGACGATCGCGTAGGAGGTGCGGCCGTCTGAGGTGGTGAACGCCGAATCCCCGGTGTTGGCCTGGTCGACCACTCGCACCCGCGGCACCTTGGTCTGCACCGCGGCGAAGGTGGCGGCGACCTCGTCCCCGTGATCGGCCACCGTCTGGCCGGCCGGCAGGGTCACCGAGAGCAGGTACGGGGCGTTGTAGCCACCGCTGCTGAACAACTGGTTGATCTGCTTGGCCGCGTTCGAGCCGGGCTGACCGGGCAGTGAGAAGTCGAAGGTGACCTTCTTGGCCACCGCGCCGGATACCGACCCACCGACGAAGGCCACCACTATCCAGAACAGCACGATCAACTTGCGGTGTGCCAGTACGAAATCCGCCCATCGGCGCATGGCTCTTTCTCCTTATTTCCGTCAGCCGCGCAGCCCCGATCGCGGTTGGACGATCGAGTGGACGGATGCCCTACGTCTGCATGCCGTCAGCGCGCGATTAAGCCGTTCGCCGGCAGCAGACATCAACTACCAGCGACATCGAAAAGACAGAACTACCGCGTCGGCGCGGACTACCTCGGACCAGCTCGTGAGCGGCGGTGTGCCGCATCGCCGATGCCTGGCCTTTACGCCGGTCCTTCCCGCGGTCGGTGACCAGTTCGGCTGGACATAATCCGAAGCTCCTCACCTATGGTTGTCACATCGACTGACTTTCAGCGGTCAATGCATTGACGGATCGCGACGGAGGAATGTGACACATGGACCGACCAGATTGGCTCGCCGATCGATTTGAGGAGAACCGCACGCATCTGCAGGCGGTTGCCTACCGGCTGCTCGGCTCGCTCACCGAGGCCGACGATGCGGTGCAGGAGGCGTGGTTGCGGCTCAGTCGCAGCGATACCAGCGAGGTGGAGAACCTCGGCGGCTGGCTGACCACGGTGGTCGCCCGGGTGTCGCTGGACATGCTGCGCTCGCGCAAGTCCCGGCGGGAGGAACCGCTGGACGACCAGTTGCCGGACAAGGTCAGTACCGTCAGCGGCTCGCTGGAGGGCACCGATCCCGAGTACGAGGCGCTGCTGGCCGACTCGGTGGGCCCGGCGCTGCTGGTGATCTTGGAACGGTTGGCACCCTCGGAGCGGCTGGCCTTCGTGCTGCATGACATGTTCGCGGTGCCGTTCGACGAGATCGGCCCGATCGTCGGGCGATCACCGAGCGCCGCCCGGCAGTTGGCCAGCCGAGCCCGCCGCCGGGTGCAGGGCACCTCCGAACTGCCGGACGCCGACGCCGGCCGGCAGCGTGCGATCGTCGAGGCGTTCCTCGCCGCCTCCCGCAACGGTGACTTCGAGGCATTGCTGGAACTGCTTGATCCGGGTGTGGTGCTGCGCACCGACGGCGCGCCGCTGCTGGCCAGCACGCCACGCGAGACGGTCGGCGCCTCGGAGGTAGCGGCCACCTTCTCCGGCCGGGCGAAGGCGGCCCAGCCGGCGCTGATCGACGGAGTGCCCGGCCTGGTCTGGGCGCGGGGTGCCAAGCCGGTGGTGGTGTTCGCCTTCACCGTCGCCGACCAGCGGATCGTCGGCATCGAGATGCTGGCCGAGCCGGACCGGCTGGCCAGGCTGGACGTGGAGCTGCTGGCCGGCTGAGGCCGGGCAACCGCAGCCCGGCACCGGGCGGCTGAGGCCGGGCAACCGCAGCCCGGCACCGGGCGGCTGCGGCCATCGCCAGGCGCCGGCACGCACGCGGCGCCGCACCGAGCTCGGTGCGGCGCCGCCTCATGCGGCCGGGATGCGCCGAGCGGCTACCCCACCACCCCGGCGAGTCTGAGCAGGTCGGCCATCTCGAATGTGCCGTCGGGCCGGCCGAGCGTCGGCTGCCAGCGCGGGTACATCGAGCGGTAGGACGACGGATCGGCATCGAGCAGGCCGATCAGCACCTCGGCCACGATCCGGGTGCCGACCGGGCCCAGGTGCAGTCCGCCGGCCAGCAGCTCGGCCTCCTTCAGGATGTAGTACCAAAGATATGCCGGCCCGGCGGCGCCGAGCTGTTCGTCGGTCAGCGGTACCTCGCCGATCAGCCGGGCAACATCCTGACCGGACGGCAGCCCGAGCGCCTCGCTGCGCAGCAGGTTGCGGACCGCCAGCGAGGCCACCGGCCGAGCCAGTGCGCCGGCCTGCGCGCCGGGCACCGCGCTCACCGGCAAATCCAGCAGCTGGGTGTTCAGCGAAGCTCGGATTCCCCGCATGAACTGCGGCTGGATCTCATCGGAGAGGTTGAAGAAGTACCGGAAGTCCACGGCATCTGCCGGCAGCACCGGCCCGCCGCGCAGGTCGGTGCGTGGGTTGGTGGGCGCGCCCGGGTCGTCCGGGAAGATCTTGCCGCGGAACTGTCGGTTCACCTGGTAGTCCGAGCGCACGGTGGGGTGGCCGAAGCGGAACGCCGCCACCGAGAACTCCACCGGCATCACGCCACTCGCGTCCGGCTGGAAGAACTTCACACCGTTCTGCTCGACATCGCTGACCACGTCGGAATCGCCGATCACCGGCAGGAACTCGTGCACCACGATCCACTGGTAGTGCCACTGCACCAGTCTGCGGGCCGCGCTGAACAGCTGGCTGTAGTAGTTGGCCACGTCCAGCAGCTGGTCCAGCGGCACCCCGGGCTGTGCGGTGGGTGGCTCGTCGGTGGGCTTGGCCGGCATCGGCTGGCCGAAGACGTCGGTCAGCTGGCCGGTGGCCAGCAGGTCGGTGACCCGGTTGTGGAACTTGCTGAAGGCCAGATGCAACTGCGCTAGCAGCAGGTTCTCGTCATTGCGCGGATCGCCGATCAACGCTGCGCCCTCGGCGGTGCGGACGAAGTCGACACCGCTGTCGGCGATCCGCAGCTTGCTGTGCGGCGAGCCGTCGTAGAGCGGCCGGCTGACCACCGGCCCCGCGCCATAGACGTTGTCCAGATCCAGCCGAGGCGTCCGGAAGTCGGTGGCCACGTCGTCCCGCTCACCGAACTGGGACAGCGTCTCCAGCGTCAGGTCGTGGTCGATCAGCTGTCCCAGGAAGGTGAATCCGGCCGGCACTCCCTGCGCGAGCTGGTCGTCGGCGGTAGCGCCGCCGTCCATCCGGCCGCCGGGAGCGCCGAACTTGAGCGCCATTTCCAGGCCGGTGGCCTGGCGCGGTGGCAGTTGCGGAAACATCCGTCCGAAGCCGCCGCTGGTCGAGTCTGCGGCGCTCAGGCCGCGAGACGGCATGCCATGTGCGGACATAGGTCAAACTCCCTTCAGAATAGGTAAGAGCATGAGCGACCCGCCGGCCTCATCGGCGGGATCCCAACGAGGCCGGCGGGTCGGGTCTAACGGCAGGGCCGCGGCTCAGGTCGCGGCCGTGCCCGCGGGGGCCGCGGCTCAGATCGCGACCATGCCCTCGCTGCCGGGGGCGAGGCCGTCCTGCAGCTTCAGCAGGCCCAGGCTGATCTGGGTGGGCGGGTCGTCCACCACCGCGTAGCCCTTGAGCGGGGTGAGCGAGCTGTTCGGCTCGATCCGGTAGGCCCCGAGAGACATCCGGTTCGAGTACGGCGTGCCCGGCACGTAGGTGGGCAGCCGCGGGTCGGCCAGCTTCTCGTCGTAGCCACCGATCAGCACGAACAGGAACCGCCCGTCGGCGCTGATCGCCAGGTCCTGGGTCAGGTGGTTCTCCCGCGCCGAGGCCAGGTGCCCGTCCTCCGGGAACGAGGTGATCGCCCCGTTCTCGTCGAACCGGAAGGCCGAAATGGTGCCGCTCTGGTTGTTCGCCACGTAGGTCACCGAGGGGTCGATGATGCCGTTGACGGTCCAGCAGGCGGTCCGCTCGGTGGTGTTGACGGCGGCGCTGATGGTGGTCAGGGTGCCGTCGTCGTTGATCCGGTAGGTCGAGGCCGAGCCGTAGGTGAAGTTGACCCCGATGATCTCGCAGACCAGCAGGACGTCACCGGTGAAGGTGGCGGTGAACGGGCCGGCGCCCGCGGAGATGTTCTTCACCGGGTCCCCAGCCACGCCGTTGGCGTCGACCGGGAAGACGTCGATGATGTTCGTCTGCCGCTCGGGGGTTACCAGGAACCGCCCGTCCGGGCTGAACTGGATCTGCGACGGGCCGGCGGCCGAGCCGCCGAGCAGTGGCTTGGTGGAGCCCTCGATCGGGGTCAGCGTGCCATCCTCGCCAACCCACCAGCCGGAGATGGTGGCATCCGGCGCGGGCGGCTCGTTCGGCGGCAGGCCGCCGGCGTTGACCACGTAGAGCAGGTTGCCGTGCGTGGTCAGGCTGACCGGCCGGACGCCGCCGGAGGGCACCCGGTCGACCGCGGTGAGCGCTTCGCCGTCGATCCGCAGCACCGACACCTCGTCGCTGCCCGCGTTCACCGCGAACAGGAATCGCTTGTCGTCGCTGAGGATCAGCGCACCCTGCGACACCAGCGGGTCGGACGCGGCCTCCAGGTCGTAGCTCTTGCCGGCACCCAGGCCGCCGGTGACGTAGGTGCCCTTGCGGGTCAGCTCGCCCTCGTAGGAGCGGGTGAAGGTGGTCACCGAGTTGCCGGTTTCCTGGTTGCTCATCACCCAGACGTAGCCGTTGTTGGTGGGTGGCTGCGCCGGGCTCGACTCGTGCTCGGTCACGGCGTGTCCGGTCGAGGTGCGCTCGGCCGTCGCGTCGCTGGCCACCAGGCTGTCGGTGACCGCCTCGGCGCCGCTCTTGGCGTCCGAGCTCTCACCCTGATGGGTGCTCTTGTATTCGGGGGTTGACATCTCTAACTCCTTCTTCCAAGGGATCAATTGCCATAATTTGAGGGACATGATGTGCTCCGGTGGTTCGCGGTACCGGGGTTGGGACTACGGCAGGCCTGCGGCAGCGGAGGCCTTGAGGCCGTGAGCGGCGATGTCGTTGGCGACCGCGATACCCAGCGGCACACCGCCGATGTTCTTGGTGAGGTCGGGCTGGCCGGCCTCGTCCAGCGCGAAGGCGTCGAAGAACCAATGCACGCCGAGGTAAACCCGGCTGAGCCCGTTCTCCGCCATCATCTGCCAGAGGCCGCCGGGGAAGTGCCGCACCACCCGCGGCCGCACCGTGCCGGTGCTGTCGACGCTGACCCCGTCCAGCTCCTGGGACACGAACTCCATGCCCTGGGTCAGCGTGTCCGGGCCGGCCAGGGCCTGACCGTAGAAGTGCCGGACCGTCTGGAAGACCGCGCCGCCGAAGGTGGCATGACCGGACGGGTAGCTGGGAAACGGCGGGGTCCGGTCGTTCTTGCCGACGTTGTTGGTGTTCGGCGCGCCCATCGGCAGCCAGTCCACCTGGCCGTTCGAGCCGAGGAACGCGTCGACTGCGTCGGCAGCCTTCGACACCAGGGCGGCCTCCCGAATGCCGACCACCGGCCGCCATAGGTCATAGCTGTACTTGTCGGCCCAGGCGAAGATGCCGGCATCGGCCAGCGCCGCGTTCACCAGCGCGAACAGCCTGGCGTTCTTGGCCACGTCGTTGTTCCGGTCCATCGCGATCCGGCGGACGATCTGGTTGTAGAACCGGGTCGGCGTGCCCTCCTGCGGAGCGCCGTCGTAGGCCCAGAACAGCCCGATCGCGGTTTCCTCGGCGGTCCGGCTGGGCAGCAGGTCAGCCGGCAGGGTGCCGATCAGGTCCTGCCGGATGCCCTTGCTGCGGACCTGCCGCAGCGCGCGCTCGTACTCCGCGTCGCCGGGCAGCGGCGGGGCGCCGGTGTGGTGCCGGGCGGTGCAGGCGAAGGGCTTGGACCGTGCGCCGTAGTACGGCGCGTACACGCCCTGACCGGGGTTCTGTGGGTCCGGCCGGTGGTGTGGCGGCATCGGGTTGATGAAGTAGTTGCCGGCGCCGACGCTTGGATCGTTCGCCCGCAGTGCGAGCAGTTGCTGGCCGACCAACCGGCCGAACGCGTAGCCGTTGTCGGTGGCCTTGCTCGCGGACAGGCCCAGGGCTGCGTCCCGGGCGTCGAAGACCGCCCGCTGCTTCGGGAACAGTTGGCTGAGGGTGGTATGCGCGGCGGCTGCCACGGCCGCGTTGACGTCCGCGGTGACCGGCGGCCGGTGCAGGCCCGGGCCGAGATACGGCTCGTAACCGCCCTTGATGCCGAAGTACGCGTCATGCATGGCCAGATGGGTGATGGCCAACGCCCGGCTACTGGCAGCCGGGCCCTGCACCTCGATCTCTTCGGCCGCCCCGGTGGTGTGCGTCAGACGCTCAGCCTCCAGGGCGACGTCGTTCCAGTACAAGATGGGATCCACGATGAACTCTTCTCTCTAGGGATACCGGCGAGTTGCCGGGTCAGGGTTGCCGAAGGTGTGGCGTTGCCCTTGCGGGCTGCGCCGCGCGGGCCGCGGTTTGGGATGGGCCGGCACACTGCCGCCGGCCGTGGCCGCGGCCACGACCGGCACCGATCCCAGACTGCGGCGCCGCGGTGCTATGACGAATCGGCCAGCCAAGAATTGCGGCGTTGCCGGTTCGCGGCACCGCTGCCTCTTCGAAGTTGCTGTTCTTAGACATGGGAGTTCTTCCTTGGCTGGCCGAGCTATATGGACAAAATGAAAGTAAGGCAGACACTCAGGCAGCGGAAGGTTCAAAGAGGCATTTCGGCAAACTGCTCGCGGAGTTCAATTAATGCGTCACAAACCGGCATCGCGCGTATTACGAACTGGGCGAAGCTGGCCGCGAAGTCACCGACGATTGATCACGCTGAGTGTTCGACTGCGGGGAATCCGACGTTGAACGCGGACGATTGCGCCAACCAAGTGATCACAGTCAGTGAAGTAGTTGCGTGAAATCCTTGTTGTATCGGTATGACTTCCGGAGTTGCTCGGCAATTACCGGCCGCGCCCAGCACGGCCCGGACGGGGCAGGTATTAGGGCCGACGGCGCGGGTGATGACGTCAAAGTAATTGGCGAGCCGGGCGCGCTGGCGACTCGCGTCGGAGAAAGCACCGCATCGGTCGCGATTGTGTATCGGTGGTTGGCATCGACCATTCAGCCGGCCTACTGTCTCGCCCTCGAATCAAGCGAGCACATTTCAATCGGGCAGTCGGTCGGTCTCGGATCACCGCTGCCGCACCGAGCCTGATCGTGCCGATAGGGGTCAGCCGGCCAGTTCGGCCGGCAGCGGTTCGGCGTGCACCACCGCGAGCCGGGACACCGCACGGGTCCAGGCGACGTACAGCCGGCGCAGGCCGCCGAGCCGGGTCGGCTCGGCGGCCACGATCGCGGCCGGCTCCACCAGCACCACCGAGTCATACTCCAGGCCCTTGGCCATCGTGGCCGGCACCACGGTGACCCGGCCGGCCACCTCGTCGGCCAGCGTTCCGGCCTCGATGCCGGCCTCGGCCAGCTGCTGCCTGAGCTGCTCGAACTGCGCGTCCGGCACGATGACCGCCACCGACCCTTCCGCCCGCAGGCAGCCGGTGACCGCCGCCAGCAGGTCCGTGGTGATGCTGAGCGCCCCTTCGCCGGCTCGCACCGAGGAGGCCGCCGGCACGTCCGGCGCGATGTGCGGTAGCAGCCGATTGGCCACCGCGAGCACCTCGGCCGGCACCCGGTAGCCGATCGTCAGCGGCGCGATGGCCGCTGCCGGCTGGCCCAGGTGGGTCAGGGTCTGCCGCCAGGAACCGGTCGCCCACGGCGTGGTCGCCTGCGCCAGGTCGCCGAGCACGGTCAGCGAGCCGAGCGGGCAGCGGCGGGCCACCGCACGGCACTGCATGGCCGAGAGATCCTGCGCCTCGTCCACCACCACGTGCACGTACATCTCGGTGCCGGTGATCAGGCCGGTCAGCTCGTCGGCCAGCACCTGATCGGCGGCCGAGAACCTCGCCAGCCGCATCGTGCGCGGTGCCGGCTCCGGCCAGCCCAGCGCCGCGAGTTCGTCCGGGCCGAGCAGGCCACGACCACACCGCTCCCGGAAGGCCGGCTCGGTGAACAGCCGGACCAGCACCCCGGCCGGGTCCAGCGCCGGCCAGCTCTGATCCACGAAGTCTCGAACCTGCTGGGAGCGGGCCACCTTGCCGGTCTCGGCGTCCGACGGCGCACCGCCCGCATCCTCCCGCTGCCGCCGCACGTCTTGGGCCAGCAGCTGACGCAGCCGCTCGCGGGCCGAGTCCCAGCGCAGCTCACCGGACAGCAGCGCCCGGCGCGCGTCGTCGACGTAGCGCCGCGCCCGCTCCACCGAAATCCGGTACCGGCGGCTGCCGACCATCGGCACCACCTCGGTCTCCGGTTTGCGGACATGGCTGAGCACCGCGCGGCGAAGCAGCTCGGCCATTCGGGCATCGCCCTTCAACACCGCGACCTCGACGGTCTCGATCCGGCGCACCTGGGTGCGCGCGACCAGCTCGTCCACCGTGGCCTGGGTGATGCCGTTCTCGCCGAGGGCCGGCAACACCTGGGCGATGTAGCGCAGGAAGGCGCTGTTGGGGCCGACCACCAACACGCCGGACCGGCGCAGCCGCTCCGGATAGCTGTAGAGCAGGTACGCGGCCCGGTGCAGGCCGACCGCCGTCTTGCCGGTGCCGGGTGCGCCCTGGATGCACAGCGAGGTGTCCAGGCCGGCCCGCACCAGCTCGTCCTGGTCCGGCTGGATGGTGGCCACGATGTCGCGCATCGGGCCTACCCTGGGCCGCTCGATCTCGGCTCGGAGCAGGTCCGACCGCAATCCCAGCTCCTGGCCGGCGGCCAGTAGCTCGTCTTCGAAGGAGGTGAGCTGGCCGCGGTCGAACCCGAACCGGCGGCGCAGCCGGACGCCCTGTCGGTCGGCCGCGGTGGCGCGATAGAACGGCTGCGAGATGGGGGCGCGCCAGTCGATCACCATCGGGTCGCCGACCTCGTCACGGATGTGCCGGCGGCCGATGTGGAACACCTCGCCGGCTGGATGCGCCGGCTCCGGATCCCGATCGGTGCGGCCGAAGAAGGGCGGCGCCTCGGCATCCACGCTCAGCTGCCGCAGCCGCTCGGCACGCAGCCGGCCGAGCCCCTCGCTGGCCAGCGCGTCCACCCCGTAGTCGGCGATCGCGTCGGCAGCTACCTGCATCTCGAGCAGGCAGGCCAGCGCCTGACGCAAGTGCTCCCGTTCGGCCACCAGCTGCGGATCGTCACTCACGATTTGTCAACGCTAGTGGGCAGCGCAAATTATTTTCAGAACCGCCAGCGGGTCGCGCCACCGGGCTCGACCGTGCACCGCGATGAGACAGCGGCCGGACCGCAACCGCCGCCTGGCTCGCGACGATCCGTCCTGACAGACAGGTGCTGCCCCAGCCCGACGGGGCTGGGGCAGCACCTGTCTAGATCACTGCGCTACGGCTGGTCAGCCCCGGCGGGCAGCCTCCCGACGGCGACCGATCAGCAGCAGGCCGAGCCCGGCCAGCAGGGCGGCCAGCGCGAAGCCGGCCGTCCGGCGCAGGTCACTGTTGGGCCCGGTATCGGCCAGCGGGAGACCGCTGCCCAGACTGCCGCCGGCCGCATCCACCCCGCTGCCGGACACGGCGTGCACGGTGTTGGAGGCAGCCTCCAGGAACCGCGCGCTGCCGTTGCTGCCGGTACCCGACGCGACGAACGTGTGGTTACCCAGCACGTTCATCCGGATGTCGGCCGTGAAGGTGCCGGTCACCGATGCCTTGACGTTGGTCAGCAACGTCACCGGACCCGGGTAGTACCCGATGGTGATCGGGGCACCCGGTGCGAAGCCGCCACCGGTCAGGTGCACCAGCTGGCCGAGCGTGGTCGTGGCCGGCACGCCGCCCAGCGTGCCGTTGCTCGGCGGCAGGTTCTTCGGCAGCGACACCGCGGCCGGCGGCTGGACCCGCAGGGTGAACGACTGCGTGGTGTGGCCCACCGAGTTGGTCGCGGTCAGGGTCAGCGAGAACGTCTTGGTGCTGGTGATGCCGTTCACGCAGCCGGACAGCGTCGCGGTGCCGTCGCCGTTGTCGTGGAACGTCACTCCGCTCGGCAGTGTGCCGGTCAGCGTGATGTGGGTGGTGCCGGGCGAGCCGGCAGCCGTCGTGGTGATCAGGTACGTGGCGCAGTTGTTGCCGGTGAGGAAGGTGGCCGTGTTCGCGCTGGTGAAGACCGGCGGCCCGTTGACGGTGAGCGTGAAGCTCTGGTTGGTCGCCGGTGCCACGCCATTGTTCGCCGTGATGGTGATGACGAACACCCCGCCGACGGTCGGCTTGCCGGACAGCGTCGCGGTGCCGTTGCCGTTGTCGTGGAAACTCACCCCGGCCGGCAGCGCGCCGGTCTCGGTGAGCGCGGGCGGTGTCGGGAAGCCACCGGACGTGGTCACCAGGAACGGCGTCGGCGTCACGTTCACCGTGAAGGTGACGTTGTTCGCGCTGGTGATCGTCGGCGAGGCGCCCACGGTCAGCGTGAAGGCCTGGTCGACATGGCCCGCCGTGTTGGCCGCCCTCAGCGTCAGCGGGTAGTTGCCACTGGCGGTTGCCGTGCCGGACAGCGTGGCCGTGCCGTCACCGTTGTCGACGAAAGTGACGCCGGACGGTAGCGCGCCGGTCTCGGTCAGCGTGGTGGCCACCGGGAACCCGGCATGCGTGGTCACGCTGAAGGTGCCCGCCGTGTTCACCGTGAAGGCGGTGTGGTTGGCGCTGGTGATCACCGGCAGCTCGGTCACGGTCAGCGTGAAGCTCTGCGTCGGGTTCGGCAGCACGCCGTTGCTGGCCGTGATCGTGATCGGGTAGCTGCCACCGGTGCCCGCCGCCGGCGTGCCGGCCAGCGTGGCGGTGCCGTCACCGTTGTCGGTGAAGCTGACCCCGGCCGGCAGGGTGCCGGTCTTGGTCAGCGTGGTGCTCGCCGGAACGCCCGCCGTGGTGGTCACCGTGAACGTGCCGGCCGTACCCACCGCGAAGGTGGTGTGGTCGGCGCTGGTGATCACCGGGGTGGCCGAGACGGTCAGCGTGAATGCCTGATCGACATGGCCGGCGGTGTTGGTGGCGGTCACCGTCATCGGGTAGCTGCCACCGGAGCCGGCCGCCGGGGTGCCGGACAGCGTCGCGCTGCCGTCACCGTTGTCGACGAACGTCACGCCGGACGGCAACCCGCCGGTCTCGGTGACCGTGGTGAATGCCGGGAACCCGGCGGTGGTGGTCACCGTGAAGCTGCCGGCGCTGCCCACCGTGAAGGTGGTGTGGTCGGCACTGGTGATCACCGGCAGCTGGGTCACGGTCAGCGTGAATGCCTGCGTCGAGTTCGGCAGCACGCCGTTGCTGGCTGTGATCGTGATCGGGTAGCTGCCACCGGTGCCCGCCGCCGGCGTGCCGGCCAGCGTCGCGGTGCCGTCACCGTTGTCGGTGAAGCTGACCCCGGCCGGCAGGGTGCCGGTCTTGGTCAGCGTGGTGCTGGCCGGGACGCCCGGCGTGGTGGTGACGGTGAAGCTGCCCGCGCTACCCACCGCGAAGGTGGTGTGGTCGGCACTGGTGATGGACGGCGAGGCGTTCACCGTGGCGGTGAAGGCCTGGGTGGCGTCCGGCAGCACCCCGTTGCTGGCAGTGATGGTGAAGGAGTAGCTGCCACCGGTGCTCGGCGTGCCACCGAGCGTGGCGGTGCCGTCACCGTTGTCGGTGAAGCTCATCCCCGGCGGCAGGGTGCCGGTCTCGGACAGCGTGACCGAGGCCGGTTGACCGCTCGAGGTGGTCACCGTGAACGCCGCCGCCGTGCCCAGGGTGAAGGTGGCGTGGTCGGCGCTGGTGATCAATGGCGGCTCGTTCACGGTCAGCGTGAACGACTGGGTGGCATCCGTGCCCACCCCGTTGGAGGCGGTGATGGTGATCGAGTAGATCCCGCCCGTGCCGGCCGCCGGCGTGCCCGCGAGCGTCGCGGTGCCGTCACCGTTGTCGGTGAAGCTGACGCCGGCCGGCAGGCTGCCGGTCTTGGTCAGCGTGCTGGCCGCCGGGTTGCCAGCGGTCGTGGTCACCGTGAAGGTGCCGGCGTGGCCCACCGAGAAGGTGGCGTGGTCGGCGCTGGTGATCACCGGCGGCGCGAGCACCGTGAGCGTGAAGCTCTGGGTGGCCGGGGCCGCCAGACCGCCGGTGGCGGTCGCGGTGATGGTGATCGGATACGTGCCACCGGTGCCGGCCGCCGGGTTGCCGGCCAGCGTCGCCGTGCCGTCACCGTTGTCGGTGAAGGTGACGCCGGACGGCAGCGAGCCGGTCTTGGTCAGCGTGGTGGTGGTCGGGAAGCCGGCGGTGGTGGTCACCGCGAAGGTGTTCGCGCTGCCCGAGGTGAACGTCGTGCTGCTGGCACTGGTGATCACCGGCGAGTCGTCCACGAACAGGGTGAAGATCTGGCTGGCCGACGGGCTGAAGCCGTTAGCAGCCTTCAGCGTGAACTGGTAGGACCCACCGCTGCCGGCCGGCGGGGTGCCGGTCAGGCTGCCGGTGCCGTCACCGTTGTCGGTCAGCGTCAACCAGGCCGGGAAGGCGACCCCGGTCCGGCTCAGCGTCGCGCTCGGCACACCGGTGGTGGTGATGTTGAAGCTGCCCGCCTGACCCACCACGAAGCTGGTGTTGTCAGCGCTGGTGAACGACGGCGCGACGCCCACCGTCAATGTCGCCGCCGTGCTGGTGGCGCTGCTCACCACGTTGGTGAACACCGCCCGGTACTGGTTGCCGTTGTCACCGGCCGCGGCCGTGAAGGTATAGGTGGTGCTGGTCGCGCCCGCGATATTGGTGAAGCTCGCCCCACCATCGGTCGAACGCTGCCATTGCACGGTCGGCGTCGGCACGCCGGAGGCGGCCGCGATGAAGGACACCGAGGCGCCCGGCGCCACCGTCTGGTCCACCGGGTTGGTGGTGACGGCCGGCGCCTGGTTGACCTGGATGGTCAGCGCCTGGGTGCCGTTCGGGGTCACCCCGTTGATCGCGGTCAGCGTCACCGGGTAGGTGCCGCCGGTGCCAGTCGGGGTGCCGGCCAGCGTGGCGGTGCCGTTGCCGTTGTCGGTGAACGTGATGCCGGCCGGCAGGGTGCCGGTCTTGGTGATCGAGGTGATCGTCGGGAAGCCGGAGGTGGTGATCGCGAAGCTACCCGCGCTACCGATGACGAAGGTGGCCGTCGAGGCGCTGGTGAAGCCTGGCGGCTGGAGCACCGTGACCGTCAGGGTCTGGGTCGCGTTCGGGCTGACCCCGTTGTTGGCGGTCAGGTTCAGCGGATAGGTGCCACCGCTGCCGGCCGACGGAGTGCCGGACAGCGTCGCGGTGCCGTTGCCGTTGTCGACGAAGCTCATGCCGGCCGGCACGGTGCCGGTCTTGGTGATCGCCGGCGCCGGGTAGCCGGTGGTGTTCACCGTGAAGGTGCCAGCCGTGCCGACCGTGAACGAAACCGTGTTGGCACTGGTGATCGCCGGCGGCCGGTTGACCGTGATGGTGGCGGTGGCGGTGCCGTTGTCCAGGGTGGCCAGCACATGGCCGGGGCCGCTGGTGTTCTGCGAGTTGTAGCTGGTGCTCGTCGTGCCGGAACTCAGCGTCGAGGACGCGGCCCCGAGGGTGGCGCCCGAGGGCAGCGGGTCGCTCCAGCTCACCGTCAGGCCGGCGAAGGCGTCCAGGTTAGCGGCGCCGATGGCTCCGCCGAGCGAGTCGGTGGTGAGCGAGGCGGTGATGGTCGAGCTGGCGTTCGGGCCGACCACGGTGGCCGGGCTCGCGGTGGCGGTCAGCACCAGCCGAGGCGAGACGGTCGGGCTGCCGGCCGCCGCGTCACAGCCGGCGGTGCCGGGGCCGGTGTTGCAGCCCCACCAGTTGTCGGTGGCGTTCAGGGTGGCGCCGCTCGCGACGCCCAGCGACACGCCGGAGCCGGTGGCGCCGATGTTGCCGGTGATCCGGTTGTAGTGCATGACGGCCGTGCCGCCGACCACCGAGACCCCGCCGCCCTGCGGGTTGCTGCCGCCGGTGACCGAGTTGCCGGTGAAGGTCGATTCGGTGACGCTCAACGTGCCGCCCTGGGCGAAGATGCCGCCGCCCTGCGGGATGCCGGTGCCGCTTCCGACCACCGTGTTGTTGATGAACCGAGAGTTGCTCACGCTGATCGGCACCGCGCCGGCCGAGGCCGTCGCCAGCGCGCCGCCGACGTTGACGTTGGCGACCGAGGCGTTGGTGCTGTTGCCGCTGAAGGTGGTGCCGGAGATGGTCAGCTGCTCACCGGGGGCGTTGTTCTCGGCGGTGTACTCCACGCCCGAGGCTTCGCTGCTGCCGGCGGTGTTGCCGCTGATCGTCGAGTTGGTGATGGTCAGCGAGCCGCCCTCGAACTGCACGCCACCGCCAGGCTTGTTGGAGGTCGCGGAGTTGACCACGTTGTTGCTGATCGTGGAGTTGCTGATCGTCAACGTGTCACCGGAGACCGCATGGCCCGAACCGGCGATGATGCCCGCGCCGCCGAAGGTGGTCACGGCACCGTGGCTGATGGTGACACCGGAGATGCTGCTGCTCACCCCGCCGACGAGGCTGGGGTCCAGGTCCAGCACCCGGCTCAGGCTGCCCGCGTCGATGATCGTGCTGGCGGCGCCGGCGCCGGTCAGGGTGATGTTGCTACCGGACACCTTGCCCATCTGCAGCTCGCCGTTGACGATGTTGTAGGTGCCGGCCGGCACGGTGATCGTGGAGGCGGTGGCGCCCAGGTTGTTTGCCACGCAAATCGCCTCGCGCAGGCTTCCGCCGGTGGGCGAGGTCTGGCCGGCGTTGCCGCAGGCGCCGAAGTTGGTCGCCACATCGGCGGTCGTGCTGACCGCGAGGGCCGCCGCTGATGCGCTCCCGGGCAGCAATACCAGCTGCCCGAGCACGACCAGCGCCAGTACCAAGCCCGCTCGCCCGATGATCGACCGAGGCCGAATCCGGTGCCCCCCAGATGTGGCGCGAGGCCCCATCGCCGAACCCATGCCGCTCATATCTCTCGTCCTTCTGCGCACTCCCCGTGCCTCACGGCCGTGCGCTGGCTAGGTTTTTAGCAGCACACCTCGGCGCGCCTTCATTCGTTAGGCGTTTAGTCGCGGTGAACTAGCTTGCAAACTGTATCTAGCATCGTCCGATACACCAACACCTTCGCTCGCATTGATGCAATACCGCGTGCCGGCATGCAGGGGGGATCATCAGTTCTCGGTGCAAAACGCCCAGCAAACCTCTGAACCGTATGACTCGTCCCTCGGTTGGCCGGCTCCGCTGACCAGCCCGTTGCTGGCCGGTCAACTGCGTCAGCGCCCCGCCCAAGCCGCCGACGACGACTTCCT
Organism: Jatrophihabitantaceae bacterium; assembly: GCA_045807085.1. Classification (GTDB taxonomy): domain Bacteria; phylum Actinomycetota; class Actinomycetes; order Mycobacteriales; family Jatrophihabitantaceae; genus Jatrophihabitans_A. The sequence continues at coordinate 264,606 of JBJMIB010000011.1, forward strand.
GCTGGCCCTGTTCGCCGAGGCCCGGCCGGAACTCGGGCTGCTGCCGGAGCCGGTGCGCGAGCAACTGCTGCGGCTGCAGTTCGAGGCCCAGCGCCGCCAGTACCGCGCGGACACGCCGGACGCGGTGGACTGGATCCTCGAACTACACCGTGGCGACGAGGCCGAGCAGGCACCGGTCGGGCGGTGCTACCTGCGGCTGGGGCCGGATGAGCTCCGACTGCTCGACCTGGCGGTAACCGAGCGACTACGCGGCAATGGCGTCGGCAGTTCGGTACTCGAACAACTGCGCACGGTGGCCGAGCGGGCCGGCGTGCCGCTGCGGCTGAGCGTCTGGCAGGCGAACGACGGCGCGATCCGGTTGTACCGACGGCTCGGCTTCGTCGAGGACGGCGACCAGGACAGCGCCGGTGGCTATCTGCGAATGCACTGGGCAGCGTTCGAGGAGGAGGAATGAGTAATGCAGCAATGAGTGATCAGCCAACCACTCCCAGCTATCAGGCTTATGCCGATCGGGTCGACACCGAGTTCCAGCTGCGGCTCCCGGACGGTGATCATGCCCAGCTGGTGCTCATCGAGTGCACGGCCAGCAGCCCGACATCCTTCGCACTCACCTTCAAAGCAGGACCGCGAGCGCCGATTGAGCAGGCCAGTTATTGGCTAACTGCAGACGGCTTCGGTCCGGAACTGGTATTCCTTGTTCCGCTGCGACATCGTCCGAACGATTCCGACTATCCGTTGGAATACCACGCGATTTTCAATTTCTAACCCGTCCACTGGTTGGTCCGGTCAAGCCGGCCGGTATCAGCCACACCCGTCCCTGAGGAAGAAGCGCGATGAGTGATCCGTACATCGGCGAGATCCGAATGTTCGGGGGCAATTTCGCCCCGGTCGGCTGGTTGTTCTGCCAGGGGCAGCTGCTGCCCATCTCGCAATACGACGCCCTGTTCAACCTGATCGGCACCACCTACGGCGGCGACGGTCAGTCGACCTTCGCGCTGCCCGACCTACAGGGCAGGATTCCGGTGCACCAGGGTTCCGGGTTCGTCCTGGGCCAGGTGGGCGGTGTCGAGTCGGTGACGCTGAACGGCAACCAGAACCCCGTGCACACCCACCAGCCAGTGGCCGCGGCGGTCGCCACCAGTCAGTCGCCGAATGCGAACTTCTGGGCGACCTACGCCAACAACTGGTACAGCTCGGCGGCGCCGTCAGCCCAGATGGCGCCGAACGCGCTGAACCTTGCCGGTGGCAACCAACCGCACGAGAACATGCCGCCGTATCAGGTGATCAACTTCATCCTGGCAACCGAGGGCATCTACCCGCCTCCGAACTGACCGGCCCTACTCGACCTTCCGGAGCTGAACAATGAGCGATCCGTATATCGGCGAGATCAAGGTGATCTCGTTCAACTACCCACCCAAGGGTTGGGCGTTCTGCAACGGCCAGTTGCTACCGATCAACCAGAACCAGGCGCTGTTCTCGATCCTGGGCACGATGTACGGCGGCAACGGCCAGACGAACTTCGCCCTGCCCAACCTGCAGGGCCGAATGCCGATACACCAGGGCCAGGGGTACAACGTCGGCCAGGCCGGCGGCGAGACGGCGCACACCCTGACCATCAACGAGATGCCCGCCCACCTGCACCCCGGCGCTGCCCAGTCCGCGGCGACCAACCCGGGGACCAGCCCGGCCGGCGCCATCTGGGCGCAGGCTCCCGCCATCGCCTACGCACCCGCCCCCAACACCCAGATGAACCCGGCGGCTGTGACCAACACCGGGGGCAGCCAGCCGCACGAGAACATGGCGCCCTATCTCGTCCTGAACTTCGCCATCGCCCTGGTGGGGATCTTCCCCAGCCGAAACTAGCTACGGAGCGCAACCGTGACTGACCCATTCCTCGCCGAGATCAGGACCTTTGCCGGAAACTTCGCGCCCACCGGCTGGGCGCTGTGCAACGGCCAGTTGATGTCGATCTCGCAGAACACCGCGTTGTTCTCCCTGTTGGGTACCACCTACGGTGGTGACGGCCGGGTCACCTTCGGCCTGCCCAACCTGCAGGGCAGCGCTCCGATCCAGCAAGGCCAGGGCCCCGGGCTGACACCGCGATATCTCGGTGAGATCGGCGGCAGCCCGACGGTCACCCTGATCACCTCGGAGATGCCGCAACACACCCACACCGCGTGGGCGGTCGACGACTCCGGCGACAACACATCACCGACCAACAACACCTGGGCGCAGGCGTTGAAAGGCCGGGTGGGCGATCCGCTGTACTCGGCCGGGGTGCAGCCGAACCTGACGATGAACCAGCAAACCGTGCTGCCGACCGGCGGCGGCCAGCCGCACAACAACCTGCAGCCGTACCTGTGCGTCACCTTCATCATCGCGTTGCAGGGCATCTTCCCGCAGCGACCGTAACCGGCAGCTCCTGGCAATCAGTGCTTGGTCGAGGCCGCTCTCGCATCACCGAAACCCGCGAGCGCGGCCTTGATCAAGGGCCGGACCAGTGTCACCACGCATGAGGCAGCCCCGGCCGCACTGGCCGGGGCTGTCTCAGTTCGTGGGTCCGCGGGCTCAGGAAAGCCGTAGCTTCAACGACTCCAGCTCGTCCCGCAGCGAGGACGGCACCTTGTCGCCGATCTTGTCGAACCACTCCTTGATGCTCGGCACCTCGGCCCGCCACTCGTCGACGTCGACGGTGACCGCGGCGGTCAGCTGGTCGGTGTCCAGATCCAGCCCGGTGATGTCCAGCGAATCCGGTGCCGGCACCCGGCCGATCGGGGTGTCCACCGCGGCCGCCTTGCCTTCGATCCGCTCGATCGCCCACTTCAGCACCCGGATGTTCTCCCCGAAGCCGGGCCAGATGAACTTGCCGGCGGCGTCCCGGCGGAACCAGTTGACGTAGAACACCTTGGGCAGCTTGACCTCATCGGCGTGCTTGCCGACCTCGATCCAGTGCTGGAAGTAGTCACCGGCGTGGTAGCCGATGAAGGGCAGCATGGCCATCGGGTCGCGGCGCACCACGCCGACCTGGCCGACCGCCGCGGCGGTGGTCTCCGAGGACAGGGTGGCGCCCATGAAGACGCCGTGCTGCCAGTCCCGCGCCTCGGTCACCAGCGGCACGGTGTCCCGCCGGCGGCCGCCGAAGAAGATCGCGTCCAGCGGCACGCCCTTCGGGTCGTCCCACTCCGGTGCCTTGGTCTCGCACTGCTCCAGCGGCGTGCAGTAGCGGCTGTTCGGGTGCGAGGAGAGCACCTCGGCCGACGGCGTCCAGTCGTTGCCCTTCCAGTCGATCAGGTGCGCCGGCGGCTCGCCCATGCCCTCCCACCAGATGTCGCCATCGTCGGTGAGCGCCACGTTGGTGAAGATGGAATTGCCCTTGGCGATCGTGCGCATCGCGTTCGGGTTGGTGTGCCAGTCGGTGCCGGGTGCCACCCCGAAGAAGCCGTTCTCCGGGTTCACCGCATACATCCGGCCGTCCTCGCCGAACCGGATCCAGGCGATGTCGTCGCCGATCGTCTCGACCTTCCAGTCGGCCAGCGTCGGCTCCAGCATGGCCAGGTTGGTCTTGCCACAGGCCGACGGGAACGCCGCCGCGATGTAGTAGGACTTCCGCTCCGGGCTGGTCAGCTTCAGGATCAGCATGTGCTCGGCCAGCCAGCCCTCGTGCCGGCCCTTGACCGAGGCGATCCGCAACGAGTGACACTTCTTGCCCAGCAGCGCATTGCCGCCGTAGCCCGAGCCGTAGGACCAGATCAGCTGCTCCTCCGGGAAGTGCACGATGTACTTGGTCTCGTTGCACGGCCACGGCACGTCGGCCTCGCCCGGGCCGAGCGGCGCGCCGACCGAGTGCAGGCCGGCCACGTATGGCTGGTTGACGCCGTCCAGCACGAACTTGGCCAGCGCCTTGCTGCCCATCCGGGTCATGATGTGCATCGACGCGACCACGTACGGCGAGTCGGTCAGCTCCACGCCGAGCATCGGCTTGTCAGCGGTCAGCGGGCCCATGCAGTACGGAATGACGTACATGGTGCGGCCACGCATCGAGCCACGGAACCGCTCGGTGAGCACCGCCTTCATGTCGTCCGGATCCATCCAGTTGTTGGTCGGGCCACAGTCACCCGGATCCCGCGAGCAGATGAAGGTCCGGTCCTCCACGCGCGCCACATCGGTCGGGTCGGAGGAGCAGTAGAACGAGTTCGGCTTCTTCTCCTCGTTCAACCGGACGAAGGTGCCGGCGGCAACCAGCAGGTCGGTGATCCGCCGCCATTCCTCGGCGCTGCCGTCACACCAGACGACCTCATCCGGCTGGGTCAGCTCCGCCGTCTCGCGCACCCAGCGCAGGAGATCGGCGTGGTCGGTGGGGGCAGTGGCTAAGCCTTCGGTGGTGATCGTCATGGCATGCACTCCTTGGCAGTCAACGTTGACTGGCGATAAGCCCAAAGCAGACGCCGGCGTTGGGCGTCACGGTCCCGGGTGATGAGATGACGGTACTGACCGGCAGCGTTTACTGGCTGGCCCAAACGATGCGGCAACGATCACACGAGCCGATCAAGTGCGCGTTCTAGCTCCAAAATACATCATTCTGAGCAGTTACGCGCAGGACCTGGATCTGGCAGTGATCCCGCGCACAGCAGCGGTCAGGAGGCTTGGCTCACAGTGGACATGTTGAAGTCGTCCACCCGCAGGGTCGGCATGACCACCCGCGCGAAGTCGAGGGCCCATTCGCGGGGCAACGTCTGCACCGGCCGACCGACCTCGGTGACCCGGCTCAGCAGGTCGACCGGCGACTCGTTGAACCGGAAGTTGTTGACCACGCCGCGGACCTGGCCATCCTCGATCAGGTACACCCCGTCACGGGTCAGTCCGGTCAGCAGCAACGCCTGCGGATCCACCTCGCGGATGTACCACAGGCAGGTCACCAGCAGGCCGCGCTCAGTGCTGGCGATCATCTCGTCCAGGCTCTTGGTGGCCGCCGGCGCCGTCAGGATCAGGTTCTCGATCGCTGCCCGGAACTCCGCGCCGCTGCGCGCCGCCCAGTTCCGGCTGCGGAAGAGGTTGCGCAGCGTTCCGTCGGCGATCCAGTCGGTGGCCCGCACCGGCATCCCGTTGTCGAAGACCGATTCGTCGCCGCTGCCGTACATGATCTGGAACGGCGCGCACTCGCATCCCGGCCAGTCCGGATCCGAACGCAGGGTCAGCGGCAGCTCGCCGAGCCGCTCACCGATCCGGGTCCCGCCACCCTTGGCAGCGAACACGCTGCGCCCCTCCTCCGCGTCGCGGGAGCTCATCGTCCAGTAGGCGTAGATCATCAGGTCGGCGACCGCGGTCGGCGGCAGCAGCGTCTGGTACCGGCCGGGTGGCAGCTCGAGCTGGTTGCGCGCCCAGTCCAGCCGCCGGCGCAGATCGGCCACCAGGTCCGGCACCGCGAGGTCGGTGAAGTCCCGGGTGTGCTGGCCGACCCAGGCGGTACGGCTGAGATCGGCGCTCTTGGCATTCAGCTCGACCCGGCCGGTGGGCTGGTCGTGCCGGCGCCGCAGTCCGGTGGAGGACGCCAGGAAGACCGAGCTGACCGCGTGTTCGGCGTAGCCGTAGAGCAGCGTGTCCTCGGCCCGCGCCTGGTCGAAGGCGGCAGCCAGCGCCGGCGCGAAGTCGCTGAACACCTCGATGCCGGTCTTGGCCGCCGGCGCCGACCAGTCGTCGGCGTTGGCGTAGGGCCGTACCAGCTCGGCGGCATCATCGGCCGGCGAGGCCTCCCGGGCGGCCCGTTCGGAAGCGGCCACCAGCGCGGCCAGCTCGGCCAGCGAGTCGGTCAGCGGGATCGGCCTGGAGACCACGCCGCAGGCATCGCCGTCCGGGGTGCGTACCACCGAGATCACGGTCAGCTTGGCCGCGTGCGACTGGCCGTTGGTGGTCAGGCCGTTGGCCGCCCAGCGTAGGTTCGCCTGGGTGTGCTCCTCGCCGAGCACGATGCAGCCGTCGGCGGTGGACAGGCTCAGCGCCCGCTCGACCAACTGCTGGATGCCGGTGCTCATCATCGCCCGCCCTCGGAGATCGTGTTCAGCACATTGATGCCGCGAAACAGCGCGGCCGGACAACCGTGCGACACCGCGGCTATCTGGCCCGGTTGGCCCTTGCCGCAGTTGAAGGCACCGCCGAGCAGGTAGGTCCGCGGGCCACCGACCGCCTCCATCGCGCCCCAGAAGTCGGTCGTGGTGGCCTGGTAGGCGACGTCGCGCAGTTGGCCGGCCAGCCGGCCGTTCTCGATCCGGAAGAAGCGCTGGCCGGTGAACTGGAAGTTGTACCGCTGCATGTCGATGGACCAGGAGTTGTCGCCGACGATGTAGATGCCCCGCTCCACGCCGGCGATCAGGTCTTCGGTGGAGCCACCGGCCGGATCCGGCCGCAGCGACACGTTGGCCATCCGTTGCAGCGGAATGTGGCTCGACGAGTCGGCGTAGGCGCAGCCGTTGGAGCGGCCCATCCCGTTGGCGGCGGCCATCTGCCGGTTCAGCTGGTAACCCACCAGCACGCCCTCGGAGATGATGTCGAACTGCTGGCTGACGACTCCCTCGTCGTCGTAGCCGATGGTGGCCAATCCGTGCTCGACGGTCCGGTCGCCGGTCACGTTCATCACCGGGCTGCCGTAGCGCAGCGTGTTCAGCTTGTCCTTGGTCGCGAAGGAGGTTCCGGCGAAGGCGGCCTCGTAGCCGAGTGCCCGGTCCAACTCGGTGGCGTGCCCGATCGACTCGTGAATGGTCAGCCACAGGTTGGACGGGTCGATCACCAGGTCGTACCGGCCGGCCTGGACCGACGGGGCCTTGACGTGCTCGGCCAGCAGCTCCGGCAACTGGGCGATCTCGGCGTCGAAATCCCACCCGGTGCCGGTCAGGTACTCCCAGCCCCGGCCGGCCGGCGGCGCGATGGTGCGCATGCTGGAGAAGCTGCCGCTGGCCAGGTCGACCTGCACCGCGGTGAACTCCGGATGGATGCGCACCCGCTGCTGGGTGGTCACGGTGCCCGCGGTGTCGGCGTAGTACTTGTTCTCCTGCACCTGGATCAACTGGGCGCTGACGTGGTCCACCCCGTCGGCGGCCAGCAGCCGGTCGGCCAGCTCGGCCAGCCGGGCGATCCGGTCTGGCTGGCCGACCTCGAACGGGTTGATCTGGTAGGCCGAGACCCAGCTCACATCGCCGTACACCGGCTCGGGCGCCAGCCGCACCGGCTCCGAGCTCAACACCCGGCTCAGCCGGGCGGTCGCGACCGCCTGCTCGGCCAGTTCCCGAGCGGCTTGCGGGGTACGTTCGATGCCGCTGGCGAATCCCCAGGCCCCCTCGAACACCACCCGTACCGAAAGCCCGAGGTCCAGGTCATCGGCGGTGGTTTCCAACTGGCCGTCCCGCAGCCTGATCAGTCCGGCCCGGATCCGCTCCAGTCGGAAGTCGGCGTGTTCGGCCCCCAGTTGCCGGGCCCGGTCGAGCGCGGCGTCGGCCAGGGTGGACGCGGGCAGGGCCAGAAAACTGGCATCCAGGCTTGGCATAAGGGCAGATAGTAGAGGCCCCGCCGAAGTCCACCGGTGGACCGGTTTTCCCGCTACGCTGACGCGCGAGATGAAGAGAGCCTGGGCTGAGAGGTTGAGCCGGATTCTCATCGCTGGCGACGGCACGCTGCTGGTGGCGGACCAGGCGCTGACCGAGCCGCGGCGGATCAGCGAGGTACTGAGCGCTGACCACCCGCTGCGGCGCGCCGCCGAGGCGATGCTGTCCGGTGGCACCGAGGCGGTTGCCGACGTGCGAATCCGCCAGGTGCGCAACGCGCGCGGGCAACTCGCCGCGGTCGAGGTGCGCCGGGCCGACGCGGCCGAGCTGACGCTGCTCGGCCTGCGCGACTGGGGCTACCCGCGCCGGCCGGACCAGGTTCCGGTGCCGGCGCTGCCGGCCGCCGGTGCGCTGGCCGACAGCTCCACCGGTCTGGGCCTGTCGTTGCTGCTGCCGGACGTGCCGGTGTTCCAGTCCGGCATGCGGGAGCTGTTCCGGCGCGGCCGGATGCTGCGCGAGCTGCGGTTGATGGACCGCGATGCCGAGCAGATCCGGACCGTCCGGCTCTATGCCTGGCTGCCGGATCCGGCGCCCGGCACGGTGCCGATCGGCATCAGCGTCGATGTCACCGAGCTGATCGGGGTGCCCGAGGATGCCGGCCGATTCCTGGACGCCCTGCTGTCGGTGGGCCCCGATTCGGTGCTGGTGCTGGACCTGCCGCGCGGCGAGCTGTTGTGGAGCAACCGGCGGCTGGCCGGCCAGCTCGGCTACCCGGCCGACCAGCTCGGCCGCTACGACGACATCCGCAACGCGATCCGGTGGAGCGACCGGCAGCGGCTGGACGCGCTGGTCGCGCAGGCCCGCGCCGACTCCAGCTCGAACGCGCACACGATGCGGCTGCGGATCCGGGATGCGGCCGGCCGCTGGCGCTGGATGAAGCTCTGGCTCACCCCGTGGCTCAGCGGGCCGGCCGAGGAGCCGGGCGGCGCGGTGGTCGAGCAGTTGGTGTGCACGCTGCGTGATGTGGATGAGGCGGTGCGGGTCGAACAGCGGCTGCACTGGGAGGCTCGACACGATCCACTGACCGGGCTGGCCAACCGGCGCGGGCTGCAGGAGATGTTGCAGCGGGTGGCCGACGAACTGGACAACCGTTGCCGCTACGTCTACTTCCTGGACCTGGACGACTTCCGCCGGGTCAATGACGCGCTGGGCCACTCGGCCGGTGACGAGCTGCTGCGCACCCTGGCCGCCCGGATCACCGTGCTGGTGCAGCCGACCGACCTGGTCGCCCGGTTCGGTGGCGACGAGCTGGTGGTGGTGTCCAGCACGGAGCCTGCGGTGCTGGCCGAGCGGATGCTGTCGGCGGTGCGCGGCCGGACCATCCTGGCCGGCTCGGAGGTGACGGTGTCGGCCAGCATCGGGGTGGCCACCGTGGGTGCCGCCGAGCTGCCGGGCGATGTCATCCGGCGGTCCAACGACGCGATGTACCAGGCCAAGCGGGCCGGCCGGAACACCTACCGGATCGCCGGCCCGCTGAACAGCGGGCCGGCCCAGCAACGGGTGGAGCTGGAAGCCGACCTGCGGCACGCGGTCACCGAGGCCAGCCCCGAGTTGTACGTGGCATTCCAGCCGATGGTGGATCGCAATCTGCAGCCGGTCGCGGCCGAGGCGCTGCTGCGCTGGGAACATCCCCGGCGCGGCACCATGCTGCCGGCGGAGTTCCTGGATATCGCCGACTCGACCGGCCTGATGCGGGAGTTGGGCGCGCTGATCCTGCACCGCTCGATCAGCGCGGCGGCCAGCTGGGCGGCGGCCGGCCATCAGCTGCCGGTGACGGTGAACGTGGGCGCCCGCCAGCTCGGCACCGGCCAGCTCGAGCAGCTGCTGATCTCGTTGCTCGGCGAGACCGGCACGCCCGGTGAGATGTTGTGCCTGGAGGTCACCGAGTCGGTGCTGGTGGACGGGGACAGTCCGGAGCTGGCCGAGCTGTGCCGGCTGCGCGAGTTGGGCGTCCGGATCGCGCTGGACGACTTCGGCACCGGCTACTCCCCGCTGACCTACCTCAAGCGGCTACCGGCCACCGCGATCAAGCTGGACCGATCCTTCGTTGCCGGCCTGGGCCTGCCGGAGCCGGATCGGGCCGATGTCGCGATCGCCCGCTCGGTGCTGCAGCTGGGCACCGACCTCGGCATGCAGGTGATCGCCGAGGGTGTCGAGACCGAGCGTCAGCTGAACCTGCTGACCGAACTCGGCTACCAGTTCTTCCAAGGATTCTGGGCCTATTCGCCGATGCCAGCCGGCCAGCTGGGTGCGCTGCTGGCCAGCCCGCGGGCCGTCATCGATCGGATGGCGTAGTTTCGTCAGGTGTTCGAGCTGCGCGACCCGGCCAACCTGGTCTGCCATCGGGCGGTCTGGTACTGGACGGTCCGGGCGCTGCTGTGCTGGCTGGTGGTCGGCGCGGTGGTGGCGCTGGTGGTGGTCCAGACCGACGGCAATCGACGGCCCGGCTACCTGGTGCTGGCGGCAGTCGTGCTGCTGGCCGTGCTGCATGCGACGGTGATGCCCCGCTGGCGCTACCGGGTACACCGCTGGGAGGCGACGCCGACCGCCGTCTACACCCGAGCCGGCTGGTTCAACCAGGAGCGGCGGATCGCGCCGCTGTCCCGGATCCAGACGGTGGATACCGAGCGCGGCCCCCTCGAGCAGCTGTTCCGGCTGGCCAACGTCACGGTCACCACCGCTTCGGCGGCCGGGCCGCTGCGAATCCATGGGTTGGCGCCGGCCACCGCCGATCAGCTGGTGGCCGAGCTGACCGCCGCCACCGCGACCGACCCGGGCGATGCCACGTGAGCCTGTCGCGATTCGATCGGCTCGATCCGCAGTGGCGCCGGCTGAGCCCTCGGATGCTGCTGATCCATCCGGTCCGTGAGGTCGGCCGCGCGCTGCCGGCGCTGGCCGGGCTGCTGCTGGCCGGCTCCCGGGGCGGCTTCGAATGGTGGCCGCTGCTGGGCCTGCTGATCGTGATGGCGCTCAGCCTGCTGCGCTGGTTCACCACCCGCTACCGGATAACCGCCGCGCAGGTGCAGTTGCGTACCGGGCTGTTCCGCCGGCGCACCATCACCACCCCGATCGATCGGGTGCGCACGGTCGATATCACCGCGCATGTGCTGCACCGGCTGCTCGGGCTGACCAGGGTGGCGATCGGCACCGGCAGCTCCGACCGCAAGCGGGAAGGGTTGGTGCTGGACGGTCTGGGGTCCACGCCGGCAGCGACCCTGCGCGCCGACCTGCTGCATCGAGCCGGCCAGCCGCCGCTTGCGCCGGCCGCGGCCGGGCCGCCGGGCTGGGGCGCGTCACCGGCGCCAGGCGGGGCTGCTCCGCCGGCCGCCTACCAGCCGGCCGAGCAGCTGCTGGCCCGGCTGGATCCGAGCTGGCTGCGCTTCGCCCCGTTCACGCTGTCCGGGGTCCTCAGCGCGCTGGCGATCCTCGGCCTGGGCTGGCGGATCGTCGGCCAGTCCGGCATTCAGGCCGATCAGGTGTCGATCGTCCGATCAGTCAGCAGACATCTGGAAGTCACCCCGGTCTGGCTGGATGCGGTGCAGCTCGGCCTCGGCGCCCTGGTCGGCGTCACGCTGCTCTCGGTGGGCGGCTACCTGTTGGCGTTCTGGAACTTCCGGCTGACCCGGCATCCGGGCGGCAGCCTGCACGTCTCGCGCGGCTTGATCACCGCCCGTGCCACCAGCATCGCCGAGCGGCGGCTGCGCGGGGTCGAGCTGAGCCAACTGCTGCCACTGCGCGCGGTCGGCGGTGCCCGGCTGCTCGCGGTGGCGACCGGCCTGCGGGTCGGCCGTGGCGCCGAACGCGGCGGCACCCTGTTGCTGCCGGCCGCCCCGGCCGAGCGGGTGCGGCAGGTGGCAGCCGCAGTGCTCAACGTCGCCGGCCTGCCGGTCCGACCGGCACTGCGCCGGCATGGCCCGGCTGCCCGGCGGCGGCGCTACCTGCGCAGCGTGGCACCGGCGATGGCGGTCGCGCTGGCGCTGCTCGGCGGTTGGCTGGCCGGCGGCCTGCCCGGCTGGTTGCCGGTGCTCGGGGTGCTGCTGGCAGCACTGGCCGTGCCGCTGGCCGAGGATCGGTTCACCGGGCTGGGCCACGCGCTCGTCGGGCCCTACCTGATCAGCCGGCTCGGCTCGTTCAACCGCCGGCAGGTGCTGTTGCGCCGCGACGGGATCATCGGCTGGAACATCAGGCAGTCCTTCTTCCAGCGCCGGGCCGGGCTGGCCACGCTGACCGCCACCACCGCGGCCGGGCGGCAGGCCTACCCGATCGTGGATCTGGACGCCGACGCCGCGCTCCGGTTGGCCGCTGCGGCGCTGCCCGGCCTGCTCGACGACTTCCTCACCACCTCGGCCGGCAGCGACCGGTCGCAGCCACCAGCGATTCGAACGAGGCCCGAATGAACGTGCAACTGATCCCGTTCGCCGAGCAGCATCTGGCCGAGCTGGCCCCGATGGTCGACGACCCGGATGTTGCCCGGTTCACTCGCTTTCCGACGCCGCTGCCGGCGGACTTCCTGGCCAGCCTGTTCGCCCGCTACCAGGCCGGCCGGGCCAAGGGCACCAGCGAGCTGTTCGCCGCGATAGATTCGGCCAGCGGCCGGCTCGTCGGGCTCGGACTCGCGCTGCGGATCGACGCCGAGGCGTGCGAGCTGGAACTCGGTTACCTTGTCGCGCCAGCCGATCGAGGCCGCGGGGTCGCCACCGCGATGCTGGCGCAACTCACCGACTGGGCGTTCGGAACGGGCGCTGCCATTCGGGTCAGCCTGATGATCGATGTCGAGAACGTCGGCTCACAGAAGGCGGCTGAGCGCTGCGGCTACCTGCTGGAAGGCACCCTGCGCAACACCTACGTCAAGCGGGGACGACGGGCCGACATCCAGATCTGGTCTCGGCTGGCCAGCGACCCGATCGCTAACCCCGCCGGTTCTGCCTGATCACCCCGGCATACCAGGCGTAGGAATCCTTGGGCGTACGGATCTGGCTGGCGTAGTCCACATGCACCAGGCCGAACCGCTGCTGGTAACCCTCGGCCCATTCGAAGTTGTCCAGGATCGACCAGCAGCAGTAGCCGGCCACCTCGACCCCGTCGGCGATGGCCTGCCGTAGCGCGCGCAGGTGGCCGTCCAGGTAGCTGATCCGCCGCTGGTCATGCACCTTCCCGTCCGGGCCCGGGCCGTCGGCGTAGCTGCAGCCGTTCTCGGTGATGATCACCGGCGGCAGCGTGTCCGGATACCGGCTGGCCAACTGGCCGAGCACCTCGGTCAACCCGGCCGGCACCACCGGCCAGTCGAAGTCGGTCAGCGGATACCCCTCGATCGGGATGCGTTCGAAGCCCAGCTGAGCCAGCTCGGACTCCGGTTGCCGAGTCGGGCCGGCAGCCGCGATCCTAGCCGGGTTGTAGTAGTTCATGCCGTAGAAGTCGAGGGGTTGACTGATCGTCGGCAGATCATCGGCGAACTCGGCGAACCGCTCGGCATAGCGTTGCGGGTATCGGCCGAGCAGCATCGGATCGGCGAACAGCCGATTCCACAGCTCGTCGTAGGAGGCCGCCGCCTCGGTGTCGGCGGCGCTGTCGGAGGCGGCCCAGACCGGTGAGTGGTTGTTGGCCGCGCCCACCTTCCGGGCACCGTGCGCGCGCAACGCCTGCACCGCCAGGCCGTGCCCGAGCAGCAGGTGATGCGCCACCGGCAGCGCGCCCAGGCCGAGTCTGCTGCCCGGCGCGTGCTGGCCCAGCGCGTGGCCGAAGAAGGTGACCACGTTGGGCTCGTTCACCGGCATCCAGTACTCGACCCGGTCGGCGAAGCGCTGGCCGAGGATATCGGCGTACTCGGCGAACCGGGCGGTGGTGTCCCGGTTCAACCAGCCACCGGCGTCCTGCAGCGCCTGCGGCAGATCCCAGTGGAACAGCGTGAGCATCGGGCTGATGCGGCGTTCCAGCAGCGCGTCGATCAGTCGGTCGTAGAAGGCGATACCGGCCGGGTTGGGCGTCCCGGCGCCGGTCGGTTGGATCCGCGGCCAGGCCACCGAGAACCGGTAGCCGGTCAGGCCCAGTTCGGCGAACAACCGGACGTCCTCGGGCCAGCGGTGGTAGTGGTCGCAGGCGATGTCCCCGGTGCTGCCGTCGCTGATCCGACCCGGCTGATGGCTGAAGGTGTCCCAGACGGACCGGCCCCTGCCCTCGGCGTCCACCGCGCCTTCGATCTGGTAGGCGGCGGTGGCCGCGCCCCAGAGGAAGTCGGTGGGGAAACCGGTCAGGTCGCCAACAGGGCTGTTCATGTTTAGGTCTCGCTCCCCCACGCTCCTCGCTCTGCTGTTGAGCGCTGGGCGACATCGCGTTGGGTCAGCCTATGCCAACGGCGTTCTCCAGCGCGGCGAGCTCGTCGTCGAGGTAACCCAGCAGGTACTGCAGGTGCGGCACCGTGCGCCGGCAGCCGGTCAGGCCGAAGCCAAGCTTGCTGGCGTAGCTGGTGCAGGTGATGTTGAGCGCCTGACTGTGGTAGGGAATCGACAGCGGATACAGCCCGTCCAACTGAGCGCCGTTGAGGTACAGCGAGCTGCGCGGGCCCGGCACGTTGGAGATGATGATGTTGAACGGCGGCCGGAACAACTCGGTGTAGCCGGGCATCCCCTGCAGTACCAGCGGGCTCATGCCGAGGCCGGTCATCGCGACGATCTGCAGCGGCGACATGCTGGCCAAGGCCTGCTTGCCACCGAGCATGGAGGTCCGGATGGTGCTCAGCCGATCGGCTGGATCGGCCAGATCGGTGGCCAGGTTGCACATCACCGCGCCAACCGCGTTACCCGATTCGCGCTGCCGGTCACGGGCCTTCAACGCGACCGGCACCATCGCGATCAGCGGCTGCTCGGGCAGCGCGTCCAGGCTCTGCAGATAGCGGCGCAGCGCGCCGGAACACACCGCCAGCACCGCGTCGTTGACGGTCACCTGGGCAGCTCGGGTGATCCCGGTGAACCGCTGCATCGGCCAGGACTGGGCCGCGAATCGACGCGACCCGGTGATCGGCACGTTGAACATGGTGCGCGGCGCGGCGAAGGAGACCGGCGAGCTCAGATCCCGCAGGCTGCGCCGCAGGGTGGTACGCAGCGCGGCCGGCAGGCCGGCCGCCTCGGCCGCCAGGTTCAGTGCGCCACGCAGGGTGGCCAGCCCGACCTCCGGCGCCGGTGGGGTCCGGGCGGTGGCCGGTCGTGGCCGGTCGGCCCACGGCGCCGGCAGGTCGCGGGCGTCCGGGTCCTTGGTCAGCACTCGCTGCAGCAGCCGCTGCGCGGACACCCCGTCGACCAGGGCGTGGTGGATCTTGAAGTAGATCGCGAACCGGCCGTCGGCCAGCCCCTCGATCAGGTGGAACTCCCACAGCGGCCGGCGCCGGTCCAGCAGCGTGCCATGCAGCCGCGAGCACAGCGCGAGCAGCTCCAGCACCCGGCTCGGCCGCGGCAGCGCGTTGTGCCGCACATGGTGCTCGATGTCGAACTCGGTATCTTCGGCCCAGGCCCACTGACCGGCGGTGCCGAGCGAACGACGCGGCCGCTTCTTGAACAGCGGCGCCACCTCATCGGCCGAGATCAGCTGGCTGAACAGCTCCCGGGTGCCCGAAAAGTCGGCCGGTGGCCGGAACAGCTGCAGGCCGCCGACATGCATCGGGGTCTCCCGGCTCTCGGCGGTGAGGAACACCGAGTCGGTCAGCGACATCGGCAGCA
The DNA here is from genome assembly GCA_045807085.1 of Jatrophihabitantaceae bacterium. Classification (GTDB taxonomy): domain Bacteria; phylum Actinomycetota; class Actinomycetes; order Mycobacteriales; family Jatrophihabitantaceae; genus Jatrophihabitans_A. Next base: position 279,907 of record JBJMIB010000011.1, read on the forward strand.
TGGCCGGATCCTTCCACCCAATCCCGCCAGCGGCTAATGCACGTGCCGCATCCCTCATCGGCGGTGGCCCGAACCGCACCGAGCCGGCCGTAGGCTGGGATTACCGAGCCACGGTTATCGAAGCAGTCACCATTCAGGAGTTCGAGTGGTCGAGACCACCGCCGCCCAGCCGGCGCGAGGCAGTCGTCCCCGGGGCGGGCCGTTCGCCTGGCTCGGCGCGTTCACCGGCTTCTACCCGGCCCAAGCCGCCGAGTTCGCGCAGCTGGATCCGGTGACCAGGTTCCTCTATGCCGCTCGCAGCGTGATCCTGGTCATCTCGGCGCAGGCGGCCCTGATCGCCGGGCTGCTGGCGATCACCGACCGACGGTTCGAGACCGTCCCGTTCCTGCTGGTGCTGCTGGGCTATCTGGTGCTGCACGCGGTCAGCAACCTGTCCAACGACTACTTCGGCTACCGCCGTGGCCACGACACCGCCGACTCACCGCGCCGGCGCTACACGCTGCATCCGATCGCCAGCGGTGCGGTGACGCCGCGGCTGCTGGCCACCGGGCTGGCCGTGCTCAGCCTGCTGGCGCTGGCGATCGCCGGCTACTTCGTCGTCCTGCGGGGCTGGCCGGCCCTGCTGCTGGCAGGCATCGGCGCGATCCTGCTCTATGCCTACGACGCCGCGCCACGGGCGCTGAAGGAACTGGGCCTGGGCGAGCTGGCCGCCTTCGTGGTCTGGGGCCCGCTGATGATCGGCGGCGGCTACTACGTGATCACCGGCTCGGCGTCCGGCGACGCCGTGCTGGCCTCGATCCCGTACGGCCTGGGCACCGCCTCGATCCTGATCGGCAAGCACATCGACCAGCGTGCCTTCGATCGCTCCCAGCGGCAGCGGACGCTGCCGGTGTTGCTGGGTGAGCGCACCGCCCGGTTGCTGAATCGGCTGCTGGTGGCGGCCATGTATCTGCTCACCCTGGTCGGCATCCTGGCCGGTGCGCTCAGCCCGTTCACCGCACTGGTGCTCGTCGCGGCGCCCCGAGCCGTCCGGGCCTGGCAGGTGATGTCCAGGCCGGCACCGGCCGAGCCACCGGCTGGCTACGTCGGCTGGCCGCTCTGGTACCACCGGGTCTGCCTGGTGCACAACCGGTTGTTCGGCTGGGCCTTCATCCTCGGCCTCGCACTCGGCGCGATGCTGCCGGACCTGCGGATCGGTGGCTGAACCGCTCGATGACGACCAGCACCAAGAAGGGCCCTGTTCGTAAGGCCAACCGCGGTGCGCGCGCGGACGGTGCGCGGCGGAAGAAGCCGGTGCTGACCGTCGCCGAGCTGGATGAGTTATACGCCAGCGTCGAGCAATGTGCCGAGGTCGCCGGGCTGATCTATGTCACCGGGCAGGAGCCCGGCCTGCGCCGGGTTCGTCAGGGCAAGGGCTTCGGTTACCGCGATCACCAGGGCAAGCCGCTGACCGGCGACGAGCTGAAGGCCCGGATCGGGCAGCTGGCGATTCCACCGGCTTGGCGCAAGGTCTGGATCTGCCCCGATGCCGATGGGCACATCCTGGCCACCGGCGAGGACGATCGCGGGCGAAAGCAGTACCTCTACCACCCGCGCTGGCGGGCGGTCCGGGATCTGCTGAACTTCTACCGGCTGCTGCTGTTCGCCGAGCAGCTGTCGGTGATCCGGGCCTATACCAGCAAGCAGCTCAATCGCCGGACGCTGGACCGAGAACGGGTGATCGCGGCGATGATCCGGATCATCGACGACAGCTACCTGCGGATCGGCAACGAGGCCTACGCCGAGGAGAACGACAGCTACGGGCTGACCACGCTGACCCGCAAGCACGTCACCGTGCACGGTGACCGGGTCGAGTTCGACTTCCCGGCCAAGTCGGGCCGCGAGTTGAACGTGACCATGACCGATCGCAAGGTGGCCAGGATCGTGGCGGCACTGGCCGAGCAGCGGGCCGGCCGGCTTTTCACGGTCGACGGCAAGCCGATCGACTCCGACGAGGTTAATCAGGTGCTGCTGACGGTCACCGGCGAGCACATCACGGCGAAGAACTTCCGTACCTGGGGTGGCACGCTGGCGGCGTTCGGTTACCTGGAGGACCGGCTCAACTCCGAGCGTTCGGCGGCCACGGAGGTGGTCGCGGCGGTGGACGAGGCGGCCCAGACGCTGGGTAACACCCGTTCGGTGGCCCGGGCGCACTACGTGCACCCGCATGTGCTGGAGACCTATACCGAACACACCTTCGCCACCTACCTGGACCGGTCCCGGCCGCTGGCCCTGGCCGGCCTGGAACCGACCGAACAGCGGCTCGCCGGCTTCCTGGCCGAGCTGTTCGAATCGGAGTTCTCACTGTTGCGGACGCGGTCCTGAGCCCGGCCGTCCGGCTGGCGGTTTAGCGTCAAGTGCAGCTGGCGGCTAGACCAGCTCGATGACCTCGGCGATGGACGGCAGCACCCGGCTCGGCCGGAACGGGTAGCGGTCGATCTCCTCGGCCCGGGTCGAGCCGGTCAACACCAGGATCGTCTCCAGGCCGGCCTCGATGCCGGCCACCACGTCGGTGTCCATCCGATCACCGACCATGGCGGTGTTCTCCGAATGCGCCTCGATCCGGTTCAGCGCGCTGCGGAACATCATCGGGTTGGGCTTGCCGACGAAGTACGGTTCCTTGCCGGTGGCCCGGGTGATCAGCGCGGCCACCGAGCCGGTGGCCGGCAGCGGGCCCTCCGCCGACGGGCCGGTGACGTCCGGGTTGGTGGCGATGAACCGAGCGCCGGCGGTGATCAGCCGGATGGCGCGGGTGATCGCCTCGAAGGAGTAGGTCCGGGTCTCGCCGAGCACCACGAAGTCCGGGTCGGCATCGGTCAGGGTGTAGCCGACCTCGTACAGCGCGGTGGTCAGTCCGGCCTCGCCGATCACGTGCGCGGAGCCCTTGGGCAACTGGTCGGCCAGGAAGGTGGCGGTGGCCAACGCCGAGGTCCAGATGGACTGTTCGGGCACCTGCAGGCCGGCCCGGGCCAGCCGGGCCGACAGATCCCGCGGCGTGTAGATGGAGTTGTTGGTCAGCACCAGGAACGGCCGCTGCTTGTCCTTCAACCGGTCCAGGAACTCGGCGGCGCCGGGCAGCGCCTGGTTCTCATGCACCAGCACGCCGTCCATGTCGGTGAGCCAGCATTCGACTGCCGGTCGCATGCCACGCCCCCTTCCGGCTACGGATATCCCTGCTGCGGATATCCCTGCTACCGATTTCCCTGCCCAGGCTAGCGGCCGGCGGCCGTTCGTATCGCCGTGGTCGGCGGTGTAGGAAGGAGTGGTCAGGACTACCTCCGGCGGAGGGAAGCGCATGGAGTATCGGTTGCTCGGGCGGAGCGGGACCGTCGTGTCGAACCTGGCGCTGGGCACCATGACCTTCGGCACCGAGACCGACGAGGCAGGCTCGCACGCCCAGCTGGATCGGTTCACAGATGCCGGCGGCAACCTGGTCGACACCGCGAATGTCTACAGCGGTGGGGCCAGCGAGGAGATCATCGGCAACTGGCTGGCGGCCCGTCCGGGAGTGCGCAGCCGGATCGTGCTGGCCAGCAAGGGCCGCTTCGCGATGCGGGACGGCGTGAACGACCTGGGGCTGTCCCGCCGGCATCTGGCCCAGGCACTGGACGCCTCGCTGCGCCGGCTGCAGACCGAGTGGATCGATCTGTACCAGGTACATGCGCACGATCCGCTGACGCCGATCGAGGAAACGTTGCGGTTCCTGGACGATGCGGTGACGGCCGGCAAGATCTGCTACGTCGGACTGTCCAACTTCACCGGCTGGCAGCTGCAGCAGGCGGTGGATGTGGCACGGCACAACGGGTGGGCGGTGCCGGTCACCCTGCAACCGCAGTACAACCTGCTGGTGCGAGAGATCGAGTGGGAGATCGTGCCGGCCAGCCTGGCCAACGGGTTGGGCCTGCTGCCCTGGTCGCCGCTCGGGGGTGGCTGGCTGACCGGCAAGTACCGCCGGGATGAACGGCCGTCCGGGTCGACGCGGCTCGGCGAGAACCCGGATCGCGGGGTGGAGGCCTACGACCGCCGGTCGGGGCAGCAGCGCACCTGGGACGTGGTGGCGGCGGTACGGCGGGTGGCCGAGCAGAGTGGGGCCACCATGGCGCAGGTGGCGCTGGCCTGGCTGGCCGCGAGGCCGGCGGTGACCTCGGTGATCCTCGGTGCCCGTACCACCGAGCAGTTGGAGGACAACCTGCTGGCGGCGGATCTGCGGCTGGCCGCGGCGCACACCGAGCTGCTGGACGAGGCCAGCGATCCCGAGCCGGCCGACTACCCGTACGGCGGCCCGGGAGTCGACCAGCGGGATCGCAAGCTCACCGGCCGGTAGCCGGTTGCCGCGCCCGCCGGGACCGCCGGGACCGCCGGGACCGCCGGGACCGCCGGGACCGCCCAAGCAAGCGGCGAGTTCCACCGCTGGCGTGGATAACTCGCCGCATTGCGCGGGTCAACTATTGAGGGTGGCCAGCAGCTGGCTGCCGTTCGGCACGCCAAGCCCGGTGCAGGCGTCCCAGCCCGGGCCGGCCTGGTAGCTGCCGTTGTCGCCGCTGGTGATGTCGCGGAAGCCGGGCGGCACCGCGCCGGCGGCGAGGTTGGCGTAGAGCAGGGGCTGGATCAGTCCGAACCTGCGGCCGGTCGCCTCCGCGAGCCGGGCGATCAGCGCGGCCCATAACGGTGCCACGGCACTGGTGCCGCCGATCACCAGATCGCTGCCGTCCACCCGGACCCGGTAGCCGGTCTGCGGATCGGCGACTCCGGCCACATCGGGCACGCCACGACCGGACCGGCCGGCGTTGCGCGGGACGCCGACGTTCTGCTGCCAGCTCGGCAGGCCGAAGGTGTCGCTGACCCCACCGCCGGTGGCGCCCTGGCCGGAGCCGTTGTTCCAGACCGTCTCCTCGGTGACCTGACCGGAACCGGCGTCGGCGGCCAGCCGGGTGCCGCCGCAGGCCAGGGCGTGCGGGCTGGCCGCCGGGAAGTCGACGTGCACGCGGCCGTCGGTTGCCCGGTCCGTGCTGCCGTCGTCGCCGGACGCCACGGTCACGGTCACACCGAGCGCCGCGGCGTCGGCGAGGGCCTGATCGAAGGCCTGCCGGGCCTGGCCGGTCCAGTCGTCCTCGCTGGCGCCCCAGCTGATGCTCATGGTGGTCGGCGTCGGATTGGCGTGCGCGGCCTGGCTGACCGCGTCGACGAAGCCGCTGTCGGTGTTGGGCGCGAAGTAGACGACGAACTTGGCGGCAGGTGCCAGGGCGCCGGCCACCTCGATGTCCAGCAGCACCTCGCCGTCGGCGCCGTTCGGATCCTGGCCGGCCTGGTTACGGCCGCCGTCCACGCCGACGGCGGTGACCGAGGGGGTCTTGAGGCCCAGCGAACCGAAGTAACTGTCCAGGTCGGACTGGCCGAAGCCACCGCCGAGCTCGATGATCGCGATGGTCTGGCCGCTGCCGTCAGTGCCGGGCGGGAAGGAGTAGATGCTGCCGAGCTGGGGTGGCGTGAAGCTGGCGGACACCGCGTGCGGGGCGATTGCCCGGTACATGGCGCGGGTCTGCGGCCGGTCGTCGAGCCCGAGCACGGCGGTGACCACGTCGGCCAGGGCGACTGGCACGCTCAGTTCGCCGGTGCGGTAGCGGTGGGTGGCCTGGTCACCGGACGGGGCGGTGCTGGTCACCCTCCGCAGCTCGGTGCCGAAGAGCTGGCTCAGCGTGCCGATTGGGCCGGTGACTCGGATCCGGCGGCTGCCGGGGTCGGCCTCGTCGATCCGGACGCCGAACTCGGTAAGCGTGTTGGTCACCAGCTCGATGTCGGCCGGGTCGGCACCGTACTCGGCGATGAACCGTTCGCGCGGGATGGGTTCGGTCATTGCCTCCTCTGGCAGCGGGTTGCGCCGGCGAAGGATCAGCGTGATCGAGATTTCCTCGTTCGGATCAAGGGGTGCGGCCGCGGACGCGTCCGGGGCCGGGCCGCGGTCACTGCCGGGAAGCGGGCAGCGCGGCGTGGTTGCTGGGTCGGGGGTTTGGCTAGTCATGCCTCTAGGTGTACCTGGCAGATCTGACAAATGGGAAGTGTGCAACTAGGTTCTCAGTGGCTGGATAGCGTGGTTGAGGCTAGGTGAGAGAATCGTGCCCGGGCCGGCTTTGCCGGTCTTGGAGGGTTCGCATAGTGGCCGAGTGCAAGCGCCTTGAAAGCGCTCGACAGGAGACTGTCCGTGGGTTCAAATCCCACACCCTCCGCTCCGTTCCGGTCGGCGTACCGGTCGCTATTCCGATCGCGCGCGACCAAGCTCGCGGATCTGACCGACTGCGACTCTGATTGCAGCAGGGCCACGTCTCGGCGGCAAGCGCCAATACTTTCGGATTAGTCACGAATCGTCCAATTTTCCTTTACGTACCTCGTCGCTATTCACCGATCTGCTAACAAGATGCCGGGTCTGTCATGGGGTAAGGGGCTTGGGCCCGATGTTAGAGCCGCTTTATCCGCGAAGGCCTAAGTGGGCGGCGGCACTTCGCGGCAACCTGACTCGCGGCGCAACGCCCGTAATGGCCAGCCAAGAAGATCCGAGGCGACGTCAGATGGTATCGCCCACTGGGCCCTCGGTGCAGAGGTCATTGCTCAGCGCGATTTGGCTCAGTAGTCTCACACCGTGGTTCGATCGAGAGATGTCGCCCTTCCCAACGTAAATCGCAGTTGGGCAGTCGAGGTGCTCGCAGCCGTTAAGGATCTCCGGCAGGCGTATAAGGAGTCCTCGCAGGACATTATCGATCAACGCCTAAGAGAGTTGCGATCCCTACTTCGCGATGATCGAAGTCAGGCTGCGTTAGATAACGAACTTCGGACCCGCAAGCTTGTCCCCGTAGAAAGCGGCAAAGACCTAATCGAGCGTGAAGCGGCACTTGGTGACGCATTCGGATACTCGCCCCGAGAGGTGAAACGATATATCCGCCGCGCACGTGCCACACAAGAAGCAGGTTATACCGGCCCCGAAATTGCAAATACTCTGCAGCTCACGGGTTACTTGCAAGAAACTCATGCCGCCACAATTCTGGCAATCACCCAGAACGTCGGTGGGCTGAAGGGGAGACGCGAAGTCCGGCGTGCACGTTCCCGAGCGCAAGACCGTTTATTCGTTGTAGGCGTTCTCGTTGCCGATGCCGTTAGACGTTCGCTATTCGACTTCTCCTATTCCTTGGCCGTTATGGCCCTTGCCGAGGAAGCTATATGACATATAACGCTGACTCCTCTCCATCTGCTGAGGCATTTGGGAGAGACGATCTTCTTGACGTTACGCGGAGATGGTTTTATGCGCTCGTGCCCGGCAGCAAGCTCCGTTGGGGTACAGGAGTACTCGTAACATCTGGCATCGTTATCAGCTTGCTGTTGCTTGCCGTATTCGTCCTGCCTAACGTGATCGTCCGTCCGCCTCAGCAGCTGAGTTCTTTGCCGGCCAGCGACCGTGTACAGAGTCTGTTGTCTCTTGCACAGACCCGGAATGCGGTTCGCACATCGTTAATTCAAGCTGTTGGCGGGGCACTTGTGCTGCTGACGCTCGCCGCCAGTATCGGTCAGCTTTTGGTGGCGCGCCAAGGGCAGCTCGTCGATCGCTTCACGAAGACGATAGATCAACTCGGCAACGATTCTGTGGATGTCCAGCTCGGTGGCGTTTTTGCACTGCAGCAGATTGCGCGGCGCCCCGATTATGCACGTCCGGCTGCCGAAATTCTGCGTGCATATCTCAAAATTCACGCCTCGGATCCAGCATCCACCACACAGGCCTCAGTTGTTGGCACTGAGCACAGTCCGGGGGACGGTGCTCGCGGGGCCGCGGTCCGGCTTCGCCCTAACCTGCAGGCGGCGTTGCGTATCCTGGTCAAAGATGGGCTTTGGGATAAATCGGCCATGGGTGTGCTCGACTTGTCGTTTATTGACGTACAGGTGGCCGATCTGGCGGGGGCCGATCTATCCGCAGTCGTCCTGCTTGGCGCGAGGCTGCAGGGTTCGAATCTTAGGAATTGTCGCCTGAACGGTGCCGACCTGCGCCAAGCTTCCTTGGATCGAGCCGATTTGCGGGGAGCCGATCTATCGGGTGCGGATGGAACGCGGGCATCTCTGAAAGAAGCTAATCTTGACAAGGCTAAACTTACCGCTGCTACCTTTGAGGCTGCGGATTTAAGTAACGCCACGATGCTTCGAGCGGGGCTCCAAGACACGGACTTTACCGACGCTACACTTAGTGGCGTGAAAGCTGGCGGCAGTACCCTGATTCGTACCGTGTTAATTGGGACAAACCTAGATAAGATAGACTTGGCGGATTCGACACTCAGGGACATTCGTTTTGATCCAGTATCGTCACCGGTTGGCGCTAACCTGACAGGCGCTCTAACGGACGAGGACACGATGAGTTGGCTTTCGGGGTCTTAGGGCCCGAATCGTCGTATTAGAGCGGTGATCGAATATCCACGATCATATGAGCAACGAAGGCGCGAGCGCGCCATCAATCTGTTCGCCTTCTCATCGATATGATCGTCCGCATACCGGGCCGCGTCATGGGTGTGAAAGCCATCCCATAAGCTCGGCACCGTTCCGGTCGGTGTACCGCCCGCTATAGCTCGTTCGCGGATCCACTTACGGTGACCCCCAATTCTCGGAGCGTTCCTTCCTACGCGGGAGAGCACCGGCTGTCGACGGGCCTTCGGGCCACGGCACCGGTTCTGCGCTCCGAGATCGGCTGCTCACCCTCTCCGCAGGGCTGATGCGGTGCGGCAGGCCGTAATTCCGTCATTGTAGCAATGAATTTGGCTAGGGTCGGCCCACCGACATGAGGAGGCTGGCGGTGGAGGCTCGGCTGCAGCCGATCAACGCGATCCTGGGTTTGCTCACCCCGGGAGACGTGAACCCGCCGGCGCTGTTTGAGCAGGGCTTCGTTCTCGCTGGCCTCGAAGTGCCGATCGTCGGGTCGGAAGGACGCGTCGACGTCGACATCGTGCTATTCCACCCGGCGAGTTCACACTTTGTGCTGCTGGAGGCCAAGTCAGGCGCGAACATTGAGGACGGCCAGGCGGCGCGGTACGCCGGCGTGGATGCCGCGGCGGTCGTTCAGTCGACCGGGATCTCTGTGCCTCGCCGCGACGAGTTGAGCCTCGAGGTGGCCTACGTTTGCCTGGCCGAGAACGCCGACCGTATTCGGCAAGGACTAGCGACGGCCGCGATGACCGGGGCGCTGATCGTGGTGGCGCAAGATCGCATCGAGTTCGAGCGTGACGGGCAACCGACCGAGCTGGACGCGGCGTGGAAGGCCGGGCCCATCATGCTGGCCGCCCCCGTGGTGCGGGTGTTGTCATTCGACGCCGATTCGCCGGCTTCAGAGTTCGACGCGGCTGTACGCGCGCAGCTGGTCGCCGAGCTGTCACACAGCCGCCCGGAGGTGACAGTGCGACTGCTGGCCGAGCGCGTGGTGCCACACTTTCCGATCTTTGCCAGCGGTGTGCAGCGGCGTTTGATCGCAAAAGTGCGCGACTCGGCCCGTAACATCGTCGAAGCCGATCCTGACACCTACGGCTACCTGCCTACGACCGGGACGCGCCATGAGCCGGCGATCGAGCTGCGGGCGAGGCCGGAGACACGAGACCCCCGCGGACGCACTCAGGCATATCAGGCGCTCTACGGGCGGCGCGGCCGACTGGAGCACGGCGAGCGGCGCCAGTTGGACCTGTTGGACCTGCTGGCGGAGGCGGCTGACGGCGTCGTCAGTGGGGCGACGGATAATGACATCGGGGAGAATGACCAGGACGCAGAGGACGGCCTGGACGACGACGAGAGCGACGCGGACGGAGAGGAGCGCTGATGGCGACGCGAGCGGACATGGCTGCGGCTTTGGCGCTGGACCCGACGAGTCCTACAAAGACCTTCGTCCTCGAAGTGCACACTGACGACCCGACGGCGTACCTGGCCGACATGGTGGGCCGCTCCGGGCTGGAAGCGACTGAGGACGCGTACCTGTTCCGCGCCCACGTCGGCGAGAATGTGTTCTGGGTGGACCAGCTCAACGAGCGGTTCTGGTCGTTCCACACCGACATGCCGGTGCGTGAAGCTTCGGCGTTCCTGCGCGAGCAGATCGAGCGGCGCCGCGACTTGGATTGGATGTGGCTGCCGTCCGGGCATCTGCGCCACGTGTGGCCGGATTCCGTGTCGCGGCAGGTGCGGACCCGCTTTTCCGGCGAACGGTTCCTACCGGACGACAGCGCGGTGAGTGACCTACGGGTGCAGCTGTCGGGCCGCTCGGCCGAGCAGCTGTTGGACTTGATCGAGGCCAATCCGGTGTACAGCTCAGCGGTGTCGTTCGACAGCGTGCAGACGACGGTGGCGGTGCAGGAGCTGGGCGTGGTCACCGAAGGAGTGAACCGGATGGGGCGTTTTGCCGCGTTCGGCGACTCTTTCGAGCTGCACTTGGCGTTCATTCGAACCGTGGTGAACCACTATCGCCGCTTCGTTGAGTTGTGTGAACGCAAGGCGGTCGGCTGGGACCGGCTGCCCGACGGCGGCGGCGTGGTCTCCGGTGGTCCGATTACGATCCGCTTCCATCGGCCGATCGAAGACATGGAGCGGTTCGTCGCCGAGCTGCTGGCGGTCCGGCGCCCATTCCGCCTGTGGGGTGTACCGGACATCGTCAGCGGGACAGCGCAGATCGAAGCGGTCGACCTACATGTGGGTCAGCGACTGAGGTTCGACATCGGCCAGGAGTGGTTGCGGGTGTACCTGGAGCGGGGCAGCTGCGGCAACACGGTGGCACGCCTTGTAAGCAACTTGCAGCATCACTTCGACGGGGCGCTATCCCTGGCGGATCCCGAGCTCGACGCCGCCGCTTCCGCGCAACGCCGCTCGGTGAGCGCTCTGTCGAACTGACAGGGCCGCTCTCCGCTGCCGCCAGGGCGAGCGGCGACCGGTCCGCGTCAAGGACGCTCTGCGCAGGACCCGAGCCGTTCGCGGCTGCAACCCGACACCTATCGGCGGAAGTCCTTACACGGGTGTGAAAGCCATCCCATAAGCTCCGCATCGTTCCGGTCGGTGTACCGCTCGCTATACCGATCGCTCGCCGTGCTGGCAGGAGGCGCCGTTCGGTCTACCGAGCCGGCAATAGGCCGTCTCCGGTGCGTCGCGCCAACTCAACGAGCGGCGCGACGGCAGCGTGCAGTGCGCGGAACTCCTCCGCGACTAGCGAGTCATCTTTGGCAAGGAAACGGACGGCACCGTTTGCACGGTCGAGAGCGCGGGTCGCCACGGACAGCACCTCGTCTGCGTCTGGGTCAGCCGCCGACTCATCTTCTGCGCCATACGCGGCCAACAGCCGCCGCTGCTGCGCCACGGTGGCTTCGAGATCCCGCAGCCGCGAGCGAATCCGGCGGGCTTCCTGCTGTGCTTTCCGACGGCAAGCTTCGCCGCAGTAGAGCTGGGGATGCCCTGGCTGAATCGCCCGCCGGAATTCCTGCTGACAGCTAGGTAGAGCACAGTACGCCGCGATATCACCGAACGCCCCAACCGCAGCTCTGCCCCGCCGCAGCGGAGTCGGCTCACTGTCGCTAGTCATCGCACAGTTGTGCGCGTAATTCGCGCGGCCTCCACGACTCAAAGGTTAGGTGAACTGCACCGTATTAACGGGGAGGCGCGCTTTGCCGAGTCACTGGCTCGTCACACGACATGCCTGCATCATGACGCGTAATTCGCGCGGCAGGTGCATGTTAGAGCGTGATAAGGCCCGGAAGTGGGACCTGCGGGCAGCCCAGCCGCGCCCGGCGGTGAAGCGGGCTCGAAGAGGAAGGACCGGCATCAGGTCCCACAACGAGTCGAGGCGAGCGCAGGGGCTCGCCTCGACAGGGGGTCACTACGCGACCCGGTGATAGCACTCCGAAGCGTAGAGGCCCTTACTTGTCCGTGCCAAGACACGACCCAAGTGAGGAGCACAGCATCGTGTCCATCCGCTTCACCGCCATCCGCTTATCTGGAGGCACCGCGCACCAGCACATCGTCCGCCTCTGGTGGACCAACCCATCGTCCAGCGAGACCGGCGACAACTCGCGTGCCCAGTTGGTCGACTGGGTCGAGCAGGGCGGCAAGGCCTACGTCGAGGACCGCTTCGGCAACCGCGTCGACGTCGGGGTCGTGACCCCGCAGGTCGGCGAGAAATACCTGCGGACGTACGCCGACAGCAAGTGGACCGACAACCTGCTCGCGTTGCCGCGCAAGTAGGCACATATCGAGTCGAGGACCGGTTGCCATCGCCGGTCCTCGACAACTCTCGTGGTCCCTCAGCTAGGTCTGCCAAGAGGTTCGGATATCGAGCGAGGATGTGCGCGACGAGCATAAGCTCCGCAGTGTTCCGATCGCCTTGCCGTAGTCGAGGCCAGACAGTTCTGGCTGCAACCAAGACACCGCGCATGGGGTGGCAAGCTACCCTGCGGCCGCGCATGGGGTGGCAAGCTACCCTGCGGCCGGAAGCGGACATGGCGGCGAAGGCTTCTCCTTGAGCCCTTATCTCGACCATCGACCGTCGCCGCAAATCGCCGACTGGTGCGCTCTGACTTTCACCTGCGCCTACCCCACGACATGTTGATATGTGCGGCCGTGGCCGGGCCGAACAGGATCTCCCGGCAAGCCGAAGGCGGTACCTGAACTGGGTAGGAGGCGCCGCGGGGTAAGTTTTTATCGTGCGGAGGCCGAAGCTAGAGGGAGTTAGACCCAAGCAGTACTACCGGTACTACGCGGGGTACACCCAGGGCTTCGTCGAGGACATGTTGGCCGCACTCGAGATCGAGTTCAAGGCGATCGTGCTCGACCCGTGGAATGGCGCGGGCACGACGACCGTCGCGGCCGCAGCGACAGGATTCACCGCAGTTGGCTTCGATCTGAACCCGGCGGCCGGGCTCATCGCGCGGGCCCGCTTGTTGGCTTCGGACGTGGCGGACAGCCTTGTGCCGCTGCGCGGACGGATCCTCAACGACTATTGTTCGTTTGCGGAGCCCGTGGAGCCGCACGGTAGTTACCTGATGTCTCCGCGCGATGCAGAGGGGCGAAGGTGAGCGATGCAAGTGATCCCTCTCCCCTCGACCGGCCGACGCTGGTGTCGGTCAGCAGGGGAGCATCCCGTGCGCTCGATTTGACGATCCTGCCGCACCAACCTGTCGCCGCTGCAGTCGCGCGATCTACCGACCTTTTCCGCTCCTTTGTGGATGATCACGGTATAACCGCATATCCGACGCTACCGTCCCTGCTAAGCGCCCTATCCTCCACACCGGTCCCGTACCGACGCCCCCTTGCTGTCCTTGCATCTGATCTCGGGGTCGCGATTCATAGACTGATCGACGGGCTAAGTTCGTCGGAAATCACCGACCGAGTATTCGTCGGGATCCCGGCATCGACACCCCCCGATATGGACGGTCGCGGTGCCGCACGAGCGTGCCTGCTGCTTCTGACAACTGCGCAAGCGGCCACGATCGAAAATCTCGCCGTTGAGGGTGACTTCCTAGCATGCAACCATCAGATCATTCGGCTGCGCCGGCCAAGTAGTCCGACTAGCGGGGACGCGTATCCATGGAATAAGCCCTTCATGCTGCACAAACTGGCGTTCTCTCCGTCCGACCCAGTGGATAGGACGGAGATGTGGCAGCTGTATCCCATCAACGAGCTCGGCGACTTCGCCGTTCGACCTCGTGCTGCCCTATCGCTTCTTCTTCACCCAGCGCACAAACCAGTATTCGGGTCTCGCCGATATGTGTTGACGGCAAACCCGGATCCGCACAGTGGACCAGGAAGTAACCCCTTCGAATTTCCCTTGCCTGTTGAATACATCGAGCAGGTACCGCGCGATCGGGTAGCTCTGCACGAGACTGTTCTGCGCGCTCTAGGCATGCGGCCCGGAGAGTGGGTCAGGCTCACGCCGACCGAGCTTCATCGGCGCCGTGCTGAATACACTCGTTTGTTGCGCGACCGCCGGATGATCGCCCGGGTTCGATCTAGTGACGACGCTGACGTCGGGTATCCGGTTTGTAGGTTGAGCGACTCCGTACTGGATATCCTCGGCATAAAGTCCGGTGAAGAGGTCGTTTTACTAGGCCGTCCAGACGAGAATACGCGTAGAGAGCCTTCCCGACGTGCGGCCAGTAGGGTGCGCGTTCGAGCGCTCGTAGACCGTGGCACGGAGAGCAAGCCCCACGATGGGGGCGCCAACATCGAACCGGCAATCGGCAAGGACACGCTCCCACAGATTTCGTTGGACTTGCTTAGACGACAGGCGCTTAACGTGCTGCCGGGTGAGCCCGTAATGCTTCGCCCAGCCTACGGCGCCCTCCTAGCGCAGGAGTTTGCGATAGCCATGAACGCGCTGGCGCTCGGAATTGCTGGTGGAATTGTTGCGAACAACCCCTTAATTACCCTGATTGGTGCGTTTCTGTTTCTCTCGATCCTTTCAGTGGCCTTCTTAAGGAGGTTCCGGTGAGCGACGAGGCAGCGCGCGCACTAGACGTTGAGAATCTATGGCGCTGTGAATTGCACGGCGTACAAAACTTCTCCGTCATCGTTAGGCTAGCTGGTCAGGAAATCGTTTCACTTAGCCCTGGTAGGCGGTTCTCAGGCGCAAGCATGATCAAAACGCTAATCGCAGTCGTCCTTGTCCGCAGTATCGCAACCGGTACTCTACGATGGGAGAGCGTCTGCGAAGTAACCGCTACTATGCGCGCGCCGGGTGACGGTGTGCTTGCAGGCTTCGAGCTACCTGTGGAGCTGTCGGCAGCTGACGCATGTTTCCTAATGCTCGCCATCTCCGACAACACCGCTACAAATGCGCTTATCGAGCTGCTGGGTGGGTTGTCTGTTGTCAACGACTCACTCGCTGCTCTCGGTCTGCACAGCAGAGTGCGCCGCTGGGTTGGCGGGGGCGAACAAGATCCTCGCGGAGTCGATTGGACCGCCGATTCGGAACATGTCAATGCGGCGGGCCTCAGCCTGGTAATTCCAGCCGAGCACGATTGGGCGATCCGCTCGCTGCTCCACGACTACGGACTCCATTCGGTGCGGGTCTCCGCCATGCTTCGCGGTCAGCAGGACCGTCGCTCACTCGCCCGATATCTGGAGGCTGAGGCGGAGTTCGCTCATAAGACAGGCACTGTCGACGGAGTTAGGCATGACGGCGGTCTTCTGTTCGGTGCTGACGGGGGACAACTTGAGGTCACCGTCTTCTCTGACGGGCCTCCGCGCAGCGAGAACGTCGATGACACCGCGTGCTCTGCAATGGCACGCGGGTTTGCGCGGACACTTGAGCGGCTCGGCTGGCTGGACAGACTGGACGAGAACTACGGCTCGTTTTGGCAGCCGCCGCTAAGCGCGGGGGAGCTATCTGTCCGTCCTGTCGGTTCCGACGACGCAACGAAGACTCGAGAGATTCGCCTACGCATGCTGCGCGATACACCAGAGGCATTTCTTGAGAGGTATGACGAGGTGGTGCAATACCCGATCGCGGAGTGGATACGGCGATCGCACGAGTGGTCCGCCGCACAGTCCGTGGCCGCCTTCGCGTCAGTGGATCGGTGGGGGCGCTGGTGGGGCTTCGCAGCGGGGCGCGTCGTCGAAGATCGCGTTCTTTTGTACGCCATGTTTGTCGACCCAGCCGTTCGTGGCCGATCACTTCAGATCGGCGGCAGGTTGATTCAAGCGATCGGGCGCTGGTCCCGCGAAAGAAATCGTAGCTTCGTGATTCTCTGGGTCTTGGAAAGCAACGGGCGAGCGTGCGGGTTGTATAAACGTGTCGGTTTCAATTTTACTGGTCAGGAGCGACCCTACGCATTCGATAACCGACTTACCGAACATCAGATGATCAGCAAAGTCGACCACATCGTTGGAACTTAGGCTTAACCTCTTGGGACGACCGGCGACGCCTCGTATCCTGCCGCAGACCCTTCAGATTGGCCACACGGCTCGTAATCACATAGAACCGCCTGCCGCGGTGCTGACCCGTCAGGGTGTGAAAGCCATCCCATAAGCTCCGCAGTGTTCCGGTCGGTGTACCGCTCGATTCGGTGTACCGCTCGATCTGCCGCTGCCCTCCCATCTAATAACCGACCGACCATCTGGCACGTTTGGTAGGCATGCGTTCACGCACTCATTGGTCAGTGCGCCAACGGCTCCAGCATCTCGTTAGTCAAGGCAGGCTTCTTGTCGGCACGTTTCAAGCAACATCTGCCGGCTAGTACGAGCGGCCAACAAGGCTTCCACGTGTTGGGACGCATCGTCCCCGCTCCTTGAGCGACTCCAGATGGCGCGTCCAATCATGTCGAGGACGATTCTCTATCTTCGGCGCGTTGCAGGGCATCGACCAAGTTCACGGCTACGGACGGTGATAGGCGGCCATTGGCATACCCTATCAATCTGGCTGAATTCCCAGCGCTCGCAGACAGCATCCGATACGAATTTTATGACGACCAAGAGACCCGCTTAGAACTGGCTTGGCGGAGTGGAGCAGTTCTAATTGCGATCTGGCCCACCGAAGACTCCACTGAGACGCGGCCATACTTCTACCTCGAGTCGCTCAAAGGGATACAACCAAGAAGCCCGGCCACAGTGCGCACGAGCTTTCCTCCTCTCGGTGTAATACCTGTATTGATGCCCGTGGAACACACGGAGTCTGTTTTGCAAGAGAAATACTTACGCGCCAACATAAACAGTCGCCTATCGAGCCCTCATTTCCGTAACAACATCTACTTGATGCAGCGAGAAGCTGTACTCATTGACAAGCGCAGAAAGCGTGGAATTCGTACCAAAACAGTTGAACTCGAGGAGCAGATAGGATCAGCCCTCGGCACTCAATTCAACCTAAGACTTGCGAAGGCCCTTCGATCAAAGCTCGTTGTCTTCGTCGAAGGCGAAGATCTTAAGCTTCTTCGGCCGTTATTCCGCACCCTGGGTTTGGAGAAGCTGACCAGGGAAAAGGGTGTTTCGTTCGTAGACCTCGGTGGGTTTTCGATGTGGGAACACTTGGCACCTTTCGAATGGTTCGTCAAAGACCTCCTCAAGGACTCGGTCGTATCAGCCGTTCTTCTAGATCGGGACTATCGGTCAGACAGTCAAATTGAAGATTTAGAGCAGACGATGTCAAAGACCGGGCTAATTCCTCATATCTGGCGTCGTAAGGAAATCGAGAGCTATCTAGCAACAATTCCGATTATTTCTAGAGCGACTGGTTATTCTAAGCAAGACGTTGCCGACGTCTTCAGTGAAGTGGTCGAAGACCTAGAGAACACTGTATTCTCGCGTCTGGTGGCGGAAGCGATACAAGCTAAAGGCGGTGGGTCGCAATACCACGCCACGGTCACATCTGCCATTAAGCAAGAGTTTGATGCAGGTTGGCTCCTGAATGAATATCGCCAGAAGGTTGTGCCGCCCAAGCAGTTGTTGTCTGGGATCAATCTGAAGTTCCAAGACTTAGGTAAGAAGGCAGTGAGCATTCGAGCACTAGCAGGTTCGGCGAGGCGTAGCGACCTCGACGCTGAAATCATCGATGCCCTGTCAGAGATCGAAAAGCGACTCGATTAGCTCCTTAGGGAGCCGCATGGTGTAGGTGATGTGCACTGTCGGCTGGCCAACGAAAGGCGTGAAAGCAATTCCATAAGCTCCGTACCGTTCCGATCGCTGCACCGCTTCCTCGACGGCCCTGTGCAGGCGTTGCCGCCACCGGCTTCATGGTGCCACAATGGCACCATGAAGCGGATGAACCTGCGCGACGTTCCGGATGATGTGTATGCAGTGCTGTCACAGGCGGCGGAGAACCATCGTCAGTCCCTCAGCGGCTACGTGGTCGAGCGACTGAGCGAGATCGTGCAAGTTCTTGGTGTAGCCGATTATGTGGATTCCTACGTGCCCCCACGCCGGACCGGCATCTCACTCGACGATGCCGTCAACGCCGTACGCGAGGCACGCGAGGCATCGTGAGTCTGGCCGTTGTCGACGCCTCCGTCCTGACCGCGTTCTACATCTCTGACGATCCGCGCCGCGTGGCCGTGACATCGCGGCTAGTGTCCGGCGACGCTTTGTTCGCTCCTGCGCACATCGACGCCGAAGTCGTTTCGGCGCTGCGTGGCGTCGCCAGGACAAGCAGGGCCGTCGAGCGCGCGGCACCTCAAGCATTGACGCATTTGGCAGGCTTTCCGCTACGCCGCATGCCGCTCGCGCCTCTGCTCGCGCGGATCTGGCACCTGCGCGCCAACGTCACCGCCTACGATGCTGCCTACGTCGCACTGGCCGAGTACCTTGACTGCGCGCTCGTCACCTGCGACGCAAAACTCGCCTCAGCCACCGGGCCCCACTGCGCAATCGAACTCATCGCCTAAACACCCGAACCACTAATCGGCCAGCGTAACGCGCATATCGACCACGCCGCCCCGGCCGCACAGGTCGACGGATCGCGTACTCGCCAGCGCCAGCCAACCAGAAGGTGTGAAAGCCATCCCATAAGCTCCGCAGCGCCTCTGTGTCATGCCTTCGCCCACCGGAGATATACAGGCTGGCTTCGCGTATATACTTGCTGCATGGCCAAGCACCTGATCGATGTCGATGAGCCTGCGCTCGATGCAGCTCGCACCCAGCTCGGCACGAGAACGATCAAGGACACCGTGAACGAAGCTCTCCGCCGCGCAGCCCACGGCCGGGCCGAACGGGTCGCTCGGGCGCTGGATGTCCTGTCCGGCGCCAGATTCGATGATCGCGAACAAGCGTGGCGCTGAGTTATCTCGTGGACACGAGCGTGCTCAAACGGCTTGGCGCCCCAGCCGTGCGTGAGCGCGTCGAGCCGCTCGCCGCAGCGGGTTCGCTTGGACGTACATCCATCTCCGATCTCGAGGTGGGATATTCAGCGCGCAACGCACGCGAGTGGGACGACCTGATGGCGGCACTCGACGCCTTCGAGTCGATTGAGACCACTGCAGCGCACATTCACCGCGCTCTACAAGTGCAGCGGCTGCTGGCGTCGAAGAGCCAGCGCGGGCGCAAGATCCCTGACTTGCTCATTGCTGCCGCGGCCGAGGAGCTGGGCGCGACCGTGCTGCACTTCGACGCCGACTTCGACCGCATCGCGTCCGTTACCGGCCAGCGATGCGAATGGGTCGTCCGGACAGGCGCGATCGACTAGAACGCGTCACGGGTGTGAAAGCCATCCATGCTCCGCAGTGTTCCCGATCGGTATTCAGCGCGTCCTTGCATCTCTGACCAGCTACACCGTCACCGCTCCCGAAGTTAGCGGCTCCGTGCCGGGTGGTGTCGCGGAGCACGGTGTCCGCTCGTCGTGGGAAACTTGGCTCACCATGAGGACGCAGCTATGACCGCTCTGCCGCAGCCAGGGAAGCTTCTTACCATCGCCGACTACGCGGCCTTACCCGAGGATGATCAGCGCCGCTGGGAGCTGCTGGAAGGCAACCTGTTGACGTCGCCGAGCCCTACGCCTCGCCACATGATCGCGGTAGCCCGGCTACACGGCATGATCGAGAGCCAACTGTCGGCGGGTCTACGGGCAGTGCCGGATGTCGATCTCGACGTGCAACTCGCCCCGGCGGAGCAGCCCGGCACAGCACGTCGACCAGACCTGGTGGTCGTCGAACAGGCGGAATTCGATCGGGTCACCGAAACGGGCGGGCTACTGCGTGCGGCAAGCACAGTCCTGGTGGTGGAGATCGTCTCGCCCGGCTCGCGACGTACCGACACCGTGATCAAGCGGGGCGAGTACGCCGACGCTGGAATCCCGTTCTACTGGATCATCGACGCCGAGGCCCCGATATCGCTGGTCGCGTGCCACCTTGCTGGCACCTTTGGCTATCAGGACGGCGGATCGGTCACCGGAGTATTCGAATCGGCCGAGCCCTTCCCGGTGCGGGTAGATCTGGACGCGCTCGGCTGAGCGGTGTGAAAGCCATCCCCCGAAGCTCCGCATAGGTAGTGCGCCCAGCCGGCGCGGGCGGAGGTGGCGGCCATACTGTGCTCGTGCGGCGCCTCATAGTCACCGAGAACATGTCCTTCGACGGGATCGTGTCGCCCATGGACGGCTGGTTCGACCCGGCCGCCCAGGACGAGGAGGTCGTTGCGGCCATCAACGAGCACGACCGCGAGGTCGATGCGGTCATCCTCGGGCGCCGCACCTTCCAGGACTTCGCCGGCTTCTGGCCGCACCAGACCGACGACCCCACCGGCTTCACGGATTACCTGAACGCGGTGCGGAAGTACGTAGTGTCGACATCGCTCGAGCGCACCGACTGGCAGAACTCGACGATCCTGCGCGGCCCGGTGGCCGACGAGATCGCCGCGCTGAAGGACGCACCCGGTGGCGATATCGACATCACCGGCAGCATTTCGCTGGTCCACTCCCTGTGGCCCACGGGACTGATCGATCTGGTCCGGGCCTGGGTGTTCCCGGCAGTCCAGGGCTACGGCCGGCGGCTGCTGCCCGACGGCATGGCGCAGCGGCTCGAGCTGGTCGAGAGCCGCGCCTTCGGCTGCGGTGTCGTGCTGCTCGAGTACCGCCCGGTGTGACGGCTGCCGACACCGTCGAGGCGAAAGCCGGAGGCTTCCCCGCGAGATCGGCAGCCGAAGCTGGGATGATCGCACCTGTGAGCACAGCCCATGGGGTGCACGACTACGTCGACGATCCCCGCAACGCCGAGATCCTGATCAGCGTCAACGGCGCCCTGGTCCCGAGGAACCAGGCGGTCGTGAGCGTGTTCGACGCCGGCTTCGTGCTCGGCGACGGGGTGTGGGAGGGGCTGCGCGTCGCGGACGGGCAGCCGGCGTTCCTCGAGCAGCATCTGGACCGGCTCTGGGAGGGGGCCGCCGCGATCGCGCTGGATATCGGACTGACCCGCGAGGAGCTGACCGGGCAGCTTTATCGCACGCTGGCGGCGAATGGCATGACCGGCGACGGTGTGCACATAAGGCTGATGGTCACTCGCGGGCCGAAGTCGACGCCGTACCAGGATCCGCGAATGTCCGCCGGGCCGGCCACCGTGGTGATCATCGCCGAGCACAAGGCTCCGGTGATCACCGACCGCGGCCTGTCGCTGTTCACCGTCCATGTCCGGCGTCCGGCCCCGGACACCGTGGACCCGAAGCTCAATGCGCACAGCAAGCTGAACGACATCACCGCGTGCATCCAGGCATACACCGCAGGTGCTGACGAGGCGCTGATGCTCGATCCGCACGGCTTCGTCGCCACCTGCAACTCGACCCACTTCTTTCTCGTGCGCAAGGCAGAGGTGTGGACGTCCACCGGCGACTACTGCCTGGGCGGGATAACCCGATCCAACGTGCTCCGACTCTGCCGGCAGGCCGGCATCCCAGCACAGGAGCGTAACTTCAGCCTCACCGAGGTCTACAGCGCCGACGAGGCATTCGTGACCGGCACCTTCGCCGGGCTGGTGCATGTGCACACCGTCGACGGGCGTCGCATCGGCACGGGCGAGTGCGGGCCGACGGTGCGAAGACTCCAAGAGCTATATCGCGAGCTGGTGCGCAATGACGTGGCCGGGCGCCACGCGCCATGACCTCCGGCGTCCGGCTGGCCGTGTGGTCCGGTCCACGCAACATCTCCACAGCGCTGATGCGGTCGTGGGAGAACCGGCCCGACTGCCGGGTTGTGGACGAGCCGCTCTACGCCTACTACCTCGCCGAGACCGGGCTGGATCATCCCGCCCGCGACGAGGTGATCGCGGCTGGGGAAAGCTCCTGGCAGGTGGTGGTCGCGGACCTGACTGCTCCGGTCGATGGCATCTACTACCAGAAGCACATGACCCACCACCTGATCCCGCAGTTGCCCCGGGACTGGATCGGCTTGCTGACCAACATCCTGCTGATCCGTGACCCGGCCGAGGTGGTGGCCTCCTACGTCCGGTCGCGGGCGAACGTGGTGGCCGAGGACATCGGGCTTGTGCAGCAAGCCGAGCTCTACGACCAGCTCGGCGGTGCGCCGCCGGTGATCGACGCGGCGGACTTCCTGCGCGATCCCGAGGGATACCTGCGCTGGCTGTGCCAGCACATCGGCGTCGACTTCACCGACAACATGCTGCACTGGCCGGCCGGACCACGAAGCTCGGACGGCGTGTGGGCGCCGTATTGGTATGACGCGGTCCTCGCCTCCACCGGTTTCGAGCCGTACCGACCTCGCCACGTCAAACTGCACGGGGCCGGTCTTGAGGCCGCCGAGCGGAGCCGGCCGGACTACGAGCGGCTGCATGCCGTCCGAGTCCTGCTCTGACCAGTCCACCGTCAGCGGCCGTTATCCCCGACGTCCGACAGGTCTGACCACCAAGCCACCTCGATTGACTACGGGTAGCTGACTACGGTGACCGGGACGTCCGGGTTGGCGATGGTCGACGGGCCACCGGTGTCGTTGACGACGTTGAGGATGCCGCCCTTGCCATGGCTGGCATCCAGGAAGATGGTCAGCAGGTCGTGCAGTTGGACACCGGAGTCGGTGGGCACCTCGTAGGCGTGCGCGGCAAAGATGTCCACGCCCTGGTTGAAGAAGCTGTAGGTGCCCATGCCATAACCGATGAAGTGCCCGGCATTGACCTTGACCGCGGCGTAGCCGAGCGTCGTGGGCGAGGACATCCACGCGGCCTGACTGGGCACGTCATAGGGCATCTCACTCTGGAAGAAGACGTCGGTGCCGTTCTCGCCGTTCCAGATCACCTGGAACTTCTGGTAGTGCTCGACGAACAGCCCGGTCGCAGTGACGTCGTCACCGTTGACGATTACCCCGGTATCAGCGGTGTTCTGGGTCCAGCCGACGCCGCTGCCGTGGTCGGCGCGCCAGGCCCAGATGTCATCGAGCACGACGTTGTCGCTGTTCACCTCGAGGCTGACGCTCGCCTTACCAAGGTGTGGCCCGCCGACCCGGAAGAACACGTCCTGCAGGCCGGTCGGGTCGGCCGGGTCGCTCCAACCGTTGTGCTCGCGAGCCGCGCCATCAAGCGCGTGCTGGCTGCCGATGCGCAGCAGCGCTGGCGAGTTCACGCTGCCCGCGTCGATGATCAGGCCCGCGATGTCGACCCCGGGCACGTCCGCGACGCTCATGGCGACGGCTCCGCCGGTCGCCGTCAGGGTGGCAAATCCCAGCCCGAGCACGACGGTGTCCGCACGCTTGATCTTGATCGTCTGGTCGACGTCGTACACGCCAGGAGTCAGCAGCAGGTTCTGGCCTCGGGCAAGCTGGCTGTTGATCAGCTGGTCCGAGTCCGACGGCTTGGCGATGAAGAAGTCCGACAGCGGGATCGATCGTCCCTGGGCGGGTCCGGCCGACCAGCTGTCACCGGCGGAGTTCCGCCGCGCGGCCGGGACGAACACCCGGTAATCTCCGCTGCCGTCGAGGTACAGGTACGGCTTCTCACGGCTGACCGGCGTGGTGGCCAGCGTCGTGTACGGCCCGCCGCAGCTCGCCTGCGCGGGGAAGCACTGGGCCGGCGCGCCGGTGACCCCGGCGAAGACCTGGTTCCACACGCCGTTGGTCCAACCGTCCAGCGTGCTGTTGCGGACGAAGAACTGCTGCTGTGATCCGTTGACCACGGTGCTGCCGTCGAACTTCGAGTCCGCGATGAAACCACCGCTGGCGAACGACGGGCCGGTGCAGTAGTCCATCAGCGTGGTGAGCCCGTTGATATGCACCCGCCGCATCGGCGCGGCCTGCGACACCGCCCAGAACTCGCCGGTGTAGCAACCGAAATCCGGGTTGGCCACGTTGATCGTGAGGTTCGACAATGATCGCCAGAAGTTGTTCAGGGCGACGCAGCCGCCACTGTCGCACTGGTTGTGGACGTACACCGAACCGTTGATCACCACGTCGCCGGGCGATACGCCGAGACCGGCGACGTCGGTGTAGTAGCCCACCTGGAAGTTCAACGGGTGCAGGGGAGTCCCATAGCTGCCCGGCTTGAACAGCAACGCATAGCGCTGCGTCCCGAACTGGTTGGGCAACTGCTGGGCGGCGATCGCATCGACCGTCTGCTGGATCTGAGTCTGCGGCATCGAGGGGTCGAACAGGTAGACGTTCGGCCCGAGGTCTGGCTGGCCGGTCGCCGTCACCGCGGCGGGCACGATCGAGCCGGTCGGGCTGGCACCTGCCACCGCGGGCGCTGCCAGGATCGAAGAGGCGCCGATCAGTGCCAAGATCATCGTGGCCCTGAATATGCGGTGCGACAGAAGCCGAGCTCGTACCTGCGTCATGCATAGCAGCCTCCCCCGCCGAACAGGCTAAGGCAAGTGTCTGGTTTGTCGCCCCGGCGCGAGAGGCATCCGGTTGAACCGGCGCAGGCGTGCCTCCGTTCTCATGAGCAAGGGGAACTTCGGCGATGGCTCCCGCGATACCGCGGGATAATGTCAAGCCTTCCGGCAGAGGGACGGTGTTGAAGATGGGTCGAGACCGATGGGCGATGCGGATTGCTCTGACCGTCATTGTGGTGGTGGGTCTGGCCGTGGATGCCTACGTGCATTTCCACCTGGCGTCAGCCTTCAAGCACAACAAGACGAGCACCCTGAGCGAGACCGACCTGTTCCGCGCCGAGGCCGTCGCGGCAATCGTCGCGGCGTTGGCCCTGCTGCTTCGGCCACGTCGTTACACGGCGGCGTTCGCGTTCCTGGTTGCCGCGGCTGGGTTGGTGGCGGTCCTGGTCTACCGCTACGTCGATATCGGAGCCTTCGGTCCGGTCCCGAACATGTACGACCCGTACTGGCTACCGACCGAGAAGTGGTTGAGCGCAGTGGCAGAAGGGGTGGCCGCGCTGGCCGCGCTGGCGCTGCTGGTGATGTTCAGCACCCAGCCGCGCAGCGCGGTATCGCCGCGGCCGGCTGCCGTGCAGAACCACGGTTGAGCCGCACCCGATCGCGGCCCGGGCTCACCAGCCTTCCATCCGCACCTGGCCGAAGCGTCCTTGCAGATCCCGCATCACGGCCCAGGTCTCATCGCTTGGGATGCTCGAGGTGCCAGGTGGGTTCACCAGGATCGGAGCGCCGGCACCCATCAGGCCGCGCAACCGATCGGCCTCGACCGGGTTGCTGGTGGCAAACGCGATCACGGTCGACAGTTGGGCGCCGCTGCCGGCGATCTGCGCGACCGCGCCGGCGCCGGCGGCCGCGAGTCCGACCGCCACGTTCTGCTGGCGGGCGAACCGGGTGATGCCGCCCAGTCGGGAGGCCAGGCCGGCGGGCAGGCCCATGCCCTCGCCGAGGTCGACTTGCAGCATGCGTGGGAAATCGACCCGGGACCTGAATTGGGTCAGCACCTGCACGGCGGACAGCGCGGCACCGATCTGATTATCCCGGGGCAACCCGATGACCGTCACGTAACCGGGTTCGATCTGGTCCTCGCTCGAGCCACCACCCAGGAGGTCGGCCAGGCCGCTGCCGCGCGACAGGCTGCCGACCGTCTCCCAGAGCCCGCCCAGACCGACAGCCCCGTGGACGAACTCCTCGAATCCGGGCAACGGCGCTTGTGCACGGCGGACCACCCGGACGTTCTTCCCCAGACCGGCCGCACGCGACACGAGCTGGCCGGAGAGATCCAGCAGTACGACCCCGACACCCCGCGCCGCGGCATCCTGCGCAACGCTCAAGGCAAGTCGGGCGCGATGCTCCGACTCGCCGAGGATCGCGAACAGTGGACTCTTCCCGGCGCGGACGGCGGCGTGCGGATCGAAGGAGACCGGATGCCCGTCCAGGGTCACCCCGATCCGGCAGTCGGCGTCATCACCGAGCCCGCCGGCTGCGTCGGCCGAGGCCCGCGAGTCCTCGTCGGATTCCGTTCCGGCCTCGCTCGACTCCCGCTGTGCGTCAGCAGAACCCGTAACCGGTAACG
The DNA here is from genome assembly GCA_045807085.1 of Jatrophihabitantaceae bacterium. Taxonomy (GTDB): domain Bacteria; phylum Actinomycetota; class Actinomycetes; order Mycobacteriales; family Jatrophihabitantaceae; genus Jatrophihabitans_A. The sequence continues at coordinate 305,804 of JBJMIB010000011.1, forward strand.
GCAGCCGGATGGTCGCCCGGCCCGCGGCCATGAACCCCGCCTCCCAGGCCAAGGTCTGCTCATCGGTCAGGGCGTACAGGTCCTCCGGCAGCAGCTCAGCGGGAACCTCCTCCAGCCGCTGATCCCGCAGCAGCGTCAGCAGGCTGGCCATCGGCGCCGTGTCGATCCACCGAACGGCCGCCTCCCAACCGCGGTGGAACTGCGCGGTGATCGACTCGCTGAAGCCCGGAAGACCGCCCTCGGCTGCCTCGACAGCAGCCAACAGCGCGCGCTGGCAGATCTCGGAGACGGGCAGCCGGGCCGCCTTGACGCGGCGTTCGAGATCGTCGGGGAGGTAGACATTCGCACGACCCATTGCGGGACCCTCACTTTCCTATGCGCAGGTATGCGCACAGTCTACGTAGGAGGACGTCCGCTGTGCCCGCGGCTTGGCAGCCGGGTCGATAATCGACGTCGTGAAGGTCAGGGTTGTCGGCGGCGGCGTGGTCGGGCTGGCCAGCGCGCTGCGGCTAGCGCAGGCCGGCCACGCCGTCGAGGTTGTCGCCGCGGCGACCGGGGAGCACACGACTTCGGCGGTCGCGGCGGCCCTCTGGTATCCGTACCGGGCCTACCCGCAAGAGGCCGTCATCGGCTGGGCGGCGAGGACCTATGACGTGCTTTGCGGTCTGACCGCCGATCCGTCCGCCGGAGTCCGGCTACGGCTGGGGCGCGAGCTGTTCCGCCAGCCCGCCGCCGATCCGTGGTGGCGCCCGGCGGTGCCCGGGCTGGATCGGGTCGGCGTTGACCGGCTGCCGGCCGGCTACGTCGACGGTTACGAGTTGACGGTGCCGGTCATCGACATGGCAGTCCACCTGCCGTGGCTGCACGATCAGCTGCGAACGCTGGGCGTCGGAGTCCGCAGCGAGCACATCGACGAACTGGCGGGCGCCTTCGCCGGCGCCGAGGTGGTGGTGAACTGCACCGGACTCGGCGCCCGGCAGCTGGTCCACGATCAGACTATGACGCCAGTACGCGGCCAGGTGGTGGTCGTGGCACAGTTCGGGCTTACCGAATGGCTGCTCGCTCAGCATGATCCGCAACAGCTCAGCTACATCGTTCCGCGTGAGAGCACGGTGCTGCTCGGCGGCACCGCCGAAGACGGTGCTGAGGCTCTGACCGTTCGACCCGAGACGGCTGCCGCCATCCTGAAGCGGTGCGCCGAACTCCTGCCCGAGCTCGAGACCGCTCGCATCCTCGGTCACCGGGTCGGTCTTCGTCCCGGCCGGCCGGCGGTGCGGTTGGAGACGGAACTCACCAGGCACGGTCCGGTGGTGCACTGCTACGGCCACGGTGGCGCCGGGGTCACCCTGTCCTACGGCTGCGCCGAGGACGTCCTCGGCCAGGTCGGCCGTTTGTCCTGAGCCGAGGCACGACTACGAATTCAGCCTTCCCCACCCTCGCCCCGGCGAGCCACGACGCGTTCGACCCGGCGGTCGGGCATCAGCCACATCAGGGCCACCACGACATAGACGGCGATGCCGAGCCAGCGGTTCGCGAAGGACAGTCCGATGCCCAGGCAGTACAGCAACGGGGAGAGTTTGCCCTTGATGTCGCGCCCGATCGCCGAAGCCAGCAAGGAGTTGTCACCACCGGCGTGCAGCAACGCGGCCTGCAGCAGGTAGTAGGCCAGCGCGGCCGCGAGCAGCACCATGCCGTACGCGGCAGTGGGAGCGGACGGAAAGTGGTTCTCACTCATCCATCCCGTCGCGAACGGGACCAGGGAAAGCCAGAACAGCAGATGCAAATTGGCCCACAGCGTCCCGCCGGACACCCGGTTCACCGCCGAGAGCATGTGGTGATGGTTGTTCCAGTAGATGCCGAGGTAGACGAAGCTGAGAACGTAGGCCAGCAGGACCGGCAGCTCCGCTCGCAGTGCGGACCAGGTGCCGCCCTCCGGGATCCGCAACTCCAGCACCATGATCGTGATCAGGATGGCGATGACGCCGTCGCTGAAGGCCTCAAGGCGATCCTTGGACATGAGGCGAGGCTAGTGGCCGACCGCGACAGCAGCCGCGCGACGCACTGCCGTCAGCGCAATGAAGTCAGCCGAGCAGTGCGGGTGGTCGAGGCGATGGCCCAGGGCCAGCTCAGGAGTCCTGGGCTCGCAGCCTGACAGCGTCGGCATGCTGGCATGGCGCCACCTGACGCTCTGGTGTAATCGTCGTCTGACGATGCCGGACGCTCGGGATGGAGCCACTTGTGTCAGATCGCTGGTACCAGGAAGCCGTCATCTACTGCGTCGAGGTCGACTCCTTCCAGGACTCCAACGGCGATGGTTGCGGTGACCTGCCGGGTCTGATCGGCCGGCTGGACTACCTGGCCCGCCTCGGCGTGACCTGCCTATGGCTCAACCCGATCAATCCCTCGCCGCACCGGGACAACGGTTACGACATCAGTGACTACTACGCCGTCGACCCCCGGCTGGGCAGCCTGGGTGACTTCACCGAGCTGGCGATCCAGGCCCGCCAACGGGGCATCCGGCTGCTGCTCGACCTTGTCGTCAACCACACCTCGGACCAGCACCCCTGGTTCAGATCGGCCTGCGGCGATCCAGATTCGCCTTACCGCGACTGGTACGTCTGGAGCAAGGAGGAGCCGGCGGATCGCCGGCAGGGGATCGTGTTCCCCGGCGAGCAGGACGAGACCTGGACCTACCAGAAGCAGGTCGGCGCGTGGTACTTCCATCGCTTCTACGATTTCCAGCCGGATCTGAACTGGACCAATCCCGCGGTGCGCGCCGAGATCGGCAAGGTGATGGCGTACTGGCTGCAGCTGGGCGCGTCGGGATTCCGCATCGATGCGGCGCCGTTCGTGCTGGAACAGGTCACCCCAGCGGCGGATCCGGGCCCGCTGGACTTCTCGATCCTCGACCACTGGCGCCAGGACGTGCAGTGGCACACCGGCGACGCGGTGCTGCTGTGCGAGGCCAACGTGGCCCACGACGACATCCCGCGATACTGCACCTCAGCCCCGGACGGGCCGAACGACCGGGCGCAGATGATGTTCGCCTTCGGGCTCAACGCGCAACTGTGGCTGGCACTGGCCCGTCAGGACGCCGAGCCGCTGGTGCAGGCCCTGCAGGGCCTGCCTCGGCTACCTGAGCGGGCGCAGTGGGCCACCTTCCTGCGCAACCACGACGAGCTGGACCTGAGCAAGCTGACCGACGAGCAGCGCACCGACGTGGAGGCGGTGTTCGCCCCGAAACCAGGCATGCGGATCTATGACCGTGGCATCCGGCGCCGGCTCGCGCCGATGCTGCGCGGTGAGCGCCGGCGCATCGAACTGGCCTACTCGCTGCAGTTCAGCATGCCCGGCACCCCGGTGCTGCGCTACGGCGAGGAGATCGGCATGAGCGAGAACCTCGGCCTCCCCGGACGCGACGCGATCCGCACCCCCATGCAATGGGACGACAGCCGGACGGCAGGCTTCTCCAGCGCCCCGGCGGCCGAACTGTTCCGTCCGATCGCCAGCCGCGGCCCGTACGCGCCCAAGCGGGTCAACGTCCGTGACCAGAGCCGGGACCGGGACTCGTTGCTGCGCTGGTTCGAACAGCTGATCCGGGTGCTGCGCGAGTGCCCCGAGATCGGCTGTGGTGGCCCCACCGTCCTCGACGTGCCGCTGCCCCGCTCGGTTCTGGCGCATCGTTTCGACGAGGCGGCCGGCTCCATCCTGCTGCTGCACAACCTGGCCGACCAGCCGGTCACCATCGACGCGAGCACATTGCGGATCGGCGAGCACGCCTACGAGGTATTCGCTGACACCGACTACGAGCCACTGCCCAGGAAGGTCACCGAGCTGTCGCTGACCGGCTGGGGCTACCGGTGGATCCGGCTGCGCGGCGGCTTCTGACGGCCGAGGCCGGACTCCTGCCGGCGTCGATCCGATCCGGAGAGGTCCCGGCTGTTCCGCCGGGTGTCGTAGGGTCGAGGAGGCCAAACCGGCTCGCGCACCGTGCCCGGAGGTGATTTGTGGACGCACCCGACGCCGTGCTCGCCGGGCGCTATCGCCTGGTCAATCGCCTGGCGGCCGGTGGTATGGGCTCGGTGTGGGAGGCCTGGGACGAGCTGCTGCAGCGGCCGGTCGCGGTCAAGCAACTGCTGTACCAGCCTGGCCTGAGCAAGGAGGACGCCCAGGTCGCGGTGGACCGGGCGATGCGGGAGGCCCGGATCACCGCCCGGCTGCACCATCCGCACGCGGTGCCGGTGTACGACGTGGTCGAGCACGAGGGCCGGCCGTGCCTGATCATGCAGTACGTACCGTCGCAAAGCCTGCAGGAGATCCTGAACGAGAAGGGAGCGCTGGCGCCGACCGTGGTGGCCGGAATCGGTGCCGACATCGCCTCCGCGCTGGCCGCGGCGCATCAGGCCGGCATCGTGCACCGCGACGTCAAGCCCAGCAATGTGCTGATCACCGAGGACGGCTCGGCGAAGCTGACCGACTTCGGGGTGTCGCACGCGGTCGGCGACGTCACGCTGACCTCGGTCGGCATGGTGACCGGCACCCCGGCCTACCTCGCCCCGGAGGTGGCCCGCGGCGCCAGATCCGACGCCGCCGCCGATGTGTTCTCCCTCGGCGCGACGCTGTACGCGGCGCTGGAAGGCAGCCCGCCGTTCGGCACCGCCGAGAATCCGATGGCGCTGCTGCACCGGGTCGCCTCCGGCCAGACCGTCCCGCCCCGCCGGAGCGGGCCGCTGGCGCCGTTGCTGGTCCGGATGCTCGCGGCCAACCCGGCCGACCGGCCGCCGATGATCGACGTCAGCCGCACCTTGACCGCGCTGCGTGCCGACCTCGACTCGATGCAGGAACCCACCCGGCCGATGGTGCCGCCGATACCGGTCCCGGTGCCGGCCGAACCGTGGTCGACCAACCAGCCGGTGACCGGCCTGGGAGCGGCACCGACCGCCACCCTGCCGCCGGTTGAGCCGGTCGGGCCGGTCGGGCCGCCGGCCGGACCCCCGCTGCGGCCGCCCGCAGGTCGCGAGCCGGGCTCGAACCGTGCCCTGGTCGTGCTGATCGCGGCCGCCGTGCTGATCGGGCTCGGCATCGCGGCCGCGCTGCTGCTGATGAACCAGGACGGCGGCGGGTCGCCGGCCAACCCACCCGGCGTCTCGGCCACCCATTCCAGCGTGCGTCCGCCCACCACCTCGGCCGCCAGTCAACCGGCCAGCAGCACCGCCACCAGCACGACCGAGCAGTCGACACCCGAATCCAGCTCGCCGACGGCCTCGCAGGGCCAGCAGAGCACGCCGACCGATGCGCAGCTTGCCCAGGCGATCACCGACTACTACGCCCTGCTGCCGGCCAACACCGACGCGGCCTGGAACCGACTGACCAGGAGCTACCAGCACGGCACGGCGCGCAATCGCAAGTACTACGACTCGTTCTGGGGCTCGATCGACCGGGTCGAGACCGCCGATGTCAGTGGCACCGCCCCGGACTCGGCCCAGGCGAGCCTGACCTACACCTACCGGGACGGCCGGGTGGTGCGGGAGCGGACGGCGTTCCGGCTGGTACCCGAGGACGGCATTCTGAAGATCGATTCCTCCACGGTGCTGAGCAGCCAAACCCAGTAATCCCGGGCCGGCGCGGCCCTGGCCGCCGGCGTTAGCCAGCTCACACCAGGCGCGCTGAGCCTTATGCCGGCCCTATGCCGGGCCTTATGCCGGGTTTAGCCGGCACCGGTCCGGGGTAGGTAGATCTATGTCGATCAATATCCCCACCGGCGGCAACGCTGCCGCGCAAGGAGGCGATGACTGTGCACGACGACCTGGAGCCGATGTCGGCTGAGGAGCTGGCCGCCGAGAGCGGCACTCCGCTTCCCGACAAGGAAGTCATGTCGTTGCTCGACCTGAACGCAAACCTCGACTTGGCGCTGGACGCAGCGGCGCCGATAGACCTGGCGGTCGGCGCGAACGCCAATATCGCCGCACCCATCGAAGCCTCGGTCGGCGCGAACGTGCTGTCCGCCGGTTCGACCGCGGGCGCCGAGGCGGTGCAGGGCGCCGCGATCCATCAGGGCATCGTCGGCGACGCGACCGCGACCTCTGCCCAGCACAGCGACATCACCCAGGGCGCCGCGCCGGCCCCGGCCGATGCCACCCAGCCGGCAGCGGGCGGCACCTCGGTGGCCACCCCGGGTGATGCGCTCAGTGGCAACCTGCTCAATGTGAACGTCGACCTCAACGCTGACCTGAACCTGGCGGCGCCGATCGACGGCGCGGTGGCGGCGAACGCCAACGCCGCGGCGCCGATCGATGCGGCGGTGTCGGCCAACATCGGCTCGATCGACTCCAACGCGGTGGCGGTCTCCCAGCAGGACGCTGTGATCGATCAGAGCATCCAGGGCGATGCCACTGCCACCGGCGACCAGACCTCCACCATCCATCAGTAACCCGAGCACGGCATGAGCGTGCTCAGCGGTCCCCCGCCAGGCGGTGGTATGCCGCCGCCTGGCGGTGCTCCGACCTACGTCGATGCCGCGGCCGAGCCGGTAGCCACCGACGTTCCGGTGCGGGCAACCGGCCTGGAACTGATCGGCGAGATGCCCGGCTCCGGCTACCGGCGGCCACCGGCGCTGGTCCGACGTCGGGACGGCCAGACCCTGCAGTTGACCCGGCTGCTGTACCTGCTGCTGGAAGCGGTGGACGGGCACCGGAACTATGCCGAGATCGCGACCGGTGTGAGCGCGGCCTTCGGCCGTTCGATCAGCGCCGACAACGCCCGCGCGCTGGTCGAGGACAAGCTCCGCCCGCTGGGCCTGATCCGGTTGCCGGACGGTGCCGAGCCCGAAGTCCGCAAGGCCAATCCGCTGCTGGCACTGCGGTTCCGCTGGGTGGTGTCGAACCCGGCGGTGACCCGACGGATCACCGCGCCGTTCGCCCGGCTGTTCAACCCGCTGCTGGTGCTGGCGGTGGTGGTGGCCTTCGTCCTGATCACCAAGTGGGTGCTGTTCGACCAGGGGCTGGGCTTCGCCGCGCACCAGGCCTTCGCCTCGCCCGGCATGCTGCTCGCGGTGTTCGCGATCACCCTGGTTTCAGCGGGCTTCCACGAGTTCGGCCACGCCGCCGCCGCCCGGTACGGCGGTGCCACCCCGGGCGCGATGGGCAGCGGGCTGTACCTGATCTGGCCGGCCTTCTACACCGACGTCACCGACAGCTACCGGCTCGGCCGGGGTGGCCGGCTGCGTACCGACCTCGGCGGCCTGTACTTCAATGCCCTGCTCTCAGTGGGGATCTTCGGGCTCTGGTGGCTGACCGGCTGGGATGCGCTGCTGCTCATCATCGGTGCCCAGTTGATCCAGATGATCCGCCAGCTGCCGCCGCTGATCCGGTTCGACGGCTACCACGTGCTGGCGGACCTGACCGGCGTGCCCGACCTGTTCCATCAGATCAAGCCGACGCTGGCCGGGTTGCTGCCCGGCCGATGGCGCGATCCGCGAGCCCGCCTGCTCAAGCCCTGGGCCCGCGCGGTGGTCACCCTCTGGGTGGTGCTGGTGGTGCCGCTGATGCTGCTCACGGTGCTTGCCATGGTGCTCAGCCTGCCCCGGATCGTGGCCTCGGCGGCGGTCAGCTTCGATCACCAGTGGGCCCAGCTGCTGGATCGGGTCGCCGCCGGTGATCTGGTCGGCGGGCTGGCCAAGGTGCTGGCCGTGATCGCGGTCGTGCTGCCCATCTTCGGTGTCGGTTACATGCTCAGCCGGTCGGTGCGCCAACTGGGCCGATCGGTGCTGCGGGCGACCCGCGACCGGCCGGGCCGCCGGGCGGCAGCCGGCCTGGTGGCAGCCGGCGTGCTGGTCGCACTGGTCTTCGCCTGGTGGCCGCACGGCAACTACCGGCCGATCCAGGCCACCGAGCGAGGCACCCTGGCCGACCTGCTGCCGGCCTCCTTCCAGCACCTTGATCCGGCCGGGCTGGCCGAGGGCCGGCAGGTCTCGGCGGTGACCGTCTGGCCGAGCGACGCCGGCCCGGTGCCGAGCGCGGACCACCCGGCGCTATCGCTGGTGCTGGTGCCGCGCGGCAAGGCGCCGGACGGATCCACCGCCCCTACCTGGGTATTCCCGTTCAACCGGCCGCTGCCGCCCGGCGTCGGTGATAACCAGACGCTGGCGGTGAACACCCGGGACGGCACGGTGGTCTACGACGTCGCCTTCGCGATGGTCTGGGCCGACTCGGACACCGTGCTGAACAAGAACGAGGCGTACGCCTTCGCGCACTGCCAGGACTGCCAGGCCACCGCGATCAGCTTCCAGGTGCTGCTGATCGTCGGGCAGGCGCATGTGATCGTGCCGCAGAACATCTCCGGCGCGGTCAACTACGACTGCGTGTCCTGCCTGGCCCAGGCCCTCGCCGTGCAGCTGGTGGTGACCCTGCCGGACAACCCGAATCCGACCGAGCTACAGCAACTGACCGCGCTGTGGCAACAGATCCAGCAGTTCAGCAGCCACTTGCAGGGCCTGTCCTTCACCGACATCCGGAATCGGCTAACCACTTTCGAGCAGCAGATCCTGGCCATCATCGGCAAGGACGCGGCAACCCCCGGTGCCGGGAGCTCGCCCAGCTCGTCGGGCAGCGCCCCGAGCGCTCCGAGCGGCTCCGCCCCGGTCAGTCCTTCGCCCGGTGGCACGTCGGCCGGTGGTAGCGAGCCGAGCGGCAGCGCACCGGCCGGCGTGGGTGGTTCCAGCGCGCCGGGCGTTGCGACCAGCGAACCGGTCGCAACCCCGTCCGGGTCCAGCGAGGCCAGCAGCACCGCGAGCCCGTCCGTCAGCTCATCACCGGCGCCCAGCGGTTCCTGACCCGGCTCGCGCCCTGACCAGGCACCAGGGATCGGCGCCGGCCGGCGATCAGGCGGGCGAGCGCAGCGGACTCAACTCGTCGGCGAAGCCCAGCCGGGCCGCGGCGAGCACCGCCTGGGACCGGTTGCTGACCCCCAGCTTGTCGTAGAGCCGGGCCACGTAGGTCTTGGCGGTCGACAGGCTGATGTAGAGCTCGGCCGCCAGCGACGGCACGGACTGGCCGGACATCAGGTGAGTCAACACCTCTCGCTCCCGGGTGCTCAGCACCCGGCTGTCGGCCTGCTGCTGGCGGCGCCGCAGCGCGGCGGCCAGCCCGGTCGCGCTGAACGACAGCGCGGCCACCCCGGCATGCCGGATGGCCGCGAGCACCTCATCGACCCCCGCCTGCTTCGACACGAACGCCGACACTCCAGTCTCGAGCGCGCGGAACAACACGTCGTCATCGCCCAGCGCGGTCAGCACCACGATGCCCAGTCCGTCGAAGCGGTCGCGCAGCTCACGAGCCAGGTCAAGGCCGTCCCGGTCCGGCAGCGAAACGTCCACCGTCACCACATCCGGTCGGAAGGCGGTGACCAGCCGGATCGCCTCGGCGGCCGAGTCGGTCGCGCCGACCACCTGCAGGTCGGGCTGCTCGGCGGCCATCCGGGCCAACCCCAGTCGGGTGACCGGGTGGCCCTCGACCACCAGCAGTCGCAGTCCGGTCATCGTGACACCGCCCGCCGGACTATCGGCAAGCCGGTCGATCGAACTGCCCCAAACCGCACCGCATACATCGGATCCCCCCGAATCCCTCGGCATCCCGCCCGACGCCGCTGAGGAAAATCAAACCATTCAGAGGGCTCTTTTGTCCGGGAACTTCGTACCGACTTTACGCAACCCGCGAATTGATGCCGTCGCAATGACGCATGCGCTCGGGTTTGACAAGTTTTGTTCGGGCGAGCTTTTGGTTTCGATAACGGGCGAGCCAACGACGACGACGTGATCCGCCAGTACGAGGACGTGCCCTGGATTCACTGGCCACCGCCGTCCGAACGGTCATGACGCCGCGAGCGCATCGGGCGACAATACGGCCGCGGCGGTCGAACCATGCCGATCCGTCGGCGTGGCTGTCGGCCGACCGGCCGACAGCTGTCGGCCGACCGGTGTCGGTACGGCTGACTACGAATCAGCCGATGAGCCGCTACGCCGGCAGCCCGCCAGCCCTCACTCTGATACGGATCACACACCCAGCGCCGCACCGATCCGTCAGGAGGTACCGGATGGCCATCGAGCCCTCGCCGGTTCGCGGTCGGGTGTACTCCGTGTTCTCCACCAAGGGCGGCTGCGGCAAGACCACGGTCGCCACCAACCTGGCCTACGCGCTGCACGCCGAGGGCGCCCGCCGGGTCTGCCTGCTCGACCTGGATCTCAGCTACGGCGACGTGGCCACCGCCCTGCAGCTGACCACCCGCCGGACGTTGGCCGACGCGCTGGTCGAACCGACCGCCGAGTTGACCACGACCATCCAACCGGGTCTCGACGCCATCCTGGCCCCGGTGGAGCCGGGGCATGCCGAGCGCATCTCCGCCGAGCTCGTCGCGATGGTGCTGGACCGGTTGGCGACCGAGTACGACGCGGTCGTGGTCGACACCTGCGCCCGGTTCACCGGGTCGGTGCTGGCCGCGCTGGACCGGTCCGACCTGCACATCCTGCTGACCACCCCGGAACGGCCGGCACTGCTCAACCTGCGCCGCACGCTGGACGCGATGGATCTGCTGCGCTATCCGAGGACAGCGCGCACCATCGTGTTCAACCGGTCCGACTCCCGGGTCGGCATCACCGTCGCCGACGTGGAGCGGATGCTGCGCGCCCCGGTGTCGGTGCATATCCCGTCCAGCCGGGACGTGCCCTCCTCGATCAACCTGGGCGTGCCACTGGTGGCCGCCGCCAGCCAGCACCCGGTCAGCGTCGCGGTATCCCAGCTGGCTGAGCTGAGTCTGCGTTCTCCCCCGCGAGCCGATAGCACCACCGATAGAAGCCCCACCCTGTAACACCCGGAAATCGCACCAAGCCACCGGCCAGGCCGGCGGTCGTCACCCGGCGGGCCTGCGCCGCGGTCGACATCAACCGCGGCGTTCACCGTGACCGCCGCCTCTCAAGGGGGAAAGAAAAGAAATGTTGCAGCGAATTCGCAAGATCCGCGCCGTAGAGGCCGGTTTCACGCTCATCGAGCTCCTGATCGTGGTCGTCATTCTCGGCGTGCTGGCCGGCATCGTGGTCTTCGCGGTCAGCGCGTTCAACAACGACGGCGTGCAGGCCGCCTGCAAGTCGGACGCGAAGAACGTCGAGATCGCCGGCGAGGCCTACTACGCCAAGGTCGGCAGCTACGCAGCGAGCGCGGACGCTCTGCACACCGCGGGCTACCTCAAGGAAACCCCGCCGGACGGCACCGGAGCGAACGACAAGTACAAGGTCACCTACGTCACCAACGTCGTCACCGCCAAGTACCAAGGCACCGCCCCCGCCTTCACCACCGACTGCTTCAGCTAACGGCAGGTAATCCACAGTCTGCCGTTGCACCGGTCCGGGTGGGTCGTCCTGGCGGCGACCCACCCTCCGGCCGGCATTACAGCGGCACCGCACCGAACCAAAAAGCACCGAACGAATGAAGGGAACGCCATGCGCTCGCACACCCTGGGCAGCCGGATCGACGCCCTGCTGGACGTGCTGTGGCAGGCCGGCGGCACCGATCTGCTGCTGACCGCCGGGTTGCCACCGCAGCTGCGGGTGCACGGCGAGCTGCAGTCGGCGGCCAACCAACCCCGGCTGACCGGTGACGACACCGAGTCGCTGCTGGCCGAACTGCTCAGCCCGGCCCAGTCGGCCACCTTCAGCGCCAGCCGGGAGTACGACTTCTCCTTCAGCTGGCGGGAACAGGCCAGGGTCCGTGGCAACGCCTTCCTGCAGCGGGACCTGATCGCCATCGCGCTGCGGATGATCCCACGAGCGATCCCCACCATGCAGCAGCTCGGCCTGCCTCCGGTGCTGGCCGGCTTCGCCCGCCAGCATCAGGGGCTGGTCCTGGTCACCGGGCCCACCGGGTCCGGCAAGTCGACCACGCTGGCCGCGGTGATCGACCAGATCAACACCGAGCGGGCCTGCCACATCATCACCATCGAGGACCCGATCGAGTACGTGCACGACCACAAGCGGTCCGCGGTCAACCAGCGCGAGGTCGGCAGCGACACCGACAGCTTCCCGGATGCCCTGCGCTCGGCCTTGCGGGAGGACCCGGACGTCCTGCTGGTCGGTGAGATGCGCGATCTGGAATCGATCCGCTTCGCCCTCACCATCGCCGAGACCGGCCACCTGGTCTTCGCCACCCTGCACACCAACGACACCAGCCAGTCGCTGGCCCGGATGATCGACGTGTTCCCGGCCGAGCAGCAGGCCCAGATCCGGGTGCAGCTCGCCGCGGCGTTGACCGGCATCGTCTACCAGCGGCTGATCCCGCGGATCGGCGGCGGCATGGTCGCCGCCTACGAGGTGCTGGTGGCCACGCCGGCGGTCCGCAACCTGATCAAGGAGGGTAAGACCCACCAACTGCGCAACAGCCTGCTCACCGGCCAGCGTGACGGCATGATCAGCCTCGAGCAGTCGCTGTCGCTGCTGGTCCAGCACGGCTTGGTGAGTTATGAAGACGCCGCCACCCGCAGCCTGCACCCGCACGACATCAGCCTGCCGGTACCGGTCGCGGTACCGGTCCACCCTGCGGTGAGCGTGTCGACATGAAGTTGCGCACCCGCGAAGCACGGCACGCCGCGCCGGCCACGACCGCGGCGCCCGTCGACATCTCCGTGCAGGACACCGGCCGCCGGCTCGGCGAACTGCTGGTGGCCGCCAACCTGGTCACCCCGGAACAGGTCGTTGCCGCGCTGGAGCGGGTGCGGGCCGGTTCGGCCAAGCGAATCGGTCGGGCGCTGCTCGAGCAGGGCCTGCTCAACGAGCACGACCTGACCGAAATCCTGGCCGAACAGAGCACGCTGCAGCTGACCGACCTGCGCGACCTTACCCCGCAGCCGGAGGCACTCGCGCTGCTACCGGACGCCGCCGCTCGCGCGCTGCTGGCGTTGCCGCTGACCGTGGACGACCACAAGGCCATCGTCGCGATCGCCGAGCCGGCCCAGAGCACGCTCACCAGCATCCGTGACCTGATCGGTCGGCCGGTCGAGTTCCGGCTTGCCGCGCAAACCGATCTGATGCGCGCCATCGACAACAGCTACCGCGCGCTGAGTGCCGTGGACAGCCAGGTGAAGCTGTTCGAGGCCCGCGATGGTATCCGCCGGGACGCCGCCGCCCAGCTCGAGTCGGTGACCAGTGCGGACGAGGCGCCGGTGGTGCAGGTGGTGCAGATGATCATCACCCAGGCGCTGCGGGACCGGGCCTCCGATGTCCACATCGAGCCCAAGCCGGAACTGGTCCGGGTGCGCTACCGGATCGACGGCGCGCTGCACGACGTGCTGGAGCTGCCCGGCTCCATCGGTCCGGCCCTGGTCAGCCGGGTCAAGATCCTGGCCGGCATGAACATCGTCGAGCGGCGCCGCCCGCAGGACGGCCAGATCAGTACCGAGGTCGAGGACCGCCCGGTCGACATCCGGGTCTCCACCACCGCGGTGGTGGGCGGGGAGAAGGTCGTGCTGCGGGTGCTGGACAAGAGCCGGCCGCTGTTCAGCCTGGAGCAGCTGGGCATGCCCGACGACGTCGCCGACCGGTACGCCCAGTTGCTGCGTTCGCCGTACGGCATGGTGATCTGCGCCGGGCCGACCGGCAGCGGCAAGACCACCACCCTGTACGGCTCGCTCGGCCAGATCAACAGCCCCGATCGCAACATCATGACGATCGAGGATCCGGTCGAGTACATGTTCCCCTCGATCAACCAGATCCAGATCAACGAGCAGGCCGGAATCACCTTCGCCAACGGGCTGAAGTCGATCCTGCGGCAGGACCCGGACATCATCCTGGTCGGCGAGGTACGGGACGTGGAGACCGCCCGCATCGCGGTGCAGTCTGCCCTCACCGGCCACTTCGTGCTGTCCTCGCTGCACGCCACCGACTCGGTGGCCGCGCTGCACCGGTTGCTCGACATGGGGATCGAGACCTTCCTGGTCGCCTCGTCGGTCACCGCGGTGCTCGCCCAGCGCCTGGTCCGGCGCAACTGCGGCTACTGCCGCGCCACCTACCAGCCGAGCGCGGAGGAGCTGGCGTTCCTGCAGGCGGTCGGTGGGCAGGTGCCGGCTGCGGGCTTCGTCCGCGGCGTCGGCTGCAACTTCTGCGCGCACACCGGATATCTCGACCGGATCGGGGTCTATGAGATGTTGCCGATCACCGAGGGCATCCGGGATCTGGTGCTCGACCGCGCCTCGCACGACGAGATCCGCAAGCTGGCCCGCGCCGAGGGGATGCGGGTGTTGCTCGAAGAGGCCCTGCAACTGGTGGAGCACGGCGTCACCACGGTGGCCGAGGTCCTGCGCACTGTGTACGGAACGGGAGTCTGACGATGCCACGCTTCTCTTACACCGCTACCCTGCCCACCGGCGAGGAGACACACGGATCCCGCAAGGCGGTCAGCCGGGAGGCGGTCGAGCTCGCGCTGTATGAGCGCGAGCTGCGCAACATCCACGTCGCCGAACGCACCAGCGTGCTGCAGAAGGAGATCCTGGCGCCCCGGGTCAAGCGGTCCGAGGTGATGCACCTGTCCCGGCAGCTCGGCGCCTTCATCCGGGCCGGCCTGCCACTGATCGAGGCGGTGCATACGATCGGCGCCGAGGCGGACAACAGTTCGATGCGCAAGATGATGCTCTCCGTCGAGCAGGGCCTGCGTCGCGGCGACCGGATGTCGGACTGCCTGGACCGGCATCCGCACATCTTCCCCGAGTTCTACCGGGGCATCGTCCGGTCGGCCGAGCTGACCGGCCAGCTGGACACGGTGCTGGATCAACTTGCCAACTACCTGGAGCGGGACCTGGAAGCCCGGCGCAAGGTCAAGTCGGCGCTGGTCTATCCGAGCGCGATCGCGATCATGGCGGTGGTCACGGTCGTGGTGCTGTCGGTCTACGTGTTGCCGCGGTTCAAGGTGTTCTTCAAGAGCCTGGACGCCAAGCTGCCGCTGCCCACCAGGATCCTGCTGGGCATCACCGACTTCCTCGGCAGCTACTGGTGGGCCCTGCTCGGCGGCATCGTGCTGTTCGCGGCTGTCGGGTACGGGATCGTGCGGACCGAGTCCGGCCGCTTCCTCCGGGACCGGTTGCTGCTGCGCGTTCCGGTGCTCGGCTCGACCATGCAGTTCGTGCTGGTGGAACGGTTCTCCCGGATCCTGTCCTCCATGGTCGGCGCCGGGGTGAACCTGCCGGATGCGCTGCGGGTGGCCACCGGCTCGATCCGCAACTTGGTCTTCGTTCGGGCCCTGAACGGGGTCGGTGAGGCCATGCTGCACGGCGAGGGACTGGCCGGCCCGCTCGCCGCGACCCGGATCTTCCCCGGCACCGCTACCCGGATGATCCGGGTCGGTGAGGAGACCGGCACCCTGGACGACCAGTTGGCGACCACCGCGAAGTACTACGAGGGCGAACTCGACTACAAGATCAAGAAGTTGACGTCGCTGTTCGAGCCGCTGGTGATCATCGTGATGGGCGGCATAGTCGGCTTCGTCGCGATCGCGTTGGTGAGTGCGATGTACGGGATCTTCAATCAGGTCAAGGTCTGAGCGATGTCTTCGGATGATCGCGGCGAGACGCTGATCGAGCTGCTGGTCGCGCTGACCATCCTGGGCATCGCGCTGGTTGCCGTGGTCGGCGCCTTCGGCGCCTCGATCACGATGTCGGACATCCATCGCAAGCAGGCCACCGCCGGCGCCGGCGTCCGCAACTACGCCGAGCAAGTAGAGAGTTACATTGCCGGCACGGGATATTCGGCGTGCGCCGCGCCGTCGGCGTATGCCGCGGCGACGGTCGGCTATGCCGCACCCACCGGTTACACGGCGGCTCCGGTCGCCATCCGGTACTGGACCGGTTCGGCCTGGTCGGCCGGTTGCGCCAGCGACACCGGGCTGCAGCAGCTCACGATCGCGGTGAACAGCAGCGACACCCGCGCCAGCGAGCAGCTGGTGGTGGTGCTGCGCAAGCCGTGCGGGATCGGGTCGACATGCTGAGACGGTTCCACGGCTCAGCGCAGCGACCACCCGATGCCGGCTTTACCCTGATCGAGCTGCTGCTCACGGTCACCATCATGGGCGTCATCACGCTGCCGGTGGGCAACCTGCTGATCGGATTCCTGCACAATTCCAAGGCAACCACGGCCCGGCTGGCCGAGTCCCACGACGCCCAGATCAGCGCCGCCTACTTCGCCCAGGACGTGGCCAGCCTCGGTGCCCGGGACTGGACCGACACCGTGACGCCGTATGCCTATCTGCAGTCGGTGGAGCTGAACGCGCCAGCCACCAGTGGCCTGTATCCGTGCGGCAGCCCCGGGCTGCCGAACGCGGTGATCCGACTGGCCTGGGACGACTACCCGAACGGTGCCAACGCCGCACCGGTACAGACCCGGGCCGCCTACCTGGTCGAATCGGTGGGCGCCCAACAGCAATTGCACCGGATCACCTGTGCCGGCAACGCCACCCCGGTCACCGACGTGGTGCTGGCACACGATCTGGTGTCGGCGGTGGCCAGCTGCGCCACCGCGTGCACCGGGACCGGCAGCAGCCTGCCTCGGCGGATCACGCTCACCCTGACGATCGCCGACCCGGACAGCGAGCCGGGCACTTCCTATTCGGTCATCCTCGGCGGCGATCGGAGGCAGTCATGATAGGCGGCAACCGGACACGGCAACTGATCAGCGACCGGGCACGGCGACTGACCAGCTATCGGGCACGGCGGCTGGCCGGCGACGAGTCGGGCGCGACCCTGATCCTGGTGCTGCTGCTGGTCACCGTGGTGTCGCTGGTGATCGGCGCGACGCTGACCCTGGCCGACACCAGCATCCGTACCACGGTTGTCGTGCGCGGCCAGGCAGCCGGCGTCTACGACGCGCAGGGCGGCGTGGACACGGCGATCAACACGCTGCGGAACAACAGCTACAACAACGACACGAGCAGCTCGACCTACCCCAAGTGCTTCGGCAGTACCGCGACCTCGGACACCCTGGTGCTGCCGAACTTCTACCCGGGCACCACCGGCGGCGCGGCGAGTTCGGTCGCGGTCACCTGCTCACCTGATCCCAGCACCGGTGCGGCCGGTGGGTTAGTGCAGATCAACAGCGGCAACAAGCCGGGCAACGCCATCCTCACCCTGGGCACCGATTCCGGCGAGGACGGCCTGAACGTCAAGACGCTGAACAACTCGATCCCGTTCCTGGTGCACGGTGGGGTGGTCTCGGACTCCAACATCCGGGTCACGAACGGCTCGCTGCAGTCCAACACCACCGTGTTCGCGCACACCGGCTGCAGCGGCACCATCGTCAGCAATCCCCCGCCGGCTGTCTGCAACTCCGGCGTGGCAGCCGATCCCAACTATGCCTTCGACCCGAGCTTCGCCTCGCCCGCGAACACGGTGCCGACCTATCGCGCCGCGCCAGCCGCGACCTCGGCCAACTGTCCCGGCAAGCTGGTCACCTTCCAGCCGGGCTACTACGACGACGCAGCCGGGCTGAACTCGCTGATGAACGGCGTCGGCAGCAACCCGTGCAAGGGCAGCGTCTGGTGGTTCCAACCGGGCACCTACTACTTCGACTTCCACAACACTTCGAACCCGCTGCTCAGCGGCAGCGACCTGTGGACCGTGGCTGACGGCCAGCTGGTGGCCGGCACTCCGACGAACTCGTCCGGCGCGGTGATCAGCAAGCCGACGGTACCGGCCGCGGTGCCCGGCGCCTGCCAGAACCCGATCAAGTCCGACACCGCGGTGGGCGTCCAGTTCATCTTCGGCGGGGACAGCCAGCTGACCGTCTCGGGCACGGCGGACGCCGAGATCTGCGGCAGCTACCACGCCGGCCGGCCGCCGATCGCGATCTACGGGATGAAGTCGGGCTCGGAGACCCCGGTGGCCGCCGCGGTGACCAAGTTGAACTCGGTGCCCACGACCGATGCGAACTTCGGTGCCACCGCCTCGGTGACGAACCTGGTGGACAGCGATGCGCTGTCCGCGTCCTGGACCAAGGCTGGCACCAGCAACCAGACCGGCGCCTTCACGGTGAGCGGGTTCGCTCCGGCAGCGACGGCGCCGGCGGGTTCGGTGCTGAACTCGGCCAGCCTGACGGTGAAGTACCAGAACACCGCGGGCGCCGCCGCGGACACCCGCACGGTGGTGCTGACCCCGCGCAGCGCGGCCGGGGTTGCCGGCACGCCGATCACGGTGACGCTGCCCAGCACATCCGGCGCGGGCATTCAGACCGTGAACGTCGACCTGTTCAGTTCCGGCACCGGCGCGCTGGCCACCGCTTTCCACAGCCTGGGTTTCTCCGGCGCGAGCGCGGCCTACTCGATCCAGACCAAGCACGCCGGCACCGAGAAGGTGGACACGATTCAACTCAGCCTGGGCTACACGCCGCCAGCCTTCCGGGGCGAGACCACCGCGGCGGTGCCCGGGAACTGCCTGACCAAGACCTACACCGGCGGTTCGAGCGGCCAGTGCGCGGTGCTGGCGACCTCGAGTGCCTACAAGGGGAGTGCCTACGTCCAGGGCACCACCTACACCCCGGCCGCGGTGATCGATCTGACACTGAGCAACATCACCGCCCAGGTGCTGCGGTTCGGGGTGGTAGCCCGCTCACTGTGGATCAAGGAGACCGGATCGACCAGCTACATCGGCCCGGTCATCGAGATCCCCGACAACTCGCCCGGCTTCGGCCCGGGCGGCACCGTGGTGTACCTCAATGCCTACGTCTGCGAGGCGGCGGCCACCTGCAGCGCAGCAACCGGCAGGCTGGGGCTGCGGGCGCGGGTGTTCGTATTCGACCCGACCGGGACGCCAACCCCGTCCTCGCGGGAGATCACCGTGCAGTCCTGGGCGATGCAGCGCTGAGACGGCTCAGCCGGCGCCGCGGCTTGCCGCCCAGCCGGCTGGCACACTGGCGGAGGTGGAGCTGAACTGGGAACAGGTCGTCATCGACGCGCGAGATCCAGCGGCGCTCAGTCGCTGGTGGGCCGACGCACTCGGTTGGGTGGTGGTCGGCGAGGATGACGGCGAGTTCGAGATCCGGGCGACCTCGGACCGGGTGCCTGGCCTGTTGTTCGTGCCGGTTCCCGAGCCGAAGACCAGCAAGAACCGGCTGCATCTCGATTTCCGGCCGGTCGACCAGAACGCTGAGGTGGAGCGCCTGCTCGCGCTCGGGGCACGCCGAGTGGACATCGGCCAGGCCGACGCGTCATGGGTGGTGCTTGCCGACCCCGAGGGCAACGAGTTCTGCATCCTGCGCGCATCCAGCTGAGCCAGCTGACTCAAGTCGCGCCGGCTGCGGCGGCCTAGGATGCCTGCCGGCTCAGGGTGTCGGATACCAGCCGGCGATCGTGCTGCCGGCGAACAGCGCGATCAGCGTGCCGGCGATCAGGAACGGGCCGAACGGCAGGGCGGTCTTGCGGGTGCCGCGACCGCTGGCCAGCACCGCGACCCCCACCAGCGCGCCGAGTAGGAAGCCGGTGAACGCGCCGATCAGCACCGCCGACCAGGACAGGTAACCCAGCACCAGGCCCAGCACGCCGGCCAGCTTGACGTCGCCGAAGCCCATCCCGGACGGATAGGCGAAGGCCAGCACCAGGAAGAACCCGAACAGTGCGGCAGCTGCCAGCCCGGCGCGGAGCAGCCGCCAGCCGTCGCCGTCAGCGAGCGCGGCGCCGGCCAGCAGCACTGCCAGCACCGGATAGGACGGCAACACGATCCGGTTCGGCAGCCGCTTGAGCTCCAGGTCGATGAGCGCCAATGCGATCCCGATGGCAGCGAAGTAGAGGTAGGCGGGCAATGCCGAGAGCAGATCAAGCCGGTCGAGCCGGGCAGTCACGCCGAGGAACAGCACGGCGGTGCCGAGCTCGACGGCCGGATACCGCACGCTGATCGGCGCTGAGCAGTCGGCGCACCGCCCGCGCAGGATCAGCCAGCCGAGCACCGGCAGGTTGTGCCGGGCCCGGATCGGGGCTGCACAGGACGGACAGTGCGAGGGTGGCCGGCTGAGGGATTCACCACGCGGTAGCCGGTAGATCACCACATTCAGGAACGAGCCGATGGCCAGGCCCAGCAGGCCCACGATGACGTACAACAATGCCATCTAGGGTCCCACCCTCGTCCGGCCCGGATGATCTCGGGACGAACCTTAACGGTTGGGTTCTCCTCGCGCAGCGAACGGCGCCGCTACTGCCAGCGGCCGATTGACGCAGTACGGATCCGGTGTGCGATAGGCCTGCCTACTGCAGCGTCCAGCCATCGTTGATCGAGTAGGAGAAGAATGCGCCATAGGCCTTGTCCCAGCTCTCTAGCTGCCGGAACAGTGAAGGCGCGTTCGGTCCGACCGAGCAGTTGTCCCATGCCTTGTCGAAGACCGAGACGCTGGCGAAACTACGTGCTCCGCTCGTCGTGGTCAGTGGGTATTCCCAGTCTCGCGCCAGCTGCGCGGATGGATCGGTGACCGTGAAGCCCTCGATGCCACAGCCCGCCACGCCGGCGGCAGGATCGCTCGCGGCGTTGACCGCCCATTGGTCCAGCCCGATACCTGAGCCTTCCCAGTTGAATGCCGAGCCGCCAGGCGGTACGTCGAGGTTGGTCACCGGGTACGACCTGGCGACGATGTCGAAGCAGAGCTGGCTCGTGGTGTTGCAACCGGCCGCGATGGTGCCGTTGCCGTAGTCCAGCCGGGTCCGGGCTCGGCTGTCGTAGAAGCAGTGCGCGGTGGACTGCGTCGGGTTCAGGTTCGCCGGTGGCTTCCAGGTGCAGTCATAGCCGGCGTTGACGCAATTGGTGGCGGTGGAGTCGGTCAGGTCGCTGCACTGCACCCAGACCTTGGGGTCGTTGGGGTACTTCGAGTTGTTTTCGGTTGAAGCAATGTACTTGCCGTCCGAGGTGAAGGTGCTGATGTGATTCGGCCTGGTCGAGGAGAACTGGCCGTTGCCGAAGTTGTTGACGAACATCGGCGCCTTGACGAATACGGTGCGACTGTCGGTGCCGCAACTGCCACTGGCGCAGTCCTGGACCACCATCGTATAGAGCCGGACGTTGGAGTCGTCGAACCGCCAGTGGTAGCGCACCCAGAGCTGCTTGTCGGGCACCCAGCCGTCACCGAGGAGCACGTCCTGGTCGTAGTAACCGTGCCCGGTGGAGTCGATGCCATAGCCGGGCGTCGTGACGCTCTTCACCCCGAACCCGCCGTTCTCGGCGGCGCAAGCCCGGTTGCTCATGTCCCACCAAGCACCTGAGGACGGATCACCCCGGCTCTCGGTGTAGCCGAAGATCCCCAAGCCCGCCTCCGACGCGGCGGTGTACTGCCGGCCGCCACCGGCACCGTATCCGTCGACCGGGGTGATGTTTGCCTTGGTCACGAACCGGCCGATGTAGCCGGGGCCGATCATGTCGACGCCACTGACGACGACGCACTGCTTCCAGATCGTCCAGTCGCCGTCCTGATTGTGGAACGTGACGCTGGTGCCGTTGTCGGACAGTGTGACCGTATCGGCGTGCGCCTGGCCTCCGCCGATCAGGAGGGTCGCACCGCAGAGACCGGCCGTCAGGACGATATGCAACAACCGGCGGGCTCGTGGTTTCATGAGACCTCCTGCGCAAGGGCGCGTACAACCATGCCAAATCAGGACGTTACCCCCGGCCCTTCACAAGCGGTATAGACGGATGGTCCATACCACTACCGCCGTGGGGGCATCTGTGCCACATGGCGGCCCGCATGGGCTGGCGTGCGGCTATTGCCAGCGGCCGCCGATCATCACCCGCCGGACCGTGAGGTCGTCGTCCAGCTGCACCAGGTCGGCGGCCAGCCCGGCCGCCAGCGCACCGCATCGATCGCCGAGCCCGATCAGCCGGGCCGGGTTCGTGGCGGCCGCGGCCACCGCCACCTCGATCGGCAGGCCGACCTCCCGTACCGCCCGCCGGAAGGCGCTGTCCATGGTCAGCGTGCTGCCGGCCAGCGATCCGGTCTCGGTGCCGCGGGCCTGCCCGTCGACCACGGTGACCGGCAGCCCGCCGAGCAGGTAGGAGCCGTCGCCGACGCCGGTCGCGCTCATCGCATCGGTGATCAGCACCAGCCGGTCGGCGCCGTAGGCGGCGGCGTGCCGGATCATCGCCGGGTGCACATGCACGCCGTCGTTGACCAGTTCCAGGTAGGCCGCCGACTCCAGCGCCGCGATCACCGCGCCGGGGGCCCGGTGCCTGATCGGCGGCATCGCGTTGTACAGGTGGGTGGCGAGGCTCGCGCCGGCCGCGAAGCCAGCCTGTGCCTCGTCGTAGCTGGAATCGGTATGACCGATCGCGGCGACCACCCCGGCCTCCACCAGATCGGCGATCAGTCCGATCGCACCGGGCAGTTCGGGTGCGATGGTCACCGTGCGTACCAGTCCCTGGCCGGCCTCCAACAGCTTGGTCAGGGTCTGCCGGTCCGGCAGCTGCAGGTGCGCGGCATTCTGCGCGCCGCATCGGGCCTGAGCCAGGAACGGTCCTTCCAGGTGTGCCCCGGCGATCCGGTCGTCCTCGGCCGCCAGCCTGACCAGCCAGC
Organism: Jatrophihabitantaceae bacterium; assembly: GCA_045807085.1. GTDB lineage: Bacteria > Actinomycetota > Actinomycetes > Mycobacteriales > Jatrophihabitantaceae > Jatrophihabitans_A. The sequence continues at coordinate 328,368 of JBJMIB010000011.1, forward strand.
TCAACTGCTCGCACATCGCATCCAACGGCGCGGCCATCAGCGACACCAGGTTGCGGGTGGTGCCGTGCCGGCGGTGGAAGTCGACCCCGGCCGCCAGCTCGGCGATCGAGGCGGTGAAGTCGTGGCCACCGCCGCCATGCACGTGCACGTCGACGAAGCCGGGCACCAGCCAGCCACCGGGCAGCGCGACCGCGTCGGCCGGCGCGGGTCCGCTGCCCACCTCGGCGATCCGGTCGCCGGCCAACCGCAGCCAGCCGTCGTCGAGCACCCCGGCCGGGGTGACCAGCCGAGCTCCGGTCAATGCCGTCATCCCTTCACCGCGCCAGCGGTCAGGCCCGCCGAGATCCGGCTCTGGAACAGCACGAACAGCACCACGACCGGCAGCGCGGTGAGGGTGGCGGTGGCCATCAGGCCGCCCCAGTCGGCGCCGTGCACCGGGCTGGACTGGAAGTACAGCAGGTAGATCATCGCGGTCTGCTTGTTGTTGTCGATCAGCAGGGTGTTGGCCAGCACGAACTCGTTCCAGGCCAGGATCCAGCCGTACACGCCGGTCGCGATCAACCCCGGCCCGACCAGCGGCAGGATGATCTTGTAGAAGGTCTGCCAGCGGCTGCAGCCGTCCACCATGGCCGCCTCGTCGAGTTCAGGTGGCACGTTGGCGATGAAGGTACGCAGCGTCCAGACGGTATACGGCATGGTGAACATCAGGTAGGCGATGACCACCCCGGTTAGGCTGTTCTTCAACTGGAACTTGTCGAGCAGCAGCGACATCGGGATGGTCAGCGCCAGCAGCGGGATCATCTGCACGATGAGCACCGCGAACACGAACACCCTGCGGCCCAGGAACCGGAAGCGGGCGATGGCCAGCGCACCGAGGAATCCGATCACGATGCTCACCAGCACCGCGGCCAGCGTGATCACCAGGCTGTTGCGCAGATCCGTCCGGAAGATCGGATCATGCAGCACCTCGCTGAAGCTCCGCAGGCTGGGGTGCCGCGGCCAGAACTGCGGGGTGAGCGAGTTGATCTCGGCCGAGGTCTTGAACGCGGTGATCAGCATCCAGTAGATCGGGAAGCCGAAAGCCACCGCCAGCACCATCGCTAGCGTGTTCCAGGCCCAGGTGGCGTGCCGGCGCCGGGAGTATCGGCGGGTGGTCACCCGCGCCACGTCGCGGGCAGCCGACTTGCCGAGCGCCGTGGTGGCGGTCGCCGTGGTCGAGGAGAGCAGGGTCATCAGGCATCTCCGATCCGGAACAGCTGCCTGATGTAGAACACCATCACCGCCAGCAGGCAGAGCATCATCAGCACCCCCACGGTGGCGCCGAGGTTGTAGTGACTACTGCCGATGCCTTGCGAATACATGTAGATCCCGATCGTCTGGTAGCCCGGCTCGGGGTGTCCGTCCCGCATGAACCAGATCTGGTTGAAGACGCCAAAGTCCCAGATCACCGACAGCGTCGTGAGAATCACCAGCAGCGGCCGAAGGAACGGCAGGGTCACCGTGACGAATGCCTGCCAGGCACCCGCGCCGTCCACCCGAACCGCCTCCAGCACGTCCCTGGGCACCTGGGTGATGCCGGCGTGCAGCGAGATGGCCAGCAGTGGGATGGCGCCCCAGACCACCACCGCGGTCACCACCGCCAGACCGGAATGCGGGTCGGCGAACCAGTCATGGCCACGCATGTGCACGCCGGGCAGCAGGTTCAGCAGGTAGTTGGCCGCGCCGTACTGGCTGGAGAAGATCCAGTAGAACACCTGGGTGGACACGGTGGACGGCACCGCCCAGACGAACAGCAGCACCGCGGTCAGCACCAACCGGGCCCAGCGGGATACCCGGTTCAGCAGGATCGCGACGCCAAGCCCGATCAGCAGGCTGAGGCTCACGTTGATCACGGTGAAGACCAGCGTCCGGACCAGCACCGTCCAGAACGTCGAGTCGGTGAGCACTGCTGTGTAGTTGCGCAGCCCGACGAACGGAGTGGAGCCACCGGAGTGGAACAGGGCGTACTTGCCGCCCTCCTGCTTCTGCAGGGACAGCTGGATGATCTTCACCAGCGGCCAGCCGGCGACCGCCGCCAGCACCAGGCTGCCGGGCAGGATCAGCAGGTACGGCAGGCGGGTGCCACCCGTACCGCCGGATGCCGGCCGAGGGCGCGACCGGTGCGGTCGCGCCCTCGGTAGCTGGCTCAATGCCATGAAGAGCAGCCCCCGCGGCTCAGCTGGTGGCGTTCAGGATGGTGGCGATCTGAGTGTCCGCCGCCTTGGCCGCATCGGCAACAGAACTCTTGCCGGTGGCGATCGATTCCAGCATGTTCTGCAGCACGTTGCCGCTCTCGACGTTGGCCCAGTTCGGGGTGTTGGGCACGAACCAGGTGTTCTTCGCGGCCTCACCGGTGGACTTGTTCGCATCCCCGGCCGCCTCGTACACGCCGAGCAGCGAGGTGGTGTTCGGGATGGCGAACTTGGCCAGCTCGGTCTGGCTGGCGGTGTCGGTGAAGTACTTGATCCAGGTTGCGCCGAGGCCGGAGTTGGGTGCCTTGGCCGGCACCGCGAGGTCGGAACCGCCCAGGAACGACGGGGTGTACTGGCCGACCGTGGCCGACGGCAGCGGGAAGGTGCCCAGCACCGGGGCCAGTGCCGGCTTGCCGGTCTTCGGATCGGTCACTGAGCCGACCTCCCAGCCGTTGCCGAGGATCGCGCCGGTGTGACCCTGCGCCATGATCGCGTCCTGGTCGGATTCGTCCTTGGTGGCGCCGCCGGTCGAGTAGCTGGTCAGCTTCTGCCATTGGGCCAGGCCCTGCTGGGCCGCGTCGCTGTCCAACTCACCGGTCCACTTGCCGCCCTGTTGGTCGGCAATCTTGCCGCCGGTGCCGTAGACGAACGACATCGCGGCGTACCAGTACTTGCCCGGCATGTAGAAGGCCGAGAAGCTCTTGTCGCCGGCGTTGGCAGCCTTGACCTTGTCCAGGTCGGTGAACAGCTCGTCCAGGGTGGCCGGCGCGTTGTTGATCCCGGCCTTGGCGAACAGGTCCTTGCGGTAGATCACCACCCGGCTGCCGGCGTAGTACGGCACCGCTTCCAACTTGCCGGCCGGTGAGGTGCCCGAGTCGGCCAGGCCCTTGAGCCAGGTGTCGGAGTTCTCGAACTTGCTCTTGCCGGCGCTGAGGTCGGTGAACGCGCCGCCGGCGATGTAGGAGGCGGTCTGGGTGTTACCGAGCTCGACCACGTCCGGTATTCCGCTGCTGCCGGCAAAGGTGGAGTCGAGCTTGGTGGTGTAGTTCGACCACTGCTGCCACTGCACGTTGACCTTGGCGCCGGTAGCCTGCTCGAACCGCTGGTTGGCCTGGTCGACGATCGCCGGCCAGCCCTTCTGCGCGTCGCTCTGCAACCAGACTGTGACGGTCTTGCCCTTGCCGTCAGTGGACAGGACGGTGTCGCCCTTGGGGGTGTTGGAGGACGACTTGCTGGAGCTGCTGCACGCGCTGAGCGCCAGTGCCAGGGCCGAGGCCGCGACTACCGCACTCGCGAATCTGCGATTCACGCCACCGTCTCCTTCAGGATTGGTATAGACGAATTTAAGGGCTGAGTATTGGCCTAGACCATTCCTGGTGTCAAGGGCTGCGGCACGCTCGTTACCTGACTGACCCGCAGTCGGCGCGCTCGCGACCGGCCGCCGGCGGACCAGCGGGGCGGCCGGCCGGCTTAACCGACATGCAGGGCAGCTCGCTCCAGTGAACTAACTAAATGTCTAGATCGAGGGAGCGCGGCCGGCCGGCCGCTGCTGGGCGCCAGTGCGCTGGTGGGTGCGCTGGCAGCCGTTCGTCGGCAGCGTGGGACTGCTGGCCGGCCGGGCGGCCTTGAAGACCGGCACCCACAACGATCGGACCCATACCGGCAACTCGGCGCTCTGGTTCGTGCGAGTGACGCCGCGGCTGCTGTCGGCGGCCGGGCTGGTGAACCCGCAAGTTCACCGTGTCCGATTTGCCGCCCGAGGTATCCAACAACCGCTCGGACGTGTTCGGCGCAGGCGCCTCGACCTTCGGGCCGGATGACTACGGATCTTCGCCGCAAGGGCAGCAGCGGGACTGGCTGTCGCCGACCGATGTGCCGTCGTCGGTCAACGTGCCTGGGCAGTTCGGTCTCGGATGCGATGGCCAGGCGGTCTGCCGTTGGGCTGAATGCGGCGGTGTCGCCGGTGACGCGCGGTAGTTCGGAACCACTCGGCAGGGGGCATTACGGGCCGCAGGTGGTGTCGGCGGGCGGCAGCATGACCTTGTGCGTTAGTAGCGGCGTTGGGGTTGATGGGTGAAGGGGCAAGAGCGCAAAGCGCGGCGACGGGAGTGTCGTAGGGGTCTTGTAGCGTTGCTGGATTACGGGTTTCTTGTTTGAGATTCGCCTTTGTTCTGTTGGCTAATCTCCGTTGACCAGGGTGCCTGTCACTGTTAGAATCGAACACATGGACGGCCCGGACGGTGACTTGAGCGACGCGGACCTACTCGCCTGCGCCTTGGCCGAGCACCCGGCGTTCCGGTCAGGCGCGGAGCTGGACCGGATCGACCCGAGTGCGTTGTCGCGCCATGAGCGGGTGGATCTGCTGGTGGTGCTGGAGGAGCAGAAACGCTGGTTCGAAGCCGCCCAGCTGCGGGTGCTGGCCGTGATGCAGGACCGCGACACCTCCAGGCTGGGGTTGGCGCAGGACTCGGTGTCCCTCGCCCTGCAGGTGCCGCTACGTACCGCGCAGGGCAAGCTGGCCCAAGCCAAGACCTTGGTCCGGGAACTGCCTCAGACGCTGGCCGCGGTTTCGCGGGGCGCGATCTCCGGTGAGCATGCCCGGGTGCTGGCCGAAGCGCTGTGGCGGCTACCCGCCGACCCGGTGCTGGCCCCGGCGTTGGAGAAGGCGGTGCTGCCGCCGCTGCTGGACGGGCGCTGCGTGACGGTGCCGCAACTGCGGCAGCGGGCCCGGCGGGCCGCGATCGCCCTGGACCCAGTCACCGCCGAGCAACGCCACCAGCGGGCGCTGGCCGACCGCACCGTCGGATACCTGCCCGGTGAGGACGGCATGGCCAGCCTGCCCGTCCTACTCGCCGCCCCCGAGGCCCAACTCATCTACACCCGGTTGACCGCCGCCGCCACCCTGCTACCGGCCACCGACCCCCGCACGATGGACCAGAAACGCGCCGACCTACTCGTCGACGCGGTGCTATCCGGATTGCCCGCCGACGGCCTGCCGATGGCGCAAGGCCGGCGGCCCTCGATCAACGTCACCGTCTCCGCCGACACCCTGCTCAACCTCGATGACCAACCGGCGCAGCTGACCGGCTACGGACCGATCACCGCCGAAACCGCCCGCCGACTCGCCGCCGAGCAGTCCGGCACCTGGCGCCGGCTCTTGACCGACCCCGACACCGGGGCGCTGCTGGATATCAGCGCCGACCGCTACAAGCCGTCCCAGCGGCTACGGGACTACGTCAGCGCCCGGGATGACGTGTGCGCCTTCCCGACCTGCAACCAGCCCGGCTACCGCTGCGAATACGAACACACCACCCCCTACTCCGAAGGCGGTTCGACCTGTCGTTGCAACGGCGCCCTGGCCTGCCGACGACACAACCAATGCAAACACGACACCGGCTGGGGCTACACCCACAACAGTGACGGTTCCTTCAGCTGGACCACCAGCACCGGCCACCGCTACACCAGCGCACCCACTATCCACTGGACCAGCACGACCGAGCAGATCACACCACCCGGCCCGCCGCCACCACCCACCATCGAGGACGTCCACGCCGAAGAAGACGCAGCCTATGAACGGTTGGTCGCCAAACTCGAACAGGAACGCAAACAAGCCACCGAAGCCGGCAACCAAGACCGGTTATCCGAAGCAGAACAAGCATTGGCCACAGCCGAGAGCGATCGCCGACGCCAGCTCACCTGCCGCACCGACCCCAACCACCCACCCTTCTAAATGGCGCTCGCCCGGCAGTGGATCAGGCATGGGCTCGGCATAGCGCCCAGGCTCGATACGGCGGCGGGTGCGGGCAAGGAGGAGCACGGCCAAATTGGCGTGGATTCAGGTCCGGGCGGAGCGGTCGGATAGGTTCGAGAACGTAACGATGCCCTTGTTCGCGAATCTCTCCGACCGCGCAGCCACTCCAACCTCAAACCGCGCAGCCATCCCCACCGCGCATGCTGCGCAATCCCGACCCTCCAGCCGCGACATCAAGTCGAACTACCGACTACGGCACCAGGATCGCGGCTGCTGCGGCGAGCAATCCGGGGGCGATACCGCGCGTGCGGATGATCGGCAGGCTAGCCGCCGGTTCCGGCAGCTCGGCCGGCCAGCCGACGTCAACCAGCACCACCGATTCACCCCTCGCCGCATGCCGAACCGCCGCGGCAAGCACCGACTCCTGCCACGGGTTCCGGCCTGGATCGCGTATGACACACACCAGGCTCCGGCTGGCCGAATCCGTCAGCAGGCCGACGAAGTTGGTCGCACCCTCGACGATCAACACCTCGGTGTCCGGCGCCCGGTCGCGGACCCGGTCGGCCACCGACCAGGGCAGCGCGCCGGTTGCCATGCCGTTCTCCGTACGGCACTCCAGCAGCAGCGGCCGATGCAGCCGCGGCAGCGGACCTCGAACCTCGATGCACCGGACGGCAATTGCGGCCAGCTCGGCGGCTTCCGCAGTCGGGATGATCGCACCATCGGGCACCAGCCCGGCCTCCGGAACGGCAGCGACTGCGGCATCGGCCAGCGACGCAGTTTGGCGGGCGCCATCGCCCAGCGGCGCAGTCCGGCATGCGGCATCGGCCAGCGACGCCGTCCGGCGGGCGGCATCCTGCAGCCGCCGCACCGACAAACGGCCGTCATGCACGGCCGCCAGCACCGCAGCCGGGATCTTGCTCATCAGCTCCGGATAGTCCAGCGCCCCGGTTTCCACCGCGTCGGCCCCGGCCAGCAGCGCCCGGACAAATCCGTCGACCATCCCGATCGTGCCGGACACTGCTTTCATCTCCAGCGCATCGGTGACGATCACCCCATCGAAGCCGAGTGTCTCTCGAAGCAGCCCGGTCGTGATCGGCCGGCTCACGGTCGCCAGCTCGGTATCCAACGCCGGCACCCGCAGATGTCCCGTCATCACCGCCCGTGCCCCCGCCGCGATCGCCGCTCGGAACGGCAGCAGCTCCACCGCCGCCAGCTCGCCCGGTGACCGGTCCACCACCGCCACCTGGTGATGCGAATCGGCCACCGTGGCGCCGTGACCCGGAAAATGCTTGGCGCAGGCCGCCACCCCGGCCCGCTGGATTCCGCGCACCGCGGCAGCCACCTGCCGGGCCGCCACCTCGGCCCGGTCACTGAACGAGCGCACCCCGATCACCGGATTGCGTGGGTCCGAATTCACGTCCGCCACCGGGGCCAGGTTCAGCGTGATCCCCGCCTCGGCCAGCCGGCGGCCGATGCTCGCGTACACCTGCTCGGTCGCGGCCACGTCGTCCAGCCAGCCGAGTGCGGCAGCCCCCGGCACCGCGCTTCCCCGTACCGTGTCCAGCCGGGTGACGTCACCGCCCTCCTCGTCCAGGCCGAACACCAGAGGCCGACCGGCCGCCGAGCGCAGTCGATCGGTCAGCGCTCGCCCGCCGGTGCCGTCGCCCAGATTGGAGCCGAACAGGATCACCCCGCCGACCCCGGCAGCCAACCCGTCCAGTAGCCAGCGTGGTGGCATCCGGCCGACGAAGCCGGGCAGGAAGCAACCCAGGGCAAGCCGTCGGATTTCCTCATCATCGAGCATCTCAGCATCCTCGAGCATGTGCTCCCACCTCGCCTGACGCAGCTGTCGACTGGTACGCGGCAGCTGGCCGAGCAATGGTATAGACAACTCTCCCGGATCGAGAAGCCTCGCCAGAACGAACGATCGCCGTGTACTACTGAAAGCGTGATCTCGGTACCTACCGCACGGCTGCTGCGCGATGCCGGCCTGCGTTGGCAGCCCGTTTCGGGCGACCGGTTCGTGGTCGTCGACCGCGGTATGGACACCGACGTCTTCGTGCTCAGCGAGATGACCGTGGAGGTGCACCGGCTCGGTGATCGCAAGGTGATCGGTTTCAACGGCACCACCGAATGGGCGCTGGACTCGGTCGATGATCAAGACGCATTATGGCTGCCCCGCGAGACCCAGCTGCGCGAGCTGTTGGCCGGCACCTTCCGCGGCCTGCGCCGGGTGGACGACGAGTGGCAGGTCGACATCGAGGTGAACGGCGAACCGGCCAGCGTCCGGCACTCTGATGCCGAGGAGGCCTACGGGTTCGCGCTGCTGCAGCTGGTCACCGGCGAGCCTGTCCCGCGCTAGCCGATCCGTCCGAATCCGAGGCGTCCACCCCGAAATCCGACGCGGGTTAGACCAGGCTGCCGGGTATCTCTCTCGCCCGGCCACGCATCTCGGCCACCACGGTGCCGTCGGCCCGGCGTACCGAGACGTCGTACAGCCCGCTCCGGCCGCCGCGATATCGCTCGACGGCAACGGCGGTCAGCTCGTCGCCGCCGCGTACCGGCGCGGTGAAATCGATGTCGCAGCCGGCGGCCACCGTGCTCCGGTTATAGCTGTTGCAGGCCACCGCGAACGCGCTGTCGGCCAGGCTGAACACGAAGCCGCCGTGACCGATCCGATGGCCGTTCAGCATCTGCTCGGTGACCGTCATCGCCAGTTCTGCCAGGCCGGGGCCGACCGAGATCAGCCGGATGCCGAGCCACGCGGAGGCTTGATCGGCCGAGAGCATCGCCTGGGCGCACCGCTCGGCGAGCAGCTGCGGATCGGGCGGCGGCCGGTCCGGCAGATCGGGCGGCGGCCGGTCCGGCAGATCGGGTGGCAGCCGGTCCGGCAGATCGGCCGATCGCGGGTCGGGGGTGGTCACCGGCACACGGTATCGCCCATGCTGTGCCCATGCAGATTGCCGGGAACCTGCCGCTGGACAGCAGGCAGGGCCGGGGCGTGATCGCGGCTACCGTGCTGGCCAGCGGCATGGTCTTTCTCGACGGGACGATCGTCAACGTCGCCGTCCGGCGCATCGGTGTGGACTTCCACGCCAGCTTCGCCACCCTGCAGTGGGTGCTCAACGGCTACACCCTGGCACTGGCCAGCCTGATCCTGCTCGGCGGCTCGCTCGGCGACCATCTCGGCCGTCGCCGGATCTTCCTGGTCGGGGTCTGCTGGTTCGCCCTCGCCTCCCTCTGTTGCGCGGTGTCGCCGAACGCCGCCTTCCTGGTCGGCGCGCGGGTGCTGCAGGGCATCGGCGGGGCGTTGCTGACCCCTGGTTCGCTGGCTCTGATCCAGGCCACCTTCCGGCCGGTCGATCGTGGTCGGGCGGTCGGCCTATGGTCCGGCATGGCCGGCACCGCGACCGCCGCCGGCCCGCTGGTCGGTGGTTACCTGGTGCAGCACGCGTCCTGGCGCTGGGCGTTCGCGATCAACCTGCCGTTCGCGATCGCCGCCTTGGTGTGCTGCCTGCGCTCGGTGCCGGAATCTCGCCACCTCGGCATGAGCCGCCAACTGGACCTGACCGGCACCGCGCTGATAGCGGTCAGCCTGGGGCTGCTCACCTACGGCACCACGCTGGCCGGCACCGACGGTTGGGGCGTCCGCACCCTCGGCATCACCGCCGCCGGCGTGCTGGTGCTGCTGCTGTTCGTCTGGGCCGAGTCCCGGCGGCGGCACCCGCTGATGCCGCTCAGCCTGTTCGGCAACACCACCTTCACCGGCAGCAACGTGATGACCTTCACCACCTACGGCGCCCTCAGCGCGATGCTGTTCCTCTTCGTGCTGCAGTTGCAGGTGTCGGCCGGATACGGCCCGCTGGTCGCTGGCCTAGCCCCGCTGCCGCTACCGGTGCTGATGCTGCTGCTGTCCGCCCGGGCCGGCGCGCTGGCCAGCCGGATCGGCCCCCGGCCGCTGATGGCCATCGGCCCGCTGATCGCCGCGCTCGGAATGGCACTGACCGCGCGGGTGGATTCGGAGCACAGCAACTACTTCCGGTACGTGCTCCCGGCGATGGTGGTGTTCGGCCTCGGCATGGCCTGCCTGGTGGCGCCGCTGACCGCGACCGTGATGGGTTCGGTGCCGGCCGACGATGTGGGCATCGCCTCGGGGGTGAACAACGCGGTCTCCCGCACCGCCGGCCTGCTCATGGTCGCGGTGCTACCGCCGCTGGCCGGACTGACCGGTGACCGATACCGCAATCCGGTCGACATGACGCACAGCTACCGGATCGCGATGGTCATCTGCATCGCGCTGCTGTTGGTGGGCGCGGTGGTGGTGCTGTTCACCGTCGGCCGGGCACGCGAGCCGGCCGGCGGATCAGCGAAGGCCGCCGAGCTGCTGGGCAGCCGTGATACCGCATCGGATGTGGTCCGGCCGGCGGCCGACTCCACCCGGGAACCCTGACGGCATCGCCACCCGTCAGGTCACGACCAACCTCACCGCCAGGCCGAGGAATACCGTCGCCGCAATTCGGTTGATCACCGCCTGGGTCGACCTGCGATTCAACAGCACCGCACTGAGCCGGCCGCCGAGCACGGCGATAGTGACATCGGCGATGAGGCCGAGGATGACGAAGACAACGCCGAGCACCAGGAACTGCACAGTCGGGTGGCCGAGACTCGGCCGGACGAACTGCGGCAGAAAGGCGATGTAGAACAGGATGATCTTCGGATTCAGCAGGTTGGTCGCGGTTGCTCGCCAGAGTACTTTCCGGGCAGGCACCCGTTCGGCCTGACCGGGTTGGTGCTGGCCGTGGTGAGCCAGCCAGGTGCGTATCCCGAGATAGCCGAGGTAGAAACCCCCGGCGTAGCGAATGATGTCGTACGCCACCGGATCACCGCGCAGCAGGGCGGCAACGCCGAGCGCGGCCGCCGTAGTCTGCGCGACCATGCCGATGGCCATCCCGGCAGCCGCCACGATCCCACCGCGGGTGCCCATGCTGACCGCGTTCGCGAGCACGTACATCATGTCCGGCCCTGGCGTGACGAAGATGACCACGGCGGCAACCAGGAACAGCCCGAACAGGCCGGGATCGACCAACGTCATGCTCATTGGCAGCCTCAGGGGTCAGGGCAAGGAGCCAGGGTGCGGCGGAGCCTATCAAATGCCGTTTCAGGCATCCATCGCTCAAATTGGTATGGAAAGCCAGGCGTTCGGCAACCGCTACTTCGACCCCGCCGCGGCGTAGAGCACCGCTGGATCCACCGCGCCGACGAAGGCCCGGCCGTCGTCGGTGATCAGTGCGCTCAGCACCGAGGTTTGCAGCAGTCGACCGCTGCCCCACGCTCCCCGCACCGCCGGCAGCAGGCCGAGCAACCCGGCCGCCTGCGGACTTTGCCTGGCCAGCGCCGCCTGCGAGGGCAGGCCGGTCACCTTCAGCACCGACGTCCAGCCGGATCCGACCGTGCTGACCGCAGGCTGCCCGGCCGGCAAGGTCAAGCCGGGCAGCAGGTCGGTCTGGGCCGGCGGCGACTGGACGGTCACCCCGGCCGGCGGCGTCCAGGTGAAGTTGTCCTCGCTCGGCGCCGTCGGGTCGAACCTGGTGAACGACGCGTCCAGCACCGGACGGGCGGTGTCGCGGGCATAGACCTGCACGCCGAGCGGCACCAACGTCGCCCCGTCCACCGAGACCCGGGCCTGCCGGATCCGGGTGCCGTCCTGCTTCGGGGTGAGCACCAGGACGTAGGCGGGACGACCGGCCACCACCGCGGTGCGGTCGATGCTCACCGTGGTGGACGGCTGCATCATCGCCAGGATCCGCTGCGCGGCCTGGTCCGGCGTGAGGCTGGGCAGGTCGCTCGGTCGCTGGAACAGCCCGATGCCGGTCGTCAGCGAGCGATGCAGCGCGATCCGGGTGTCGGAATTCCACTGCCACAGGTTGTCGCCGTTGCGGAACAGGTCGAGCTCGCCGAAGGTGCTGAGCAGCGCGATCCGCTGCTTGGTCGGGCTGCCGTACCACACCCGGATGGTGTGTGAGCCGGTCAGCAGGCTGAGCGGGGTAGCACCGGTCCCCACGCCGTCGGCGAGGCCGCTGCCAGCCAGACCGCCGAGGTCGGGCAGGCCGAACGCGGCCTTCTCCACCACGGTGCCGGAGAAACCGACCTGTTTGGGCAGGCTGATCGCCGCCAGCAGCTGGGCCGGTGACCGGCTGGGCAGGTTCGCCTTGGCGTTCGCCGACAGCATCCCGCTGGCCACCAGCACGGCCACGCCGAGCGTGGCTATCGGCAGCAGCCAGCGCAGCAGCCGGCGACGGCGCTGCCGCGAGTCACTGCCCGACCTCGGCCGGGATACGTCGTCCAGCACGCCTTCCAGCATCATATGCCCGCCCCGGCAGCACAACCTGGTGCTGAGCCGAAGCTGAGGCCAGGCTCAGCAAACTGGTGTTGGGGACGGCATTCTGATGCCATGCGGCTGCTGATCGTGGAGGACGAGGCCCGGATGGCAACCGCGCTGCAGCGGGGCCTGGTGAGTGAGGGCTTCACCGTCGACGTGGCACTGAACGGCCCGGACGGCCTGCACCTGGCCCGGGAGAACAGCTACGACGCGATCGTCTGCGACATCATGCTGCCGGGGCTTTCCGGCTACCGGATCATCGAGGCGCTGCGGGCCGAGCAGAACTGGGTGCCGGTGCTGGTGCTCTCGGCCAAGGACGGCGAGTACGACGAGGCCGACGCGCTCGACCTCGGTGCCGATGACTACCTGATCAAGCCGTTCTCCTTCGTCGTGCTGCTGGCCCGGCTGCGCGCGGTGCTCCGTCGCGGCGCCCGGCCCCGGCCGGCCATCCTGGCCTGTGGCGACCTGAGCCTGGATCCGGCCGCCCGATCGGTGCGCCGCGGCACGACCGAGATCGAGCTGACGCCGCGGGAGTTCTCGCTGCTGGAGTACCTGATGCGCCGGGCCGGCGAGGCGGTCAGCAAGGCCGACATCCTGCACCACGTGTGGGACGCTCACTACGAGGGCGATGCCAACGTGATCGAGGTATACGTGGGGTACCTGCGGCGCAAGATCGATCTGCCGTTCGGTCGGCACTGCCTGCAGACAGTGCGGGGGGCCGGTTACCGGCTGGCCACCGACGGTGGCTGATGCCGCGACCACCGGCCGCGGGTCCCTGCCGGTCCGGTGGTGGCGGCGGCGCACCCTGCGTGCCCGGATCACCCTGCTCGCCACCGGCGTCTTCACCGTGGCGCTGCTGCTGGCCGGCGTCATCCTGATCGTCACGGTTGGCCGCTCGCTGCTGAACACCCTGGACTCCTCGGCCGAACGGACCGGCAACGACGTGGCAGCGCTGGTCACCTCCGGCCGGCTGCCGCAGCAGTTGCTGACCGGCAGCGGCGGTGTGTCCCTGGTCCAGGTGGTGGATGCCGACAACCGGGTGATCGCCGCCTCGCCGGGGGTGGACACCGCGGTGTCCATGGTGAATTCCGACCAGCTGGCCAGGCTCCGACGCGGCGCGCACCTCACCGTCTCCGGGGCGCGGGCGTCCCAGAGCGATCCGATCCGGGTGGTCGGGGTGGATGCCAGCACCCGGTCCGGTCAGCGCACCGTGCTGGTCGGCACCGACCTCGGCCGGGTCTTCGAGTCCGCCCGGCTGCTGCAGCGGGCACTGCTGGTCGGCGGCCCGCTGATCGTGGTCGCGATGGCCGCGCTGACCTGGTGGGTGGTCGGGCTGACCCTGCGGCCGGTCGCGGCGCTGCGTCGCGGCGCGGCGGAGTTGAGCGCGGCCGGCCTGGAGCGGTCCCGGTTACCGGTGCCGGATGCGCAGGACGAGATCCATTCACTTGCCCAGACCCTCAACGACATGCTGGACCGGCTGGGCTCGGCCACCAATCGACAGCGCCGCTTCGTCGGTGACGCGGCGCACGAACTGCGTTCACCCATCGCGTCACTGCGCCTGCAGCTGGAGGTCGCGCAGCGGCTGGACCAGAGCGAGGCGATGCGCGAGCTGACCGCCGACGCACTGCTCGACGTGGACCGGCTGGCGCACCTGATCGACGACCTGCTGGCGTTGGCCCGCTCCGACGAGCGCGGTGGCACGCACGTCCGGCTGCCGGTCCGGCTGGCCGAGCTGGCCGGCACGGTGGTTGCCGGCTACCGGGACGCCCGGGTTCCGGTCAGCCTGGCGCCGGGCCCCGAAGTCACCCTGCTCGGTGACGCGGCCGGGCTGCATCGGGTGCTGGTGAACCTGATCGACAACGCGGTCCGCTACGCGGCCAGCGCGGCGACGGTTGCGGTGGCGGTCCGGCCGCCGGCCGGCGTCGGCTTCGCCGACGCGGTGCTCACCGTCGCCGACGACGGCCCTGGCGTGCCGGCCAGCAAGCGGGAGCGGGTGTTCGACCGGTTCTACCGACTGGACACCGCGCGGTCCCGCGCCGAGGGTGGTACCGGTCTCGGGCTGTCCATCGTCCGGGAGATCGTCACCGCCCACGGCGGCACGGTCAGCTTGCGTGATAACGAACCCGGCCTCATTGTCGAGGTATCGCTGCCGGTGGCCTAGGGTTGACCTCGGCAGGTAAAACAAGCGCCAGTGCTTGTTTAGCGGCGGAACGAGGTTGGCGATGGATTTCACCGAGTCCGACGAGCACCGGGCGCTGCGCGCGGCGGTGGCCGAACTGGGCCGCGAGTTCGGCATGGAGTACTGGCTGGCCCGCGCCCGCCGGCACGAATCCACCGACGAGCTCTGGGAGAAGGCTGCCAACCTCGGCTTCATCGGGATCAACACCCCTGAGCAGTACGGCGGTGGCGGGGCCGGCATCACGGAGCTGGCGATGGTCTGCGAGGAGCTGGCCACCGCCGGCTCACCGCTGCTGCTGCTGGTGGTGTCACCGGCCATCTGCGCGACCATCCTGGCCCAGACCGGCACGCCGGAGCAGCGCCGGCGTTTCCTGCCCGGGATGGCCAGCGGCGCTCTCAAGATGGCCTTCGCGATCACCGAGCCGGACGCCGGCAGCAACTCGCACCGGATCGCCACCACCGGCATCGAGCAGCCGGACGGCAGCTACCTGCTGACCGGTCGCAAGTACTACATCTCGGCCGTGGACCAGGCCGACTACCTGCTGGTGGTCGGCCAGTCACCCGCCTCGCGGGCCGGCGGCCAGATCCGGCCGGCGCTGTTCGTGGTTCCCACCGACGCGCCCGGTTTGGAGTACCGGCCGATCGAGATGGAGATCGTCTCACCGGAGCGGCAGTTCTTCTGCTATTTCGACGAGGTCGCGGTGCCTGCCGAGAACGTGGTCGGCGGCTCGCTGGACGCCGCGCTGCCGGCGCTGTTCGCCGGGCTGAACCCGGAGCGGATCACCGTCGCCGCGTTCTCCATCGGCACTGCCCGCTACGCGCTGCGCCGGGCGGCCCGGTACGCCAACGAGCGCACCGTCTGGCAGGCGCCGATCGGTACCCACCAGGCCATCGCGCATCCACTGGCCAAGGCCTACCTGGAGACCGAGCTGGCCAAGCTGATGGTCTACAAGGCCGCCGACCTGCATGACCGGGGCGACGCGGCCGGGGCCGGCGAGGCCGCCAACATGGCCAAGTACGCGGCGGCCGAGGCGGCCTGGAACGCGCTGGACGCCGCGATCCAGACGCACGGTGGCAACGGCATGACCGCCGAGTACGGCCTCGGCGCGCTGCTCGGTGTGGTCCGCGCGATGCGGATCGCCCCGGTCAGCAAGGAGATGATCCTGAACTTCATCGCCCAGCACTCACTCGGCCTGCCCAAGTCGTACTGAACTTTCCGAGCCCACCGATCCGGCCCAGACGGGGCGGTGAAACTTGAGAGGTCGGTCATCCACCCCCGGTCGGGGTACAGCTCTGGGTGGGGGTCGGCGTCGGGGTGGGCGTCGGCTTGCCCGTCGGGGTGCCCGACGCGCTTGGCGATGGGCTGCTGGACGGGCATGGCGGCAGTCCGGCGATGGTCAGCGTGATGGTCGTGGTCGACGGGTTGTAGAAGATGCCCGGCGTCGGGTCGATGGCCATCACCTGGCCGATCTGATAGCCGTCGCGGACCGGCGAGGTCTGTGATGGCGCGATGTTGGTGAAGCCCAGCTGGTTCAGCTTCGTCCTGGCCTGCGACTCGGTCAGCTTGGTGACGTCCGGCAGCTTCACCTTGCCGTTGGCCACCTGCAGCTTGATCGCGGTGCCCGGCGCCACCGAAGCACCGGGCGGCGGGTCCTGGTTGATCACCTGACCGGCCGGCTGTGAGCTGTCCACGTCCACCCGGGTGGCGACCAGGCCCTGGGAGGCCAGCGCCTTCTGCGCATCGGCGTAGGCCAGCCCAACCACCTGCTGCACCAGCACGTTCGGTGGCCCGGCATAGACGGTGTAGGTGACCGTCGTGTTCTCGGCCTCCTGCAGGCCGGCTGCCGGCTCCTGGGTGCAGACCTGGCCCTTCACCGGTGACTTGATCGGCGTGGCGTTGCCGCCGGCCGAGCACGGACCGTTGCTGCCTTCCGGCGTTCCGGTGAACCGGGTCAGGTGCGCGGCCCGGATCTGATCGTCGGCCGCGCTGGGCGACAGCCCGACCAGCGACGGCACCCCGAACATGGCCGGCCCGTTCGGCTTGCTGTCGCGGTGCAGCAGGTAGATCGCCGCGCCGCCGATCACCAGCAGCAGCGCCAGCACCACCGCGGTCCAGATCACCGCGCCCCGGTGGTGGTTGTCATCGTCATCGTCGTAGACCGGGGTCAGCGGGCCGGGCCGGGAAGCCGGCCGGGCCGTCGAGATGTACTGGGTACGTTCGGCGTCGGTCATCACCAGCTCGGCCGCCACCGGATGCCCGGCCAGTGCGCGCTGCAGGTCCTCGCGCATCTCGGCCGCCGTCTGGTAGCGGTTCAGTGGGTTCTTGGCCAGTGCCTTCATCACGATCGAGTCCAGCGCCGGCGGCACCGCGCTGTTCGCCGAGGACGGGATCTGCGGGTTCTCCCGGACGTGCTGGTAGGCCACCGCGACCGGCGAGTCGCCGGTGAACGGTGGATGCCCGGTGACCAGTTCGTAGAGCAGGCAGCCGGTGGAGTAGACGTCCGAGCGGGCGTCCACCGCCTCGCCCCGGGCCTGCTCCGGTGACAGGTACTGAGCGGTGCCGATCACCGCCTGGGTGGCGGTGACGGTGGCCGCGTTGTCGGCCAGCGCCCGGGCGATGCCGAAGTCCATCACCTTCACCGTGCCGGTGTCGGTGATCATCACGTTGCCCGGCTTGATATCGCGGTGCACGATGCCGGACCGGTGCGAGAAGTCCAGCGCCGAGCACACGTCGGCGGTGATCCGCATGGCCCGCTCGGGCGAGATATGCCCCTCGGTGTTGAGGATCTCGCGCAGCGTGCGGCCCTCGACGAACTCCATCACGATGTACGGCGCGGGCGCTTCCTGGCCCTCGGCGGGCGGGTCCTCGCCGGTGTCGTAGACGGCCACGATGGCCGGATGGTTGAGCCCGGCGGCTGCCTGCGCCTCGCGCCGGAACCGGTTCTGGAACGTCGGATCGCGAGCCAGGTCGGCCCGCAGGATCTTGATGGCTACCTCCCGGCCCAGCCGGACGTCCCGCCCGCGATGGACCTCGGCCATGCCTCCATGGCCGAGCACCTCGCCCAGCTCGTAGCGACCGCCCACCAGTCGTGGTGACGTCATCGAGCATCCTCACTGTTCGGGATCGATGTCTTGCTCAGGTTCGCGCCGCTGTTCACTTGACCCCGATCGAGGCCAGGTAGGCCTTCATCACGGCCTGGGCGACCGGCGCCGCGGCCAACCCGCCGGTCGTCTCGTTGCCGGCCACGCCACCGTTCTCCAGCACCACCGCCACCGCGATCTTGGGATTGCCGGCTGGCGCGAAGCCGGAGAACCAGGCATGCGGCGGGTTGACGTAGCCGCCGTCCGGGTTCTGTGGCCCGTTGTCGGCGGTGCCGGTCTTGCCGGCGACCTGGATGTTCGGGATCTGGGCCGCGGTGCCGGTGCCGTTGTTCACCACGTCGATCATCATCTGGGTCAGCTGGTCGGCCTGGTCGCTGGTCATCGCCTGGTCGAGCACCTGCGGGTCGGTGTGGCTGAGCACCGACAGGTTCGGCGCCTGCTCCTCCGAGACCAGGTACGGCTTCATCAGGGTGCCGTGGTTGGCCACCGCCGCGGAGATCATCGCCGCCGCCAACGGGGTCACCCGAACGTCGCGCTGACCGATCGAGGACTGCGCCAGCGACGCCCGGTCGATGATCGGCCCGGTCGAGGACCCGGCGACCCGCAGCGGCATGGTGAAGTCGTTGTCGTCGATGCCGAACAGTGCCGCCTGCTGCTTGATCGTCTCGGTGCCCAGATCCATCCCGAGCTGGGCGAAGGCGGTGTTGCAGGAGATGGTCAGCGCATGGTCGAGGGTGTCGGTCTTGCCGTTGGCGCACTGCTCGCCGCCGAAGTTGCGCAGCTGGGTGCTGGTGCCGGGCAGCGTCAGCGCGTTCACCGCCGGAATCCGGGTGCTCGGCTTGCGGCCGTTCTTCAGCGCCGCGGCCGCGACCACCAGCTTGAACACCGACCCGGGCGGGAAGGTCAGGTCGAAGGCCCGGTTCTCCAGCGGGTTGTCCGGGTCGGCGTTGTACCGCTTGTAGGCGGCCTGAATCTTGTTGGCGTCGTGCGAGCTCAGCGCGTTCGGGTCGTAGGACGGGCTGCTGACCGCGGCCAGGATCGCGCCGGTGGCCGGATCCAGCGCTACCACCGCGCCCCGGCGACCGCCCATCGCCTGCCAGGCAGCGGCCTGGGCCTGCTTGTTGATGGTGAGCAGCACGTTGCCGCTGCGGGTGTCCCGTCCGGTCAGCAGGCTGGTCAGCCGCTGCACGAAGAACCGGTCGTCAGAGCCGGACAGCACGCTGTCCTCAGCCGCCTCGATGCCGGTGTTGCCGTAGAACAGCGAGTTGAAGCCGGTCACCGCGGCGTACTCGGGCCCCGCCACGTACCGGCGCAGATACATCAGCGCGTCCTTGGTGGACACCGAATCGGCGACCGGGGTGCCGGAGCCCTGCAGCACGATCGAACCGCGCTGCCGCTTGTACTGGTCGAGCGTGGTGCGCCGGTTGGCCGAGTTGTCCTTCAGCGAGTCGGCCCGGATCACCTGCACCCAGTTCAGGTTCAGCACCACTGCCAGCAACAGGATGCCGACGAACACCGTCACCCGCCGGATCGGCCGGTTCATCCGGTACCTCCGGAGGCCAGGCCGGCCGGGCCGCCCGAGGCCGGGTTCCGGGAGGCCACGATCGGAATCGGTTCGCTGTCGGTGGTGACCGCCGACGGCGGCACGTTCGGCGGCCGCCGGGCGGCATCGCTGACCCGCAGCAGCAGCGCCAGCAGGCCGAAGTTGGCGACCAGCGAGGAGCCACCGTAGGACAGGAACGGCGTGGTCAGGCCGGTCTCCGGCAGCAGCCGGGAGATACCGCCGGCCACCACGAACAGCTGCAGCCCGAGCGAGAACGCCAGCCCGGTGACCAGCATCTTGCCGAACGAGTCCCGCACCGCCAGCGCCGTGGCGAAGCCCCGAGAGATGAACACCAGGTAGACCGCCAGGATCGCCACCAGGCCGAACAGGCCCAGTTCCTCGCCGAAGGAGGACAGGATGAAGTCGGACTTGGCCACCGGCACCAGTTCCGGCCGGCCACCGCCCAGGCCGGCGCCGAACAGCCCGCCGGTGCCGAGGCCGAACAGTGACTGCGCCATCTGGTAACCCTGGTCCTGGCTGTAGGAGAAGACGTGCAGCCAGACCTCGACCCGCTGCTTGACGGTGCCGAACAGCTGGTAGGAGAGGTAGCAGCCGGCCAGGAACAGCAGCACGCCGATGATCACCCAGCTGACCCGCTCGGTGGCCACGTAGATCAGCACGACGAACAGCCCGAAGAACATCAGCGAGGTGCCGAGGTCATGGTCGCGGACCAGTACCCCGATGCTGATCAGCCAGGCCACCAGCACCGGACCCAGATCCCGGCCGCGCGGCAGGTCGATGCCGAGCACCCGGCGACCGGCCAGCGACAGCACGTCCCGCTTGGCCACTAGGTACGACGCGGCGAAGATGGTCAGCGCGATCTTGGCGATCTCGCCAGGCTGGATGGAGAAGCCGGCCAGCCTGATCCAGATCCGCGCGCCGTTCACCTCGCTGTACTGGGCCGGCAGCACCGCCGGCAACAGCAGCAGGAACAGTCCGATCAGGGCCAGCGTGTACGCATAGCGGGACAGCACCCGGTGGTCGCGGACCACGAGCAGCACCACCAGGAAGACCGCCAGCGCCAGGAACGCCCACACCACCTGACTGGCGGCGGCCACCCCGTTGTAGTGCGTGCCGTTCTCGGCCGCCTCCTGGGCCAGGCCCAGGTCCAGCCGGTGGATCATCACCAGGCCCAACCCGGACAGCAGCAGCGCGCAGGGCAGCATCAGCGGGTCGGCGTAGCGGGCCAGCCGGCGGATGGCCAGGTGGCTGACCAGGCCGATCACCAGAATCACCAGCGAGTAGGTGGCGATGTGACTGGTGACCCGGTTGTCCCGGGTAATCTCGACGATCGCCTCGGCGCCGGCCACCACGATCGCGGCGCCGAGCACGAAGGCCAGCTCGAGACGGCGGGTCCGGGAGGCTTCGGGGGCGGTCACTTGCGGCAGTCCAGACCGGGGATGGGGCTCGTCGAGGTGGCCGGCCCGCTGGGCAGCGGGGACGGCGTGGGCAGCGGGCTGGCGGTCCGGGTGGGGCTGACCCGGCTGCTCGACCGGCGCACGGTCGGCGCCTTCGAGCCCCCGGCCTTGGTAGCCGTGCCGGTCCTGCCGGCGCTAGCCGTGCCGCTGGCGCTGGCGCTTGGGGTGGCCCCGGCGGTTGCGCTCGACGACGGGCCGGGCAGGCTGGCGCACAGCGGTTTGAGCTGGCCGGACAGTCGGCTCAGGATCGCCTCGGCCTCGGACCGGCTGTTGGCGGTGATGCCGTTGCTGACCTGGCTGCTGGCCGACTGGGTCAGATCGGAGACCTTGATGTCGCTGTTCTCCACCACCGAGTTCAGGCTGACCGGGCCGAAGTGGGCGTTCACGCCGCGGAAGACGGCCACCTCGTTGCCGTCCTTGCCGACGAAGTACTGGGTCTGGGTCCAGGCGTAGCCGCTGACCGTGCCGGCCAGCAGCACGATCAGCACCGCCAACGCGATCAGCGGCCGGCGAACCCGCCGACGGCTGGGCGCGGGCACCGCGGCGGCGCGCGGCGGCTGGCTGATCCGGGCCGCCCGGGAGGCCGGCGAGTCGAGGTCCGAGTCACCGGTCTGGGCCTGGTCGAGCACCGCGCCGCCGACGATCGGCAGGTCGTCACCGTCGGCAGGATCCACCACATCGGCCACGATGCAGGTGACGTTGTCCGGGCCACCGCCGCGCAGGGCCAGCTCGATTAGCCGGTCGGCGCATTCCCGCGGAGTGCCGGCGGACAGCGCCTCGAGCAGGGTGCTCGCGGTGACCACGTCGGACAGCCCATCGCTGCAGAGCAGATACCGGTCGCCCAGCCGGGCCTCTCGGATGGAGATGTCCGGGTCCACGTCCGAGCCGTCCAGCGCGCGCAGGATCATCGACCGGCGCGGGTGGTGCGAGGCATCCTCGGCGGTGAGCTTGCCGGAGTCCACCAGCGACTGGACGTAGGTGTCGTCGTGGGTGATCTGGGACAGCTGGCCGGCACGCAGCAGGTAGGCGCGGGAATCGCCGACGTGCACCAGCGCGACCCGGCTGCCGGCGAACCGGATGGCGGTGAGCGTGGTGCCCATCCCGGCCAGCTCCCGGTTCTGTGCCACCGCGTGCGCCAGGGCGGCGCTGGCGTCGTCCACCGTATTGCGCAGCGCAGTGATCAGATCCGCGATCGGCCGATCCTCGTCCAGCTCCTCGACGGTGCCGATGACGATCTTGGAGGCGACCTCGCCACCGGCGTGCCCGCCCATCCCGTCGGCGATGGCCAGCAGCCGGGGACCGGCGTAGACCGAGTCCTCGTTGTTGTTGCGGACCAGCCCTCGGTCCGAACGCACCGCGTACTTCAGCGTCAGCGCCATGGTCGGCGCTCCGCTGGTCTTAAGCGAGCCATCTAACGCCCCGCCGTTCCTGGGCGGGCCATCTAACGCCCCGCCCTTCTTGGGCGGGCCATCTACCGCAGCTCCATCGCGGTCTTGCCGATCCGGATGACCACGCCCGCCTCTAGCGGGAGCGGCCCGGAGACCTTGGTCTGGCCGACGTAGGTTCCATTGGTGGAGCCGAGATCCTCCAGGTACCAGACGTTGTTGGTCTCACTGATCCGGGCGTGCCGGGTGGAGGCGTAGTCGTCGGTGAGCACCAGGGTGGAGTCGTTGGCCCGGCCGATCAGGATCGGCTTGCCGGTCAGCGCGATCCGGGTGCCGGCCAGCGCGCCCTCGGTGACGATCAGCTGGGACAGCGCGCCGCGTGGCGCACGGTTGTCACCGGAGCTGGCACGCCGGGCCTTCTTCGGCCGGTTGGACACGCTGACCCGCGGCGCGCCGGAGGTCCGCAGCTCGGTGCGGATCACCCGGACCATGCCGTAGACGAACAGCCAGAGCAGCGCCAGGAAGGCAAAGCGCATCAGCTGAATGGCCAGCGGTGAGGTCAAGACTTGTCCTCGTGGAAGACCAGCCGGGTGTGGCCGACCCGGATCACGTCGCCGTGCTGCAGCTGCTGGCTCTGCACGGAGTGGCCGTTCACCGAGGTGCCATTGGTGGAGCCGAGGTCATAGACCGTGGCATGCCCCTCGACGAGGTGCACGTCGGCATGCCGGCGGGACACGCCCTGGTCCATCAGCTGCAGGTCGGATTCCGAACCCCGGCCGATCAGGTTGCTGCCGTTCTTCAGCTCCAGCGTGCGCGGCGTGCCGTCGACCGCCAACTCGGCCCGGTACCCGCGCCGCTGCGGCGGCTGGTACGGCGGTTGCTGGCCGGCTGGTTGATAGGGACTCTGCTGGTACGGCGGCTGGTAGGGCGGCGGCTGCGGCACCGGTGGCTGGTAGGGCGGTTGCGGCACGTACTGTCGCGGCTCGGGCTGGGCGTCGGAATAGGGCGACGGCTGACTGCCGTACGGCTGCACGTACTCGTCCGGATGGCCGGCGACCACCGGGACGGACATCGAGTCGTACGGCCGGCGGCGCGGCGGCGCCTGCGGCTCCATTCGGGAGGCCACCCCGAAGACGCCGGTGTGCAGCGCCTCGTCCTTGGCCAGATAGACCTCGACATCGCCGATGGTGGCCAGCCGGTTGTCGTCCAGGTACTCCTGCACCAACTCGGCCAGTGACCGGGTCAGCTGCACCTCCCAGGGCGAGAGCCGCTCATAGTCCGAGCTGGACAGGGTGACCCGGTAGCGGTTGGGCGCGAGCACCTGGCCGTTGCCCATCACGGCCTTCTTGTCCATCGCCTCGCGCTGCAGGGCGTTGCCGATCTCGACCGGCTCGACCTGGCCCTTGAAGACCCTGGCGAAGGCGGAACCGACCATGCCTTCCAGCCGGCGCTCGAAACGCTGCGCGAGGCTCATCCCTACGGTTCCCCCTTTCCGCGGTGTCGTTTGTGTCGCATGTCTGTCACTTGCCGGTCCCGGCCGCCGAGGCACGGGTACAGCGCCCGGGCACGCGGACGGGTCGGGCGTCGGTACTGATGGTATCCGCGCGCGCCTAGGAGCCCGCCAAGTGCGCCCGTGGCGTCGTGTTAACCTCTAGGGCGTCTCGTTGGGACGCCCGGGGCAAGTGGCGGAATGGCAGACGCGCACGGTTCAGGTCCGTGTGTCCGTAAGGACGTGGGGGTTCAACTCCCCCCTTGCCCACTCGCGCCAGGCTTGCTCACCGCTCCCATCCGTAGACCGGCCGTCAGGGCTCGTTTCGACGTCTGCGGCTTGCCCGTCCGGACTCATGACGCCGGCGCTGGCCCACCGGGGCCAAGCAGAAGTTGCCGTGGTAGGCGACCGGTACGGATGCCGGTGACGCGCCGCAGCGCCGGCTGATCCGCATAGATCGCACGCGCCACTGTTGGCTGGGCGCCCGGGAGGTGGCGCGTTTGCTAGCCCGGGGAGCGCCCGCCATCACCGTCACCGCCTCCGCCACCGAGGATTCCAGCCCGCGGACGAGCTTCGTCCTCGATGACGTGACGGTCACGCTCAGCTAAACCCGCGCCCTCGGGCAGCTGCCCGGAACGAGGGAAGTGCGCCCAGCCTCAGTAGGTCGGGCTGCCGTACGGGCCGGGCTGCTGCGTCGGGTAGCCGCCCGGATCCTTCGGCGACGGGCCGAACGCATTGACGCCGGGCTGGCTGTCCTGGCATTCGAATACCAGCAGGATGATGCCACCGATGAACGGGACGAGGCTGATCAGGATCCACCAGCCAGCCCTGCCGGTGTCGTGCAGCCGGCGCACGGTAACCGCCAACGACGGCAGCAGCAGCGCCAGCACGACGATGATCAACAGCGCCGAGGAGCCGATAGCGGCATCGATGATCCCGACCAGGATGTAGAGAATGAGAGTGAACAGGGCGAACCACCAGAACTCCGAACGCCGTGCCCGTCCGGAGAACACCACGTACTTGCTGAACACGCTTCGGACCGCGTCCGCGAACCCCATCCCTGTCTCCCAGTGTGTGTCGACAAATGCCAGGACCGTCAAACGGCGGGCCGCCGCGAATCATGGCAGTTCCGGAGGGGTTGGGCAGCGCAAACCCATAAATTCGTCGATGGCCGTGTCGGCCGAGAGAGCCGGCACTATCGAGCAGGCAGCTGCCCGCACCGTGTCGCCGGACCCGGAACTCCACCTTGTCGAAGGCCGTCGTGATAGTCCCAGCAGCGGTAGGCGATCAGCTCGGGTTCAGGGGCCTAAGATCTTCTTTTGAGGATTAGATCTTTGGAGGAAACGTGACTTCAGCGGCTCCCGAGGAACAGGCCCCGCCGAGCCCGGCGCCGCTGCGTCTGGTGACTGCTCCATCGCCGCTGCCCCGCACCGACGGTGGTTACCAGACGGTGCTCGCCGATCCGCCCTGGCGCTTCACCAACCGCACCGGAAAGGTGGCTCCGGAGCACCGGCGTCTCGACCGGTACTCGACCCTGGAACTCGAGACGATCTGTGGCCTCGACGTAGCGAGTGTGGTCTCCGATCGCGCGCACCTGTACCTGTGGGTGCCCAATGCCCTGCTGCCCGATGGCCTGCGGGTGATGGAGACCTGGGGTTTCCGCTACGTCAGCAACATCGTCTGGGCCAAACGACGGCTGGACGGCGGCCCGGACGGCCGCGGCGTCGGCTTCTACTTCCGCAATGTGACCGAGCTGATCCTGTTCGGCGTTCGGGGCAAGAACGTACGCACCCTAGCGCCGGCACGCAGCCAGGTGAACATGATCGAGACCCGCAAGCGCGAGCATTCGCGCAAGCCGGACGAGCAGTACACCCTCATCGAGGCGTGCAGCCCTGGCCCCTATCTGGAGTTGTTCGCTCGGCACCCGCGCGCGGGCTGGGACGTCTGGGGCGACGAGGCGGCACCCGACGTGGCACCCCGCGGCAAGGTGCGCAAGGGGTACCAGGGCGGCCCGTTACAGCTACCGCACATCGACCCGTACGTGCACGTGCCGGCCGGAGCCGCCGACCGGCTCGCGCAAACGCTCCGGCAGGGCTACCAGTCCGGCAAGTCGATTCGGGACCTGGCGGCCGAGACCGGCTACACGATCACCCGGGTCCGTACGCTGCTGGCCCGAGCGGGCACCGACATCCGTGCTCGCGGCAGGGTCAAGGCAGCCGATTGAGCCGCTGAGCCTACGGATACTGCTCATGTTCGACGGTTTCTCACTCGACCACGCAGAGGTGGCCGACGGCGTCCGGTTGCGATATCGGATCGGCGGCAGCGGACCAGCGGTGGTGCTGCTGCACGGCCACCCGCGCACCCACACCACCTGGTACCGGGTCGCCCCGCAGCTGGCCAGGGCCGGGTTCACCGTCGTCTGCCCGGATCTGCGCGGCTACGGCGGTTCCACCAGCCCGCCGCCGCTGCCCGATCATGCCCAGGCCAGCAAGCGGGCGATGGCCGCTGACGTACTGCGCCTGCTCAGCCAACTCGGCCATCAGCGCTTCGCGGTGGTCGGCCACGACCGGGGCAGTTATGTCGCCTTCCGGCTCGCGATGGACCATCCGGCGGCGGTCAACCGGCTCGCGGTGCTGGACTGCGTACCCATCGGTGAAGCGCTGGCCCGGGCCGACGCGCGGTTCGCGGCTGCCTGGTGGCACTGGTTCTTCTTTGCCCAACCGGACAAGCCGGAACGTGCCATCACCGCCGATCCGGACGCCTGGTACGGCGCCGGACCAGACCTGGCCGACCGGATGGGCGCGGAGAACTACGCCGACTTCCGCACCGCCATCCACGACCCGCGGGTGGTGCGAGCGATGCTGGCGGACTACCGGGCCGGCCTCGGTGTCGATCGGCAGGCCGACGATGCCGACCGGGCAGCCGGCCGCCGGCTTCGCTGCCCGGTGCTGGTCTGCTGGTCCACCCGTGACGACCTGGTCGAGCTGTACGGCGACCTGCTGGCGATCTGGCGGAACTGGGCGGACGACCTGCGCGGCGTGGGAATCGACAGCGGCCATCATGTCGCCGAGCAGGCAGCGGACGCGCTGGCCGCCGCGCTCATCGCATTCCTCGCCGGCTGACCGCCGCCGGCGGTATATGCCGCGCGCCGCATGGGTATCCCGTAGCCCGGTAGGATCTATCGAGTGCCAAACAGCGGCGCTACACCCTCACACCACGAGGTGAGTGCATGACTATCGGCGCAAGTCTGTTCTTGATCGCCGTCGGCGCGATCCTGAAATGGGCGATAACTGACAACGTCAAGAACGTCGACCTAGGCACCATCGGCGTCATCCTCATGATTGTCGGAGTGGCCGGCCTGATCCTCGGCATAGCGCTGATGCTGTCTCGTCGGCGTACCGACATCATTTCCCGGCCAGGTCGCACCACCTATGTGGAGCCGAACGACCCGCTCGACCCCCGTCTGTGAACAACGCCGGCTGCCGCTGATCGCGCGCGCTGGCAGCGGTGGTAACGCCACGATTGGTCCTCGGCCCGGTCCTGCGGCACATCAGTCACACCGATGCGACCGTCTGGGTCGAGACCAACCAGCCCTGCCAGGTGGAGATACTCGGTTTCGCCGAGCGCACCTGGACGGTAGCCGGGCATCACTACGCCCTGATCACCGTCGACGGCCTGACCGCCGGCAGCGCGCCGGAGTACGACGTGCGGCTGGACGGCACCCTGGTCTGGCCGGCCGACGGTGAGCAGCGGCGCCCCTGCCGGATCCGGACCCTGCCGGCGGACGGGCCGCTGCGGGTCGCCTTCGGCTCCTGCCGATACGCGACCTCGGCCGCGATGGCCGACGACGACCACTTCGAGCCGGACGCGCTGGTGGTGCTCGCTCGCGAACTTGCCCAGCAGGACGCCAGCGAGTGGCCACACGCGCTGCTGATGCTCGGCGATCAGGTGTACGCCGACGAAACCACCCCGGCAACCCAGCGACGGATCGCCGAACGGCGCGACATCGGTGTCGGCGCCAAGGAGCAGGTCGCCGATTACGAGGAATACACCTGGCTCTATGCCGAATCCTGGAGCGATCCGGACGTCCGGTGGCTGATGTCGGTGGTGCCGACCTCGATGATATTCGACGACCACGACGTTCGGGACGACTGGAACACCTCACGCTCCTGGCGTACCGACATCCAGCAGACCGACTGGTGGGCCGAACGGATCATCGGCGGCCTGTCCTCCTACTGGGTGTACCAGCACCTGGGCAACCTGTCGCCGGCCGAACTGGCCGCCAATGACCTCTATCAGCAGGTACGCGCGCTGGGCTCCGACGCCGAGCCGCTATTGCGAGAGTTCGCCGAACACGCCGACCGGGAGGCGGACGGCGCCAAGGGAACCCGCTGGTCCTACCGCCGCGACTTCGGACCGGTCCGGCTACTGGTGATCGACTCGCGCTGCGGCCGGCTGCTCGACGGCGACCGCAGCATGATCAGCCGATCGGAGTTCGACTGGATCACCGACCAGCTCGAGGGCGATTACGACCACCTGCTCATCGGTACCTCGCTGCCCTGGTTGCTGCCCCGCGCGCTGCACGACCTGGAGTCCTGGAACGAGCTGCTCGCCGACGGCGCCCGCGGCGCCCGGATCGCCCGCTGGTCCGAGTCGCTGCGCCGGGCGGCCGACCTGGAGCACTGGGCGGCGTTCGGCACCTCGTTCCGCGCGCTGGCGGAGCTGATCTTCGACATCGGCCGCGGCAAGCGCGGCCAGCGGCCGCCGGCGACCATCTGCGTGCTTTCCGGCGACGTGCATCATGCTTACGCGGCAAGGGCATTCTTCCCCGAACCGATTGCCACCGAGGTCTACCAGCTGACCTGCTCGCCACTGCACAACTACGTGCCGACCGCGATGAAGTTCGGCTTCCGGCTGTCCTGGAGCCGGTTCGCCGAGCGGCTCACCCGAGGGTTGCTCGGCCTGGTCGCCAAGGTGCCGGAGATCGAGGTGTCCTGGCAGCGTGAGGCCGGCCCGTACTTCGGCAACGAGCTGATGACCTTCACCGCCGCCGGCCGGCTGGCGACCGTCGAGCTGTCCAAGACGCGGGCCCGCGAGCAGGATCCGGCGTTGCATGTGGTGCAGCGCATCGCGCTGTCCAGCGGGTAGCTATCAGCAGCGGATCCGCGCGACTCAAAGGCCACCTACGAGAGAGGACGGCAGATGCAGGTGCAGGCATCGGACGCGAACCACACGGTTCGCGACGCCGCTCGAAGCCGTCACGTCCAGCAACTGGCCCGGGTCGGCTTCGCCGCCCGGGCGACCATCTACCTACTGATCGGCTGCTTCACCCTGCTGCTGGCCTTCGGCAAGCGACCGCCGGAGGACGACCAGCGCGGCGCGATGCAGGAGGTGGCCCGGCACACCGGCGGCTACCTGCTGCTGGTGGTGCTGGCGATCGGGTTGGCCGCCTACGCGCTCTGGCGGTTCAGCGAAGCCGCGTTCAGCGGCAACGCCACCGACCACAAGGCGGGCTCCCGGCTGAAATCCTTCTGCCGCGGCTGTGTCTACGCGGTGCTGGCCTACACCGCGGTGGACGTGCTGCTGCACAGCTCGCGCAGCCAGGCCAACCAGCAGCAACTGTGGTCGGCCAAGGTGATGAGTCACCAGGGCGGCCGATGGCTGGTCGGGTTGGTCGGAGCCATCGTGCTGATCATCGGCGCGGCCCTAGTGGTGGAGGGCGTCCGGCGCAAGTTCAAGGACGGCTTCAAGCTCGCCGAGATGCCCACCCTTGTCCGCCGGCTGGTGTGGATCCTGGGCACGGTCGGCACCACCGCCCGTGGCCTGGTGTTCGGGCTGACCGGATTCTTCGTGCTGCAGGCCGCCTGGCACTACGACAGCAGCAAGGCCCGCGGCTTGGACGGGGCGCTGCGCCGGCTCGCCGAATCCCAGGGCGGCCGGCTCTGGGTAACGGCTGCCGGCCTCGGACTGATCGCGTTCGCCCTGTTCGGGTATGCCGAAGCGGCCTGGCGGCGGGCGTAGCCGCCAGCGTGGGAGGCTAGTGCCGGACGCCGTTGCCACCGGCTGGCGGGGTAGTCGTGGGTGTCCCCGTCGACCCGCTGGCCGTCGGGGAACCCGACGAACTGGCCGAGGTCGAGGGGCTGCCCGAACTCGACGCGCTGCTGTTCGCCGGTGAGCTGCTGGCCGGGTTGCTCCGCGCGGATGAACTGCCACGGGTCAGCGTCGGCGCGGCGCTGCTGGTAGAGATCGAGGTGCTGGAGATCGGCGGCACGACGGCTCCCGGTCCCGAGACGCTGGCCACCGGGGAGGCGACCAGCGAAGACGTCGTCGTGCTGGTACGCGGCGTGCTTCGTTGGCTGGTCTGCGCGACGGTGTTGCTGGGTGCGGCCGGCCCCGGTTGCTCGGCGGCATGTCCCGACCGCAGCAGAAAGCCCGAGGTCAACAGGGCTCCGAGCACCAGCACCGAGGCCGCGACCAGGCCGAGGGGCGGTCGGATTCGGGAACGCGACGCCGGCCCGGCGATCGGCACCGGACGCAGGGTTACCGTCGGCGCGGCATCCTCCGACAGAAAGACCAGGCCGTCGAGCGGTTGAGCCGGGCCAACAGGCTCGGCCATGCTTGCCGGCTGGGCCAGGCTTGCCGGCTGGGCCAGGCTTGCCGGCTGGGCCAGGCTTGCCGGCTGGGCCAGGCTTGCGGATAGCGCCGGGCCGCCCGGGTGGGCCGTCGCGACCGACCAGGCGGAGCTGACCGGGTGAACGTGGCTGACCGGCTGAACGTCGCCGACCGGCCGAACCGCGCCCGCCGATGCGGCCAGCCCAACCGGCGGGACGGCCCCGGTCGGCTGAATGCCGCTCACCGGGCCGGCGGCGCCGGCTGCCAGCGCGCCGCCGAGCAGCGGAATGGCCATGGTCGGCAGGCCGCCGGTCTCCGGCAGGCTGCCACCGGCGCTCAGCGCGCGGAGTTCGGCGCTCAGCTCGGCGGCGGTCGGCCGGTTGGCCGGCTCGGCCTCGGTGGCGGCGGTCAGCAGTCGCTGCCAGGCCGGTCCGACCTCGGCCGGGATCACCGGCTGGCGATTCAGCCGGGTCAACGCGGCCTCGATGCCGGCGCCGGGATAGGCGAGTTCGCCGGTGAGGCACTCCAGCAGCACCAGCCCGAGTGAGTAGATGTCGGTGGCAGTGCCGACCTCGCTGCTCAGCACCTGCTCCGGACTCAGGTAATTCGCCGTGCCGATGGTGAAACCGGCCTCGGTGTAGTGGGTCGAGTCGACCACCCGGGCGATGCCGAAGTCGGTGAGCTTGCTGGCGAACGGCGCCCCGTCGGCGACGGCCGAGTCCAGCAGGATGTTGGCCGGCTTGACGTCGCGATGCACGACGTTGCGAGCATGTACATAGGCCAGCGTGGCCGCCAGCTCGGTGCCCACCTGGGCGGTGTCGGCCTGGCCGAGTGGGCCATCGGACAGTCGCTGGCCAAGGTTCGGCCCGTTCACCAGCTCCATCACCAGGTACGGCGAACTCAGCTCTTCGGCGGCGTCGGCCTCGTGCAGGGTGCCGGCGTCGAAGATCGTCACCAGGCCGGGGTGGTGCAGCGCCGCCAACGTCTGCATCTCCGCGTGCACCCGGCGCAACTCGTCGTCGGTGCACAGATCGAAGCGGAAGATCTTGACTGCCACCCGGCGGGTGAGCAGCAGATCCTCGGCCGAGAAGACATCGGCCATTCCGCCGCGTCCGATGCGTTCGAGCAGCCGGTAGCGACCGCCGAGAACCGCTCCGGTTACCGGCCGGGTCGGCACGAGCAAGGGCTCGGTGCCGACGGGTTCGCCATCCGCCACTCCGCGAACCTTTCCGAGTACCGCCGACCTGGTCGGCGGGTGATTTCGGCACCTCTCTTTGGTGGCGCGAAACCGCAGCAGTTTTCAGCCTACTTGGCCCTGGACCGGTGCGTGGGGCGAGCCGGAAATCTGGGTCAGGAGCAGCTAACGCCAGAGGTATGAGACGGTAGCCGGCAACGCGAGGGGAGCAGCCCGATGCAAGTCCTTTCCGAAGCCGGCCAGTTCTCCGCCCCGGGCGCCGGTGAGCCCCGGCACTGGGCGGAGAACCTGCGCACCGCCGCCCTGAGCGTCGGCACCTACTCGGTCCCGCTGGACGGCGCTGACCTGCAGCAGCCACACACCGAGGACGAGATCTACGTGGTGATGTCCGGCCGGGCCGAACTGCAGACGCCCACCGACCTGGTCGCGGTCGGCCCGGCGTCGGTGATCTATGTGCCGGCCGGCGAGCCGCACCGGTTCGTCAACCTCACCGAGCCGCTGACCGTGCTGGTGGTGTTCGCGCCGCCAGAAGGCACTCGCCGCTAACGGGCCCAGCGCAGCCACGCCAACGGCGGTCCGGCAGCCGTCGCTCAAGGCTCGGGCAGCCGCCGCTCAAGGCTCCGGCAGCCGCTGCTCAAGGCTTGGGCAGCCGCCACTAACGCCATGGCATAGCGGGCCATCGGTCGGAATGGTACAAGTATCGCGCACCGGGTGATTGCCGGCCGCCTCTCGCGTCCCTCTAGGAGTCTTCCTTGCCCCGATCCCGTCTTCTGTCCCGGCTGGCCCTGCTGCTGCCGCTGACCGCCGTGCTGCTAGCGGGCACCTCTGCCATGTCGGTCGCCTCGGCGACTGCCAGCGGCACCGTGAACACCAACGGCACCCCACTCAACGTCCGGGCCACACCCAGCACCAGCGGCACCATCGTCGGTTCGCTGGCCGACGGCGCGAGCATCTCGATCGACTGCCAGACCTACGGCAGCACGGTGACCGGCACCTACGGGACCTCCGACATCTGGGATCACGTGCCGGCCAAGGCCGGCTACGTCAGCGACACCTACGTCTACACCGGCTCGGACACCCTGATCGCGCCGCTGTGCAGCGGCACCACCACCAAGACCTGCAAGAGCAGCTACGGCGACCCACGAACCTGCGCCGAGGCCGTCAGCTGGGCCAAGAACCACGAGACCACCAGCTACCACTCCGACTACGCAGGGCGCTGCGACCATGTGATGGCGCTGGCCTACGGCTGGTCGGCCAGCGGATCCACCACCGCGCACGCGCACTGGCTGGCCATCCCCGGTGCCAGCAAGTACCCGGGCGACAGCAACGTGCCGGCCGGCGGGCTGGCGTTCTTCTCCGGCGGCTCGACCGGCGCCGGGCACGTGATGATCTCGATCGGCGGCGGCAAGTTCGTCTCGACCGACATCCACGGCTCCGGCACCTTCACCGAGACCACGATCGCCGAGATCAAGAGCAAGTGGGGTGAGAGCTACAGCGGCTGGGCGCAGCCCTGGTTCCAGATCAATCACTGACCCGCGCTGCCCGCCCCGGACGGCATCCCGGAGCGGGCTTGCGGGCCTGGCTGGCGACCCGGTTCAGTCGGTCGGCGGTCCCGGGTTCGGCCCGACCGGATCCGGCCGGCCTGGGTTGGGCCGGCCTGGGTTGGGCGGTCCCGGATCCGGCTGAACCGGCTCCGGCTCCGGTGCGATCGGCGGCACCGTCGGGCTGGGATTGACCGGCGGAACGGTGGGGCTGGGCTGGATCGGTTCAACCATGCGAGCCTCCGAGAGTCACTGCTGCGGGTGCCTGACGGCACTGCGGGTGCCTGACGGCCAATCTCGACCGTACTCGGCTGCTACTGCCTGGCAATCCGACCGGCCCTGCTACTGCCTGGCAACCCGACCGGTCCTGCTACTGCCTGGCAATCCGACCGGCCTACAGCGCATCGCGCCGGCTGGGTCGCGGCGCCGGCTCAGTCGGGCGACCAGTCGCCGCGAGCCAGCTGCTCGATGAACTCGGCAACCGCGCTCGCCACCAGATCCGGCTTGCTGACCGGCAGCCAGTGACCGCCCGGCACCGGGCGGCCACTCAGCCGCCGGACGTAGCGGCGCGGCGCGGTCAACTGCAGCTCGGGACCGACGTACCGATCGTGGCTCGGTGCGAGAACCTGCACCGGAACATCAATCTGCCGCGGTTCGCCGCGCGGCCGACGAAGCAGGTTGGCACGGTAGAGCTGCAGGCCGTGCAGCTTGTCCGGCAGGGCGCGCTGCGCGCCGGCTCGGGGAGAGCCGAGCAGTCGCTCGAACAGCCCGGTCCGCCAAGCCAGCTCGGGCAGCACCGGCAGCAGGAAGAACGGGATGTAACTCGAGTGCGCCAGTTGCCGCAGCACCGGGCCGGGCCGGCCGGCGCGCAATTCCTCGACCAACCACGGCCGCACGTGTTCCAGGCTCGGCCCGGAGATGGAGGTGAAGCTGGCGAACCGACCGGCCAACCGCGCGCTGGTGAGGAAGTACCAGCCCTGCACCGAGCCCCAATCGTGGCCGAGCAGATGCACCGGCCGGTCCGGCTCGGTAGCGGTCAGCACCGCCAGGGCATCCTCGGCCAGCTGCTCCAACCGGTAGCCGGACCGGCTGGCCGGGGTGCCCGACCGACCGGTACCGCGCACGTCGTAGCGCAGCACCCGATGCCCGTCCGCAAGCCGCCGGGCCACCCCGTCCCACATCGAGGCGTTGTCCGGATAGCCGTGCACCGCGAGCACCGTGCTCGTCGCCGCCGGATCGCCTTCGGCGTATACGGCCAACGGCACGCCATCGCTGGCCGGGACCAGGGTCGGCCGCATCAGCGGATCGCCGGCTCACCGAGCCCGGCCCGGCCGCGCGACCGCCGTTGGTCGAGCACCGTGGCATCCGGCAAGCGCGATAGTTGCTCTCCGGCTGGCCGTCGAGGTCTACATTGGGTAGGTGTGAAGCGCGACGCGCACCTCGGCTCGGCGTTGCTGCCCACGTCGGCGAGCGTAGCGACGCGGGACGTCGTCACGCGTGGTGGGCTGGCTGGTCAGGCGGTTACCCAACCGGCTGGATGAGAAACGGTTCCTCGGGGGGAGGTACCCGTACTGCTAGGGCCAGATGAAATGCTTCATGGTTCCGGCCTCCTTCCTAGGCCCGAGCCGTTCCGAAAGACCGGCCGGCTCGCTCGTTCGACCCCAGAACGGCACCTGCCGGTGCCCGGCTCGTTAAGCAGGTATCAGATGGGCGGAATCTCGCTCATCCGAGACAACACATCGCCTAGCGACAGGAGCCCGTACAGGCCAAACAAAAGGTATTCACAGCGCCCTGCGTGCGAGAGGTGGCGAACCTCTCGTAATTAGTCGCAAGGGCGCTATCGGTGCATACTCTCATCGAAAGTTGCGCCGGTACAGAAATATCCCACTTGTCCGCTTCAATCGAACTCCGGAGATCAGTCGAGGCAATGTCTGACGGCAACCTTGCTCCGGCTTCGGCACGCCGGCCTGGCCCGGTCATGTGGTTTCGCGGGTGGAAGCTGTGGGATGTGGCGGTCAGCGCCCGGGCGCTGATCCTGGCGGTCGACGTGGTCACCATCGTCGGTATGGCGATTGCCGCCACCGGCTTCGAGGTGGACGGCACCGCCATCGGCCGGTGGCTGCTGATCGCGGGCTTGAGCGTGCTGCACCTGGAGTTGACGGCCCGGGTCGAGCGAATGCGGCTATACCTGACCACCAGCGCGCACGTCACCATGACCTCGGTCTGGGCCTTCAGCGCCGTGCTGACGCTGCCGACCTTCTACGCGGCCAGCCTGGTCGCGGTGCTGTTCTGTTTCCTCAGCTGGCAGCGCAGCCGGCAGCACACCATGATTCCGCACCGCGACATCTTCAACGGTGCCGTCGCGGTGCTGGCCGCGCTGCTGGCCAGCTGCTGCCACGGTTGGCTGCTTGACCACATGCCCTCGATGGCCGCCGGTGGGGCCCGCGCGATCGCCGCCGGCACCGCCCTGGTCGTCTACTTCGGGGTCAACAGCGTGCTGGTGCTGACCACCATCTACCTGGCCGTCGGACCGGTGCCGCTGCGCGAGCTGCTGCCGGACCGGGAGGAGATCGCGCTCGAGTTCGGCACCCTGGTGCTTGGCCTGTTCACCGCGCAGACCCTGCTCAACGTGGCCTGGCTGACCCCGCTGGTGCTGGTGGTCGTGGTATTGCTGCAACGCAGCTCGCTGGTCTCACAGCTCGAGGTCGCCGCGGCAACCGATACCAAGACCGGCCTGCTGAACGCCTCCGCCTGGCAGGAGTTGGCGCAGCGGGAGCTTGTTCGATCCCAGCACGTCTCCTCGCCGTGCGCGTTGTTGCTCCTGGATCTGGACCACTTCAAGCGGGTGAACGACACGCTGGGCCATCTGGCCGGCGATGCCGCGCTGCGCGCCATCGGGGAGGCGCTGAAACGGGAACTGCGCGGTTACGACGCGGTGGCCCGGTTCGGCGGCGAGGAGTTCGTGGTCTTCCTCAACGACCTGAACCTGGATGACGCGGTAGTGGTGGCCGAACGAACGCTGGCCCGGGTGCGCGGTCTGATGATCACCGGGCAAGCCGCGGACAGTCCCCACCTCACCCTGACCGCCTCCATCGGGCTGGCCTCCTACCCGCAACACGGCCAAGACCTGACCGATCTGCTGGAGGCCGCCGACCTGGCGCTGTACGCGGCCAAGCGGGCCGGCCGGGATCGGGTCGGGTTGCCACCGCGCGCCCGGCCGGCGGTGCATCCGGCCTGAGCCAGCGGCCGCCACAACATTCACCACTGCCATTTCCAGGTACGGTGAGGCTTAGCGACGCCTAGAGGCAGGCACAGCGAGTACACAGACACGAATCGCAGGGTATGGCCATGTCCTCGCACGAATACCCGCCCGGCAGCGCCGGCTCCAGCTCGGACGGGCCCCACTCGGACGGGCCCCACTCGGACGGGCCCCACTCGGACGGGCCCCACTCGGACGGGCCCCGCTCGGACGGGCCTCGCTCGGACCCACCGGGGGCAGCGGAATCGGCTGAGCAGAACTACGAGTCCGACACTCGGGACTATGAACCCGTCCGGCCGGACCAGCCCGGTTACCGGTCCGACCAGCCCGGTTATCCGGCCGGCCAGTCGGCAGACCCCGCCGGCCAGTCGGGCTATCCGCCGGCCACCGCGAGCTACCCGCCGATCGGGTCGTACCAGCCTCGCTACGGCCAGGGCGGCTACCCCCAGGGCGGCAGCTATGGCCAGGGCGGCTATGGCCAGGGTGGCTGGCCGTCCCCGCCGGGCTTCTCGGCCGCGGCGCCCGGTCCGAACAGCTACCCCGCCGATCAGCCGGGCTCGACCCGGTCCCGGACGCGCCGCCGTCCGCTGGTGATCCTCGCCCTGGTCGCCGCGCTGCTCGGCGGTGGAGTAGGCGGTGGCATCGTCGCCATCGCCGATCACTCCGGCGGCAACACGGTGAACACCGGACTTCGGATCACCAACTCCACCGGTGCGGCGGCCGCCAAGCTGGACGGCACTGTCGGTGCGGCGGCCGCCAAGATCCGGCCCAGCGTGGTGACCATCAACGTCGCGGGCCAGCAGGAGGCGGGCACCGGGTCCGGCGTGGTCATTCGCAACGACGGCACCATCCTCACCAACGACCACGTCGTCGACATCGCCAACGGCGCCGGTCAGATCGAGGTGGTGCTGGCCGACGGCCGGACCGCGCCGGCGAAGGTCATCGGCCGGGACACCTCGGACGATTTGGCCGTGATCAGGGTGGACGGGCTGTCCGGCCTGACCGCCGCCACGTTCGCCAAGTCGTCCTCGTTGACCGTCGGGCAGACCGTGGTCGCCGTCGGTGCGCCGCTCGGCCTGTCCGACACGGTGACCAGCGGCATCGTCAGCAGCCTGGCCCGCCCGGTGCGCGCCGGCGACAACGACCAGGCGGTGTTCAACGCCGTACAGACCGACGCGGCCATCAACCCGGGCAACTCCGGCGGTCCGCTGGTCGACCTGAACGGCTCGGTGGTCGGCATCAATGCGGCCATCGCCAGCAACCCGTCCGGCGGCGGCCTGCAAATCCCGGGGCAGGCCACCGAGTCCGGCAACATCGGCATCGGTTTCGCGATCCCATCGGATGAGGCCAGCCGGATCGCCAGCGAGTTGCTCGCGACCGGAAAGGCCACCCACGCGGTGCTGGGTGTCCAGGTCGCCAACACCTCGGTCGCCAGCGGCACCGCCGGGGTCACCTTGCAGACCGTCACCTCGGACGGGGTGGCCGCCCAGGCCGGCCTGAAGGCCGGCGACCTGATCACCAAGATCGGCGATCAGCGGGTCACCACCGCCGACGCGCTGATCGCGGCGGTACGCAGCCACGCTCCGCGCGAGAAGGTCGCCGTCAGCTACACCCGAGGCAGCAAGAGCAACACCGTCACCGTGACGCTGGGTTCGTCGGACAGCTAACGCTGGGCTCGTCGGACAGCTAACGCTGGGCTCGTCGGACAGTTGACGCTGGGCTGTCGGTTACCCGATGCCGGCGCGGCTACTGACGGGTAACCTCAGCGGCATGGCCACCCACCAGGTGTTCAACGTGCCGGAGCCGTGGACCGGCGCGAACCTGTTCGCCGATGACCGCGCGCTCACCGAGGCGGTCCAGGGCGCCGGCGCGGAGCCGGCCGACCTGGCCCGGCTGTCCCAGCTCGGCGAGTTGGCCGGCTCGCCGCTCGCCCAGGACTGGGGCCGGCTGGCCAACGCGGTGCCGCCGGTGCTGCGCACCCACGACCGGTACGGCCACCGCATCGACGAGGTCGAGTTCCACCCCGCCTGGCACGAGCTGATGTCGGTCGCGGTGGCCAACGGCCTGCAGGCCGCGCCCTGGGCGCCGGCTGCCGGCAAGCATGCCCACCTGACCAGGGCGGCCGGCTTCTACCTGTGGAGCCAGGTCGAGCAGGGTCACCTGTGCCCGATCTCGATGAGCTATGCGGTACTGCCGGCATTGCGGCACAGTCCGGCGCTGGCCGAGCAGTACGAGCCGGGCCTGCTGTCCGATATCTATGACTTCGGCCTCCGGCCGCCGATGAGCAAGCGCGGCCTGCTGGCCGGCATGGCGATGACCGAGAAGCAGGGCGGTTCGGACGTCCGGGCCAACACCACCTGGGCGGTGCCGGCCGGCGATGGCAGCTACCGGCTGACCGGGCACAAGTGGTTCTGCTCCGCGCCCATGTGCGACCTGTTCCTGGTGCTGGCCCAGGCCGGCGAGGGGCTGAGCTGTTTCCTGGTGCCGCGGCTACTGCCCGACGGCAGCCGGAATCCGTTCGCGCTGCAGCGGTTGAAGGACAAGCTCGGCAACCGGTCCAACGCCTCCTCGGAGGTGGAGTTCGACGGCACCGTCGGCTGGCTGGTCGGCGAGCCCGGTCGTGGCGTCCGAACCATCATCGACATGGTGACGATGACCCGCCTGGACTGCGTGATCGGCTCGGCCGCCGTGCAGCGGGCAGCCCTGACCCATGCCATGCACCACACCGCCGGTCGGTCCGCGTTCGGGGTCCGGCTGGCCGACCAGCCGTTGATGCAGCAGGTGCTGGCCGATCTGGCCGTGGAGGTGGACGCCGCCCTGCAGCTGACGGTCCGGCTGGCCGACGCGGTGGATCGGGGGGAGACGGAACTGCTGCGAATAGCCGTCGCGGCGGCCAAGTTCTGGGTGTGCAAGCGCACCGCCGCCGTCATCGGCGAGGCACTGGAGTGCCTGGGTGGCGCGGGCTACGTGGAGGAATCACCGCTGCCCCGCTACTTCCGGGAGTCACCGCTCAACTCGATCTGGGAAGGCTCCAGCAATGTGATCGCCCTGGACGTGCTGCGCGCGTTGGGCCGAGAGCCGGCAGCCATCGACGCGCTCACCGCAGAGCTGTCGGTCACCGCCGGGGCGGACCGCAGGCTGGACGACGCGGTCGCCGGGCTCACCGTTCAACTGCGGGATTCCGCAGTTGACCCACCGGCAGCCCTCACGCGGGCCCGGCTGCTGACCGGGCTGCTGGCCCGCACCCTGCAGGCCTCGCTGCTGGTCCGAGCGGCCGACGGTGCCGGACGTTCCGCGATCGCCGAGGCGTTCCTGGCCAGCCGGGTCGCCGAGCAGCCGCCGGCGGTGTTCGGCGGTGGCCTGGAGCCGAACCAGGCCAGGCGGATCCTGAGCTATGCCGATCTGGCGAAGGCAACCGGATAACCTTTCGCCCCTCCTGGCCGATCTACTCTCCGTAGCCGAATTAAGTGCGGGGAGTAGCAATGTGGCGTCTGCCGGCGGTGGCCCGGCGAGCCGGCGTGCTCCTCGCGCTGGCCGGCACGCTGACCCTCTCGGTGCCGGCCGGCCAGCTGGCCGGGGCCGACTCCGGCAGCCGGCCGCCCGTCGGCGGCGGCCACGACGGCTACTACTGGATCAGCTACTTCCGGATGCTCGGCGGCCTCGGCCCGGTCAGCCGGGACGCCGGCTGGGAGACCCAGGAGGCCGCCCACGTCCGCTACCTGGCCGACCATGCGCTGAGCTGCG
Organism: Jatrophihabitantaceae bacterium; assembly: GCA_045807085.1. Taxonomy (GTDB): domain Bacteria; phylum Actinomycetota; class Actinomycetes; order Mycobacteriales; family Jatrophihabitantaceae; genus Jatrophihabitans_A. The sequence goes on from JBJMIB010000011.1 coordinate 368,258, forward strand.
AGACCGATGTGCATGATGAGCTGACCAGCCGGCAGGCCGGCTGCGGCGCCAACCCGTACGCGACCCCGGCCGGCCGGCTGGCCGCGAACAACAGCGACATCACCCGGATGACCGGCCCGGTCGAGGACCGCGCCGCCGTGCGGAACTGGTTCGTGGCCGGCTTCCACGCGCTGACCCTGCTCGACCCGCGACTGCGCAGCACCGGCTACTCCGCCTACTACACGGCCAGCCCGGCTGGGCGTGGAATGCTGCCGTACCAGTTCACCGCCGCGGTCGACGTCTACCGCGGCCGGACCGGCAGCTACTCCGGCGGGCTGCTGAGCTTTCCGGCGACCGGTGCCACCAGCCCGCTGCTGGCCTACCGGGTCGGCACCGAATCACCCGAGCCGTTCGGAGCCACCCTGGCCAGCTCACCGTGCCATGCCTGGACCGCACTGAGCGTGGTGTCGGCGCCGATCATCGTGCAGTGGCCGGTGGGCAGCCGGCGGCCGCAGACCCCGGCCGCCATCGTCGACCTCGGCAGCGGCCGGGCACTGCCGACCTGCGCGCTCACCGCTAGTCAGTACCCGGCGGGCTCACTGCCCGCCACCCTCCTGATCGGCACCAACCGGGTCACCCGGGCCGCCCTCTACTACGCCGACGCCCCGTTCCAGCCGGCGCACCGCTACCAGCTGCGGATCGGCGGGACGGTGATCACCGAGTTCGGTACCTCGAACTGATCGCCCTTGGCCGTCAGCCGTCAGCCCGCGGCCCGACGCCGCCGGCGCGCCCGGGCGGCCGGGCTGTCCTCGGCCTCATCGGCCGGTTCCGCGTCGGTCTGGCCGGTCTGCGCTGCCTCGGTGGATTCCGTCTCAGCCTGTTCGGTCTCGGTCTCGTCCTGGTCCTTGTCTGGCCGGCCGGCCAGCCGAACCTTGCCGCCCTCCAGGTCGATACGCTTGCCGCCCGAGGAATCTCCGACCTCCTCGCGGGTCGACTGCAGCCGGCGCTTCTCCTCGTCCATGTGGCGTTTGCCTGGATTGAAGAGTGTGTCGATGCCCCACTGCGTCATAGCCCCAGGGTACGGGCCGGCGGCAAGCCGGGCGACCGGCCGACGGATCTGACGATCCGCTTACCGATCTCCCTGTTCGGCCAGCAGCCGACCTACTCTTGAAAACATGAGATTCCTGCGCCCGAAGCCCGAGCTGCCGACCGCCGAGACCGCGCTGCCCGGCCGGGACGGCTATGCCTATCCGGTGCCGGAGAATCACTACGTCAGCGGCCGCCGGATCCGTGAACCGTTCGAACACGACGATCTGCGGACGGCGGTGTTCGGGATGGGCTGCTTCTGGGGAGCGGAGAAGGACTTCTGGCAGCACGACACGGTCTGGTCCACCGCGGTCGGCTACGCCGGTGGCATCACGCCGTACCCGACGTATGAGGAGACCTGCACCGGCCGGACCGGGCACGCCGAGGTGGTGAAGGTGATCTTCGATCCGGCGGCGATCAGCTATGCCGAGCTGCTGAGCATCTTCTTCGAGAACCACGACCCGACCCAGGGCATGCGGCAGGGCAACGACGTCGGCAGCCAGTACCGGTCGGCCGCCTACTACGCCAGCGACGAGCAGCGAGCCCAGGCCGAGGCGGCGGCAGCGGCGTTCGGCAAGCGGTTGGCCGAGGCCGGGTACGGGGCGGTCACCACCGAGATCGCGCCGCTGGGCGAGTTCTACTACGCCGAGGACTACCACCAGCAGTACCTGGCCAAGAACCCGTACGGGTACTGCCCGGTGCTGGCCACCGGTGTGAGCTGCCCGGTCGGGCTGTTCGCCCCGTCATCCTGAGTGTGAAGCCAGCGGCCGGTCGGCCGCCGGGCGACCTCGACCTGGCGCTGCTGCGGCGGTATCCGGATGTCGAGGCGGCGAACCTGCACGCCGTCGACGCCACCGACCGATTGCTGCTGGATGCCACCGCTACCGGGTTGGCGACTGCCGGACCGGGTGAACTCGTGGTGGTCGGGGATCGATACGGCGCGCTGACCCTGGGGGCAGCCGCCCGGTACGGCTGCACCGGTATCCGCTGCCACACCGATGCATTGACCGGTGAGCTGGCGCGGACCTGGAACGCCGAGCGGCTCGGGTTCACCGGCAGTTACGCCGATTACCCAATGTCTGCCGAGCTGTTCGCCGATGCTCGGGTGGTGCTGTTGCAGGCGCCGAGAGGGCTTGACGAGCTGGCCGAGTGGGTGGGCTTGATCAGCCGGCATGCCGATCGTTCGGTACGGATCTTTCTCGGCGGCCGGGTCAAGTACCTGACCTTGGCGATGAACGACGTGCTGGGACTGGCCTTCGAGACGGTGACGGCCGGGCTGGCCCGGCAGAAGTCGCGGGTGATCGAGGCGTCCGGGCTGCGCCTTGACGCCGAGCTGCCGTCCTTTCCTAGGCGGGAGTGGCATGCCGAGATCGGGATGTGGGTGTGCGCACACGGTGGGGCGTTCGCCGGCACCCGGCTCGACATCGGGACGCGTCGGCTGCTGGGCGTCCTCTCGGAGTTGCCCGAGGTCGATGCGGCGGTCGACCTGGGCTGCGGCACCGGAGTGCTGGCGATTGCCTTGGCCCGGCGGGGGATTCGGGTGCTGGCCAGCGACTCCTCGGCTTCGGCGGTGCGCTCCTGCCTGGCGACGGTGGAGGCGAACGGCGTGGCCGAACTGGTGACCATACAGCGCGACGACGCGCTGAGTTCGGTGGCTACCGGGACTGCTTCGCTCATCGTCTGCAACCCGCCGTTCCACCTCGGCAGCGCGGTGCACGCCGGCGCCGCGGTCAAGCTGTTCCAGGCAGCGGCCCGGGTGCTGGCGCCCGGCGGCGAGCTGTGGACCGTCTACAACAGCCACCTTGGGTATCGGCCGGTGCTGCGTCGGCTGATCGGCTCAACCCGGATCGTCCACCGCGACGCCAAGTTCACCGTCACCGCATCGGTGCTACGTGGTTGAAGCACATTGCCCGCGAATAGCCGATCCGCCTACTCGAGGCCAGCGAGGATACGACACGACTCCGGCGGAAAACCTCAGCAGCCGCGATGCAGCAGGGCCTTGGCGAAGCCACCGGTCTGATAGGCGAACTGGTACGCCCAGTCGCCGATCGACGGCTTGCCCGGGGCGGCCACCATTCCGACCCTGCCGGGCATGCAGCGCTTGACGATCAGCCGGGCTCGGGACACGTGATAGCGAGAGGTCACCACCAGCACCGACGACCAGTGATGAGAACGGGCCAGTGAACCGATCTCCTCGGCCTCGCCCCGGGTGGTCGCCGGATCCGGCTGGAAGCAGATCACCTGGTAGCCCGGATTGTCGTTGGAGCAGGCGGCGATCTTCTGCCGGCCCTTATCCCAGCCGATCGAGATCACTACCGTGCCGGCAGCTCCAGCGGCGGCCAGCCGCAACGCCTGGTCCAGTCGGCCATCCACCAGCGGCGGCCCGAGCACCAGGATGGCGTCGCTGCGTACCGGCCGGTCCACCGACGGCTTCGCCACCACCAGAAAGCAGGCGACCAACCACAGCAGCACCAGCGCCGATAGGGTCCCGACCGCAAGCCGGCGAAACCGCGCGCCCGACCGCACAGCCGAGCGATCGGGGTCCGAGCGCCGGTTGACGATGCGACGGCCGAAGAGTCGACCGGTAAGCCGCCGCCTCGCCCTCGACCCTGCCACCGGCTCAGCCTAGCCAGCCACGACTACCCTGATAGCCGTGCCGGAACTACCGGAAGTCGAAGCGCTGGCCGCCTTCCTCCGCGAGCAAGCGGTCGGACGCATCGTGGTCCGCTCAGATGTGGCCGCGATCAGCGCGGTGAAGACTTTCGATCCACCGCTGAACGCCATCAACGGCCTCGCCGTCACCGGCGCCGCTCGCTACGGCAAGTTCCTGGATCTGGAGATCGACGGCCTGCATCTGATCACCCACCTGTCCCGCGGCGGCTGGCTGCAGTGGCGGGACAACCTGCCGCCCGCACCGCCGAGGCCGGGCCGCGGCCCATTGGCGTTCCGCCTGCATCTGGCAGCCAATCCGGACGATCCGGAACAGGACCAGGACCGCATCGCCGGCTTCGACCTGACCGAGGCCGGCACCCAGAAGCGGCTGGCGGTCTACCTGGTCCACAACCCGCTCGACGTGCCCGGCATCGCTCGGCTCGGCCCGGACGCGATGCGGGTTTCGCTACCCGACTTCGCCGCCCTGCTCGCGCAGAACCGAGCCCAGCTGAAGGGTGTGCTGACCACCCAGTCGGTGCTGGCCGGCATCGGCAACGCCTACTCCGACGAGATCCTGCACGCGGCCCGGCTATCCCCGTTCGCGATCGCGGCCCGGCTCACCGAGGCCCAGCTCAGCGCCCTGTACACGGCCATGCGGCAGACCCTGTCGCAGGCGGTGAACCGCTCCGTCGGGCAGCGCGCGGCCACCCTGAAGTCGGAGAAACGCAGCGGCCTGGCGGTGCATGCCCGTACCGGCCTGCCCTGCCCGGTCTGCGGTGACACGGTTCGCGAGGTGTCGTTCGCCGACAAGTCCCTGCAGTACTGCCCTACCTGCCAGACTGGGGGTAGGAATCTCGCCGACCGCCGGCTCTCCCGGCTGGTCAAGTAAATCCCCACACTTCCATTTGATATAGGGCAGACTTGAGGATATGACGGGTTTCGGGCTGCAACCGCCCACCATCGAGAAGGACCAGATCGCGCCCGGGCAACGGATCGTGGACGTCCGGGAGGACGACGAGTGGGCCGCCGGGCACATCGAGGGCGCGGTGCACGTGCCGCTGGATCAGCTGGCCAACCGGATGCTGCACGAGCCGGGTGAATTGCTCACCGACCAGCCGCTGGTGGTCACCTGCAAGGGCGGTGGCCGAGCCAGCCGCGCGGTCGCCTGGTTGAACCGCAACGGCTTCGAAGCGGTCATCCTGGCCGGCGGCATGCGCCGCTGGCACGCCAGCGGCTGGCCGATGGTCAGCGACACCGGCGACGAGCCGACCCTGCGCTGAGTGGATTGCCGACAGTGGCTCGGCCACGCCTGAAGCATCACACCCGAGCGGCGCTACCGCGCTGCGAGCAGCCGCTGGTCTTCGCTCACCGCGGCGCCTCCTACGCCGTCGCCGAGCACACCCTGCCGGCCTACCTTTCGGCCATCGACAACGGCGCGGACGGCCTGGAGTGCGACGTCCGGCTCACCCGGGACGGGCATCTGGTCTGCGTGCACGACCGGACGGTCAATCGAACCTCCAACGGCAGCGGAATCGTCAGCGAGTACGACCTGTCGGCGCTGCGCGAGCTCGACTTCCAGTCCTGGCGGGACGACCTGCCGGACTCCGCGGACCAACTGCGCTCGGACTCGCCCTACCTGGCCGGCGTGGCGCCGGACCGCCTGTCACCCGACAGCTCACGGGTGCTCACCCTGGAGACCCTGCTGAGCGTGGTGGCCGACGCCGACCGGCCGATCCGGCTGCTGATCGAGACCAAGCACCCGACCCGATACGGCGGGCTGGTGGAACAGGAGCTGGTGCGGTTGCTGCAGCGTTTCGGCTGGGCCGCGCCAACCGGCTCGGTGGGCGGCGAGCAGTCGCCGGTGACCATCATGAGTTTCGCCCAGGTCGCGCTGCGCCGGGTCCGGCTGCTTGCCCCGACCGTGCCGCTGGTGCTGCTGCTGCTGCGTGAGACCCCCTTCCGGCGGGACGGCTCGCTGCCGACCGGCGTGTACACCGCCGGGCCGGGCCTGAAACTGCTGCGCGAGGAGCCCGGCTTCGTCGCGCGGGCGCACGCTGCCGGCAACCGGGTGTTCTGCTGGACGGTCGACGAACCTGCCGACATCGAGCTGGTCAGCCGGCTGGGCATCGACGCGATCATCACCAATCGGCCGCGGGAAGTCCAAGCCCAGCTCGGTTACCTTTCATAGCCAACCCGTCACTGTCCATAGCCAACTGTGACCCGGTCGTTGTAAAGTCCGGTTTACGCCATCCCTGCCGCGGGTACAACGTTTTGGTGGATGTGCGTCGGCATGCTGAACCCACAGCCAGCCGAGGGGGGACACGGGTGGCAACTCTGTCGGTCAGACATGATCCGGCCAGCGCCTCACTCGCGCGCCGGAGCGTTGCGACAGCATTTCAGAAGGCGGGTTTGACCGCCGACCAGGCGTATGACGCCTCTCTTATCGCCAGCGAGCTGGTGGGCAATGCGGTTCGGCACGGGCGCCCGCTGCCGTCCGGTCACATCACCGTCCAGTACACGCTGGACTCCGACGGCTACTACATCGCGGTGACCGACGGCGGCGATGCGCTCCGGGTCGTTCCGCAGGCAGCTGAGCCGCACTCCACCGGCGGTCGCGGCCTGATGATCGTCGCCGCGCTGTCCCAGAAATGGGGAGTATCCCGGGACGGGAACGCCACCACGGTCTGGGCCCGGGCCAGCCTGCCGGCGGCGGCCACGCCGGCACAGACCCTGCAGTCGGTCAGCCGAGGCTGAGCCGCGGCAGCCCGGGTCGCCGAGGTTGATCGAGGTTGACCGCAGCTGACTGACCGCGATCGCCCGAGGCCGAATCTGGGCCGGCCTCAGCTAGCCGGCAGGCTGCGCATCACCCGCAACGCCACCGAGAGCGTCGCCAGGTCGACCGTATCCCGCGACAGCGCCTCGGCGAAGGTGGACCGGGCCCGCTCCACCCGTTCCGGATTCTGCTGCGCCCACTGCGCCATCCGTTCGGTGGCCAGCAGCGACGGGTCGGTGTTCTTGCAGACCGAGCCGGTGATCGCCGCCAGCGCCGCGTAGACGTCGTGCCGCATCGCGGCCCGGGCCAGCGCCGACCACCGGTCGTCGCGAGGCAGGTTGGTCACCGCGGTAAGGATGTCGTCCACCGACAGCTGTTCGGACAGTGCGAAGTGCAGGTCGGCGATCTCGGCCGGATCGCCGTCGTTGGCGGTGGCGATCTCCACCACGTCGAGCAGCAGGAAGCTGGACAGCAGCCGGGTGATCCGCATCGCCAGATCCCGCGGCAGGCCGTGTCCGATCAGCCGGTCGATGTCGGCGTAGAAGTTCTCCCGCTCCCGTCCGCGCAGCAGATCCGGCACCTTGGGGGCCAGCAGGCCGATGGTGGGTTTGAACCGCTCGATCTCGGCGGCCACCTCGCTGATCGGGAACCGGACGTCCACCAGCCAGCGCACCGCCCGGTCGATGGTGCGCCGGATCTCCCGGTAACCAACGTGCTGGGCGGCGGTCGGCACCTGGGTGTCCAGCGCCTCCAGGTCACTCCAGAGCGCGTCCAACGAGAACACCTCGCGTACCACCGCGTAGGCCCGGCTGACCTGGGCGACGTCGACCCCGGTCTCCTCCTGCGCCCGGAAGACGAAGGTGATGCCGCAGTGGTTGACCATGTCGTTGACCACGCTGGTGGTGATGATCTCCCGGTGCAGCGGATGCGCGACCATCTCGTCGGCGAACTCCTCGGCGATCGGCACCGGGAAGTAGTTGCGCAGCACCCGCTGGAACCACGGCTCGTCCGGCAGCGTGGAGTCGCCGATCCGTTCGGCCAGGATGATCTTGACGTACGCGGCCAGCACCGCCAGCTCGGGCGAGGTGAGCCCGGTGCGCTCGGCCTCCCGAGTTGCCAGCTCCTTGTCCGAGGGCAGGAACTCGATCTGCCGGTCGAGCAGGCCAGCCTTCTCCATCTGGAGGATCAGCCGCCGGTGCACCGACACCATCGCCCGGCCGCCGTGCCGGGCCACCCCGAGCAGCACGTTCTGCTGGTAGTTGTCGCGCAGCACCAGCCGGGCCACCTCGTCGGTCACCGAGGCCAGCAGCTCGTTGCGTCGCGGCATGTCGAGCAGACCGGACCGGACCGCCGAGTCGAGCAGGATCTTGATGTTGACCTCGTGGTCGGAGGTGTCCACGCCGGCGGAGTTGTCGATGGCGTCGGTGTTCACCCGGCCGCCGTTGCGGGCATACTCGATCCGGCCACGCTGGGTCAGACCGAGGTTGCCGCCCTCGCCGACCACCTTGGCCCGCAGCTTGTTGCCGTCGGCCCGCAGCGCGTCGTTGGCCTTGTCGCCGGCGTCCAGGTTGCTCTCGGTGGAGGCCTTGACGTAGGTGCCGATGCCGCCGTTCCACAGCAGGTCGACCGGCGCGGTCAGGATCGCGTGGATCAGCTCAGCCGGTGACAGCGTGCCGGCACCACCGGGGATCCGCAGGCACTCGCGCACCTGCGCCGAGATCGGAATGGACTTCAGCGAGCGCGGGTAGACCCCGCCACCCTCGGAGATCAACGCCGGGTCGTAGTCGGCCCAGCTCGACCGGGGCAGCTCGAACAGCCGACGCCGCTCGGTGAACGAGGCTGCCGCGATCGGGTTCGGGTCCAAGAAGATGTGCCGGTGGTCGAAGGCCGCGACCAGTCTGATGTGCTCGGACAGCAACATCCCGTTGCCGAACACGTCACCGGACATGTCGCCGATACCGACCACGGTGAAGTCGGTGCGCTGGGTGTCGACGCCCAGCTCCCGGAAGTGGTATTTCACCGATTCCCAGGCACCCCGCGCGGTGATGCCCATTGCCTTGTGGTCATAGCCCACCGAGCCACCAGAGGCGAAGGCGTCACCCAGCCAGAAACCGCGGTCGACCGCGATCCGGTTCGCGATGTCGGAGAAGGTGGCGGTGCCCTTGTCGGCGGCCACCACCAGGTACGGATCGTCGCCGTCGTAACAACGGGTCGCCGGTGGCTTGGCTACGTACTGCCCCCCGGCGGTCTGGCGGCCGGCCCCGTCCCGGGACAGGTTGTCGGTCAACTCCAGCAGCGAGGTGACGAAGATCTGGTAGCAGGCCACTCCCTCGGCCAGCCAGGCATCGCGGTCCACCGCTGGATCCGGCAGTGACTTGGCCACGAAGCCACCCTTGGAACCCACCGGCACGATCACGGTGTTCTTCACCATCTGCGCCTTGACCAGGCCGAGCACCTCGGTGCGGAAGTCCTCCCGCCGGTCCGACCAGCGCAGCCCACCACGAGCGACCGGGCCGAACCGCAGATGCACGCCCTCCACCCGTGGCGAGTACACCCAGATCTCGAACCGCGGCCGCGGCTCGGGCAGCTCCTCGATGGCCCGCGGATCGAGCTTGACCGCGAACGCGGCCGGCCCGACCCCGGTGGAGTCCCGCTGGAAGTAGTTGGTCCGCAGCGAGGCGGTGATCAGGCCCAGCAGTGACCGCAGGATCCGGTCCTGGTCCAGGCTGGACACCCTGGACAGCTCGGTGTCGATCTCGGCCCGGATCTCCTCCTGCACCGCGGTCGCCTCGGCAAGCGGCAACTCCGGGTCGAACCGGGACTCGAACAGCCGGCTCAGCAGCCGGGCGATGCCGGTGTACTGGCTCAGCGTCTGCTCGATGTAGCCCTGGCTGAACGTGGTGCCGGCCTGCCGCAGGTACTTCGCGTAGGCCCGTAGCACGCTAGCCTGCTGCCAGGTCAGCCCGGCCCGCACCACCAGGGCGTTGAAGCCGTCCTGCTCGACGCCGCCGGCCCACAGCACCCGCAGCGTGTCGATCACCGCCACCGACCGCTCCGGAGAGAAGTCCACTCCCTCGCCCAGCTTCAGCCCGAAGTCGTACACCCAGGCCGTGGTGCCGTCGGTGCGCTCGATCTCATATGGACGCTCGTCGAGCACCTCGATGCCCATTCGCTCCAGCATGGGCAGCGTCCGGCCGAGCGAGAGCGGGGTGCCGGTGCGATAGACCTTCAGCCGCCGGTCCGCCTCGTCGTCCGGGCTCGGGGTGTAGACGTCGAAGCTCAGGCCGTCCAGGTCGGGCAGCTGCTCCAGCCGGCGCAGGTCGGCCACCGCCGTCGATGCCCCGAAATCCTCCTTGTACGCCTCCGGAAACGCCCCGGAGTAGCGACGCAGTACCCGCTCGCCCTCCTGCTCACCGAGGCCCACCGTGAGCAGGTCGGCCAGGTCGTCGCTCCACCGCCGGGTCACCCGGGCCACCTCGGCCTCGACCTTGGCCCGGTCCGGGTTGGGTACCTCCTCGCCCGCCCGTAACGCGATCAGGAACTGCATCCGAGCCATGCCCAGCTCGACGATCCGGTCCTCCCGGCCGATGATCCGTCCCGGCCAGTAGGACAGCACCACGTCGCGCACCCGGGCGCGGGTCTCCGGGCCGAACCGCTCGCCTGGGAAGTACACCAGCACGGTGACGAAGTCCCGGTTGAGGTGGATCCGGGCGAACACCCCGATGCCCTGCCGCTCGGCCCGGTCCACCACCAGCTGCGCCAGCCGTAACAGATCCAGGGTCGGCGCCTCCAGCAGCTCATCGCGAGGCAGCGTGCGCAGCGCCGCCAGCAACTGCCGTCCGGTGTGGCTTTCCGCCCGGGCGCCGGACCGGTTGAGGATCTCCGCGATCCGCCGCCGAACCACCGGCACCCGGGCCACCGTGCCGTCCGACTCGTCGATGATCAGGCCGAGAAAGACGTGGATCCGGGCCTCGGAATCGCTCGATCCGGGTGCGATCACGGTGACGCAGTCATAACGGGTGGACCGCCGGACGGTGGACACCATCGGCGACTTGAAGATCACCAGCGGAGCGCCGGAGCGGTAGGCCGGCAGCAACTCCAGCGGGGAGATCTTGGCCTGCCCGCGCAGCACGCCCTGCTCGACGGTCGCCGAGGACCGGGTCGGATTGGTCAGCTCGTTGGCCGAGTAGGCGGCGTGGCCGAGAATCATGAAGTTGCCGTCGGCGAGCCAGCGCAGCAACGCCGCCGCCTCGGCCGAGGTGTCCCGGTCGAACTCGCCCGGGTCGGCGTCGATCCGGTCGGCCAGCTCGCGGATCAGCGCGTAGGTCTTCGGCGCGTCGGCCACCGCGTTGTGCACGTCGGTCAGCACCCGACGCAGGCCCTCGACCAGCAGCTGGTGCTCGGCGGCCGGGATCAGGTTGGTCTCGATGTGCATCCAGGACTCGGCCCGCGCATCCGCCGGCACCTCGGCGGTGTCGGCCAGGTCGAGCAACTGCACTATCCGGCCGTCGCCGTCGCGGCGCAGCACGATCTGCGGGTGCAGCAGGTGCTCGATCAGGTGGCCGGCCCGTTCCAGCTCCGCGCGCACCGAGTCCACCAGGTACGGCGCGTCCGTGGTGGCCAGATCGATGACGGTCCGGTCGCCGCCCAGGTCGTAGACCGAGAGCATGATCTCACCGGGCTGGCGGTACTCGGCCGCGCGGTAGGCGCGCAGCGTGATCTCGTCCAGCTCGCGGGCCTGCCGGCCGGGCAGCTGGGTCGCGGCGCGCATCAGATACCGGCGACGGAAGATGTCGTAGTCGGCAGGTAGTCCGGCCCCGCCAGCGGTGTCGGACGCGGGCTCGGACAGGTCGGTCATCGGTTCAGTCACCTCGTTGTGACGCAACGTTTCGCCTGCGCGCTGGGCGGCAGGTGCTCTGCACTGCTGCTTGCTCTGCACCGCCCCGCCGTTGGAGCGGCTCCCCCTGTATCGAACCACAGACGCCCTGGCCGGACGGGCCAGCACGCGACGCCAGCGGGTTTGGCACGATGAGCGCCATGGCCATGCCCGATTCTGCCAAACCGCGCCCGACCCCCACCTCGGCCTCCTACTCGATCACGGTACGGGTCTACGCGCTGCCGGACCTGGCGGTGGTGGGCCGGCTGGCCACCGCGGTGTCCGAGGCCGGGGGGCTGGTCACCGCGGTGGACGTCTCGGAGTCCCGGCATGACCGGATCACCATCGACGTCACCTGCTCGGCGGTGAACGGTGAGCACGCCGAGCAGATCGTGGCCGCGCTGCGGCAGCTGGCCGGCGTCGAGGTGCACCGGGTGTCCGACCGCACGTTCCTGCTGCATCTCGGCGGCAAGATCTCGGTGCAGCCCAAGGTGCCGTTGCGAACCCGGGACGACCTCTCGATGGCCTACACCCCCGGCGTCGGCCGGGTGTCGTTGGCGCTGGCCGCCCGGCCGGCCGACGTGGCCAAGCTGACCATCAAGGGGAACTCGGTCGCGGTGGTGACCGACGGCTCGGCCGTGCTGGGGCTGGGCAATCTCGGCCCGGGCGCGGCGCTGCCGGTGATGGAGGGCAAGGCGGCGCTGTTCAAGCGGTTCGCCAACATCGATGCGTGGCCGATCTGCCTGGACACCCAGGACGTCGAGGAGATCGTGGCCACCGTGCGCAACATCGCGCCGGGCTTCGGCGGCATCAACCTGGAGGACATCTCGGCACCGCGCTGCTTCGAGGTGGAGGCCCGGCTGCGCGAGCTGCTCGACATTCCGGTGTTCCACGACGACCAGCACGGCACCGCGATCGTGGTGCTGGCCGCGCTGACCAACGCGTTGCGCTGTGTGCGCAAGGGCCTGAGCTCGGTGCGGGTGGTGGTGGCCGGCGGCGGCGCGGCCGGCACCGCGATCGTCGACCTGCTGCTGGCCGCCGGCGTCCGGCACGTGCTGGTCTGGGACCGGGAGGGCATCCTGTCGCCGACCGACGCCAGCCTGAATCCGGCCAAGCTGACGCTGGCCCACCGGACCAACCCGGCCGGGGTGACCGGCCAGCTGCACGACGCGCTGCAGGGCGCCGACGTGTTCATCGGGGTATCCGCGCCGAACGTGCTGCCGGCCGCCTGGATCGCCGACATGGCGCCGGACCCGGTGGTGTTCGCGCTGGCCAACCCCGATCCGGAGACCGATGTCGAAGCCGCCCGCCAGTACGCGACGATCCTGGCCACCGGGCGGTCGGACTACCCGAACCAGATCAACAACGTGCTGGCCTTTCCCGGCGTCTTCCGCGGCCTGCTGGATGCGCAGGCGCGCCAGGTCAGCACCGAGATGCTGCTGCGGGCCGCTGCCGCCTTGGCGCAGTGCGTCACGGATAGTCAGCTGAACCCGGCATATATCATCCCGTCGGTATTTGACCCCGCCGTGCCGACGGCCGTCGCGGCAGCGGTGGCAAAAGCGGCCAAACCGGGTCAACCGTTAACAGGAGATCGAGGGGTGGAGTAGCGCGGTGGACTGTTCCGGGCCATGATTGTCCCGAGGATCCGGTGATCCTCGGGACATTCGTTATCACATCGGATAGTCTTCCGATGCGGAAACGTCAAAAGCCTTACCGGCTCGTTCACGTCGTCAGTGCCAGTCCCAGTTCGGCATGATCCACCTCCTGAGTTCCATATCGTCAGCGTTAACGAAGGGTTGAGCCGTGCTGCAACATATAACGACGTGGCAGCTTTGGCGGATGCGTCGTCCAGCACAGCTATTCATCTTGATAGCAGACCTGTTTGCGATCGCTGTCGTTTGTGTTCTGGTGCGAACCTCGATCACGCTGGACGACGTCTGGCTGGCGATACTGCTCGCCTCATTAAGTATTGCCTATTCGATACAGACGCTAAACGCCGAGGGCGCCCGATACGCGCTGAACCAGCGCCGGGCGGCGGCGATGTCGAACATGCTCGGGACCTGGACTTTTCCAGCGGCGGTGTTGCTGCCGATGCCACTTGCCGCCGCGGTGATCGTCACCGGCTCGGCGATGCAATGGCGAGTTAAGCGCGCCGCCGGCCAGGCGTCGTTGTGCCGATATCTGTATAGCGTCTCGGCGGTAATACTCGCGGCTGCGCTAGCAAATCAAATCATGAGCCTGGTCGGTAACAGGGCATTGCTACTCTGCGTAGCCGCAATCGCTTATGTCCTTGCTAACGGGTTACTGGTGAGCATTGCCGCCACATTGGCAAGTGGCATTTCTGCCGCGAAGGCATTCCTTAAGCCACGTACCCATGTGAATGAGGTACGTACCGTCGTGATCGGCGGCTGTGGAGCAATGCTTTGGCTGGTGCATGTCCCGCTGATGTGGCTGACCCTGCCGCTGGTCATCGGAATTCAACGGCTCGCCATGCGCTCGGAGTCGCGCAATGCATCCGAGGGGCTGGCGGCGCCGATGACCGAGAAGGTCTGGGGCCGAGTGGCTCGCGAAGTGGTCCGGGCCTGTGCCACCGCCTCGATCCTGCGGCTGGACACCGGCGACCCAGCGGCGGCCCGCGCGATCGCGCAGATGCAGGCCGGCTGCGACGCGATCGGCGCGGTGGGCGCGTCCGGGCTGGTCATCCTGCTTGCCGACTGCCCGGGTCCGAACGCCGACTCGCTGGCTCTGCGGCTGCGCTCAGCCCTGGCCAGCGGGGGGGTGCAGGCCAACGTGGCGGTAGCCGCCAAGCCGCGTGACGGTCAGGTGTTGGAGGACTTGCTCGCGGTCACCGAGGCGGAGTTGATCACCAGGGAGGCCGCCACCCGGTCGGCCAGGTCCTTGCGCCCGGAGGCATAGAGCTGGTCGAGGTAGCTCTGCACCTCGAGCCGCTCGGCCGCACTCAACTCGTCGGCGGCTGAGCCGACCGGCTCCAGCAGTTCCTCCGACAGCTGCATCGCCTCGGCCTGCTCCATCTCGCGCACCTCGGCGTCATTGCTGGCCACCGTCGCCTTGATGAACGCCTCCAGCGCCTGCCGCTGCGCCATGGTGAGCCGATTGGCCTCTACCGGCGGGATCCACGGCTCCTCGACACCCAGTGCCTGGCCTGCCGCCGCCCGCAGTTCGACCACCGAGGCCTCCGGCAGCACCGCGGCGAATGCCTGCAGCACACTCTCACTCGGCTGCCGGGGATGTTTGCCGGCCAGGTATTTGTAGACCGTCGCGCGGTCCAGTCGGCCGTCCAGGGCATCGACCAGCTTCGGCTTGTTCCAGCCATGTGGCAGGTGCTCGTTGAGGTAGTCGGACAACGCGCTCACGGAGGGCCAACTCCTTCACACTCACGGACTCCGAACAGGGTAGCGCCCACACGCCGGAAACGGGCAGTGCTTGCGCTATCCGGAATTCTGTCGCTAGATTGAGTCGTTAGTCGTTGGCGACTATAGACGATTCGTTCCGCGGTAGCCACCGTGGTAGGTCGGGAGACTCAGCGATGCTGCTACGCAGTCGGGAAACGCTCATCGATTGCCTTGAGCTGTCCGGCCTGTCCGAACGCGAGCTGGCCCGAGCCGCGCCGCTCGGCCACGCGACCGTCAACCATCTGGTCACCGGCCGGCGGTCAAGCTGCTCGCTGACCACCGCGATCGCCATCGAACGAGTATTCGACGTCAGCCCGGGCACCCTGTTCGCGGCAGAATCCGAGCAGGAGAAGTTGGCGGTCGCCGCCCTGTACTCCAGTTGGCTTGCCGAACGGCAGAACGATGCTGTCCGGCCGTGACTCCGGCTGCCCGGTGGCTGCCGGCGACGAGCGCGAGTCGGCGGTCCAGGTCGACATCGAGTTCGTCGGCCCGCTCCGGCGCGCCCACCAGGCGTGGGCCGAGCAAGCCCTGCGCGCCGACAACGCGGCGGCGGCGCATGAATCCAGCGACAACGTGATCCGCCGACGTGAGGCACGGATCGCCGGGCTGTACCGGATGGCGGCGGTGCTGACCCTGAGCGGGGACCTGGCCGGCAGTGGCGCCGCGGGATTCCGTGCGGTCGCCGAATCCCGGGCGCTGGCCGAGTTCATGGCCGCCAACCCGGCGTACTGCCTGGACTGCTTCCTGCTCGGTGACCGCTGCCAGCGGCACCAGCCGGACGGTACCGCCGAATCGGCCGGCACTCCGGACGCCGGTTCGGCCGATCGCCAACCCAACGGCGGCAGCGGCCACCAACCAGGTCACCAACCGGAATGGCGCCGGTTCGGCGCCGACGAGTCACCATCAGCCAACGGCTGATGGATCGGGGGAGGGAGTGGAGGATCGTGCCCCGGCGGAGAGCGGTGGGCCCTCTCCGGGCAGGATCCTCCACTTCCTTGTAGCTAGCCAGATTTCCTAGAACCAGCCCGCCTGGTGGCGCTGACCCGCTCGGTTATCCGGCCCGCAGTTCGCGGGCCGCGCTGATCAGCCGGTCGTTCTCGGCCCGGCTGCCGATCGTGATCCGTACCCCGGAGCCGGCGAACGCGCGAACCAGCAGGCCGCGCCGCTCGCAGCCAGCCGCGAACGCGATCGTGTCCACCGCGCCGTCGGCGGCCGGACCGTCCGGCAGCCAGACGAAGTTGGCTTGTGACTCCGGCACCTGATAGCCCAGCCCGCGCAGCTCGACCAGCACCCGGCCCCGTTCGGCAATCAGTTCGGCAACCCGCTCGGCGAGTTGCTTCTCGGCGACCTCCTCCAGGCTGGCCAGCGCCGCTGCCTGAGCGATGCCGGTGACTGTGAACGGGGTCTGGGTCTGCCGGGCCGCGGTGATCACCGCCGGATCAGCGGCGATGCCGTATCCGACCCGCAGGCCGGCCAGACCATAGGCCTTGGAGAAGGTACGCAGCACGATCAGGTTCGGGTACCGGTCGAGCAGGCTCAGGCCGTCGGCGACCGAATTGTCGGTGACGAACTCGCGGTAGGCCTCGTCCAGCACCACCAGTATGTCCGGCGGCACCCGGTCCAGGAACCCGGTCAGTTCACCGGCCGGCACCACCGTGCCGGTCGGGTTGTTCGGGTTGCATACGAAGATCAGCCGGGTCCGGTCGCTGATCGCCTCGGCCATCGCGGTCAGGTCGTGCGTCTGCCCGCGCAGCGGCACCTGCGCCGGGCTGGCGCCGCCGATCAGCGTCACGATCGGGTACGCCTCGAACGAGCGCCAGGCGAACAGCACCTCATCGCCGGCGCCGGCGGTGGCCAGCACCAGTTGCTGACACAGCGAGACCGAGCCGCAGCCGAGCGCCACCTGCTCCGGGCGGACGCCGTACTTCTCGGCCAGCGCGTGCATCAGCTCGGTCGCGTTGGTGTCCGGGTAGCGGTTGCTGGCAGCGGCAGCCTCGGCGATCCGATCCAGCACGTGTGGCAGCGGCCCGTACGGGTTCTCGTTGCTGGCCAGCTTGATCGCGCCGGGGCTGCTGCGCCCCGGCACATAGGCCGGCAGTGACGCGAGGACGGGACGGAACCGAACGGTCATACTGCGAGATTAATCGCTCGCCGTTGACCGCTCGCTGTTGATCGTGCGCTGTTGATCGCTCGCGGCTGATCGGCTCAGCCGCGGATGGCGGCCACCGCGGCGATCACCGCGAACGCCGCGAACAGCAGCGCGGCCAGCCGGTGCAGCAGCTGCAGCGGCACCCGGCGCAGGATCACCTTGCCCAGCGCGACCGCCAGGAAGGCCACCCCGACCAGGGCGATGAACGCGCCCAGGCCGATCGCGACCGGCTCGCCGTACCGGGCGACCAGGCCCGCGGTGGCCAGCTGGGAGGCATCGCCCCACTCGGCCGCGAACAGCACTCCGAAGGAGATCCCGAAGATCCGGCGGTCAGACAGGCCGGCGCCGGCTGGCGTGTCCTGCTCGACCTCCTCCTCCTGGCGGGCCACGCTCTCCCGCACCAGCAGGAACGCGCCGACGGCGAACAGCACCGCGACGATGCCCTCGAGCAGCCGGTGCGGCAGCAGGTGCAGCAGGCCACCGGCGGTAACCGCCAGGACGCATTGCACCGCGAATGCGGCCGCCACCCCGGCCAGCACCGGCCGGGGGCGGTACCGGGTGGACAGCACCAGGGTCGCTACCAGCGTCTTGTCGGGCAGCTCGACCAGCAGGACGGCGAACAGCGCGATGGCGAAGACCGCGAGGAAGGACGACATTGTCCCCCATTCTGCTGCGCGGCTCGGGAGTGTCCCGCACCGGGCAGCACCGGCGGCGGTTCTAGGCTTGCCGCGATGAACAGCTGGCTCGGCTACCTGGCCCTGCTGGCCGGCCTGGCCGGCCTGCTGGCTGGGGTGCTGGCATTGCGCACGCTGGCCAAGCTGCGCCGGTCGGTGGCGCTGCTCTCGCGCGGCACGTCCGGCCGGGAGACCATCCTGGACGCCGCCGAGAAACACATGGCGGCCAGCGAGGCGGTGCGCAAGGACATCCTGGAGCTGCAGCGGGACCTGACCGCGGCGCATCAGGGCATGCAGACCCGGCTGGCCGAGGAGCGGGCCGAGCTGGCCCGCGCCGTGCAGCAGGTCGGCGAGACGGTGAGCACCGTGCTGCGCCGGGTCGCGCTGGTGCGCTTCGACGCCTTCGACGACCTGAGCGGGCGGCTCTCGTTCAGCCTGGCGTTGATGGACGACCAGGGCAACGGCATCACGCTGACCTCCATCGCCAGCCCATCCGACACCCGGCTGTACGCCAAGTCGCTGACCGGCGGCATCGGCGAACACCCGCTGTCGCCGGAGGAGGAGCAGGCGGTACGGGCGGCGCTGGCGGTCTAGCGGTTCGCGGCTGCGCCTATGCTGGCCCGGTGCCGGCGACCCGCTACGCGTTCCTGGGCCCGGCGGGCACCTTCGCGCATGCCGCGGCCCAGCAACTGGCCGACGCCGAAACCGTGCTGGTGCCGCACGCCAGCGTGACCCAGGCGATCGACGCCCTGCACGACGGCGCGGTGGACGGCGCCGTGGTGCCGCTGGAGAACTCGGTCGAGGGCGCCGTGCCGGCCACCCTGGACGCGCTGACCACCGAGCGGCCGCTGGTGATCGGCGCCGAAACCTTCCTGCCGGTGATATTCGACCTGGTGGCCCGGCCGGGCACCGAGCTGGCGGCGGTGCGCAGCATCGCCACCCATCCGCACGCCGAGGCGCAGGTCCGCCGGTACCTGCTCAGCTTGCTGCCGGCAGCCGGGGTGACGCCGCTCGGATCCACCGCGGCCGGCGCCCAGGCGGTGGCGGCCGGCCGGTTCGACGCGGCGGTTGCGCCGGCCGGCTCGGCCCAGCTGTACCAGCTGGCCGTGTTGGCCCACGACATCGCCGACCAGCCCGGCGCGGTCACCCGGTTCGTGCTGCTCAGCCGGCCCCGACCGGCGCCGCCGCCGACCGGCAACGACCGGACCACCCTGGTCGCCTACCTCCGGGACAACCACGCCGGCGCGCTGCTGCAGCTGCTGACCGAATTCGCCACCCGAGGTGTCAACCTGACCCGGATCGAATCCCGGCCGACCAAGGGTCAACTCGGCCAGTACTGCTTCTCGATCGATTGCGAGGGGCACCTTGCCGACGACCGGGTGGCCGACGCGCTGACCGCGCTGCACCGGGTGTGCGCCGGCGTCCGGTACCTGGGCTCCTACCAGCGCCGGGATGGCCAGCAGGGGCCGGTGCCGGCCGGCGGCACCGACGCCGACTTCGCCGCGGCGGCGGCCTGGCTGGCCAGCGTTCGGAAGCACGGCACGGCCTGAGCGCGTGGGCACGGCGTCGACCAGCCGTTCCGCCGGACGGTTACAGGTAGAGGCCGGTGTTGGCGTCGAGCCGTTGGGCGGCCACCGCGTGGATGTCCCGTTCGCGCAACAGCAGGTACTCCTCGCCGGAGATCTCCACCTCGTGCCGGTCGTCCGGGCTGAACAGCACCTGGTCGTTCACCTCGACCGCCCGGACGTGGTTGCCCACCGCCAGTACCTCGGCCCAGACCAGCCGCTTGGCGACCTGGGCGGTAGCCGGGATCAGGATGCCGCCGGATGAGCGGCGCTCGCCGTCCGAACTGGTCAGCCGAACCAGCACCCGGTCGTGCAGCATCTTGATCGGCAGGCGGTCGGTGGAACTCACTCCGCAAGCCTAGAACGGCGGCTGGGCAAGCACCGGCGCGCACCGCCCGACGACGCTACTTGGCCAGCACCGCCCACAGTCCGGTCGCCACCGCGGCCAGCACGATGAGCAGGCAGCCGGTCGCCAGCAGCCTCAGCCCGGTGCTGGCATGCGGCTGGTGCTCGGCGGTCACCAGCGCCCGGACCGCCACCGAGAACAGCACGGTGATACCGACGCCCAGCACCAGCGAGACCACCAGAACGTTACGCAGCGCACTGAGATCCAGGTACGAACTCATCCGGCCTGCTCCAACACCGGGTGTTCGATCTCGTCCTCGGCTCGCTCGGCAGGTTCGGAGAGGTCGTTGACGTTCTCGGCCGTGACCGGACGGCGCCGCGACCAACGCCAGACGCCGAGCAGCAGCGCGGTGGCCACCAACGCCACGACGATCACCTGCGCCGAGCCGCCGCCTTCCACGATGAGGCTCAGGCCGGCGGCCACCAGGCCGGCGGCCGGCAGCGTGAGCAGCCAGGCCACCAGCATCGAGCCCGCCACCGACCAGCGGATCCGTCCCTCACGCTTGCCGATGCCACTGCCCAGCACCGCCCCGGAGGTGATGTGCGTGGTCGACAGCGGCAGGCCGCCCTGGGTGGCGGCCAGCAGCACGGTGGCCGCCGCGGTCTGTGCGGTGAAACCCTGCGGTGGCTCGATGTGGGTCAGCCGGTGACCCATCGTCCGGATCACCCGCCAGCCGCCGAAGTAGGTGCCGGCCGCGATCGCCACCCCGCAGGAGACGATCACCCAGGTCGGGGGATCGGCGTGGGCGGCCAACCGGTGGTCGGCGATCAGGGCCAGCGTGATCACGCCCATCGTCTTCTGGGCGTCGTTGGTGCCGTGTGCCAGCGACACCAGCGATGCCGATGCGAGCTGGCCCAGCCGGAAGTAGCGATGGCTACGCGGGCGTTCGTCCGGCAGCGCGGTGTGGTAGGCGAGCCGGGTGGCCAGCCCGGCCACCAGCGCCGCGATGATCGGCGACAACACGGCCGGCACCAGCACCTTGGCCACGATGGAGTGCCCGTGCACCGCCGAGGTGCCGGACGCGACCAGGGTGGCGCCGATGACACCGCCGATCAGTGCGTGCGAGGACGAGGACGGCAACCCGAAGGACCAGGTGACCACGTTCCAGGTGATCGCGCCGAGCAGCGCGGCGAACACGATCGGCAGCGTGATCGTGGTCGCCGACACGATGCCGCTGGCGATCGTCGCGGCCACCTTGATGGAGAGGAAGGCGCCGAGCAGATTCAGCACTGCGGACAGCGCGACGGCAGCCTTGGGCCGGAGCGCGCCGGTCGCGATGGACGTTGCCATCGCGTTGGCGGTGTCGTGGAAACCGTTGGTGAAGTCGAACGTGAGAGCGGTGACCACCACGATGAACAGCAGGACGGCATCGTGCACAGGGCGAAGAATTCACGACTCCGGAGCCGTAAGCAACTCCTCACCGGCAATTAACACCGCGTGTCGCGGACTCGGGCCGAAATTGGCCGTTTTCGTCCGGCCCGGACCGGCTGCTCCGCCGTTTTTCGCCGCCCGGCCAGGGTGGTCTGGCAGTGCTGACCGGGTCTCTTCGGGCAGTGCCGACCGGGTCTCTCCCGGCACCGCCGACCGGGCTTGTCCCGAGAGGCTGCCCGGGCTTGTCCCGGCACCGCCGAGTGGCCGCTGCGCGCTCGATATCGTGGGTAGGTGATCGACCTGCGCATCCTCCGCGACAATCCCGAGCTGGTTCGTGCCTCGCAGCGGGCCCGGGGGGCCGATCCGGCCAGCGTGGACGCCCTGCTCGCGGCCGACGGGGCCCGCCGGGCGGCGGTGGCCCGGGCCGACGCGCTGCGGGCCGAGCAGAAGTCGGTCAGCAACTCGGTGCGCACGGCCGCGCCCGACCAGCGGCCGGCGGTGCTGGCCAAGGCCAAGGAGCTGGCCGCCGAAGTCAAGCTGGCCGAGGCCGAACAGGCCGAGACCGAGCAGGCGCTGCGCGCCGTCCACCTGGCGGTACCCAACATCGCCTCGCCGGCTGCGCCGCCCGGCGGCGAGGACGACTTCGTGGTGCTGGACACCGTGGGCACGCCGCCGGCCGTGCCGCGGCCGCGCGACCACCTGGACCTCGGCACCGAGTTGCGGGCCATCGACACCGAACGCGGCGCCAAGGTTTCCGGCGCCCGGTTCTACTTCCTCACCGGCATCGGGGCCCAGCTGGAACTTGCCCTGGTGAACCTGGCGATGGCCAAGGCCGGCGAGCTCGGCTTCACCCCGGTGATTGCGCCGGCGCTGGTGAAGCCGGAGACCATGGAGGGCACCGGCTTCCTCGGCGCGCACGCGGCCGAGGTGTACCGGCTGGCCGATGACGAGTTGTACCTGGTCGGCACCTCGGAGGTGGCGCTGGCCGGCTACCACTCGGGCGAGATCCTGCCGCTGGCCGAGCTGCCGTTGCGCTACGCCGGCTTCTCGTCCTGTTTCCGCCGGGAGGCCGGCTCGTACGGCAAGGACACCCGGGGCATCATCCGGGTGCACTGGTTCGACAAGGTGGAGATGTTCAGCTACGCGGAAGTCGACCAGGCCGAGGACGAGCACCAGCGGTTGCTCGGCTGGGAGCGGGAGTTCCTCGACGCCCTGGAGCTTGCCTACCGGGTCATCGACGTCGCGGCCGGCGATCTGGGCAGCAGCGCCGCCCGAAAGTTCGACCTCGAGGCGTGGTTCCCGTCCCAGGGCTGTTACCGGGAGCTGACCTCCACCTCGAACTGCACCACCTATCAGGCCCGCCGGCTGAACATCCGGGCCCGCTACCCGGACGGCCTCGGCCCGGTGGCCACCCTGAACGGCACGCTCTGCGCGATCAGCCGCACCATTGCCTGCCTGCTCGACCACCACCAGCAACCGGACGGTTCGGTGTACGTGCCGGTGGCCCTGCGGCCGTGGCTGGGCGGTGCCGAGCTGCTCACGCCACCCCGGTGACCGAACGCGGCGGCGTCCGGCTGC
Organism: Jatrophihabitantaceae bacterium; assembly: GCA_045807085.1. Lineage (GTDB taxonomy): Bacteria > Actinomycetota > Actinomycetes > Mycobacteriales > Jatrophihabitantaceae > Jatrophihabitans_A. The sequence goes on from JBJMIB010000011.1 coordinate 390,780, forward strand.
TGGCCAGCGACTTGGACGGCACGCTGCTCCGCAGCGACGGCACCGTGAGCCAGGCCAGCCGGGACGCCCTGGCGGCGGCTGAGGCGGCCGGCCTGGTGGTTGCCTTCGTGACCGGCCGGCCGCCGCGCTGGCTGCACGAGGTCGCCGCCGCCACCGGACATACCGGGGTGGCGGTCAGCGCCAACGGCGCGGTCACCTACGACCTGCACACCGAAACGGTGCTGGCCAGCCACCCGATCGAGGTGGAGCTGCTCAGCCAGGTCACCGCGCTGCTGCGGGCGGCGATCCCGCAGGTGGCCTTCGGGCTGGAGCAGGGTATGGACTTTGCCTACGAGCCGGCCTACCGGCATGACTGGCGGATCGTGCCGGCCGCCGACCGCAGCGGCCGGCCGATGCCGTCGGCCACCGTCGGGGAGCTGCCCGAGTTGCTCGGCCTGCCGACGGTCAAGCTGCTGGCCAAGGGCCCCGGACTAGGCCCCGACGAGTTCATGAACCGGGTCGAGGAGGTGGTCGGTGAGCTGGTCACGGTGACCCGGTCCGGCCACTCGCCGCTGGTGGAGATCTCCGCCCCCGGTATCACCAAGGCGTCCGGGCTGGCCAGCCTGGCCGCCGAGCGGGGGATCGACCAGCGCGAGGTCGCGGCGGTCGGCGACATGCCCAACGACGTGCCGATGCTGCTCTGGGCCGGTCAGTCCTACGCCGTGGCCAACGCCCATCCGGCGGCCCGGGAGGCAGCCGGCACCGTGCTGGCCGAGTCCAACGACGAGGACGCGGTCGCCCGGCTGATCCACCGGCTGCTCGGCTGATCAGGACGATTGCCAGGCATGCCGTCGCCCGGCCGCGGCTCCCGTCGCGCTGATCGTCGCGCTAGGCGGGCTACAGGTACTGGCCGGTGCCGTGCTCGCCGCCGGGTTCGAAACCGGGTCCGCCGGGCATGCCGGCGATCACCTGGCCGGGACCGACCTGGCCCGGTAGCGCCCGGCCGCGCATCTGCTCCAGCTGGGCGCGGGCCGCCATCTGCTGGGCGAACAGCGCGGTCTGGATGCCGTGAAAGAGTCCCTCCAGCCAGCCGACCAACTGGGCCTGGGCGATCCGCAGCTCCGCCTCGCTGGGCACCGTCTCCTCGGAGAACGGCAGCGACAGCCGGGACAGCTCCTCGCGCAGCTCAGGCGCCAGGCCGTCCTCCAGCTCCTTGATCGAGGACTGGTGGATCTCGCGCAGCCGGACCCGGCCGGCCTCGTCCAGCGGCGCCGCCCGAACCTCTTCCAGCAGCTGCTTGATCATGGTGCCGATCCGCATGACCTTGGCCGGCTGCTCGACCTGCGCCATCACGTCCTGCGGCGCGGCCTGATCCTCGCCGGCACGGTCGGGCCGGCCAGCGGTCGGCTGGCCGCCGACCACGATGATGTTGTCGCTCGCGGCCGGCTGGCTCGTGAACTCGGAATCGTCTGACGTCATCGTCACATCCTGTCCTAGGTAGCGGCTGACCTGTGCCAGTAGGGCCGCGCCTTCCAGTAGGGCTGCTTCGTCAACCCGCTGCTCCGTCATACCGCCAGCACCACCTTGCCGATGTGGCCGCTGGCCTCGACGATCCGGTGCGCCTCCGCCGCCTCGGCCAGCGGCAGCACCCGGTCCAGCACCGGCCGGACCCGGCCGGATTCGATCAGCGGCCAGACGTGCGCCACGGTGCCGGCCACGATGGCCGCCTTCTGCTCGACCGGACGGGCGCGCAGGCCGGCGGCGTACACGGTGGCACGCTTGGCCATCAGGGTGCCCAGGCTGAGCTCGCCGGTGCTACCGCCCACCATGCCGATCACCACCAGCCGACCACCGGTGGCCAGGCAGCGGACGTTGGCGGGCAGGTACTTCGCGCCGACGGTATCGAGGATCACGTCCACCCCGGCCCCGCCGGTTTCGGCCGCGATCACCTCGGCGAAGTCCTGCTCCCGGTAGTTGATCGCGACCTCGGCGCCCAGGTCACGGCAGGCGGCCAGCTTCCGCTCGGAGCCGGCGGTGGCGAACACCCGCGCGCCCTGGGCGACGGCCAGCTGGATGGCCATGGTGCCGATGCCGGAACTGCCGCCGTGCACCAGGAACCACTCGCCCAGCGTCAGGTGCGCCGCCGGGGCGGTGTCGAAGACCATCGACCACACCGTGTTGGCCACCTCGGGCAGCGCCGCCGCGTGGATCAGATCCAGCCCGGCTGGCACCGGCATCAGCTGCACCGCCGGCACGCAGACCTGCTCGGCATAACCGCCGCCGGCCAGCAGCGCGCACACCTCGTCGCCGGGCTGCCAACCGGTGACGCCAGGCCCGAGCTCGGCGATCCGGCCGCTGCACTCCAGTCCCAGGATCTCCGAGGCACCGGGCGGCGGCGGGTAGTTGCCGGCCCGCTGGTGCAGGTCGGCCCGGTTCACCGCGGTTGCGGTGACCTCGATGCGCACCTCGCCCGGCCCGGGCACCGGATCCGGCGACTCGCCCAGGCTGAGCTGGTCGGGGCCGCCGTAGCCGGCGAGTACCACAGCCTTCATAACCTCGAACCTACTCGACGCCGGTGCCGCGCCGTCCGGGCCGAGCGGCTGCCAGCTGACCGGCCGATCCCTCGCCCGCACTCGGCAGCCGATCGCGGCTCGGGCAGGATGACGGCTATGACGACGGTGCCGGTGGGAATCTCGCCGCTCACAGAAGCGGATGTGATCGCGGTCGCGCGCGGCGGCGCGCGGGTCGAATTGACCGAGAAAAGCCTCGCCGCCATTGCCCAATCCCGATCCATCGTGATGGCGCTGGCCGACGACCCCGAACCGCACTACGGGATCTCCACCGGCTTCGGCGCGTTGGCCACCAAGCACATTCCGGCCGACCGGCGCGCGCAGCTGCAGCGTTCGTTGATCCGGTCACACGCGGCGGGCTCCGGCCCGGAGGTGGAGCGCGAGGTGATCCGGGCGATGATGCTGCTCCGGCTCTCCACGCTGGCCACCGGGCGTACCGGCGTGCAGGTGGACACCGCCCGGACGATGGCCGGGCTGCTCAATGCCGGCATCACCCCGGTCGTCCGGGAGTTCGGCTCGCTGGGCTGTTCCGGTGACCTGGCGCCGCTGGCGCACGTGGCGCTGGCGCTGCTCGGCGAGGGGGAGGTGCGCGACGCCGACGGCACGCTCCGGCCGGCCGCCGAGGCGCTGACCGAAGCCGGCATCACGCCGATCGTGCTGGCCGAGAAGGAGGGCCTGGCGCTGATCAACGGCACCGACGGGATGCTCGGTCAGCTGCTGCTGGCCTGCACCGACTTCCACCAGTTGCTGCGCACCGCCGACCTGACCGCGGCGATGTCGGTGGAGGCGATGCTCGGCACCACCCGGGTCTTCGCCGCCGACCTGCAGGTGCTGCGGCCGCAGCCGGGCCAGGCGGTGGCCGCGGCCAACATGCGCACGCTGCTGGCCGGCTCGCCGATCGTCGCCTCGCACGCCGGCCCGGATTGCACGTACGTCCAGGACGCCTACTCGATGCGCTGCGCGCCGCAGGTGGCCGGCGCCGGTCGCGACACCCTGGTCCATGCCCGCACGGTGGCCGAGTACGAGCTGGCCAGCGCGATCGACAACCCGGTGGTGACCTACGACGGCCGGGTCGAGTCCAACGGCAACTTCCACGGCGCCCCGATCGGGTACGTGCTGGACTTCCTGGCCATCGCGGCGGCCGATCTGGCCAGCATCTCCGAGCGCCGGACCGACCGGCTGCTGGACGTGGCTCGCTCCCGCGGCCTGCCGGCCTTCCTGACCGACGACGCCGGGGTGGATTCCGGGCACATGATCGCCCAGTACACCCAGGCCGCGATCGTCTCCGAACTCAAGCGGCTGGCGATGCCGGCCTCGGTGGACTCGATCCCGTCCTCGGCGATGCAGGAGGACCACGTCTCGATGGGCTGGTCGGCGGCCCGCAAGCTACGCCGCAGCCTGGACGGACTGCGCCGGGTGCTGGCCATCGAATTGCTGTCCGCGGCCCGGGCGCTCGACCTGCGCCGGCCGCTGCAGCCGGCCCCGGCCACCGCCGCGGTGGTCGCCGCGCTGCGCGAGCAGGTGCCCGGGCCCGGGCCGGACCGGTTCCTGGCGCCGGAGATCGAGGCAAGCTATCAGTTCGTCGCCTCGGGCGCCGGGCTGGCGGCCGCCGAATCGCAGCTGGGCGGCCCGCTCGACTGAGCGGACCACCCAGCTGGCTCAGTTTCGCCAGCGATCAGTAGTAGCGCAGCAGCGAGCCCTGGCCGCGGTGGTCGGAATAGGTCGTCACCCCGGGTGGGCTGCCGGCCGAGGCGTAGGCCGCCGCCCAGTCCACCGTGACCTGGTTGTAGATCGCGTATGCCTTGGCGAACAGGAAGTCGATCCTGGCGTGCGCACTGCCGTGCGTCCAGTGGTAAGTGTGCAGGCAGTTGTACGCGGCCGCCCCGGACGATCCGCAGGCCCGGTACATCGCGTCCTTCCAGCCGAGGTTCTGGCCGCCGCAGGTGCCCACGTCGACGTTCGTGCCGGCGTACTCGCATTCCCAGAAGCTGAACTGGCCGCCGGAGGTGGTGGCATCTGGATGATTCCAGTCGCCGGCCATGATCTGCATGGCTGCCGAGCCAAGCCCGGTGACCGCCGGGCTGACGATCTTCATATTGTCCCAGGAGCAGTCAGCGACATTCCCGGTTGACGAGGTGACGTTCGCGGTGGGCAGGTGCACCGAAGCCACGTTGATGAAGTGGCCCGCGTTCTTGTCATCGGTAAGGCGAAGTACCAGCGCATACCATGAACTCAAGCTGCAGACGCTGGTGGTACTGATCTCCTCGAGCCGAATCGACTTCATGGTGCCGCCCACATAGGACAGCCGGCCGGTCCGGTACACGATCGCCGCGCCGCCCTGCAGCGTGGTCTGATAACAGTTGTAGTCCAGCCCGACCCGCGCCTCGAGGTCGGTGGCGAACTGTTGGCAACTTGCCTCGCCCGCGGTGCCGGCCTCCTGGATCGTGACGATGTCCGGCATGTAGATGACCTGACTGGCATCGGTGATGTAGTCGACGAACTGGCGGTAGTTGGTGTTGGTTCCGGTGTCCATGCCGTGCGTGTTCAGGTTCCAGACCTGCAACCGGTCGGTCGGGCTCTGGGCCTGGCCGGTGGCTGCCACAGCCGGCAGCGTGGGGGCGAACAGGCCGGCGGCGGCTACCAGGCTGGCTGCAATCAAGCTTAGATATCGAGGTCTCATGGGCCCTCCCTGTTAGGCAGGTATGGCGGCTTATGGTGATAGCTAACGCCTATCGCCGTTAGGTGCGGCTACGGTACCTCGACCGGTTTCACACCGCCGCCGAGAATGCCTGGCCGCGCAGCGCGTCCAGTTGCTGGCCGAGCGCCTCGACCCGATCCCAGTCAATGGTTGCGCCACATCGCTGCAGCCAGTTGGCCAGCATCCGGTGGCCACCCTGGGTGAGCACCGACTCCGGGTGGAACTGCACCCCGTCGATCGGCAACTCCCGGTGCCGCAGCGCCATCACCACCCCGGAGGCGGTGGTGCCGGTCACCTCGATCTCGGCCGGCAGGGTGTCGGCCCGGATCGCCAGCGAGTGGTAGCGGGTGGCGGTGAACGGCACCGGCAGGCCGGCGAGCACGCCGCGCCCGTCATGCTGCACCTCGCTGGTCTTGCCATGCAGCAGCTCGGGGGCGCGCTCGACCACGCCACCGAAGGCGGCGCCGATCGCCTGGTGGCCCAGGCATACCCCGAACAGCGGCAACCGCAGCTCGGCGGCCGCGGAGACCATCGGCATGCTCACCCCGGCCTCCTGGGGAGTGCCAGGCCCGGGTGAGATCAGCACGCCAGCCAGGTCGAGGTCGGTCAGCTCGGCCGGCTGCACCGCGTCGTTGCGCCGGACGATCACCTCGGCGCCGAGCTGCGCCAGGTACTGCACGAGGTTGTAGACGAAGCTGTCGTAGTTGTCCACGACCAGGATGCGGGTCACTGGCTCACCGTGCCCGGCCCGGTGATCGGGTTGTCCGGCAGCCGGGGCTCGAGCACCGGGAAGACCAGGAACAGCAGCAGCGCGGCAACCAGCGCGACCAGCAGCGCGGCCTGCAGCACCCGCAGCGCCACGGCGCCGGGCAGGTGCCGCCAGATCCAGACGTACATGGCTAGAGCGTCCCTCCGGGCAGTTCCTTCGGCAGCGCGGTGCCGCGCACCGCGACCGCCCGGCTCAACACCGCGTGCACCACCATCCGCTGGCTGGCGGTGTACTTCGGATGGCAGGTGGTGAAGGTGAGCAGCGCCCTGGTCGGCGTCTCGTCCGGATGATCCGGCACCGGCGCGATCACCTGCACCGCGCTCGGCGAGACGATCTCCCGGCCGGGCACCCCCTGGCTGTCCGGTGCGGCCAGCGCCTCGCTGATCGCCTGCTGCCGCTGGCTGCCGCTGAGCTTCAACGCGGCCTGGTAGGCCGGCTGGGAGCCGAGCATGGTGTAGACGTACCAGTGGGTGGCGGTCTGCACGACGATCTTGTCGCCGGGGCGCAGCTGGTCGAGGTTGAGGAACGGCTCGCCCTTGCCGACCCGGTGCCCGGCGACCGCGAAGTTGCCGATCTGGCCGGGCACCTGGGTGTTGATGTAGTGGCCGGGGCCGCGATCAAGATCGCCGTCATCGGTGCCCTGGATGATGGTCTTGACGTAGTCCTTGCCGAACGCGGGGATGTAGAGGTTGGCGAAGCCGTCGCCCAGCGGTAGCACCACCTGCTTGCCGATGGGCAGGTTCAGCCGGTCCTCACCGTGCAGCGGGTCCTGACCCTGTCGCCACTGGGTGGCCAGTTGTTGGTGTGCCTGGTGCTGCTTGCGGTCGGCGTAGAGGTTGGAGACCCAGACCTCGTAGACCACGAACAGCAGCAGGATCAGGCCGGCGGTGATCAGGGTCTGGCCGATGCCGCGCAGCACCATCCGGAAGGTGTCGCCGCCGCCGTGCGGTCCGTCGCCGTGCCCGCGCCAGGCGCCGTCGCGGGTGCGCGGCGGCGGTGGCGGCTCGGTCCGGTCCGGATCGCTGGTCAGTAGGTCCAGATCACCGGCCGGCGCGCCGCCGGCGTCGGTGAAGTCCCAGCCGCCCCGGTTCAAATCGCTCATGCTCCGATCCCACGCCTCCGCCTGCCGATCCGAACCTATCGGGCTCTCTCCGTTCGGCGTACCAGTCAGCTACCGATCGAGGCGAAGCTCAGGATGATCGGCGCGTCGTAGCCGGGAACGCTCAGCTTGTTCGCGGTCTTGAGTTGGTAGCCGAGTCCGTAGGTTTGCGCGTCCTTCCGGTATTGCCGCATTCCGGTCGACCGATCCAGCGCCGCCCGCATCGCGTCGGCCGGACCGATTGCCGCAATGTTAAACGGCGGCGAGAACACCCGCCCGTTCAACAACAGCGTGTTGCCGACGCAGCGAATCGCACTGGTCTGCACCAGCCGCTGGTTCATCACCATGACCGCCTCCGCGCCGCCGGCCCAGAACGCGTTGACCGCGGCCTGCATGTCGGACTGGTGCACGATGATCGCGTTCGCCTCGACCGGGTCGGTGACCGGTACGGCAGGGTGGGCATCGTCCAGGACCAGGGTCAGCCCCGGCCCGGTCATCGGCACCAGGCCGGCCGGCGTCCGCAGCGGCGCGGCACTCGCGTTGATGCCGGCGATCGTGGCGTCGGACTGGGCGAGCCGGTTGGTCTGGGCGGCCACGTCGTTCTGCAGCTGCTTGACCTGCTCGTTCTCCGAGGCCACCCGGCCCTCGGCCTGCCGGATCAGGTCCGGGATGTTGGTCCGGCCAGCCGAACGCAGGTCGGTGCCGCGTGCGGTGTGCGCGGTGGTGGCGGCAAGCAGGCCGGCCAGCAGCGCGACCACCGGCACCAGCACCTGCCAGATCCCGGCTCGAGGACCGGACGAACCACGGCGGAGCAAACCGGGACGCCGACCCCGCATGGCGTGCCCGCTACCCGCTGTCATCGACGCCTCCTTCCTTGCTGGCTTCTTGCTGGGTTCTTGCTGGCGTGGGGCTACCTCGCCGGCTGACTCACTAAGATGCGACGATTACGCTAACCGCACCGTCGCCAGCCGGCTGCCAGCACCCACCAAGGATGGACCGGCTTTCTAAGGAGACCCGCAGTGCCCAAGTCCAAGGTCCGCAAGAAGACCAGCTACAGCGCGTCGCCGGCAGCCCTGTCCGGCGCGGCGGCAACCGGCCGGCTGGCCAAGCCGAGCCCGCGCTGGTATCCGGGCGTGATGGCCGGATTCCTGATCCTCGGCCTGGCATGGATCGTCGTCTACTACATGGCCGGCGAGAGCGTTCCGCTGATCAAGAGCCTGGGTAGCTGGAACTTCGCCGTCGGTTTCGCCTTCCTGGTGGTCGGCCTCGGCATGGCGGTGCGCTGGCGTTAGCGGGTAACTGCCGCTCTGCTTGAGACCGTGGTCCTCATCCCGCACAGCGCCGGTTATCCACAGCTTCTTCCACGGCTGTGATTACACAGGTGTAGTTCTCCCCAGGTCCGTCCACACTGTGGACGAGTGGACGGCCGGCGCGGCCGCCGCGCCCGTCAGCTGGGAGTGCAGTTGCTCGGTTCGGCCGACCGCGACCGCGAGCAGCAGGCCGAAGAGGACGGCCAACCCGGTGACCTGCAGCCGAACCGATGGCAGCCGGCCGCGACCGTTCAGCCGGCCACCGATCAACACCAGCGCAGCGGCGCCGCCGAACACGAAGCCGCCGATGTGGCCGAGCTTGGAGATGTTGGCCACCGAGAAGGTGTAGACGAAGTTGATGCCGATGGTGATCCACAACGCCGTGCTGTTGAAGCCGACCCGGCGGGCCAGCACCACGGCGGCGGCGAACAACCCGAAGATCGCCCCGGACGCCCCCACCACCGGCTGCCGGATGTCGCCGAACACCAGGATCGCCACCGAGCCGCCGAGCGCGCCGAGCAGGTAGACGGCCAGGAAGCGCCACCAGCCGAGCACCTGCTCCAGTGCCGGGCCGAGCATGTAGAGGGCGAGCATGTTCAGCAGCAGGTGGATCGGCCCGAAGTGCAGGAACGCCGCCGTGATCAGCCGCTGGTAGTCGTGCTCGACACCGACCAGCCCCGGCACCAGCTGCCAGTCGGCGAACAGCCGGCTGCCGGTGTTGTCGGCCAGCGTGCCGCCCGGGCTGAGCGCGGTGATCAGGTAGATCAATACGTTCAGCGCGATCAGGCCGTAGCTGACGAACGGAGTGCCGGCGCCGGTTCGGGCACCGACCACCGTCCGGGCTCGGCGCACCGAGGCCTGACCTGCCCGGACGTCGTCCGGGCATTGGAAGCCGACCGCGGCCGGCCGCTGGCACTGTGGGCAGATCGGGCGATTGCATCGCACACACCGCACGCCGGTGAGCCGATCAGGATGCCGGTAACAGCCGGCAAAGCCGTAGTTCGGATCCTGACCGGCCGGCGGTTGCGTCGGTTGCATCGTGCTCCTAGCTCTTCGCGCGAGCGCTCATCGCAAACCTCGCTCCGCTCCTCGCCGCCCAGCGGCTGCGATGCTCACTCGGCACCCTTTGGGGGTGAACGCTCGAGCTGGCCGGTTGGTTCGCGCTACTCGACGGTGACCGAGTTGATCACCACGTCGGTGACCGGCCGGTCCGCGGCACCGGTCTTGGTGGTGCCGATGGCGTCGACCACCGCGCGGCTCTCGGCGTCGGCGACCTCGCCGAAGATGGTGTGCTTGAAGTTCAGGTGCGGCGTCCGGGTCGTGGTGATGAAGAACTGGCTGCCGTTGGTGTTCGGCCCGGCGTTGGCCATCGCCAGCAGGTACGGCCGGTCGAAGCTCAGTTCGGGGTGGAACTCGTCGGCGAAGTTGTAGCCGGGACCACCGGTGCCACGACCGAGCGGGTCACCGCCCTGGATCATGAAGTTGTCGATCACCCGGTGGAAGATGGTGCCGTCGTACAGCGGTCGGTTGGTCTTCTGCCGGGTGGCCGGATCCGTCCACTCGCGGGCGCCGGTGGCCAGCTCGACGAAGTTGGCGACGGTCTTGGGCGCCTGGTTGCCGAACAGGTTGAGCCTGATGTCACCGGCCGAGGTGTGCAGGACGGCGGTCTGGGTGGCTGCTGGGCTGGTCACGGGCAAATCTCCTCAGGATCGGGTCGAACTTCAGGATCGGGTCGAACTTCAGGATCGGGTCGAACTTCAGGATCGGGTCGGACTTCGAAATCGGGTCAGGAGAACTTCGGCGCAATATCGCGGGCCAGGTTCACCGCATTCAGTGCAGGGTAGGGCTGCTGGGTCCGGACGGTGACCACCGACCTGCCCCGGGCGAACACGCACTGCCAAGCCGGGCTGCCCTGCAGCGGCGTTCGAAAGGCCACCGCGCCGTCCCCGACATCGGGGTAGGACTGCACCTCCGGATGGCCCTTGGCCGAGAGCACCATGGCGTTGTAGGCCTCGGTAGGCGTCCGGAACAGCACGACGGTGATCTCGCCGACCAACTGGCCAGGGTTGTACTGGAAGTAGAACCGGCAGCCGACCGGCCGGCTCTGCAGCACCGTCACCCGCCCGACCCGGTTGCCCTCGGCATCGGCGAAGTCCTGGCTGGAGATGTACGGGCAGCTGCCGGCGACCTCGCGCACCCCGCGCGGGGTGCTCAGGCTGGGTCGAGGAGTGCTGACGATGGTGCTCGGACCGGTCTCGCCGTCCCCGCCGCCGGCCAGCCCGGTCGGCTGGGAGCCGGACCGACCGGCGCCGGCAGAGCCGCTAGCCGGACCAGCAGACCCCGCGGTGCAGCCGGCCAGCGTGGCAACCAGCAATAGGCCGATCGGGACGGCTTGTCCCCTTCGCCACAGCATCATCCGGGCAGCCTCATCGGGGCCGCCGCACCGCGACCTCGGCCGCAGCCAGCGCCAGCGAGTCGTCCAGCGGCGGCAGCTCGCCGGAGCCGCCCCGACGGGCCAATGCCCGGCGGAGCAGTTCGTCGGCGAAGCCGGGGCTCTTGGCCAGCACCGGGCCGTGCAGGTAGGTGCCGAACACGTTGTCCCGGATCGCGCCCTCGGTCAGGTCCCGGCCGTTGTTGCCACGCCCGGCCACCGTCCGGCCGAGCGGCCGGACGCCGGCGCCGAGTTCGGTCAGGCCACTGTGGTTCTCGAACCCGACCAGCCGACCCCACGGCGTGTCCACCGCGTTGTTGCCGATCAGCCGGGTGTCCGAACCGGTGGTGGTGAGATCCAGCACGCCGGTGCCGGCTATCCGGTCGCCGTCCTTGGTGAGGAACTCGTGGCCGAGCATCTGGTACGTCCCGCAGATGGCCAGCATCACCACGCCGTCCTCGACCATGGCCCGCAGCGTCGCGGTCCGGCCGACGAAGTCGGCGCCGATCTCGCCCTGGGCGGCGTCCTGGCCGCCACCGCCGAGCAGGATGTCGGCGTCGGTCGGCAGCGGGTCGCCAACGCTGACCGGCACCACGGTGACCGGCAGGCCGCGCCAGTCAAGCCGCTTGCGAAGCACCAGCACATTGCCGGTGTCGCCGTAGATGTTCATCTCACGCGGGTACAGGTGCACCAGGGTGAGGCCGGTCATCGGGCCACCATCTCGGTGCGCTCCCGCAGGACCTGGTGCAGCTGCCACATCGCGGTGTAGGTGGCGAACACCACCACCGTCTCGGCCGGCTGCACCCGACGCACGGCATCCTCGACCGCCGCCGCCAGTTCGGGATTGGTGGCCTCGACCGAAAGCTCGTCGTAGTGCAACCGCACCGCCATGTCGGCCGCCCGGCTGCCCGAGGTGCTCAGGTGGCCCGATGCGCCACGCAGCACCGGGCCGAACTCGACATCCCACAGCCAGGACATGTCCCGGCCGTCGGCGTAGTCGTCGTTGATCGCGATGACGGTGGCCGCCGGCCGCAGTGAGCCGATCGTGCGCAGCGACTGCCGGAAGCCGGCCGGGTTCTTCACCAGCTGCAGCACCACCCGGCGACCGTCCACGGTGAAGGACTGGCCCCGTCCGAACGCCGGCTGAACCGCCCGCAGGCCGGCGACGATGCTGTCCACGGAAAACCCGAAGGTGAGCGCCATGGCCGCCGCGGCAGCCGCGTTCTGGGCGTTGTGCGCGCCGTCGGCGTGCAGTTCCAGCGCCTCGGTGCGGTCCGCGATCCGCAGCACGATCGCGGTGGCCTGGCCCAGCTCGACCGACTCCAACACCGCGGTGGCGGGCTGGTCGGACAGCCGGATCTCCCCGCCGTACAGCTCCTCGTCGGTCGGGAACAGCGTCCGCAGCTCGGCTGCCACCCCGAAGTAGCTGACCGCCGCCGAGGTGCTGCCGGCCAACGCGGCCAGCCGCGGGTCGTCCCGGTTCAACACCACGTGCTCGGTGGTCCGTCCGGCGACCCGGCCGAGCAACTGGGCGGTGGTGTCGATCTCGCCGAACCGGTCCAGCTGGTCGCGCAGCACGTTGAGCAGCAGCAGCCGCTCGGGCCGATGCACGTCGCAGAACCGCACCGCGTGCGCCTCGTCGAGCTCGAAGACCGCCACCTCGGCGTCCAGCCGGCCGGCCCAAGAGGCCTGCGCCAGCAGCGCGGTGATGACGCCACGGACGAAGTTGCCGCCGGTGTCGTTGGTCAGCACCCGATAGCGCTCGGCGAGCACGGCCGCCAGCATCTTGGTGGTGGTCGTCTTGCCGTTGGTGCCGCTGACCACCACCACACCGTGCGGCAGCCGAGCCAGTCGCCGGGATAGGAAGCGCGGGAACAGCTTCTCCACCAGCAGGCCCGGCAACGCGGTTCCGCGCCGGCCGGCCAGCCGCAACGCCAGCAGGGTCAGCTTGCCCAGCCAGATCGCGAGCAGGTCTGCCGGCCGGATGTTCATGATGCCTGTCAGGCTACCCAGCGAAGGGATCGCGAGATCACGGCGACCGCCCGCCGCCGCGCCAGGCGGCGATCAGCCGGGCCAGACGATTGCTCGGCCGATCATCGGAGGCGAATACCACCTTCGCTAGAAACCAGACCGCAACTCCGCCCAGCATGACCGCGGCCAGGATGACCACCAGCTCCACACCGGTCGCTAGCCCGCTGAGATCGGCCACTGCCCCGGCAGACACACCAAGACCACCGATGCCAACTACGGTCCCGCTCCTAGGCATGACCCATCACCGGGAACTTCGTCGAGCGGATGGGCTACCGCCCAGGGTGTGCGCGACGGTCGACGACGGACGGGCGAGCCGATAGCCCCCGATCATGGCAGGCCCTCAGTCAATTCAGTGCCTTGTGCAACGTGTGGCAGGTCGACGAACGCAGAGGCAATTGCCGTCTCATTCAGCTCGGTCAGCTGCTCGGTGAACATCCGTACCTGCTGGCGCAAGTGGATGATGATCTTGCGACCCTGTATCACTTGCTGTTCGAGCAGCTGGCGCGCCGCCTGTGATTCAGCAAGCTGCCGGCGGAGCTCGTTCAGATCCGTGTCGGCATCCAGCCGCTGTTGCAACGCCCCCCTATAGACGAACCAACGCGTCCGTGCTGCGCCAGGGATGCCATAGCCCTCGATTGATCCTCGCTGGATCCCTTGGACGACTGCCTGCCGGGAGATTCCGAGCGCCGCGGCCGCCTCCCCGGTATCCACGGCAGGACGCTTGGGATCGTGGGTGGATCGCAACAGGTCGAGCCTGACTACGTCTTCGTCCGCCGAGTCGAAGGTAGCCATGGAACCTTCTAGCTTGTCAAATGATTCTTCTGGTTAACCTCTGGTTGTACTCCAACTCGGCGTGGCGCGCAACTTCGTAGGGCTAGGTTGAGTAGCATGGGTGGTTTTACAACTGAGAGCAAGGCTGGAAGAAGACCGCCAGCTCCAGCGATTCCTACAGCTCAACGGCGAGTTAGGGGCCGTCCTGAATCAGAGTTTTCAGTATTCCGGCCCGGCCTTACGGTGGGGCTCGGCGCTCTGACGGCTCAGCATCGACCAGGGTCCGCATCTCAGCCCCTCCCTGGCTCGGGGCTCGAGTGGCCGCTGACGGGTCGTGCTCAAGGTCTGAACCAGCCGGCCGGCTCGGCTGATCCGGCAGTTTTGGCTCTGCCAACGGATACCTCCAGCGGTTCGGGTTGCCGTTGGCCAAGCTGGACGGCCGCGCCGGCGAAGCACAGCAGGGCCATCGCCAGCAGCAGCAGCCGGTAGTCGATGACCACCACCAGGCCGGCACCGAGGGCGATGGCCAGCGTCTGCGGCACGGTCAGCAGGAAGTTCAGCGCGGCGTCGGCCCGTCCCATCAGGTTGGCCGGCGTCAGCCGCTGCAGCAATGTGATCACCCCGACCAGCAACAGCGACAGGCTCGCGCCGAACAGCACCAGGCCGGCCAGCACGACGGCCAGGTCGGAGGATGCCTGGCAGAGGAAGCTCAGGCCGGCCACGAGCAGACCGATGAGCATCAACCGGCGCTCGCCGAGCCGGCGGCTGAGCGCGCCGCCCAGCAGCCCGGCCAGGATCGCGCCGGCGCCCTGCCCCGAGGTGAGCACGCCGAGGAACGGCGGCGACCGGTGCAGGCCGTCGCTCAGCACCGCGTAGATCACCGTCTCGGACAGCCCGAAGGCGATCACCGCGAGCAGGCAGCTGATCGAGGCCCTGCGCAGCGGGCGGCTCTGCCACAGGTGCCGGCTGCCGGCCGTGACGTGCCCGAGCCAACGCGCGGAACGCGGCGGCAGGTCGGGCTCGGTGATTCGCAGCCGGGACAGCAGCAGCACCGCGATTGCGAAGGTGACGCAGTCGCCGATGATCACCGGCGTGGCGCCGAAGGCCGCGAACACCCCGGCGCAGGCCAGCGGCACCACGATCCGCGAGCCCTGCGAAAGCGTCTGGGTGAGCGAGTTGATGTCGGCCAGCAGGTCCTCGGCGACGATCGTCTGCACCAGTGCGGTCTGCGCGCCGGCGACCACGCTGGCCGAGACGCCGTAGCCGAACATCACCAGGTAGATGAGCCACAACTGGTCCTCGCTGCGAACCGCCAGCAGGCAACCGACCAGCGCGCAGGTGGCCAGGTCGGTGATGATCAGCAGCCGACGCCGGCCGAACCGATCGACCAGCAGGCCGGTGAGCGGGCTCAGCAGGCTGCCCAGGGTGAGCATGAAGATGGACAGCCCCGCCGCGCTGGTGCTGCCGGTCAGCACCTTGACCCAGATGCTGAGCGTGAGCCAGAGGGCGTTGTCACCAATCACCGAGATGGCGGTTCCGGCGATGTAGCGCCTGGTGGTGCGATCGGACAGTAGCCGCCTCATGGCGTCCCCGCCGGCTCGCCGCCCGGTGGCGCGACGGCCTCGAGTGCTCCGCCGGACGGTAGCGCGACGGCCGCGCCGGACGGTGGCTCGGCCGCCTGTTGCGGAAAACTGAACAGCAGGTACTCCACCGCGAGCGCGTGCTCGGGACGCCGATCGGGATGACCCAGCCGCTCCCGGTGCCGGTCGAACAACTGCTGCAGCTGCTCATTGAACTCGGCGGCTTCCGCCGGGGTCAGGTAGCCGAGGTATTGCGATCCCGAAGTGACCTCCCGCCACCGCCGGTCGAACCGGTGCCGGGTATTGCGCACCTGCTGTAGCCGGCGCAGCCAGCCATCCCAGAGCAGGTCGGCCAGCAGCTGCGCGGCCTGGCCGGTGTCGGCCTGGCCGGTGTCGTCGTCGGCTTGGCCGGTGTCGTCGAAGGAGAAGCCGAGGTGTGCCCGGCGCCAAGGCCGACGCCGGCCCGGTGCCTCGCCGGCCTCCTCGACGAAGCCGTACTTGGCCAATGTGCGTAGATGGAAGGCACAGTTGGTGGGCGACTCGCCGACCAGTTCGGCGGCCTCGGTGGCGGTGAGCTGGTCGTGTCGGCTGAGCAGGTCCAGCAGGCTGAGCCGGGTCGGATGGGCGATCGCACGCATCGCCTTGGGATCGGTGAGCTTACGCAGCTGGTCTCGGCGATCGGCGGAATTAGCTGCCGGCTGGCGCTCGTCGGGGATGGCCGCCGCCCGAGCGTCGCTGGCCGGTGCCGAGTTGTCGAGCGACATGTTTCGAAACAATACTTTCGACAGCAGGCGCAGGCAAGCAAGGTCGAGAGCCGACTATCCCCGAGGGATCCCCCAGCGGGGCCTGGGTACCTGCCCTCGCATGCAAAGAGGCCCCGAATCCGGGGCCTCGAGCGTGGAGCCAAGGGGAATCGAACCCCTAACCTCCGCCTTGCAAAGGCGGCGCTCTGCCAATTGAGCTATGGCCCCGAGTCCTCCGGATGAGTCCCGGAGTGCTGATCCTAACCGCCGCCCGGGCTGGCTGGCCGCGGCGATGTTGCTGCGTTACGGGCGGCTGGTGGCGTCCCGCCAGACGTTGCTGGCCTCCTGCCCGCGCCGACGGTGGAGCAGGTATCGGACGCCGACTGCCACAACTGCCAGGGCGAGCAGCTTGCGCACTGGCGCCTCCATGGGGCTCGCCGACGAAAGATGACAGTGGGCCTAGGAGGACTTGAACCTCCGGCCTCATCCTTATCAGGGATGCGCTCTAACCGTCTGAGCTATAGGCCCGTGCCGCGCTGGGCGCGCGCGGATGAAGCTTACCGGTAGCCGCTCAGCCGCCCAAACCGCCCTGCTCGGTTGGCCAGCGAAACCACCTCGGCGGTAGCTGACTCTCCTGAATCGCTTGTTACTCCCGCTCGGAGAGCGTGACCTCGGCGCCACCGACCAGGTCGGCACAGAGGTTGTAGACCATCGCCCCCACGGTGGACAGCGCGATGAACAGCACGATGTTCACCACACCGATGATGATGGCGAAGCCGAATACGACCGGGCCGGTGACCACGTTGGTGCCCTTACCGTCGCCCACCATGTCCTGCACGGTCTTGTTCACCCGGTCGAAGACCCCGGACACGTCGAGGATGCCGTACAACACACCCACCATGATCAGCCAGACGAAGAACAGCGCGATGGCCAGCACACAGGAGAACTTGAACACCGAGTACACGTTGATGTGGCTGAGCGTCAGCCGGGCCCGGCGTGGTTGACGACCTCGGCCGCGCCCGGTCGGCCGGCCGGCCCGGTTCTCCGCCTCGTTGGCCGCGGTCTTGATCGCGGTCTTGGCATTCACCGCCGCGGTGGTGGCGGTGGTGGCCACCGTGGAGGCGGCCGCCGAGAGCTTCGCGGTGATGCCGCCAGTTGCCTCGGCATGCGAACCGGCAAAGCCACCAGCAGCGGAATTGGCGCCGGCAGCGCCCGCACCAGCAGCGGAATACGGATCGGGCCGGCTGGCTTGCCAACCCCCCGGCGGGTCGGGCCGGCCCATCGGCGGCGCATCCGGACGAGCCGGCGGGGTGGCATCGGACCGGCTGACCGGCGACCATCCGTCACCCGCCGCCGCTGCACCCGCGCCGGCGGCCGGGGCGGCGCCCCGATAGCCGGCCGGCCCGGCAGCGCCTGCCGAACCAGCACCGGGGCCAGCAGTAGCACCGGTTGGACCAGGAGCACCGGCCGGTCTGGAGCTGCCGGACGAGGCCGGCGGCACCGTCACCCGCGGCAGTGTCGCGGTGTCCTGATCGGCGTTGCCGCTCCGGGAGGTCGGTGGCTGATGGCCCTCAGTCACGGTAGCTACTCCTGCTCCTCAGGTTCTTCGGCGTTGCGGGCGATCGAAATCAGGCTGATCCCGTCGTCCAGGTTGATCAGCCGCACGCCCATTGTCTGGCGTTGCGCCCGTCGCACCTCTGCGACGGACGTCCTGATCACCACACCGTCGGACGTGATCGCGTAAATCTCATCCTCCGGCCGGACGCTCATTGCCCCGACCAGTCCACCTCTCGTCGAGACTATACGCGCGGTGAGCACGCCCTTCCCGCCGCGACCTTGCACCGGGTACTCGACAACCTTGGTTCGCTTGGCATACCCGCCGTCGGTCGCGATCAGGATTTCCATGTCATCCTGAACGACCTCCATGGCCAGCAACTCGTCCTGGGCGCCGAACCGCATACCGATCACGCCGGAGGTGGCGCGACCCATCGGTCGCAGCGTCTCATCGTCGGCCTTGAACCGGATCGACTGCGCCTTCTTGCTCACCAGCAGCAGATCGTCGGTCGGTGAGATCAGCGCGGCATCGATCAGCTCGTCCTCGTCGCGCAGGTTGATCGCGACGATGCCGCCGGTCCGGTTGGAGTCGAAGTCGGTCAGCTTGGTCTTCTTGACCAGGCCGGCCTTGGTCGCCAGCACCAGGTACGGGGCGACCTCGTAGTTCTTGATCGTCATCACTTCGGCGATCGTCTCGTCCGGCTGGAAGGCAAGCAGGTTCGCCACGTGCTGGCCGCGGGCATTGCGGTTGGCCTCCGGCAGGTCGTAGGCCTTGGTGCGGTACACCCGACCCTTGTTGGTGAAGAACAACACCCAGTCGTGCGTCGAGCAGACGAAGAAATGCGCCACGATGTCGTCGGTCTTCAGCCCCGCGCCCTGTACCCCGCGACCACCCCGTCGCTGGGACCGGTAGAGGTCGGTCTTGGTGCGCTTGGCATAGCCGGTCCGGGTGATGGTGACCACCACGTCCTCGGCGGCGATCAGGTCCTCCATCGACATGTCGCCGTCGTACGGGACCAGCCGGGTGCGCCGATCGTTGCCGTACTTGGCGACGATCTCGTTCAGCTCGTCCCGGATGATCGTCCGCTGCCGCTCCGGTTTGGCCAGGATGTCGGAGAAGTCGGCGATCTTGGCCTCGATCTCGTTGGCCTCCTCCTGGATCCGCAGCCGTTCCAGGGCGGCCAGCCGGCGCAGCTGCAGGTCCAGGATCGCGGTGGCCTGCACCTCGTCGATCTCCAGCAGCTCCATCAGGCCGGTCCGGGCCTGTTCGGCCGACGGCGAGTTGCGGATGAGGGTGATCACCGCGTCCAGCGCGTCCAGCGCCTTGAGGTAGGCCCGCAGGATGTGGGCCCGCTCCTCGGCCTTGCGCAACCGGTACTGGGTACGCCGAACGATGACCTCGACCTGGTGGCTGATGTAGTAGCGGACCACCTGGTCAAGGCTCAGCGTGCGGGGCACCCCGTCGACGATCGCCAGCATGGTGACGCCGAAGGTGGTCTGCAGCTGGGTGTGCTTGTAGAGGTTGTTCAGCACCACCTTGGCCACCGCGTCGCGCTTGAGCGTGACCACGATGCGCATGCCGATCCGGTCGGAGGACTCGTCGTTGATGTCGGCGATGCCGGCGACCCGGCCGTCCCGGGCCAGGCCTGCGACGGATTCCACGAGGTTGTCCGGATTCACCTGGTACGGCAGCTCCGTGATGACCAGGATGGTGCGGCCGCGGGCGTCCTCCTCGACGGTGACCACGGCCCGCATCCGGATCGCGCCGCGGCCGGTCCGGTAGGCGTCCTCGATGCCGTCCCGGCCGACGATGAGCGCCTTGGTGGGGAAGTCCGGGCCCGGTATGTCGCGCATCAGCTGGGCCAGCAGTTCCTCGGCCGTGGCGTCCGGGTGGCCCAGCGCCCAGGTCACGCCGGCCGCCACCTCGCGCAGGTTGTGCGGCGGCAGGTTGGTGGCCATGCCGACCGCGATGCCACCGCCGCCGTTGACCAGCAGGTTGGGAATCCGGGACGGTAGCACGGTCGGCTCCTGCGACCGGCCGTCGTAGTTGGGCTTGAAGTCGACGGTCTCCTCGTCGATGTCCCGCAGCATCTCCATGGCCAGCGGCGACAGCCGGGCCTCGGTGTTGTGCGAGACGAAGCCGTTGGTGAGGAAGGCGTGATCGGCCGAGTCCACCCGCAGCGAGTACACCGGCGCGCTGCCGGCGGGGGTGATCGCGCGCACCTGGTGCAGCGAGAACTGGCGCGGATCGCCGCCGTCGTCCGGCAGGTGCCGGGCCTGGTCGGCCAGGTAGTCGGCGGTCACGTCGGGCAGCAACGGCAGCGCGGTGGCCCAACTGGCCGCCGAGTCGGCATAGTCGCGTACCACCAGCACGTCGGCCGTGGTCAGCTCGTCGGCCAGCTTCCAGATCAGCCGGGGCACCCCGTGCACCCGGCCGATGGCCAGCAGCGGATGGTTGGCGGTCACCGTGACCGAGCGGTCGCCGGCTCGCACCTCGAGCACCGGGTGCTCGCCCGAGTGGTGGAACGCGCTCACCCGGACCGGCACGCCGTCCCGGCCGATCACCTTGAACTCGACGTCGGTGCTGGTGTTGGGTTGCGCATCGGGCATCAGCTCCGCGATCGGCAGCTCGCCGTCCAGCGTGCGGATCAGGGTGTCACCCACCACGCAGTAACGCATGGCGGCCGCCGGGTCGTTGCCGGGCGAGCCGAAGTTGCCCTGGCCGTCGATCAGCGGCGCCCGCATGGACCATGGCTGGGCCAGCCGGACCAGGGTGTCGTAGATCGCCGAGTCACCGTGCGGGTGGTAGTTGCCCATCACGTCGCCGACCACCCGAGAGCACTTGACGTAGCCCCGGTCCGGCCGGAACCCGCTGTCGTACATCGCGTACAACACCCGGCGGTGCACCGGCTTCAGGCCGTCCCGGACGTCGGGCAGCGCGCGTGCCACGATCACGCTCATCGCGTAGTCGAGGAAGCTGCGCTGCATCTCCAGCTGCAGGTCCACCGGCTCGATGCGTTCGCTGGGCGGCGGCGGGGTCTCGGTCACGAATGCCCTTTCTCACAAGTGACTGCTTCTCACACGGAACTGCGGCAGGCGGAACTACGCCTGGGTCGCTCGAGCAACACCGGGGGAGCCGAGCAGGCCAGGAAGGATCAAATGTCGAGGAACCGGACGTCCTTGGCGTTGCGGACGATGAAGCCACGCCTGGCTTCGACGTCATCACCCATCAGCACCGAGAACAGCTCGTCCGCGGTCGCGGCGTCGTCCAGGGTGACCAACCGGAGCACCCGGGTGGCTGGGTCCATGGTGGTCTCCCATAGTTCCTTGGCGTTCATCTCGCCCAGCCCCTTGTAACGCTGGATCGAGTCGCCGGCCACCCGGCGCCGGCCGGCCGACTCGCCGGTGGCGATCAGGCCGTCCTTCTCCCGGTCGGAGTAGGCGTAGTCCGGTTCTCCCTTGGACCACTTGATCTTGTACAGCGGCGGCATCGCCAGGTACACGTACCCGTTCTCGATCAGCGGCCGCATGAACCGGAAGAGCAAGGTGAGCAGCAGCGTGGTGATGTGCTGACCGTCCACGTCGGCATCGGCCATCAGCACGATCTTGTGATAGCGCAGCTTGGCCAGGTCGAAGTCGTCATGGATGCCGGTGCCGAGCGCGGTGATCAGCGACTGCACCTCGGTGTTCTTCAACACCCGGTCGATGCGCGCCTTCTCGACGTTGATGATCTTGCCCCGGATCGGCAGGATCGCCTGGTACAGCGAATCCCGGCCGGACTTGGCCGAGCCGCCGGCCGAGTCGCCCTCGACGATGTACAACTCGCTGCGGCTGGGGTCGGTGGACCGGCAGTCGGCCAGCTTGCCCGGCAGCCCCATGGTGTCCAACGCGTTCTTACGAGCGAGCTTGCGGGCCTGCTGCGCCGCCTTGCGGGCCCGAGCCGCCTGGGTGGCCTTGGTGATGATCAGCCGGCCCTCGGTGGGGTTGCGCTCGAACCAGTCGGCCAGCCACTCGTTGCACACCTTCTGCACGAAGGACTTGGCCTCGGAGTTGCCCAGCTTGGTCTTGGTCTGGCCCTCGAACTGCGGCTCGCTCATCTTGATCGAGATGATCGCCGCCAAACCTTCCCGGATATCGTCGCCGGTGAGCTTGTCCTCGTTGGGCTTGAAGATCTTCTTCTCGGTCGCCCACCGGTTGACCACCGAGGTCAGCGCGGCCCGGAAGCCCTCCTCGTGGGTGCCGCCCTCCATCGTGTTGATGGTGTTGGCGAAGGTGTAGACCGACTCGGAGTACGACTCGTTCCACTGCATCGCGATCTCGGCCGACATCTTCAAGTCCGGGTCGTCGGCCTCGAAGTACACCACCGACTTGTGGATCGGCGACTTGGTGGCGTTGAGGTGCTTGACGAAGTCGGCGATGCCGCCGGCGTAGTGGTAGCTGACCTCGCGAAACTCGTGCTCGCCGCCCCGCTCGTCGCGGGCCTGGATGGTCAGCCCCTTGTTCAGGAAGGCCATCTCCTGCAGCCGGCGGGTGATGATCTCGAAGGAGAACTCCACGCTCTCGAAGATCCCGGTGTCCGGCCAGAAGGTCACCGAGGTGCCGGTCTGCCTGCTCGGCTCGCCCTTGTCCAGTGGCGCGGCCGGCTTCTGGTTGACGTACGGCTGCCGCCAGACGTGGCCCTCGCGCTTGATCTCCACCTCGAGCCGGGTGGACAGCGCGTTCACCACCGAGACGCCGACGCCGTGCAGGCCACCGGAGACCGCGTAGGACTCACTGTCGAACTTGCCGCCGGCGTGCAGCACGGTGAGGATCACCTCGACGGCCGGCTTCTTCTGGGCGGTGTTCATGCCGACCGGCATGCCGCGGCCGTTGTCGACGACCCGTACCGCGTTGCCGGGCAGCAGGCTGACCTCGATCCGGTCGCAGAAGCCGGCCAGCGCCTCGTCGACCGCGTTGTCCACGACCTCCCACACCAGGTGGTGCAGGCCCCGCTCACCGGTGGAGCCGATGTACATGCCCGGACGCTTGCGAACCGCCTCCAGCCCTTCCAGGACCTGGATCGAGTCCGCACCGTAATTGGACGCAGCCCTAGCCGCCACTCGTGCTCCTTCGTCGGGATCCGGTGACCCGTGGGTCAGGTCGACAAGCCGGCTGACCGTCTCCCCGGCTCAGGGCTCGATGTCATGAGCTTGCCAATGTCATCGAGCTTGCCAATGTCATAAAGCTTGCCAGTGTCATCGAGCTTGCAGGGGGATGCAGCCGCGCCGTACCTCGTTCAGTCTACTGGGTCAGGCCGACAGAATGCCGCTGGCAGGGCCGCTGATCGTGTCACAGAGCCATTTTTGGTTGGCCGACGGATCGGGATACGCGGAGCCGCTTGACGAATAGGCCTCCGGCGTGCTCAGCCGTAGGTGTCCCGGACCCCGCGGCCGCCCCGCATCGACCATGGTCCGCGCTTCCAGGACGGAGCCGACGGGCCGGAGATGTGCAGCCGGGTGACCATGCCGGGTGGCAGCTCGGCGCAGATCCGTTTCAGCAGTTGCGGGGCGAGCAGCCGCAGCTGGGTGGCCCAGGCAGTGGACTCCGCCGCGATCCGCAGCTCACCGTTGCGCAGGCTCACCGGCTGGCAGCGGGCGGCGATCTCGGTGCCTACCACGGTGGCCCACTGGCCCAGCAGCCGCGCTTCGGAGAGCGGAGCGGTCCAGCCCAGTTCCTGGATGGACTGCCCGACGATGGCGCCGATGGGCGCCGGATCCCGGCTGTCCGGCCCCGATCCGCTGTAGCCGCTGGCAGCTCCGGACTGCTGGCGCCGGCGGCGGAACCTCGTTGCTGGCAACGGCCGACCGCGGGCGATTGCCCGGGCCGCCCGCAGCGCGTCACCGGCCAGATCGCCCACTGTGGATGGCTCGCCATCATCGGCTGTGGATAAGTCCTCGATTCCTGGGGATGGAATCTCATCAGGACCGGAAATTCGGGCATCGGTGCGGTGGATACCCTGTGGACGACTGGGACCAAAGTCAGGCCCGTCGGGACCAAGGTCCCGAGCCTTCGAATCGTCGAACTCCCGCTCACCGGACACGACGCACCTCCCCACCCGCCACCTCGTACCGGGTGCCGATCAGTATCTCGGGCACGTCCGACAGGACCGCCGCCGAGATCAGCGACTGCTCCGCCTTGCCGGCGATGGCGGCCAACTGCTCGCGCCGGGCGGTGTCGAGTTCGGCGAACACATCATCCAGGATCAGCACCGGCTGCGCACCATCGGCGGTCAGCAGTTCGTAACAGGCCAGCCGCAGCGCAAGCGCGACCGACCAGCCCTCGCCGTGGCTGGCATAACCACGCACCGGCAGGTCGTTGAGCGTCACCTCCAGCTCGTCCCGGTGCGGGCCGACCAAGGTCACCCCACGCTCCAGCTCGGCCGGCCGGACCCGCTCCAGGGCGGCCAGCAGTGCTTGCCTGGCATCGGCAACAGAGGGAATTACACCGGTGTCATTACCCTCGCCATCCGCGATCGAGCTGACATAACGTAGGCCCAACTTGCCGCTGGCCGGCGCCAGCTGCGCGTAGGCCAGCACAGCGTGCGGCGTCAGCGCCCGCACCAGCTCCAGCCGGCCGACCAGCAGCTCCGCGCCATGCTCGACCAGGTGGCCGTCCCAGACATCCAGGGTGCGCAGGTCGCCGCTGCCACCGGACCGGCGGGCCAGGCCGGCGGTCTTGAGCAGGGCGGACCGCTGTTTCAGGACCCGCTCGTAATCGGCCCGTACCCCGGCCAGCCGCGGCGTCTGCTGTACCAGCACGTCATCGAGGAACCGCCGCCGTTCGGCTGGATCGCCGCGCACGATGGCCAGGTCCTCGGGCGCGAACAACACGGTGCGCAGGCCGCCGAGCAGGTCGCGGGGGCGCGGCACCGGCGAGCGGTTGAGCCTGGCCCGATTCGCCCGGCCGGCGGTGATCTCGATCTCCAGCACCAGCTGCCGGCCCGCGGAGATCACCGCGGCCTGCACCACCGCCTGGTCGGCACCGGCCCGGATCAGCGGGGCATCGGATGCCACCCGGTGGCTGGACAGGGTCGACAGGTAGCCGATCGCCTCCAGCAGGTTGGTCTTGCCCTCGCCGTTCGCGCCGACCAGCACGCTGACGCCGGGCTCGAAGGCTACGTCGACCCGCGGCCAGCTCCGGAAGTCGGCGACACTCAGATGCTGGACGTACATGGCGTCGGCGCTGAGTCAGCTTGGTCGATGTCGGCTTGGTGGGTCAGGCAGCCGGGCTCAGGAGCTGCTGCCCGGCGCGATCGCGTCGCTGGCCCGGACGCTGCCGGCCGCCTCCACCGCGTGGCCGCCGAACTGGTTGCGCAGCGCCGCGACCATCTTCATCGCCGGTGAGTCCTCCTGCCGGGAGGCGAACCTGGCGAACAGCGCCGCGGTGATCACCGGCATCGGCACCGCGTTGTCGATCGCCGCCTCCACCGTCCACCGGCCCTCGCCGGAATCGGCTGCCCAGCCCCGGATCTTTTCCAGGCTAGGATCGGCCTCCAAGGCCAGCACCGCAAGGTCCAGCAGCCAGGATCGGATGACGGTGCCCTGCTGCCAGGAGCGGAAGGTCTCGGTGACGTTGTCCAGCAGCGGCGAGGCCGCCATCAGCTCGTAGCCCTCGGCGTAGGCCTGCATGATGCCGTACTCGATACCGTTATGCACCATCTTGGCGAAGTGGCCGGCGCCGACCGAGGACCCGGCGTGTACGAAGCCGGACTCGCCTTCCGGCTTCAGCGCGTCGAAGATCGGCTGGGCTCTCTCGACGAGTTCCGGCGCGCCGCCGACCATCAGCGCGTAGCCGTTCTTCAGGCCCCAGACGCCGCCGGACACACCGCAGTCGAGGAAGCCGATGCCCTTGGCGTCGAGCGCCTCAGCATGCCGGGCATCGTCGGTGTACTTGGAGTTGCCACCGTCGATCACCAGGTCGCCCTCGCTGAGCACCTCGCCGAGTTCGCGGATCGTGTCATCGGTCGGGCCACCGGAGGGGACCATCACCCACACCGTGCGCGGGGCAGCCAGCTTGTCGATCAACTCCGCCAGCGACGTGACGTCGCGAGGGGAGTTCGCCGAGCGGTCATATCCGACGACGGTGTGGCCGGCGTCGCGGATCCGCTGCGCCATGTTGCCGCCCATCTTGCCCAGACCGATCAGACCGATCTCCATGTCCGCCCTCCGAGATATGCAGCGTGCGTCGACCGGCGCCTGGCCCGACCGGTGGGGTGCTTTCCACGGTAGTACCCACCAGAGGCCGCAGGCTCACCGATCAACCGGGCAGCCGCACCGGCATGATCAGATATGTGTAGTCCGAGGAACCGCCGGCCGGCCGCAGCACGGCCGGCTTGGTCGGCGTGGTGAACAGCAGCCGGGCCACCGGTTCCTCGATGGCGCCGAGCCCTTCCAGCAGGAAGGTCGGATTGAACGCGGTGGTGATCCCGTCGCCCTCGAACTCGGCTTCCAGGTTCTCCTCGGCGCGTCCCTCGTCATCGCCACCAGCGGTGAGGGTGAGGCTGCCGTCGGCAAACTGCAGGCGTACCGGGTTGCCTCGCTCGGCAACCAGCGCGACCCGCTTGACCGCGTCGCTGAGCGCACCGACCGGCACCTCGGCGGTCACCGCGAACTCCTGTGGCAGCAGGGTCCGGTACGGCGGGAACTGCGCGTCCAGTAACCGGGTGGTGGTACGCCGGCCGGTACCGGAGAAGCCGATGATGCCCTCACCGCCGGCGCCGGAGCTGGACAGCGAGATGGTGAGCTCCGCCTCGCCGGTCAAGCTGCGGGCGGCATCGTGCAGGGTGCGCGCCGGCACCAGCACCTGAGCCTCGGCGGCCGTCGTGCTGACCGGGCTCCAGGTCAACTCGCGCACCGCCAGCCGGTACCGGTCGGTGGCGGCCAGGGTGAGCCGGTCGCCGGCGATCTCCAACCGGACCCCGGTCAGCATCGGCAGTGTGTCGTCCCGGCCGGCAGCGATCGCCACCTGGGACACCGCCCTGGCGAACACCGAGCTGGACACGGTGCCGGCGGTGCTGGGCAGCTCGGGCAGCCGCGGGTAGTCCGAGTCCGGCATGGTCGGCAGGGTGAACTTGGAGCTGCCACAGGTGATGCTGACCCGAGAGCCGTCGGCCACGAACTCGACCGGATGCCCGGGCAACGCCTTGGCGATGTCGGCGAGCAGCCGGCCGGAGACCAGCGCGCGGCCGGGGGAGCTGCCGTTCACCTCGAGCTGGGCCTGGGTGGACACCTCGTAGTCGAAACCGGAGATGGCCAGCTGATCGTCGGCCACGTCGAGCAGCAGGCCGGCAAGCACCGGTGCCGCCGGCCGGCTGGGCAGGCTTCGAGCCGACCACGCGACCGCTTCGGCCAGTGCGTCTCGCTCGATACGGAACTTCATCGCATGCCTCCACGTCGGGTTCCGGCCCGGTTAGCAGGTCCGGTGTGCCACACATCTTGCTGCAGAGCACCGTCAGCCGCACCGGCTGGGTGGCTCAGCCCGCGTCCACAATCCCCAGCAGCAGGGTCTTGGTCCTTTTCATTCAATGGATAGAACTCAGTCATCGTCGTCATAAGGCCTGTGAATCCTGTGGACGAGCGGCATTCTCCCTGGCCAGGGCCGCTCGGCGGGTGTGGGCAAGGAGTCGATGAGCTGGGTAACCAAGCAACGGCTAGGTGGACGGCGGGAAACCAGAAACTGTCATCCACACGAGGCCCGGGGTTTTTCCACATGGCCGCCCACACCGTGGAAGCACTGAGGGAAATCGGCTGCACCGCGTCCCTGGACGTGCTAACGGCAGACGACCGGACGGTGGCTGCGTCGACGGTCGCGAACAGCCTCGGCTCAGGACCGAGCACGACTGCGAATCCGGCTGGTCAGCTCGGTGATCTGGTTGTAGACGTTGCGCCGTTCGATCATCAGCGAGCGGATCTTGCGCTCGGCATGCATCACGGTGGTGTGGTCACGGCCGCCGAAGGTCTGGCCGATCTTGGGCAGCGACAGCTCGGTGAGCTCACGGCACAGGTACATCGCGATCTGCCTGGCCTGCACCAGTACCCGGGTCCGCGAGCCGCCGGTCAGGTCCTCGATCGTGACGCCGAAGTACTCGGCGGTGACGGCCATGATGGTGGTGGCGGTGATATCGGGCCGGTCGGACTCGGAGACCAAGTCCTTGAGCACGATCTCGGCCAGTTTCAGGTCGATCTCCTGCTTGTTCAGGCTGCCGAAGGCGACCACCCGGATCAACGCACCCTCAAGCTCACGGATGTTGCTCTGGATCCGTTGGGCGATGAACTCCATCACGCCCGGCTGCAGCGTCATGCCGTCCTTGGCGGCCTTCTTGCGCAGGATCGCGATACGCAGCTCCAGGTCAGGTGCCTGCACATCGGTGATGAGCCCGGACTTGAACCTGGTGACCAACCGGTTCTGCAGCCCGGAAAGCTGTTCCGGCTTGCGGTCGCAGGAGATCACGATCTGCTTGTTGGCCATCTGCAGCGTGTTGAAGGTATGGAAGAACGCTTCCTGGGTCTGCTCGGCACGTTCCAGGAATTGGATGTCGTCGATCAGCAGCAGATCCACGTCGCGGTAGCGCCGTTGGAAGGACTGCACATCGTTGACCCGGACCGAGTTGATGAAGTCGTTGGTGAATTCCTCGCTAGAGACGTAGCGAACCCGCATGCTCGGTTCCAGCCGACGACCGTAACTGCCGATGGCATGCAGCAGGTGGGTCTTGCCCAATCCGGAATCGCCATAGATGAAAAGCGGGTTATACGCCTTCGCGGGCGCTTCGGCGACCGCCACCGCGGCCGCGTGGGCGAACCGGTTGGATGATCCGGGGACGAAGGTCTCGAAGGTGTACTTCGGGTTCAGCCGCGCTTCGCGGTCCATCGGCACGACGTTGGAACCGCTGGTGTCCCACATCCCGATGCTGGCGGCGGGTTCGGTGAACCGGTCGGAGAACCGGTCATAGACGTCGATGTCCTCGGCGTCGGAGTCGGCGTCCGGTAGTGAACCGCGCTCAGTCAACGCGTTGCGTTCGGCCACCGAGGTGCGCTCCAGGGTCGAGGCACCCAAGCCACCGAACTCGGCCAGCCGGCCCTGCTGCCGGTCCTCTGCTCGGGAGTCCGGTTCGACACCCAGACCGAGTGGCGCCGGCCGGTCGGCCGGGTCGATCGGTTGGATGGTGACCGCGACGTTGATCTCCCGGCCGAGTGCCTGGCTGAGCGCGGCGGTGATCAGCGGGCGGAGGTTGTCCTCGAGGTAGTCCTTGGCGTAGGTGTTCGGGGCAGCCAGCAGGGCGGTGTCCTCAAGCAGCCCGATCGGCCGGGTCAGGCTCAACCAGGCACGCTGGTGCGGTCGTACGGCGGGATCGTCGAGCTGGTTGATTGCCCGGTTCCAGACGTCCGCGAGATCCGCGAGCTCGTCCGCCAACTGCCGTTCACTCCCTCGGTTGTTCAAACCCCCCGTTACCGCTGGGCTACCTGGCCGACCGGGCGGACGTCGGCGCGCAGGTTGAGCCAGACCCGAGAGTAATCCACAGCTATATCCACACGATGTGGAGGGACGGCCAAAGCACCCGACGGTAAGGCCGAGGGCACGGTGTCTGGAACGGGTCCGCAACGATTTATCTTTCGAGCGGACAACCTAACAGCGGTCCCCGCGAACTCACAATGGGGTGACCGTCCTGGATTTCATTTTCCTCGGTGTGTCACGGCGTGTCGCAGCCGAAGCTGTTCCAGATGCCCGGTTAAGTTGGATGTTTTGCCGGCCTGCCGGACGGGACGGCCCGGGCGTCACCGCGCCGGCCGACGGGAAGTCCGGCGGCCGGTTTGACCTTCGCCAGGGTCGATCCGTACCGTTGAGTCTTGACCTGTGCCGCCCACCGGGCGGGTTGCCTGTGCTGAATTCACTAGCGTGTTTTCGACCACTGCGCAGAACCATGCCAGCCGAGTTCCTGTCTCGGCACCGATTGTGATGGAGCGAGACCGTGAGTAAGCGGACCTTCCAACCGAACAACCGCCGTCGGGCGAAGACCCACGGGTTCCGGCTTCGGATGCGGACCCGCGCCGGTCGGGCCATCCTGGCGGCCCGACGCCGCAAGGGCCGCACCGAACTGTCGGCCTGAATCGACCTGCTGGCGTGCTGCCTGCCGCGCACCGCTTGCGGCCGTCCGCGGAATTCGCGACGGTCACCCGGGCCGGTCGCCGGAACCGTGGCGCTGACGTGGTGGTCTACCTCGCCGGCGCGGCCACCGAGCCCGGTCCAGACCTCCGTATTGTGTCTGATCAGACATACCCCGAATCTTCTCCCACTTACCTGCGGTCCGGTCAGCCGGCCCGGGCGGGGCTCATCGTGAGCCGGCAGGTCGGTGGCAGCGTGGTCCGGCATCGGGTCTCCCGCCGGCTGCGGGCGCAGCTGGCCAGCCGGCTCGGCTCGCTGCCGGCCGGCTGCCGGGTAGTGGTCCGGGCCCTGCCGTCGGCCGCCGATGCCTCCTCCGACGCCTTGGGACGGCAGTTGGACGCCGCCTTCGGCAAGCTGCTGCCCTCGGGCGGCGCGACGGCACCGGGTAGCGCGACGGCACCGGGTAGTCCGAAGGCACCGGGTAGTCCGAAGGCACCGGGTAGCGCGGAGGCACCGGGTAGCGCGGAGGCCAACCGATGAGCCGGGCGACCGGTCAGCCCCGTCAGGCCCACCGATCGGCGGGGCTCGCCGCGCGGATGGGCGTCACCGCCATCCGGCTGTACCAGGCCGGCTGGAGTTCCCGGCGGCCACCGGCCTGCCGATACCTACCTAGCTGCAGCGAGTACACGGCTCAGGCGATCGGCGAATATGGCCTGGTCCGCGGCAGCTGGCTGGGCATCCGTCGGATCAGCCGCTGCCACCCGCTGCACGCCGGCGGTTTCGACCCGGTGCCGGCTCGCCCCGAGCCCAGCGTC
This sequence comes from Jatrophihabitantaceae bacterium, assembly GCA_045807085.1. Lineage (GTDB taxonomy): Bacteria > Actinomycetota > Actinomycetes > Mycobacteriales > Jatrophihabitantaceae > Jatrophihabitans_A. The sequence continues at coordinate 421,268 of JBJMIB010000011.1, forward strand.
GGCACCGAGCCGGCCGCGACCGCCGCGTCCCTGCGTGGCACTCTTGGAACTGAAGACCGGCCCCGGTCGTCGGATCCGAAGAATCTCCTAGGACGGGCTGGTTGATGCTGGACTTCCTCTACACCGCGGTCTCCTGGGTGCTGCTGCGCTGGTATCAGCTGTTCACCGCGCTCGGGATGAGTGAGACCAGCGGCCTCACCTGGTCGCTGTCCATCATCATGCTGGTCGTCACCGCCCGGCTGCTGATGTTCCGCTTCTTCATCAAGCAGGTGCACTACCAGCGCCGCATGCAGGAGATGCAGCCCAAGATCAGGAAGCTGCAGGAGAAGCACAAGGGCGATCGGGCCGCGCTGAACCGCGAGATGATGGCGCTGCAGCAGGCCGAGGGGTTCAACCCGATCTCGGGCTGCCTGCCGATGTTCCTGCAGATTCCGGTGTTCATCGCGCTGTTCCACGTGCTCAAGCACATGTCGAATTCGGTGAACCTGTCCCCGGGTGATCCCAGGCTGACCCTGTACGGCTTCACCGAGCAGCAGACCAGGGATGCCGCGCACGCGAAGCTGTTCGGCGCGCCGCTTGCCGCCAACCTGCGCGACTCAGCGGACAAGATCCTCGCGCTCGGCGGCCACGTCACGGCGACCCGGCTGACCATCGTGGTGCTGGTGCTGATCAGCGCTGCCGCCACCCTCGTCACCCAGCGCGCGGTGATCTCGAACCAGACCACGCCGCCTGAGGGCCAGGCCGCGATGATCCAGAAGCTGATGCAGGTCGGCATCCCGATCTCGGTGCTGTTCTCCGGCGTCTTCTTCCCGCTCGGCGTGCTGCTCTACTGGTTCACCAGCAACATCTGGACGATGCTGCAGCAGTTCTACATCTTCCGGTTCCATCCGCATACGCCCGGCGCTCCAGCCGGCGCGGCCCTGCCGGCGGCCGAGGCCGGGAAGACGCTGGCCCCCAAGGTCGGCCAGAAACCGGTGCATCCGAAGGGCAACCGGGCGGCTGCCGCGCCGGCAGCCACCCCGGAGCCGGTGGCGGCCGACCAGGCGGTGCGCGACCAGCCGTCGACGCCACCGCCACCGCGGCCGGCCAATCGAACCCCCCGGCCGAGCGGCAGTCGAGCGCCGGCCAAGCGATCGCCCAGCAAGAAGCGTCGCTGAGCTCGTCCCGGCTGCTGGCCGGGTTATCGGATAGCTAGCCCTAACGAAGGATCTTCATGACCGACACTGCCTCGCCGGAGATCGAAGAAGGCGCCCCCGACGCCGCCGGCACCGACCTACTGGTTCAAGAGGGCGATATCGCGGCCGACTACCTGGAGCGGCTGCTCGACATCGTCGACTATGACGGTGACATCGATCTCGACGTGGAGAACGGCCGGGCCATGGTGGCCATCGTCGGCTCGGATCTGCAGCCGCTGATCGGCCCGAACGGTGCCACGCTGGACGCGCTGCAGGAACTGACCCGGTTGGCCGTCCAACAGCAGACCGGCGTGCGAAGCCGGCTGATGCTCGACGTGTCCGGCCACCGCAAGGCACGCCGGGCGGAGCTGACCAAGCTCGCCCAGCAGACCGCCGAGCAGGTGCTGGGCGGCAAGGAGCCGGTGCGGCTGAGCCCGATGAACCCGTTCGAGCGCAAGGTCGTGCACGACGTCATCTCCGCCACCGACGGGGTGATTAGCGAGTCGGAAGGTGAGGAGCCGAACCGGCGCGTGGTCGTGCTGCCGGCCTGACCCAGTGGCAGAACCCGGCCAGCAGGCGGTACCGGAGCTTCCGGTGCCGCCTGCTGTCGTCTCAGAACGGTTCCCGGATCAGGCCGCCGAGCTGACCAGGTACGCGGGTTGGCTGGCCGACGCCGGCAGCGTCCGTGGCCTGATCGGTCCGCGTGAGGTGCCGCGGCTGTGGGACCGCCACCTGCTCAACTCGATCGCGCTGGCCGAGCTGGTGCCGCCCGCCGCCCGGCTGGTCGACATCGGCACCGGTGCCGGCCTGCCCGGGCTGGCCCTGGCCATCGTGCGGCCGGACCTGCGGGTGGATCTGGTCGAGTCACTGCTGCGCCGTGCCAACTTCCTCACCGAGGTGGTCGCCGCGCTCGATCTGGCCGGCCGTGTCCGGGTTGTGCGGGGACGCGCCGAGGATCGGGCCGTCACCGAACTCGTCGGTGGAGCGAGTTACGTTACGGCGCGGGCTGTGGCACCGCTCGACAAGCTGGTCCGGCTGGGTTTTCCGTTGCTAGTACGAGGTGGCAGTCTGTTGGCGATGAAGGGCAGTTCCGCCGAGGACGAGCTGGCGCGGTACGCGACCGAGCTCCGCAAGTCCGGAGCCGAGGTACGCGGTGTGGTTGAGTGCGGGATCGGTCTGATCGATCCGCCCACCCGAGTGGTGCATCTGGTTCGGCGCTGACCGGATCGCAGTACAGCAAGCAGTTCCACAGCAGCTCCAGCAAACGCAGTCGAGGGGACATCCGGAAAAATGCCGGACGAGGTCAACAGCACGGTTTCACGTGAAACACGAGGCGGCGCCGACGTGTACGAGGCGCTGCAGGCGGACCTCGCCGAGGCAGGTGATGTTTCACGTGAAACAGCCTTCGACACGGACCCCATCTTCAACACCCCGATCGCGCGGGAAGCGATGCGCGCGGTGCACGTCCGCAATGTGCGTAACGAGGTCTGGCCGGCACCGCCGAGCCGGCGGGTGATGACCATCGCCAACCAGAAGGGCGGGGTCGGTAAGACCACCACCACGGTCAACCTGGCAATGGCGCTGGCTCAACACGGCCTGCGGGTGCTGGTGATCGACCTGGATCCGCAGGGCAATGCCAGTACCGCGCTGGCCATCGAGCACGGGGTCGGCACGCCGTCCATCTACGACGTGCTGCTCGGCGGCGCCACGCTGGCCGAGGTCGCGGTGCCGGTGGAGCTGGCACCCACCCTGAGCTGCGTGCCGGCCACCATCGACCTGGCCGGCGCCGACATCGAACTCGCGTCCCAGGTGGCTCGGGAATACCGGCTGCGCCGGGCCATCGAGGGGTACACCGACCCGGTCGACTACCTGCTGATCGACTGCCCGCCGACGCTCGGCCTGCTCACGCTGAACGCGTTGGTGGCCGGCCGGGAGATCCTCATCCCGATCCAGTGCGAGTACTACGCACTGGAGGGCCTGGCCCAGCTGCTGAACACGGTGGAGTTGGTGCGATCCCAGCTGAACGCCACCCTCGAGGTCTCCACCGTCCTGCTGACCATGTACGACAGCCGGACCCGACTCGCCGACCAGGTCGCCGACGACGTCCGGCTGCACTTCGGCGAGAAGGTGATCAAGGCGGTCATCCCGCGCAACGTAAGGGTGTCCGAGGCGCCCGGGTACGGCCAGACGGTGATCACCTACGACGCCGGCTCGCGGGGTGCGGTGAGTTACCTGGAGGCGGCCCGCGAGCTGGCTGATCGGGGAGCGGGCATTGTCAACCCGTCAGCCGAGGATGCCGAGCCGCCGGCGGAGGATGCCGAGCCACCGGCCGAGGATGCCGAGCCACCCGGCGCCGATGTCGGAGAGCCGGCCGTGCCGGCGGCGCACGATACTTCTGTGGCCGCGGCTGATTATGAGGTTGCGGAGGCGGCCGCCGATCCGGATGGGGAACCCGATCGGCTCGGACCGCCGACCGACGCGGGCTCCAGCCCGGCTGCCGAGGAGCAGGTCGCGTCGGATGAGCGGGTGCCGGTCGCCACCGACGACCGAGCGGCCGCCGGGTTGGCAGCGGACGCTCCCTTCCAGCCGGATGGCGAGGCTCGGTTGCAGCCGGACGGTGAGGCTCGGTTGCAGCCGGATGGTCACGCCCGGTTCCAGCCGGATGGCGAGGCTCGGTTCCAGCCGGATGATGAGGCTCCGTTGGAATCCGCTGGCCTGCGGCGAGTCGAGCCGGCGGCTGAGCAGTTCGGACCGGTAACCGAGAGCCACTTCGGTCCGGCGGTTGAGAACCGGTTGGGCTCGGAGGGCCCGCAGCTACCGGGGTACGCCACGGACCGGTTCCAGCCGGCCGAGCGGGGGCCGAATGCGGAACCCAGCGCGGCGCTGGGTTCAGCGGAGGCGGGTTCAGCGGTGGCGGGTCTGGCCGCGGCGGGTTCAGCGGTGACCGGATCGGTCGAGGACGGCGGTGCCGAGCCAGCTCCGGACGATGCGGATCAGTCCGCGTCGCAGATCGGAGATCCGTTCGGCACGGACGAGAATCACACCGGCTGGCCGGCGAACGGAGAGGGCACGGAATGAGCAAGACACCCCGACGTGGCGGGCTCGGGCGCGGGCTCGGCGCACTCATTCCGACCGGTCCGGTCCAGGAGCAGGACGATGCGCCAACTGCCTCCGCCGCCGGCAAGGAACCCGCCGGCAAGGAATCCGGCGGCACCGGCGGCACCGTGAAGGTCGTCAACCGGGTGCCCTCGATCGCCGCCCTCGCCTCGTCCTCGGCGACCGACTTCTACTTCGACCCGTCCCCGGTGCCCGGCGCCTCGCTGCGTGAGGTGCGACCCGAGCAGGTCAAGACCAACCCGAAGCAGCCGCGCACCGTCTTCGATGACGAGGCGCTGGCCGAACTCGCTCACTCGATCAAAGAGTTCGGCGTGCTGCAGCCGATCGTGGTGCGGGTCCGCGGTGACGACTACGAGCTGGTGATGGGGGAGCGCCGGCTGCGCGCCGCGATGCTGGCCGGCCTGGAGAAGGTGCCGGCCATCGTCCGGGACACCGCCGACGATGCGATGCTGCGCGACGCGTTGCTGGAGAACATCCACCGGGTGCAGCTGAACCCGCTGGAAGAGGCGGCGGCCTACCAGCAGCTGCTCTCGGAGTTCGGCGTGACCCACGAGGAGCTGGCCACCCGGATCGGGCGCAGCCGGTCCCAGGTGAGCAACACCATCCGGCTGATGAACCTGCCGGTGGTGGTGCAGCGGCGGGTGGCAGCCGGCGTGCTGTCGGCCGGCCATGCCCGGGCGCTGCTGGCGCTCGGCAGCACCGATGAGCAGGACGAGCTGGCCGGCCGGATCGTCGCCGAGGGTTTGTCGGTGCGTGCCACCGAGGAGCTGGTCGCGCTGGCCGGCAGGTCCGACGGGGCGGACAAGCCGGCCCGGCGCAAGCCGGCTGCCAGGTTCTCGGCGCCGGCGCTGGGTGAGCTGGCCGACAAGCTGTCCGACGCGCTGGACACCCGGGTGCGAGTGGAGCTCGGCCGGCGCAAGGGCAAGATCACCGTCGAGTTCGGCTCCATCGACGACCTGGAGCGCATCGTCGCGGTAATCGCGCCGGAACTGGCAACCCGCAAGCCATCCTGACCGGAGGGCTGGCCGGTTGACCCATCCGGCGGCAGCCCGCCGGCCGGGGTCCAACCCGGCGAGCAGTCCGTGCGGCAGCCGATCGGTGTCTAACCCGGCGAGCAGTCCGTGCGTCAGACCGTCCGGTCGGAGTCCATCCGGCCATAGGACAGCACCTGGTCCAGCCCGCGCCGTCCGCGCTTGAGCGATGGCGACTTCCGGTCCGGCGCGCCATGGCCCAGGCTGACCACGCCGACGATCCGAAGCCGCTCCGGGATGCCGAAGCCGGCTTTCACCGCCGCGTGGTTCTGCGGCTGCACCCCGAAGAAGCAACTGGCCAGGCCGAGATCCACCGCGCCGAGCATGAGCAGCAGGCTCGCCATCCCGGTGTCGATGTCCCAGTACGGCACCGGCCAACGGGCCTCGTCCCGATCGGTCCAGCCCTTGTCGGGTTGGGCGTACCGGTCGAGGTAGGCGTCCTTGTCCGACAGGGTCAGTACCAGCACCGGGGCGGTCTGCATGCCGCGCAGCCAGCTGTCCGGCACCCCACCGTCCGTGGTCAGCTGCCAGAACCGGTCCCGGTCGGCCGGCTCGTCCAAGACCAGGAACTGCCACCCCTGGCTGTATCCGGCCGACGGGGCCCGGATCGCCAGCGCCAACAACCGCTCCACTGTTTCACGTGAAACCGACCGCTCCGGGTCGTAGCTGCGCACCATCCGTCGGGCACGGACCACGTCGGTGAACTCCATTCCGGAGATCTACCACCACGCGCCGGTCACCGGAAAAACGGGGGTGTCCGGAACGCGCGCGGTGTGACAGCCTTGATCGATGCAGCTCACCCAGTCGGCCAAACTCGCCGGCGTCTCCTACGACATCCGCGGCCCCGTGATGGAGGAGGCCAAGCGGATGGAGGATGCCGGCCACCGGATCCTCAAGCTGAACATCGGCAACCCGGCGGCCTTCGGGTTGGCCGCGCCGGACGAGATCCTGCTCGACGTGGTCCGCAATCTCTCGGCGGCTGAGGGGTACTCCGACTCCCAGGGCCTGCTGTCGGCGCGGATCGCGGTGGTCCAGCACTACCAGCAGCGTGGCCTGCCCGAGCTGGACGACGTCGACTCGGTCTGGCTGGGCAACGGGGTCAGCGAGCTGATCATGATGGCCCTGCAGACCATGCTCAACGATGGCGACGAGGTGCTCATCCCGTCCCCGGACTTCCCGCTCTGGACCGCCGCCACCTCGCTGTCCGGCGGCCTGCCGGTGCACTACCGGTGTGACGAGGCCGAGGGTTGGCTGCCGGACCTCGACGACATCGAGGCCAAGGTGACCGATCGCACCAGGGCGATCGTGGTCATCACGCCGAACAACCCGACTGGCGCGGTGTACCCGCTGAGCACCCTGGAAGGCATAGCCGAGATCGCTCGCCGGCACCACCTGGTGGTGCTCTCCGATGAGATCTACGACAAGATCCTCTACGACGACGCCGAGCACCACTCGATGGCCGCGATCGCGCCGGACCTGTTCACGCTGACCTTCAACGGCCTGTCCAAGGCGTACCGGCTGGCCGGGTTCCGATCCGGCTGGCTGCTGGTGACCGGTCCGAAGCGCGGTGCCGAGTGCTACCTGGAAGGCCTGTCGGTGATGGCCAACCTGCGATTGTGCGCGAACGTGCCGGCCCAGCACGCCATCCAGACCGCGCTCGGCGGCCGGCAGAGCATCGTCGACCTGGTGCTGCCGGGCGGCCGGCTGCTGGAACAGCGCGACGCGGCGGTCACCGCGCTGCGGGCCATCCCCGGCATCAGCTGCGTCGAGCCGAAGGGCAGCCTGTACGTCTTCCCGCGACTGGACCCGGAGCGATACCCGATCAAGGACGACCAGCAGTTCGTGCTGGACTTCCTGCGCGAGCAGCGGGTGCTGCTGGTCCAGGGCACCGGGTTCAGCTTCCCGACCCCCGATCACTTCCGGATCGTCACGCTGCCATACAAGAAGGACCTGATCGACGCGGTGGGGCGGTTGGGTTCGTTCCTGGAGGGCTACGACCCGGCGCGGTCGCGCTGATCGATGTCGGCCGCCCGGCGGATCGTGCCGCTCACCCTGGACAACCTGAACGACCTGCCGCAGCCGTGCCGCGGCTGCCTGTTCTGGGAACTCGGCCCGGTGGCCGATCCGGATCCGCCGGCTGCGGCGGAGGCTACCTTGGCCAAGGAGGCTTGGCTGTCGGCCACCCTGCTCGACTGGGGGAGCTGCGGCAAGATCGCCTACCTGGCCGGGGTGCCGGCGGGTTACGCGCTGTTCGCGCCGCCGGGCTTCGTGCCCCGCTCGATGTCGTTCCCGACCTCGCCGGTCACCGGTGACGCGGTGCTGCTGATGAATGCGCATGTGCTGCCGGAGTGGCGGGGGGCCGGCATCGGTCGGATGCTGGCGCAGGCGGTGGCGGCCGAGCTGGTGCCGCGCGGGGTGAAGGCGATCGAGGCATTCGGCAGCACCGGGCCGGCTTCGAAGGGCTGCCTGATGCCGGCCGACTACCTTCGCTCGGTGGGCTTCAAGACCGTCCGGCCGCATCCGGTGTATCCGCGATTGCGGATGGAGTTGAAGTCCACCGTGTCCTGGCGCTATGACGTCGAGTACGCGCTGGAGCGGATCTTCGGCACCAACGCGGGCCGGTCGCTGACCCCGGCCAGCTACTTCACCGAGCATAGCTAACGGCGTTAGGCATTGCGGAGTGAGTACTCACTCCGCTACCGTTGCCAGCATGCCTGCTTCCTCGACGGCGGTCGGCCGCGGCACCGAACAGGTCAGCTCGCGGGCCGCGCCGATGTCCCGCGAGCAGCGCCGGGGCGCCATCATCGAGGCCACCCTGCCGCTGCTGCGCGAGCACGGTCACGCGGTCACCACCCGGCAGATTGCCGAGGCCAGCGGGATCGGCGAGGGCACCCTCTTCAGGGTGTTCGCGGACAAGGCCGAGTTGATCGACGCCTGCCTGACCACCGCCTTCGACCAGGCTCCGACGCTGGAGCTGTTCACCGCCATCGATCGCCGGCTGCCGCTGGAGCGAAAGCTTGTCGCCGCGGTGCGGATCCTGCAGGACCGGCTGCTCACGGTGGTCGAACTGCTGATCGCGCTGGGCTTCCCCAGCCCGCCGGAGGGCCAGGACCGTCGCCGGATGGATCCCCGGGCCAGGTTCGGCCACAGCCAGCTGCTGGACGCGATGACCGAACTGCTCGAACCGGATCGGGAGCTGCTGCGGCTCTCGCCGGCCGAGACCGCGCGGCTGGCCCGGGTGCTCACCTTCGCCGCCAGCCATCCGAAGATCACCGACGGCGAGCCGATGCGGGCCGAGGAGATCGTCTCGGTGTTGCTCCACGGCGTGCTGGCGACCGGGGTGACGCTTCCCAGCGGGGCGGCCGACTCGGCCGGGGCAGGCCCGTGCTGAGCCGGATCCTGCTGCGTTTCCTGCGACCGTACCGGCTGGCGCTGGCACTGGTGCTGCTGCTGCAGCTGATCCAGACGATCGCCGGGCTGTTCCTGCCCAGCCTGAACGCCGACATCATCGATCGCGGGATAGCCCGTGGTGACACCGGCTACGTGCTGTCGGCCGGCGGGGTGATGCTGATAGTGACGCTGTTGCAGGTCGGCTGCTCCATCGGCGCGGTCTACTTCGGCTCGCGCACCGCGATGGACCTCGGCCGCGACGTTCGCGCGGCGGTCTTCCACCAGGTGGGCACGTTCTCCGCCCGGGAGGTGAACTCTTTCGGGGCGCCCTCCCTGATCACCCGCAACACCAATGACGTGCAGCAGCTGCAGATGCTGGTGCTGATGACCTGCACGATATTGGTCACCGCGCCGATCATGTGCGTCGGCGGGGTGATCATGGCCATTCGACAGGATGCCGAGCTGTCGCTGCTGCTGGTGGTGGCGATGCCGGTGCTGATCGGCGCGATCGCAGTCATCATCAGCCGGATGATCGGTGGTTTCCGCCTGATGCAGAAGCGGATCGACGCGATCAACCGGGTGCTGCGGGAACAGATCTCCGGTATCCGGGTGGTCCGGGCCTTCGTCCGGGAACCGTACGAGACGGCACGGTTCGCCGAGGCCAACTCCGAACTGACCCAGACCGCGCTGCGGCTCGGTCGGCTGCAGTCGCTGATGTTCCCGACCGTGATGCTGGTGGTGAACTGCTCGTCGGTGGCGGTGCTGTGGTTCGGTGCGCACCTGATCGACGACGGCCGGATGCAGGTCGGCTCGCTGACCGCCTACCTCAGTTACCTGCTGCTGATCCTGATGTCGGTGATGATGGCGACCTTCATGGCGGTCCTGGTGCCGCGGGCGGCGGTGTGCGCCGAACGGATCGGCGAGGTGCTGGATACCGAATCCTCCGTGCTGCCACCTGCCGAGCCGGTGATGCCGCTGGATCCACGGGGCAATCTCGAGTTCTCCGACGTCGGGTTCCACTATCCCGGGGCCACCGACCCGGTGCTGCGTGACCTCAACTTCCGGTGCCGGCCCGGCGAATGGACCGCCATCATCGGCAGCACCGGCGCCGGCAAGTCGACGCTGATCGGGTTGATTCCGAGGCTGTTCGACGTCACCTCGGGCTCGGTGCTGCTGGACGGGGCCGACGTCCGGTCGCTGGATCCGCAAGCGCTGTGTGCCGCGGTCGGCCTGGTGCCGCAGCGGGCGTACCTGTTCTCCGGCACGGTCGCGAGCAACCTGCGCTACGGCAACCCGGCGGCCACCGACGCCGAGCTGTGGCAGGCGTTGCGGATCGCGCAGGCCGACGACTTCGTGCGGGCGATGCCGGACGGCCTGGAATCGGCCATCGCGCAGGGCGGCACCAACGTCTCCGGCGGCCAGCGGCAGCGGCTGGCGATCGCCCGGGCGCTGGTCCGCAAGCCCCGGATCTACCTGTTCGACGATGCCTTCTCCGCGCTGGACCTGGCCACCGACGCCCGGCTGCGGACGGCTTTGCGGCCACTCACCGAGCAGGCCACCGTGCTGATCGTCGCGCAGCGGGTGTCCACCATCGTCGATGCCGACCAGATCCTGGTGCTCGACGACGGCCGGATCGTCGGCCGCGGCCGACACGAGGAGCTGCTGGCCAACTGCCCGACCTATGCCGAGATCGTGCAGTCCCAGTTCACCGAGGCTGAGATCCAGGTGTCGGCATGACTGAGCAGCGCAGCGCCGGCAGGCATGAGGAGCGCAGCGATGCCGCGGTGGCCCGGCCGCGGCCGCCGATGGCGCGCGGCCCGTTCGGCGGGCTGGGCCCCACCGAGAAGTCCCTCAACTTCTGGCCGTCCACCCGCCGGCTGCTCGGCCGGCTGGCCCCGCAACGAGCCGTCATGTCGCTGGTGCTGGCGCTCAGCGTTGCCAGCGTGGTGCTCGGCGTGTTCGGGCCGCGGCTGCTCGGCCACGCCACCAACCTGATCTTCGACGGGCTACTCGGCCGGCGGCTGCCGGCAGGGGAGACAAAGGAGCAGGCGGTCGCGGCCGCCCGAGCCGCCGGCAACGACAAACTCGCCGGCCTGTACGGCAAATCCGGGCTGGTGCCGGGTCAGGGCATCGACTTCCACGCTCTCGGCCGGGTGCTGGTGCTGGTGCTGGTGCTCTACCTCGGCTCCTCGATGTGTGCCTGGCTGCAGGGCTACCTGCTGACCGGCGCGGTGCAGCGGACCATGTACCGGCTGCGGGAGGACGTCGAGGCCAAGCTGAACCGGCTGCCACTGGCCTACTTCGACGGCCAGCCACGCGGCGAGGTGCTCAGTCGGGTGACCAATGACATCGACAACGTGGCCCAGACCCTGCAGCAGTCCTTGAGCCAGATGCTGGTATCGCTGCTGACGGTGCTCGCGGTGCTCACCATGATGCTGGTCATCTCGCCGGTGCTGGCCATCATCGCCCTGGTCAGCGTGCCGGCCGCGGTGCTGCTGTCCAGCGTGGTCCTCAAGCGGTCGCAGAAGCTGTTCAGCACGCAGTGGAAGACCACCGGCGAGTTGAACGGCCAGATCGAGGAGGCGTTCTCCGGGCACGCCCTGGTCAGGGTGTTCGGCCGGCAGCGCGAGGTGGAGGCCACCTTCGCCGAGAAGAACGACGAGCTGTCCGCGTCGAGCTTCGGCGCCCAGTTCGTCGCCGGCATCATCAGCCCGGCGGTGATGTTCATCGGCAATCTCAACTACGTCGCCATCGCCGTGGTGGGGGGCCTGCGAGTGGCCTCCGGGACGATGAGTCTGGGTGATGTGCAGGCCTTCATCCAGTACTCCCGGCAGTTCAACCAGCCGCTCAGCCAGGTGGCCGGGATGGCGAACGTGCTGCAGTCCGGCATCGCCTCGGTCGAGCGGGTGTTCGAGCTGCTGGACGCCGCCGAGGAGGTGCCTGACGCCGGCCGTCCAGCGCTGATCGCCGATGCTCGTGGCCGGGTGGAGTTCGAGAGGGTGTCGTTCTGCTACGACCCGAAGACGCCGCTGATCCGGGAGCTGTCCCTTGTCGCCGAGCCCGGCCAGACCATCGCCATCGTCGGCCCTACCGGTGCCGGCAAGACCACGCTGGTCAACCTGATCATGCGCTTCTACGAGCTCGACGCCGGCCGGATCACCCTGGACGGCGTGGACATCTCCGAGCTGACCAGGCCGGATCTGCGCTCCCGGATCGGCATGGTGCTGCAGGACACCTGGCTGTTCGGCGGCACCATCCGGGAGAACATCGCCTACGGCCGGCCCGATGCCAGCGAGGGGGACATCCTGGCGGCGGCCCGCGCCACCTTCGTGGACCGGTTCGTGCACAGCCTGCCGGACGGCTACGACACCGTCATCGACGCCGAGGGCAGCAACGTCAGCGCGGGGGAGAAGCAGCTGTTGACGATCGCCCGGGCGTTCCTGGCCGATCCGGCGCTGTTGATCCTGGACGAGGCCACCAGCTCGGTGGACACCCGCACCGAGCTGCTGGTGCAGCAGGCGATGGCGGCGCTGCGGACCGACCGCACCAGCTTCGTGATCGCGCACCGGCTGTCCACCATCCGCGACGCCGACCTGATCCTGGTGATGGAGGACGGCCGGATCGTCGAGCAGGGCACGCACGGGCAGCTGCTGGCCGCCGGCGGCGCCTACGCCGAGCTGTACCAGGCGCAGTTCGCGCCGGCGAACGCCTAGCCGGTATGGGGCCGAGGCCCCAGCCCACGACCCCCATACCGGCTAGGAGTCTGATGCGGCTGGATGGGACGAAAATGGACCGGCAACCGTGTGGTTACACCGGTTGCCGGCCCAGATCGGCCGCTGGCTGCCGCGCGCTCGGCGAGGCGGGCTGTGGAGTTAGATGAAGTCCGCGAGGTCGCGCAGCAGCGCGGCCTTCGGCTTGGCGCCGACGATGGTCTTGACGATCTCGCCACCCTTGAACACCGACATGGTCGGGATGGACATGATCTGGTAGTCGCGCGCCACGTTCGGGTTCTCGTCGATGTTGACCTTGACCACCCGGAGCTTGTCGCCGTGCTCCTGGCCGATCTCCTCCAGCACCGGGCTCACCAGCCGGCAGGGTCCGCACCACTCCGCCCAGAAGTCGACCAGCACCGGAGTGTCGGATTCCAACACGTCCCTGCTGAACGTGGCATCGGTGACGACCTGCGTGTTAGCGCCCATCTGAAGCATCTCCCTGCGATCTGGCGTGTCGGCGAACTTGGCTGCGATCTGGCTTATTGAACGTGCGTGTCACTGTAACGTCGGCCAGCCGCCGGCTCTTCCCGTCCGGCCGGTGGCTGGCGTGGCGTCGGAGCTCCACTATGCCTGCCACGTCAGGCCTCCAGCGCCGCCAGTTCGGGGTCGCCGACGGCTTCCAGCGCCGCCAGGTAGCGCTCGGCGTCCAGTGCCGCCTGGCATCCGGTGCCGGCGGCGGTGATCGCCTGCCGGTAGACGTGGTCGACCAGGTCGCCGGCCGCGAACACCCCGGCCAGATTGGTCCGGGTGGACTTGCCCTCGGTCAGGACGTAGCCGTTCTCGTCCAGCTCGATCTGGCCGCGAACCAGCTCCGAGCGCGGGTCGTGACCCACCGCGATGAACAGTCCGGTGGCCTCGATCTCGCGGGTCTGTCCGGTCACCGTGTCGCGCACGGTGAGCCCGCTCACCTTGCCCTCGCCGTGGATGGCCGCCACCTCGGAGTTCCAGGCGAAGCTGATCTTGGGGTTGCTGGCGGCCCGGTCGGCCATGATCCGCGAGGCCCGCAGCGTGTCGCGCCGGTGCACCACGGTCACCGACTCGGCGAACCGGGTGAGGAAGGTGGCCTCCTCCATCGCCGTGTCCCCACCGCCGACCACCACGATGTGCTGGCCGCGGAAGAAGAAGCCGTCACAGGTGGCGCACCAGGAAACCCCGTGCCCGGACAGCTCGTCCTCCCGCGGCAGGCCCAGCTTCTTGTACGCCGAGCCCATCGCCAGGATCACCGCATCGGCCGTCCACTCACCGGCCAGCGTGCGTACCGTCTTGACCGGGGAGTCCAGGTCCATCGAGATCACGTCGTCGGCCACCAGCTCGGCGCCGAACCGCTCGGCCTGGGCCCGGATCTGGGTCATCAGCTCGGGGCCCATGATGCCCTGCGGGAAGCCCGGATAGTTCTCCACCTCGGTGGTGTTCATCAACGCCCCGCCGTACTGGCTGCCCTCGAACACCAGCGGCCGCAGCTCGGCCCGGGCGGTGTAGAGGGCGGCGGTGTAACCGGCCGGCCCGGAGCCGACCACGATCACCTGGCGGTGGTTCTCGCTCACAACAACCCCTGTCCTTGCCTCATAGCTCTGGGAGCTACCTGTCAACCAGTCTAGGTAGGTCGCTATTCCACGCTCGCCGAGCGCGCCGGCCGGCGCCGGAACGCGGCCAGGATCTCGGCCACCTCGGGCAGCGGCAGCCGGGTCGCGACCAGACCAAGGGCCAGCACGCCCAGGCCGCCGCCGGCCATCAGCACCAGCAGCGACGCCAGCCGGCCGGTGCCCAGAGTGTCATGCACGCCGATGAGTACCAGCAGCGCGACCGTGGCGCCGGCCACCGCGGCCAGCAGGATCCAGCCGACGGTGCGCAGCACGGCGGTGAAGCCGAGCGGCCCGAACCGGCGGCGCAGCAGCAGGTGACCGGCCAGGCAGCCGACCAGGTAGGACGTCGAGGTGGAGACGGTGAGCGCGACGATCACCGCCCGGCCGTGCAGCGCGGCGTAGGCGGCTGCCACCAGGACCACCTTGGTGGTGACCATGGCCAGGTTGATGAAGGTGGGCGTGCGGGCGTCGCGCATCGCGTAGAACACCCGCTGCTGCAGCATCACCAGTGCGAACGGCAGCAGTCCGAAGGCCCCGGCGGCCAGCGCGATGCCGACCAGCCGGGCTTCGGACAGCCGGGCGTGGCCGAGGAAGATCACGCTGGTCAGGGACGGCCCGAGCACCATCAGCCCGGCCGAGACCGGTACCAGCGCCACCGCCGACAACCGGGTGCCCAGCCGCAGGTCGGCCAGCACACTGGCCTGGTCGCCGCGGGCGGCGGCCCGGCTCATCCGCGGCATCAGCGCGGTCAGCAGCGAGACGCCGAGGATTCCGTACGGCACCTGGAACAGCAGGTCGGCGTTGGCGAAGGTGGTCGGACCACCGGCCCGGACATTGGCGACCCGGTTCACCGCGAAGACGCCGACCTGGCTGATCGCCACGTAGCCGAGCACCCACAGGGTGAGGGTGGAGAACTCGGCCATCCGGCCGGCCTCGCTCGGATGGGCACGGAAACGCCAGTGCCAGGTGAAACCGGTCCGGCGCAGCGGCAGCCAGAGGATGAGCGCCTGGCCGGCGATGCCGAGGGTGGTGCCGATGCCGAGCACCAGGATCTGGGTGCTGGAGATGTTCGACGCGGTGAGCGGGCTGGCGCTGGGTAGCAGCAGGAACAGCCCGACCGAGATGATGGTGATGACGTTGTTGAGCACCGGCGCCCAGGCCGGCCAGCCGAAGACGCCGCGGGTGTTGAGCACAGCGGTGAACATGGCGCCCAGGCCGTAGAAGAAGATCTCCGGCAGCAGCAAGGTCGCCCACAGCCCGGTCAGCGCCTGCTTGCTGGCCGAGCCACCGAAGATCGAGGCGAGCACCGGAGCGGCCAGCACCGCCAGCACGGTCGCGCCGCCCAGGCTGGCGGTCGCGATGGACAGCAGCCGCTGGGTGTAGGCCACGCCGCGGTCGACGTCGGAGTGCTGGGCGAAGACCAGCACCGGGATGATCACGCTGGTCAGCACGCCGCCGAGCAGCAGCTCGTAAACCATGTTGGGCAGCGTGTTGGCCAGGTTGTAGGCGTCGGCCACCTCGCCCACCCCGATGCCCAGCGCGGCGACCAGCACCAGGCTGCGCAGGAAGCCGGTGACCCTGCTGACCAGGCTGGCCAGCGCCATCGTCCGGCTGTGGGCCATCAGCGTGGCCGAGGTCTCCGGAGCGACCGCCTCGGCCGGCTGGGTGGCCGCGGTGGTGACCGGCGCGACGGTAGCCCGACCGGCCGCCGCCGGCTCGGCGATCGCTGGCTCGGCGGCGGCCGGATCGGCGGTGGGCGACTGGATCCGGTCGACGTCCGGGGCCAGCACGCTGTCCAGATCCGGCGGGGTGAGGCCGTCGACCGCGGGCGCCTCGGCCACCAGCCGCTCGCCGACCACCAGCTGGGCCCCGTTGGTGCCCCGGCTGATCCGGATCGGCTGCTCCGGCTGTGGCCGGTACCGGCGCGGGCCGTGGTAGATCGGCGCGCTCCAGCCGTCCTCGGTGTCCGGCTGGGCGGTGCGCACCGCTAACCCGGTGGCATCGCCGGGCACCGGCATCGGAGAACCGTAGATCCGCGGCTCCGACCAGTCATCGCTCACGCAGCCGCACCCGCCGTGGTGCTGGCCGGCGCGGTGCCGGGTCCGGGCCGGGACCGGTTGCCCGGCGGCGCGTGCCGGATCCGGCGGATAAGCCGGCGCAGCAGCGCCAGCACCAGCACCGCGATGGCGATCACGGTGATCACCTTGGTGACCGTGCCGATCGCGGTCGCCCGCAGGTTGAGTCCGATCCCTTGGCCGAGCTGCCGGCCGTCCGGCGTCTGCAGGGTCGCCACGATCTGGAACTTGCCCAGCCGCTCGACATGGGTCGGGATCCGCACGGTCTCCATGCTGCGCGCCGGAATGGTCTCGGTGGTGTAGGCGGGCGCCGAGAAGCCGACCGCTGAGTTCACCGGCCGCACCACCACCCGGATGGTGACCGGCTTGGTCAGCTGGTTGGACACCGTCACCACGATCGGTGACTCGGAGGAGGACAGGCTGTAGGTGCCGACGGCCGGCTGCACCAGGTGCACCGCGCCTTCGATGCCGTCGATCCGGCCGAGCAGTTGCTGCACGGTCCGGCGGCCGCCGGCTCGGTCGATGCGCCAGGCGCTGGACTCGGCCCGCCGGATGCCGGTGCTGAAGCCGGCCAACAACAGCGCCGAGGCGTCGTTGTCGTGCAGCGCCTCGTTCATCGAGGCCACCCGCTGCTCGATCAGCGCCAGTTCGGACAGCTGCTGCTGGCTGATCTCGGCACTCGGGTTCGCCGCGGCGGTGTTGAGCACGCCGCGGTCCACCGGGGACACCGTGCTCAGCGCGGTCGGAATGGCGATCGGCGCGCTCCAGCCGGTTCCGATCACCGCGGCGATGGTGGCCGCCGCGGCGGCCGGGTCGGTGTCGACGTAGCGGTCCGGGGTGATCACCACGAAGTGCCCGGTGGTCGGATCCTGGGCGGCCCGGATGGCCAGTTGGGCCAGCAGGATCTGCTGGTCGGCGGCCGGCACCGCGCCGAGCTTGACCGCCCGCCGCACGGTGGCCTGTAGGCCCGAGTCGGTGACCAGCGCCGCCGCGCTGCCGGCAGCGGTCGGCAGCGGCGACAGCGCGTCCGGGCGGGGCTCGGTGTGGTTGCCGCCCGGCAGCGCCGCGTCGCTGAGCAGCACGGTGGCCGCGCCGCTGGCGACCAGGGCGTCCAGCGCCTTGCTGGTCAGCGCGCCGCCGGCCGGCCAGCTCAGCAGGTTGGCCGAGGGGTCCGGCGGCAGGTACGGCGCGATCCGCGCCCGTACCTGGGGATCGAGCGTGGTGGCGAACGGCATGCCGGCCCTGGTCAGCGCGTTCACGTCCGGGTCGGCGTAGCCGGTGAGCACCACGTCGTGCTGCACCGTCACCGCCTTGAACCGCTGCAGCCAGGCGACGGCAAGTTGGTCGCCGGTGCCAGCCACGATGCCGGTGCCCTTGCGCACCCGGTAGCCCTTGGCCATCACGGCCAGGCTGTCCAGCAGATCCGGATCCACCACCAGGGTCAGCCGGACCCGGCCGGCGACCAGTTCCGGAACCTGCAGCGCCCGATCCAACCGGCCGCCCGGGCCCACCTCACCGGCCAGCCCCTCGTCGCTGAAGATGTTGGTGTCCACCGACCGGTGCGGCCGATCCAGCAGCGGCCACACCCAGCCGACCGATACCGGCTGCGGCGGCTGCAGGAAGGACGGCACGAACACCTGGGTACGGCCGACCTCGGCGAAGCCGGCGTCCGGATCGCTGACCGCCGAGGCGACCAGCGCGTACGGGTACACGCCGGTGAAGCACAGGCACATGTCGGCGGTGGTGGTCCGGTAGCGGGCGGTCAGCCGGCCGTGCGGCAGCAGCTGCTGGTGCAACTCCAGCGGGGCGGGTACCGAGAAGTCGGTCGGTGGTGGGCTGCTGAGGGCGGTGTCGAGCAGGTTCTGCTGGGTGATCGGCAGCCCACGCTGCAGGCCCAGCTGGACGTCGGAGTAGGTGTTGTCGGTGTTGTTGCTGATGGTCGCCACGAAGACCACCGGCTGCTCGGGCTTGGCCGCGCTCGGACTGCGCGGCGTCATCGAGTTCAGGGTGACGCTGACCGGCGACTGATTGGCCGTCGTGACCGACCTGGCCGCTGCCGGCGGCCGCCCGCTGACCGCCAGCGCCGGGTTGACCGCCAGCGCTGGGTTGACCGCCAGCGCGGGGGTGGCGAGGCCGAGGACGGTAAGCGCCGCGAGTACCGCCAGCAGTCCCCGCTTAAGGCGGGGTCCGTGGTACCTCGGGCCGGCTCGCGGCCGGCCGGGTCCGGCTCGCATCAGGCGGTATCCCGCAGTAGCTCGCTGGCCTGGTCCAGCAGGTGCCGCTCGTCGGAGTAGGCCAGCTGCTCGCCGATCTCCGGCAGCGGCACCCAGGCGACCTTGGTGACCTCGATGTCGGCATCGGACAGCTCACCGCTCTCGGCACGCATCAGGTAGTGATGCACCGTCTTGTGAATCCGGCGACCCTCCACCACGAACCAGAAGTCGATCGTGCCCAGCACGCCGATGATGCTGCCGGTGATGCCGGTCTCCTCGGCGACCTCGCGAATCGCGGCCTGCTCCAGCGTCTCGCCGTCCTCCAGGTGCCCCTTCGGCAGCGACCACAGCAGCCGGCCGCGGCGATTCGTCCGACCGATCAGCGCGCCCATCGGCACCGGGCCGGACAGGTCCAGCACCAGGCCGCCGGCACTGGTTTCATCGATTCGGGGAAGCCGCGGCCGCCTGGTGGAGGAGGCGCGGGACATAGCCCGATGCTACTTGGCCTGCCAGTAGGGTCTTCGCTGACAAGCTGCGCCGCCAGCTCGGCGCGAGTCCGCGCGGGATCTGGTGTGCGCGCCTGACCAGGGAAGCGAGCGGTGATGACCGGCAACCCCGGTGACCTGATCGACATTCCGCCGGTGGCCGGCCGGCTCGGCGAGGCGTTCAGCGCCGCCGGCCGTCAGCTCTACCTGGTCGGTGGCCCGGTCCGGGACGCGCTGATGGGCCGGCCGGTGAACGATCTGGACTTCACCACCGATGCCCGGCCGGAGCAGATCCTGCGGCTGCTGGACGGGCTGGCCTCGGCGACCTGGACCACTGGCATCGCCTTCGGCACGGTCGGCGCCCAGGTCCGCGGCGAGGCCTGCGAGATCACCACATTCCGGGCCGATCGGTACGACCGGGTGAGCCGCAATCCGGCAGTCGAGTTCGGCAGCACGGTGCAGGAGGACCTGCGCCGGCGGGATTTCACCATGAACGCGATGGCGGTCTCGGTCGTCGACCGCGAGTTCGTCGACCCGTACGGCGGCCTGGCCGATCTCGCCCGCGGCATCCTGCGCACCCCGGCCGCGCCGGCGGAGTCCTTCGGCGACGATCCGCTGCGAATGCTGCGAGCGGCCAGGTTCGTCAGCCAGCTCGGGGTCAGCGTCGCGCCAGAGGTGTTGGCGGCGATGACCAGCCTGGCACCGCAGATCGAGCGGATCACCGCCGAACGGGTGCAGGCCGAACTGAACCGGCTGATGCTCGGCCGGCAGCCGCGACCGGGTCTGGAGCTGCTGGTGGACACCGGCCTGGCCGAGTTCGTGTTGCCGGAGCTGCCGGCGCTGCGGATGGCCGCCGACGAGCACGGCCAGCACAAGGACGTCTACGCGCACACCCTGCAGGTGCTCGACCAGGCCATCGGGCTGGAGGAACCGGGCCCGGGCGGCGCGCCGGCGCCGGACCTGGTGCTGCGCTGGGCGGCGTTGCTGCACGACATCGGTAAGCCCGAGACCCGCCGGTTCGTCGCGACGCCCGGCGGTGGCCGGCAGGTCACCTTCCACCACCACGAGGTGGTCGGTGCGCGGCTGGCCCGGGCCCGGTTGAAGGCGCTGAAGTTTCCGAAGGACGTGATCGAGGACGTCGCCCGGCTGGTCTTCCTGCACCTGCGCTTCTACGGCTACGGCAGCGGCGAGTGGACCGACTCCGCGGTGCGTCGTTATGTCACCGATGCCGGCCCGCTGCTGCCTCGGTTGCACAAGCTGGTCCGCTCCGACAGCACCACCCGCAACCAGCGCAAGGCGGCCGCGCTGGCCGCCACCTACGACGACCTGGAGCTCCGGATCGCCCGGCTGCGCGAGCAGGAGGAGCTGGACGCGATCCGGCCCGATCTGGACGGCACCGAGATCATGCGGATCCTCGACATCCCGCCGGGTCCGCTGGTCGGCAAGGCGTACCAGCACCTGCTGGCGCTGCGGATGGAACGCGGGCCGCTGGACCACGACGAGGCGGTCGCCGAGCTGCGGAGTTGGTGGGCGGCCAACCAGCCCTAACCACCGGATTTCCGGCTCGGCTCAGGCCGTCTGCACCTCCGGCCGGGCCGGGACCACCAAGCTGTGCCGAGGCTCCGGGGTGAACAGGTAGCCCAGGCCGGTGAGGATGTAGGCCAGCGCGATGAACACCACCGCGACGCTGGACCGGCCGTTCTCCGGCAACAGCAGCGCGGTCAGCACCCCGGCCGCGACGAAGACCAGGTTGAACACGGTGTCGTAGATGGAGAACACCCGGCCCCGGTACTCGTCGGCGACCTGCTGGGCGGTCAACGTGTCCACGCAGATCTTCACCCCCTGCGCGGACAGCCCGAGCAGGGCCGCGGCCGGCAGGAAGGCGGCCAGCCGGAACGGCAGGCCGAGCCCGAGCTCGACCGCTCCGGCCAGCAGCAGCAGGGTGGACGACCACCGGACGTAGCCCCAGCGCCGGGCCGCCGCCGGGCTGACCAGCGCCGCCAACCCGCCACCGACCGCGGTGGCCACCACGATCTGACCGAGGCCGGACAGCCCGGCACGCAGCATCCCCTGGTCGGTGAAGTAGTTGCGGTACAGCAGCAACGTGCAGATCGCGGTCACCCCGTAGGCGAACCGGTGGACGCCGATCACCACGAAGGCCCGCAACACCGGCGGGTGGCTGTGGATGTGCCGGGCGCCGGCGACCATGCCGGTCAGCACGTGGCGTACCGACGCGCCGTTGTTGCGGGTCTGCTCGTCCGGACCCAGCTGCTGCCGCTCGAACCGGGTCGCGGCCAGCCCGGCCAGCGCGTAGCAGATCGCGGCCCACAGGGCGATCGAGGCGTAGCCGGAGTTGCCGGTGCCGAACAGCACCCGGATTCCGATGGCAGCCCCGCCGCCGGACGCGGCCGCCACCGCGCCGGCGGTGGTGGAGATCGCGTTCGCGGTGATCAGCTGCTCGTCCGGCACCACGTGTGGCTGGGATGCCGACAGCGCGGACAGGATGAACCGGTTCACCGAGATCACCACCAGCGCGCTGAGGTAGAAGGGCTGGCCGTGCACGCCGGCGCCGATCTCGCCGACCACCCCGCAGACCAGCAGCGCCCGCAGCAGGTTGGCGCCGAAGAGCACCCGTTGTCGGCTCCAGCGGTCGAGCAGCACGCCGGCGAACGGGCCGAGCAGCGAGTACGGCAGCAGCAGCACCGCGAACCCGGCGGCGATGTCACCGGCGTGCGCGGCGCGTTCCGGGTTGAACAGGATGGTGCCGGCCAGCGATGCCTGGAAGACACCGTCGGCGAACTGGCCGGCCAGTCGTACCGTCAGCAGCCACAGGTATTCCGGCCGGCGCGCCAGCTGGCGCCAGACCGGCCGGCTCGCGAGGGCAGTGGGCACTAAACGGTCCTTCCCGTACTTCTACTTACATCTGCTGTGGATCACTCGACGGTAACCCCTCGCGCGGCACCCTGGTGCAGGATGTATCAGTGACCGCCGAGCAGAGCTGGCAGCTGCCTCCTGCTGCCCATCGACTGTTGATCGCCGCACCTGACCTGTCCGACCCGGAGTTCTACCGGACCGTGGTGTTCCTCATCGAGCATGACGAGACCGGAACGGTCGGAGTGATCGTGAACCGGCCGTCGCACACCCCGGTGGGTCACATTCTGCCGGACTGGCAGGACGTGATGACCGAGCCCGCCGTGGTCTTCAACGGCGGCCCGGTGCAGCGTGACGGCGCGCTCGGCCTCGGCCGGCTGGCGGCCACCGCCGACGCCGGCACCGGGTTGCGGGCCGTCAGTGGCGGCCTGGCGCTGGTGGACCTGGACGCGGCGGCTGCCGACGTGGCGATCAACTCGCAGAGCCTGCGGGTGTTCGCCGGCCATGCCGGGTGGCAGGTCGATCAGCTCGAGGACGAGATCGCCCGCGGCGGCTGGTTCGTGGTCGCCGGCGGCCTGGACGACGTCTTCTCGCCCACCCCCGGCACGCTCTGGCGAACCGTGCTGCGCCGCCAGCCGGCGCCGCTGTCGTTGCTGTCGACCTATCCGGTCGACGTCGGGCTGAACTAGGCCGAGCCGGACCAAGTCGGGGCCGGGCCTTTCGAACCGGCTTGGTTGAACCGGCCCGAGCCGGGGCAAACTAGCCCACGGGCAAGTTGTGAGTGCTAGTACGAATTGGTCGGCTGAAAAGCCAGCGACACGAACGAACGAGGTCAACCGTGTCTGCTGTTGCTGGAGTCGAACACACCACCAAACCCGTCCGCAGCCTGGTTCCGGCCCGACTCGATCGGCTGCCGTGGGCGCGGTTCCACTGGCTGATCGTGGTCGGCCTCGGGGTGTCCTGGATCCTGGACGGGCTGGAGATCCAGATCGTTTCCCAGGCCGGCTTCCAGCAGGATCTCGGGCTGTCCAGTGCCGATGTCGGCGCACTCGGCTCGGTGTACCTGGTGGGTGAGGTGGTCGGTGCGCTGTTCTTCGGCCGGATCACCGACCGGCTCGGCCGGCGCAAGATCTTCCTCCTGACGCTGGCCATCTACCTGATCGGCAGCGGCCTGGCCGGGCTGTCCTGGAACTTCGCGGTGCTGGCCGCCTTCCGGTTCATCGCCGGCGTCGGCATCGGCGGTGAGTACTCGGCCATCAACTCGGCCATCGACGAGCTGATCCCGTCGCACTATCGAGGCCGGGTCGATATCGCGGTCAACGGCACCTACTGGGCCGGTGCCGCGATCGGCGCCACCGCCAACCTCTACCTGCTGTCGGACCGGGTGCCGGAGAACGTCGGCTGGCGGATCGGCTTCTTCATCGGACCGGCGCTCGGCCTGCTCATCATCGGCCTACGCCGGCACATTCCAGAAAGCCCGCGCTGGCAGATGACCCATGGCTACGAGGAGGAGGCCGACCGGACGGTCGATGAGATCGAGGAGCGAGTGACGGCCGAGGGTCACGAACTCAAGCCGGTGGACGAGCGGAGGGCCATCGACATCGTCCCGCAGAAGTGGATTCCGTATCCGGAGCTGGCCCGGACGTTCCTGAAGCGGTATCCGCGGCGGACCGTGCTCGGCTTCAGCCTGATGGCCACCCAGGCGTTCCTCTACAACGCCATCTTCTTCTCCTACGCCCTGGTGCTGCAGCACTTCTTCGGCGTCTCCAAGGCGCACACCAGCTATTACTTCCTGCCGTTCGCGATCGGCAACCTGCTAGGCCCGCTGCTGCTCGGCCCGCTGTTCGACACGGTCGGCCGCCGCAAGATGATCTCCGGCACCTACCTGCTCGCCGGCGTGCTGCTGACGATTTCGGCGGCGCTGTTCGGCGCTGGTCACCTGAATGCGACGACCCAGACCATCTTCTGGTGCGTGATCTTCTTCTTCGCCTCCGCCGGGGCGTCCTCGGCGTACCTGACCGTGAGCGAGATCTTCCCGCTGGAGCTGCGGGGCCAGGCGATCTCGTTCTTCTTCTCGATCGCCCAGATCTTCGGTGCCATCGCCACCTCGCTGTACGGCCACCTGATCGGCGGCGCCAACAACGCCAATCCCGACCGTGGCCCGCTGACCTTCGGCTACTACCTCGGCGCCGCGGTAATGATCGCCGGCGGCATCGTGGCGGCGGTGCTGGCCATCAACGCCGAGCGGAAGTCGCTGGAGGAGATCGCCGATCCGATGACCAAGGCCAGGTCGGTCACCGGCGCCGAGGCGATGGCCTGAGATGGCCGGGAGCGATCTGGTCAGCCCGATCGTGGTCGGCGTCAGCCGCCGGACCGGCTCGGCGCAGGCGCTGCGCTGGGCGGCGGCCGAGGCGCGGCTGCGCAATACCCGGGTGCTGGCGGTCACGGCCTGGCGCGGGCCGCGTCCGCCGGCGGCATCCGGTGGCCGGCCACCGGCGATACCGGCGGCACCGATCGAGGAGGCCTTCAAGCTGGAGGAACAGCGGATCTTCGATCAGCTCACCAGCGAGCTGGGCGCCGACCCGGGGTCGCTGGGCG
The DNA here is from genome assembly GCA_045807085.1 of Jatrophihabitantaceae bacterium. GTDB lineage: Bacteria > Actinomycetota > Actinomycetes > Mycobacteriales > Jatrophihabitantaceae > Jatrophihabitans_A. The sequence goes on from JBJMIB010000011.1 coordinate 445,579, forward strand.
TGCGCTACTCGCTGCGTCGAGGCTCGCCCACCACGGTGCTGCTGGCGGCCGCCGTCGGCGCTCAGCTGCTGGTGCTCGATTCGCCCCGGGCCGGCCGTCGGACGCTGGCCAGGAGCCTGATCACCCCGCAACTGGTGTTCCGCTCACCGTGCCCGGTGGTGGTGATGCCGCCGCCGCTCGACTCGGCCGACGACGTGCTGGCGACCGGCGGCCTGACCGAGGTGCCGGATCCGGCCTGATCGGTAGGTATTTCCGTCCAATCCAGACAGCGCATCCTGCTGGCCAAGACCGGTTCTCGCAATGCCCTCGGCCGGCTCCAAGGGCCGCCGAGCCGCCAACCCAAGCTCGGATCACAGCTGGGCCGGCGATTTGCCGGAACCCGGGCGGCTCGGCGTTAACCGCCGGTAAACTGCCGGTGCGGGGTCAGAGTCGACCTGCGCGGGATCCGGCTCCAAGGCCGGACCAGGCCCTCAGGAAGCTGCTTCATGCGCCGGCTGGTAAGCGTTTTCACCTGTGTCCTCAGCCTCGCGGCTGGCTGCCTCGCGCTGCTGGCCGTGGCGCCGGCCGCCTCGGCGGTCCCGGCGGTTGCCGCCGGAACGTTCCAGCCGGTCGACTCCACCCGGGTGCTGGACACCCGGCTCGGCACCGGGTTGGCCGCCGCCCAGACGACCAGGTTCGCCGTGACCGGTAAGGGCGCGATCCCGGCTGGGGCGTCGGCGGTCGCGATCAACATGACCGTGCTGAAGGCGGCGAAGGCCGGTTCGATCGCGGTCTTTCCCGGCGACACGGTCTGGACGGGGATGGCCTCGATCAGCTTCGCCGCCGGCCAGACCAAGCAGAACATGATCACCGCCAAGCTGGGCTCGAACGGCACGCTGGCGGTGCGCAACAACATTCCGGCGACCATCCAGGTCATCGGCGACGTGGTGGGTTACTACACCGGCGGCATCCCCAGCGCGGCCGGCTCGTTCCAGCCGATCCCGCTGCAGCGGGCCTTCGACACCCGCGCGGTCGGCTCGCACCCGCTGGCCACCGGTTCGGTGACCCGGATGCCGCTGGCCGGCCAGGGCGCCGTGCCGGCGACCGGGGTGTCCGCCGTGGTGGCCAACCTGACGGTGATCACGCCGGCCCGGGCTGGATCGGTCTCGACCTTCGCCAGTGACGCCGCCTGGGACGGCAGCGCCTCGGTGAGCTTCGCCGCCGGCCGGTCGGAGCAGGACGTACTGAGCATCAGCCTCGGTGCCGACGGCGCGGCGATGATCCGCAACAACACCGGCGTCTCGCTGGTGGTGGTGCTGGACCTGATCGGCTACTACCTGGGCGGCACCCCGAACAGCTACGGCAGCTACCAGCCGATCACTCCGATGCGGGTGTTCGACAGCCGGCTCGACACCGTCGACAGCGCACCGCTGCAATCCGGCGACGTGGACCAGATCCGGCCGTCCCGGGACGCCGTCACCGGCGCCAGCCGGCTGCCGGAGTGGGGCGTGCCGGCGGTGGTCGTCCGGTTCACCGTGCTGGCTCCCGCCCGGGCCGGGACGATCTCGGTCTTCCCGGGAACCGAGGCGTGGAACGGCGCGGCCTCGATCGCCTTCGGCACCGGCGCCAGCGTCCAACAGCAGCTGATCGCGGTGCTCGGGCCGGACGGCCGGCTGCAGCTGCGCAACAACACCGCCGGCCAGCTGCTGATGGTGGCCGATGTGCTGGGTTACTACCTGGGTGTGCCCAACCCGCTGCACTACACCTCCGGGCAGGAGATCGACCCCCGGCACGGTCGGCTGGCCGCCGTCTCCTGCCCGACCGCGTCGTTCTGCATGGCGGCCCAGCAGGCCGGCTTCGCCGAGAGTTGGAACGGCGCCAGCTGGGGAACCCCGGCTCGGGCCGGGCAGGCCAGCACCCTGAACTCGGTGTCCTGTGCCTCGGCCAGTTTCTGTGTGGCCGGCGGCACCGGGCCGACCGGTGTTCCCGAGCTGTCCAGCTTCAACGGCTCGGCCTGGAGCCACGCGGCCAGCCTCAGCAGCCAGAGCAGCGACGTCGAGGTGTCCTGTGCCTCGGCGACGTCCTGCGTGGCCACCGCCGAAACCTCCTACCGGACGTTCAGCAGCGGCAGCTGGTCGAGTGAGAAGCCGACCGGCGGTCACCTGCGGGCGCTGTCCTGCCCGTCGGCCAGCTTCTGCCTGGCCGTCGACCAGCTGGGCAGGACCTACACCTTCGACGGCGCCGGCTGGTCGGCGCCGGTGACCGTGGCCGGCTTCGCGCCGTGGGCGGTGGACTGCCCGTCGGCCACCTTCTGCGTGGCGGTCGGCCAGACTGCCGCCGCCCAGTTCGACGGCACCAACTGGACGCCGGCCGGCGTGGTCGACCCGGGCCGCAGCCTGCTCTCGGTGTCCTGCGCCAGCAGCACCAGTTGCCGGGCGGTGGACAACGCCGGCGGGGTGGTCAGTCTCGCCGGCCTGGCCTGGTCGGGGCCGGTGGCGGCCGATGCCAACGGCGGCGCGGCAATCTCCTGCTCGGCCGCCGGCAACTGCGCGCTCATCGACACCTCGGCCAAGGAAACCGCGGTGATGTTCAACGGGACCAGCTGGGGTTCGCCGCAGACGGTCGACCTGGTGCCCGGCGATCTGGACGGGGTGTCCTGCCTGTCGACCGACTTCTGCGTCGCGGTGGACACCGGCGGCTACGCGCTGAGCTACGACGGCGCGAACTGGACGGCACCCACCCAGATCGACGGCGGAACCGCGCTGACGGCGGTGTCCTGCACCGAGCCGAGCACCTGTGTCGCGGTCGACGCGATCGGCCGGGCGCTCAGCTTCAACGGCAGCAGCTGGTCCGCTCCGGTGTCGGTCGACGCCGGTCAGCAGTTGACCTCGGTGTCCTGCGCCGACCCGTCGTTCTGCGTGGCGGTCGGCACCGACGGCAAGGCCGCGAGGTTCAACGGCGGCAGCTGGTCCATCCCGACCACGCTGCCCGGCGGTTCGCCACTGGCCGCGGTGAGCTGTCCCAGCGAGTCGTTCTGCGTGGCCATCGACTACTCCGGCTCGGCGAGCACCTTCGACGGCACCGCATGGTCGACCGGCACGGTGACCAGCGGCGCCGGCGCCACCGAACTGTCCTGCGCGAGCGCCATGTCCTGCCTGGCCGCCGGCACCTTCTTCGGCAGCTGGAACGGCGCCGGCTGGTCGCCGGTCGGCGGCCCGCAACACCACGGAACGCTCGCGCTGTCCTGTCCGGACCAGCAGCTGTGCGTGCTGCAGAACGCCGACGGCTCGGTCGGTGGCCAGGCGCTGGTGTGGGACGGCAGCCAGTGGAGCATGTCGGTCGATTCGCCGGCCGGCGGGGACTACGGGCGCGCGGCGATCTCCTGCCCGACCACCGACTTCTGCATGCAGGTCAACGGCTTCACCTCCGCCTACCGGCTGGACGGCTGAGCCCAAAACGCATCGTGCGGCCCGAACCGACACGGTTCCCCGATCGGGAAGGTCGGTTCAGGCCGCACGATGCCCAGCCGGATTGCCGGTTAGCGCGCTATCTCGCCGCGGATGAAGGCCTCCACCTTGGCCCGGGCGGTGGTGTCGTCGTACTGCTGCGGCGGCGACTTCATGAAGTAGCTGGACGCCGACAGCAGCGGGCCGCCGATGCCCCGGTCCATCGCGATCTTGGCGGCACGCAGCGCGTCGATGATGATGCCGGCGGAGTTCGGCGAGTCCCACACCTCGAGCTTGTACTCCAGGTTCAGCGGCACCTCCCCGAATGCCCGGCCCTCCAGCCGGACGTAGGCCCACTTGCGGTCGTCCAGCCACTGCACGTAGTCCGACGGGCCGATGTGCACGTTCCGGGCACCGATCTCGTGCTCGATGTTGGAGGTGACGGCCTGGGTCTTGGAGATCTTCTTGGACTCCAGCCGCTCCCGTTCGAGCATGTTCTTGAAGTCCATGTTGCCGCCGACGTTGAGCTGGTACGTCCGGTCCAGCACGACGCCCCGGTCCTCGAACAGCTTGGCCAGCACCCGGTGGGTGATGGTGGCACCGACCTGGGACTTGATGTCGTCACCGACGATCGGCACCCCGGCCGCCTCGAACTTCGCCGCCCACTCCGGCGTGCCGGCGATGAAGACCGGCAGCGCGTTGACGAAGGCCACCCGGGCGTCGATGGCGCACTGGGCGTAGAACTTGGCGGCATCCTCGGAGCCGACCGGCAGGTAGCAGATCAGCACATCGGCGCGGGCGGCCAGCAGCGTGGCGACCACGTCCACCGGCTCGTCGTCCGACTCGTCGATGGTCAGCCGGTAGTACTTGCCTAGCCCGTCCAGGGTGTGCCCGCGCTGCACCGGCACGTTCAACGGCGGCACGTCGGCGATCTTGATGGTGTTGTTCTCCGAGGCGACGATGGCCTCGGAGAGATCCCGGCCGACCTTCTTGGCGTCGACGTCGAAGGCAGCCACGAATTCGATGTCGCTGACGTGGTACGGGCCGAACTTGACGTGCATCAGGCCGGGCACCGTGTTCGACGGGTCGGCGTCCCGGTAGTAGTGCACGCCCTGCACCAGCGACGCGGCGCAGTTGCCCACACCGACGATGGCAACCCGGATGGGTCCACCACCGGTGTTGTCTTCAGTAACCGAACCCATCGGGTTCCTCCTCGTTGGTCGGGAATTCATCTGTATGCGCGCCAGCTGGTTGGCTGTTCACCGAGCTGTACGGCTCAGTCGGAAGGTTCCGACGTGCCGCGTTCGGTCTCGATCAGCTCGGTCAGCCAGCGCACCTCGCGGTCAACCGATTCGAGCCCGTGTTCCTGTAGTTGCAGGGTGTAGCGGTCCAACCGCTCCCGGGTGCGGGCCAGGGTGGACCGCATGCCGTCGGCCTGCTCGGTCATCCGCTGCTTGCGACCCTCCAGGATCCGCAGTCGGATGTCCGAGCGGGTCTGGGCGAAGAACGCCAGCCGGGTGCCGAAGCCCTCGTCGTCGTAGGCCTCGGGGCCGACTTCGGCGAGCAGGGCCGCGAAGTGCTCCTTGCCTTCGGCGGTGAGCCGGTAGACCTTCTTGGCCCGCCGAGTGCGGGAACCGAAGCCGGCGTCGGCCGGCGGTGGGTCCAGCGGCGCCTGTTCGTCGATCCAGCCGGCCTCCTGCAACCGGCGCAGCGACGGGTAGAGCGAACCGTAGGAGAACGCGCGGAATGCGCCGAGCAGTGTCGAGAGCCGTTTGCGCAGCTCGTAGCCGTGCATCGGCGACTCGTTCAGCAGTCCCAGGATGGCAATCTCGAGCACTCGCGTTCCCCTCCCTCCACCTGCGATTCACCGGCTGTTCAGCATCGGCGATATATCGAGACGATACATCAGGTCGATGCATCGTTCACACAGAGGTAGCTGTGCGTGTCGCGTGCCGGCCGGTGATTACCCGGTAACGTCCCCACGCATGGCCGAGCTGTCGTACCCGCCGATCGAGCCGTGCGAGCCGGCGGAATACTCAGGTACGGCACGTACTGTTGCCAGCTGTTGCCAGACCACACGCCAGTTGAACAAGGGAGCATGAACGTGTCAGGCCAGCACCGGCCCGATGCCGGCCGTCCGGCGGAACCGGCCGCGGCCGGGGAGAACAAGGGCGGGATTCGCGACCGGTGGCGTCGCCGCCGGGCTGCGAAGAAGCGGCGACTGGCCCGGATGAGCCGGCGCAACCGCATCCTGCGCCGGATCGGGCTGATCGCCACCTGGTTGCTCGGCGTGCTGGCGGTGCTGATGACCGTGCTGGCGGTGACCGTGTACTCGGTGGCGCACGTGCCCAGCCCGGATCAGCTGCAGACCAACCAGACCGCGATCCTGCAGTACGCCGACGGTTCGACGATGGCCTTCATCACCGGCGGTGAGAACCGCACCGACGTGCCGCTGGACAAGGTGCCGCCGTACGTGCAGGCCGCAGTGATCGCCGCCGAGGACCGCAGCTTCTACACCGAGCCGGGCATCTCCATCCGGGGCACCATCCGGGCCGCGGTCAACGACCTGCGCGGCGGCTCCACCCAGGGCGGCTCCACAATCACCCAGCAGTACGTGAAGAACGCCTATCTCAACTCCGACCAGACGCTGAGCCGCAAGCTCAAGGAACTGGCCATCTCGCTCAAGCTGAGCCGGCAGTACGCCAAGAAGGACATCCTGCAGAACTACCTGAACACCATCTACTTCGGCCGCCAGGCATATGGCATCGAGGCCGCGGCAAAGGCCTACTTCGGCGTCGACGTGAGCAAGCTCACGGTAGCCCAGGGCGCGCTGCTGGCCGCCGTGATCAAGTCACCGGAGTACTACGACCCGGCGATCACCCCGGCCGCGGCCAAGGGCCGGTGGACTTACGTGGTCGACGGGATGGTTGCCACCGGCAAGCTCAGCAAGGCCGAGCGCGCCACCCTGAAGTTCCCGACCACCGTCCGGCCGCACCAGGCCAGCTCGGTGCTCGACGGCCCGCTCGGGCTGGTCTGGCGGCAGGTCAAGACCGAGCTGTCCGCAGACGGCATCGACCCGGCCAACATCAACACCAAGGGCCTGCGGATCCAGACCACCATCGACCGGAGCGCCCAGGTGGCCGCCCAGAACGCGATCGCCGACACCTACGCCAACCTGCAACCGTTCCAGCGCAACCTGCGGCCGGCACTGGCCGCGGTCAACCCCGGCAACGGCGCGGTGATCGCCTACTACGGCGGCAAGGACGGCACCGGCCTGGACTACGTGCAGGCCTGGCGGCCGCCCGGCTCGTCCTTCAAGCCCTACGTCATGGCCACCGCGCTGACCCAGAACCTGCAGGGCAAGAAGCCGGCCTACACCATCCAATCGGTGTTCGACGGTTCGTCGCCGCAGACCATCGACGGCCTGCCGTTCGCGAACGACCCGACCGACCCGGACTACGGCACCTACACGCTCAAGCAGGCCACCACCCTGTCGCTGAACACCGTGTTCGGCAAGCTGACCTCGCTGGTCGGGCCGGCCAACGTGGTACGGATGGCCCGGGCGATGGGCATCCCGGCCACCGAGAGCGACACCGGCCCGAACCCCGGCGCCAAGACCCTGATGCGCGGCGCCAGCCCGGACGACTACGTCGGCATCGGCAACTACCCGGTGCGGGTACTCGACCAGGCGGTCGGCTACGCCACGCTGGCCAGCGGCGGCGTGCAGCGCGCGCCGTACTTCATCCAGAAGGTCACCGACGCCAGGGGGAACGTGCTCTACGAGCACAAGGACCACGGCAAGCGGGTGATCGACCGCCGGGTGGCCAACGACACCACGCTGGCGATGGAGGACGTCGCCTCGACCTCGTCCATCGGCTTGGCCAACGGCCGGCCGGTTGCGGCCAAGACCGGCACCGTGGGCATCCAGGACACCGGCGACTCCTCCGACGGCTGGACGGTCGGCTTCACCTCGCAGGTGTCGGCGGCGTCCTGGGTCGGTTCGGACAAGGTGGAACCGATCTACAACTCCAACCACAATTCCGAGTACGGCCGGGATCTGGCCGGCTCGGCCTGGCAGAAGTTCATGAACGGCTACCTGTCCGGCAAGCCGGTGGCGCAACTGCCGGCCAAGCAGGAGATCGGCCAGCCGAGTGAGCCGACCACCGTTGCCCCGACCAGTTCGGCGCCGACCACCTCGGCGCCCTCGTCCAGCAGCGCGCCGCCGACCAGCTCGGCACCGAAGACCACCAGCGCGCCGCCCACCACCTCGGTGCCGGTGCCCACGCCGACGCTGCCCACGCCGACCCCCACCTGCACGCCGCTGGTGCCCGGCGGCACCTGCCATCCGACGCCACCGGCCGGCGGTTAGACACATCCTGATCCGGCACCGGGGGCGGATCTGGCAAGGTGATGGGCATGGTCGCTCAGCTCCCGTCCCGGGACGATGAGACGATTTCGCGGGCCAGCGCGGTGATCGGCGGCCCGCTCGGCCGGTACGCGGCGATCGGCCGGTCGCACTGGTGGACGCCGGTGCGGGTGCTGCTCGCGGTGGCCGCCTTCACCCTGCTGCTCGGCTACGGCGAGAAGCTGCCCTGCGCCGACGGCAACTGGGTGGCGTCCAAGCAGTACACCCATTCCTGCTACTCCGACGTCATTCCGCTCTGGACGGCCGAGGGGCTGGACAAGGGCCAGGTGCCCTACCGCGACCATCCGGTCGAGTACCCGGTGCTCACCGGCGGGTTCATGTACTTCAGCGCCGAGCTGACCCGGGCCTGGCACACGTTGGCCGACGCCGGCTGGCTGCCCGGACACAACGAGGGCATCCTGTTCGGCGTCATCACCTGCGCGTTGCTCGGGGTGACCGGCCTGCTGGCCGTCTATGCCACCGCCGGCGCGGCCGGGCCACGCCGGTTCTGGGACGCCGCGCTGTTCGCGGCCAGCCCGCTGTTGATCTTCCACGCCTTCTCCAACTGGGATCTGCTGGCGATGGCGTTCACCTCCGGCGCGCTGTGGGCCTGGGCACGTGGCCGGCCGGTGCTGGCCGGGGTGCTGATCGGCCTGGGCACCGCCGCGAAGCTGTATCCGGTGTTGCTGCTGGTGCCGCTGGCGCTGCTCGGTTACCGCAGCCGGCTGTGGCGGCCGGTGGTCGCCGCGGCGCTGGCCGCGCTGGCCAGCTGGCTGGTGGTGAACCTGCCGATCGCACTGGCCTGGACCTCCGGCTGGAAGGAGTTCTACAGCTTCTCCGAGCGCCGACCGGCCGAGGCGAGCACGTTCTGGGCGATGTTGAAGCACTTCTATCCCGGCACCTTCGGCAACCCGGCCGACTCGGGCTGGACGCCACCGGGCCTGACGGTGGCGGTCGTGCTGCTGCTGGCGTTGGCCGTGGTGGCCTGGCTGGCGTTGACCGTGCCGGTCCGGCCCCGGCTGGCCCAGCTGGCCTTCCTCACCGTGCTGGCTTTCCTGCTCACCACCAAGGTGTGGAGCCCCCAGTACTCGCTGTGGCTGGTGCCGCTGGTCGCGCTGGCCCGGCCGCGCTGGCGGCTGGCGCTGATCTGGCAGGCCGCCGAGATCGCGGTCTGGGTGGCCACCCTGCTCTGGCTGCTGTCCGGCAGCGATCCGAACAAGGCGATGACCTACGAGGGATTGACCTGGATCCTGCTCACCCGGGACGCGATCCTGCTGGTGTTGGCCGGCTTGGTCGTGTACGAGATGTACCACCCGGAGCACGACGTGGTGCGCAGCGCCGAGGAGCCGGATCCGGGGGCCGGGCTGTTCGCCGCCGCCCCCGAGGACCGGGTGCTGGCCCGGCCGCTGGCGGCGGTCGGTGGCCTGCCGCCGGGCTGAGCAAGTGGTGCCGTCCCTGAGCGGGAGCGCGTCCCCTACAGTGCTCTGGTGACCGAACCGGCCAGCTCGGAAACCGGCGGGCAGAACGAGCCGAAACCGCCCACCGGCGGACCCACCCCGTTGCCGCCCGCCGATGACCTGGTCAGTAGCCGGCATACCGTTCGGCTGGGCCGGCGCAGCCTTGCCTACACCGCGACCGCCGGCCGGATGGTGCTGCGCGAGGAGCGGCTGGCCGACGGCGTCTACCACGGCCTGACCCCGCGCGCCGAGATGTTCGTGACCAGCTACCTGCTGGACGGCGCCGAGCCGGCCGGCCGTCCGGTGGTGTTCATCTTCAACGGCGGCCCGGGCTCGTCCTCGGTCTGGCTGCACCTCGGGCTGTTCGGCCCGCGCCGGATCCTGATGGGCGATGCCGGCCAGCTGCTGCCGCCGCCCTACCAGCTCGCCGACAATGCCGAGACGTTGCTCGCGCACGCCGACCTGGTTTTCATCGACCCGGTGTCCACCGGCTACTCGCGGCCCGCGTCCGGTGAGAAGGCCGATGAGTTTCACGGCTACACCCGCGATCTGGATTCGGTCGGCGAGCTGATCCGGCTGTGGACCTCGCGCAACGGCCGCTGGCTGTCGCCGAAGTTCCTGGCCGGCGAGTCCTACGGCACGCTGCGGGCGGCCGCGCTGGCCGAGCTGCTGCAGACCAGGTACGGCCTGTACTGCAACGGGCTGATGCTGATCTCCAGCGTGCTGAACATGGCCACGCTGCGCCCGCACGAGGACAACGACCTGCCCACCACGCTGTTCCTGCCGACCTTCGCCGCGATCGCCCACCACCATGGCAAGCACGGTCGCAAGTCGCTGCGCACGGTGCTGCGGGAGGCCGAGGAGTTCGCGTCCCGGGACTACCCGTGGCTGCTGTCTCGCGGCCACCGGCTGACCGAGACCGAGCGGTCGGCGGCGGCGGCCCGGCTGGCCGAGCTCACCGGCCTGTCCGCCGAATACCTGCTGCGGGCGGATCTGCGGTTGGAACACGTGCACTTCTACACCGAGCTGCTGCGCGCCGAAGGGCGCACGGTGGGCCGGCTGGACGGCCGGTTCCTCGGCTGGCTGCACGACGGAGTGGCGGAGGTGTTCGACGAGGACCCGAGCGCGGACGCCATCATCGGCCCGTACGCGGCCGGCATCAACCACTACCTGCGGATGGAACTCGGCTACCCCAACGACCTGCCGTACGAGCTGATCACACCGAAGGTGGAGCCCTGGTCCTACCAGGAGTTCCAGAACCGGTCGGTGACGGTGACCCGGCAGTTGGCTCGCGCGATGCGGGCCAACCCGCATCTGAAGGTGCACGTGGCGCTGGGCTACCACGACGGCGCCACCCCGTACTTCGCGGCCGAGTACGTGCTGGCGCACCTGCCGATCCCGCCGGAGCTGCGTGGCAATATCGAGTCGGCCTACTACCCGGCCGGCCACATGATGTACGTGCACGAGCCGTCCCGGCTGCAGCAGTCGGCCGATCTGGCCGATTTCGTCCGGCGGGCCGGAAATCCGGTGCAGGCGCCGAGCCCGGCTCGGTAGCCTGCTGGAGAGCCGGCGGTGCCGCCGGCCGCCACGCGAGCAGGGAGTTTCCACCGTGTTGTTGCGGATGTCCACGCTGTTCCTGCGCACCTTGCGGGACGACCCGGCCGATGCCGAAGTGCCGAGCCACCGGTTACTGGTCCGCGGCGGATACGTGCGCCGGGTGGCGCCGGGCATCTACAGCTGGCTGCCGCTGGGCATCCTGGTGCTGCGCAACGTGGAGCGGGTGGTCCGGGAGGAGATGGCGGCGATCGGCTCCCAGGAGGTGCTGTTCCCGGCGCTGATCCCACGCGAGATCTTCGAGACGAGCGGGCGGTGGGCCGACTACGGCGACTCGCTGTTCCGGCTGACCGACCGCAAGGCCGTGGACTACCTGCTGGGGCCGACCCACGAGGAGCTGTTCACCCTGCTGGTGAAGGGCGAGTACTCCTCCTACAAGGACTATCCGCTGTCGCTGTACCAGATTCAGACCAAGTTCCGGGACGAGGCGCGGCCGCGGGCCGGCGTGCTGCGCGGCCGGGAGTTCATCATGAAGGACTCCTACTCCTTCGACCTGTCGGAGGAGGGGCTGCAGGCCTCCTACCAGGCGCACCGGGCGGCCTACGAGCGGATCTTTCGCCGGCTGGGCTTCGACTACCGGATCGTGTTCGCGGTGTCCGGCGCGATGGGCGGCTCGGCATCGGAGGAGTTCCTGGCGCCGACCCCGTCCGGCGAGGACACCTTCGTGCAATGCACCAACTGCAACTACGCGGCCAACACCGAGGCGGTGGAGATCGCCACGCCGGCGGTCATCGACGCGAGCGCGGTGCCGGCCACGCTGGTGCTGGACACTCCGGACACCCCGACCATCGCCACCCTGGTCGAGGCGCTGAACGACTACGACTGGGCGGCTGCCGGGGTGGCCGAGCCGCCTCGGTTCTCGGCCGCGGACACCCTGAAGAACGTGGTGTTCCAGACCCGGGCGCCGGGTGCGGTCGACTGGGAGCTGCTGGTGGTCGGCGTGCCGGGGGACCGCGAGATCGACCTGAAGCGGCTGGCCGGTCAGTTGGAGCCGGTGCAGGTGGAGCAGGCGGGCCCGGAGATGCTGGACCGCCGGCCGGAGCTGGTCAAGGGCTACATCGGGCCGCAGCGGCTGGCGGAGTGGAAGGTCCGGTACCTGGTCGATCCGCTGGTGGTCGAGGGCAGCAGCTGGGTGACCGGGGCGAATACGGCCGACCAGCACGCCGCGTTCGTGGTGCGCGGCCGGGACTTCACTCCGGACCGGGAGATCGGCGCGGTGGAGATCCGCGACGGTGACCGGTGCGTGCGGTGTGGCTCGCCGCTGCGGATCGCCCGCGGCATCGAGCTGGGCCACGTGTTCGCGCTCGGCCGCAAGTACGCCGAGACCTTCGGCCTGACCGCGCTCGGCCCGGACGGCAAGCCGGTGACCATCACCATGGGGTCCTACGGGGTGGGCATCACCCGGGCGGTGGCCGCGCTGGCCGAGCAGACCTACGACGAGTCGGGCCTGTGCTGGCCGCGCGAGGTGGCGCCGGCCGATGTGCAGGTGGTGCCGACCGGCAAGGACGCGGCGACCTTGGCCGAGGCCGAGCGGCTGGCCACCGAGCTGGTCAGCGCGGGGCTTCGGGTGTTGCTGGACGACCGGAAGGCCTCGCCCGGGGTGAAGTTCGCCGACGCGGAGCTGCTCGGTGTGCCGACCATCTTGATCCTGGGTCGCGGGCTGGCCGATGGGCTGGTGGAGTTGCGCGACCGCAAGTCCGGTGAGCGGCTCGACGTGCCGCTGGCCGAGGCGGCGTCGGCCGTGCAGGCTGCGGTCAACGGTTAGGTCCCGCGCGGCTTCCGTCAGCCGGAGCCCCATGTGGAGCTGGCTGTCGCGGGCACGCACCGCTCGAGCATTCCCATGCAGACCGGTCGAGCGTCGTAGCTGACTGCGTATCGCCGGCTGGTAATGGCCCGCGCACGATTTCGACGACGCAGGCATATCGAACTCACGCCTGCCGATAGGATTCACTGCGGCCGACGGGCTAAATGCTGTTGTAGTTGGAGAAATGCGTCGTAAGTAGCCGGCAACCAACGACACCAAATTAGAACGTATCGGTCTGCAGTCGCACCCAGTTGGATAACGACACTCCGCGATGGCTTGGTAAGGCAGCCACTGACGCACAGACGGGAGTTTTCCGCAGGTGAGCGCTCTGTCCGATTACCTCAACGCTCACGTCCCGGCTGGCTGGAGCAAGCCAGACGTAATTCGGGCACTGGCCGGTGACCTGGACCGAACCACGGTCTACCGCTATCTCGCCGGCAACCACTCGCGCACTCCGCCGGAGTACGTGCTGGATGCCTTCGCGAAGGCGCTGCCGGGCTGCTCACTGGTCGAGCTGCGGGAGGCGGCGGGCGCTGCCGTCGGCGAGGAGGAGGCGTGGACTCCGCCGATGGAGGCGAACCGGCTCAATCGCGGCCAGCGCTCCGCGCTCGAGGCCTTCATCCGGGCGACAGTGCAGGCGGATACCCCGCCAGCCGGAGCAGCGGGGTCGGAGCAGACCGGTGGGACGCAGCAGCAGGTGCGCGCGTATGTCGCGCAGCTCCGGCAGACAGGTCAGGCCGAGTTGGCCGACCGTCTCGAAGCCTCCTTCGAGATCACCAGTTCGGCCTCGCAGACAGCGAGCAGATCATCGACGGACTGACCGTCTCGGGACTTGGACGCCGAGGCGATATCGCACTCGAGACCTCGTGCCGATAGTTGCCAGGGCTATCGCTTTGCTCAATGCGCATACCTGGTATTCGGAGGTGAAATCTTCTCCATTACCTGTGGAATGACCGAGGCCCGGCGCGTCTGTCAGACCCGCGCGGCGTCGTCTTAGTCGGCGAACTTGCGTAGGTAGGCGATGTCCTCGGCCTGCCCGGCGGCCGGCGTCTCCACGATGGCGTCGCAGCCGGCCAACCGGACGATCTCGGCGATCGTCTCCGGATCGATGAAGCCGCTGCCCAGGTTGGTATGCCGGTCGGCGCCCGAGTCGAAGGTGTCCCGGCTGTCGTTGGCATGCACCAGGTCGACCCGGCCGGTGATCGCCTTGACCCGGTCGACGATGCCGGACAGGTCCTCGCCGCCGGCGTGCGCGTGACAGGTGTCCAGGCAGAAGCCGGGCGAGTACTCGCCGATCGCGTCCCACAGCCGAGCGATCGTGTCGAGGTGCCGGGCCATCGCCTGGGTGCCGCCGGCGGTGTTCTCGATCAGGATCGGCAGCGGGAAGCCGCCGCTGTCGGCCTGGTAGGCGAACGCCTTGCGCCAGTTCTCGATGCCGACGGCCGGGTCGTCGCTGCCGGTCACATGGCCGCCGTGCACGATCAGGCCCTTTGCGCCGATCGCCGCGGCGGCCTCGGCGTGTTGGCCGAGCAGCTTACGGCTGGGAATCCGGATCCGGTTGTTCGTGGTGGCCAGGTTCAACACGTACGGCGAGTGCACGTAGACGGTGAGGTCGGTACCCCTCAGCGCCGAAGCCTGCGGGTGTTCCTTGGGCGCCTTCCAACCCTGCGGGTCGGCGAGGAAGAACTGCACCGCCGCCGCATCGACCGCCGCCGCGGCGGCCAGCGGATCCTGGGAGTCGACGTGGGCGCCGATGACACGGTGCGGCTGGGCGGGCATGGCCTCTAGGTTACGTCCGGCGCGCCGCCTGAACCCAGCCGCTACCCAGCCGCGGGGGTCGCCACCCAGCCGCGGGGGGTTAATGCCGCCGGGGGTAATCCAGACCTAATCGGCGGCCGTGGCTGTGAGTTGAGGGCTAACGGTGACCAGAACGGGGCAAGCTCGTTGTATCCGGTGGGTGTAGGTACTATCCGTCAACCGGCATAAGCTTCCATAGCGCAGTGAAATGCCCACTCCGGCCGGGCCGGCCAGCGGAAGGAGTTCGACGACGATGAGGTTCCGTCGCATCGCAGCTGCCCTTGCTGTGGCCGCAGTCGCCGGTGGCGGAGCCCTGGTTCTCAACAGCGCGGCCGGCTCGGCCGCCACTCCCGCACCGACCCCGATCTCGCTGGGCCTGCTCGGCATGTCGTCCAGCTCCTGCCCGCTGCCGCTGAACGGCAGCATGGCGGTCAAGCCCGGCACGACGGTTCAGTTCAAGCCCGACTCGGTACTGGGCTCCCTGGAAAGGCTGTCGCTCAGTTATGCCCGGGAGACCAGCGCCACCCCCAAGCCGGCGCCGACCACCGCCAACGTGCCCAGCGCCGGACTGGACGTGCCGTTCGCGACCGCGGGCACCTACGACCTGAGCTGGCACACCGTCACCCTCAACCTGCTGGGCGTTCCGGTGGGCGTGGGTGCCACGACGACCGGCAAGTTGCTGGTGAACAGCGACGCCCAGAACTGCACGATCGTCGTCCAGGTGCCGGTTCCCAGCGTTTCGGCGCCGGTCGTGCCTGACCCGATCACCAGCACCGTCAATGGAGTGGTGGGCGGCGTGGTCAGCAGCGTGAACGGCGTGCTCAACCCGGTGAACGGAGCGGTCGGCCCGATCCTGGGTGGCGGCCTGCCGGGCGGTGGCGGTCTGCCCGGCGGTGGTGGCCTGCCCGGCGGCGGCACCCCGGGTTCCGGCACCGGAACCACCTATCAGCCGACCGGCCCGACCGTGGCGCAGCGCACGGTGCCGCAGGGCTACGGCAACGGCAGCGGGACGGGCGGCAGCTACGTGGCGGCCGGCAGCACCGGGTCCGGCGGCGGCGGGACGACCACCGGCACCGGTTCGACGTCCGGCAAGCCGAGCCCTGCCAGCCAGCAGCCGGTCAAGTCCGGCGGTTCGCCGAAGACCGTGGAGCTGGCCGCCGACAAGCCCCGGTCGGCATTGGACGGCTGGTCGGCACTGATCGTGCTGGCCGCGGTGCTGGCGCTGTCCGGCGCGACAGCGTTCTATGCCCGCAGCTACCTGCTGCAGCCGTTGCCGGCCAAGGCTCGGACGTAAGTAATCGGATGTAAGTAAGAGGTAGCGGGTGTGATTCGGCCCGCGACAAGGCCACTGGGCCCCGGGTGTGACCGAGCCGCGCTGACCGGCTCGGTCACGTTCCTTGTCCGGCCTGCCGGCAAGTGCTGGATTACCGGGTTTGTTTGCCGTGGCCGGTGAGCAGCCACTGGGAGCCGCCCTCGTTCGGGCAGATGACCGAGGAGGCGCCGCCGATGCCCACCCAGCTGCCGTACAGCCGCGAGGTGCTGCCTCGGATCTCGTCGGTGCAGTCTCCCCACACGCGGTACTGCCCGGTCCCGGTGTTGCAGCGCAGGCTCACCGTCCAGGAGCCGACCGAGTAGCTGCAGCTGCCCGGGGTTGCCTGGGCCGGCGCGCTGACCGCGAGCAGTGCACCGGCGGTGACCACGACGCCGCCGGCGACGGCGGCCAGCCGGGTGGTGCGGGACTTGATCATGGAGCGTCCTCTCGTCTTGATCTCTGTTGACCACGTGGGACTGCCTGGGTAGCTAACGCCCGCAGACGCGGTGGGTCAAGAGTGCGGATTAGCTGCCGCTGGGCGCGCGGATTCCGCCAGGCGCTGCGGGGCGGCGGCCCGATTTCGTCTTCGTGGGCCGGTCCCGGTAACCTGAACCGGTTGTCCGCCTGTCGGAGCCGTATGGTGTGCTCCGGCCATCTCTGGCGACAGCACCCTCCTGCCGCGGAAAGTCCGTGGCCGCATAGTCCACAGGAGGCTGGGTTCATCCCATGCGTCATTACGAAGTCATGGTCATCCTCGACCCCGAGCTCGACGAGCGAACCATCGCCCCGTCCCTCGACACCTTCCTGTCCGTCATCAAGAAGGACGGCGGCTCGGTGGAGAAGGTCGACATCTGGGGTCGCCGCCGGCTGGCGTTCGAGATCAAGAAGAAGTCCGAAGGCATCTACGCGGTGATCGACCTGAGCGCCGAACCGGCGTCGGTGATCGAGCTCGACCGCCAGTTGAACCTGAACGAGTCGGTGCTGCGCACCAAGGTGCTGCGGCCGGAGCCGAAGAAGGCCAAGACCAAGAAGGCCGAAGCCCGGTCCGAAGCCCGGTCCGAAGCAAAGAAGTCCGCCTGATGGCCGGCGAGACCATCATCACGGTGGTCGGCAACCTGACCGCCGACCCGGAGCTGAGGTTCACCCCGTCCGGTGCCGCGGTCGCCTCCTTCACGGTGGCCTCCACCCCGCGCACGTTCGACCGGCAGACGAACGAGTGGAAGGACGGCGAGGCGCTGTTCCTGCGCTGCTCGATCTGGCGGCAGGCGGCCGAGAACGTGGCCGAGACGTTGCAGCGCGGCATGCGGGTCATCGTGCAGGGCCGGTTGCAGCAGCGCTCGTTCGAGACTCGCGAGGGTGAGAAGCGCACCGTGATCGAGATGCAGGTCGATGAGGTCGGCCCGTCGCTGCGCTACGCCACCGCGAAGGTCAATCGCACCCAGCGCGGCTCGTCCGGCGGTGGCGGTTTCGGCGGCGACAGCGGTGCCGCCGCCCCGGCCGACGACCCGTGGTCGAGCGCCGGACCGGCCAATTCGGCCGGGTTCTCCGACGAACCGCCTTTCTAAACCTTTCTCAATTCGTAAACGGAGTTTCCTTTCCATGGCAAAGCCACCTATTCGCAAGCCCAAGAAGAAGTCGAATCCGCTCAAGACCTCGCGGATCGAGGCAATCGATTACAAGGACACCGCGTTGCTGCGCAAGTTCATCTCCGACCGCGGCAAGATCCGGGCCCGCCGGGTGACCGGCGTCAGCACCCAGCAGCAGCGAGAGATCGCCAAGGCCGTCAAGAACGCCCGCGAGATGGCGCTGCTGCCCTACACCTCGACCGCGCGCTGAGAAGGGGGCCGAAGACATGAAGCTCATCCTCACTCGCGAGGTTTCCGGCCTCGGCCGGCCGGGGGACATCGTCGATGTCGCCGATGGCTACGGTCGCAACTACCTGGTGCCGCGCGGTGCCGCGATCAACTGGACCAAGGGCGCGGAGAAGCAGATCAGCCAGATCAAGCGCGCCCAGGATTCCCGGGAGGTGCGGGGCCTGGATCACGCCAACGAGCTGAAGGCGCAGTTGGAGGGCCTGTCGGTGCGGCTGATCGCCCGGGCCGGCGACGGTGGCCGGCTGTTCGGCTCGGTCACCCAGGCCGACATCGCCGATGCGGTCAAGGCTGCCGGCGGCCCGCTGGTGGACCGGAAGCGGGTGCGCCTGCCCGGTCACATCAAGACCACCGGCGCGCACACGGTGACCATCGAATTGCACCCCGACGTGGTTGCCACGGTGCCGGTGACGGTCGCCGCGTCCAGCTGATCACGCTGTAGCCCGTCCGTCCCGGATCGGTACGCCGGGCGGACGGGACGGCGCGGTCGGCCGGTAGGAGAGGCCGGCCGCGAGGGATGGGCACGGTGGGACAACGGCTGGACCGCAGGTGAGCTCTCGACCGCCCTGGCAGGATTGTTCGGCCCGCGGTGAGCTTCGCGCGGGCCGGCGTCGCGGGCCGGGTTAGCACCGATCCCATAACTGTGATCGGCCGGCCGGGCATCGGTTACTGGCGGTGACCTCACCTCGCCATCATCCCCCCGAATCGGACACTGGATTTCTAGTCGAGCTTTATTAGCCTGTGGATATCCGGGCACGTGGCGTGAGAGCCCTGTTACGCAGCCATCACCGTTAACGCATCCAGCCAAACGGGCTGCTTACACCGAGCAGTCAGAAAAATAGCTGCCAAGAAGTTTTCGTCCACAGCGTGTGCAGGCCGCAGGGCCCGCGAACTGGGGGATGAGGTGGCTGTCCGCGAAGTTATTCACAGCCTCGTCCCCAGGTCGTGAACATAGTTATCCGGCGTTGCCCACACCTTCGTCCCCAACTGTGTGCACAGGACGAGTTGAGCTAGCCGGTCAGGACTTCTAGCGTCAGCGCGGGTTGATCGCACCGAGTGCGCTCCGCAACCGAATCTTCGACGATATTCGAACATATTGTCGTACGATGGGGGCTCGGAGGCGCTGCGGTGAACGCAACGACCTGGGTTCAAGTCGGGAGTCACTGGTGGGGGAATGACGTCGGGTCCGGGTCTGCGTGCCGTCGGTGACGGCTCGGACGGCGCAGGAGATGGCACGCCGCGGTTTGATCGGACGCCGCCGCAGGATGTCGAGGCTGAGCAGTCGGTGTTGGGCGGGATGTTGCTGTCCAAGGACGCGATCGCCGATGTGATCGAGGTGCTGCGCGGGCCGGATTTCTACCGGCCGGCGCATCAGTTGATCTATGACGCGATCCTGGATCTGTATGGGCGGGGTGAGCCCGCGGATGCGGTGACGGTGGCGGCGGAGTTGTCCCGGGCCGGCACGATCGGTCGGGCCGGTGGGCATCCGTATCTGCATACGTTGATCTCCGGGGTGCCGACGGCGGCGAACGCGGGCTATTACGCGGCGATCGTGGCCGAGCGGGCGATCCTGCGCCGGTTGGTGGAGGCCGGTACCCGGATCGTGCAGATGGGCTACGGCGCGGCCGGTGGGGAGGGGATGGCCGGCACCGTCGATGATGTGGTGGATCGGGCGCAGGCTGAGATCTATGAGGTGACCGAGCGGCGGGCTTCGGAGGATTACGTCCGGATCGAGGAGCTGCTGCAGGTCACGATGGATGAGCTGGAGCGGATCCAGGTCAACGATGGTCATGGTGGGGTGCCGACCGGGTTCGAGCAGTTGGATGAGATGCTGCACGGCCTGCATCCGGGGCAGATGATCGTGGTCGCCGGGCGGCCCGGTTCGGGTAAGTCGACGTTGGCGATGGACTTCGCCCGCTCGGCGGCGATCCGGCATCGGGCGCCGACGGTGATCTTCTCCCTGGAGATGAGCAAGCAGGACATCATGATGCGGCTGTTCTCGGCCGAGGCGCGGGTGAAGTTGAACGACCTGCGCTCGGGGCGGATGAGCGATGACGACTGGCGCAAGATCGCGCTGCGGTCCTCCGAGCTGGCCGAGGCGCCGTTGTTCATCGACGACTCGCCGAACCTGACGATGATGGAGATCCGGGCCAAGTCGCGCCGGCTCAAGCAGCGGCACGGGTTGAAGCTGATCGTGATCGACTACATGCAGCTGATGACCTCGGGCAAGCGGGTGGAGTCGCGCCAGCAGGAGGTCTCGGAGTTCTCCCGAGCGATGAAGTTGATCGCCAAGGAGTTGGACGTGCCGGTGGTCGCCTTGTCGCAGCTGAACCGGGGACCGGAGCAGCGCACCGATAAGAAGCCGATGCTGGCCGACCTGCGCGAGTCCGGCTCGATCGAGCAGGACGCCGACGTGGTGCTGCTGGTGCACCGCGAAGACATGTACGAACGCGAATCCCCCCGCGCCGGCGAGGCCGACATCATCATCGCCAAACACCGTAACGGCCCCACCGGTAATGCGGTGGTCGCCTTCCAAGGCCACCTATCCCGCTTCGTCGACATGCCCAACTGAGTCGACATCCCAACTGATATGTAGGGGGCCTGCTGTCAACGGGCAGGTGAGGCGCCCTGCCGGGTTTGGTCCGGGCGGGCGCCACTGCTTCGTCGTTGCCGTGGTGGTGTGCGTGTCGTTGGCGACGCGCGGTCAGACTGATATGCGCCGGGTTGGTCAGCGCGGGACGGGTTGTTCAGCCCGGCCTACCGGACTAAGCCTTATCACCATAGTCAGGAGCCTCACGATCCATATACTGACGGCGAGTCACATAATCCGGACTCATGGCTGGCGGTGGCGTATCGGCCACCTCCATGACCGTAAGGGAGCGGAATGAGGAAGATCAGCAAGAGCCGCATCTCCATCCTGAAGTCCGACCTCTAAGGAGACAGGGCTGCGCGTGAGTCACGTCCGGCTTCTCGCGGACACGACTCACGCTTCCGGCCAAAGGCCACGCCGCCGATGGGCGTTCGGACGACGCCCTACCGTAACGAGGTCCCAGTTGGCCGCGAGATAACCCGCTTACGCTGACTCGGCAACAGACGGCCGGTCCGGAGTTCGATCCACCCGCGACCCGTGCCCGCTGCCGCCTAGGTGACCGACGCCGGGACGCGGCAATTCGCGGCGCTCTATCGGCAGTAGGCGGTTCCCGGCACTGCGCTGATTAGCCATCAATCCTACATTGTCAGATGATTTGCGTCTCGTTATAGTAGTCCCGAGTGACCCGGTTTGGGCGCTCGCAGCGGAGACAGGCGCTCTGCCAACGCCTCCACGACAAGGTTAGGAGCCGGGAGATGAAGAAGATCAGCAAGAGCAGCCTCGACAAGATGGCCGTGGGAATGAAGACCTTCCACTAACCAACAGGTACGTGAAGTCGCGCCCGGACTCGGGCGCGACTTCACGTCTTCGGCAAAGGACAGCGACTGTCACGACATGACCTCCACGGCAACCGCTGCCGGGCGGCAGGGCGCGCCCGCCGGCCGCGATCTACGGCTGATAGTGCTGGGCCGAGGCATCAACCTGCTGGGCACCGGGGTCACCCGCATCGCGATCCCGCTGCTGGCCCTCCAAGTGCTCCACGCCTCGCCGTTCGACATCGGCGCCCTCGGGGCGGCGGCTCTCGCGGCCTGGTTCGTAGTCGCGCTCCCTGCGGGTGCGCTGCTCGAGGGCCGTCGGCTGCGTCGTGTGATGATCGCCAGCGACCTGATGTGCGCCGCCGCTCTGCTGTCGATTCCGGTGGCGACCGGCATCGCGCGGGTCACCCTTAGCCAGCTCCTCGCGGTCTGCCTGATCGTCGGGGTGGCAACCGTGATAGGTGAGATCGCGGGTCAGGCGTTCCTGCCCGAGGTGGTTTCGCGCGACGAGATCATCACGGCCAACAGCCTGTTGCAGACCTCGGAATCCATCGCCAACTCAGCCGGACCGGCCCTCGGTGGTGTGCTGGTCAAGCTGCTCGGGGCGGCTTGGACGGTCTGCGTCGACGTGGCAAGCTACCTGGCTTCGGTGGCCGCGGTTGCCAGCGTGCGCAGTGGTAGGACAGCCGTACGATCTACGACGGCGGCGTCCGACCGGCGTGCCGGTACCTGGACCCGGATCCGGGTTGGCCTGCGATATGTCATCACCGACCCGGTACTGCGGCCGCTGGCTCTGATGGCAACTGTGCTCAACTTCCTCGCGGGCGGCTTCGACACGCTGGTGATCCCCTTCTTGGCAAAGACGGTTCACGTCCCCCCGGCGTGGGTCGGGCTCCTGGTGGGCATCGGATCGGTGGGCGCCATCTTCGGTTCCGCGCTGGCCCCGCGTCTTGTGCGTGCCTTCGGCGGACCGTTCCAGACCATGTTCGTCCTAGTGCTGGTGGCCCCCGCCGCTGCTCTGCTGGTGCCCATGGCGATGCTCGGGCCCAGGTTGGGACTGTTCATCGTCGGCTACCTGGTCCGAGACGTTGCCATTGCTGCGATGGCCTTGTTGGCGCGCAGTTATCGCCAGATGACGGTCCCGGCCGAACTCCTGACCCGGACCACCGCGTCGATCAAGTTCATGTCATGGGGGGTGTTGCCTCTCGGCGCCCTCTTCGGCGGGTTGGCCGGGCAGCTGTTCGGCTATCGCGGAGCGCTCTGGTTACTCGCCGCCCTGTTGTTCATCGCACCCGCGGTGCTGTATTGCTCGGATCTACGTCGGGATCCTGCGCTGATCACCGCCTCGGCTTCAGAGTGAACGCCGGCCTCGCGCTCGGCCGTCCGGCGACCGTTCACCTGGCAGAAGGAGACCATCATGTGTGGAATCGCGGGCGTAGCCGTCCTGTCCGGAGCACCGCTCGACCCGCGTGATCGGGTGGCCCTGCGTGCGATGTCCGGAGCCATCGCCCATCGCGGTCCGGACGGTGACAGCTTGTTCGAGGACCACTCGGTCGGCTTGGCCTTCCGACGGCTGGCCCTGGTCGCACCGGATAGCGGCGACCAACCCCTGTTCGATAGCCGTAAGGATGTCGTACTGGTAGCGAACGGCGAAGTCTACAACCACAAGGAACTGCGAAGCCGGCTGTCGGGCAACCCGGTCATCCGCACCAGATCGGACTGCGAGGTACTCGCCCATCTGTATGCCGAGCGTGGAACGGGATTCCTCGATGAGGTCCGGGGCCTGATCGCCGTGGCACTGTGGGATCGGGCGCGCAACCG
This sequence comes from Jatrophihabitantaceae bacterium, assembly GCA_045807085.1. Taxonomy (GTDB): domain Bacteria; phylum Actinomycetota; class Actinomycetes; order Mycobacteriales; family Jatrophihabitantaceae; genus Jatrophihabitans_A. The sequence continues at coordinate 468,490 of JBJMIB010000011.1, forward strand.
GATCGTGTTGGCCAGGGACCGGTTCGGTATCAAGCCGCTCTTCTTCAGCGTGTCGGGCGGCCGGGTCGTGTTCGGCTCCGAGATCAAGGCGTTGTTCGCACACCCCGCCGTGCAGCGGCGGCTCGATTGGGAGGGCGCCCTACGCAGCCAGGTGTTCGCGCTGGATTCACGGCTGGCCACCGATCCGGCGACATCCTGGTTCGTGGGCGTAGAAGCTGTCGCGCCCGGCACGGTGGTAACGATCGATCTGGGGACCGGCGCGGTCACCCGGCATGAGTACTGGGCCCTGCCGGCCGCGGCAGCGGCCCCGATGATGTCCGACGAGCAGTACATCGCCGAATACCACCGGCTGCTGGTCGAGGCGGTGGATGAGGCGACGACATCGGACACCGAGATCGGGCTGTTCCTCAGCGGCGGCATCGACTCCATGTCCATCGCTGCGATCGCGGGTGAGCTGGGACGACCGCTGCACACCTTCAGCGTGCTCTCCGGCAGCACGCTCGCTAGTGGTGACGCTGAGTTCGCGCACCTGGCCGCTCAGCACACCGGAATGACAAACCATTTCCTTGCCTTCGAACCCTCCGAGACGCCGAATAGCGATGAGTGGCGTGCGCTGCTCTGGCTGCTGGAGACGCCGTTGTGCACCGCGGAGCACTTCTACAAGTATTACCTGCACCGGTTGGCGAAGTCGGTACGGCCGGAGCTTCGTGGCATGATGCTCGGCCAAGGCAGCGACGAGTTCAACGGGGGCTACGCGGACGCGCTGTCCGACGACACTAACGGTTGGGACGACTTCGAACGCATCGTGCGGCGGCTGGCCGAGCGCAGCGCCGCGGCACAAGCCGGAACGCTTTCGTCCTGGTGGAATCGGGATGATCCCCTACTCTCCGGTGCGCTGCTCGAGCAGTATCGGTTGCCGGCCGATCCCTATCAGGACTATCTCCGCTGGCGGCTGCGATTCGTCGAGCAGTACCAGTGCTGGCATGAGGATCGCACCGCGGCCGGTAACGGCATCGAGGGCCGGGTGCCGTTCTTCGACCACCGGCTCGTCGAGCTGTCGGTCTCTGTGCCGGCCGCACGCCGAGCGGATTTGTTCTGGCAGAAGCGAATACTGCGCGATGGTATGCGAAAGCTACTGCCTGCCGAGATCTTCAGGCGCCCCAAGGTGAGCTTCTACGCCGGTCAGGGCGCCTACTACGCGACCCGCCTGATCCGGGGCATCCTGGCTAACGATGATGGGGCGCTGGTCGAACAGGCCCTGTCCACGGCTGGCGCGGGTACCTTCCTAAACGTCGAGGCGATCCGCCGCAAGGTCGCAACCTTGGATACGACATGCGGGCTGGATGACGCGGAACTGCTGCTGCGGCTGGTCAACCTCGGCTTGTTGGAGGTCATGTGCGAGGAGAACACGCAGCCCTCGCTGCTAGCGGCCTCAGCGAGGGACACCATCGAGGTGACCGTCTCGGACTGGGCGCGGGACTGCCGCAATCTGGAAGCACGATACCGGCCGCTCCCGGACGAGAAGTCCCGGCCGGTGCTTCCACTGACGGTCCAACTGCTCCGAAACCGACAGGACGATCTGATAATCGCCTACGACGGCGAGCTCCAGTTCGAGGTGACGGCGGAAGACGCACCCGAGTTGCATGCGGTGCTGCCGTTGTGTGACGGAGAGTTGCGCGTCGACGAGATCGGCCAGGCCGTCGGGTTGCCGACGCAGGTGGTGGCCGCCCAACTGCGAGAGGCCGTCGAGGCGGGGGTATGCCTCACCGAGCCGGAACCGGTCGACGCGATGGTCGTCCGGGCTTGACCAGCCCGGCCGTGCTCGGCGCCCTGCAGGACGCCCGGCTGCTTCCGGACGACACGCTGGCCGTGCTGCTTGTGGGCTCGCAGGCGCGCAGCTGGGAGCACGAAGCCAGCGACATCGACGTCATCGTCGCCACGGAGCACACGCCCGAGGCCCGGACGTTCCCGCTGGTTCGATCGCGCGCGGGCGATCACCTGGTCGGCGCGATGACCGAGTTCGCCGATCGAAGGCTGGAGGTGCATTACTGGTCACAGCCGCAGGTGGACGCCCTGCTGGCGGCGGCCTCCTGGGAGGTGTTCGATGAGGCGGAGTCGTCCGCTGAGCCGTTCGGCGTGAAGGAGCGCCAGTTCGCCGACCGGTTGAGCACCGGCCGAGTGCTGACCGGCGATCGGTGGCAGCAAGTATGCCGCACCGCACTGCACGACTCTGCGTTCCGGTCGCTATGTATCCAGTTCGCACTCGACTCGGCGGACGGGGTGCTCGTCAAGGCGCTGGGGTTGTTGCGGTCAGGTGATATCCATGCGGCGGTGTTGGCGGCCAAGGACGCTTTCGACCACGCCGTCGACGCGCTGTTGCTCGGCGGCGGCGAGCTCGGTCCGCTGCGAAAGTGGCGCGCGCGCCGATTCCACAGCGCGGCTGCGGCGCTGCCGATCGACTTCGACACCTACTGGACGCTGGAGACGATGCAGCACTTCGATCCGAATGACCAAGGACGTTGGGTCGATCAGGTAGCCGCGTTCGTGCATACCACGGCCTTGTACACCGAGCTTGACCCACGACCCGGCCACTACCTGGAACCGGCGGACGCCGCCGGTGATGCCTGGCCGATCCCCCTCGACCGGTATCCCCGATGGCGCTCTGGCGTTCGGCCGCGTCGGGTCCGAGACGGATTGCTGCTGCTCACCGGTACCGAAGGGATCCTGCTCGATGGACCGCGAGACCGGATGGTCTGTCGGGCGGACGGCAGGCATACGGTCGCAGAGATCGTTGCCGCGACCGCCGCCGAGCTACGGCTGCCCGAGCCGGACATGGCCGCCGCGGCCGGGGAGCTATTTGGCTGCCTGGAAGCCGAGGGCTATGTCGAGCTCACCGGCGAAGCACTCTAGGCACCGGGCAGGCCGGCCGCCCGGAAGGCGTCCCGCACCTCCGGCAGGTCGAACGCTCCGACCTCGGCAAACGCGCGCACTGTGCCCGAGGCGGCCAACGCGTGCGCGTCGCGGGAATTGGCCTTCCATTGGTCCATCACATCAGCGAGGATGGCAGCTCGGTCGGCCGCGCCGAACTGCAGCTGACGCAATGCCGCGTTCGCACCCGCTGGATCCGGTGCGAGGAAGGTGCGCACGAAGTGCGGCGCATGGCGGCCGACCAAGGTCTTCTCATCCCTGGCGAGTCCTGGCCACAGCTGCTTGAGGAAGCTGCGGAAGTAGGCGTGATGCCGGCCCTCGTCGCTTGCATGATCGGCGACGATCTGGCGTACTGGTTCGGGCAGCCTGGTGTCCCGTGGCACCGACACCAGGAAGCCGGAGATCAGCGTCTCGCTCACGCAGGCGAAGGCGAGGTCGGCCAGTGCGCGATGTGCCTGGCCGAAGGACTGCCGGGCTCCTTCCAGCTCGGTGGCGAAGGCCGGATCGGTGATCGCGGCCGGCACGGCGCCGGTTCGCTGGCCGACCTGAAGCATGAACTCGTGGCAGAACTGTGCGTGCCACGCCTCGTCGGTCGTGATCCGGAAGGCATCGGTGCGCATGGCAACGGAGAGGTCGACGCCGCTCGTGGCCACGCCACGCGATAGCCGCATGGTGACCGGCAGGATGGCCACCTGCTCCAACACCGTTGTGAAATGGAGGTATTGGTGCAGGGCATGTACCAGCAGCTGGAATCGTGTCTGCGGGCCACGCTCGAGCACCAGTGGATGATCGACCCACGGCGCATACTCGGGTGGGAAGAAGGTCTCGGAGCCCGAGATCACGTCGAGCTGCCGCACCGGCCTGCTCCGGACACCGGCGCGTTCGTCCCAACTCCCGAACGAACTCCGATACGACATGGTTCCTCTCGGTGCTGCGCGTTGCCGGGCGGGCTAGGGATGCTCGCGAGCTGCCCCGCCCGAGCTCACTCCGCGGATCAGCACCTCGCCGGTCGGGACATCCATTTCGATCAGCGCGGTTGCCAAGACCAGCCGTTGCCACTTCGTCACTGGGATGCCGGCACGTTCCAACCGGCAGAGCAGCCGGCCCCAGTCCGGCCTGCCGCCGCGCGCCGCCGACGACCGCTCCGCGAGCAGCTCGGCAGATCCGGGTGCCGACGGCGTGAGCCGCTCGCACAGTGACTGCAGCACCTGGTCGAACCGGAGTTCGGCTGGCGGAGTCAGGGCCTGGAGCTGCGCCGCGAGCACGCGGGCCTGTGCCAGCCGATCGTCAGCGGCGGCCAGCTCCGCGAGCAGCTCGCGGCGGCAATTCGAGGGGAAGAAGACACCGAGTTCGCGTACCAGGTCGGCCGGCTCGTCAGCCGTGTGGACGAAGTTCAACAATGTGTTCGGTGAAGCCAAGGCGTGGCGCAGCTGGCCCCGCCTTCGATGTGCCGGTACCGCCGGGCCCTTGATCCGGCTCAGGTGCCTAGTGGCGTCCGGACGCCCGGGCAGCTGTAGCGCCACCAACAGCGACGGCCCGGCACCGAGCAACTCATCGACGACGTCCTTGCGGTCGCGCGATGCGATATTCCATTGGTAATACCAGATTCCCCGGATGGTGAGGCGATCGAACATCACTTGACGCGCGGCGACAACGCGAAAGCCCTTCGCAACCAGCCAACGCAGCGCCGGCTCGACCACCTGACCGGCAAAGGCATCGGGCTTGAACGTGATCGTCGCGAGCTCGGGTAATTCGTGTTCGGGCTCCACGAAGGCCTCGAGCAGATCCTCCCAGCACTCCCGGAAGTAGGTGTCTGCCGCGAACAGTGCTCGCTTATCAGGCATCGCCGACAGCCACGAAGGAATGGCCGCGCCGTGCTCTGGCCCGATCACCTTAAGGTCCGGGGCCGTGACGGATATACCAATCGCCGGATGCATCTGGGATAGTCTTGCACGTCTAACCCTTATAGGCACGCTCTGTCCGGAAAAACCCCGCCGCCGATCGGTCATGTTCCCTCACCGCCGCAGGTGCGCGAACTCTGCCGGCGGACCGTCGTGATCCTGGACCATGACCGGCTGGCCCACGTACACCATGCCCGACCGCGTGGGGTTCAACCGGATACCCAGCGCGTTGCCGCGCGACTGGGCGATCGCATAGAAGATGCGCGGGTCGGCCGGTAGGCCACCGAGGTGCTCCCGGGCCGGTATCACGCACCGGGTGGCCTCTCGCCGTACCCAGAGCAATGCCTCGCCCAGACGCAAGGTCGCGTCGATCCAGTCGTCCTCCGGGTATTCCGTCCCGGGTGCGTCGACCAGCAGATTCGGCCGGAAACGCCGCGGATCCAGGACGGCGTGCGGTACCAGGGTCTGACAGGAGGCGATGCTCTGCAAGGTCAGCAGGTGGATCGGTGACTTGGTGTCGAAGAACGAACCGGGCTGGGTAGACATGGATTCGACTGCGCTGCCCGGGATCGGCTCTATCGCGCGGTCGAAGTGCCAAACCGATCCGTCGTCGCAGGCACGAAGCCGGACCGGGCGGTCCAGCCACTCGGACAGGGCCGCATCACAGGCCGCGGCATCGTGCTGGGTGCCGTCCGGCAACTCGATGACCACCCGACCGTCGGCCGGCTCGATGCGGGCTCGGGCGGTGAGCATGGCCGGGACCGTCTTGGCGGAGAGGAGCTTGCCGGTACCAAGATCCTCGACCGCATTACACCGATCACCGTGGATGCCGATGCCCGGTCGGACCATGGCCCGCTCGAGCCGTTCCCCAGCCATCGACTTGACCGGATAACGCCAGAGCTCGGTTACCGTCCCGACCGGGCCATCGGCTGCGGTCGCCTCCAGCGTCCGCCGCTGTTCAGGCATGGGAGAGGTCGTCGCAGATCAACGGCGCCCGGTCATCGAGCAGCAACGCCAACTCGGCCAGTTCATCCTCGGTGAGCCGCCAGGAACTCGCCTCGACGTTGGCCCGGATCTGCTCCGGGGTACGAGCTCCGGTGATCACGGTGGGTACGACCTCCTGGCTGAGTAGCCAGCCGAGGGCCAGTTCGAGCAGTGAACGACCGCGGTCGGCCGCATATCCGGTAAGCCGCTTGACGCGATCGACGATCACCGGATTCCAGAAGCGGCGCAGTTTGTCGTCGCGGTTCTCCGCCCGGAAGGTACCCAGCCGGGATTGCGCCGGAACGTCCGCCAGCTTCGCGTATTTGCCGGTGAGCACCCCGTTGGCCAACGCGAAGTAGGGCAGCAGGTGCAGGCCCTCGGCGCGGCAGACGGGCAGCACCGTCCGGTTGGGCAGTTGATGCAGCAGGCTGTACTGGGCCTGGATCGAGACGAAGCCGGCGACCCCCAATGCTCGTGCGCTGTCGATAGCCGCTCGCAGTTGGTCGGCCGTGTAGTTCGAGCAGCCGTACTCGCGGATCTTGCCCTGTCTGACGAGGTCATCCAGTGCCTGCAGGGTTTCCTCGATGGGCGTGTCCGGGTCGGGGTCGTGCATCTGGAGCAGATCGACGTGATCGATCCCCATCCGGCTTAGGCTCTGCTCCAGCCGGCTTCGAAGGTAATCCGGCTGGCCGCCGCCGGAATTCGCTCGGTAACCCTCCGGGGTTCGATGGCCGTGGCCCCGTGCGGCGCCGAACTTGGTCGTGATCAGGGCCTGATCCCGTCGGCCACGAAGGCCCTTGCCGAGAAATACCTCGGCCTGCCCCTTGCCGTAGCCGTCCGCGACGTCGAAGGCCTGGACGCCGGCGTCGATCGCCGCCCGGGTCACCCGAATCGATTGTTGCTCATCGATGGTCCGTCCGAAGTTCCAGCAGCCGAGGGTGAGCGGCGACCAGGCCAGCGTGCCGCGGATGGGTGTGCTCACGTCGTGCCTTTCCGCTGAACCCGAGCCGTAGGCGCCCTCCTACGCAGGTCGTATGCCGGGACGACGGACTCATCCGGGCCGGCCAGCTGCTGGCGACGTCGCAGTTCGGCCATGCGCTGCTGGAGATCCTCGACTCCCGATGTGCTGGCGTGCGGATCGGTCTCGTAGCAGCTGAGCGCATCGACCGCCAGCGTCCGCAGATTCGCCGCCTCCGTCGGCAGAACGCGCACCAGACCGGCAAGCTGCCCGGTGGTCGTGCCGTCCGGCACGTCATGCCGCCAGGACAGCCGGCAGATGAGCGCGCGGATCTCGAAGAACGCGAACTTGGCGTGGCGGTGCCGCCCGTGCGCCTCGTACGTGCTCACCCGGTTCCACCAGTTCATCGGCAGGTCGGCGAAGGCGTCGCCGACCCAGCCGAGGTCCCGCCGTGGCGAGCCCGCCCGCCGCAGCTCGGTGAGCTCGTGCAGGTCTCGGGTTTGCCCGGTGCTATCGACTAGATCCGCCTCGAGTGGCCGGCCGGTGGAGCCCTCGGCATCGATACCCAGGGCGGCCAGTCGTTCGGCCATCCACGCTTCCACGTCGGCGTGGCCGTGTGGATGGGCGGGGCTGCTCACCTCATAATCCAGGTCGCTGAAGACGGATAACAGCCGTTGGGCGCCGCTACCCCGCAACAGCAGGTCCAGCGGTTCCCGGACCCCGCTTCGGAGGATGGCCCAGGCGTAGGTAGCGAGCAGCAGCCGTTCGGCCAGCAGCGCCCGGCCAACCGCCGCCTTCCAGCCCCGGTCGGTCCGGCTGGTGTGTACGCGTTCGGCGAGTGCCTCGATGTTCGGTCCGGTCACGGTTCACCCCAGTCCGTTGCCACGGTGCGTACCAGGGGCTCGATGCCGGCCAGGTTGGCCGGTATCCCTGCCACGGCCTGGGTCAACCAGTCCCAGCAAAGCGGTCCGTCGGTAGCGTCCTGGCAGGCTCGGGCGTGGTCGGACTCCAGCTCCTCCAGCAGCATCCTGGTGTCGGCCGGTTCGTCGTGGCGGAGCAGCGTGCGCAGGCAGGCGCTACGTTGGGCGGTGTCGAAGTAGATGCCGAGCTCGCGGATGACATCGGCCGGTTCGTCGGCGGTGTGGACGAAGTTGAGTATCGCGTTGGTCGACTTCAGCACGGTGCGCAGATGCTCGGGCTTGCGGTCCGCGGGCAGGGACGGCCCCTTCAGATCGGTGAGGTAGACCGTCGTCGGCACCCGGATCGGACGAGCCCTGCGGACGATGACCACCAGTGAGTCGAAGCTGGTCATGACCTGTTCCTGCAATGCCCGTCGCTGCGGGGTGGCCATGTTCCACTGGTAGCGCCACAGCGCACGCAGCGAATGCCGGTCGAACCGCAGCCGGGCACAGTACGCTGCCTCGAAGCCGTGCTCCGCCAGCCAGTTGATGATCGCCGAGCCTCGGCGGCCGGCGCACGCGTCCGGCTTGAGCACCACGATGCCGTGGCGGTGCGCGAACTCCAGCGGGTCGGGCGTCAGCTCGGTGAGTTGCTGCCATGCCTCGACGAAGTACGTGTCGACACTGAACAACCGGGCTTTGGTCGCGGACACGGTCAACCGGGCCGGGAACGGCTCCGCGTGGCGCAATTCGTCGATGAGCACGTTGTTGTCCCGGCTCACGGGCTGCGCATGCCGCCCAATGCGGCTGCTCGGGTGGCGACCTGGACTAGCTCGCTGGCCAGATCCAGCGGATCGTCCGGCCTGGTTAGCGGAAAGACCTCGATGCCGATCGCCGATCCTGGCGGCAGCTTGGTGGCACCCAGCCAGCGGTCCAGCGGCAACGTGCCGATACCGGGCAGCACCCGGCCGGGGCCATCGGTTCGACGGTCGGCGATCTGGACCACCGCGATGTCGTGTGCATCCCAGGCGGCGGTGAGATCGGTACCCGCGGTGGCCAGGCAGTAGGAGTCGGCGACCAGTTCCAGCGGAAGCCCCAGCGCGTCACGCAGCTCGCGGGCCGCCGCCACGGTCGCAACGACGCCCCGTTTACCCGGAAAGCGCACCGACTCGCCGACCGGTTCGAAGGCGACCCGGGCACCGCGGCGATCGGCCTCCTCGACGAGCGCGGCAAGTGCGCGCCCGATCTTGCTCGCCTCCGTCCGGCCCGGCGGCCCGGCACATACCGGGCTCGGTACGCCGAGGCGGCTGCCCAGCTCGCCGGCGGCATCGAGCAGCCGCAGCACTTCGGCGGGGAAACGGCCTTCCGCATCGAACGGTTCGAACCACGATGGGACCGGGCTGACGCAAGACACCACCAGGCTGCTGCGCAACGCAGACCCTACCGCCGATACCCACGGTTCACCGGTCAGGAACGGATGCAGGTCGACGGCCCGCGCGCCCGCCGCGGCCGCTATCGACAGGAAGTCCCCCGTCGATAGCGAAGGAAAGTTCGCCTGGTCGAGGTATACGAGTAGGTCAGCCGAGGTCAACGACCACCCCGAGATGGTCTGACAGCATGGTGCCGGTCAGCGAGTGCCCGCCGAACACCCGAGCCGAGCGCGGCCGCATGGTGCCGCCGGCCGCTGGCCAGTACAACAGATAGTCGTATCGATCGTCCCCGCCTATGTCGGCTGGGGTGAACGGGTTCGCCGTCAACCAAGTGTGGCCGGGGCCGGTGCCGGCCACCTCCCAGCAGTCATCCAGCCGGCCCGCCGACCGCAGCATGCCGAGCTCCGGTCCCCCGGGTGTGCAGTTGAAGTCCCCGGCCAAGATCAGCGGCACGCCGGCATGCTCAGCTTTAAGGTCGAGCACGAAGTTGCGCAGCCGCGCACACTGCTCGACGCGGAGTTCCTGTTGGCGTTGCTTCGGGCTCAGGTGCACGGTCACCACCACCGCGTCCAGTGTCCGGACGGCAACGGCGACCCGGATGGCCTCGCCGGCCTCGCGCACCGGCAGTTCACAGACCGCCGTGGAGATCGGCGCGGCCTGGGTAAGTAGTGCGTTGCCGAGCAGGCCGTCCGCAAAGGCGCGGCCCGCATAGCTGCCGTGCAACCGGAGCCCACCCGCCCGGCAGGCGGCGATCAGATCGGCATCCTGCCGGTAACCGGCACGGTGCACCACCTCCTGCAGGCACACCACATCCGGCGACAGTGCCAAGATCTGGGCGACGATCTCAGCTCGGCGTTCCGGCCACGGACCGAACGTGTTCCAGACGTTGAGCGTGACCACCCGGAGTTGCCCGGAACGCGGTCGCACCGGCTGCCTGGTCGGCGGGACGACCGCATCGGCGCAAGCCGGCCCGGAGCTGCGAGATGCCCACATTGCCGGCCCTGGGGTCATAGCGAATGAGCATAGCCATATACCGTGAAGCAGGGAAGATAGTAGTCACTCCGGCATATTGCTTGTACGGGATTTTCGGCTAGAGTCATCGCTTGTCAGAAGCGTCCGAAGCCGTTCTATAACGCTGCTTGGGATGAAAGGAGTGCCATGACCGTTCGACCCGCATTGATGCCGGAGTCGGCAGCGGACGGCGCAGCCCGGCTTCCGGTGGAGGTGCACTGTCATGGCTTCGGCGACGTGGACTTTTCGGAATTCGATCGGCTCGACCTCCGCAGGCTTGACCGCGCCGCTGCCGCCGAGAGCGTGGTGTGTGTGCCGACGCTGTACCTCCACCGGCACCGGCTGGGCTCGCTCCAGCGGTTCATGCAGGAATTCGCGGCCCTGCGGGCCCTTGGCGAGATCCCGCACGTGGTGGGCATTGCGCTGGAAGGGCCGCTGCTAGCCAGCCATGGCGGAACACCGGCGAGCACGGTCTGGCAACCGACCTTCGGCGAGTGGCTACAGATCGCCGCGTTGGGCCGGCTGGGGCTGCTCTACACGGTGCTGTCGCCGGACGCCTTCACCCCTGGTTCCCCGTTCGCGGTGGAGGATCCGGGCTCGCCACGGCGGTTCGAGGACATCGTGCCGGTGCTGGTCGAGCATGGCGTGCGGCCGTCGCTCGGGCACTTCCTTCGGGACGACCCCCCGCGCAGTGCCGAAGCCGTCTACCGGATCGTCGAGCTCGCCTGGTCGGCATCCTGGGGCGGGACCGGGCTGCGGGTGACCACCGATCACCTGTTCAACGACATGCCACTCACGATCCGGCACGCTTTCCGGACCAGCCGGGCCCGCCGGGACCGGGATGCCACGATCGCCTCGTATCAGCTCCGCTGCTGGACACTCGACGGCCTGGCCGAGCAGGTCGGCCCGGTTCCGGCGGCAATCATGAACCTGGCCGCGGCCGGTCGGCTGGCCGCGTGCATCAACTTTGACGGAGAGCACGTCGATCTCGAGGTCGCCGCGACGGCAGTACGCCTTATGGGTGTTGAGAACAGCATGTTGATGACCGACCGGTGCGACTCTGCCCGGCTGGGCGGTCAGCTGCTGCACCACGAGCCGGAGAACACCCTCTGGTACCAGGATGGCGGAACTGTGGCGGCAGGCTCGCAGCCGATGGCGCGTCAGTTGCACAACGCCCGTCGGATCGGCTTGACCGAGCAAGAGATCGGGCAGCTGGCAGCCGACACCGCGTATCGAGTGTTCGACATCCCGGCCCTGCTGCCGGAGTGAACCCCCTAAGGAGAATCGAGTGCTGACCACACTGGATCAGGCAGTCATCGACTGGGGAGACCTCGACAAGGCGCGGGAACAGTCACGAGAGTTGCTACTGGCACTTGCCGCCGACAAGGCGGCACTCGGCGAGCTAGTAGCACGAGCCCGGGAAACCGACGACCTGTTTGACAAATGCGAGCATCACCGGCTGCTGGACAAGCTGGTTGTCTACGATGCGCTCGAGCGCGGCATGCGGATCCGGGTCCATCTGTCGACCAGCGACCACAAGGATCGCCCGCACGATCATCGATTTTCCTTCACCACGCTGATCCTGCGAGGGCGGTATCGGCACGTTCGCCACCAGCTGCTCGCCGGTACGGGTGAGCAGGTGTCGAACCTGTCGCAGGACGACTTCGATGCCGAGGATGCCGGATTGCACGTGGAACCGCGCTTCGTCACCACGGAGTCGACCGGTAGCTGCTACACGTTGCACCATTCCGAGATACACACCACGTTCACCACGCCGCTCACCGTTTCTCTGTTCCTGCGCGGGCCCGCGGAGAAGGAACGTTCGATCATCACCGATCGGCAAACCGGCAAGGCGTGGTGGCGTTATGGCGAGGAGCAGGAGAAGGAGCCACGACGGGGGGCCAAGCGGATCGGCCACGACTACTTCGACGAGCTCGCCACCAAGCTTCGGTATCTCGAGGTGATCTGATGACCGCGTTGATCCACGAGGGCGGCATCGAGCTGGTGACCCCCGAGCTGGCCGCTGCCGCCGAGGCGATCGACTGGTCGGACCTCGACCGCGCCGCCGAGACGGCCGAACAGTTGCTCGACGCGATCGCGGAGCTGATACCGGCTGATGCCGGCTTCGAGGCCCAGATCCCGGCCGCTGCGGGCTATGACTGCGCCTTGGCTGAGGGCGGTCAGCCGCTGTGGTCCGACGGCCGTACCGAGATCGCGATCTGCCGGATGTCGCCGGCTGGCCGCACGGTTGCCCAGCCGAACCACCGACATACCCGGCCGCTGACCGCTCGGGTGTTCGATGGACGGATCCGGCTCGCGTTGTTCGGCATGGCCGGTCCGCAACTGGCCGAGGGGACCTCGGCCGAGGATTCGGTAGCGCCACGCTTCCTGCGCGAGGATGGCCAGGGTCGGACGATCACGCTGCACCCGGATCAACAGCACCTGCTCGAGGTCGAGCAGGCGGTGACGCTGCTAGTGGTTCGTGGCCCGGTCGTGGCACCGCATCCAGCTGAGCCGAGGTGACCCGGGTGAGCCGCCGAAGCGGCCCGCTGCGCGTCGCCGTGCTGGTCTCCGCCACCGGGGCGAACCTGCGAACCCTGCTGGCGTTGCAGGCTGTCGAGCCGGCGTTGCTCGATGTCTGCCTGGTGGCGTCGCACGCGCCAAACGTGGCTGCCCTGCGGGTAGCCGCAGCGGCCGGGATACAGACCTGGCCCGGTGACTTCGACAGCCGCTGCGGGCTGCGGTCGACGATGGCGACGGCGGACGACCTGCGCGGCTACCGGGCCCGGGGCCGCCAATGGCACGACGACCTCAACGCCAAACTTGCCGAGTGGGAAAGCCATAACGGCTTCATCGACCTGATCGTGCTGGCCTATCACCGACTAATCGAAGGAGATCTGCTCACTCGTTTTGCCGGGCGCATGATCAACATGCATCCGGGTGACCTCAGCATCCTCGGCGACGACGGAGCGCGACTGCTCATCGGACGAAGCCCGGTACAGCGTGCCTTTGACCTTGGCCACCGGGAAACCCGGACGTCGTGCTTCCTGGTCGATGACTCGGTCGACGGCGGCCCCGTGCTATGCCTCGGGCCGCCGGTGCCCCGACGGGCCGGACGCTCCGCCCAGGCGCACGAGGCCGAGCAGAAGGTGGTCAGCGATCCACCCGCCCTGGTCTGGTCGGTGCGTGCGCTGGCCGAGCGGCGGATCAGCCTGGCCGATACGCGCAACCCCGACGGTAGCCGGGTCGTCGAACTGGATGGCATCGCCTGCCTGCTCGGCGGCGTCCGGCTAGATGCCGCCGAGCCGGATCAGCAGCCCGCGGTTGTCGCGCGATGACCACCACCACCACGCGGGCCGCTCGGCCGCCGAGCTTTGCCGGGGCCGGAAACCTCATCTACCGGTCCGAGACGGTACCTGTCTTTACCGCCAGCGAGGGCTGCTACCTCGTCGACGATTCGGGGCGGCGGTACCTCGACCTGGAGGCCGCAAACGGCACCGTCCCGTTCGGGTACGACCGCTCGGTGCTGCGGGAGGCCCTGGAGCGCTGCGCGGCGCTGCCCGGTCTGCCCTCCTTCTGCGAATCGTCGCTGCGGTTGACGGTGCTGGAACGCCTGGAGCGTCTCGTCTCCGAACGCACCGGTGTGGCCGGTCGGGTGGAGCTCGACCTCGGTGGCGCGCAGGCGATGGAGACGGCGTTGCGGATCGTCGCGGCCAATCGCGGCCCGGGCACGATCCTTGTGTTCGAAGGGGCCTTCCACGGCCGGTCGGCGGCGACCAGCATGCTCAGTTCCAGCCCTCGCTACCGAGAGTTCCTCGCCGCGATCGGCTTGGAGGTGGTACGGCTGCCGAGCCCGGACTGCGAGCGCTGTCCCCACCACCAGCCAACTGCGGGCTGCTCGCCGGGCTGCGTAGCTGCCGTCGCCAACTGGGGGACCGAGGTGTCCGGTGTCGGCGGACGCCAGCACGCTCGCCGGGCGGTTGCCCTGATCGTCGAACCGGTGCTCAACGTGGCTGGCATGGTCGAACCCGACTACGCCCTGCTGCACGCAGCGGTCCGCCGGGCGCGGGAACACGATGCACTGGTCATCGTGGACGAGATCTTCACCGGCATGCATCGCACCGGTCCACGCTGGGGGTTCGAGCGATCGGGTATCACCCCCGACATCGTGGTCACGGGCAAGGGATTGTCCAACGGCTGCGCGGCGGTGAGCATGGTGTGGGGACGCGAACCGCTGATGAGCCCGGACGTGTATCGCCCGGGTAGCCACTCCGCCACCTACGTCGGGCTGCCACACGCGCTAGGTGTGCTGGACGCGGTACTCGACCGTTGGCAGGCGTGGGACGAGGTCGAGAGCGACATCGTCGTCCTCGAGCGATCCCTGCGCACTGTGCTGGAGCAGCTTCGCGCGGCGCATACCTCGACCATCGCGGGAATAGCGGTGATGGGTGCCGCGGCGCGGATCCGACTGCACGGCGCCCTGGCTGGGCGATTGCGGGCGTTGGCCCGTGACCACGGCCCGACCGGGGCGTTGCTGGCGGCCACCGGTATGGCCCCGGATGTCATCAACATCCACCCCCCGTTGATCATGGGTCCGGATCAGTTCGCCGAGATGCGGCAGGTGCTCGATGCTGCCCTCACCGCGCTGGACGACGAGCAGGAAGCCCGTCGGCAGCCGTGACCTGCGTCGTCTGTGTCTGCGCGGTGGTCACCGAGGATGAGCTGCTCGCCGCCATCCGCTGCGGGGCGAGCAGGGCCAGCGCCTTGATGGCATGCACCGGTGCCGGGATGACCTGCGGCGACTGCCGCGAGGACCTCAATGAGCTGATCGAAGAAGCAGGTTCGCTGTCCGCCGGAGCTCCCGCGTCGGGCATTGCCGGCGGAGAGGATATGACGATGACCGCTGAGACCGAGGCCGGTGATGCTGGCCGGGAGGAACTCGCCAGCACCGAGATCGACTGGGATGACATCGACAAGGCCAGCCACCACGCGCATGCGCTGCTGCGCGACGTTGCCGAATCGGCGCTCCTGGAGGAGCTCATCGCAGCGGCGGTCCGGGAACTCGCCCACCGCCTGGTCGAGGTCGACGGGACCGAACGGGTGGTACTGCTCGCGCCGGCCGACCGTGACTGGATCCTCGAGCTGCTGCTCGGCGACGACGCGCCACCGCCCGACCCGGCCGCTCCGTCAGTGGAGTACTCGGTGCTATCGCTGCGGGGTGGTTTCGAATTCACGATCTTCCATCGCGACAGCACCGATGACAACGGGCTGGTGCCATCGGTAACCCGGTTCGAGCAGCCGGGCAGCTGCTATACCTCCAGCGCCACGCTGGTGCAGACCCTCGGCACCACGAGCGAGACGGTGGCGCTAGTAGTGCGGCGGCCAACCCGGCAGCCGGCCGAGGGTTCGACGGAGGCCGTTCCGGCCCGGACCACCGCTGTGCTCAGCAGGCTTGCGGCGCTGGGGATGTCCCGATGACCCTGCTCCGGCCGGCGAACCGGTCAGCGGCGGAGTTCTTCGCCCGGGTACCGGCCATCGAGTGGGATGACATCCGGGATGTCCACCGCGGCAATGCGGCACTGCTCGGCGAGATCGCCGGTAATCGCGGGCTGCTGCGCGAACTGGTCATCGGGGCGAGGAAGGATCCCCTACTCTGGCGCAAGTCCGAGTCGGGGGTGGTCGAGGACAAGATCGTGCTCTGGGACGAACCCGAGCGAGGCTTCCGGTTACGTCTTCGGATGGCGACGGAGTATCAGCAGGAAATGCCACATCAGCATCGATTCACCTTCACCAACTTGGTGCTGCGCAAGCACTACACCCATCGCGCGTACAGCGTGCGCGGTGTGTTCGGTGAAGGCACCCGGGTGGAGGACGTCTCGACCGAATGCGTCCACGATGACGTCGCAGGGCATTGCTTCACCATCCATCACGAGGCCATCCACTCCACCCCGCTGCCGGAGCCGGGAACGATCAACCTGGTGCTGCGGGGCCCCGCGGTGAAGGACCGTGCCCCGGTGCTGTTCGTCGAGGGACGGGGTGATGCGACGGCGAACCGGAACCGCGAGGAGGAACCGGAGTTCGCCGAGCGAGGCCACGTGTTCTGGCGGGTGGGCGAGAAGGACGAGTCACCCGAGCGCCGGGCCGAGCGGCAGATGACCGACGCGACCTACCGGGCGTGGCTCAACCGGTTCGAGGAATATGGGCTGATCTGAGCAGATGGCCGAACCGAGCATGCCACCAGCCCACATCATCACGGCCGTCGAGCCCTTCACGCTGACCTATCCGGTCACGAAGCCGGGTACCTCCCAGGTCAAGACCAAGCATTCGTGCGGTGTTCTTCTCCGGACCGAGCGAGGACCGATCGGGGTCGGCTTGTCCGGCATGCACTCGATTCGCTGGCCGGGGATATCGGACGGCGTGCTGGAGGTCGTCCGGTCGGTCCTGGTCGGACGCGACGCATGCCGGGTCCGTGAGCTATGGCGCGCGCTCGCCGAGTCCAAGCTCGACCAGGTCCCGTCGAACGCCGTGCCGACGCGTGCGATGCTCGATATAGCCCTGTGGGATATCTTGGCCCAGTCCCTCGACCGGCCGCTGCATGCGATCCTCGGCACGGCCAGAAGCACCGGGCCGGCTACCTACCTCACGATCGGCGATCCGTGCTGGAGCGACGGCGATTTGCTGTCAGCGGTCTGCGAGGCCACTGAACGCGGTTGGCGAGCGGTCAAGGTCAAGGTCGGCCGGTCCGATCCTTGCCAGGACGCAGCCCGGTTGCGGGCGATCCGGGCCGCGATTGGCCACGACATCACGCTGATGGCCGACGCAACGCAACTGTGGAGCGAGGCGCAGGCCGTCCGGTTCTGCCGGGGTGTGGAGGACGTCGGCCTGCTCTGGCTGGAGGAGCCGTGCCGCTACTACGACGTTGCCGCCCATCGGTCGCTGCGCCGGCGCACGGGTGTGCCGCTCGCGGTCGGTGAGAACCTGCATCTGGTCAGCCAATTCCGCGAGTTCGCCGAGGCCGAGGCGGTCGATATCGTCCAGCCGGATGTGACGAGGCTAGCTGGCATCACCGAATGGCTGACCGTGGCCGGTTTGGCCAGCGCCTACGGACTTGCCGTGGCGTCGCATCACAGCGAGTTCGGCCAGGTCCATCAGCACTGTGCGCTGGCCTGCGACAGCGTGTCCTGGCTGGAGTTCCCTTGGCACAACGAGCTGTTCGCCGAACCGGTGCGCCAAGACGGCAACGGCAGGATCGTCCAGCCGACGGGGCCCGGCGCCGGCACTCGGCTGCGGGAAGAGGTCCTGGCAATGACGTGAGTTTCGCCTCGGCCAGCGCGATCGCATAACGGGAGGACACCGTCATATTACGCTATTGACAATATTTCCACAGTCCGGTACTCCTGACCTTCGAGCTCCAATCATGTTGAGGACACGGCCGAAACCTTGTCTGACCCAGCCGGCGTCGTCGGAGCCAGCCAGCACGATGGCACGGCGCCGTTGTCGTCTACCGAGGAGGAAGCCTTGTCGCCACCCGATGCTCCGGTACGCCCTGGCGGGCGCGGTGGTCAGGCGGCGGGGCAGATCCAATTGCCCGAAGAGGTCGCCGGCTCTGAAGTGGCTGCCAAGGAAACCCGCATCGGCGCCGTTTGGCAGGTCCTCGGGCGGTTACCGGGACACTGCCAATTGCTGATAGCCGGTGTCGCCATCAACCGAATGGCATCGTTCGTTCAAGTCTTCGCGGTGCTCTATCTCACCACCAGCCGTCATTGGTCCCCCGGCGCCGCCGGGCTGGCGCTCACCTTCTTCGGTGCCGGTACGGTACTGGGCGTTTCCCTCGGTGGACTGGTCACTGACCGCATCGGGTGCCGCGGCACCATCGCTTTGTCGATGTTCGGCGCCGGCATCTCGGTGGGCGCTTTGGCAATGCTCACCGGGCCAGCCGCAGTCGATGTGGCCAGCGGCGTTGCAGGCATAACCACCCAGCTGTTCCGTCCGGCCGCAATGACACTACTGGCCGCGGCAGTCGACAGCGGGCAGATGGTGTTGGTCGCGGCGGGATACCGATTCGGCCTCAACCTCGGTGCCTTGATCACGCCGCTGGTCGGTGCGGCGCTGGCTTCGCTCAGTTGGACGCTGCTGTTCGTGGTGGATGCGGCGACCTCGCTGATCTTTGGGGTGCTCGCGGTGCTGTTCCTGCCGCGCCAACCCGGCATCTCCTCGGTAGCCGACCGAGCCCGGCCAGATGGGCGGGAGGTGCATGGAGAGAAACCCTTGCGTGATCCAAGGCTGCTGTGGTTGATGTTCGGGCTGCTGACGATTGCCGCAGTGGAGTCCCAATACATCTCCACGCTACCCCTCGAGGTTCTGCACAAGGGCCTGGCTACCTCGGTG
Organism: Jatrophihabitantaceae bacterium; assembly: GCA_045807085.1. Taxonomy (GTDB): domain Bacteria; phylum Actinomycetota; class Actinomycetes; order Mycobacteriales; family Jatrophihabitantaceae; genus Jatrophihabitans_A. Next base: position 486,989 of record JBJMIB010000011.1, read on the forward strand.
TACGCCGCGATGGTCACGGCGAACGGCTTGCTAGTGGTCACGCTGGAACCCAGCCTGACCGGCCTGCTGAGGAGCTGGCCGATTGCCCGGACCCTGCCGCTCGGCGTGCTCCTGATCGGGCTGGGCATCGCGTGCTTCGGCCTGCCCGGCGGCATTGCGGCGCTGGTCCTCGCCACCTTCGTCTGGACGTCCGGCGAGATAATCGGCGCACCCCCCGCCGCCTCGGCCCCTGCGCTGATGGCGCCCGAGCCGGCTAGGCCAAGGTACCTCGCACTTGCTGGCGGAGCCCAAAGCTTGGGCTACGCGATCGGGCCGTCGCTGGGCACCTCGCTGTATGCAGTCAACCGGCAGCTGCTCTGGACCTGCTGTGTAGTAGGTGGCTGCATCGCGACCGTCTGCTGTTCGATCAGCGGGCGCCACGTCGGCAAACGAGTGGCGCCTGCCGATGCCTGACGAGGCCTGCAGCTACCCGATGCGGCGTGCTCGAGGCGCTTGCCGCCGCGGCTGCATCCCACTACTTCGATCTGCCAACACACTGATGCCCAGGAGCTGGAATGGATGATACGAGTAGAAGGCCAAGGGTTCTTCTGATCGGCAGCGGACAGCAGGCATTTCGTGATTATGTGCTGAGGCAGGCGGCTGAGCATGCCGAGCTGTGGTTGCTGGAGCCGGATCCACCCACTTGGCAATCCCGGTATCTGGTGGGATCCTCCTCGGCAGATACCTTCTCGCCGGAAGAGACCGTCATCGCGGCACGGCGGCTGGCATCCGAGCAACGCATTGACGCCGTCTTCTGCTATCACGAGGGGATGATCCTGGCGGCCGCCGCTGCGGCCCAAGCCCTCGGCTTGCCCAGCCCGAGCGTCGAAGCGGTTGCTGCCTGCCGAGACAAGTCCAAGACCCGCGAGCTGCTAGCCAAGGCAGGAGTGGGACAACCCCGGTTCGCGCTGGTGGACAAGGATTGCGACATCGCACAGTTGGCGCAGACGGTCCGCCCGCCGTGGGTGGTCAAGCCGCGGTCACTAGGCGCCAGCCAGGGCGTGGTCAAGATCGATCTTCCGGCAGAGCTTGCCACTGGGCTCCAGATCGCTCGCAGCGCCTGGCAGGCCGGTATGACCAATGACGATGTGGTGCTGGTCGAGGAGTATGTCGAAGGCAGCGAAATCTCGGTCGACGGCTACTTCGACGGCCGGGAGTACGTTCCACTCTTCGTCGCCCGCAAACGCTTGAACGAGGCTCCCTACTTCGAGGAGATGGGCCACACCGTAGCTGGAGATGACGAATACCTCAGCGATGCGTCCCTGATGGATTTCCTCGCTGCCGCCCATCACGCGCTGGAGTTCCACGGCGCGATCACGCATACCGAAGTCCGGATCACCCGATCCGGTCCGCGCATCATCGAGGTCAACGGGCGGTTCGGTGGTGACCTCATTCCCTTGTTGGCAGAACGTGCACTCAACATCAACACGGCCTGGTACGCGCTGCAATTGGCACTCGGCGGCCGTCCGGGTAAGCCAGCTTCGAGCAGTCGGTGCAGCGGCATCCGGTTCCTGCGGCCGGATCAGCCATGCGTTGTGGACTCGGTGCAGTTCGATGTCGAGCGCGCTCGAGCGGCTGGCTTGGAAGGCGTCAACTTCCAAGCCATAGTGCAGCCTGGTACGGAACTGCGGCTGCCGCCGGAGGACTACGTCAGTCGCTATGCCATGCTCATTGCGGACGGGCACAGCGCCGAGGAATGCGACCGGAAGCTGGACGCCGCCACTGGGTTTGTCGAGCTGGCATCGCGCGCCCTCACGGGCCAACCGGTCCCGGCAGCGGCACCTCGGTAGGCTGAGTCACCGGCCGGCCGGAAGCTTCTCGACAGCCGACCGCTCGGCAGGCGGCAGTCCCAAGCGCCGCCGGTGACCATCGATCATCCGAACCAGGTAGGTGGCGATGAGGACGCTGGCGCGGGCATGCGCCAGCGTCTCCTCGGCCAGGATGAGGGCCGTCGGGGGTATCTCGCCCAGCGAACCCGTGGAGCAGCTGGCCAGCGATTGGAGCGACTGCGCCAGGCCCGCCTGCTCACTCGCCAACTCGGCCAGCACGTTGTCCACGCTATCGATCAGGAGCTCTGGCGTTGCCGTCACTGCCCGTTGCCGGAGTTCTGCCTTGCCTGCCATCCGATTCACGCTCCGCTCGGTTACCTGGACGCCCCGGTCTGAGTCAGGCCATCGACAAGTGGGAGGTCAGCGGTAGGTAACCGGACGGCGCGGCGCGGCGCGTACGAGCGGCCAAGGCTAACCCTCACCGCTAGGCAGCAAATCGAGCTGCATTCCGATGTTGTGGCGCTGGGCCTCGGCGCGAACCACATCGAGAAAACCCACATCCAGGACCGCCATGCCGAACGGGTTGCTCACGACATAGCCCGTACTGGGGCGGATCGCCGGCCTGCGGCCGATAAGGACATCGCCCAGCGTTCCGTCCAACGGGCGGCTGTCAGCCCCACCGGACCTCCCCGGCGCCAGCACCCGCTGGTCCTGCATCAGCCGGCCGAGGATCCGGCGCGGGTTGTCCTGCACCAACTCGACGTCATCGACGAACAACGCCTCCGCCTCGAGCAGCGCCTCGGCGGTGAGGTCATCCAGCGACACGTGCGCGATAAAAGTACCCGGGCCGAATGCCTCTGGGCCCAGATACGGCGCCGTTGAGGTGGTCGCGGTGACCACCACCTGGGCCGGCACGGTCGCCGCTGCCGGTTCGTCGGCAACCAGGACGTCAAGTTTCGGGTGCCGGGCACTCGCTCGCTGTGCGAAATCCTCGGCACGCCGCCGGTCGATGTCGTACACGCGAACTTCTGCCAGGGTGGACACGTCCGCGGCGATCAGGTCCAGATGTACCGCGGCTTGAGTACCGGTGCCGATGACGGCCAAGGTGCTCCAGTCGGTCGGACCGTGCGCGCGGATCGACAGCACAGTGTAGGCAGCGGTGCGCAACGCACTGATGAGGCCGACCTCGACCAGCATCACCGGACGCGCCGTCTCCGGGTCGAAGATCATTCCGATCCCGCCGGCACGCTCCATGCCACGGGCCGGGTTGCTGGTCGCGGCGTTGATTACCTTGAGCCCGTATACCGGTTGGCGATCAGCATCCCTAGTGAGTGCGCCAAGCATCGCCAGCGAGCGGCAGTCGCCATTCACGTCGTTGCGCCAGGACAGGTATCCCTCCGCCGGCAGAACCGTCAGCCCCTCGGCATGGCGGCGGAGCACTGCCTCAGCGACGGCGACCAGGTCGATGCCTTCGAGGCAGCGTGCTACCTCGGCGCGGTTGAGTATGCGCAATGGAAAGCTGTTCACCATAGGTTTCCAATCTCGTGAGGGGGCGGCTGAAGGGTCGCGCCAGGCATGGCCCTGCCTGAGCCGATTGCGGCAGGCAGCGCACTACCGGATCGCTCGAAGCATCAAGATCGGATCCCCGCACCATGTCGAGCACAGTCTCCTCGGCCGGCACGTCAGTCAGTCGAGGTGACAAGCGTTTCGAAGACCACCCCTGCGCGGGCCTGACCGCTGAGTCGCACAGCTGATCAGGCCGCCTATCGTGCCGGTATTCCTGGCGCATAATGTTTGCCTGCCGCGGCAGCTAGCCAACGTGCAAAGCTGGCATCGGAGCCGCGGTGAATGCGATCACGAGCACGTCGCGGTGCCCGCTGGTGAATCCCTCGACAGGGCTGATCGGAGTGACCGAGTGCGTGGTTAGGCGGTCATCGCAGATCAGCAGCTCGCCCCGACGGCTGAGCGTCGTCGAGATGATCTCCGCGCCCGATTCGGAGAATATGGTGCTGCGCCCACCGACCACCTGGTGCCGCGCGATCATCAGGGTCATCACGAACGTCACGCCGTCGCTATGTCGACCTTCGGGGGCTGGCTGGCCGGTCTCCCCCGTTGAGGCCAAGATGCGATAAGGATGCAACTTGATGTCCCAGCGGCTACCGCCATCAGCTTGGGTGAACGCCATCCCCAGCCCCAGAAGGAGCCTCCGAAGTGCCTGGTTCTCACAAAACGACGCACGGCACGGATCGAAATGGCGCTCGATCCCACCGTTGAGAGAATTCACAGCCCTGCTCTGCTGGTACGGACCGTGCGGTAATTGGCTCAAATCTCCGGAGGAGACGTCGAGACTGAATCTGCTGTAACGCCGCAGTCGGTAGGTACCGCCATCGCTCATGTATCGGTCGAGCGTGAGGTGATCCCATTCGGCGGCGAACTCGCTCCAGTCCGAGGTCGAAGCGCCGGCCAATGTCTCAGTTTCCGTCGATGACAATGCAACGTAGCGTCGGCTGCTCACTTCGCCGGCGATGCGGGCTTGCACGGCGGGGATCGCGGACCTGCCCGGAATGGCGGTCAAGTTCATAAGCTTCTACTTCTCTCACTGAGCAGCGGGCTGAACGTATCCAGCTCAGCGTGGATCGACTCGGTTTCCCACGCTTCACGGTCACGGATGTACGCTGGTCTTTCGGCAACGATCGCGGTAGTAGTCACGCTCCCGTTGTGGAGCCGCCAAGTGACGGTGCCGGTCACCCGGGCCGCACAACTCTGAATGAATGCTTCAAGCGCATCCTTGAGGGCACCGAACCATCGGCCCTCCAGAGCTTCTCGGGTCCATAGTTGCTCCAGCCCCATCTTCACGCGCATCAACTCGGCCGGCAGGCATGCCGCCTCGAGATGTCGGACTGTTCGGAGAATGAGCCAGGCCGCCGGCATCTCGCGAACCTCGAGCACCTTCTCACCGTTATCTAAATGCTCTAAACCCGTATAACGGCCTCGGCCAAAACGACCTATCCGAATGTTCAAATGGTCGATGAGCTCGGCTAACTCCATTCGAAGCCCATCGACAGCTGCTGGCAACCCTTCCTCGATGCTCAATGTGAGCAGCTCATCGGGGCAGCGTAGCGCAGCTGAGGTCGCACTCCAACGGTACATCTGTTCAGCAATCACGTGAGCCTCGGGATCGTCGAGCGAGCCTGATTCGAACTCCCGACACCATAAGTTTGAATCACCGCTGAGGGTTCGATCGCTGGAGAAGGTGACTCCCGCCGCTTTCAGCTCGGCGATCTTCTGCGCCCGTGACACGGGTTGCAGGTCGTAGGGGCTGCCATAATGGCCGTCGAAGGCTAACAACTCAAGAGCACCATTCAACCTGCGCAGAGTGTTCTGAGATCGGTTGGCGGTGTGGAGAATGCTCCGAGAGCCAATTTCGTGAGCGAGCTCGATGGCGGTCCGTGCCATCAAAGGACGGCTCAAGGTGGAGCTGACCGGGTGCAGATCCAGGTAGATCGCGTGAGCTTTGATCGCTGGCGCGACGAACTCGTCCGCAAAGACACTCTGCCGGTGGACCACATGCAGGGTCGCCCCTAACGCGACGGCGATCTCCTTTTTTTCGTCCGACGTCTCAATTTCGCCGATTTCCACGGACAAAGCATGTACATCGGAGAACCCCATCTCGCGCAGTCGAAGCAGTAAGTAACTGCTGTCGAGTCCCCCGCTGAAGAGGCTGACAACTGGGGCGGAATGTTCGATGGTGGCGTCGATCTCATTGAACGACCTGAGGCGGTGAGGGGGAATGGTGCTACTCCTTTCAGAAAGCTTGGACTGTTAGCCGCTGACTCAGTTGACACCTCTCTCAGGCTTCGGTTCGGCCCTACCTCGGTGACACCAAATCGCCTATAGGGGTTCAGAGACAGCATCTAAGCACATGATTGACATATCCCGCTAGATCCACTAGACCTGACATGTCCGGCTGGTGCGCTCGCCAGGTGCGCCGCTAACCGCTGCGGCTCCTTGGGCATGCCCATTAGAGCGTTCACCTTATGGAGGAAAGCATCATCGACCTCCACGCCCTCCGTTCGAAGCGAGGCTGTCCGTGTCACGACTGATGTTCTTACATATGCCGGGCGGTCCAGCCTTGGACTACGCGTTGCCGAAGCTTCGCGCGGTAGCTGACCTCGCCGTCCTGCCACTGGTGCCGTTGCCGCCATCGGCGCTTACCGTCGCCGCTGAACTCGGCGTGTCGGTAGCCGACCCGGTCCCGCTACGTGGCGTCGATCTGGTCGACCATGTGGTCGAACAAGCCAGGGCCGATGGCATAACAGGATTGATCGCATTGGCAGAGTTCGCGCAGTTGACGGTAGCCCGAGCCGCTGAAAGGCTGGGCCTGCGCGGCACCGGTCCCAACGCCATCCGTTCCCGCGACAAGCTTGAGATGCGCTCTGTTTGGGAAGCGGCGGGCTTGCCGAACCCACGCTTTCGCCCGGTAGCCAGCGCGTCCGAACTTGCCGAGATCGTCACGGATTTCGGTGAGCCCGTCCTGCTCAAATCGCGAACCAGCTCAGGGTCCATTGGTCAGACCGTGGTCACCGGCCCCGAGCTGGCCGCCAGCGCCTGGGCCGATGTTCAGCACGCGATTGGCCGGGCACGCGATTTGGACCGCGTGGACCCCCAGAGCGATGCGGATTCGGCTTTGATGATGGCCGAAACCCTGATCCCGAGTACAACCCGTTCGTGGTATGAGGTCCCTGGTTACGGCGATTATCTCAGCGTCGAAGGGATTGTCGTCGACGGTCGCTACCACCCGATCTGCATAACGGGGCGGCTGCCTACCATTGCACCCTTCACCGAGCTCAGCAACCAAGCGCCGTGTGCGCTTCCCGAGCCGCTGCAACGCATAATCGAAGCTCAGTCCAGACGAGCGGTCGATGCTCTGGGCCTGCAGACCTGCGGCACGCACACCGAGATGAAGTTGCTCGATGACAACGGTCTATGCCTGCTCGAAACCGCCGCTCGGCTCGGTGGCGCCATGGTGACTCGCGAAGTCGAGACGGTATTCGGCATCGACCTCATCTCAGAACTGGCAAGGGCGCTGCTCGGTGAGACCGTCCAGTTACCGACTGAGATGCTGATTTCAGGCGACCGCGCTGCCGCCTCGGTAGCCCTGATCGCGACCGATTCCCGAGGCGTTCCCTGGCGACGGCTACCAGACTTCGATCCCGAGCGGATCGAGCAGAGCAAGCTGTTCAGCCCCGGCAGTCGGGCGGAAGTAATCGCCGGGCAGTCCATCGCAGCTCAGACGCCCATGCCACTTTATGACGTCGCCAGCGGTGTTCTTAACTTTGCAGGCTTGTTGTTCTTGGAGGCCGATGATCCGGCAGTCTTGTTGCAAGACACCTATGCGCTGCTCGATGGCTTGGAAGAGGCGTTAACACCTTCGGAGAATCCGCCGGTGCGACTAGACAGTGGGCCGGTCACTGCCGATGAGGTCGCCGAATTGTTCCGAGTGGCTGAGCTGCACGGACCGCTCGATGACCTGGCTCGGATGCAACGGATGCTCGATGAGGCGCAGCAGGTGGTGGTCGCGCGTGCGACGGATGGCACCCTCGTTGGCCTCATCAGGGTACTGACGGACTTCAGTTTCAATGCCTTCATCGCCGACTTGGCTGTGCGGCCGGAGTGGCAGCAGCAAGGCGTGGGAAGTCGATTGGTCGAGGCAGTGACAGCACAGCACCCTGGAGTCAAGTTCGTGGTGCAACCTGGGCACGATTCCGGCTCCTTCTGGTCCAAGGTCGGCTTCGAACCGGCGCCTACCTGCATGGTCCGCCCTCGCCATGGGTGAATCATCACCATCCGCCGGCGTGCGACCCGCGGTGATCCCATCGAGCCCGTTGTCTTTGCCGCGGCAAGCCACTCCGCTGATCGACATACCGTTAATGGTCGCCGGCGTGCCCCGGTTGCTCAGGTTGAAGGCGGAGTGGAGCAATCCCTGCGGTTCGATCAAAGATCGAACCGCCACTGCGCTGCTCGCCACAGTCGTTGACCGGCTTGACCCACGCGCGGGCGTGATCGAATCGACGTCAGGAAACCTTGGCCTGGCGCTGGCTGCTGGCTGCGCCGAACTGGGAGTGCCGTTCACAGCCGTCGTCGATCCGCGCGCCAGTAATTGGTTAGTGAACCGGATGCATGATCTCGGTGCCATCATCGTTCATTCGGATGTGGCAGATCAGGCAGGTGGATATCTGCTGAGTCGGATCGCCACTGTTCGCGCGATGTGTCTCGAGAATCCCGGTCTTGTATGGACGAATCAGTACGAGAATGAGGCCAACCCTCGAGCTCACGAGCGCACTGGAGCAGAATTAGCAGCACAGGCCCCGCGGGTACAGGCTATTTTCGTGCCGGTTTCTACGGGTGGCACGCTGGCAGGTATTCAGAGGTACGGCGCCCAACAGGGGCTTGCTTGGCGAGCGATCGGGGTCGATGTCCATGGCTCAGTGGCTCTCGGTGGTATCCCCGGCCCGCGCGTGCTGTCAGGAATCGGCGCTAGCCATCGTTCATACTTCTTCCCTACCGCCGGCGTCTCGGACGTAGAGAGAACGAGTACCGAAGATGCAATCGCCTGCTGTGACTGGGCTGGGCAGGCTCTCGGACTTTCACTGGGTGCCAGCGCAGGTGCGGCTCTGGCTGCCGCATTGCGTCGAATGCGCTCGAATCCGGAGCTGAGAGAAGCCGCCTGTATCTGCCCAGACGGGGCAGACCGCTATCAGGAGACGGTCTATGACATCGGGTGGCGAAAATTCCACGACATTCGCCCAGAACGCGCTTGGGCCGAATTAGGTACCGGCGTGTCGACCAGGACGACCTAGCGCATGGGTGATGCATATACCGATGATGTGGATCTGGTCGGACCCCATCCTCGGATCCTCGAGGCGTGGTTCACTCGGGCGGGAGTACGAGGAGGACCCCATCGCGCCGCTGAACTGAAGCACGGCCTCACCGATGGGTCCTGCTCAGTGATAGCTCAACTGAGCGATAACCGCATGTTCTTTCCCTTGGAGCTGATGCCGCACGTAACCCATCCATTGATGCGCCGGCTTGGGCCCGAGGCAGAGCGCATGGTCGCCGCGCGTCATCTATTCCAATACCTATTGTTCACCACGCATTTCGAGCTTGGTGTGGTCAATCGCGCCACCGCACGGATTGCTCAGGGTGACATCGGCATTCGGCTGCCTAACGCCGCGCGCGCCGATGCGCTGAAGATCTACACCGACGAGGCGTATCACGCGCTTTCCAGCATTGATCTAGTCGCGCGGCTGGAGGCGGTGGTGGGAATACAGGCACTGCCCTACGATTTCGCACCCTATCTCACCCGCTTGGACGAAGTGGGGCGTCACGCCCTGCCTGGACGGTTACAGCTGGCGCAGCTGTTACAAGTGGTGGTCTTCGAAACACTCGTGACATCGATACTTACAGTGGTTCCCGCGGACCGTACTGTGCTCGACATCGTCCGAGACACGGTCGCCGACCACGCCGAGGACGAGCGACGCCACCACGCTTACTTCTCCGCGTTCTTCCGCGAGCTGTGGGCGGGCTTGGATCGAGCCGAGCGCGCGGCCACCGCCAGGTGCCTACCGCAGTTGATTCGCCAGAGCCTGCAACCAGATCTGACGCCTACCTCGAAGGCCCTCGCAGCAGCCGGAATGAAGCCATCCGACATCCGAACGGTGCTCGCGGAGAGCTATTCCAATGACCGGCAAGTCAGGGAGGCGGCGATCATTGCACGCCATTCGGTACGGCTCTTCCGCAACTGCGGAGTGCTCGACACCCCCGAGGCCGTTGACGCATTCGAGGCGGCCGGCCTGCTTCCTCGCGAGAGTCCCGACTCGAACTCGTTGGAACCGGCAGCCTGTGGTAACGCACCTGGCTCACGCCCATAACCCTGATTCTGAGGAAATCTATGACGATCGCAGCGCCGCACACCGCGCCGCACCAGCGGATACATCCCGGCAGTTGCCTTTCATTAGGTGATCTGACCTATGAGGAACAGGCGGCATTGGTCACCCGCGCGCGAGCTCTGGCAGACGGCGCCGCCGTGGAGAAGCTGCTGAAGGCGAAGACGGTCGGCATACTCTTCACCGCGACCTCGACGCGCACAAGAACTGCCTTTACCGCAGCATCGATACGACTCGGCAGCTTTCCTATCACCTACGGCCCCGCAGATCTACAAACCTGTACCGGCGAGTCAATGGCTGATACCGGCCGGGTCTTCGGAAGCATGCTGGATATGCTGGTCGCGCGTACTGCGGGGTCACACACGGATTTGGTCACCATTGCTGAATCCTCAGGCATCCCGGTTATCAATGCGATGACTGCCGAGGAGCACCCAACTCAAGCGATCGGAGACCTCGCGATCATCGAGCAGCACGTCGGCCTGGCCGGGGTGCGATTGCTCTACGTGGGCGAAGGTAACAACACTGCGGTGGCGCTTGCCTACGCCTTGGCTGTGGTGGCCGATGCCCAAGTCACCTTCGCCACACCGAGCGGGTTTGGCTTGCCGCTCGGCTGTCTCGATCTCGCGGATGGTCGTGCTGCTGCCAGCGGCTCGCGAGCGCGCTTACACGAGGTGCATACCTTGACTGACCTACCCGAGGCCGTCGACATTGTCTATACCACCCGCTGGCAGACTACTGGCACCTCGAAGCCGGACCCGGATTGGCGCCAGTCGTTCCTGCCATTCCGGGTTGACCATGCGCTACTTGATCGGTGGCCCGCTGCCCGTTTCATGCATGACTTGCCGGCTCATCGCGGTGAGGAGGTGACCGGTGGGGTGTTGGATGGTCCACGTTCGCTGGCATGGGAACAAGCCCGCATGAAGCTCTACGGCGCGATGGCGGTGCTCGAGCGCGCCGGGACGATGCACCGCCTATGACCGCGCCAATCCAGATGCCGGTTGTCCTCCTGATCGGAAGCGGCCTGCGCTGCTACTGAAGTTCCCCACCGACGCCGAACGCTCTTTCGAAATTCCGTGATGCTCGGCAGACTTCGACTGCCAGACTTACCGGCATGGCCTTTTCGATCCCGCTGAACCCTGATGAGCTGCTGACCACCACCCGCACCGTGCGCAAGCGGCTGGACCTGACCCGGCCGGTCCCCACCGAGGTCATTCGCGACTGCCTGGAGATCGCGCTGCAGGCGCCGTCCGGCTCGAACAAGCAGCACTGGCAGTGGATCGTGGTGACCGACTCCGACCAGCGGCGCGCCATCGGCGAGGTCTACCGCCGGTCCACCGAGCAATATCTGGCCTCCGAGGGCGCGGCGGGCAAGCTGTTCGCCGACGATCCGGCGCGGGCCCCGGTGCAGCAGCGGGTCGGCGACAGCGTCGCCTACCTGGCCCAGCACATGGCCGACGTGCCGGTGCTGGTGCTGCCCTGCCTGCAGGTGGCGAAGCTGCCCACCGGCAACCAGGCCGGGCTCTGGGGCTCACTGCTGCCGGCTGTCTGGAGTTTCATGCTGGCCGCTCGGGCCCGTGGCCTCGGCACCGCCTGGACCACCCTGCACTTGGTCTACGAGGCCGAGGTCGGGGAGATTCTTGGGCTGCCGGATGGCATCCGGCAGGCCGCCCTGATCCCTACCGCGTACTACACCGGCACCGACTTCCGGCCGGCCGCACGGCAGCCGCTCGATGAGGTTCTGCACTGGGACCATTGGTGACCCCGCCCGCTGCCCCGCCGGCCACCGGGCCTAGCCAGGCCATCCTGCACACCGACCGGCTCACCCTCGTCCCGCTGGCCGAGAAGCACCTGGACCACGCAGCCGAGCTCGACAAGGACCCCGAGGTGATGCGCCATCTCGGCAGCGGCACGGTGCGTACCCGCGCCGAGGTGGAGCCGTACCACCGCCGCCGGCTGGCCGCTGCCCACCTGGTGCCGGGGCTCGGCTTCTGGGCCGGCTTCGCGAACGAGCAGTTCGTGGGCTGGTGGGCGCTCGAACCACCGCAGCGCCCCGATCAGGGCCCGGTCGAGGGCCAGGCCGAGCTCGGCTACCGGCTGCTACGCCGGTATTGGCGGCAGGGCCTGGCCGGCGAAGGCGCTCGCGAGCTGCTCCGGCACGGCTTCACCGACCTGGGGTTGCACCGGATCTTCGCCGAGACGATGACGATCAACCAAGCCTCCCGCGCGACCATGGCCTCGATCGGCATGCGCTACGTGCGCACCTTTCATGCCGACTGGGACGAGCCGATCTCCGGCTCCGAGCACGGCGAGGTCGAGTACGCGATCAGCCGGGACGAGTGGCTCGAGCGCTGACCCGAGCGAACCGTGCCGCGGGCATCCAGGTGAACCGATGCCGATCGGCTCGGCTGACCGAGCCAAGGGGCGCAGGCCGGCTTGGCTGACCGAGCCCGCGGCCGGGAGTCAGGCGTACCTGGCCCGCACCCGCCGCGCCCGCACCAGCCCAAGCCCGGCCACCCGAGCCCGCCGTCGCAGCGGCACCGAGGCCCGCCCGGCGAAGACGTTGTAGTCGGCCTGCTCCACCCGCAGCAGGATGTCGCGATACAGCGTCAACGCGGTGCGCAGGCAGTCTCGCGAGGTCGGGTGGACCAGCTCGATGCCCTGCTCGGCCGAGGCGTACAGCGCCCGGGCCCGCTCGATCTCGAACCGCACCAGCCGGCGGATCGGCTCGTCGACCGCACCGCTGGTCCGGGCGGCGCGCAGCTGGGCAGGCTCCACGCCGAACATCCGCAGCGACTCCTGCGGCAGGTAGATCCGTCCCCGGTCCAGGTCCTCGCCGATGTCGCGGATGAAGTTGGTCAGCTGGAACGCCAGCCCCAGGTCGATGGCCCGGCGGCGCAGCTGCGGGCCCGGCACATCCGGACCGGCCTGGCCGAGAATAGGCAGCATCTGCAAGCCGATCACTGCCGCCGAACCCCACATGTAAGCCGCCAGGTCGGCGTACCGCTCGTAGCGGGTGACCACCAGGTCGGCCCGCATCGAGGACAGGAAGTCGGCGAAGTAACTGCTCGGCAACTGCCAGGTGTCGATGGTGTGCAGCAGCGCCCGGCAGACCGGGTCGGCCGACCAGCCGCGGTCCAGGTCGGCGAGCACCGCGGCGCTCCACCGAGCGAACCGGTCCGCCCGCAGCTGGGCGTCGATACCGGGATCGAGGTCATCGACGATGTCGTCGGCGTAGCGGGCGAAACCGTACAGCGCGTGCACGTGCGGTCGCTTCGCCGGCGGCAGCAGCATCGCCGCCAGGTAGTAGGTCCGGCCGTGCTCGGCGTTCAGCCGGCGAGCCAGCCGGTAGGCCGAGCGCAGCGCCGGATCGGCGATGCCGGCCGAGGCCAGTTCCTGCCGCGCCATCCGGCCCATCAGGCCCCTCCGGCGGTGGCCGCGGCGGCTCGTGATCGGGCCCTCGGCATCGGTCCGAGCCCGTCCCGGACTGCCGCGAACAGCTGGTCGGCCACCGGCATCAGCTCCCGCAGCGCCGCCGCGGTCTGCTGACCGGTCCGCAGCAGGCAGCGCAGCCGGCTGGCCACGATGTGCTCGACCGCCAGGTACTGCGCGGCGGCCAGCTGCGAGGCCGCCGACGGGTGCTCCTCGCCGAGCGTATCGGCCAGCGCGCGAGCCAGCACCTGCCGGCGATACAGCTGGATCTCCTGTTCCCGCCGCTGCAACGCCACGCTGTGCCCGATCGCGTCGTGGAACTGGGCGACCTCGGCAAAGTCGATCTCGGCGCGACCGCCGGTCAGCTGGTAGCCCAAGTGCGCGCGCAGCGCCGCCAACACCGAGGCGCCGGGTGGGCAGCTGCGCACCGTCGCCGCCAGGGCGGCCGCCAGCGGCTCCACCTCATCGAAGAACAGATCCTCCTTGGTGTCGAAGTAGTTGAACACGGTGGCCACCGAGACACCCGCCCGGGTGGCGACGTCGGCGACGGTCACCGAGTCGAATCCGGCGGCGAAGAACAGCTGCTTGGCCGCCGCGTTGATCGCCTGCCGGGTGCGCTGCTTGTGTTGCTGCCGGCGTCCCACCCGATCGGTCATCGCGCACCGACCGGGCCGAGGATCCGTTCGGCGGCCAGCTTGCCCGATAGCAGCACCATCGGCACCCCCACCCCGGGCTGGGTGTTCGAGCCGCAGAACACCAGGTTCTCGACGCTCCGGTCCAGCGTCGGCAGCCGGAACGGCCCGGACTGGAAGAAGGTGTGCGCGGCGGCGAACGGCGCGCCCGCGGCCAGCCCTTGCGCCTGCCAGTCCGCCGGGGTGACGGTGACCTCGACGGCCAGGTGCTCGGCGAAGCCGGTCAGCCCACGCTCATGCAGGGTGGCGTGGATCTCCGACCGGTAGGCCGCCGCGATCGCCGGCCAGTCCAGTGCCGCCTGGGTGTTCGGCGTCGGGAAGAGCACGTAGTAACTGTGCCGGCCGGCCGGCGCCAGCGTCGGATCGGTCTGGCTTGGATTGCTCACCAGGAACGACGGATCGCTCATCAACCGGCCCCGGTCGATGATCTCGGCGAAGGTGGACCACCAGGCCTGGCCGAAGAAGATCGTGTGATGTGCCAGCTCGGGATAGCAGCGGCTGGAGCCGGCATGCAGCAGCAGGCAGGACGGCGAATAGCGCAGCCGAGCCAGCCGGCGCGGCGTGTGGCGCGGCTCCAACAACTCCCGGTACGCGGTCGGCAGGTCGGCGTTGACCACCACCACATCGGCCGGAATGCGCTCACCGTCGGTGGTGTGCACCGCCCGGGCCCGGCCACCGACAACCTCGATCCGGCTGGCCTCGGTGCCATAGCGGAACCGCGCGCCGTGCTTGGCGGCCGCCTCGGCCAGCGCCCGCGGCAGCGCGTGCATGCCGCCCCGTGGGAAGTAGACACCGGCCACCGTGTCCATGTAGGCGATCACCGCGTAGCTGGCCAGCGCGTCCTGCGGGGCGAGGCCGGCATACATGGCCTGGAAGGAGAAGATCCGGCGCAGCCGCTCGTCGGCCAGGTATTGGCCGATCTTCGGCGACAGCCGGCGCAGACCACCCAGGGTCAGCAGCCGCAGCCCGGCCGCGCCGAGCAGCTGGACGGGCGAGTCCAGGTTGCGATCGATGAAGTTGCGCCGTTCCAACTGGTAGAGCTGGCGCAGGAAGTCGACCAACCGCCGGTAGCCGGCGGCGTCGGAGGCCGAGACGACCTCGGCGATCTCCTGCTCCATCCGATCGGCATCGGTGTGCACGTCGATGGTGGATCCGTCGGCGAAGTTGGCCCGGTAGGCCGGGTCGAGCGGCAGCAGGTCCAGCCGGTCGGTCAGCCGCTCGCCCACCCAGGACAGCGCCTCGTCGATCAGCTCGGGCATGGTGAGCACGGTCGGTCCGGTGTCGAAGCTGAAGCCGTCGGTACGGAGCACGCCGGCCCGGCCACCCGGCTCGTCGGCCCGCTCGAGCACCGTCACCCGTCGGCCGGCGCCGGTCAGCCGGAGCGCGGCGGACAGGCCGCCGAGGCCGGCTCCGATCACCACGATGTCGTCGGTGCGACCCGGCACCAACCGTGGGTATCGCATCGACTCCCTCATCTACCATCGAACCGCGCGGTCAGACCTACGGAAATCTTAGAGTGGCTCTAAGTTTGTCGGCCCACCCTAGCCACCACCAGGTCTGCTACAGCAGCCGGGTCAACTCGCGGACCACCTCGGCGGCCGGTAGCTCGGCCGCGTGCCGGTAGCTCACGCCGGCCCACAGGTGCAGCCGCTCCGGATCACCGGCCGCCGCGGCTGCCCGGCGCAGCGGCCGGGTCAGGTGATGCACGGCCGGATAGCCCAGCGGCGCCGCCTCGCTGTGCCGGTCGGTGAACCCGTTGCGCAGCGCGCGCGCCGGACGGCCGGTGAACGCCCGGGTGAGCACGGTGCCGGCTCGTGCCGGATCCGCCAGCGCCGCCTTGTGCAGCGCGCTCGCGCCGCTCTCCGGAGTGCGCAGCAGCGCGGTGCCGGCCGACACCGCGGCGGCCCCGGCCGCGATCGCGGCGGCCGCGTCCGGAGCGGTCGCGACACCGCCGGCGCCGATCAGGGGCAGTTCGGTCACCGCCCGGACGGCCGGCAGCAGCTCGACCAACGGCAACCGCGGTGGCAGCCGGTGCGGGGTCAGCGTGCCGTAGTGCGCGCCGGCTTGGAAACTCTGCACCAGCAGCCCGTCCGGCCGGAGCTCGGCGGCCAGCCGGGCCTCCTCGGCAGAGGTGACCGTGAGGAGTACGGCGGTGCCGGCCTGCCGCAGTGCCGCCACCAGCCGGACCGCCGGCAGCCCGAAGGTGAAGCTGACCAGCGGCACCGGATCACCCAGTAGCAGGGCCATCTTGTCCTCGAAGTGGTCGTCGTCATCGACCGGCTCGCCGGCCGGCAACTCGACTCCGAGCCGGGCCGCGTCGCCGGCCAGCTGCTGGCGGTAGCGAGCGAACTCCGCACGATCGACCGGCAGCGGGTTCGGCGCGAACACGTTCACCCCGAACGGCACCCCCAGCTGCCGGGTGGCGGCGATATCCCGCTGGAGCTCGGCCGGCCGCAGGTACCCGGCGCCAAGCAGGCCCAGGCCGCCGGCTCGGCCGACCGCTGCCACCAGCCCCGGCCGGGACGGCCCGCCGGCCATCGGCGCGCCGAGGAACGGCAGCTCGATGCCGAGCCGGCCGAGCAGCTCCTGGCCGGCCGTCATAGCGCCTGCCCGATGACCCAGCCGAGCGCGGCCGCCCCGATGCCGGCCAGCAGCGACAGCGCGACGTTCAACACGGCCTGCCGGGGCGCGTCGGCGGCGGCCAGCTGCAGGGTTTCGTAGCTGAACGCCGAGTAGGTCGACAGCGCGCCGCAGAAGCCGGCGCCCAGCAGCAGTGCCAGTTGCGGAGCCAACCCGCTGCCCAGACCGGTGATGACGCCGAGCGCCAGCGAGGCAACCACGTTCACCACCAGCGTCCCCCACGGGAAGTCGGTGCCGTGCCATGCCTGGACGCTGCGATGGGTGAGGTAGCGAACCGGGGCGCCGATGCCGGCACCGAGCGCGATCATCAGCACGGTCATCGGAAGTCCACCTGATCCACCGCCGGCGCCTCGACCGCCGACCCAGCCACCGGCCCGGGTTGAGGCCCGGCAGCGCCGGGGCGCACCAGCCGGCCGGCCGCCGTGGTCACCGCGACGGCCAACCACACCGCCCCGGCACAGCCGAGCACGGTTGCCGTCAGGTAGCCGAGCGCGAGCAGCGGCCGGTGCGCGAGCAGCAACTGCTGAACGTCGACGGCGAAGGCCGAGTAGGTGGTGTAACCGCCCAGCAGGCCGATGCCGAGGAATGGCCGGAGCAGCCGGTGCGGCGCCCGCAGCTGGTAGAGCACCACCATCAGCACGCCGATCAGCAGGCTACCGGTCAGGTTGATCAGCAGGGTCGACCACGGAAACTGCCCTCGGCTGTGCGGCAGCGCCAGGGTCAGGACGTAGCGGGCTTCGGCGCCGAGGATGCCGCCGACGGCGATCGCGACCAGCGGCGAGCCGGCGAGGGCGCCGAACGGGGATCCGGATGCGGGCATGCCAGCTACCTCCAGTGTGAAGGTAGGGACTGTTGGCGGCTGGCTGCCGCGGTTATCGGCGAGCCCCACCGCCGTCGTCAGCCAGATTAGCGCGCACAAACCCCGAAACGGCCGTGGCATTGGTCACCGACCCGCGGCTGGCGGCAGCCGACCCGCCGCTGATGACCCCTGGCCACCGAGCGGGCGGCCGCCGTCAGCGGCGGTTGTCTTCCTGGTCCGCCCAGTCGAGCACGATCCGGTCGCCGTGCTCCTCGCTGCGCCAGGAGGTCAGCGTGTCGTTCTCGCGCGCCGCATGTGCCGAGGCGTGTCCGGCCCATAGCTGGCATCGCAGGCCGGACCAACAGTGCTGGCATTGGGTAGGCATGTCAGGAAAACGCTAGCGATCGTCGTCATCTCCGGTTAGGGACCTTGGTCATCAATCGGCTGGTTGGCCGCCGCTGCCGGGCAGGGACGGGCGCCGAGGCGCGCGGTCCGGGCGGCAGGCACCAGGTCGTCCGTCACGGTGCAGAGCCACGCCGTTAAGGCTGCTGCCTGCTTCGGCCGATCGAGGAGTACGCCGGACGGGTGCCTTGGCCCAGCTTCTGCCGGTCGGCAAGGGCAGCCAGCAGCTGGGCAAGCACGGTTCGCTGCTGATCGGACAGACCGGCGGTGATCTCCGCCTCATGCGCATCGGACAGGTTGGCCAGCTCCGACATCAAGGCCTCACCATGCTCGGTGAGGTACAGCGCGTACAACCGCCGGTCACCGGGATTGCGCCGGCGCTGCAGCAGCCCGCGTCGTTCCAGGTCATCGATGAACGCGACCACCCGGCTGGGCAACAGCCCGAGCTGCTCACTGAGTGCCTGTTGACTGCGGCCGGGATCGCCGGCAACCGCCCGCAGAATTGCTGCCTGTGGCGGCGTCAGGTCGAGTTCGGCGATTCGAGCGGTGAACCGTTCGGCGGAATGCTGGCCGAGTTGGGCGAGCAAGAAGGCTATATCAAAGTTCTGAAGATTTGGCATTGCGGACATTCGGCTCATGGTATCGGCGGTTAATGGGTTATTTGGGCGTCCAGGACGGCGCGGACCGGCCGGCGCTGGTTGATGCGCGCGGCCGGCCGCCTGCGCGGTTTCGCCTGCTGGTTCGAACATAGGTTCGATTGTATAGAGCCAAAACAGTCGTGTCTACATAGGATTGCCAGACTTTACAAGCCGACGCGCGCAACGTGTGGAGAAAAAACGGCGCCCGCCGGTCGCGGTGGTGCGAGCTGACCGGTCGACCGGCGAATTAAGCTTGAGCGTCGTGGCCCTCACATTCAGCGAAGTCACCACCATGCGGGTGGGTGGCCCGATCGGTGAGCTTCGACAGGCGAGGAGCACCGCCGAACTGCTTGATCAGGTTCGGGACGCCGACGCAGCCGGGATTCCGCTGCTGCTGCTGGGCGGTGGTTCGAACCTGGTGGTCGGCGATGCCGGTTGGCCTGGCCGCACGATCCGGATCTGCTCGGGTGACTTCAGCATCGACGGTGACCTGGTAGTCGCCGACGCGGGGGTGGACTGGGATCTGCTCGTCCGAGCGAGCCTGGCTGACGGCCTGGCCGGGCTGGAATCGCTGTCCGGCATCCCCGGCCTGGTCGGTGCGACGCCGGTGCAGAACGTCGGCGCGTTCGGCACCGAGACCGCGCAGGTGCTGGAATCGGTCAGCGTCTATGACCGGCAGACCGGCTCGGTCGAGCAGTGGCCGGTCGAGCGGTGCGGGTTCGGCAGCCATCGCAGCTCGGTGTTCAAGTACACCGACCGGTACGTGGTGCTGCGGGTGGTCTACCGGCTACGCCGATCGTCCCAGTCCGGTCCGATCCGGTACTCCGAGATCGCCGACCGGCTCGGCGTCGAGGTAGGTGGCACGGCCTCGGCCGCCGACGTCCGGCAGGCGGTGCTGGCGGCCCGGCAGGCGCGCGGCTCGCTGCTGGACGAGGCCGACCACGACACCTGGACGGTCGGTTCGTTCTTCCTCAACCCGGTGGTCGGTGAGGTGCCTGCCGAGGCCGCGGCCGCGCCGGCATTCCAGGATCCGAAGGGAATCAAGCTCGCCGCCGGCTGGCTGATCCAACGGGCCGGCTTCCCGCCCGGTTATGGCGCCGAGTTCGGGGCCGGCCGGGTCCGGCTGTCCAGCAAGCACGCGCTGGCTATCTCCAACCGAGGCGGCGCCAGCACCAGCGAGGTGGTCCGGTTCGCCAGCCACATCAGGGACGGCGTGCGGCTCCGGTTCGGCGTCGAGTTGCGGCCGGAGTGCCGGCTGGTGAACTGCTCGCTGGACGAGCAGGTCAGCCAGGTCTGATCCCGCGTCATCCGGCTACTGAACCGGGCCCGCCAGCCGGTTACCGGACCGGATACAGCCAGCTGTGCGTGTCCGCCACCCGGCCGTACTGGATGTCCAGCAGATGTTCCCGGATGGCGATCGTCTGCTTGCCCGGCTCGCCGTTGCCGAGGGTCACCTCGTAACCGTCACCGCGGAAGCCGACGACGGGGGTGATCACCGCGGCGGTTCCGGCAGCGAACATCTCGGTGATCGAGCCGTCCTGGCCCCGGCTGCGCAGCTCGTCGATGCTGATCCGCCGCTCGACCGGGGTCAAGCCGTGCTCGGCCGCCAGCGCCAGCACGCTGTTCCGGGTGACGCCTTCCAGGATGGTGCCGAGCCCGGGCGTGAGCAGCTCACCGTCGCTGGTGACCAGGCACAGGTTCATCGTGCCGGACTCCTCCACGAACTTGTGCTCCACGTCGAGGTACAGGGCCTGGTCGCAGCCATGCTGATGGGCCTCCAGCTGGCCGGCCAGTCCGCTGGCGTAGTTGCCGCCGCACTTGGCCGCCCCGGTGCCGCCCGGTGCCGCCCGGGTGTAGGTGCCGCTGACCCAGAGGGTGACCCCGGTGATCCCGCTGGCGAAGTAGGAGGCGGCCGGCCCGGCAATCACCGCGTAGGTCACCTCGGCCGCCGGCCGGACGCCCAGGAACGCCTCCGAGGCGAACATGAACGGCCGCAGGTAGAGGCTGCGCTCGGCCCCCTCGACATAATCGGGCACCCAGGCATGGTCGAGCTTGATCAGCTCGACCAGGCTGGTCAGGAAGCTCTGCTCGTCCAGCTCGGGCAGCGCGAGCCGTTGGGCCGACCGGGCGAACCGGCGGGCGTTCGCCTCCGGCCGGAACAGCCAGATGCTGCCGTCGGCGTGCCGGTAGGCCTTCATGCCCTCGAAGATCTCCTGGCCGTAGTGCAACACGGCCGCCGAGGGATGCAGCTCGAACGGCGCCAGCGGGACCACCCGGTGGCCGGTCCAGCCATCGGTCGCGGTCCAGTTCACGACGCTCATGTGGTCGGTGAAGTACTTGCCGAAGCCAGGCTCGGTAAGGATGGCGGCTCGCTGATCGGCGGCGAGCGGGGTGGCAGACGGCTCGATGACGAACTCAGGGCTCATAACGAGAGTCTAGACGCCGGCCGGCGACGCGGTCGTGGCTCGATAGGCTGGCTGCCGTGATCGAGGGCCGGCCGCTGATCGACGTGCACCTGCACGCCGCCCGCCGAAACACCGTTAAGCCGCCGTGGCATCAGTGGCTGCCGCCCTTCAGCAGCGAGGCGGTCGAGCGGCTCTATCGGCCGGACGGCAGTATCGATCCGGCTCGGTTCGAGAAGTACCTCGCAGACGAGGGCGTCGACGTGGCGCTGCTGCTGGCCGAGTACAGCCCGAAGGTGACCGGCATCCAGCCGATCGAGGACCTGCTGCCGCTGGCCGCGGCGAATCCCGCGCGGATCCGGCTGATCGGCAACCTCAACCCGCACCTGCACTACCCGGTGGTTGAGGAGCTGCAGCGACAACTGGCGCTCGGCGCGATCGCGCTGAAGGTGCACCCGGTGCACGCCGGCGCACCGGCCAACGACCGGGCGCTGTATCCGGCCTACGAACTGTGCCAGAGCCTCGGCATCCCGGTGGTGGTGCACTGCGGCACCAGCACGTTCCCCGGCGCGCTGAACTCCTTCGCCGATCCGGTGCTGCTGGACGAGCCGCTGCGCGACTTCCCCCGACTGCAGTTCGTACTGGCACACGGCGGGCGCGGTTGGTGGTACGACGCGGCGGCGTTCCTGGCGCTGTCTCGCGACAACGTCTGGATCGAGCTGTCCGGCCTGCCGCCGGCCCGGTTGCCGGAGTACTACGCGCGGCAGAACTGGGCCCGGCTGACCCGCCGGATGATCTTCGCGACCGACTGGCCGGCGGTGCCGGGCATCGCCAGCAACGCGCGCGCGGTGGCCGCGCTGTGCCCGGACGCCGAGACGGCCGAGCTGGTGCTGGCCGGCAACGCGGCGGCCGTCTACAACCTGAAGCTGCCGGCTTGATGCCGGCGCCACCGCCCCGGCTGGCCCGGGGGCCGGTGCTGGCGGCGGCGGCAGCGATGGCGGTGCTGTTGACCCTGTTCAGCAACCGCTACGGCTACCACCGCGACGAGCTGTACTTCCGGATACTGCAGCCGGCCTGGGGCTACGTCGATCAGCCGCCGCTGGCCCCGCTGCTGGTCCGATGGTTCAGCGAACTGTCCGACAACGCCTGGGCGATCCGGCTGCCGGCGACGCTGGCCGCGGCCGGCTCGGTGCCGCTGATCGCGTTGATCACCCGCGAGGTCGGCGGTGGCCGGGCGGCCCAGGCGCTGGCGGCCTGGGGCTACGCCTTCGCGTCGCTGCCGCTCATCATGGGTCACGCGCTGCTGACCTCGACGCTGGATCTGCCGGTCTGGCCGGCGGTCCTGCTGTTCGTGATCCGGGCACAGCTGCGCCGGCAACCGCGCTGGTGGCTGGCCGCCGGCGCGGTGGTCGGGCTGAGCATGTACAACAAGCTGCTGATCGCGGTGCTGCTGGTGGCGCTGGCCGCCGGCATCCTGCTGGTCGGCCCGCGCCGGCTGCTGTATTCGCGGTGGGTGCTGGGCTCGGTGTTGCTCGCGCTGCTGCTGGGCCTGCCGAACCTGATCTATCAGGCAACCCATTCCTGGCCGCAGTTCGCGATCGGCCACGCCCTGTCCGAGCACAACGGCGGTCAGACCCGCGTCCAGATGTGGCCACTGTTGCTGGTGCTGCTCGGCCCGCCGCTGGTGCCGATCTGGCTGGCCGGGTTGGTCGGCCTGCTGCGCCGGCCGGCCTGGCGGCCGATCAGGTTCGTCGCCGTGGGATTCCCGGTGTTGCTGCTGCTGGTGTTCGTGCTGGGCAGCCAGCCGTACTACCCGTTCGGGCTGCTGGCCGCGCTGTACGCGATCGGCTGTGTGCCCACCGCCGACTGGCTGCGTCGCGGTATCGCCAGGCGGAACTGGGTGATCGCCGGGGTGGCAGTGAACGCGGCGGTCAGCCTGTTGATCGGCCTGCCGCTGCTACCGCTGTCGGTGCTGGGCAGCAGCCCGGTGCCCGGCATCAACCAGGTTGCCCGGGACACCGTCGGCTGGCCCACCTACGTCGCCGAGGTCGGCGCGGTCTACGCCACGCTGCCGGCTGCCGACCGGGGGCGCACGGTCATCATCGCCTCCAACTACGGCGAGGCCGGCGCCATCGACCGGTACGGGCGGCAGTTGCCCGCGGTGTACAGCGGCCAGAACGCGCTGTACGAGCAGGGCCGGCCGCCGGCGGCAGCAACGGTGGCGATCATGGTCGGTGGCCAGTTCCGGTCCGTCGCCGCGTTGTTCGCCGACTGCCAGCTACGCGCCCGGCTGGACAACCGGGTCGATGTGGACAACGAGGAGCAGCAGCGCCCGATCGCGCTCTGCCGGGATCCGATCGGAGGTTGGCAGGCGATCTGGCCGAAGTTCTACCACCTGGACTGACCGAGCACCGGCCGGGCTCGGCCGGCTGGTTACAGTCCGTCGGTCAGCGCCCGGTAGAAGTCATCGAAGTCGCCGCTGGCCCCCAGCATCATTCGCGGGGTCAGCAGCACGGCAGTCAGCTGCCGGCTGGGATCGACGTACGCGGTGGTGCCGGAGCCGCCGTTCCAGCCGAACCGGCCCGGTGACATCCACGGCTCCCGCGCGGCCAGGTCCAGGCCAACGCAGAGGCCCCAGGAGGTGCCCGGCCCCATCAGCTGTGCCACCTCGGCCCGCTGCGGCGGGGTGATGCTCTCGCTGGTCATCAGCCGAACCGAGTCGGCATCGAGCACGCCGGTGTCGCCGGCGAACACCGTGAGGAACGTCAGGTAGTCATCGAGGGTGGAGACCAGGCCGCTGCCGAGGCTCTCGAACGCCGGTGGCCGGAGGTACTGGCCGTCCGGCCGGTCGAAGACCTTCAGCCCGTCCTCGGTCGGCCGGTAGTGGGTGGTCAGCCGGCTCGGATCCGCGGCGTAGAAGGCGGTCGAGTCCATGCCGAGCGGGCCGGTCACTCGGTCGGCCAACAGCGTGCGCACCGGCCGGCCGCCGGCGCGGGTCAGCAGCACGCCAAGCAGGTCCGCGCCGCAGTGGTAGAGCCAGCTACTGCCGGGCTGGCAGGCCAGCGGCAGCGCACCGGCCCGGGCCAGGTACTCGTCGCCGTCGAATGGCGGCCGCAGCGGCCCGGGGGCCAGCCGCGCCTCGGCCAGCGCCTGCTGGATCGGACTCGGGGTGAGCACCAGGCCGATACCGGCGGTGAAGGAGAGCAGGTGCCGCACCAGGATCGGACGCTCGGCGCGCACCGTGTCGGTCAGCTCGCTGGTCGGGGTGCGCAGCACCCGAGGCTCGGCGAGCTCCGGCAGCCAGCGCGCGACCGGATCGTCCAGGGCCAGCAGGCCGTCGGCGACCATGTTGAGCGCGAGCACCCCACCGACGATCTTGGTCAGCGAGGCGATCCGGAACTGGGTGTTGGTCCGTACCGGCTGAGCGCCGTCCAGCGCAAGTGTGCCGCCAACCCGGCAGCTGAGCTCGTCGCGGTGCCGGATTCCCACCGCGTATCCCGGAAATCGGCCGTCCACGAGCTGGCGATCGAGCAGCCGGAAGGCGTCGTGCACCGTCACCAGGAAACCTTAGGTCCGGGAGACCAGTAGCCGCAGCGCGCCGTGGAATTCCGGCTGGCTGCGCAACCGGCCGTACCGGCGGTCCCACTCGCCACTGGCCAGGTCGGCGCCGAGCCGGGCCAGGCCACGTTCGGCGATCGCCGGATCCAGGAAGCCCCAGGACGACTGCGAGCGCCGCACCGCCGGATCTGCGAACGCCTCCGGCCGGCCGTAGTAGGCCTCCAGGAAGCCGTCGACGCAGTCCAGCGGGATCGGCACCTCGCTGATCGCGCATGGCCCGAGCAAGCCGGCCAGTCGATGCGGGGTGGGGAACCGGCGGCGCTCGCTGGCGATCAGCTCGGGCAGGTAGTCGACCAGCCAGAGCCGGTCCAGCGCGTCCGGGTCGAAGGTCAGGATCACCACCGGCCCGCGGCTCACCCGGCGCAGTTCAGCCAGCCCGCCAGCCAGGTCGGGCCACTGGTGCACGGTGATCATGGCCATCGCCGCATCGAAGCTGGCGTCCGCAAACGGCAGGTTCTCGGCTCGGGCGTCGATTGCCGGTCGAACGGCGGGGCGTTGCGCGCGCATCGCCGCCGACGGTTCCACCGCGGTGACCTGCCGGTCGGTTGGCTCGTAGGAGCCGGCCCCGGCGCCGACGTTGAGCACGGTCCTTGCCGTCCCGAGCGCGGCGTGCACCCGCGCCGCGATCCGTGGGTCGGCGCGTCGTCGGGCGGCATAGCCGGCGCCGCCGCGCTCGTAGTCGAAGTCGCCGGCAGTCCGCACGTCCCCATCCTGACAGCCGAGTGGTACTCGCAGCCGAGTGGTGGGCAGCCGACTCGTTAGGCAGCGCCGGTTGTCGGTGGCGCAGGTGATCGGCCGCAGCCGGTGGTCGGCCGCGCCGGTGGTTCAGCACAGGACGCAGTCGCCGCAGTAGCCGGCGCCCTGGACCCGGTAGCGCAGACAGCAGCTGCGCCGGCGAAAGCCGGGACCGGGGTTGGCGTCCTCGCCTGGGATGCCGGCCAGCATGCCGGCGGCGGCGGGATAGGCCGCGGCGCCGAGCTGCAGCGCCGCGCCGTTCACCGCCGAGGCGGTATTGCCGGCCAGCACCCGCTCCGACACCGAGCCGAGCCGGCCGATCGCGGCACTGAGTTCGGCCACTGGGCCGCGCCGGATCAGGTCGGCCAGCGGACCGGCCGGCGGCACCGGACCGGCCGGCGGCACCGGACCGGCTGCGCTCCCGCCCGGCGTGGGCACGGACAGCGCGAAGGTGCCGGCCAGCGGCGGCTGCCAGAAGCCAGCGCCAAGATCGAGCAGTACGCCGTGCCGGGTCACGGCGGCCAGCACCGGTGCGACCAGCCGCGCCACCAGGCCCAGCTGGGCAACCGAGGCGGCCACCCGCCGGTCGGACCCGAGCCCGATCCGTACCTGGCGCACCCGGTCGAGCAGCTCCGGCGCGGTGGCCAGCTCGGTCAGCGGCCGCCAGGGTGGCGGCGGCGGAGCGGCATGCACCGAGACCGCGAAGAAGGGTCCGAATTCCTCGAGCATGGCCGCCCCATTGTGGCCGACCGGGTGGCCGCGCCCAAGGTGGCCGGCGGGGCTGAGTACGCCGGTGACCGGGCGCCGCCTTCGGGGTCAGCGGACGTGCAGGATCGGGTAACCGTCGATCACGGTCACCGTGCGGTAGTCGGTGGCCAGCGTCCGGCCGATGGCACCGGTCGGATCGATCGCTGAGGGGTGCTGGTAGAGCACCACCCATCGGGGTCGGTCCGGGCCGGCCAGGTAGTCCCGCAGCTCGCCGAGCGCGCCCGGAATGGCTTCGAGATTCGCCTGCCACAGATAGCGAAAGTCGGTGTGCAGGCCGGTGCTGTAGTACAGGTCGGCGGCCGAGACGAAGGCGTACAGCTGGTCATCGGCAGCGGCATGCTGGCGCAGCCACGGCCCGATGTCGCGGTTGGCGAGCAGCCGCGGATCGGGCACCGCCAGCCGGTCCCGGCGGTCCGGGCTGGCCACGCTGGCCCGCGCGGTCCAGAGCAGGCACGGCAGGCAGGCCACCACCAGCAGGCAGGTAGCCGCCCGCGGTGGCAGGGCGGCCAGCGCCAGCGCGCCGAGCAGGCAGAGCGGCCCGACCAGCTGCATCCAGTAGTGCGGGAAGAAGAACACCCCGCCGAAGAAACCGAGAAACGCCAGCACCAGCCAGCTCACCGGCAACCAGCCGGCCGGTGACCAGCGCCGCGACGGCGAAGCCGCGGCCGGCCGACTCGCCGGCGCCCAGCCGCGCCGGACCAGGCACAGCGCCAGGCCGGCCAGGCCCAGCACGCCGAGCGGCAACAGGTCGGGCCAGAGTCGCGGCAGGCCGGCGGTGAGGTTGTGCCAGCGGCCGGACAGGCCACCACGGCTGCCGGCGCTGGTATGCAGCCGGTAGCCCACCACGGCGAACCACCAGTCTCGCCAGGACGTCAGCGCGGCGTGCAGGGCGGCCAGTCCGAGCGGGCCGGCGGCACCGAGCAGCACCGCGGCCACCGCTCGGCTCCGGCCGGTCAGCGGGATTCGGCTGGCGGCCCGGCCGTCCCGGTCCCGTCTCGGCAGGGTGTCTCGTTCGGGCACCGTGTCTCGTTCGGGCAGAGTGTCTCGTTCGGGCACCGTGTCTCGTTCGGCCACCGTGGCTGGTTCGGCCAGCCTGTCTCGTTCGGCCACCGTGGCTCGTTCGGCCACCCCGTCCTGACCGACCGCGACCGCACAGACCAGCGCGGTCAGCAGGCCGTCGAAGCCGCTCTGCTTCATCAGCAAGGCGATTGCCCCGAAGCCGCCGGCCAGCACCAGCAGCCAGCCGTTCCCCCGCCGGAGGTACCAGGCAGCGCCGGCCACCGCGCTGGCCGAGAACGCGCCGGCGGCCAGTTCGCCGTTGAACATGAAGCCCTGTAGATGCGGCGCGGCACCGACGATCGCGACCAGGAACGCGCCGAACACCGCGGCCCGCCGACCGGCCAGGGCCCAGCCGGCGCTGGCCACCGCCGCCAGCAGCAGCAGCGCGAGCCCGATCGCGGCCAGATGAATCCAGATCCGGGACCGTCCGAGGTCGGTCACCAGCCGGTAGCCGACCAGCAATGCCTGCGGACGATCCACCCAGGCCGCGCCGTACAGCCGGCTGCCGCCGGCCCACCGCCGGGCCAGGTAGGCGTAGCCACCCTCGTCGGCGTCGAGGGGAACACCCAGCAGTGGCAGCCGAATCGCGATCGCCGCCAAGCCGGCCAGCACCAGCGGCAGCCAGCGGCGATACCGGATCGGGATGGCGCGGCCTCCTTCGCGGCTGCCGGTTGACGAGCGGTCGGTAAGCGGAGCGACCAGCGGATACCACCACCGCCCGACTGGCAGGATATCTAGCTGGCCGATCTGGTGCGGAGATAACGGATCAGGTGCGTCGAGCTCCACCGGTGGAGCAGGCCCTAGCGGCGGCTGCGCGGGATCCAGTACCAGAGCACGGTGGCGGCCAGCAGCCCGATCAGACCGTTACCGACCACCGCGGCGGCCAGCCCGACCGCGCCGGTGAGCCCGGACAGCAGCACCGGACCGCCGCAGCTGCCGATGTCCGAGAGCAGCCGCCAAATGCCGAGGAAGGCCGGCCGGCCGATCGACGGCGCGTTGTCCGCGCCCAGCGTCATGATCATTCCGGAGCCGATGCCGTTGCCGAAACCGAGCAGCATCGAGGCCAGCATCAGGGTGGCGAAGCCGCCGGCCAGCGGCACCAGCACCAGTGCGCAGCCCATGATCAGCATCGACGGCACCGCCACCCACCGCCGGCCCCGGCGGTCCATCACCCGGCCGGCCGGGTAGAACATCGCCATGTCGATCGCGCCGGCCAGCCCGTAGATCAGCGAGGTGGCGGCCGGGGACAGCCCGAGATGTTCGGCCCAGAGCGGCAGCACCACCTGCCGAGACGCGCGCACCGCGGCCACCAGGATCACGCCGATGCCCAGGGTCAGAAACGTCCGGCGGTAGCTGCGTACCACCATCGAGACGCTGACCGAGGCATGGTCGGGCCCGGCCCGGTCCGCACTGGCGATCAGCTGCCGGGAGAACATCGCGACCAGCCCGGCACCGGCCGCCGCCACCGCGCCGACGGCGTAAGCCGCCCGGGTGCCAGCCAGCTGGATCGCTGCCGCGCCGATGAACGGCCCGGCGAAGACACCCACCCGAGACGAGCCGCCGAGCGTGGACAGCGCCCGCGCCCGCAGGTGCGCCGGCACCACCTCGGACAGGTAGGACTGCCTGGCCAGGCTGAACACCGCATTGGCGAAGCCGACCAGCAGCATCGCCGAGCCGAGCATCAGGTTGGTGGGCGCCAGCATGGCCAGCAGCAGCGCGCCCGCGCCGACGCCGCCGGCCGCGATGATCGCGCTGCGCTCGCCGTACCGGGTGGTGATCAGCGCGGACGGGATGTTGCTGAGCAGCGAGCCGATCCCGATCAGCGCCACCACCAGCGAGGCCACCGCGATGCTGCCCCCGAGATCGCGGGCGGTCAGCGCGACCACCGGCAGCACGGCCCCCTCCGCCATGCCGAACAGCACCGCCGGCGCGAAGGCCGGGATGAGGATCGGACGCAGGCTGAACTCCGCCTCGAGCAGCCCGTCCCGGCCGGTCGGTTCCGCCGGGCTGCCGCCGGCCTGCTCTGCCATCCGCTGCCTTTCCACTCGATATCCGACCTTAGTGAGCAGCCGAAGTCGATTGCCGGCGGTCCGGGTGGCCGCCTCGGTCGGGCGCGTTAGGCTCGCGCTGAGCAGGCCATCGGACGAGCGGGCCGGCGGACGAGCGGGCCGGCGGAATGGAGAGGGGCGGCGTGCCCGAGCAGGTTGTGGCGCTGTTGCGTGGCATCAACGTGGGCCGCAACAAGCGAGTCGCGATGGCCGACCTGCGCGCCCTGTTGGCCGATCTCGGTTACACCAATCCACGCACCCTGCTCAACAGCGGCAACGCGGTGTTCGGCTGTCCGAAGGCATTGGTCGGCGACGCGGCGGCCACCATCGAGGCGATGATCGCCGAGCGGCTCGGCGTCCGGTGCGCGGTGATGACCCGGAGCGGGACAGAGCTGGCCGCGGTGGTGCGCAACAACCCGCTGGCCGAGGTGGCCACCGAGCCGGCGCGATACCTGGTCGGCTTCCTGTCCCGGCCGCTCGACGAGGCGGTGGTGGCCGAGTTACACAGTCAGGACTTCGGCGCCGAGCAGCTGCGCGTCCTCGGCAGCGAGGTCTACCTGTGGTGCGCCGCGGGCATCGCGGAATCGGTCCTGCCGAAGCTGGCCTGGTCGAAGTTCTCGGTGGACGTGACCACCCGCAACTGGAACACGGTGCTCAAGCTGGCCGAACTCGCCGGCGCGTCCTGACCAGCCGCACGTCCTGACCAGCAGCCGCACGTCCTGACCAGCGCCGCACGTCCTGACCAGCAGCCGCTAGCAACGCCGCCGGTGGTGATAGCCGGCCAGCGCGTACCGCCGGCGCCGGCGGATCACCAGCCAGCAGATCGGAATCAGCAGGAACGGCGGGAAGGCGATGTCGGCGACCAGGAACGCCACGATCAGCACCACCACCGCGAGCAGGACGACCCGGCGCGGCACCGGCCAGCGCGACACCGCGGGGTAGCCGGCAGTAGGCGGCAACGGGCCGGGCAGGTCCCGGAACAGCGCGGCCAGCTGGGACTCGGTTCGGGCGGCGTAGGCGGCGGTGACCCGTTCCTCGAACTCGGTCAGCTCCAGCCGGCCGGCGGACAGGTGCTCGGAGAGCAGCTGGACGGCCTGCTCACGTTCGGCAGTGCCGATTCGGATGTCTCGGCCAGGACCTTGTAGGTACGAACCGAACTGCCAACCCGCCATGGCAACCACCACCTGACTCCGCCTGCTCCCGCAACAGTAATCTCCGCCGCCGGCCCGGGCTAGCGGTTCTCAGCAAGCGTGCCGTTCTCAGCGAGGTGCCGGTCCTCAGCGAGCGTGTTCGCTGCGAATGCCACGGCGGCGGCCTCGTCCCGCTGGAATGCGCGCGCGTCGAACGGCGGCACCTCGGTGACCGCCCATTCGTCGCCCCACTGCCGCAGCGCCTGCAGCACCGGCCGCAGCGCCCGGCCAGCCGGGGTGAGGTGGTAGTCCGAGCGCGGCGGGCTCTCCGAGTACTGCCGGCGTTCCACGACGCCGGCCGCCACCAGGGTCTTCAGCCGGGCCGCCAGCCGGTCTCGGGGGGCTCCGGTGTTGCGGGCCAGCTCGGAGAAGCGGGTCACCCCGAACATCAGCTCGCGGATCACCAGCAGCGACCAGCGGTCGCCGATGAGCTCCAGGGCGGCCGCGGCCGAGCACGGCCGGCCGGGCAACTGCCGCGGATCGATGCGCATACCCGTCACCCCACCAAGGTTTGCACATCAAACCGGTGACCGCTACGGTTGCCTGGTGGTTGGGATATCAAACCGAGGTGACCGCCGAATCCCGCTAGCGCTGGCCGTGGTGGTGGCTGCGGTGTTCATGACCAACCTCGACCTGTGGATCGTCAACGTCGCGCTGCCCTCGATCGGCACCGGCTTCGGCCATGCCGGCCGGCCCAGCTCGCTGCCGGCGCTGTCCTGGGTGCTCAACGCCTACGCCGTGGGGCTGGCGGCGCTGCTCATCGTCGCCGGCCGGCTCGGCGATCGGATCGGCCACCGCCAGGTGTTCCTGGTGGGCGTGTGCACCTTCACGGTGGCCAGCGCACTGTGCGCGATCGCGCCGAGCCTGCCGGTGCTGGTGGCCGCCCGGGTGCTGCAGGCCGCGGGTGCCGCCGCGCAACTGCCCACCTCGCTGGCGCTGCTGATGGCGGCCGTGCCGGCCGAGCGGCGCACCGTGATAGCCCGGGGCTGGGCGGCCGTCGGCGCGCTCGCCGCCGCGTCCGGGCCGGTCCTCGGTGGCCTGCTGGTCGGCTGGAGTTGGCGGTGGATCTTCCTGGTGAACGTGCCGATCGGGCTTGCCTCGGTGCTGGTAGGTCTTCGGGTGCTGCCGCGACCACCGGCCCGACAGCGCGAGCCGTTGCCGGACCTGCTCGGCGCCGCGCTGGTCACCGTCGCGGTGGCCGCGCTGACCGGAGCGCTGGTGCAGGCGTCGAGCTGGGGCTGGCGGTCCCCGGCCATCCTGGCGCTGCTGGGGTTGACCGGCCTGGCCGGTGCCGGTTTCGTCCGGCGCTGCGCGACCCATCGTCACCCGCTGTTCGAACTCAGCCTGTTGCGGATCCGCGGCTTCGGCCTGGCCAATGCGGCCACCTTCACCTTCAGCGTCGGGTTCTCCATCATGCTGCTGTCCAATGTGCTGTGGTGCCAGCAGCTGTGGCACTACTCGCCGCTGCGTACCGGCCTGGCCATGCTGCCGGGACCGGCCCTGGTGCCGGTGGTGACCGTGCTCTCCAGCCGCGCGGTGCACCGGTTCGGCTCCGGCCCGCTGGCGGCCGCCGGCTCGGCATGCTTCGCGCTGGCCATGCTGTGGCGGGTGGCGGTGGTCAGCGTCCAGCCGAATTACCTGCTCGACCTGTTACCCAGCATGGTGCTCGGCGGGATCGGCGTCGGGTTGGCGCTGGGCACCCTGATCGCGGCCGGTGTCACCGCGCTGCCCGCCCATCGATCGGCAACCGGCTCGGCCATGGTCAACGTCGGACGGCAGGTCGCGGCGGCGGTCGGGGTGGCCGTCCTGGTCAGCCTGCTCGGCAACCGACTGGCCGCCGCCGACCTGACCGGTTTCCGGACGGCCTGGACGGTGGCTGCGGCGCTGTCCGGGTTGGCCGGGCTGCTGGCCGCCTGGCTGCCCAAGCCGGTACCCGCCGAATCGGTACCAGCCCATCCGACCGAGCCGATACCGGCCAACCTGGCCGAGCACTCCACGTTTGCGGTGGTTGCCGTGGCGCGGCCGGTGCCGGGCATAGGATCCGAGGCACCATGACCGGATTCATGTTGTTCGAAACGGCGATCGGCACCTGCGGCATCGCCTGGACCGAGCAGGGCATCAGCGACGTGCTGCTGCCCGGCCGGTCGCCGGAACAGACTCGCGGCATGCTGGCCGGCCGGCACGGCGCGGCGGCCGAGACCGAACCGCCGGTCGCGGTGGCCGAGGCGGTGGCCGCGATCGTCCGGCTGTTGGACGGCGCGCCCGAGGACCTGTCCGGCATCGAACTGGATCTGACCGGGGTGCCGGAGTTCAACCGGGAGGTGTACGCGGTGGCGCGCACCATCGGCCCCGGCTCGACGCTGTGTTACGGCGACATCGCCAGCCGGATCGGCCGGCCCGGCGCCGCCCGCGCGGTCGGCCGGGCGATGGGGGAGAACCCGTGCCCGATCGTGGTGCCGTGCCATCGGGTGCTGGCTGCCGACGGCAGCCTGCACGGCTTCTCCAGCTACGGCGGCTTGACGACCAAGCGCCGGATGCTGCAGATCGAAGGCGCGTTGGCGCCGGACGAGGCCACCCTGTTCTAGGCATTCGGTTGATTGGCAAGGCATTCGATTGAATGCTAAATCTCACATCCGAGATTGGCAGGCGCCGATAACCACGCCAAGGCCGCCTTCGGCCGTGTCCGTGTGCCCGGTGTACCTCATATCTGAGATATCGTTTCGACATGGTCACTGAGGCGGGTGTTTCCACGGCGGCATCAGCCGGGCTGGCAAAGGATTCCAAGGAGCTCGGCGCGGCCCGCGACTATGCCAGCCGGGTCGGCACCCTGATCCGGAACGCGCGCAAGAACCGGGGCTGGACCCAGGCACAGCTGGCCGAGATGTTGGGCACCTCGCAGAGCGCGATCAACCGGATCGAGCAGGGCAACCAGAACCTCAGCCTGGACCTGCTCACCCGGATCAGCGAGGCGCTGGACTCCGAGATCGTCTCGCTCGGCCGGTCCGGCCCACTGCACCTGCGGGTCGAGGGCGGTCGGCGGCTGCACGGCAGCATCGACGTCAAGACCAGCAAGAACGCCGGCGTCGGCCTGCTCTGCGCCTCGCTGCTGAACGAGGGACGCACCGTGCTGCGCAAGGTGGCCCGGATCGAAGAGGTGCACCGGATCCTCGAGGTGCTGGAGAGCATCGGGGTCAAGAGCCGCTGGCTGAACGCCGACAACGACCTGGAGATCGTGCCGCCCAGCCGGCTGGCACTGGACAACCTCGATATCGAGGCCGCTCGTCGTACCCGCAGCATCATCATGTTCCTGGCACCGCTGATGCGGCACGAGAAGCATTTCGAGCTGCCCTACGCCGGTGGCTGCGCGCTCGGCAACCGCACCGTGGAACCGCACATGACCGCGCTGCGTCCGTTCGGCCTGCAGGTGGAGGCCGCCGCCGGCGCCTACCGCGTCGAGGTGGCTGCCGCGGTGCACCCGAGCCGGCCGATCGTGCTGACCGAGCGCGGCGACACGGTGACCGAGAACGCCCTGATGGCCGCGGCTCGCAGCGAGGGCGTCACGGTGATCCGCAATGCCAGCTCCAACTACATGGTGCAGGACCTGTGCTTCTTCCTCACCGAGCTGGGCGTCCGGGTGGACGGCATCGGCACCACCACGCTGACCGTGTACGGCGTTCCGGTGATCCGCCGGGACGTCGACTACTCGCCGTCGGAGGATCCGATCGAGGCGATGAGCCTGGTCACCGCGGCCATCGTGACCGGCTCGGAGATCACGGTGTGCCGGGTGCCGATCGAGTTCATGGAGATCGAGCTGGCGCTGCTGGCCGAGATGGGGCTGTCCTTCGACCTCAGCGGCGAGTACTTCGCGGCCAACGGCCGGACCCGGCTGGTGGATGTCACCATCCACCCGTCCACGCTGCACGCGCCGCTGGACAAGATTCACCCGATGCCGTTCCCCGGGCTGAACATCGACAACCTGCCGTTCTTCGCGCTGATCGCGGCCACCGCCGAGGGCTCCACGCTGATCCACGACTGGGTGTACGACAACCGCGCGCTGTACCTGACCGAACTGACCAAGCTCGGCGCCAAGGTCACCCTGATGGATCCGCATCGGATCTACGTCGAGGGGCCGACGCACTGGTCCGGCACCGAGGTGATCTGCCCGCCGGCGCTCCGGCCGGCGGTGGTGGTGCTGCTGGCGATGTTGGCGGCGAAGGGCACCTCGCTGCTGCGCAACGTCTACGTCATCGACCGCGGCTATGAGCAGCTGGCCGACCGGCTGAACCAGCTCGGTGCCAGCATCCACACCTTCCGCGACGTCTGAGCCCGCATACCGAGGCTGCTCCAGGCTTGGACGGGCTGCCCCGCCGGCGGGAGATGATCCGGCGGGACAGCCCAGGAACTTCCTGGCCGTCGCGGTCAGGAAGTGATCGTGATGGTGCCGCTGGTGGTCTCCTCGGGCGGCGGGTAGTAGCAGCAGTAGGTTTCGATGTAGCCGGAGGCGAAGGCGGTGCCCTTCTTGAAGGCGATGCCGTTGGTGCTCGAGATGGTCACCAGCGTGGTTTGCCGGCTGCCCACACACGGCACCGTGAAGTACCGCGTGCCGGTGGCTGTGGACTTGCCGACCCGCTCGGTGATCGTCACCCCGACATCGGCGGATTCGCCGTACGGCGTGCTGCAGCTCGTGGTGACCGGCACCTGTACCGCGGCGCCCCTGGCCACCAGATATGCCGGGCTGCCGATCGAGATGTCCAGGAACACCGGCGGGGAGCTGTAGGCGACCGCTGGCGAAGCCGAGCCGGCTACCACGAACCCCCCGGCGGTGGCCAGCGCCGCGGCGCCTAGGCCAGCCTTCAACAGTAGTGGATGCATTGGTGATCTACCCTTCTTCTTAAGGTGATTCGTGCTATGGCCGAGCCGGGAGATCCGGCACGGCACAACCGGCGACGGCTGCTGCAGTCAGCACGAGAGCCGGGAAGTGCCCGGTGAAATCGAGGGCGCTCGAGACGAGCAGGACGGTGATCATGGCCGCGGCCGCCGCGGGGACCGCTCGGTTCGGGATGCCGAGTTGGGCCGGTGGCCAATGCCGGCGCAGCAGCGCGGCGAGACTCAGCAGGCCGGCGACCAGCAGGCCCAGGCCGAGCAGGCCGAACTGGGCCAGCACCTGCAGGTACTCGTTGTGGGCGTAGCCGAAGATCTGGCTGCCGCCGGCGGCTGGATGCCAGCTCAGCGTGCTGAGCCGGGGCCCGGCGCCGGTCAGCGGATGCGCGCGGAAGACCTGCCAGGCCGCTCGCCAGACGGCCCACCGGTCCGGCGAGTCGACGGTGAGCCGGGCCCGGCCGATGCCAGCGAACGGGTGCAGCAGCGCAACGGCCAGGCAGCCTCCGGCCAGGCCGGCGTACGGCAGCAGCAACCAGCGACCATCGGGCCGGTCCGTGCTCGAAACGGTCGGACGGAGCGAGCCGACCGCCACTCCCAGCAGCAAGCCGGCCAGGGCCGGTGCTACCTGCGGGGTGCTGCCGGCCGGGGCGGCCGGCAGCACCGCGGCCGTGCCGAGTGCGGCGCCGACCAGTGGGTAGGCCAGCCCGCCGAGCACCCGCCGGGCACCCAGGCCGATCAGCAACACCAGTAGCCCGGCCGCCAGCGCAAGCAGCGCGCCCCGGCTCATCGTCGCGGCCAAGCCGATCAGCAGGACGGTCAGCACCGCGCCAGGCAGGCCGAAACGCCGCCCGGCCGGCTGTCCGATCGCCAACGCCAGGCCGAGCACGGCCAGCATGGCCAGCAGGACGCCGGCGGCGTTCGGGTAGCTCAGCGTGCTGGCCGCCCGGTACAGGCCCTGCCCCTCGATGGCCAGCGGTGGGTGGTGGCGCAGCACGCCGTACCAGCCGAGCAGCGCGAGCACCCCGCCGAGCGCGAGCAGGCCGTCCAGCAGCAGCCGCGCCGAACTTCCGGTCAACCGGCGTGCGCAACCGATGGTGTAGGCGACGGCGAGCACCAGCAGGCTCAGCCGCAGGCCGGCGCCGGGCTGGCCGTGTGGCAGCCCGGAGAGCACCGGCCAGCCGGCCAACGCCGCGACCGGCAGCGCGCGGGACAGCGGTACCCGTCCGATCGGGCGGATCGTCAGCGCCAGCGCCCCGGCAACCAGCAGCAGCACCGCGAGGAACGCCTGCCCGCGCGGATAAAAGGCGCCCTGGGCGTAGCCGGCTCCGGCCAAGCCGGTCAGCAGGACCGCGGCCAACAACTGCTGTCGGATATCCGCGGCCCGGGCTGTCGGTTCACCGGCGACCTCGGCGGCCGGCCAGGCCCCGGTGGCCGGCTGGGTCTCGGTGGCGGGCTCGGCCGCGGCAGGCTGGTGGACGAGCTCGACCATCTGCTTCCCCCCGAAAGCTCGAAGACCTGGCCGGCGACCCGGATCGTAGATAAAGACACGCCAACCCAGAAAAGGTTGCTTAGCAGGGCCAAATTTTTCTTCGGCGCGAGGCGGGCGTATATAGACACTTCGTCTCGACGCGTGGACAGGACGGCCGATTATCGAACGGTCAAAGGCGCGGCGACGGATCGGTAAGGATCGCCAGCTTGGCTAGGGATCCCGCTAGGCCGGCGCGGCGGCGGCGTCCGGCTGCACTTCGGGCGTGCTCTGGCCGGCTGGCCGTTGCCGGACCAGCAGGAACACCGCCAGGCCGCCCAGCAAGCCGCCGGCCGCGGAGACCCAGAACACCAGGTCGATGCCGGCCGCCGATGCCGTGCGCAGGGCGGTCTCCAGCGCCGGCCGGCTGGCGCCGGCCCGGCCGAGCAGTTCGGCGGCCTGGCCGCTGGTCAGGCTGTGCGCGGTCCGGTGCGCGTCCGGCACCCCGGCGTCGGTGAGGCTCTGCCGGGCCCGGGTGGCGAACAGGGTACCCAGCACCGCGACGCCCAGGGTGAAGCCGAGCTGGCGCATCGTGGTGACCGCGCCAGCCGCCATGCCACCGCGCCACAGCGGCACGGTGGCCATCGCCGCCGAGCTGAGGGTGGGCGTCGACAGGCCGACCCCGATGCCGATCAGCACGAAGCCGAGCATCAGCGACGGCCAACTGGAGGTCGGGCCGATCTGCAGCGCGCAGGTGCCGGCGCCGATGCCGATCAGCAGAACCCCGGTGCCGATGATCGGTCCGGGCGGCCGGGAGTGCAGGAATCGGCCGATGCCGGCCGAGACCGTGAACGACGCGACGGACAGTGGCAGGCCGGTCAGGCCAGCTTGGATCGGGCTCAGGCCGAGCACCGACTGCAGCCAGAGCGAGGTGTAGGCAAAGGATGCGAACGCGGCGAAGTTGGCGAGCAGTGAGCCGATCAGGATGCCGACGAATGCCCGGTGGCGCAGCAGGGTCAGGTCGAGCATGCCGCCGGCCGTGCGGGATTCCACCAGGACGAACAGCACCAGCGCGATGGCGCTGACCACGCCCAGCCCGATCACCGTCGCCGACAGCCAACCGTCGTCGTTGGCCCGGATCAGGCCGAATGTGAGCGCACCGGCGGCCACCGTGAACAGCGCCATGCCGAGTAGGTCGATCCGCTGGTCCTTGCCGTGCCGCTCGCCGGACAGCACCCGCTGGGAGAGCACGATGGCGACGGCCGAGACCGGGAGGTTGATGAAGAAGATCCAACGCCACGTCAGGCCCTGGGTGAGCAGGCCGCCGATGACCGGGCCGATCGCCGCCGAGGCGCCGACCACCGCGCCCCACATGCCGTAGGCCACGCCGCGGTCGCGGCCTTGGTAGGAGGCGCTCAACAACGCGTAGGTGCAGGCGAACATGCCGGCCGCGCCGACGCCCTGCGCCGCCCGGGCGGCGATCAGCACGCCGGCGGTCGGAGCCAGCCCGCAGGCCAGCGAGGCTGCCGCGAACACACCCAGGCTGGTGACGTAGGCACGCCGATGGCCCAGCTTGTCGGCGACCGAGCCGACGCCGAGCAGCAGTGCGGACAGGCTCAGCGCGTACGCGTCCACCACCCATTGCAGGGCGGCGAAGGAGGTATGCAGGCTGCGCGCCATGGAGGGCAACGCGACGTTGACCACCGTGACGTCGATCAGCAGCATGAAGGTGCCGCAGCAGATCGCGGTCAGCGGCAGCCATTTGCGCATGTCGTATCCCATCGGCGGTGGGTCCCCTCGGTGGTGAGCCATGTCCAGTCTGCCTGGTCGGTCTGACAAAGGCCGCTCCGGGCAACATTGGATGTAACTATTTAATAAGCCCAAACAGGCTTAGCTGCGGATACGCTGGGTGATCATCCGGTGACTAGATTGCGGCTTGTTTGGCGGTCGTGAGCGCCGGTAAGGTTTACGACGCACGGGGGTGCATGTGGGGGAAGCGCAGTAAGAGGTTGAAGCCTCGCGGACCGGGTATGGGGGTACCTGCTCCAGCGGGGCTTCTCTCTATTTCGGGCACGGCTCGCTATTTCGGCCGCAGCTCGCTATCTCGGGTGCGGCGCGCTATCTCGGGCGCGCGGCGCTCAGCGCACGCCTTCCTCGGCGATACTGCGCAGTATCGGATCCGATGCACCCGAGGTGCCGCCCACGTAACCGGCTTCGGCCACCAGCACCCGGTTGCCGTCCAACCGGGACGCGAACGCGGCATCGGGCAGCTGGTCCGGGCCGCCCGGGTAGGTCACCCCCTCGCGCAGCAGGTCGGCGATGTTGCCGGTGCCGTCGGCATTGACCAGGCCGAGGTACTGCTGGGCCTGCGCCGCGGTCCGGAAGTTCACCACGCTGCTGGCGATGATCACCGTCCGGCCGTGTTGGCTGGTGCTGGCCAGTAGCCGCTGCACCGAGGTGCACGGCGTACGGGCGAAGAACGCCTGCACCTGCCCATAGGAATGTGCCGCGCAGTCGGTCTGGCTGTCCGACGCCTGCCGCAACCAGCCGTCGGGCAGGGTGGGCGTCGCGGAGCCGGCCGGCCGGCTGGTCGAGCTGGTGGTGGCGGCGGGGCCGGGGGTGGTAGCGGCCGAGCCTGCCGACTTGCCCGACGAGTGCCGGCCGCCGATAGCGAGCAGGACCAGCAGCACCACCACGCTAACCACGAGCCAGCCGCCGAGCAGCAAGGCAACCAGCCGGAGCCGGCTGCGCGGCTCGTCCGGGCGTCGCGACGGATCGTCCGGGGTATCCCACTCGGAATCCGGTTCGGTTAACCAGCTCACCTCAACACCCTAGCCACATCGAATGTTGGCTGGCGGTTGGCTTCGGCCAGAATGGGCCGATGGCGACTGACTGCGATGTGATCGTGGTCGGGCTCGGTGGCATGGGCTCGGCGGCGGCCTGCCAGCTGGCCCGGCGGGGGCTGCGGGTGCTCGGCATCGAGCAGTTCGGCCCGGCGCACAGCTTCGGCTCCTCGCACGGCGGTAGCCGAATCGTGCGCAAGGCATACTTCGAGAGCCCGGCCTACGTACCGATGTTGATGCGCTCCTACCAGCTGTGGGACGAGCTGTCGGCCGAGTTCGGCGAGCAGCTGTTCACCCGGTGCGGCGCCCTGATGATGGGTGACCGGCAGAGCCCGGTGGTGACCGGCGCGCTGGCCTCGGCCAGCCGGTGGCGGTTGCCGTACGAGCTGCTTGATGCCGCCGAGCTGCGCCGGCGCTACCCGCAGTTCCAACTGCCGCCGGAACAGTGGGCGGTCTATGAGGCCGATGCCGGTTACGCGATGCCAGAGGCCGCGGTGCTGGCGAACCTGGAGTTGGCCATCGACGCCGGTGCCGAGCTGTGGTTCGACACGGTGGTGGAGTCGGTGGAGCTCGGCGCTGACGGCGTGCACGTCGGCGCAGCCGACGAGGAACTCCGGGCACCCAAGGTGGTGCTGGCAACCGGCGCCTGGGCCGACCGGCTGGCCCGGCTGGACCGGTTGCCGCTGACCGTGACCCGGCAGAGCGTGCACTGGTTCGCCACCGAGCGGCCGGCAGACTTCGCCGCCGAGCGGTTCCCCGTTTACCTGTGGGACGCGCCGGTGCCGGCCGGCACGCCCGACGTGCAGCTGTACGGCTTCCCGTGGCTACCGCGCGAGACGGGTGTGAAGGCCGCGCTGTACCGGGACTCCTCGACCGTCCCGGTGGATCCGGACAAGCTCGACCGGACGGTCACCGCGCGCGACGTGCTGCCGGTGCGGGAGTTGCTGGCCCGGCTGCTGCCGGATCTCAGCGGCGAGCCGGTCGGCTCCTCGATCTGCATGTATCCGGCCGCGGCCGGCGATGATTTCGTGCTGGGCATGCATCCGGGCTCGTCCGGCCGGGTGGTGCTGGCGGTGGGCTTCGCCGGCCACGGATTCAAGTTCAGCCCGGTGGTGGGCGAGATCGTGGCGGACCTGGTGACCACCGGCGCCAGCCGGCTCGACATCGGATTCCTGTCGCCGGACCGGTTCGAGCGCTGACCGGGTCGGGCGCTGGGCGGGTCGAGCGCACCGTCAGGCCCGTCAGGCCCGGTCCACCGCCGGAAACACGATCTCGCGCACCAGCACCCGCACCACGATCGCGATCGGCACCGCGAACAGCGCACCGGGAATGCCCAGGATTGCGCCCCCCAGAATCACCGACGGCACCGTGATGACGCCCGGCAATTCCACCGAGAACTTCATCACCCGGGGCTGGATCAGGTAGTCCTCGGCCATCCGGTAGCCGATGTAGAAGATCAGGGTGGCTACCGCGGTGGGAAAGCTCACCGTCAGCGACACCAGCGTCACGATCGCGCCGCCGACGGTGGAGCCGACCACCGGCACCAGCGACAGCACGGTCACCAACGCGCCCAGCATCACCGCGTACGGGATGTGCCAGGCCAGTGCCCAGACGGCGGTGCCGAAGCCGCACAACACCGCGATCAACACGGTGGACAACATCACCTTGCCGACCAGGCCGACCAGCTCGTCGACGATCCGGGCGGTGCGGACCCGGCGCGAGGCCGGCACCGCGCGCAGCACCATGGCCTGCAGGTCGGGCAGCTTGATCGCGAAGAACAGTGACAGGAAGGCCACCACCACGATGTCGGTCAGCGCGCTGAACAGCAGCTCGCCGCCGGAGAGGACGTAGTCCAGCACCTTGGTGACGCTGATCTTGGCACTGCTGCTGGCATTGGTCACCGATGCCAGCCGGGTGCCCAGCGAGCCCAGATGCGATTCGGCGTTGCTGATCAGCTGCGGGCCGTTCTTGATCAGCTGCGGCAGCTGGGTGCTCGCCGCGTCCACCGCGAGCACGATCGGCGCGGTGAGCAGCGCGACGGTCAACAGCCAGGTGAGCAGCGCGGCATGGCTGCGGCGCAGCCCGCGCCGTTGCAGGAAGCCGATCAGCGGATCCAGGGTGAGCCCGATCAGCAGCGAGAACGCCAGCAGGTACACGATGGTCTTCAGCTGCTCGAACACCAGGAAGCCCAGGTAGGCCACCCCGACCCCGAGGGAGAACCAGAGCGCGAACCCGATCACCGAGCGCGGCCGGCGCACGGTGACCATCTCCTGGACCGGCTCACCGCCGATCGGCACCGCTCCTTTGGCATCCATAGTGCGAGCCAGGTTAGTGCAGAGCCGACTGTGAATGTGCCACCGAGGCCGTTAGCCGCACTGGGGTGAGCGCTGAGCGGCTGCGTGTCCGTGTCGTCGTGCCGGGAAGGCGCGCGAGCCGGTCGACGCCGAGGTGCGCTGGCTTTCGGATTCGCCCTCGCGGATTACGCCGCCCCACGAGCGATATAGGCCGAGCGCAAAGGGCACGCAGCACAGATCGCCGACTAGGCGCGGTTGTGCAGCCCTCAGGTCCGAACCTGACCCGCGGTTATGTGCGGCCGACGACGTTGCTCGACATTTCCCGCACGACCCTCTCCACACCTCCGGCAGTCAACGCTTCCTCGCGCGGCAGCTAGTGGCGCGTGCAGTTACCGCTTCCTAACGCAGACATGCATCTTTTCGCCGGTGCGGCGTTCTTGATGCCGTGGACGAACCCAGTACCCGAATGCCAGCCGACAGGTCCGAGTGCCCAACGCATCTAGGCTGAACACCTCATTTAGCTGCTAATCCGTAACAGTGAGTCTCTTCACATAAAGCAGGTAAGGCGCCTAGGCTGCCGTTATGGTACGCAAACCATTAGCCGCCGTACTGCTGGGTATCGCTCTGATGCTGGTCACCCTGCTCTCACCGACAGCAGCCCAGGCCGGGCCCAACGGCCAGTACTACCCATACGTCAACTCCACGACACACACGTGCATCACCGGGATCGGTCAGTACAACCACCAGCTCACCGCTAGCAACTGCACTGGCAGCGGAGGCCAGCTCTGGTCACTGTCCACCAACACCCGATCCTGCTGTGGATACGTGTACCACCAGATCATCAATCTGAACTCGGGCATGTGCATCGGGGTGCGATACGGCAGCACTAGTTCGGGTGCGGCGGTCGTCGAGGGCGGGTGCTACGAAGCCAACGACCAGTACTGGGCGATCATCTATACCGGTCAGTACAGCAACGGTGAAGCGCTGTTCATCATGGCGAACTGGGGTTCCGGAAAGTGCATCAGGCCGGTCGGCGGCGGCGGCGTCAGCTTGGAGCAGAACAACTGTGACAAGACTGGTCGCCTCTGGGGCAACAGCTATGCCGTGTGACCGAGCGATGACCCGCTGACCGGCTCGGCTCAGCCTTCCCGCATCGGCATCCGGACGTCGCGCTCGGCGGCCACTTCCTCGGCGCGCGGGTAGCCGGCGTCCACGTGCCGGATCACCCCCATGCCGGGGTCGTTGGTGAGTACCCGCTCCAGCTTTTGCGCGGCCAGCGGCGTCCCGTCGGCGACCGTGACCTGGCCGGCGTGGATCGAGCGGCCCATCCCGACGCCGCCGCGGTGATGGATGGACACCCAGGAGGCTCCGCTGGCCACGTTCACCATCGCGTTGAGCAGTGGCCAGTCGGCGATCGCGTCCGAGCCGTCGGCCATCGCCTCGGTCTCCCGGTAGGGCGAGGCGACCGAGCCTGCGTCCAGGTGGTCCCGGCCGATCACGATCGGCGCGCGCAGCTCACCGCTGGCGACCAGGTCGTTGAAGGCCAGGCCGGCCTTGTCGCGCTCGCCGTAGCCCAGCCAGCAGATCCGGGCTGGGCAGGCCGCACTCGCTCCTGCGCCATCGTGATCCACCGCTTCAGCGACTCGTTCTGCGGGAACAGTTCGAGAATCGCCTGGTCGGTACGGGCGATGTCGGCCGGATCACCGGACAGTGCAGCCCACCGGAACGGGCCCTTGCCCTCGCAGAACAGCGGCCGGATGTAGGCCGGCACGAAGCCAGGGAAGTCGAATGCCCTGGAGTATCCGGCCAGTTGCGCCTCGCCGCGGATGGAGTTGCCGTAGTCGAACACCTCCGCGCCGGCATCGGCGAAGCCGACCATGGCCTCCACGTGCCGAGCCATCGAGGCCCGCGCCCGGCCGGTGAACTCCTCCGGCTTGCTGGCCGCGTAGTCCTTCCAGTCCTCGAACTCCACCCCGATCGGCAAGTAGGCCAGCGGATCGTGCGCCGAGGTCTGGTCGGTGACGATGTCGATCGGTCGTGCTCGACAAGGAGCAGGCCCGTGTCCAGCGCTGGGCGGGGAGCGCCCCGTACGGAGCGATCGCCGCAGCTGCCGCGGGCGCGGCAGACGCAGTCCGCGCCGTCATCCCCGGTCTCGGCGCTCAGCTCCACCAGCCGCCCCCGACGGACATCACCTGGAAGCCAAAGCCATTCAGCCCAGTCCACCTTGGAGTCCCCGGGGCAGTTCCCAGCACCGGGCTCGGAGACATCGTCAGCGCCGGCGCGATCACGCACGCGACGCTATACACGCTGCTGCGTGTCCCCGGCTTCAAC
The DNA here is from genome assembly GCA_045807085.1 of Jatrophihabitantaceae bacterium. Taxonomy (GTDB): domain Bacteria; phylum Actinomycetota; class Actinomycetes; order Mycobacteriales; family Jatrophihabitantaceae; genus Jatrophihabitans_A. The sequence goes on from JBJMIB010000011.1 coordinate 530,977, forward strand.
GCCGACATCCGCACGATCGACCGAGACGAACTCGGCCGCAGCAACACCACCGCTATGCCCTAGCCCGCGCTGGAGACCTCGGACGCCGCAAGGTCGACCAGGTCTCGGACTTCGCCACCAACGCCGTCCGCATCACCGGCGCCCCCACCCAGCTCGACGAAGACGCGCTGCTGAACCTGAGCGCTCTCGCGCCGCGCGTCCTGATCGGTGTCGACGACATCCCGACACGCTGGTTCGTGCAACGGCAGCAGCCGGAATGGCTCGGCGTCGGAGGGACCAGTCACTGCTTCGTCCTCGTCAGCGACCACCGCCCCGAACGACCGTGCACCGGATGCGTCCACCCCATCGACGACGACAACCCGCTTGAGGAAATCCCGACCATCGGGTTCGTGTCCCTGTGGGCAGGGCTGCTCCTGGCGACGGCGCTGCTCGAACCTGATGCCGCCAGCCGCACCGGCACCAGGCGGGTCGAAGCACACCCCATGGGGCTGTACGGACCGGCCCCTCTGCAGGTGCTGCCGCAGGTGTACAACCCCCGATGCCCGGTCTGCGGCATCAAGGCATCTGCTGCCTGACGGTGGTCGCGAGAGCAACGATAGCCATTGCCCACTTCTTTCGGGCAGCGCGCCGCTCGCTGATCGGCAAGACCGTGCCTTCGATCATGACGAGACGACGCGCGAGAACGTTTCATCTACGCGGCCTTCGCGTGGTCTCGTGGTGCTCGAGAACGACGGCTCGGCGTGCGCCTATCGCGGCATGCCAAGGTCCGCGTTGGGATGCGCCAAGTGACGGGCGTGGTGAGGACGTTGCGTTCTCCTTGCCTGCGGCGGTCCTTGGTGCCCGCTCAGCATCTCCAAGTTTGGGACCGCGCAACTCGACACCGGGCCGGTGGGAGAGACTTCTTTGACCGTTCGTGTCGGAACCCGCCGGGCCCGTTCGTGGTGGGTGCAGGGACCGGGAGAAGGCTCGGGCCGGGTGAAGGGAACACAAGCGATGAGCGGTTCGTCGGCGACCGGCACTACCAGAGAGTTCCGATTCGGGGTCGTTGCCCCGCTCAGGACTGACCTGCCGACGTGGCGAGATCAGGTGCGTCGCATCGCCGACAGCGGCTACTCGACGTTGCTGATGCCCGACGTGCCGCATCTGCAGCCGGCGCCCGGGCCCATGTTGGCCGCCGCGGCCGCCCTTGCCGACTTGCGGGTGGGCAGCTGGGTGTATGCCTCCCCGCTGCGTCCGGCGTGGAGCGCCGCGTGGGAAGCGCACTCGCTGTCGGTGCTGTCTGAGGGTCGCTTCGAGATGGGCATCGGCGCCGGGAGGCCTGGCATCGAGGACGAACTTCGCAGGCTAGGGCTGCCGGTGTTGTCACCGAGCGAGCGGCTGGCCCGGATGCGTGAGACCGTGACGGCGCTGCGCGAGCTCGACGGCCCCGACCTTCACACACCGGTGGTGATGGCCGTGCGCGGCCCGAAGGCCCAGGCGCTGGCGGCCGAGCTCGCAGATACGGTCACCTTCGCACTGATGCCGGGTGAACGTCGAAGCGACGTCGAGCGGCTGGCCCGCGACTTCCGCGCGGTCCGGGACGTCGAACTCGCCCTGCACGTGCCGGTGGTCGGCGACAGCGTCGCGCCGTTCATGGCGCCCCCCGACACCGACCCGGCCGCGGTTCACGCGGCGGACTCGCTGGCCGCACTTCCCGATGACCCAGCGGCGGCCGCCGAGGAGATCCAGCGGCGACGGGAGGAGCTCGGCTTCTCCTACTTCGTCGTCGGCGCCCATGTAGCCGACGTGTTCGCTCCGGTCGTAGCCGAGCTGGCTGGCCGCTAACCCCTGTCGACCAGCCAGCGGATAATCGCCCGGGCGCACGTCGGCACCGAGGCCGCGCCGCTCGCCAGCCAAGGCATCGCGCAGAAGATGATCGGCGATGACGATCACGGCCAACAGCGGGCGCATCTCGGGTGTCCGCCCGGCATGGTCAGACGCTCCTTCAGCACACAGACGGGCTCAGCGGAATTCCAACTCCACCTGGTCGGTGACCGGATGCGACTGGCAGGCCAGCACCAGGCCGGCGGCGATCTCGTCCGGCTCCAGGGCATAGTTGCGGCTCATCCGCACTTCGCCGGAGACCAGCTTGGCCCGGCAGGTGCCGCAGACGCCGCCCTTGCAGGCATAGGGTGCGTCCGGCCGAGCGGCCAGCACCGCGTCCAGGATGCTTGCCCCCGAGTAGGCCACCGGCACGGTCGAGGTGCGGCCGGCCAGCGTGACGGTGACCTGGCTGCGTTCCTCCGAGCGGCTCTCGTCCACCGGCTCCGGCTCGGGCAGCTCACCGGCGTAGAACAGCTCGGCATGCACCCGGCCCTCCGGCACGCCACCGGCCACCAATGCCTCTCGGGCGGTGGTGACCATGCCGAACGGCCCGCACAGGTACCAGTCGGTCACCCCCTGCGCCGGGCCGGTCAGCAGGGTGGCGATCTTGGCCTCATCGATCCGGCCGGTCAGCAGCTCGGACAGCTGCGGCTCGCCGGACAGCACATGCAGCAGGGTGAACCGCTCGGGATAGCGGTTCTTCAGATCCGCCAGCGGCTCCAGGAACATCACGTCCGCGGTCCGGCGGTTGCCGTACACCAGCAGCACTTCGCTGGCGGGCTCGTGCGCGAGCACGGAAGCCGCGATGGACAGCACCGGGGTGATTCCGGAGCCGGCCACCAGGCAGCCGATCCGCCGGCCATCGTTGGCCGGCTCACCGACCCCGGGCGGACCGAAATAGCCGGCCGGCGTCATCACCTCGACCACCTCACCGACCTGCAGGGCGTCGGTCAGCCAGTTGGAGAAGATACCGTTCGGGATCTGCTTGACCCCGATCCGCAGCCGGCCGTGCTCGGCCAGCTCGGTCGGCGTGGAGCAGATCGAGTAGGTCCGCCGGTCCTCCAGATCGCCGGTGACCCGGCGCAAGGTCAAATGCTGGCCGGGCCGGAAGAGATAGGCGGTGCGCAGCTCCTCGGGCACCCAGAACTCGACCGCGCAGGCGGCGCCGGTCAGCCGCTCGATGTCAGAAACCGTGAGCTTTCCGAAGGTGCTCATGCCGGCCGTCCGGGCAGCGGCACTCGGAGCTCGGTCCTGGCGCAGGTCATAGCGCAGCCGTCGTCATAGCGCAGCCATCGTCATAGCGGCTTGAACTGGTCGAACGGCTCGGCGCAGTCGAGGCAGCGGCGCAGCGCCTTGCACGGGGTGGAGCCGAACTGGCTGATCACCTCGGTGTCGGACGACCCGCAGCGGGGACAAGCCACCGTGCGCCGGCCCAGCCGCAGCGCGACCGAGCCCGGCCGGGCGCCGGGGGAGTGAGCGCGGGCGGGCGGCGCGATGCCGTACTCGGCCAGCTTGTGCCGGCCCGCGTCGGTGATCCAGTCGGTGGTCCAAGCCGGCGCCAGCTCGATCAGCACCCGGGCGTCCGGATGCACGGCACGGGCTCGGGCCAGCACGTCCGCCTTGATCGCCTCGGTGGCCGGACAGCCCGAGTAGGTGGGGGTGATCACCACCTCGGGGCCGCCGTCGGCGGCCCACCGCACATCGCGCAGGATTCCGAGATCGGCGATGGTGAGCACCGGAATCTCCGGATCCGGCACGGCAGCGACCGCGGCCCGGAGTTCGGCGATCCGGGCCGGGTCGAGGTCGCTGCTCTGACTGCTCACCAGGTTGCTCCGGAGTGGGATCGGTGCAGGTGCTGCAGTTCGGCCAGCAGGTGGCCGAAACCCTGGGTGTGCAGGCCCTTGCGACCACCGGACGGGCGCCAGTCGTCGGCCGGGATGGCCAGGGTTGCCTCGGTCAGCAGCGGTTCGATGGTGCCGAGCCAGCCGTCCCGCAGCGCCGACGGCAGCGGCCCGACGCCCCGATCGGCGACTTGGCGGAACAACTCATCGTCGGCGAAAAGTTCGTGGGTATAAGGCCAAACTGCCGCCAGGCCGGCCTGTGCCCGCTGGTGGCTGAGTTCGGTGCCATCGCCCAGCCGGAGCACCCAGCTGCCGGCGTGCTCGCAGTGGTAGGCGACCTCCTTGACCGCCTTGCCGGCGATCGCTGCGAGTTGCGCGTCCACCGAGGATTCCAGCGTCCGGTAGAGCTCGTACTGGTAGGTGGAGAACAGCAGTTGCCGGACCATGGTGACCGCGAAGTCGCCGTTGTCGAGTTCCACCAATTGGACATTGGTGAATCGCCGCTCCTCGCGCAGGTAGGCCAGCTCGTCCTCGGTCCGGCCCGAGTAGGAGCCGCCGTAGGACAGCAGCGAGCGCGCCTGGCCGAGCAGGTCCAGCGCGATGTTGGCCAGCGCGATGTCCTCTTCGATCTCGTGCGAGCGGGCCGACCACTCGGTCAGCCGCTGCGCCAGGATCAGCGCGTCATCGCCGAGCCGGACCGCGTACCCGGCAATGTCGGCGGTAAGCGCCCGAGTGCTGTCGGACCGTTCCTCGCCGGCGATCACAGGTGCTCGACCCCGTCCGGGATCGTGTAGAAGGTCGGGTGCCGGTACGGCTTGTCACCGGCCGGCGCGAAGAACGCGTCCTTCTCGTCGGGGGAACTGGCCACGATGGCGGCCGACGGCACCACCCAGATGGACACCCCTTCGCTGCGCCGGGTGTACAGATCCCGGGCATTCTGCAGGGCCAGGGTGGCGTCCGGGGCGTGCAGCGAACCGACGTGCACGTGGTTGGTGCCGCGCACCGGCCGGACGAACACCTCCCAGAGCGGGCTGGCGGTGGTCATGTCTGCCTGACGCCTTCCTGCCTGCCGCCGCGGTGTTTGGCGGCGTACGCGGCGGCCGCCTCGCGCACCCAGGCGCCCTCGTCGTGCGCTCGCCGCCGGGTGTCCAGCCGCAGTCGGTTGCACGGGCCATTGCCTTTGACCACCTGGTAGAACTCGGTCCAATCGATGGCGCCGTAGTCGTAGTGCCCGCGCTCGGCGTTCCACTTCAAATCCGGATCGGGCAGGCTCAGCCCGAGCACCTCGGCCTGCGGCACGCAGATGTCGACGAACCGCTGGCGCAGCTCGTCATTGGAGAACCGCTTGATTCCCCAAGCCATCGACTGTGCGGAGTTGGGCGAGTCGTCGTCCGGTGGCCCGAACATCATCAGCGACGGCCACCACCACCGGTCGATCGCGTCCTGCGCCATCGCATGCTGCTCCGGGGTCCCGTTGGACAGCGCCAGCAGCGACTCGAAGCCCTGCCGCTGGTGGAACGACTCCTCCTTGCAGATCCGCACCATCGCCCGCGCGTACGGCCCGTACGAGCAGCGGGTCAACGGCACCTGGTTGGTGATCGCGGCGCCGTCGACCAGCCAGCCGATAGCCGCCACGTCGGCCCAGGTGGGTGTCGGGTAATTGAAGATCGAGGAGTACTTCTGCTTGCCGGCATGCAGCAGGTCCAGCATCTCCTCCCGGCTCATGCCCAGCGTCTCGGCGGCCGAGTACAGGTACAGCCCGTGGCCGGCCTCATCCTGCACCTTGGCCAGCAGGATTGCCTTGCGCCGCAGGGACGGGGCCCGGGTCAGCCAGTTGCCCTCCGGCTGCATGCCGATGATCTCGGAGTGGGCGTGCTGGGCGATCTGCCGGATCAGCGTCTTGCGGTAGCCCGCCGGCATCCAGTCCCGCGGTTCGATCGGAGCGTCGGCGGCGATCAGCGCATCGAAGCCGGCCTGCTCATCCAGCGGCTGGCTGTCGGTATCCGGGGCGGTGGCGGTCATCTATGCACTCCTACTGCGGTCCTATGACTACCGCGGTCCTATGACTACCGCGGTCCTATGACTACCGCGGTCCTATGACTACCGCGGTCCTATGACGGGCTCCTATTAACCGAATGATCGTTCGTTTAGTCTATGCTGGCCGCATTGCCGGCCGCAACCTGCCCGTCACCACCTAAACCGCCGCCGGCGGCATGCTGGAGAGGACTCACCCGATGGCTGACCTGCTGCGCTCCTACCTCAAGGACACCTGGCACACCGCGAGCGACGAGGGGCGGCCCCTGCTGGACGCCGCCACCTCGGCGGAGGTCGCCCGCTGCTCGACCAGCCGGGTGGATGTGCCCGGCATGTACGACTATGCCCGGACGGTGGGTGGCCCGGCGTTGCGTCGGCTGACCTTCACCGAGCGGGCGGCCATCCTCAAGCAGCTGGCTCAGTTCCTCAACGGCCGGCGGGAGGAGCACTACTACCCGCTGTCCTTCTGCACCGGCGCCACCCTGTTCGACTCCCGGTTCGACGTCGACGGAGGCATCGGCGTGCTGTTCGCCTACTCCTCCCGTGGCCGGCGCGAGCTGCCGGACGCGCACGTCTACACCGACGGCCCGGTCGAGCCGCTGAGCAAGGACGGCAGCTTCGTCGCCCAGCACATCTACACCCCGATGCACGGGCTGGCGCTGTTCATCAACGCCTTCAACTTCCCGGTCTGGGGGATGCTGGAGAAGTTCGCCCCGGCCTTCCTGGCCGGCGTGCCGGTGGTGGTCAAGCCGGCCAGCCAGACCAGCTACCTGACCGAGCGGGTGTTCGCCGACATGGTGGAATCCCAGCTGCTGCCGCCCGGCTCCATCTCGCTGGTGTGCGGGTCCACCGAGGGCCTGCTGGACCACCTGACCGGCCAGGACATCGTCGCCTTCACCGGTTCGGCCACCACCGCGCAGGCGCTGCGCCAGCATCCCCGGGTGATCGCCGAGTCGGTCCGGTTCACCGCCGAGGCCGACTCACTCAACGCTGCCATCCTGGGCCCGGACGGGGTCGCCGGGGAGCCTGAGTTCGACCTGTTCGTCCGGGAGCTCAGCCGCGAGATCACCGTCAAGGCCGGCCAGAAGTGCACCGCGATCCGGCGGGCGTTCGTGCCGTCCGGTCAGGTGGACAGCGTGCTTGAGGCGTTGCGGGCGCGGCTGGCCAAGGTGGTGGTCGGCGACCCGCGGCAGGAGAGCACCACGATGGGTGCGCTGGCCACCCTGGGGCAGCGGGCGGAGTTCAACGCCAACCTGGCCAAGCTGACCGAGGTCGCCGACGTCGCCATCGGCGGCCCGGACTCGCCGGCCGCCGCCGCGCTGCCGGCCGACGGCGCGTTCGTGGTGCCTACCGTGCTCAAGGCCCGGGACGGCGAGGCGAGCGCGGTGCACTCGGTGGAGGTATTCGGCCCGCTGGCCACCGTGATCGGCTACGACGGCGCCGAGGAGGTGGTCCGGCTGGCCGCGCTCGGGCAGGGCTCGCTGGTCGGCTCGGTCTACTCCTACGACCAGTCCTTCGTCCGGGACGTGGTGTTGGGCGCCGCGGCGTACCACGGTCGGATGATCGTGATCGACCGCGACGACGCCAAGTCCTCGACCGGGCACGGCTCGCCACTGCCGTTGCTGGTGCACGGTGGCCCCGGCCGGGCTGGCGGCGGCGAGGAGCTGGGCGGCATCCGGGGCGTGCTGCACTACATGCAGCGCACCGCGGTGCAGGGTTCGCCACGCGCGCTGTCGGCGGTCACCGGCCGCTGGGTGATCGGCGCGCCGACCATCACCTCGGACGTGCACCCGTTCCGCCGCTACCTGGAGGAGTTGGCCATCGGCGAGGTGCTGCACACCGAGAGCCACACGGTGACGGCTGAGGACATCAGCCGGTTCGTCGAGCTGACCGGTGATGCCTTCTACGCCCACACCGATCCGGCGGCGGCCGCCGAGAACCCGCTGTTCGGTGGCATCGTGGCGCACGGCTACTACGTCATCTCCCGGGTGGCAGGGCTGTTCGTCGAGCCGTCGCCGGGGCCGGTGCTGGCCAACTTCGGCCTGGACAACCTGCGCTTCATCACGCCGGTCAAGGTGGGCGATTCGATCCGGGCACAGCTCACCTGCAAGGAGAAGAAGGCCCGGCAGACCGAGAACTACGGCGAGGTGCGCTGGGATCTGATCGTGCGTAACCAGGACGACGAACTGGTGGCCAGCTACGACGTGCTGACCTTGGTGGCCAAGCGGGCAGAGTGACCGGTTCGGGTGGTGAGCCGGCCCACAGTCGGCGAACGTTCACAGAAAGTTCTGTAACACCACCAAGCTTTCCACCACCAAGTCGGTGTTCGCTGGTCTGGTAACCACAAGAGAACCTGACGAGAAGGTGCCAGCAGTGACCGACCGACCCAGCCCACAGAACGGCGCTGACGAGCAACCCGGTGACCAGCCGGTCACGCCGACCGAGCAAGCCCAGCCCGAGCAGACGTGGGCATCGCAGCCCGCGGCCGCCCCGCACTACCCGCACTTCCACGGTGGCCCGGTGGCCGGCGGCTGGCCGCCGCATCAGGACTACCAGCCGACCGAACGGCACTACCAGCCGACCGAGCGGCAGCTCGGGGCCGAGTACCAGCCGGGCGCCTACTACCCGTTCGGCGGCGGGTACTCCCAGCCCGACGCCGGCTACCCCCAGCCCGGCGCCGAGTACCAGCAGTACTACTCGCCGTACGGCTTCTGGTCGCCGCCGCCGGTGGCGCGGCGCAAGCGTCCGCACGCGATGGTGTACGGCGCGGTCGCGGCCGCGGTGGCCGCGGCGGTCACCGTCGGTGGGGTCGCCCTCGCGGTGGACCACGCCAACAACCCCTCCTCGCAGACCTCGCTGAACACGCCTACCCAGAACGGCCCGTTCTCCGGCAATGGCGACCCGAACGGCTCCGGCCAGAACGGGTTCGGCTTCGGCCAGAACGGCTCGGGCCAGAGCGGCACCGACACCACCGGCACCGCGACCGCCGCCCAGTCGGTCGGCATCGTGGACATCAACACCACGCTCGACTACGGCCAGGGCAAGGCGGCCGGCACCGGCATCGTGCTGAGCTCCGACGGCGAGGTGCTCACCAACAACCATGTGGTCGACGGCTCCACCGCGATCTCGGTGACCGTGGTCAGCTCCGGCAAGACGTACACCGCGCGGGTGGTCGGCACCGACCCGACCGACGACGTGGCGGTCATCCAGCTGCAGAACGCCAGCGGCCTGGCCACCGCCAAGCTCGGCAACTCCGCCGACGTCCGGGTCGGCACCTCGGTGACCGCGGTGGGTAATGCCGGCGGCACCGGTGGCACGCCGTCCTCGGCGACCGGCACCGTGACCGCGTTGAACCAGTCCATCACCGCCAGCGACGGCGATGGCAGCAACGCCGAGCGGCTCACCGGAATGATCCAGGTGAACGCCGACATCCAGGCCGGTGACTCCGGTGGCGCGCTGTACGAGAACGCCGGCGGCACCATCATCGGGATGAACACCGCGGCCTCGTCCTCCGGTTCGCGGTTCCAGACCGGCGGCGCCACCACCGGTTTCGCCATCCCGATCTCCGATGCCACCAAGATCGCCGATCAGATCGAAAGCGGCACCGACAACGCGACCATCCACCAGGGTTACCCCGCCTTCATCGGCGTCCAGCTGTCCTCGATCAGCCAGGCCAGCGGCGCGGCGATCTCGGGCGTGATCCCCGGCTCCGGCGCGGCTAACGCCGGTTTGGCCGCCGGTGACGTGATCACCTCGGTCGACGGCAACCGGGTGTCCGACGGCTCCGCGCTGTCGAACGTGATGCGGCAGCACAACCCCGGCGACCGGATCACCGTCGACTTCACCGATGCCTCGGGCGCCAGCCACTCGGTGACGGTGACCCTGGGCCAAGGCCCGGCCGACTGAGCCCAATCCCTCGAAGGCCCGGACGGGAGAGTCTCCCGTCCGGGCCTTCTGCCTGATCCGACAGGTGCACGCAAGCGCACCCTGTCGGTGAAACCGGATACCGCTAGCCTTGGAGCGATGCGGACAACGGTCGGGCTGTTGGCCTGCGTGGCGGTGCTCATCGGCTGCGGCAGTGCGGATTCCCGATCGACGGCAACCAGCACGACGGCTATCAGCACGACGGCAACCAGCACGACGGCAACCTCGGCGACCAGCGGCCCTGCCGCCTCGGCATCGGCGACCTCGGCTACCGATGCGGCCAGTCCGCCGGTGAGCGCAACGCCCGGTGTGGTCATCACAATCGCATCGAGCCAGTACGGTCCGGTGCTGTTCGACGGCAGCGGCCAGGCGATCTACACATTCGGTGCGGACCAGGCCGGCGAGCCGACCTGCTACGCGGACTGCGCCGGCGCATGGCCGCCGGTGCTGACCACCGGCCCGCCGGTCGGCCGCGGCGGGGTGAAGGCGGAGCTGCTGGGCGTGGCCGCCCGTCGTGATGGCTCCAATCAGGTCACCTACGGCGGCAAGCCGCTGTACTTCTACGGGCGCGAGGGCAAGCACGTGGTGCTGTGTCACAACGTGCGTGAATTCGGTGGACTCTGGCTTGCCATCACCGAGACCGGATCGGCGGCGCCCGTCTGAGACGGTCCCCGCTGGGGTTCCCATTTCGCTGTGCGATACCTAGATTGTGGCTGTGCGGTGCCCAGGTGGGCGCCATATGAGGGCGCCTTATGGCGTCCCGAAGGAGGCAAATCCAGATATGCGCAGATCTCGGATCATCGTTGCGGCAGCCGCCGCGGCGCTTGTCGTACCCGCGTTGGCGGTCAGTACCGCCGGCGCCGCGACCGCCAGTCACCAGTCCAGCCAGGGGGCGGCGCTGTCCTACGTCGTGCTCGCCAAGGCCGGCGGTTCCGCCCAGGCGCTGGCCCAGCAGCTCCGCGCCGGGGGAGCGACCGTCACCTCGATCAACCAGGCGATCGGACTGCTCGCGGTCACCTCGCGCGACACCGGCTTCGCCACCCGCGCCCGTGGGCTCACTGGCGTCTACGGCGTCGGCCGTGACCGCTCGATCGGCTTCATCCCCAAGGCAACCCCCGGCCACGATCCGGTCGAGAACGAGGCCCAGCTGTCCGCCGGGATCGCCGCGTCGCCCTCGGTGAGCCAGTCCGCCAAGCCCGGTGACCCGCTGGACAGCCTGCTCTGGGGCATGGACATGATCAACGCGCCGGCCGCGCACGCCATCAACTCCGGCGACCACCGGGTGACCGTCGGCGTCCTCGACACCGGTATCGACGGCAGCCACCCCGACCTGGCGACCAACTTCAGCAAGAAGCTGTCCCGCAACTTCACCACCGACATGCCCGACATCGACGGACCATGCGAGTTCGCCGGCTGCGTCGACCCGGCGAGCTGGGACGACAACGAGCACGGCACCCACGTCGCCGGCACCATCGCGGCCGCGGCCAACGGCTTCGGCCTGACCGGGGTGGCGCCCAATGTCACCCTGGTCAACATCCGGGGCGGCCAGGACAGCGGCTACTTCTTCCTGGGCCCGGTCACCAACGCCCTCACCTACGCCGGCGATGCCGGTATCGACGTGGTGAACATGTCCTTCTACCTCGACCCGTGGCTCTACAACTGCGCCGGTGGAGCACCGGAGGACAGCGCGGCCGCGGCGGCCGACCAGGACGTGACCATCGAGGCGATGACCCGTGCGCTGAACTACGCCAACGCGCACGACGTCACGCTGGTGAACGCGGCGGGTAACAACCACGAGGACATGTCCAACCCGCGCCATGACTTCTCCAGCCCCGACTACGGCGGTCCCACCTACGAGCGCACGATCAGCAACGCCAACTGCCTCAACCTGCCGTCCGAGGGACCGCACGTGCTCGGCGTCTCCTCACTCGGCCCGTCGGGCAAGAAGTCGGACTTCTCCAACTACACCACCGATCTGGCTGGCGGCGAGGTCGAGCTGTCCGCGCCGGGCGGCTGGTTCCGGGACGGCTTCGGCACGCCCAGCTACCGCACCAACGAGAACGAGATCCTGTCCACCGCGCCGACCCACGTGCTGCAGGACGAGGGCCTGGTCGACGCGGCCGGCAACATCACCCCGGCCGGCAACGCGCTGGGGGTCAAGAAGGCGTGCAACGAGGAAGGCCAGTGCGGCTTCTACCAGTACCTGCAGGGCACCTCGATGGCATCGCCGCACGCCGCCGGTGTCGCCGCCCTGGCGATCAGCGCGCACGGGCACAAGGACGCCAACCCGGCTCGCGGCTACACCTGGGATCCGGCCTCGGTCGCGGCTCTGCTGGCCTCGACCGCGACCGACCACGCCTGCCCCGCGGGTGGGACGCAGTCCTACATCCAGGAGGGACGTTCCGCTGAGTTCAATGCCACCTGCGTCGGGACCGCTGCCTTCAACGGCTTCTACGGGGCCGGCATCGTCAACGCGCTGGGGGTCGTTCAGTAGTTCGATCTTCCTTCGGCAGTAAGGCGAGTGCGGCGGCGATCCTCGGGTCGTCGCCGCACTCGCGTTTCGTCACGCCGCCGACCATCTGACGGCTGATAGTTAATGCGGCCGCCTGAACTATTACCATGTACGGAATAGGGCATAAGCCGCAGTTGCCCCTCTTTTCGTCCAAAGTCCAACCTCCATAGCCTTGCCCGATCGGCATAGCTGACGCCCGGCGATCACCCGGGGCGCTGGGCAAAGGCGGGTTTGCATGCGGGAACGGGACGACCGGCGGACCGGGTTGTGGCTGATCGGTGCGCGTGGTTCGGTGGCCACCACCGCGATCACCGGCCTGCTCGCCCTGCAGGCCGGGTTGGTGGAGCCACTGGGATGCGTCACCGAGCGGTCGCCGCTGGCCGAGCTGGACCTGCCCGGCTGGGACGAGCTGGTGGTCGGCGGTCACGACCTGGTCGGCACCCCGCTGGACAAGCGAGCCGAACAACTGGCCGAGGCCGGCGTGATCCCGCCGCCGGTGCTGGCCGCGGTGGCGGCCGGGCTGCGTGCGGTGGACGGCGAGCTGCGGCAGGGCTGGCCGGCGGCCGGCGCGCAACGGCTGCAGGCGGACTGGCTGATCAGTGAGCTGGCCGGCTTCGCCCGCCGGCACCGGCTGGGCCGGACCGTGGTGGTCAACCTGAGTTCCACCGAGCCGCCGGTGCGGCCGCTGGCCGAGCATCGGGATCTCACGTTGCTGGAACGGGCGCTGGACGATCCGGAGCGGGCGGTGCTGCCGGCCAGCTCGCTGGCCGCCTACGCGGCACTGCGGGCCGGCTGCGCGTTCGTCGACTTCACGCCGTCGCCCGGAATCGCGCTGCCGGTGCTGGACCAGCTGGCCCGGCAACTCGGGCTGCCCTACGCGGGCCGGGACGGCAAGACCGGCGAAACCCTGCTACGTACCGTGCTGGCACCGATGTTCACCGCTCGGGCATTGCGGGTGCGAGCCTGGGCCGGCACGAATCTGCTCGGCGGCGGGGACGGCGCCACCCTGCAGGATGCTGGCAACGCCAGCTCCAAGCTGGAGTCCAAGGCGCGCGGGTTGGCCAGCCTGCTCGGCGAACCGGTCAGCGCGCCGCTGCACATCGACAACGTGCCGTGCCTCGGTGAGCAGAAGACCGCCTGGGACCACATCGCCTTCGACGGATTCCTAGGCGCCCGGATGACCCTGCAGTTCACCTGGACCGGGCTGGACTCGGCGTTGGCGGCGCCGCTGGTGCTGGATCTGACCCGGCTGCTGGCCGCCGCGCATGCCGCCGGTCGCGGCGGAGCGCAGCCCGAACTGGCCTTCTTCTTCAAGGATCCGCTCACCGGCGGGGATCCGGCCGGCCAGCCGGAGCACCGGTTCGCCGAGCAGACCGCCCGGCTGCATGCCTGGGCCGCTGGGCTGGTCCCGCCGGCCGGCAGCGGGCTGGCCACCCGGCCTGGTGGTGACCGGTGACGGCGGCGGCATTCCTGGAACTGGTCCGAGCCCCGGCGGCGCTCACCGTGCTGGGCGACACGGTGGCCGGCGCCGGCAACCGGCCACTGGCCGGCCGCCGGCTACTGCTGCCGCTCGCCTCGGTGGCCTTCTACACCTCCGGGATGGCGCTCAACGACTGGGCCGACCGGAAACTGGATGCCCGCGAGCGCGCCGACCGGCCGATCCCGTCCGGACGGATCCGGCCCGGCACGGCGCTGGCCACCGCGATCGGTCTGACCGGGACCGGCCTGGGTATCGCGGCACTGGCCGGCGGCCGGCCGGCACTGGTCCGGGCGGCGCCGCTGGCGGCGGCGGTGTGGGCCTACGACACGATGCTCAAGTCGACACCGGCAGGTCCGCTGGCGATGGCTGCCTGTCGCGCCCTCGACGTGCTGATGGGAGCCGGGCCGGCAGCCACCCGAGCGGCCGGGCCGGCTGCCGCCGCGATCGCCGGGCACACCCTCGGACTGACCCTGCTCTCGCGCGGTGAGGTGCACGGTGGCACCGCGGCTACCGCGCGGCTGGCCGTCGCGGGCACGCTGGCCGCCACCGGCTTGGCCTGTGCCGGCCGCGCCCGCTCGCCGCGGCATCGGCTGGCCGGCGCCGCCGCCGCCCTCGGTTTCCTCGGGCTGACCGCCCGCCGCCAGCTGGCCGCCGCCCGCCAGCCGGATCCGGCCACCGTGCGGGCGGCGACGGTGGCCGGCATCCACGGCATGCTGCCGCTGCAGTCGGCGATCGCGGCCCGTACCGGCTCGTTCGGCTCGGCCGGCCTGCTGGCGCTCGGGCTGCCGGTCGCCGGCCGGCTGGCCCGGCGGGTGAGCCCGTCATGAGTGAGCCCGTCATGAGTGAGCCGTTCACCGCGCGGCCGGCGATGAGGAGCGGAGCGAATCCAGCGAAGAGCCAGGTGGCCTCATGAGCTTCCGCCTCGGCTACGGCACCAATGGCTTCACCGACCATCGGCTGAGCGACGCGCTGAGCATCATCGCCGAACTCGGCTACAGCGCGGTCGCGCTCACCCTTGACCATCAGCACCTGGACCCGTTCGCCGCCGACCTGACCACCCGGGTGGCAGCGGTGGCCGGTCAGCTGTCCCGGCTCGGGCTGCGGGTGGTGGTGGAGACCGGCGGCCGGTACCTGCTGGATCCGCGGCACAAGCATCAGCCCACCCTGGTCTCGGACGGCCAGTCGATCCGGCTGGACCTGCTGCGCAGGGCGCTGCGGATCGCCGCCGACCTGGGTGCGGACTGCGTCTCGTTCTGGTCGGGCAGCGTGCCGGCCGGGCTGCCGGCCGAACTGGCTTGGCAGCGGCTGCGGGCGGGGGTGGCCGAGCTGCTGCCGGTGGCCGAGCGGGTCGGCGTGCCACTGGGCCTGGAGCCGGAACCGGGGATGCTGGTCGAGCGGCTGGACGACGCGCTGCGGCTGCGCGCCGAACTGGGCGACGCACGGCTGCTCGGCATCACGCTGGATGTCGGGCACTGCGTGGCGGTGGAGGCCGACGACGTGCCGAGTTGCATCAGACGGGCGGCTGGGCTGCTGGTCAACGTGCAGCTCGACGACATGCGCCGCGGCGTGCACGAGCACCTGGAGTTCGGCGAAGGGGAGCTGGACCTGCTCGGCTGCCTGGCCACCCTGGACGAGATCGGCTATGCCGGGGTGGCCGCCGTAGAGCTGCCCCGGCACAGCCATGCCGCGCCGGTCGTCGCCCAGCGGGCAATCGGCGCGCTGCGCGCCGCGTTGCCCTGGCTGGTGCGCGCCGAGCAGCAGATCCGGCAGCGGCCGGCGGCCATCGGCATGCTCTTCCCGGCCGCCGGCCGGGAGGTTGGTCGGGCCGCGCTGTCGCCGGCCACCGACCCGGCCGGGCTACTTCACGGCACCGTGGACGACCAGGCCCGCGGCCGGCTGATCGGCGCGCTAGCCGAGGCTGCTCCGGACCGGCTGGCCGCCGAGCTGGTTTCGCTCTACCGCTACGGCGACGACGCCGAGCGGCGCGGCGTGCTGCGTGGGCTGTCGGCGCTGACCGGTGCGAGTGCCGAGGTGGTCCGAGCCGGTCTGGAGCTGATGCGCGATGCGCTGCGCAGCAACGACAGCCGGCTGGTCGTGGCGGCGCTCGGACCGTTCGCGGCCGAGCACCTGGACCAGCACGGCTGGCGGCACGGGGTGCTCAAGTGCCTGTTCACCGGTGTGCCGCTGGTCGCGGTGGCCGGCCTGGACCAGCGGGCCGATGCCGAGCTGGCCCGGATGGTGGCCGATTACGTCGAGGAGCGCACCGTGGCCGGCCGGCCGGTGCCGCCGGATGCCGAGGCCCTGCTCGAACAGCTGGAAAGGAAGGTGGCCTGATGCGGATCTTCGAACCGCATATCCACATGACCTCGCGCACCACCGACGACTACCAGTCGATGTACGCGGTCGGCGTCCGGGCGCTGGTGGAGCCGGCGTTCTGGCTGGGCCAGCCCCGGACCAGCGTGGCCAGCTTCACCGACTACTTCGACTCGCTCATCGGCTGGGAACGGTTCCGGGCCAGCCAGTACGGCGTCCGGCACCACTGCACGATCGCGCTGAACCCGAAGGAGGCCAACGACCCGCGCTGCGTCGACGTGCTGGACGTGCTGCCGCGCTACCTGGCCAAGGACGGTGTTGTCGCGGTCGGCGAGATCGGCTACGACTCGATGACCCCGGCCGAGGAGGAGGCGTTCGACCGGCAGCTGGGGTTGGCCGTCGAGCACCGATTGCCGGCGTTGGTGCATACCCCGCACCGGGACAAGTTGGCCGGTACCCGGCGGACGCTGGACGTGGTGCGGGCGGCCGGTATCGACCCCGGCCTGGTGCTGGTGGACCACCTGAACGAGCTGACCGTCCGGCCGGTGGCCGAGGCTGGTTGCTGGCTGGGATTCTCGATCTACCCGGACACCAAGATGGATCCGGATCGGATGGTTGCCATCCTGCGCGAGTACGGCACCGACCGGATGCTGGTCAACTCGGCCGCCGACTGGGGCCATTCGGATCCGCTGAACACCTACCGGACGGGCCAGGCGATGCTGGACGGCGGCTTCGGCGAGGCGGACGTGCGGAAGGTGCTGTGGGACAACCCGGTCGCCTTCTACGGCCAGAGCGGGCGGCTGGTGCTGGAGGACCTGCCGGGTTTCAGTCCGGCCGCGGACACCTTCGCCGGCAACTCGGTGCTGCGTGGCGGGTAGATGATTCCCGCGTACTGCACGAACGTCCACCCGGCCGAGGATCTGCCGGGCCTGCTGTCCCAACTGGACCGCTACGCGGTGCCGGTCCGCGAGCGGCTGGCGGTCGAGGAGCTGCCGCTCGGGCTGTGGCTGCCGGCGCCGGTGGCCGCCGGTCTGGCCGCCGACCGGCCCGCCCGACTGCGGCTGCGGGCCGAGCTGACCGCGCGTGGGCTGACCGTGCAGACGCTCAATGCCTTTCCGTACGGGGGATTCCACGATCAGGTGGTCAAGGGCGCGGTGTACCGGCCGGACTGGGCCGACCTGCGCCGGCTGCGCTACACGACGAGCTGCGCGACCGTGCTCGCCGATCTGCTGGCCGAGGATGCCGAGTACGGCAGCATCTCCACCCTGCCACTGGGCTGGCGGAGGCCGTGGACCGATCACCATGACGTGTTGGCCGTCGCCGCGCTGGCCGCGGTGGGTTCGGCGCTGGCCCGGCTGGACCGGCCGGTCCTGCTCGCGGTAGAGCCGGAACCGGGTTGTCGGCTGGACACCGTCGCCGACGCGGTCGAGTGGCTGGCCGGCCGGGTGGATCCGGACCGGATCGGGATCTGCCTGGACACCTGCCATCTGGCGGTCTCCTTCGCCGAGCCGGCGGCCGAGTTGGCTCGGATCCGGCAAGCGGGCCTGCGGGTGGTCAAGGTGCAGGCCGCCGCCGCGTTGCACGTCGAGCGGCCGGCCGATCCGGCCAGCCGAGCGGCGCTGGCGGCCTACGCCGAGCCGCGCTACCTGCACCAGGTACGCGAACTGTCCACCGACGGCAGGGTGTTGGCCACCGACGACCTGCCGGACGCGCTGGCCGAGCTGCCCGCGGTCGGACCCTGGCGGGTGCACTTTCACCTGCCGGTACACCGGGAATCTCTCGAGGCGCCGGTGCGGCCCACCAGCGAGGTGCTACGAGCCACCCTGGCGGCGCTGCCCGGCGAGCCCGGCGGTCTGCCGCACATCGAGGTGGAGACCTACACCTGGTCGGTGCTGCCCGCTCCGCCGACCGACGCCGAGTTGGTGGCGGGCATCGCCGCCGAGCTGGCCTGGGTGGCCGCGGCGCTGACCGGCCAACCGGCCGATCCGCCGGTCGGAGTGGGCTGATGCGTCCCCTGGTACTGCTCGACGTGGTCGGCCTGACGCCGAACACCCTGGCACACATGCCTAATCTGCGGGCGCTGGCTGCCCGAGGCTGGCAGGCCGGCCTGGGCACCGTGCTGCCGGCGGTCACCTGCAGCGTGCAGTCCAGCCTGCTCACCGGCCTGCGCCCGGCCGAGCACGGCATCGTCGGCAACGGCTGGTACTTCCGCGAGCTGGGTGAGATTCACCTGTGGCGGCAACACAATCGGCTGGTGGCCGGGGAGAAGCTGTGGGAGACGGCCCGGCGGGCTTCGCCGGGGTACCGGGCGGCCAACATCTGCTGGTGGTACGCGATGGGCGCCAGCACCGACATCACGGTCACACCGCGGCCGGTCTATCACGCCGACGGCCGCAAGTCGCCCGACTGCTACGTCCGGCCGCCGGCGCTGCACGACCGGCTGACCGCCCAGCTCGGCGAGTTCCCGCTGTTCCAGTACTGGGGGCCGACGGCCGGGATCGGCTCGACCGAATGGATCGTCTCCGCCGCCCGGTTGGTGCTGGCCGAGTCCCGGCCGCAGTTGCTGCTGGTCTACCTGCCGCACCTGG
Source organism: Jatrophihabitantaceae bacterium (assembly GCA_045807085.1). Taxonomy (GTDB): domain Bacteria; phylum Actinomycetota; class Actinomycetes; order Mycobacteriales; family Jatrophihabitantaceae; genus Jatrophihabitans_A. Next base: position 549,532 of record JBJMIB010000011.1, read on the forward strand.
ACTACGACCTGCAGCGCTACGGCCCGGATTCCCCTGAGGCGATCATGGCGGCGAGCGCGGTGGATGCGGCGCTGGCGCCGCTGCTGGCCGACGCCGAGGCCGCCGGCGCGGTCACCGTCGCGCTGTCCGAGTACGGCATCACGCCGGCCCGCCGGTGCGTGCACATCAACCGCCGGTTGCGGGCCGAGGGGCTGCTGCAGGTGTACCGGCAGGCCAATGGCGAGCAGCTGGATCCGTGGACGTCCCGGGCGTTCGCGGTGGCCGACCACCAGATTGCCCATGTCTACATAGCGGATCCGGCTGACATCGAGTACGTGCGGGGGTTGCTGGCCGCGCTGCCAGGGGTCGATCTGGTGCTGGATCGGGCCGGTCAGGCCGCGTTCGGGTTGGACCACCCGCGCTCCGGCGAGCTGGTCGCGGTGGCCGAGCCGGACGCCTGGTTCAGTTACTACTACTGGCTGGCCGACCAGCACGCGCCGGACTTCGCGCGAGGCGTGGACATCCACCGCAAGCCCGGCTACGACCCGGCCGAGCTGTTCTTCGACCCGGCCGACCGGCTCGTCAAGCTCAAGGCCGGCGCCAACCTGGCCCGCAAGAAGCTCGGCCTGCGCTATGCGATGAAGACCGTGCCGCTGGATGCTTCGCACGTGCGCGGCTCGCACGGCCGGCTGCCGGATCAGGTCGCGGACGGGCCGGTGCTGCTCTGCTCCGATCCGCGAATGCCTTCGGCAATCGAGAGATCCGGCCAGCTAGCGGCTACCGAGGTGCGCGAGCTGTTGCTGCGGTTGCAGGGCTTGCCGGCCGGGGTCAGTTCGCTGCGCTGAGGTAGCTGTCGATCTCACCGAGCAGCAGGCGCTTGGTCGGATCCGGGGCGAACGAGGCGACCACCGCTGCCTTGGCCAGCTCGGCCAGGCCAGCCCGGTCCAGTTCGAGCAGCTGGGCGGCGATCAGGTATTCGTTGTTCAGATCGGTGGCGAACATCGGCGGATCGTCGGAGTTGATGGTGATCAGCAGGCCGGCCTCGGCGAAGCGTGGCAGCGGGTGCTCGGCCAGGTTGGCCACCGCGCGGGTGGCGATGTTGGAGGTCGGGCAGATCTCCAAGGCGATCTGATTCTCCCTGAGGTAGTCGAGCAATTCCGGATCGGCAGCGGCCGAGGTACCGTGCCCGATCCGCTCGGCGCCGAGCAGCCTGATCGACTCCCAGATGGTTTCCGGCCCGGTGGTCTCGCCGGCGTGCGGCACGCTGCGCAGGCCGGCCGCCCGGGCCTGGTCGAAGTAGGGCTGGAACTGTCCGCGCGGCACGCCGAGCTCAGGGCCGCCGAGGCCGAAGCTGACCAGGCCGGCAGGCTGCAGCTCGGTGGCGATCCGGGCGGTTAGCTCGGCCGCCGGCAGGCCGGCCTCACCGGGAATGTCGAAGCACCACCGCAGCAGCACCCCGAGTTCTCGCTCGGCGGCCAGCCTGGCGTCCTCGATCGCCTCGCAGAACGCCTCAGCCGCGATTCCCCGATGCACCGAGGAATACGGGGTGACGGTCAGCTCGGCGTACCGGACCTGCTGGCCGGCCAGCTCGCGCGCCACCTCGTAGGTGAGCATCCGCACGTCGGCGGCGTCGGTGATCAGGCCGACCACGGCGAGGTAGACCTCGATGAAGTGGCTGAAGTCGCGGAACGTGAAGAACTCCGCGAGTGACTCCGGGTCGGCCGGCACGCCGGCGTCCGGATGCCGGGCGGCGAGTTCGGCGACGATCCGCGGCGAGGCCGATCCGACGTGGTGGACGTGCAATTCCGCCTTCGGCAGGCCGGCGATGAAGTCGGTGAGTGGGGTCGTCACGGCGCCATCCTCTCCTGATCCAGGATCACCGCCTGTGGACGGGGTCGTCGGGGCCGTTGCGAAGACTCGCTGATCGAGGTCGTTGACAACACGATCGTCGTTACACCAAACTAGCCCGGCCGACCCGCGTACGGCCTCTGTTAGATCCGCGAATTACCTTGTTCTGCTATGGCTTTGCCCTGCTCTCAGGGCCGTTGTGGGGGTTCAGTCGTGCGCTTTTCATCCCGCTTGTCCCGTTCTTCGCGCTCCGTGTGGCTAGCCGGGCTGACCGCCTCGGCGCTGGCCGGCGGGTTGATCGTCGCGGCCGCCCCACCCGCGACGGCGGCTGGCGGGGCCAGCCTCGACCTGACCAAGACCGTCTCCAGCGCGTCGGCGGCTCCGACCATGGCGGCCACGCTGTCCGTCGACCGATCCACCGCGATCCCGGGTGACGAGCTCACCTACACCGCGCGGGTGACCAACACCGGCGCGGTGGTGACGCTGAACGGTGCCTACTCGGCGGCCGAGGGCACCGACTCGGCCGGCACCCTCACCGACTGGTACGAGGAGGTCGAGTACCACGACGTGGCGACGAAGGCTTGGGTGTCGCTGGGCGGATACCAGGCAACCAGCTCGGGCTGGACCCCGGTCGCGCCGTCGCCGTCCAGCACCGGCCTCACCGTCGACACCACGCCGACCGCCGCCGCCGGGGTGACCTACCCGAGTACCGGCGATCACCTGCTGGGCACGGTGATCGGAGCGGGGAAGAAGGCAACCTGGTCCTATACGGCGCAGCTCACGCTCGCCGCGGCGCAGGTCAGCCTGCTGAGCGACCCGAAGCGCACCGACGCAGTTCGCAACGTCGTGCACGTCGAGGTAAGCCCGCGCGACCCGAAGAACGGGCAGCCCTACACCTACCGCGCCGAGTTCGCCAATCCGTTCGGCACGGCTGGCACGCCGATCACCGGCGTGTCGGTCGCCTTCACGCTGCCCGACGGCAGCACCCGAACCGTTGGCCAGGCAGGAGTCCCGGCACTGGCGAGCATCCCGACCGGCGGCAGCGTCGACGTGCCGACCAAGTGGACGGTGCCGACGGTCGCTCCGCCTGGGACGAACGAGGCGGACGCCGCCTACCTGAGCCGGCTCGCTGCGGTCGAAGGCACGACCTTGACCGCCAAGGCAACCGCGACCGGCACCGGCGCGGGCAGCACCCGTACCGCCAGCACCGACCCGGTCAGCACCGTCGAGCACCTGCCGATCGTCAGCGTCGGCAAGTCCGGCCCGACCACCATCGAGGCCGGCGACACCGGCAATTACCAGCTGCCGCTGCAGAACACCGGCGGTGCCGGCGCGGCCGGGATCGCATTGACCGACACCGTCCCGGCGGGCGGGACGGCCACCGTGTCCGGCACGCCGGCCAGCCTCGCCGCTGGCGGCAGCGCGACCGCAACCGCGGCTTTCCCGGTACCGGGCAGCCAACCGGATGGGCCGCTCACCGACACCGCCCAGGTCCGCTGGACCGACGCCAACGGCAACCCCTACGGTCCGGTGTCAGCCAGCTTCACCACCGACGTGCAGTCCTCGCTGGCCGGCGCGACGCTGACGCTGGCGCCCGACTCGGCCGGTCCCGATGTGGTCGGTACCAGCCAGGTGCTGACCGCCACCCTGCTCGACCGCAACGGCCAGCCGATGCCGAACATCGCGATCACGCTCAGCGTCTCCGGCACCAACTCGGTCTCCGGCACGGTAACCACCGGTGCCTCAGGAACCGCGGCATTCCACTACGCAGGCCAGGCTGCCGGGCTGGATACCGCGCAGGCCGCAGCCATTGCGGGCACCGCGCACATCCAGTCGAACACCGCCCAGATCGGCTGGGTGAGCCCGATCGCCCCGATCGGCACCACGTCGGTGGACGGGCGGTTCTTCACCGAGTCGACCAGCGCCACCACGTTCGTGGCGAAGCCCGGTGACACGCCGACCTTCGGTCAGTCGTTCCCGAACCTCGCGTTCAACCCGTCGGCCGCGGCGCTGCCGCACAACCAGACCGGCGTCGGTCCCAGCACTCATCCGTTCACCGACGTGACGACCGACATCATGGGCAACGGCGTCGGCTCGATCGTCGCCCAGGGCAACGGCAAGCAGGCCGGCGGCACCGGCATGACCTCGTTCGACGCGGTGTTCACCGCCGACTTCGTGGTGGCCAAGCCAGGTGACGTCACCTTCCGGTTCGACTACGACGCGGGCTTCCTGTTCGGCGTCGGCGGCGGCGCGAGCCGGGTCAACGGCAGCTACGAGAACACGCCGGCGTCGAACGCCTCGGCATTCGAAGGCTATCCGCTGGCCGGCGCGGACAACCGGCCCAACAGCGCGGTGCACACGACCACCGTCACCGTGCACTTCCCGAGCGCCGGCTCCTATCCGTACGAGGTGGACTACACCGAGTCAGGCGGCCCGACGCTCAGCCTGGTGCTGTCCACCGTCTCCTTCACGGCAGACACCTCCGGCGTCACTGCCTATGTCAGCTATGCCGATGGATTGCGGCCGGGCGGCAGCAGCTTCCCGTTCCCATGGAGCGGCTCGCCCAACACCGTCTTCGTCGGGTGCCAGGGCAGCTGTCAGTTCGACGGCGGCGCGGTCCGGCTGGACAACACCACCGGGCACGCGGTCACCATCAACTCGCTCACCGTGGATATCGGCCCGAACTGCCAGTTCGCGATCTGGCCGCACGACCGGCTGTTGCCGGACGGGCAGACCGCGATCTTCACCCAGACGATCTCGGGCGCTGACAGCGGCTGTCCGAAGAACGGATCGTTCGACACCTCGGATGCGCCGTTCATCACCTGCAGCCCCACCCACATCACCCCGCACATCACCTTCACCATCGACGGCGAGACCCATTCCTTCGACGACAGCGACCAGATCCTCAACACCAAGGGCATCGACCCACCTAGCTGCGGCGCCGGCAACGAGACCCACCCGTGGACCCGGATCGGCGGCGACGGGGTGGGCATCAACACGCCGCTGCCGCCGGCGGGCAGCGTGGTGCTCAGCCCGCTGTCCGGCGGCGACGCGAAGGTCACCTCGGTGCAGGCCGATGCCGGCACCGCCCAGAGCTTCCGGGTCGACGTGCTGGACGCCTCCGGCCTGCCGGTCGGCAACGCCCCGGTGGACCTGGCCATCACCGGCGCGCACCCCGGACACGTACTGGGGACGACCGGCGCCGACGGCACCACCGAGCTGTCCTACAACGCCTTCTCGGCAGGTGACGACAGCGTGCAGGTCACCTCGTTCATCAGCGGGATGCGGACCTTCTCCGGAGTGATCTCGGTGCACTGGGCGTTGCCGGCCGGCACGGTGCCGGATCCGGCCAACCCCGGCCAGACGCTGCCCGCGACACCGCCAGTGATCACTGAGCCGACACCGGCCGACGGCACTCGGGTCACCGCGCCGGTCCCGGTCAAGGCTGCGGTCACCCCGCCGGACGGCGAGACCATCACGTCCTGGACGGTCAGTTACCAGGCCGCGTCTCCCGGCTCGCCCAAGGTGACCCTGGCCAGTGGCAGCGGCGCGCCGCCGGCGACGCTGGCGACGTTCGATCCGACCGTGCTGGCCAACGACACGTACACGGTGACCGTCTCGGCCACCTCCAGCGGTGGCGGGGTGCAGTCCAGCGCCACCACTGTGGCGGTCGACGGCAACCTTAAGCTCGGCCGCTACCTGGCCACCTACAAGGACGTCGACCTGCCGGTGAACGGCTTGCCGATGCAGGTGCTGCGCAGCTACGACAGCACTGACCCACGGGTCGGCGACTTCGGGGTGGGTTGGCAGGTTTCGGTCGGCAACTTCCGGATCTCGGCCAATCGCATCCTGGGCGCCGGCGGCTGGACCGAGTACCCGACGCAGTGCAGCTTCTTCGGCTGCTCCTACGCATTCAAGAGTTCCGTCCAGCACACGGTAACGGTCACCTTCCCCGACCAGCACCAGGAGAAGTTCGACTTCACTCCGTCCGGCGGTTTCTCGGCGTTCTACTTCCTCGGCGCGGCCGCGTTCACCGCGGTGCCGGGCTCCGGAACGACCTCCACGCTGGAGGCACTGGACAACGAGATCAGCTACGACTTCGCCGGCAACATCGACGAGGGCCTGTTCGGCGACCTCTACGCACCGACCAGGTTCAAGCTGACCACCCGGGACGGCCGGGCGTTCATCCTGGACACCGGCACCGGCCTGGTGTCGGAGACCGACCCGAACGGCAACTCGGTGTCGGTGGATGGCAGCGGCGTGCACGCCTCCACGGGTGAGTCGATCACCTTCGTCAAGGACGTCACCGGGCGGATCACCAAGGTCACCGAGCCGGGCGGCCAGGCCATCGATTACAGCTACTCCGTCGCAGGCGACCTCGCCGGCGTGCACTATCCGGACGGGTTCACCATCGGCTACAGCTACGATGCCGCTCACCACCTCACCGGGACCACCGGGTCCGGCGGTAGGGCAATATCCGCCGTCGAGTACGACGCCGCAGGGCGAGTGGCCGCGATCACCGATGGGTCGGGCAACCGCACCGTGCTGGCCGACGATGTCGCAGGCCGGCAGCAGACGGTTACCTCGCCGTCCGGACGGCTCACCACGGTCAGCACCTTCGACGACCAGGGCGACGTGATCCGCCAGGACCAGGTCGCTGGCGGGGTGACCCGCACCACCACGTCGACCTACGACGCGATCGGGCACCTGCTGTCGAGCACCGATCCGCTGGGCCACACGGCCTCAGCGAACTATGACAGCGCGGGCGATCTCACCTCGGCCACCGACGGCGCAGGCCACACCACCCGCTTCGACTACGACGATGCCGGCCACGTGCTGACCCGGACCGAGCCGGACGGCACCGTCACGTCGACGCTCGGTTACGACGGCCACGGCAACCTCACCACGATCCGGCAGGCCGACGGCTCCACCACCACCTACAGCCGGGACTCCGCCGGTCGGTTGTTGTCGATCACCGACGCCGACGGGCGAACGGCCAGCCGGACCTACGCGGCTGGCCATCTGTCCAGCGTCACCGACCCCCTGGGCAACCGGACCGACATCGGCGTCGATGGTGACGGCCGGATCACCAGCATGACCGACCCGCTCGGGACCACCGTGGCGATGGCCTACGACGCGGTGGGCAACCTGGTCTCGATCACCGATCCGTCCGGCAATGTGCAGCGCCAGACCTTCGATGGGCTGGACAACATCACCTCGAACACCGACGGCCTCGGTCGCACCACGACCAACGTCTACGACGGTGCCTCCCGGTTGCTGTCCAGCGCGGCCAGCGACGGCACCGCGGTGAGCTACGGCTACGACGCCGACGGCAACCTGGTGTCGAAGTCGGTGGATGGCGGTGATTCAAGCAGCTACAGCTACGACCCGTTCGGTGAACTGATCGGCGCGGTGGACGGCACAGCTCGGGTGGCGTTCGGCTTTGACACGGCGGGCAACCTGGTGTCGGAGAAGAGCAGCGGTGGATCCCAGCCAACGGTCGAGCACAGCTACCGCTACGACGCCGCCGGCCAGCGGATCGGCTCGTCCGGCCCGGAGGGTGACCTCTCCTACGGCTACAACGCGACCGGCCTGCTGCAAACGCTGACCGACTACAACGGTCAGACCTTCCAGTTCGCGTATAACCGCAACGGTCAGCTGACCGGCCTGCAGCGACCCAACGGGGTGACCGACACGCTCGGCTACACCGCCGCCGGGCAGCTCACCGCACGCGATGCCTCCACCGCCGGCGGTGCCTCGGTCGGCAAGGCGGACTACACCCTCGACGGCGACGGCCGGCGGGCCAGCGCCACCGACCTGACCGGCACGACCTCGTATAGCTACGACGCGGTAGGGCAGTTGCTCACCGCCAGTCACCCGGAGGGCTCTGGCCTGCCGGCTGAGAGCTACAGCTATGACCGGTCCGGCAACCGGACCGGTGCCGATGCCAACTACGACGCGGCCCAGCAACTTACCCAAGACGCCGGGCGCAGCTACAGCTACGACGCGCAGGGCGACGTCCTCAGCAGCACCGACCGGACCACCGGCGCGGTCAGCCGATACAGCTGGGACGCCGAACACAAGCTGCGCGGGGTCACCCTGCCGGACGGTTCGACGGTCGACTACGGCTACGACGCGCTCGGCCGGCGGGTCGTGCAGTCGCACGGCGCGCAGACCGTCCACTACGGCTACGACGGCCAGGTAGTCACCGCCGAATACGACGCGGCGAACGCGATCACCGCCAGCTACCTGGACGCGCCTACCCCGGACGCGCAGCTCGAGGTGAACCGCGGTGGCCAGGCGTACTACCCGACCGTCGATGGGCTGGGCACCATCACCGGGCTCACCAACGCGTCCGGCGCGCTCGTTCAGCGCAATGCCTACGACTCATTCGGCAACCGCACTAGCTCCGGTGCCGACCTCGACCCGTACGCCTTCACCGGCAAGCGGGCCGACTCGCTCACCGGGCTCTATGACTACGGGCTGCGCCAGTACGATCCGTCACTCGGCCGGTTCACCTCGCCGGATCCACTGCCCAGCACCAGCTTGTACAGCTATGTCGACAGCAACCCGGTCAACCTCACCGACCCCAGTGGTGCGCAAGAGCTCATCGAGGAAACCGAGGTTGAGGCCGAGACCGCGGCGCTGCTGGAACAGGGCGACGCCGACGTTACGGTGTACTACGCAAAGAACGTGGAAGGCAACTGCTACTTCGGCATCACGAAGGACTTCGAGACGCGGATGGCGCAGCATGAGGCCGCCGGAAAGAATTTCGTGGAGACAGTGAATCTGGAACTCAAGTTGACTCGGAACCAGGCTCGGGTAGTCGAGCAGCGGCTGATCAACGAGGGCGGCGGGGCGGTCTCGAGCGGGGGCAAGCTGGTGAACAAGATCAACAGCATCGCTCAGGGCGGCCCGCTGTGGAACATCGTGCTCAACACCTCGATCTCATTCCTCGATATAACAGCCACCCTCGCGTCTTCCGGATGTCCATAACGGCCGCGCCATACGAACTGCCGGCGGGTCCGATGCGGACCCGCCGGCCGGCTCATCCGCGTCGGATTCGACCGGGTGATCGGTACGATGACGACACCATGGTGCCGATCGAGGCCGCCACGCGTGGAGATTCCCAGGTGCTGGTAGCACGATTGCCTGGCCAGCCCGGCCAGCCGGTGATCGCTATCGATGGGCTCGCCCAGGCGCCGGAGATCGATTCACTGATCGTCTCGACCGACATCCGGCTCGCCACGCCGCTGCCTTCTGTGCGCGAGCTGCTGCTCGCGCCGCAGACCCCGATGCCGACGGCCGGGACGCTGGCCAACCTCACCGGCCTGCGAACGCTGTACGCACCATGGGCCACGACCACCCGGATGCTCGCGATGCAGGCTCTGCCGGCCGGCCTGACAGAGCTGGCAACCCACCGCGGATGCCTCGCCGACGTCGAGCAAATCGGTCAGCTCACCGGTCTCCACAGCCTGGAACTCGACCTCTATCCGGGCGACTCGGTGGCCCCGATCGGGAAGCTGGCCGGGCTGATCCGGCTGCGAGTCGGGGGTCCGAAAGTGACCGGCTGGCGCGCGCTGGCCGGCTGTGAACTACTGGAAGAGGCGCTGCTGAACGGCCTCAGTGGCACGAATCTCCGGCCGTTCGCCGGCTGGACCCGGCTCCGACGGTTGACCATCACCCGCCGGGGCTTGCGGTCGCTGGCTGGCGTCGAAGCATTCTCGGCGCTGGAGGAACTCGACTTGCGGGTGATGGGCATCGAGGATCTCAGCCCGTTGGCCGGGCTGCCTCGGCTCCGATCGCTGCGCCTGATCGGGCTCAAGGCTGCGCACGACCTGTCCCCGTTGGCCGAGCTGCCGACGCTGGAACGGCTGGAAGTGTCGCGTGCCGGCGTCGAGGAGACCGACATCGTGCACGTCGACAGCCTGCGTCCGCTGGCCGGCCTTGACCGGCTGACGGAGGTGGTGCTGTCCGGCACGATGGTCGATGACGGCGATCTGGCACCGCTCGCCGGGCTGCCCCGGCTACGCCGACTCGTGCTGTATGGGCCCAGCGGGCCGACGCTTGCGGAACTGCGCGCCAGGCCGGATCTGGACTTGATCGTCGCATCCGGCCCCCGCCCGGCGGCTGCGACCGGGAACGGGTTACCGATACAGGTGGCCCCCGACGGCAGCTGGTATCTGCGCGTCGACCTCACCGAACGGCTGGACGCCGAAACCAATTACGACGCCGAGGAGGCCATCCGGACGGCGGTGACCGGTCGGGACGGCGAGCTGGCCCGCCGGCTGTCCTTCGACACCGAGGCGAGCGCCGTGACGATTTCCGCCGCCGACCGGGCCGATCTGCAGGCGGTCGCGGCGATCATCGACTCGCTGTCCTGAGAGCTGTCGGGGCTACAGCTCGCCGAGCGCGGTGATCGGATCCTCCACGCAGTCGGCGACGAAGCGCAGGAAGCCGCCGGCCACCCCGCCGTCACAGGCGCGGTGGTCGAAGGCCAGGGTCAGCTGGCTCACCTGGCGCACCGCCAGCTGGCCGTCCACCACCCAGGGCCGCTCGATGATGCGGCCGAGGCCCAGCATCGCCACCTCGGGGTGGTTGATGATGGCGGCCGAGCCGTCCACCCCGAACACCCCGTAGTTGTTGACGGTGAAGGTGCCGCCGGTCAGCTGGGCCGGGCTGAGCCGGCCAACGCGGGCGGCCTCAGTGCGTTCGGCCAGCGCCGCCGAGAGCTGCCGGGTGGTCAGCGCCTGCGCGTCGTGCACCACCGGTACCACCAGGCCGCGATCGGTTTGGGCCGCGAAACCAAGGTTGATTCGCGGCAGCAGCTCGACCGCGTCGGCATGCACCCGGCTGTTCAGCTCGCGGAACCGGGACAGCCCCAGCACGCAGAACCGGGCGACCAGCGCGAGCACGCTCACCGGCCGGTCCGGCGCGGAGTCGTTCAGGCTGCGCCGGGCGGCCAGCAGCGCGGTGGCGTCCACGTCCACCCAGACGGTCGCCTCCGGAATCTCCCGGCGAGAGCGGGCCAACCGCTCGGCGGCCAGGCCGCGCAGGCCGGTCAGCGGAATGCGCTCGGACCGTTGCGCCGCGGGCTGGTCGGCCTCGACCGTAGAGCCCGCGAATGCCTCGATGTCCACTCGCCGAATGACGCCGGACGGATCCGAGGCGGGCACCCGGCTGAGGTCGATGCCGCGATCCCGGGCCAGCTTGCGCACCACCGGCGAGATCACCGCGGGCGCCAGCCGGCCGTTCGATCCGTTCGCCGCTGAGCCCATTCCGGTCGTGCCGTTCGGCCCGTTCGGCTTCAGCCCGGCCTCCTGCGCGAGATTGGCCGGGGCCGGCGAGGCGTGTGAGCGCAGCGGACGCTGCCGGCGACGAGTGGGCTCTGAGGTGCCGTAGCCGACCAGCACGTTGCCCGAGTATTCGGAAGACTCGGCCTCGGCGGACTCAGCGTCGGGAGCGGCGGAATCAATCGGAACCACGCTGATCAGCGGCGAGCCCACCGGCACCCGCTCGCCGGGCTGACCGAACACAGCGGCCACCTTGCCGGCAAAGGGGATCGGCACCTCGACCGAGGCCTTGGCGGTCTCCACCTCGACCACCGGCTGGTCCACCCGCACGGTGTCGCCGACCGAGACCAGCCAGCTGATGATCTCGGCGTCGGTGAGGCCCTCGCCGAGGTCCGGCAGTCGGAATTCCAAGGAGGTCACGGCAGCACGACCGTGTCGTCGAACTGCAGCCGGTCGATCGCATCCAGGATCCGGTCCACCGACGGCAGGAAATGCTCCTCCAGCATCGGCGGCGGGTACGGGATGTCGAAGCCGGTGACCCGACCGATCGGCGCGTGCAGGTGGTGGAAGCACTGCTCGGTGAGCCGGGCGACCACCTCGGCGCCGTAGCCGGCAAAGCCACTGGCCTCGTGCACCACCACCGCCCGGCCGGTCCGCCGGACCGAGGCGGCGACCGTCGCGTCGTCGAACGGCGAGAGCGTGCGCAGGTCGATCACCTCGACCGAGATGCCGTCGGCCGCCGCGGCATCGGCGGTCTCCAGCAGCGTGGCGACCATCGCGCCGTAGCCGATCAGGGTCACATCGGTGCCAGCGCGCCGCACCAGGGCCGAGTCGAAGTCGGCCGCGGGCTCGGCGCTGACCTCCTCTCGTGCCCAGTACCGCCGCTTGGGTTCGAGGAAGATCACCGGATCGTCCGAGCCGATCGCCTGCCGCAGCAGCCAATAGGCGTCCGACGCGGCGGCCGGCGCGACCACCCGCAGGCCGGGCGTGTGCACCCAGTACGCCTCCGAGGAGTCGCTGTGGTGCTCGACGCCGCCGATGCCACCGCCGTACGGGATCCGGATCACCACCGGCAGCGTGATCCGGCCCCGGGTGCGGTTGTGCAGCTTGGCCAGGTGCGAGGTGATCTGCTCGAAGGCCGGGTAGGCGAAGGCGTCGAACTGCATCTCCACCACCGGGCGCAGGCCGTGCATGGCCATCCCGATCGCGGTGCCGACGATGCCGGCCTCGGCCAGCGGGGAGTCGAACACCCGGGCCTCGCCGAACTCGGCGGCCAGCCCGTCGGTCACCCGGAACACCCCACCGAGGGTGCCGACGTCCTCGCCGTAGACTAGTACCCGGGGGTCGGCCCGCAGCTCGTCGGCCAGCGCCCGGTTCAGCGCGCCGGCCATGGTCACGGTGGCCTGCGCAGTCTCTGCCGTGGCGGTCATCAGGACTCCAGCTCCTCGGCCAGCCACGCCGCCTGCCGGCGCAGGTTCGCGGTCGGCTCGGTGTAGACGTGCGCGAACAGCTCGGCCGGGTCCAGGGTGGCATCGGCGTTCAATGCCTCCCGCAGCCGCTCGGCCTTGGCCTCAGCCTCGGCGGCCACCTCCTCGATCGTTGCCTGATCGAGAATGCCCTGTGATCGCAAGTACTTGTCCAGCCGATCGATCGGATCCCGGGCCAGCCAGGACGCCACCTCGGCCTGGTCGCGGTAGCGGGAGGCGTCGTCGGCGTTGGTGTGTGCCTCGATCCGGTAGGTGAGCGCCTCGATCAGGGTGGGACCGCCGCCAGCCCGGGCCCGCTCGATCGCCTCGGTCACCGCCGAGTGCACCATCGCCGCGTCGTTGCCGTCGATCAGCACGCCGGGCAGGCCGTAGCCGATGCCCTTGTCGGCCAGGTACTTGGCATGGGTCTGCTTGGCCAGCGGCACCGAGATGGCGTAGCCGTTGTTCTGGATCAGGAACACCACCGGCGCCTGCCAGACCGCGGCGATGTTGAGCGCCTCGTGGGTGTCGCCCTCGCTGGTGCCGCCGTCGCCGACGAACACCAGCGCGACGGTGTCCTCGCCCGCCAGCCGGGCCGCATGCGCCAGGCCGACCGCGTGCGGGGTGTTGGTGGCCAGCGGCGTGCACTGCGGGGCGGTCCGGTGCAGGTACGGGTCGTAGCCGCAATGCCAGTCGCCGCGCAGCAGGGTGAGCGCCTCGACCGGGTTGATGCCGCGGCTGACCATCGACATGGTGTCCCGGTACGTCGGGAACAGCCAGTCCCGGTCGGCCAGCGCGGTCACCGCGCCCACCTGGCAGGCCTCCTGCCCGCGAGCGGACGGGTAGACCGCGAGCCGACCCTGCTTGGTCAGCGCGGTCGCCTGGGCGTCGAACCGGCGGCCGACCACCATCCGGCGGTACAGGTCCAGCAGCACGGCGTCGTCCGGCAGCTGCTCGCCCAGCGCGCTGGGCCGACCGTCCGGATCGATGAGCTGGCGGGGCTGCGGGGTGGGCAGCAGGGCATCGGCATTGACGACCGTCATGCGCCAAGTGTGCTGGTCTGTCAGGCCGTTCTTCCAGAATTCCGGAGCTAGTCCAGACACTCAGGAAGTTTGAGCGGTACTCTCTGGCAATATGTCCAGCAAACCTCCTGATTCAGTGGGTGACCTCAGACGTCCGGCCCGGCTCGACGACACCGACCGGGCGATCGTCACCGAACTGCGCCAGGACGGCCGGCTGTCCATCCGGGCGTTGGCCGAACGGCTGCACATCTCCCGGGCCAGCGCCTACAGCCGGGTGGAGCGGCTGGTCTCGGACGGCGTCATCACCGGCTACTCGGCGGCCATCGACCCGGTCCGGTACGGCTTCGGCATCTCGGCCTACGTCTACCTCAAGATCAGCCAGCACTCGTGGAAGAGCGTGCGCCGCCGGATCAGCCAGATTCCCGAGGTGTGGCACTGCGCGTTGGTCTCCGGTGACAACGACCTGGTGCTGCTGGTGCGCACCCAGGACGCGGCGAGCCTACGCGAGCTGGTGCTGAACACCTTCCAGACCATGCCGGACGTGCAGTCCACCCAGACCGTGCTGATCCTGGACGAGCTGGCGGGCTCGGCCGGCTGAGCCGGCCCTCCTCAGTCGTTGCGAACCGATTCGGGCCCGGTGATCCGGCCGAGCAGCGGCAGGGTGGAGGCGATGACCGCGAGCGAGGCGATCAGGCCGGCGGTGAGCAGCAGGTAGTACTGCGCGCCGGGCGGACGGAGCGTTTCGGACAGCTGGGCGCGCAGGAAGAGGTGGGCGGCCAGTAGCCCGGCGCCGGCCGAGACGGCGGCGGCGACGAGCAGCGGCGCCGCCGCTTCCAGCAGCACCACCCGGCGCAGCATGGCCAGCGGCGCGCCGGCGAGGCGGAGCAGGCCGAACGGGCGTCGGCGTTCGGCCAGGCCGCCGGCCACGTTGACGGCCAGGCTGCAGCCGGCGATGGGCAGGCTGACGAGGATGACGACATTGGCCAACTGCCGGTAGCCGTTCAGCCGCTGGGAGTCGAAGGCCTGATATTCGTGCAGGGTCTGCGCCCCGAAGGTCTGCGGGTAGGTCAGGTCGAGGACGGTGCGGGCCTGCTCGACCGCTGCCACCGACGCGTCGGTGCCCACGACGATGGTGGCCAGCGGCAGGCCGGCCAGCTGCGCGACGGACACCGGCGCGGGGGCCCAGATCCGCTCGGACATGGAGGTCCGGTCGGTGATGGCGCCGCCGTAATCCGGCGCGATGATCGCGGTCTGCGCGCCGGGCCAGCATCGGCCCAGGGCCGGCAGCTTGGCGAGTTCGGCGCAGGAGATGTAGTCCGGTGGCGGTCCGAAGTACGGTGCCGGCTGGCTGTCCGGTTCGAAGCGGATCGAGGCCAGCCCGGTGACGCCCGGCACCGCGGCCAGCCTGTTCAGCGTGGCGGTGTCGTCCGGGCCGATCTTGACCTCCGGCTCCGGGCCGAAGCGGAACTCCTCGACCAGGGTGCTCGTGGCCAATGCCGAGGTACGGGGCGTGCCGCCGTTGTCGGCGGCGATGGTGGAGATCACCGCGAGCGCGCAGGTGCCGACGAACACCGCGAGAACCAGCCCGCTGATCGCGCGAAAGCCGGCCTGCGGGTTGTCGGACAGGCGGCGGCCGGCGATCAGCGGGGCCGCGCGGGTGGCGCGCCGAGCCAGCACCCGGGATCCGAGCATGGTGAGCCAGGGCCCGGCGATGACCAGCCCGATCATGGTCAGCAGGATGCCGGACAGGAACGCCGCCGCCTCGGTGGTGGTATCGGTGCGGGTGTCGGCGCCGATGTCGTGGACGTAGGCGAAGTAGCCGAGCTCACCCAGGCCGGCCAGCAGCGGGATCATTCGCCAGCCGCGGGGCGGCCGCGGCGTGACCCGCCGGCTCACCCCGAGCGGGGAGATGCTCACCCGGCGCAGCGCAATCCGGGCCGCGACCGCTGCCGCGACCGGGAGGCCGAACGCGACGACCAGGACCTGGGTGGGGGAGGGCGACAGGTCGTGCGGAAAGAACGGGGCGCCGGTGAACGGGATGGCCGCCAGCGGCGAGCGAAAGGCATAGAACAGGCCGAACCCGAGGACGACGCCGATGACCGTCGCGATGCTGGACTCGACGGCCGAGAGCACCGAGATCTGGCCGGGCGTCGCCCCGACCAGCCGCATGGCGGCGAAGCGCTGCTCCCGGCGGGCGGCCGACAGCCGGGTCGCGCCGGCGATGAAGACCAGCACCGGCAGCAGCAGCGCCGCGATCACGATGGACAGGATGAGCGTCATCCCGTTGTCGTTGATGCCCACCCCGTAGATGCAATCGCTGCAGTTGTTCGGAGCCGTGGTGCTGATCCGGCTGACCTGCCGCGCCTCGGCAGCATGCGACAGCTCCGCGACGCCGCGGCCGACCACGATGATCAGCGAGTTCGGCGCGGGCAGCGCCGCGTCGCCGATGGTGCCGACCAGCCGGCCGGGGTAGCGGTCGCCGAGCTGGGGCGCAGGGACGTCTCGGAGAAGCTTCGCCAGCGCGGGTGAGGCGTAGAACTGCCCCGGCCCGGGAAGCGCGGCGATGCCCGGTGGGATCGGCGAGTTCGGGCCGGTGGCCGCGACGTCGACCCGTCCGATCTCCCTTCCCTGGTAGTAGTCGACCCGCAGCCGCCACCAGAGTGGATCAGTCGCGGCTTGCCCGGTCAGCGCCGGAGCGTCGGATCCCGTCGCGCCGGTCTCTAGCCAGGCATAGCGTGCGTTCTGGGTGCTCACCGCGTTCAGGCTGGCCAACGTCGTGAGCAGCAGCCCGACGCCGACCGCCACCGCGACCACGATCATCACGAGCCGGAGCGCAGCCTCCCGGCCGCCGGCCAGGGTCAGCCGCAGGCCGAGCCGGATCATGGCGTTACTGCCTCGACCGACAGCGCGGTGCTCTTGCCGTCGCGGACGATGATTTCGCGGTCGGCGTAGGCGGCCACCCTCGGTTCGTGGGTGACCAGCACGACCGTGGTGCCCTGCGCCCGGACGGCGGCCACCAGCAACTCCATCACCTGCTCGCCGGTGAGCGAGTCCAGCGCCCCGGTGGGCTCGTCGGCGAACAGCACCTCTGGATGTGTGACCAGGCCGCGGGCCAGCGCGACCCGTTGCGCCTCTCCGCCGGACAGCTCGCCGCCCCGCCGACCTTCCAGGCCGTCCAGCCCGAGCCGGTCGAGCCACTCGCGGGCTTGCGCCAACGCCTCTCGGCGGCGCATGCCTCGCAGCAGCAGCGGCAGGGCGACGTTCTCCTCGGCCGACAGCTCTGGCACCAGCTGGCCGAACTGGAATACGAATCCGAACCGGTCCCGCCGCAACGCGCTGCGCTCGGTCTCGCCGAGCGTATCGAGCCGGCGCCCGGCGAACCGGACCTCGCCGGCGTCCGGCACCAGGATGCCGGCCAGGCAGTGCAGCAGCGTGGACTTGCCCGACCCGCTCGGACCCATCACAGCCAGGATCTCACCGGCTGCCACCGACACGCTCGCGCCACGCAACGCCGGCGTCTGGCCGAAGGACAGCGCCAGCTCGCGGGCCTCGATGACCGGCTCGGTTGTCATCGGTTGATCGTTTCGGCCAGCGCGTCGAGCCGAGCGGCGGTGAGATCGATCCAGCGCAGATCGGCTTCCAGGTGGAACAGGCCATGGTCGGCCAGCAAGGCATCGACCATGCTGCCGGTGCGCCGCAACTCGGTCAGCTCGCGCATGCGCCGCAGGTGGGCGGCCCGCTGGGTGTCCAGGTACTTCTCGGCGGAGCGATCCAGCATCAGGGCCAAGACGACCTTGGCGAACAGCACCGTCTGCAGATGCGGCTCGGGTTCGACGGGCTCGCTCAGCCACGCCTGCACCTCGGTGGCGCCCTGTTCGGTGATGACATAGCGCTTGCGATCCGGCCCCGCACCTGGCTCCGATTCGCCCATCACCACCTTGCCGTCCCGGGTCAACCGGGCGAGGGTCGAGTACACCTGGCCGAACGGCAGCGGCTTGCCCCGGCCGAAGTAGGTGTCGTAGTCCCGCTTGAGGTCATAGCCATGGCTGGGCTCTCGTTCCAGCAGCCCGAGCAGCGTTAGCGGCACCGTCATACCTCCGCTGTCTACACTGAGTGTGTACACGGAGTCAATAGCGGCTGGTCGCTCGACGAACGGCCGTTGCCTCGGCTGGCGGCTGCCGGGCCAGCCCCTAGGGTGGAGCCATGACCGTCCCCGCCCTGCGCCTGAACACCGGCGTCGAGATCCCCCAGGTCGGCTTCGGAGTGTTCCTGATTCCGGAAACCGAGACCAAGACCGCTGTGGCTACCGCGCTCGCGGCTGGCTACCGGCACATCGACACCGCGAAGCTGTATCAGAACGAGGCGGAGGTGGGCCAGGCCATCGCCGAGTCCGACGTCCCCCGCGAGCAGATCTTCGTGACCACCAAGGTCTGGAACTCCGAGCAGGGCTATGACTCGGCGATCGCGTCGTTCGACGAGTCCCTCGGCCGGCTCGGCCTGGAGACGCTGGACCTGCTGCTGATCCATTGGCCGGTGCCCGAACTCGGCCGCTATGTGGAGACCTGGCACGCCTTCGAGAAGCTGTATGCCGACGGCCGGGTACGCGCGATCGGCGTGTCGAACTTCCACATCCCGCACCTGCGGCGGCTGCTCGACGAGGGCTCGGTGGTGCCGGCGGTCAACCAGATCGAGCTGCACCCGCAGTTGCCGCAGGCCGAGCTGCGGGAGTTCCACGCCCAGCACGGCATCGTCACCGAGGCATGGTCGCCGCTGGCCCGCGGCGGCGCGGTGCTGTCCGACGCGACGGTGACCGCGATCGCCGACCGGGTGGGCAAGA
This sequence comes from Jatrophihabitantaceae bacterium, assembly GCA_045807085.1. Taxonomy (GTDB): domain Bacteria; phylum Actinomycetota; class Actinomycetes; order Mycobacteriales; family Jatrophihabitantaceae; genus Jatrophihabitans_A. The sequence goes on from JBJMIB010000011.1 coordinate 567,977, forward strand.
GCCCGGCGCAGGTGGTGCTGCGGTGGAGCCTACAGCTGGGCAACGTAGTGCTGCCGCGCTCGGTCACCCCGTCCCGGATCGCGGAGAACCTGGAGCTGTTCGACTTCTCGCTGACCGATGAGGATATGGCCGCGCTGGCCAGCCTGGAGAACGGCGAGCGGATCGGTCCCAACCCGGACACCTTCAACCGGGTCTGAATCCGGTGCCCAGGCAGGTTGTCAGCCGACCGATCCGCTGGGCTGGGTCGCTGGGGGCACTGGGGGCGCCGTCCCGTCGCCACCGGCTCAGGAGGCCAGCGTCGCCGCGATGATGGCCTGGGCCTCCTGCTGGATCCGCGCGAGGTGCTCCGGGCCCTTGAAGGATTCGGCGTAGAGCTTGTAGACATCCTCGGTGCCGGACGGCCGCGCGGCGAACCAGCCGCGGTCGGTGGTCACCTTCAGCCCGCCGATCGAGGCGCCGTTGCCGGGAGCGGTGGTCAGCTTGCCGGTGATCCGATCACCGGCAAGCGTGCTGGCGCTGACCTGTTCCGGCGACAGCTCCGCCAACACCGCCTTCTGCTGCCGGGTGGCCGGCGAATCGATCCGGGCGTAGGCCGGCCGGCCGAACTGCTCGGTCAGCTCGGCGTACCGCTGCGACGGAGATTTGCCTGTCACGGCAAGGATCTCGGCGGCCAGCAGGTTCAGGATGATGCCGTCCTTGTCGGTGGTCCAGACCGAGCCGTCCCGCTGCAGGAACGAGGCGCCGGCCGACTCCTCGCCGCCGAAGCCGATCGAGCCGTCCAGCAGGCCAGGCACGAACCACTTGAAGCCGACCGGCACCTCGACCAGCGTGCGGTCCAGGTCGGCGGCGACCCGGTCGATCATGGACGAGCTGACCAGGGTCTTGCCGATACCTGAATCGGCCCGCCAGCCGGACCGGTTGCGGTACAGGTAGTCGATGGCCACGGTCAGGTAGTGGTTCGGGTTCAGCAGGCCGCCGTCCGGAGTGACGATGCCGTGCCGGTCGGCATCGGTGTCGTTGCCGGTCGCGAGGTCGTAGCCGGTCCGGCCGCCGGACATCCGGCTAATCAGCGACGACATCGCCGACGGCGAGGAGCAGTCCATCCGGATCTTGCCGTCCCAGTCCAGCGTCATGAAGCCGAACTGCGGGTCGACGTGCGGGTTCACCACGGTCAGCTCGAGGTTGTACCGGGAGCCGATCTCAGCCCAGTAGCCGACCGAGGCACCGCCCAGCGGATCGGCGCCGATCCGGACGCCGGCGGCGGCGATCGCGCCGAGGTCCAGCACGCCGGTCAGCGCCGAGACGTAGTTGTCCAGGAAGTCGAAACCGTGCACGGTCTCGGCCCGGGCCGCCTGCTCGTACGGAACTCGCCGCAGCTCGGCGAGCTTGCCGGCGAGCAGCTCGTTGGCCCGGCGCTGGATCGCCCCGGTGATCTCGGTGCCGGCCGGGCCACCGTCCGGCGGGTTGTATTTGAAGCCGCCGTCGGCCGGCGGGTTGTGTGACGGGGTGACCACCACCCCGTCGGCCAGCCCGTCCGACCGGCCTTGGTTGTAGGCCAGGATCGCCCGCGAGACGGCCGGCGTCGGGGTGTAGCCGCCGCGCGAGTCGACCAGCACGGTCAGCCCGTTGGCCGCGAACACCTCCAGCGCGGATCGGGTCGCGGGCTCGGACAGCGCGTGGCTGTCGGCGCCGAGGTAGAGCGGGCCGTCGATGCCCTGGGCGGCTCGGTACTCGCAGATGGCCTGGCTGGTCGCCAGGATGTGGTCCTCGTTGAAGGTGCCGGCCAGCGACGAGCCACGATGACCGGACGTGCCGAAGCTGACCTGCTGCGCCGGGTCGCCGGCGTCCGGATGGATGTCGTAGTAGGCAGCTACCACCGCGGCCACATCGATCAGGTCGGCGGGGCCGGCCGGCTGACCGGCTCGGGGCGAGTTCGGCATGCGTCAATCCAACCACCTCTGGGAGGATGTGCAGCCATGCGAGTGCTGGTGGTCGAGGACGAACCGCAGCTCATGCAGTCGCTCGCGATGAACCTGCGGGCGCGGCGGCACGAGGTCAGCACCGCGGGCTCTGGGGCCACGGCGCTGCGGCTGGCGCACGAGCAGCCGCCGGACCTGGTGCTGCTGGATCTCGGGCTGCCGGACATGGACGGTGTCGAGGTGATCCACGGCCTGCGGGCGGCCAGTTCGGCGCCGATCATCGTGCTGTCCGGCCGGATCGGTGGCTCGGACAAGGTCGGGGCGCTGGATGCCGGTGCCGACGACTACGTGACCAAACCGTTCGGGATGGACGAGCTGATGGCGCGGATCCGGGCGGTGTCCCGGCGCTCGGCGACCGACCCGGCCGGCCAGCCGCGGCTGCGGATCGGCGACTGGCAGGTGGATCTGGCCAGCCACCGGATCACCGACAGGGACGGGGCCGAGCAGCGGCTGACCAAGATCGAATGGCAGTTGCTGGAGCGGCTGGCGCGCCATCCTGGTCAGCTGGTCACCCAGCGGCAACTGTTGACCGAGGTGTGGGGGCCGGCCTATGTCAGCGAGTCCGGCTACCTCCGCTTCCATTTCGGCCAGCTGCGGCGCAAGCTCGAAAAGGATCCGGCCCGGCCACGGCACCTGATCACCGAGCCGGGTATCGGTTACCGGTTCCATAACTGACCACTCGCCGTCCGGTTGAGTGGGCGCAGGCGCCGGGGTAGGGTCGGCACGAGATAAGTTCACTCATTGAACAAATCCGACTGCCGAGGTGCCCGATGGTCCGCACACCCACTCCCGACGACAGGTTCTCCTTCGGACTGTGGACGGTCGGCTGGCTCGGCCGAGACCCGTTCGGCGATGCCGTCCGGGCACCGCTGGACCCGGTCGAGGCGGTGCACCGGCTGGCCGAGCTGGGCGCCTGGGGTATCACCTTCCACGACGACGACCTGATTCCGTTCGGCGCCGACGCGGCCGAGCGGGATGCGCGGCTGGACAAGTTCTCCCACGCGCTGGCACAGACCGGCCTGGTGGTGCCGATGGTGACCACCAACCTGTTCACCCATCCGGTCTTCAAGGACGGTGGGTTTACCAGCAATAATCGGCAGATTCGGCGCTTCGCGCTGCGCAAGGTGTTGCGCAACCTGGAGCTGGCCGCCGAACTCGGCGCCCGCACCTTCGTGCTCTGGGGCGGCCGGGAGGGCAGCGAGTACGACACCGCCAAGGACGTCCGGGCCGCGCTGGATCGCTATCGCGAGGCGATGAACGTGCTCACCGGCTACGTCACCGACCGCGGCTGGGACATCCGGTTCGCGATCGAGCCGAAGCCGAACGAGCCGCGCGGCGACATCCTGCTGCCGACCGTTGGGCATGCGCTGGCCTTCATCTCCTCGCTCGACCAGCCGGAGTTGGTCGGTGTCAACCCCGAGGTGGGGCACGAGCAGATGGCCGGGTTGAACTTCGTGCACGGCATCGCCCAGGCGCTCTGGCACGGCAAGCTCTTCCACATCGACCTGAACGGCCAGCGCGGCATCAAGTTCGACCAGGATCTTGTTTTCGGGCACGGCGATCTGATGAACGCCTTCGCGCTGGTGGACCTGCTCGAGTTCGGCGGTCCGGCCGGCGGCCCCGCCTATGCCGGGCCGCGCCATTTCGACTACAAGCCATCGCGGACCGAGGACTACGCCGGGGTGTGGGACTCGGCGCGGGCCAACATGGCCAGCTACCTGGTGCTGAAGGAGCGGGCTCAGGCGTTTCGCGCCGATCCGGAGGTGCGGCAGGCGCTGGCCGACGCGCGGGTGCCGGAGCTGTCGGTACCGACGCTGGGCGAGGGTGAGACGTACCGGGAACTGCTCGCCGATCGCGCCGCGTTCGAGGACTTCGATGCCGATCGGGTCGCTGGCCCTGGCTACGGCTTCGTCCGGCTGAACCAGCTCGCGCTGGAACACCTGACCGGTGCCCGCTGACGAGCGATCGCGCGAAGAGCAGAGTCGAGTGAGCATCGCAGGCGCGCGCAGCGCCGAGGAGCGGAGCGAGCGGGCGATGAGCGCTCGCGCGAAGAGCAAATGACCCGCCTATGACGCTCGTTGCGGGGATCGACTCCTCGACCCAGGCTTGCAAGGTGGTGATCCGGGACGCCGCGTCCGGCGCGCTGGTCCGGCACGGTCGAGCCAGCCATCCGGACGGCACCGAGGTGCATCCGGAGAGCTGGTGGTCGGCCTTACTGCAGGCGCTGGCCGAGGCCGGCGGGTTGGCCGACGTCGCCGCGGTGAGCGTGGCCGGCCAGCAGCACGGCATGGTCTGCCTGGACGCCGGCGGCGCGGTGGTGCGGCCGGCGCTGCTCTGGAACGACACCCGGTCCGCCCAGGCAGCGGCCGAGCTGGTCGCCGAGTTGGGACCGCGGGCGTGGGCGGCGGCGGTCGGCTCGGTGCCGGTGGCCTCGTTCACGGTGACCAAGCTGCGCTGGCTGGCCGAGCATGAGCCGGCCAACGCGAAGCTGACCACGGCGGTCTGCCTGCCGCATGACTGGTTGAGCTGGCGGCTTGCCGGCGTCGATCTGGCGGAGCTGGCCACCGACCGGTCAGACGCCTCCGGCACCGGTTACTTCGACGGCCGGACGAACAGCTACCGGACGGACCTGTTCGAGCGGGCCCTGGGCCGGCCGGCGCAGCTGCCCCGGATCGTGCGACCGGCCGAGCCGGCCTACGCCACCGGCAGCTACCACGACGGGTGCTACCTGATCGGGCCAGGGGCCGGCGACAACGCCGCCGCCGCGCTGGGCCTGCCGATCGGTGATCAGGTGCTGGTATCGCTGGGCACCTCGGGTGTGGCTTGCGCGCACAGCGAGTCGCCGGCCGCCGATCCGAGCGGCCTGGTCGCCGGGTTTGCCGACGCGACCGGCGCATTCCTGCCGCTGGCCTGCACGCTGAACGCGGCCCGGGTGTTGGAGGCGGCCGGCCGGCTGCTGCGGGTCAATCAGGCGGAGTTTGCCGAGCTGGCATTGTCGGCCGAGCCGGGCGCCGGTGGCGTGCTGGTGGTGCCGTACCTGGAGGGTGAGCGAACCCCCAACCTGCCGGACGCCACCGGCGCGGTGCACGGGCTGACGCTGGCCAACGCCACCGCGGCCAACCTGGCGCGGGCCGCGGTGGAGGGCATGCTGTGCGGGGTCGCCGCCGGGCTGGACGCGCTGGTCGGGCAGGGCATCACCGTTACCGGTATCCGGCTGGTCGGCGGTGCGGCGCAGTCGGCGGCGGTTCGGCAGATCGCGCCGAGCATCTTCGGGGTGCCGGTCAGCGTGCCGGCGCCGGGCGAGTACGTCGCCGACGGGGCCGCCCGGCAGGCGGCCTGGGTGCTGGCCGGCGGCAGCGAACCGCCGAACTGGTCCACCGGACCGGACGAGGTGTACCAGGCCGGCGTGGTGCCGGGGCTGCGAGAGCGCTATGCCGAGGCGGCCGATCGCTACCTGCCGCGAGCCGGCCGATGACGCTGAGCAGGCCGGCGAGATGAGCCTCAGCAGGCCGGCTCATGAACCTCAGCCGGTCGGCCGGCTGAGCCTGAGCAGGCCGGCCGACCAGCAGTCGATCCGGCGGCACAACCTGAGCCTGATCGCCCGCACGGTGCGCGATGCGCCGGGCTCGCGCGCCGAGCTTGCCCAGCGCACCGGGCTGACCAAGGCGACGGTGTCCTCGCTGGTGGACAGCCTGCTCGCGCAGGACATCCTGACCGAGGGGCAGCCGGCGCCAGCCCGGGTCGGCCGGCCGGCCCGGCCGGTCAGTCTGAACCCGGCCGGCCCGGTCGCGGTCGGCTTGGAGATCAATGTCGACTACCTGGCCGGCTGCCGGATGGATCTCGGCGGCGGGGTGCAGGCCCGGTGCCAGCTGGCGGTCGACAACCAGCGCCGGACGCCGGTGGCGGTGTTGGATCAGCTCGGCCGGCTGGCCACCGAGCTCATCCCGGCCGGCCGGCCCCTGCTCGGGGTGGCATTGGCGCTGCCCGGCGTGGTGGGCGCCGACCGGCAGCTGCTGCGTGCCCCCAACCTGCCCCGGCTGACCGGACAGCCGCTGGCCGAGCAGCTCGGCCAGCGGCTACCCACCGGCTCGCTGCTGAGTGATGATCCGGTGCTGATCGACAACGAGGCCAACTTCGGTGCGCTGGGCTGGCTGCGCAGTGCCTCGGCGGCGCGCGATTTCGTCTACGTGTCGGGGGAGATCGGAGTCGGCGCCGGCCTGGTGGTGAACGGCGCGCTGTTTCGCGGGGCGGCCGGCTTCGCCGGCGAGTTGGGCCATGTGGTGGTCGAACGGGACGGTCCGCCGTGCGGCTGCGGCGGGCGCGGCTGCGTCGAGCAGTACGCCGGGCTGCAGGTGTTGCTGGCCAGGTCCGGCCAGCCGGACCTGGCCGCGCTGCTGACTGCCCTTGGCGCCGGCGACCGGCCGGCCTTGGCCGCGGTCACCGCCGCCGGCGCCGCGTTGGGCGTCGGGCTGGCCTCGCTGCTGAACGTGATGGACCTGCCGGCGGTGGTGCTGGGCGGGGTATATGCCGCGCTGTTCGAGCCGATCACCCCGTCGCTGCGGGCAGAACTCGACCGGCGGGTGCTGTCCGGCACCGCCATCGAGTTGACCCGGTCCGGCCTGGGCACCGAGGCGGCGGTGCTCGGCGCGGCCGGCGCAGTGGTGGAGCGGGCATTGGCCGACCCCGCTGCGCTGGTCAGGCCGGTGGGTTAGCGGCCGAGCAGCACCGTCTCAGCGGCAGCAGGCCAGGGTGGCAGCAGGTCGGGGTGGCAGCAGGCCGGGGTGGCAGCAGGTCGAGTTTCAGCGGGTCGGGCGGGCGTTGAGGTTCCAGTACCCCTTGGCGTAGACCGCCGTCCGGTCCAGGCCGATGGTCGCCAGGGCATCCCGCAGCAGCACCGCCGCGCGGGATTCGGTGAGCACGTATGCGTAGCCGCGACCGTCCGGCGGGGGGAATTCGGCCAGCGCGGTCGCCAGCAGGTCGGCCGAACCGGCCGGCTGGTCGTCCCGGACCAGCCAGCGGACCTCGACGTTGGCTGGCAGCGGGTACTGCTCGGCGCTGTCGGCGATCTCGGCGAGCACGTTGATCGGCCGGCTGCCGAGTGCCTCGGCGAGCGCCCCGATGGCCGGCAGCCCCGACTCGTCGGTCAGCGCCAGCAGCCAGTCGGCGTCCGGCAGCGCGATCTCACCGCGCGGTCCGAAGAAGGTCACCAGGTCACCGGGTCGCAGGCCGGCCGCCCACGCCGAGCCGGGGCCGTGCCCGTGCAGCACCGCGTCCACCGTCAGGAGGTCCTCGGCCACCGACCGCACGGTGTAGCGGCGGCGCAGCTCCCGCCCGTCCGGGCCGGCCAGCACGATCGCGATGTCGCAACCAAGCGGCCAACTGGTCCCGGTGAACTCGGGCGCGCGGAGCACGATCCGGCGCATCCGGGGCGACAAGCTGGTCAGCTCGGTCACATTGGCCTGGAACCGGCTTGTTCTCCGCAACTGCTGGGCAGGCATGATGAAACAGCATGCCAGTGGTCATCTGCGGAGAGGAATTCCATGCCGGCCGAGCTGAAGAAGGTTGCCTACACCACCGCCGCCACCGCCAAGGGTGGCCGAGCCGGGCACGTGCGCAGTGCCGACGGCCTGGTCGAGTTCGACCTGGCCCAGCCGGGTACCACCGACCAGCCGGCGGTCAACCCGGAGACGCTGTTCGCGGCCGGTTACGCGGCCTGCTTCCAGGGCGCGCTGGCCAACCGGGCCAAGACCAGGGGCGTGGACACCTCGGACTCGACGGTCACCGCGAAGGTCTCCTTCGGCGGCACCGACGACGGCGGTGTCGGGCTGGCGGTGGATCTGGAGGTGAGCATTCCGGGCGTCGACCGGGCCCAGGCCCAGGAACTGGTGCAGCTGGCCCACCAGTTCTGCCCGTACTCCAAGGCCACCCGGGACAACATCGTGGTCAACCTCGTAGTGGTCTGACCGCACTCGAGGATGGCTCAGCGGGTGATGGTCAGCGCGAGGGCGGGGGTGAGGAGGTGGCGGCCATCAGCGAGGTTCATCGGGGCGGTCAGGTGCCAGGATCCCGCCGGGACGGTGTAGCCGAGCTCAGGTGAGTAGCTGGCGGTGCCGACGAACACTGGTATCCGGACGGTCTCTGAAGGTGCGGCGGTGAAGATCACGCGCGGGCAATTCCACACTCCTCCGGTGTCGCGCCCGCCAACTGCCGCGCCGGCGTCGTCGACGATGGTCGCGATGAGCTGGCCGTTGGTGTGGACGCTGATGTCATGGTCGCTGAGGTTGGTGAGCAGCAGGCCATGTGTCGTTTGCTGGCCGCTGCGCAGCGCCAACGGCGCCTCCAGGACGATGCGCAGCTCGGCCGGGTTCACCGGGTCCCGCTCGATGGTTCGAGCTGATGCCCGCGGCGGGCTAGGCGGCCATGCCGCGAGTGGGTAGGGCAGGGCGCCGACTCGCAGCGATACGAAGTCGCCGTAGGTGTTGTGCAGGTCGGCCGCTGTGGACTCAGCGTCGGCAGACAGGCGGATGTCCACCGGCGGGCGCTGATATCCCGGGTCGGTACTCGGCGACTGCAGCAGCAGCCGAGGTTCCGCGCTCCACAGCCGCTGCAGGTCATGTCTGAGCCGCTCCCAGCTGGCAAGGTCTGCTGGCTCGGCGAGTTCGACGCGCACCCAGTTGGCGATGCCGAGCCGGCGGGCGACGTCGGTGATGGCCGTGATGTCCTGATCGTTCAGGTCGATGATAGTGACGAATAGCAGACCGCGGTCGGGATCGCCTCGTGCCTCGGCGAGACGGTCGTCGACGAGCCCCCGGGCCGCCGTGAAGAATTCAATGGCGTGCCGCCTGACGTCATCCCATGCGGTCGGGCCTTGGTCGTCACCGGGTGGCAGCTGCACTGTTCCTCCCGTGATTGCTTCTGCTGTTGCGCAGCGACGAAGACCGACCTCTGCGTCATCATCCTCAGGCGAGGCATAGGGCTGTCCTGGAGGTAATTCATTGTGCTGCGTTCCGGACGCCGCGCATAGCCGCGGAGCGGCCCCAGTCGCGGGCGGTGAGGGTGCTGGCCCAGCCGGTGGCGGTGCTGGCTGAGAGGCCGAGGATGGTCACCCAGCACCCGCCTGACCTGTCAATTCTGGCGTCAGCGTTCCCGATCCGCGCCAGGGTGCAAGATGGATGTGTGGCCATCAGCGCGTTCGACCTGTTCTCGATCGGTATCGGACCGTCCTCCTCGCATACCGTCGGTCCGATGCGGGCGGCCCGGACGTTCGCCCAGGGGTTGGTCGACGACCGGCTGATCGGCACCGTCGACCGGGTCCGGGTGGAGCTGTACGGCTCGCTCGGCGCGACCGGCCGCGGCCACGGCTCGGACCGGGCGGTGGTGCTCGGCCTGGAGGGGGAGACCCCGGAGCAGGTCGACACCTCCTCCGTGCTGACCCGCTACCAAGCGGTGCGGGCTGCCGAACAGGTGCTGCTGCTCGGCAAGTATCCGGTCCGGCTGGGGCCGGACGACCTGTTGCTGCATCGGCGCTCCAGCCTGCCGTTTCACCCGAACGGGATGCGCTTCACCGCCTTCGCCGGCGAGGAGCAGGTCCGGGAACGGACGTTCTACTCGGTCGGCGGTGGCTTCGTGGTGGACGAGCTGGCCAGCGGAGCCGACCGGATCAAGCAGGACGACACCGTGCAGCCATACCCGTTCACCACCGGCGCCCAACTGTGCGGACATGCCAGCCGGACCGGCCTGGCCATTTCCGACCTGATGCTGGCGAACGAGAAGGTCTGGCGCAGCGAGGAGGAGATTCGGGCCGGCCTGCTCGAGATCTGGCGGGTGATGCAGGAGTGCGTGCAGGCCGGTTTCGGCCATGAGGGCCTGCTGCCCGGCGGGCTGAAGGTGCGCCGACGAGCCCCTGAGCTGTACCGGACGCTGAGCACGGAAACGTCGACCGACCCGCTGCGGGTGATCGACTGGGTGAGCTTGTTCGCGCTGGCGGTGAACGAGGAGAACGCGGCGGGCGGCCGGGTGGTGACCGCGCCGACCAACGGCGCGGCCGGTGTGCTGCCGGCGGTGCTGCACTACTACTGGCGGTTCGTGCCCGGCTCGTCGGAGGACGGGGTCGTCCGGTTCCTGCTCACCGCGGCGGCGATCGGTGTGCTGTACAAGGAGAACGCGTCGATCTCCGGTGCCGAGGTGGGCTGTCAGGGTGAGGTCGGCTCGGCCTGCTCGATGGCCGCCGGCGCGCTGTGCGAGGTGCTCGGCGGTCAGCCGATGCAGGTGGAGAACGCGGCCGAGATCGGCATGGAGCACAACCTGGGGCTGACCTGCGACCCGATCGGCGGCCTGGTTCAGGTGCCGTGCATCGAGCGCAATGCGATGGCCGCGGTGAAGGCGATCAACGCTGCCCGCATCGCGCTGCGTGGCGACGGCAGCCACATCGTCAGCCTGGACAAGGTGATCAAGACCATGCGTGATACCGGTGCCGACATGAAGGACAAGTACAAGGAGACCTCGCGCGGCGGCCTGGCGGTCAACGTCATCGAGTGCTGATCGGCGTTATCGAGTGCTGATCGGCCTTATCGACTGCTGGCCATCGTTATCGAGTGCTGGCCAGCGTCATCGAATGATCGGCGCCAGCTGGATCAAGGACGGCAGCTGATGCCCTCGTGGTGCGCCGCCAGCCGACCCGCCCGTGCCAGGACCGGCTCGCTCGGATGGCGGCGCGGACCGTTAGGGAACGGGGACCGCGGCGGCATCCGCATCCTCCCGCGGCACCACGTCCTTGCCCGTGGTGATCATGCCGATGGTGGCCAGCAGGGCGACCAGGGCGAAGAGGGTCGCGGCCAGGAAACCGCGCGACGAGCCATGCGCCAGCACTTCGTGGAACGCCCTGACGGCGGTGCCGTCCGTCAGCGCGCCGGCCGAAACGCGAGTGCTGCCGGTGGCTTGCGAGCTCAGTTCCATGAAGTGCTGCAGCACGGTCTTGGGCGCCTTGCCGGCCTGCACCAGGCCGCCCAGGATGCTGCCCTGATGCTTGGCCTCGTTGCGCGAGGCGGTGGCGAACACCGTGGTCAACACCGATAGGCCGATCGAACCGCCGACCTGCTGGCCGACGTTGAGCAGCGCCGAGGCCAGGCCGGCCTCGTGTGCCGCGACGCCAGCCACCGCGACCGTGGTCAGCGGCACGAAGATGGTGCCGATGCCGAAGGCCATGACCAGCAGCGATGGCAGCAGGTGGTCGACGTAACCCGAGCCGGCCGAGATGGTGGACAGCCAGAACATGCCACCGGTCATCAGCACCGAGCCGAAGATGATCAGGTTGCGTGGGCCGAACCGGGGCAGCAGGCCCGCCGAGACCTGAGCCGCGATGCCGATCGTGAAAGCCACCGGCAGGAACGCCAGGCCGGTCCGTAGCGCGGAGTAGCCGAGCACCAGCTGCACGAAGTAGGTGACGAAGAAGAACATGCCGAACATGGCCGCGCCGATGATCAACATCACCACGTACGAGCCGGACCGGCTGCGGTCGCGGAAGGTGCTCAGCGGCATCATCGCGTAGGACAGCCGGCCTTCCAGTATCAGGAAGAGGGCCAGGCCGAGCCCGGAGATGCCGAACGCGGTGAGGGTGACGCCGTTGCGCCAGCCGTGCGAGGCCGCGTGGATGAAGCCGTACACCAGCGCGGTCGTCCAGACGATGGAAAGCAGGCCGCCCCACCAGTCGAACCGGCCGCTCTGCCGCTCGGACTCGTGCAGGTAAAGGAACGCGCCGACGATCAGCAGCACGCCGATCGGCACGTTGACGAACAGCACCCAGCGCCAGGTCAGGTACTCGGTGAGCACGCCGCCGAGCAGCAGACCGAGCGCGGCGCCGGCACCGGCGACCGCCGAGAAGACCGCGAAGGCTCGGGTGCGCGCTGGGCCTTCGTCGAACTCGGTGGTGATCAGCGACAGGGCGGTGGGCGCGGCGATGGCGCCGCCGACACCCTGGATGATCCGGCCCATGATCAGGAACTCGAAGCTGTGCGCCAGGCCGCCGAGGAAGCTGCCGAGGGTGAACAGCGCGAGCCCGACCATGAACATTCGACGACGGCCCAGGATGTCGCCGGCCTTGCCGCCGAGTAGCAGCAGGCCGCCGAAGGCCAGCGTGTAGGCGTTGATCGCCCAGGTCATCTCGGTCTGGTTCTTGCCGAAGTACTCGCCCATCTTCGGCAGCGCGATGTTGACGATGGTGCCGTCCAGCACGATCATCAGCTGCGCGCCGGCGATGACGAGCAGGACAAGCGCGGGACGGGCTGCTTTGCGGGCTCCGGCCTTGATTTCGCCGGCAGATTCCGTCGTGGTCACGACACTCCTCGAGCTTGGTACCAACGCCGGCCGGTGTGCCGGCCGACGTGCTGTGCCGCGGTGCCCGCGCGGCGGGCTGCCCCGCGCCGCGGAGGGCTTCCGCTGAGACCCTCGAAAACGACAAAAGGAACGCTGCCGTTCTCTATCCTGTACGCTAACGGACGATGGTTAAGAAACGCAAACGTGCACTATCCCTCCCGCTCAGTGCATCCACAGCTAGCTCGCCGGCGCGCAGGCCCGCATGCTCACCGGTGCAGTTCCGTGGGCCTTTGAAAGGATGCTCTCGGCCATGACGTCGGCACCAGCAAATATTGCAGGCCCCTCTGACAGTTCCGCCCAGGGCAGCCCCGCGGGCGGTAACTGTTCACCGGCTGGTAGGGCGGGGGCTGCTCCGGCGGCCGGTGACGCGGCGGTTGTCGCCGAGGAGGAGGGCGGCCGCCAGCGCAAGCGCGGCGCGGAGCTGGAGCAGGCGATCCGGGATGCCACCATTGCCGAGCTGGCCTGCTGCGGGTACGGCAGCCTGACCATCGAGTCGGTGGCGAGCCGTGCGCAGACCGGCAAGGCGTCCATCTACCGGCGGTGGCCGACCAAGCAGGAGCTGGTGTTCGACTCGGTCTGCTGCCTGCTGTCCGGCCCGTTGTTGACCGTCTCGGAACTGAAGCTGGCCGAGGACGTCAGCACCCGGGACGCGCTGCTCGCGTTGGCCGAGCAGGCGGCCCGGTCGATGACCGGCGAGCTGGGCGCGGCGATGCGGTCGGTGATGAGCGAGTCGCTGCGCGACCCGGAGTTCGCGGCGACCTTTCAGGACAACTTCCACGATCCGCGCAAGGCGTTGCTGAACGAGATACTGAGCCGGGGGGTGCGGCGCGGCGAGGTGCGCGCGGACTGGATGAGTGGGCTGCTGATCGACATCCTGGCCGGAACGCTGATCCACCGGTACCTGGTCCGGCGACAGCCGGCGGCCGAGGAGGAGCTGGCCGAGTTCATCGACGGCTTCGTGATGCCGGCCATCCGGCCGCCGGGTTCCTGATACCCGCAGTCCGGGTACCCGCGGTCCGGGTACCCGCGGTCCGGCTACCCGCGGTCCGGCTACCCGCGGTCCGGGTACCCGCGGTCCGGGTACCCGCGGTCCGGGTACCCGCGGTCCGGGTACCCGCGGTCCGGGTACCCGCGGTCCGGCTACCCGCGGTCCGGGTACCCGCAGTCCGGCTACCCGCGGTTCAGCTCGGCCGGCCGGCTTGGTCGGAGCCTGGCCGGGCCAGTAAGGTATGCCGCTGAGGCGGCTGTGTCCCTTTTGGATCCGCTGCCTCGAAGGAGGCTTCGCCTAGTCCGGTCTATGGCGCCGCACTGCTAATGCGGTTTGGGTTTATCGCCCATCCGGGGTTCAAATCCCCGAGCCTCCGCAGCTTGGTCGTGGGTCCGTCGTACGCGGCGGACCCACGACTGTTTTCCCGGGCAGTGTGGTCCCGCTGCCGGCCGCTTGGCCGGCCGCGTCGAATCGCCCCCGGCGCTCCGGTAGACTCGGCAGCCGGTTCCACCTGCGCCCGTAGCTCAACGGATAGAGCACTTGACTACGGATCAAGAGGTTAGGGGTTCGAGTCCCTTCGGGCGCGCTTCTCGAAGCCCCGTGATCGCTAGCCTGCAGCGGTTCGGGTCCTTTCCATTTCCAAGATCATCCCGGCTTGGTCCGCAAAGGTCCGCAGTAGCTTTGGCCTGGTCCATCGGCGGCGGCAACCTCATCGAGCTGGTCCTCGAACAGGTGCCCGTACAGGCGGATGTCAGACTTAGTACACATCCTTCCTCGCCCTCTCTACGAGATATCGTGTCCGGGCGCTGGCTTCGGTGGTTGGCGCTGGGCTGTCGATGAACGCGTTGGTGCCGAACGGTTGCGGGCCCCCAAGCTGAAATGGCTTGGCCGATCAGTTGAAGGCCGAACTGTCTGATCCAGATGACACGAACGACGTCGTCGACATGATCTCTTCGTATGGCCACGAGCACGCGGGCTGCATTAGTCGAACGAAAGTGGCTACGAGTAGCCGACGCTCAAATTCACGGCGATTTCCCGTCCGGAGCGGTTGGTTCTTACGGAAGAAGATTTTGACACCTACTTATTGGGTAATCCACGTCCGTGCGACGTGGAGCGAGGAGCGGTCCGATCGGTGCTACCCCCATCAACCAGGCCGACGCCGCGCGCGGGCTCGGACCGCTGCTCGGCCGCTATCCGGACGATGTGTACGACGGCGACATCGCCAACCCGCAGCCCGGCGGAGACCCTGGCCGGTGTGTACCGCCGCATTGGCCGAGCCGTACTACCGGCTGGCGGCCGGGATCGCCAGCGCCGGCGCGGTTCCGGCCGATCCGCTCGCCGCGCCGTTCTTCGAGCAGGTCGGCGTCACCGCCACCACCGAGCCGGCCGCGGCCGCTGCGGAACTGGTCGCCGCCCGGCGACCGGATGCTGGCAGCGACCCTTCTTCCACAGCGATCATTACAGCTCAGCGAGCAGTTCGACGGCAGCACCGGCTACCAGCAGAGCGTCGCCAACCTCACCTGGAGTTACGCCGCGTTCCGTCCGCCAACCGGGCGCGCCGTGCTGCTACGCCCCCTCAGCATGCGACCGACATGACCTGCTGGGCACCGAGGACCCGGTAGCCGGCAGCGTAGGGCGTCAGCCGGTAGACCAGATCCCAGTGCGTGCAGGACTGCCCGTCCGGCCCGAGGCTTGGGTCTTGTTGGCTTCGGAAGGTGGCATGGACCAGCAGGCCACCGGGCACCGCCGAATAATCCCGGATAGCTGTGAGCGCCATCTCGTCGTCGTAACTGGTCGCGACCTCGGACTGCCATTTTGCAACGCCGTCAGCGGTATCCGACTTGGTGACCCCGGCCGGATCGAAGATCTCGACAAGGTCGCTGCCGTCGTGCGCATTCGTCGCGATGAAATAGCGGTCGAACAGGTCCGCAACGGCGGCGATGTGCGGGTTGGTACGTACGGCGGCGATGTTTACGCCGGCCGGCGTGACGCTGGGAACCGTCGGTGCTGCCGGACTGGTGGTCACCGGTAACGTCGACTCAGTCAGCTCGGTCGACGGTGTCGAGGCGTCAGAGGTCGGCTGCGCGGTGGGCAGGTCGGCGGCGGGTGACGACGGGTTGCTACTACCTCCGAGGCTCACCGCGATCAGCACGGCGATCACGGCGAGCACCGTCGCGATCGCCGCAAGCGGTGCGCCGCGCCGATACCACGCCTTCGGTCCGCGGACCGAAGGCGGTGGCCCGGATGGTGGGGATCCCAGCGGCCGTTGCGGTGCCGGCGGAAATGCCGCAGCCGGCTGGTACGGCGTGCTCACAGCCGGGTGCCTCGAAGTCGGCTGGCCGGCCAGGTCCGGATGGATCGGCATGGTCGGCGACTCCGCGGCACGCAAATCCGGCATGGCTTGATCCTGCAGTGTGCTCGGCGCGGGTTTCACCAACGAGATCCCACGTGGTTCGGGGAGCTCGTCGTCCTTCTTCCGCTTGCCGAGGTTGACCACCTATGTTCCCTTGCGGCTGGATCGGCCTCCCGGCCGGCGACTGCGATGCCGTCGCTCGGCGTTGGCAGCTTAACGCAATAAGGTCGCCGCCTCACCGGTTTTTGCACCGACCCGGTCAGGCTCCGAGCGGGGGCGCCGCCGGTGCGGGGCAGGAGCCATCAGCAGGTGCCCGAGCCAGCCACCGGCTGGGCGACCCAGGCCTTCGCCGCAAGGATGTGGCGGACCGCGTCGCGAACCTGGTTGCGGAAGGCCGGGTCGGACTGCACCCGGCTCAGCACCGCTTGATAGGCGGCCGGCAGATTCGGGGTCTCCAGCAGCATGTCCTCGCCGGCCTGGATGGCTCGCACTGCGACCTGGCCTGCGGTGCCCGCCTGCTGCATCGGGGCCATCCACAGCGAGTCGGTGATTATCAGCCCGCCGAATCGCAGCCCACCACGAAGTTGCTCTTCGATCAGGATCGGTGACAGCGAGGCCGGCTCCCCGGACGGATCGAGCGCGGGCAACGCCAGGTGGCCGACCATCACACTGCCTGCGGCACCGGCCGCGGCCGCGAACGGCGGCCGGTCGACGGCCCGCCACTGTGCCGCGGTCTCGGTGAGCACCGGCAGCACGGCGTGACTGTCCAGCGGCGTGCTGCCGTGTCCGGGCCAGTGCTTGAGGGTTGCCAGCACGCCCGCACCCTGTAACCCGTCGACCGAGGCATGCACGTCGCGGGAATCAACAACCGGATCCGAGCCGAAGCTGCGGTCCCCGATCACTCCGCCGCTCGCTCGCACGACATCGGCGACCGGCGCGTAGTCCTGATTGAGGCCGAGCGCCCGCAGCTGTCGTCCCAGATCCTGGTAGCTGCAGCGCAAGGCGGTGGGCGTCATCGAGGCCAGCGCCGCCTCGGCGGGCCGCCAGGCCACACCGTTGGTGATCCGCTGTACGGAGCCGCCCTCCTGATCGGTACCGATCAGCAGCGGCACGCCGGAGTCGGCCATGGCGGCCTGCTGCAGTCCCGCGGTCAGCCGGGCGATCTGCCCGGCATTCCCGACGTTGCCGGTGGACAGCTGGGGCCGAGCCGGATCGAGATTGTTGTGGTCGATCAAAATGATGCCGCCGAGATGCCAACGCCGGACGATCTCGGCCCCGGTGGCGGCTCCGGTCAGATCCAAGTTGGCCTGCCGCTGTGCGGTGGTCGCGCCGGTCGCGCTGGCGCCGTAGACATAGCTGACGAACAGCTGCCCCACCATCTCCGCATCGGTCTGCCTACCCGGGTTCGTTGCGGTCGTGTGCGGGATGGCCGAAGCGGAGCTGGCCACCGACTGGCTGGAGCTGGTAGCTGCCGGAACAGGGGCCGACCTCGATCCGGAATCCGCCGGGGCAGCAGCCTGTGGTGCCCGGGTGCAGGCCGCGAGGGCCAGGCAGACCGCGAGCAGACTCGTGCCGAGGACGGCAGGCAGCTTGCCTGCTGTGAGGCGCCGGATGCCGCCCATACCGTCCCTAGACCTCGTTCGCGACGCGTTCAGCACCGCTGATTCGCCCTGCCAATCTAGCCGAACTACCTCTGGTCGACGGCGAGGATTCGATTTGGCCGCCGATGGGCCGCTTCGCGGCCTTAGGATGTCAGGTTAGTATCTGCGTTCGGTGCCGGACGACGGTGCGGCATGCCCTTGGGGGACCGTTGATGGTCAAGGTAGCCAGTTGTGCCTGGTACGGCCGCGCCGTGGAACGGCCTTGCCGATGACCGTGATGCGCAGGGGCGCCAATACAGTTATCAACGCCACCCAGGTGAAAGTGGCGCTCCGCTGGGTCAATGATCCGAAGACGCCGGACGTGGACTTCATGGCGGTGCTGTTGAACCGGTCCGGCAAGGTCAACACCGACGACGACTTGGTGTTCTACAACCAGCCCAGCCATCCCAACGGCAAGGTGCAGCTCGGGGAGCGCGCAGCGGGCCGGTATCCCACCCAGGCCATATCGGTGGACCTCGCCGGTATGCCTGATTCCATCGATCGGGTCGTGTTGGTCTGCGCGACCGACGGCGATTATTTCGACCAGGTCGAACAGTTGCACCTGGTCGTGCTGGACAGTCGTGGCGGCGCGGAGCTTGTGCGCTTCAACCTGACCGGCGACGGGGTAACCGCCTTGATAGCCGGTGAACTCTACCGTCGAGAGGGTGCTTGGAAGTTCCGGGCGATCGACCAAGGCCACGTTCGCGGCCTGGAAAGGCTGGCAACCGAATACGGCATCCATGTCGACACCGATACCGATACCGGTGCCCACTCGCCGAGTTCGGCCGGCCCGGTAGCCGGCCGGCTGGCCATTCCTGCTGGCGAGTCGATCGAGTTCAGCCTTTCCGGTGTGCCGACCGGGAACTCGGCACCGCCGGATCTGGCGTTGTCGGCGCTGGCCTACTCGTCCAGGCATGAGCTGATCGACCTGGTCTGGTTCCTGCACCCGGTCGAGTTCGACAACGGGATCCGACTGCACCAGCCCTCGGCGTCCGACTCGACCTCGCCGTTCCGGATGACGGTGGACCTTCCCGCGTTGCCAGAGGAGGTTGCCAGCATCGTGCTCACCGCCTCGTCATTCCGCCGCCAACGGCTCGGTGGTTACTCCGATCTGAGCCTGAAACTGACCGGCCGGCGAGGCGACGCGGACAGCCTGTCGGTCAGCACGCCCGGCCGGAACGAGCCGAGCGTGCTGATGGCGGTACTGACGCGTACCGGACGGGGCTGGACCTTGGTGCCGGTGCGCGAGTACCGCGCCGAACGCTGCGCGCTGGACCTAGTGGCCGCCGGCGGTTTAGCGGTCAGGTCGCTGGCCGAATCGGATTGATCAACGGCTGAACGGCATGCCGGATCGGGTGTCGGTGTCGGCGGCCGGTAACAATCGTGCCGCGCCTTGGGCGCAGGCGCGCAGGAACTCCTTCCCGGTGCCGAATGCGCTCCTACTGATCTCGCCCTGGCAATGATGGCTCTCCACCACTCGCCGTGCCCGCATGAACACCTCCTTGGCGAACACCTCCTGCTGGTACTGGACGCTGTGTTGCAGCTGAGCACGCAGCCGTGCGGCAAGTGCCGGCAGCGGCCGCTTGCCCTGCTCGACCCAGGGCAGGGTGAGCCAATCCAGCGCGGGATCGCCCTGGAAACCCAATACGGACCGGACGTGCAGCATCGCCATCAGCTTCTCCCGCCGGCCGGTCCGCCGCTGCTCCGGCCGGCACAGCTCCTGCCAGGCCGCGTCGTAATCGGCGGTGGTCAGGATCTGCTTCAGTTGCACGGACGCCAAATCGTCTCGGCTCTGCAAGGTTTCGATGGCACTGCACAGATCCAAACTGAAGATGTAGGTCGCCAGCAGCCGACGGGCGGACTCGGCGAAGGCCGAGCTGCCATCGGGATCCATCCGGTGGACGTGGTCGAGCACGCCGATTAGGTGGGCTACCCATTCGTCGATCTCGTAGAACGGAGCCGGTTCGATGAACGTTCGCCGCTCGGGGTAATTCATATGCGTCGTGAAGAGTGGCCTCAGCACAACCTCCATCCCCGGCCAGCGTTGCACTATCAGGTCGGCCTCACCCAGCGGTGTAGCCAACAGCAGCGCTTCCAGCAACTCGGCCGTACATGCCTCGGGTGGCATGAGGCGGATCAGCCTGGCGGCGACGGCAGACATGCCACGTAGATCACTTCCCCAGGTCAGCCGGGCTGCCTTCAGCGGCCAGTGTGCCGAGTCGGAGGAGCTCGGCCTGTACTCCAGCCGCGCGAGATAGGCCCAGATCCGGCCCTGCTCGAGGTCGAGGCCGTCGCGCGGGCTGGTAACCCGGAACGCCGCCTGCTCCAGCGTCAACCGCTCGGGTTGATCGGCTGGCCTGATCAGCTGCGCATCCAGCCAGTCCGCCAGCCATTCGTGGATCGAGGGTGCCAGGCGTTCACCTGGCATGGCCGAGCGGAACCGCTCGATTAACGTGAGGTATTCCTCGAACTCGGCGGGAATCGTCGCGTCCTTGCGCTCACACAGGGTGGACAGGAACCGTTCGACCCCGTTCTCCCACAACGTCCTGGCCAGCCGGGGCGGCGCGGTCGCCACGAAGCCGGTCGCCGCATCGCTGTCCGCGGCCAGGATCGGTAGCAGGTGCCGATACATCGCCGGCTTCAGGCTGTTCCACGCTTCGTTCACCCGGTGGTGCTCGGTCGCACCGTCGACTATCAGGCCGGCTAGCGCTACCGCGCGGGCGGCTCGCAGATCCGGTCCGGCCAGCTCTCCGGTCCAGCGCAGCAGGCCCGGCAGCGCGTCCAGCAGTTGCTGATAGGCAGCCGGTGAAACGGCATTCGCCGGCGGTAGCCACCAGGTTTCGTCCGCCGACGGATTCGCGGTCAGCGAGTTGGCCAGGTATCCGGTGACCACCAGATCGGCGAGGTTGGAGGGTGCCTCGGTGGATTCGGTGAGCTGGACCGCTCGCTGACGGAAGGTGCGGTACGGGTCGCGCAACGCCGCGGTGGCTTTCTCCCGTAACACGCCTGAAGCCGCCTCGGCTAGGCTCTCCTCGGTCGGCCAGCACTCGATCAGCAGTTCGGCGCAGGCAGCTGCGGCGTCCTTGTCCAGCGCCGACGGGACCGACATCAGCGCCGCGGGTAGCGCCCAGAGCGGGCTGGTGGTGCCGCCCGCGGACAGCTCCGCAGAGATCTGGTCAAGTTGCTCGAACACCCGCGACTGGTCCCACCCGTTCACGGCCTGCAGCGAGCAGGCGAGCATTGCCCAGGAATCGGCCACCAGCGGTTCGGCGGTGACCCCGTGCCAGCCGGGTCGTCCGTTGATACTGACCTCGCTCGGCGGGTCGAGCGTCGAGATGACCGGCACGCCGGCCTCACGCAGCATGCCGAGCTGCGACGCGTTGCCGTCGGTGACTGCGATCAGGCTGAGCCGGTCCCGGCTTCGCGGTAGGTCGACCGGCCTGCGGTAGGTGTCGAACGGAATGGACCAGGCGGCCGCCGGCGGCAGGAAGTACTGCAGGGCGGCGAACCAGCAGGCCGCCACCGCCGGATCCGGCTCGATCAGGATCAGCATTCGCGGACGCCGCAGCACCTCGGAGAGCGCGGCGAGCAGCGGGCGCAGGATCTCCGGATGGTCGAAGGCGAACGGCCGTAGGCTGGCCGGGATGAGCCGGTTGCGTTTCGGCATGGTGGTCGCCGGGTCCAACGCGGCGTCCTCGATCTCCTCCGGGCCGATCGGGTGTAACCAGTTCCAATCCCAGAGCTCGGCCGGCCGTACCGCGCCCAACTCATCCTCCAGCACACCGGACACCAGCAGGCCATGGCCGAAGATGCTGTCTCGGCGGGAGTAGTCCGGCCCGGCATACGCGACCTTCAGCAGGCAGCCGACCGAGTCGTCGACCCGGTCCAGCCGCATGCTGGCCGGCAGCTCGCGCAGTTGCGCCGGGGTGGCGAACTCCGGTGGGATCGGCGCGGTGTACTCGCCGCATCGGGCCGCGGCCCGCTGGAAGACCTCGTCCGGTAGCTCGGCACCCGCGGCCGTACGTACCGTCTCCGTGATCTTCCAGCCCTGTACCGAGGAGAACGGACCGTGATGCCGGCACGATCCGTAGCCGAACTGGCCGGTCAGCATGGCGACGGCCGGTGGACGAGAGTTGCCATCACCATTGCTTCTCGGCCAGGAACATCCGAACCACATTGGACAGCCGGAATGGGGTGATGCCTGCGTCGGACAACGTGCGGTTGGCGATCGGGCGATGGCCGAGTGCGGACTGGGCGAAGAACCGGAAGTCGGCGAAGTTGCTGTCCAACAGGTGCAGGAAGTCAGTAGCCTTCAGCCGCTCCAACAACCCGCGGACCTCCTGATGTTCCAGTTCGGCATCCCCTGGCAGGAAGAGCGGAGCATTGTCTATCGCATAGGGATCGCGCATCAGCACCGAGCCTGGCGGGATGAGTTCCCTGAGCTCGGGAACGTTGTGCCGGTAGGTGTGCTGCAGGCTGTCCAGCTTGGACACCACGACGCAGAGCCGTACCGGAAGCTTGTCCTTCAGTTGGCCGCGTGCGTCGCGGATCACCCTGACGATGTTGCGCAGCACGGTAACCGGGTCGGCCTCAACCGGCTTCGAGTCCATATAGTCGGGCGAGTAGCTCTGCAGGTTCTCCTGCACACTGGGGATCTGCTGCGGGTCGAAGAGAAAGACCAAGCCGTCGGACCGGGTCAGCAAGTGGGCGTACTGCTCGGTGGCCGAGACCTGGCTCATATCCTCACCGGGGACGTCGAAGAGTGCGAGGGAAGCCGGGGTGTTGGTACGACCCAAGCCCAGGTCAAAGACCATCGGGACCCTGGCGTAAGGGTTCGCCGAAGCCGCGAGGGTCGGTTCAGCCACGGTGTGTTGGCGGTACAGCCGGTCTTCGAACTCCTCAACCCGCCTGGCGGTGAGGTCATCGGCCGGCTGCATGGTCCTCCCGATGCTGTGCACCACACGCTGCCGGAGTTCGCGCTGTAGCACTGTCATGGTGATGGTCTTGCCGGTTGCCTTCGCACCGACGAAGGTCAGGGCGAACCAGTCCTGGGCACCCCAGTACCGCGGGAGGTCGCCGTGGCATAGCGGACATACCTGCTGGCTGTTCGGCGCGCCGCATTCCGGACAGGGAATGGCCCGGTCGGCCAGCGCAGCGGGCTCGATCGAGTAGACCGGCTTGATCTCCGGCACGGTGTTCACGTATGCGCCGCGTATGACGTCGAGTGCTGGAGGGCAGGTTCCGGTCTGCGGGCAGCGCACCGCGATCCGTGTCTCTGGGAAGGACTGGAGGCACTGCATACACCGTATTGAGCCAGCGGCTTGTGGTTCGGTAGTCGACCTACCGCCCTGCGTCCTGAAGCCCCATCGGTTACGAACGGCTTCGGTCGCCGGCCAGGCGCGGCTGTCCGAGCTGATCTCCGGATCCGGATCCACCACCATGACCGGTCGATTCTCCGGATCTTGAGGCACGATGAAGGCTCGGACATAGCCCGGCTCGAAGGCCAGCTCCTCGCTGACCGCCGTCAATTCCCCAGCCCGGATCTCGCGGTTGAAAGGCAGCGACGCGATGGTGGTGCCGACGGCCGGCTCGGCATCCTGCGTGCTCGCGGTCGGCCAGTGCTCGGGATGGTGCTGGATCTCAACGTAGAGACCGCTCAGCTGGCTTTCGCTTAGGACCTTGAGTACCCGCTTACCGCTGGCCACGGGGTCGAACCGGTAACGCAACACATACCGTCCGCGATAGTCAGCGATGCCCAGTGCTCCCACCGACTCCGAGCCCCGGACACCCCGGACGAACAGCCGCGCACCGGTGTCCGGCAGCGGCAGTCGGATGCCGCCGAACTCGTCGTAATTCCGTCGCTCGCAGTACTTCCAGCCAGCGGGGTCTTCGACCGTGGCGCCCAGCGTGGCAACCTGATATGCCACCTTCATGGCGCCGGCCGGCCACGCGAAGCGAAGAATCTGATAGTCGATCCGGTCGATGATCTCGGCGTCTCGGACCGGCGCGACGTGATGAACCGCGATCGACCTGCCGACCACGCCCTCTCCGGTGCCGTACGTCACGGGCGTGAAGTAATGGGACGTGTGCTTGGTCACCTGGATCGGAACGTTGGCTATCAGCCGCTCCGCCTCGGCCGTCGGGACCGGCATCCTGGCGACCGGCGTGCCCAGACTTAGGGTTGCGAGTTGTTCCTCGGAAAGCAGGCGCGTGTTCTGCACCATCGTGGGCATGGTGACGCTCTGCATGATCACCACCCGCCCCGCGCTCGGCTGGCTGTAGCGCAAGCTAACCCAGAGATCGGGATCGTGTAGCTCGGTTTCTGCCCGTAGGTCCATCACCGCGACCGGCGTCAGCGGGACCAGCACATCCTTCTTCGTAACGCCTGCGGAGGGCAGCTCCGATCTGGCCTCGAGCGTGTGAATCCGGTAGGTGTAGCGTGCGCCCGGCGTCGCTGTCCGATCTTCGAAGACATCGCCGTCCACGGTTGTGATTTCGAGCGCCGGATCGGAGTGGTCCGGCAGCGGCTGATCGGGAAGCGAGCGGTAGATCCGGACTCGGTCGACGCCGATGGGACGGCTCCACTGCACGACCACCATGCTGGAATAGGCGGTGATGCTCAGGTCGCGTACCTCCGGCAGCAGCGATGCCTGGGCATGCGGCCGCCCGGTGCTCCGCACCGCCTCCTCGACGGATTCGCCCTCGTAGCCGAAGACGGTGAAATGCGGCCCGGAATCCAGCGGCACAGTAGCGGAAACGCCGGTCGTGGCGGCCACCCGTTGCGCGCCGTGCAGCGAGTCGGGGCAGCCGGACGCGGACGCCGCGATCAGGTAGACCACCACCCGGCTGCTATCCAACCCTGGCCAGCTGAGCTGGATCGCGTCCTTGGTTTCGCTGACCTCGAGCCGGCCGCCGGTGCTGGCGAACGAATCGACCGCTCCGGTGAAGGCCGAGACGTCGATCTGCTGCGGCGCCTGCTGACCCGGTTGCGAACCCGATCCGCTGCGCTGCGTCAAGCTTTCGGCAGTCGATGGCGGCGGGTTCTCGGCAGCCGGCGGGTCGGCAGTCGCCTTGGCGGCGGACTTGCCGGCACGGCGATCGGTTTTGCTGGAGATCGGCGGAGCCGTCCGCTGATCGGCAGTCTTGGCAGCCGCTGGCTGATCCGGTCCGGAGGTAGCCGGTGGCCGGCCCAGCTTGGCTCCGCCCCGGTCCGGACGGCCGGTCTGGCCGCCAGCTGTCTGGTGCCGCCGCTGATCGTCCTCGGAGGCCCGCACGACCAGCCGCAGCACGTCGCGGAACATGCCCGGCGCGTTCTGATGCATTGCGCCTGCGACGACCGCGTCCAGATTGCCGTCATCGAGTTGGCGGGCCAACTGGTCGATGATGCTCTCGGACAGCAGTTCGGCGAACTCGGGGAAGTTCTCCCGAGCCAGCCGTAACCGATCCGCCGTGGTCTCCACTTTCACATCCCTTTTCACCACCGACCTGATATACCTGACCTCGCTGCCCGGTGCCTGCCAGTCGGCGTCGGCTCCAGTGATCGAGACGGGGTGGGGGGATCGTGATCACTCAGCTCCGGCCGCCGCAGAGCCGGCCGGTACCCGGCCGCCAGCTCCGGATCAGCTGGCGCGGCACCGCCGACGGGGACACCATCGGCGGCAAGCTGATCGGCTCCACCGTGCGGCGGTTTGACGCGTCTCGGCTGCCGCCGGGCTTCCTGCTCCGCAGTGAGGCATGGCTGCTCGATCTCGATCGGGTCGAGGACGCCGAGATGATCGATCTCGAGCTGCACGTGACCACTACCGGCAGCCGTACCGTCATGGTCGGCGACCTGCATTCGCCCGCCCAGATCGAACACGTGGGCCTGGAGCGCAATCCCCGGCCGGAGCCGTACGTGTTCTTCCGGTTGGTGCGCCGGCACGGTGAGTGGTTCATCGAGGCCAAGGACGGTGATCCCGACCAGGTGCCGTTGTTCGTCGGCGGCGAGACGGTCACCGTGTCGATCGACAGGTCGGCATCGATGATTCCGTGGTTCAGCTCGGGCGCGGTCGGTCGGCTGCTCACCGCGGTGTTGGATGCCGCACAGGCGGCCGACATTCGAGCCGTGCGGCTGGCGGCCTCCGGAGACGCAGGTCAGCTCGGCACGGACAGCGAGACGATCCGCAGCGATGCCGATGTCGCCGAACACCTGCATCAGTTGACCGAGGCCAGGCGGTTCACCACCGGCTCGGCCTACGTCGAGGCCGCCCGGCTCTCGCTCGCCCAGGCGGGCGGCGACCGCAAGGTCGCCATCCTGATCACCGACAGCCCGCCGACCCGGGGCTGCCGCGAGTTGGCAGGCCTGGCCCGGGCGGTCGTGGCGGTGCTCGGCGTGAACGAGCTCACCGAGACCTTCGACCTCATGCACTGGGAGGCGGCCAGCGAGGCCGGGCTCGGTGTGGTTCCGGTGGGCGAGGTGCCGTCCGGCCGAGCCGCCGTCACCCTGCTGTCCCGCACGCTCAACGCCTGCTGACCGGCTCATCCGCGCTCCGCCGAATCCAGGTGCTCGAACACCAACTGGGTGACGCCCCAGCCGACCATCAACAGGGCCAGCAGCAGCAGCACGCTCCAGATGGATCCGGCGGTCAGGGTGGCGTACCGGAGGCCGCGGACGGCCCGGGTGTCTCGGGTCAACTGGCGGATGCCGCCGCCCACGATGCAGGCCACCGACCACAGCAGGAACCACCAGGCGCCGGCGAACACCGCCAGCGTGCCGATCCAGCGGGTTCGCCAGCGCCAGGCCACCGCCGCGAACACCGCGAACTCCAGCGCTGAGAGCACCACCAGCTCACCCAGCCCGATGTCCCATGCACTGAGCCGGAATGACACGCCGTTGGCCACCCCGACCCGGATCCAGTCGCTGACGAAGAGTGTGAGCAGCAGCGATATCGCGATCAGCAACGCCAGTCCGGTAAATGCCGTGCGCTGGTCGAGCAGCCGCCGTCGAAGGATCCGCCGACCAGATGCCGCCGGCGCGTCGGGTGCCGGAAAGCGGGAACCCGGATAGCCCGGACCCGGATAGCCGGGCAGCGGCTGGGTCAGGCCGGACTCGGCCGGCGGCCCGGCGGACAGAAAGCCGGGACGGAGATCCTCGCCGGCCAGCTCGAGCGATCTCGGCGCAGCGGCGGGCGCGGCCGGTGGGTCGAAAGGCGCCGGATAGGTGGGCATGCCAGCCGGTGGGTAACCGACCGGGACGCCCGGCCGCGGCCGAGGGCCGGTCCGGCGCCGGGTCGCGGCGACCACGGTCAGCGCCAGTACGCCCAGGCCCGGTACCGCGGCCCCCAGCAGCGCCCCGGCCCAGAGCGGCAGGCGTCCCCAGGACGCCACGGCGAGGCCGGCGGCGGCCCACGCCACTGCGGTGCAGAGCCAGGCGACCAGCAGCGCGTTGCTGATGGCGTGCAGTACGGACGTCATCGCATCAGCCGGGCGCTTCCGGCACCCAGGGATGCTGCCAAGCATCCTCGGCACCGTCCTGCGGATGCGGCGGTACCACTACCGCCGGAGCAGGGTCGGTGAAGACCAGGTCGCTAGGATCGAGCGGTCTGGTGAAATCGACCCGAACCGCGAGTTGGTCCAGTCCGATCGTTGCCGGATCGCTGCCGGTGGCCAACCGCCGGAAGTTCCCGGCCAGGCCGGCGTAACTGGCAACCGCCGATCGGGCCAACGCCGGGGCGTTCCGGGTCAGCCCTACGGCGGTGAACCCGTCCGAGGTGAGGCTGTGGCCGCCGCCGGCATCCAGCACCCGCAGCACGAAATCCGAACTGGACGAGCTGGATCGTTCCTGTGGCAGCCGGCCCGCCAGCAGTTGCACCGACGGCATCAGCTGCGCGCTCAGCCAACCGGCACCGTCCGGGTCGCTCTGCCGCTGCCGCGCCCAGCCGACGATGGATCCGGTCAGCTCGTTCCGAACGGTCTCGCGCACCGCGGCGGCACCGACGTGCTTGGCCAGCTGGTGCAGCGGATAGGTCTCGTTGGTGCCCTGGTCGTTCCACAACCGCTGGAATAGCTCACTGCCGCAGCCCTCGGCGGCCAATGCCAGCTCGAACCGGCGCTGTAACAGGGTTGCGAACCAGCCCACCCCGAACAGCGCCCGGCCGAGATCCCGGGACAGCTGAACTTGTGCTCGCGGATCGAAGTCCGCCTTGCCGATCCGCATGTGCAGCGGCAGCGGCCCGGCGAGCAGCCCGATCCGGCCGGCTGACCGCTGCTGCTGGTCGGTGGAGCCGAAGATGCTATGCACCGACCTGGCGTAGACGCCGGCCCACAGCCTGCTCTGCCGGTACAGCGACAGCAGCCGGCTCAGTTCCCCTTGCAGGTGGTGCTGGGCCCGCTCGGCCCACTCCTGGCGCAGCGAGACCAGATCGACCTCGTGCAGTAGCTGATACAGCAGCCGCTGCCGATTGACGTACCCCCAGAGCGTGGCGCCGAACCAGCCGCAGGTGAGAACGATCAACACGATGATGCCGACCAGCAGCGTCAGCACCGGCGACACGATGAGCGCGACGATGAGCACGATCGCGATCAGGAATGCGATCAGCATCGTGCGGACGAAGTCGACCGCCCGCTTCTGGGTGGCCGCCACCCGCTCCTGCAGATCCTTGAGGGCCTCGCTGTCGCCGAGGACGGTGGCCTGCAACGCTCGGCGGGCGGCCAGCACCTGTTCGGCCAACAGGTGCTGGAACTGCCACAGCAGGCTGCGCTGCTGACCGGCGAACCGATCGATGCCGCCCGCGGCCGAGGCGATCGCTGCGGCGTTCGGCGAACCCGCGCGGGTCCGCAGCTGCTCGTCCGCGAGCAGCTCCTTGGCCATCAGCGCCCCGAGCGGATCCTGGGCCGAGATCCGGATCTCGCCGGCTCCGGGGATCACTCCGTAACGCACCTTCACGCCGGCGTCCTGCGGGTCGGCGGCGAGCAGCGCCGGATCGGTGATCACTGCCCGTTCGCCCCCGTCGAGCGGCGGGCTCACCCCCTCCGGGAGATCGGAACCGTCGACCAGCCCGGTCACCGTCTCATTGAGCGAGTGCCAGATCTGGCTGGTATTCGGTAGCGGCGGATTGTCGAAGCGCCGGCCGTACTGGTCCACTCCGTCGGTCAGGTTCTCGACCAGGTCGGGCTGATCGTCGCCTGATACCGGCCGGACGATCACCTGATAGCCGCTGCTGTCACCGTAGAAGGCATGGGTGAGCACGCCCTCCAACCTCCTGGTCATCCGGTCGTACCAGGCTGGCGGCACCTGCCGGATCGAGGCGAGCATGAAGCCCAGGAAGTGGGACAGTACCTGCCGCCAGAGCCGCTTCTCCTTCGGCGGCGGCCGGAATCCGGCCGGCGGGGTGAACCGGAGCTCGTCGTGCCTGGCGGCCAGCTGCTCCGCCGCCCGACCGGCCTCGGCCGTCGCCCGGCTGCCGTCCAGCTGACTGAACCGGCCCAGGCTGGAATGCGCCGCCGGCAGCTCGCCGGTCTGCAGGCCGGCGGCCAGTCCGGCCAGCGTCGATGACCCGTCGACCATGCCCACGAAACAGCGGGTGACCGTGACCCGGGCGTCGGCGACGGTGCCGTCGTCGATGGCCGAGCTGGCCGGCGCCTCCATGCCGTGCCAGAGCCCGGCCAGGCAGGCCAGCCCGCTGGCCACATTGGTGGCGAAGCTGTCCTGGCCGCTGTGCAGCTGCTGATGGCTGAATGCTGCCGGTTCGATCGAGTCGACCGGCTGGATCAGCAGGTTCGGCCGGCCGTGCCAGGGCGGGCTAGTCGCCGGCGGATGATGCAGCAGGCTAGGTGCGATCACGTTCAGCAGCTCGTATCGGCCACTGTCCTGCCCCGCCCGCTGGATCGCCTGATTGGCAACCGAAAGGGGGATCGGATCCGCGGTGTCCGGCAGCTGCAGCACCTGCATCCGAACCCGGTCCGCCGGGCGCTGCGCGAGCCATTCCGAGACGTAGATCCGCTGGCTTGACTCTCCGTCGATCAGCAAGGCCTCGAGCCGGCCGCTGCTCAGCACCGCACTCGTGCTGAGCCACAGGAAGCGTTGCATCAGTCCGGTCGCCGCCCAGTCCTGCAGGGCCTGCCGGACGCCGAGCGCGACCGGCGAACTGCCGTCGACAAGTACGATTACGACCGCCATTGATCAGCCGATCGGCTCGACGAAGCCGGTCCGATTCTGATAGGCGGGATCGGCCAGCTGCTCGATCAGCGCCTGCGACGCCGTAACGATGACGGGGGCCAGCTCCCAGGACGATGGGGCCTTGATCCGGTCGAAGTTGTGCGGCGTGAGCACGGCAAGGTCACCGCCCGGCAGGTACAGCGTGAGGTCCGTGGGCGGCAGCAACGTCCGGAACTGCTGATCGACGGTGGTCACCCACTCCTGAGCGCCGGCCAGCCGTTCACCGGAGCCGGCCGTGTCGGGCAGGCTGAGGAAGGTGTTCGGGCTGCCGCCCAGACCTACGCCGTCGGCCAGCCAACTCTCCAGCGCCCGATTGGTCGTCCGGTCGGACAACTCGCCGATCCGGCGCAGCGTCCGATACGGCAGCAGATCGGTGAACTGCGGGTCGCCCGAGCAGTTCGCGATGGCCAGCGGCATGGATTCCAGCACCGCGGCCAGCAAGGTCCAGGCATCGAGCTCCCTCTGGTGCCGTATTCCCAGCAACGGGTTGGGGAACGACTGCCAAGCCCGGGCATCCTCGTCGTAGACCCGGGCGGACTGCAGCTTGCTCTCCTTGGGGATGCTGATGTCACCGGCCAGCCGGCCGATCATCCAGCCGAGCACCATCGCGCGCAGCCAGCCGTCGAGCACCGGCACGAATTCGGTGAGGGCTCGGCCGCGCCGCCACTGCCAGAAGCTCTGGCGCATGTTCTCGCTGGACAGCGATGCCTGCCAACGCTCCCGGATCGGCAGCTGCAGCGACGACAGCGCCAGCGGCGACACCGGCGCGGCGGCCCCGATGATGTCGATCCGGTTCCGGCTGCGGTTGTCCGTCATCGCCGCACCGATGTTGTCCTCCAGGTGCCGGGTGTTGACGTGCTCGAGGCCGTACAGCAGCTGCCGGACCCGCTCCTCCAGGGCACCGGACCCGGCCAGCGGGATCTCGCTGAGCTGGATCGACAGTTCCAGGGCGGCCGGATTGTGCAGCGCGTTCAACTGGGTCTGGTCGTAGTTGGCCAGCGGCCGGGCCAGCCGGAGCGCGGTGCCGAACTTCTCCAGGAACGCGGTCTGCCGATCGTGCAGTACCTGACTGCCGATGCTCTCGTCGGTCAGGTGGGAACGCAGTCCCTCGCCGATGAACCGGCCGAAGCTGGTGTTCGTCCGGCCCACCCACAGCCGCGCCGATTCCAGCAGTTGAGCCGGCTTGAGCGCCGGTTGGTAGGCGGGGACCGATGGTGGCCGGGACGGCAGCGTGTTCGGCCACCAGCCCCGGGTGCGGCCGAGCCGGACCGGCACCTCGATGCCGTCGATCGCTACCAGACCGTCCAGGCCGCGGATCGCCCGCAGCTCGTCGTCCGTGCGGTTGGGCGCGTCGACCAGCGCGATGACCTGCTGCACCGCGATCCCGAAGGCGTCGGCCGCGGCGCCGACCACGGTGTCGGTGTCCTCGGCGACATGCCGGTCGAACATCGCGCGGTAGGAGTTGATGTCCTCCAGCAGCACCTCGTTGGTCGCGGTACCGAACCGGGCCGGCACCGGAGCGTCGGTCGGCCACAGCGGAACCACGTCGGTACGCACCACGGTGGTGACCCGGCCGTCGGCGCTCATCCGCCGGTCTCGGTCCAAGCCCTTCTCCGCATCGCTGAGGCTGTCCGCCAACGGCTGGACCATGTCGTTGGCGAGCTGGGTCAGCAGGTCGGCCAGCGACCGGGCGACCCGGTCCTGCGCGTAGCTGAAGTAGTGCGCCCGCAGCCGGCCGACCAGGGATTCGACCTGGGCGAAGGCGCGCCGGATCTGCTGCTTGACCGCCGCCAGGGCCTGGAAGTCGCCCTGCATCGCCGCCATCGTCTGTGCCGACCAGCGGGCGGTCCGGATCACGCTCGCGCTGGACAGCAGGTCGGCCCGGAACTGCTCCAGCACCCGGACCGCGACGGCCACCCCGTACTCGGAAAGCACCCGCAGGGTGGCCCGCTCGACCGCCGCCTGGGTCACCGGCACCCAGCGTTCGGACGCGGCGAGCAGCCGCTCCGAGGTGGTGGCCGTCACCCGCTGCTCGTTGTTCTGGCTGGCGCTGGAGATGGCACTGGCGAAGTAACTGCCGGTGCCCTCGACCCCGTTCAGCGGGGCGACCATCTCCTGCACCAGCTGCGCTGACAGTGCCTGCTGGTCCGCGGTCGCCCACAGCGAATCGGCGATCTGGCGGAAGGCCGGCGCGTCCGCCTCCAGGTTGCGTACCGGCGGCAGCCCGGTCCACCGGATGAAGTCCCGGTAGCTGAGGTCGGCACGCTCCTGCAGCGCCTGGCCCTCGGTGATCAGGCCGCGGCCGATCCGGTCGTCCCGATAGCCGGTCAGCAGCCGGTCCACCGCGCCCCGGGCCAGCCGCTGGGCCGCGTATTCGGCATAACGGTCCCGGCCCAGGCCGACCGAGCCGAACCCGATGGAGAGGAACCCGTAGATCTGGGCCTGGCCGCCGCCCGGCTCGGTGTCCAGGCCGAACCGGTCACCCACCGCGGACATCGTGCTGCTGAAGTTGCCGTGCGTGTAGGCGCGGAAGTTGCTGGTCTGGACCGGTGACATCATCATCGCCGCGAGGGCACGGGCGGTTCCCTCGTAGACGGTTCTGGACCGGCCGTCGCCGAACGGCACGCCGGCCGATTTGGCGCCGATCGGGATCACCCGCAACGGACCCCGGCCCTTGGTCTTCGGTGTGCTACCGGCCCCGCCGTAGACCGACCATTCCTCGTCGGTCCAGTTCAGTCCGTGCCGGCCCATGGCGGCCAGCAGCTCGGCCATGGTGGCCAGCGCGTTGGCGTCCACGCCGGCCCGTTCGTAGTCCTGCAGCTCGGCGAACACCTCCGGCGTGTACAGCAACGCGATCGAGTCATCGCCGGGGAAGCTCGGTATCGCCCGTAGCAGATTGCAGACGTCCAGGGTCATCGAGGCACCGGTACCGCCGGCCAGCGACGACACCACCAGCACCATCGGTGGTGAGTCCGAGCTGGCCGGCGCGACGTCGAGCAGGGTGGCGATCCGCTGCTGCGCGGTGACGGCCTGATGATCGATCACCCGTTCGGCGGCGGCCCGCAGGCCGTTGAAGATCTCCGGCGCATGCGCCAGGGTGGCCAGCCGGCCGATGGCACGGTACTGGCCGGCCCCGTACTGCAGCTGCTGGTTGACCTGCGAGCTGGGCGGCCGCCAGGCCGCCAGCGCGCGCAGCGCGGAGCCGCTCGGCCAGTTGGCCAACCGCTGTTCTAGGGTGACGTCCAGGCTGGCGTAGGAGTCGTGCGGGGTGACTACCCGGAGGTAGCTGCCACCCTGCTCCGGCACGGTGGGCGGAAACTCCGGACCGATCCCGTCCGGCTGCGGCGGCAGGTCGACGTGCACGAACTGCCAACAGCTGGGCAGCGGGTCGTACCAGCCGAGCCGCTGCAGCTCCTGGGTGAGGGTATTCATCAGGAACTGCAGGGTCTTGCCACCCGAACCGCCGAGCCCTACTACGAAGAACTTTTCCATATCCAGATACCCCCAGCCGAGATTCGATGAGCCGTACGGTCGATCCGGGCGCTAGCCGTATGGGTCGTCCGGGTTCAGGCTGGGCCCCCACTGTGAACCGGCCACCGGGCCGCCGGCCGGGCTGAGGTTCGCCGCCGGCGGGCCGGGTTCCGACGGTCTGACGACCGGCCAGTTCGACCGGCAGCGGGCGACCACCGAAGATACCTCGCCCTGCGCCTTGGCCAGCACCTCCGACATCGTCGAAGAGGTCGCCAACTGCGGCACGATGAGCAATAACCAGCCAGCCATCGGACCTTCTGCGGTGGCCCGGTCGGTGTAGAACGCCCAGCCGCGGCTCAGCTCCAGGGGCAGCGTGGGCAGCCCCTCCTTGGTGGTGTGCGGCGCCGCAGAGCCGCAACCGAGCATCGGACTCACCCTGGCCACCGCATAGCCGGGCTGGTCCAGCCGAAGGCCGGCTCGAGCCTCGACCGGCACTCCGGGCCGGACCGTCACGTCCTTGCGGCGTTCGTCGACCGGGCTGCTGGATACCCAGTTGCTCGGCTCCGCCGCATTCCCGTCGGCCAGCGTCAACAGGTTGTCGTCCACCGTGACCTCGAGCAGCACACTCTGCACGGCACCGGCCGGCAGCCGGGCGGCCCGGTACCGCAGGTAGGCCAGGACCATCACCGGCACACCGATGCCGATGATCAGGCAGATGACGAAGACGAGCCATTTGATCGACTGGTTCGGCAGCCGTTCCAGTGACGCGGTGAAGGTGATCGCCACGTTGCCGGCCCGATTGGGCTGACCAGCCGGGGCGGCGCCCAGCACGATGGTGCCCTGCAGTTGGCCGTTGGCCTGGCGCGGGTGTTCTAGGGTCACCGGCAACGTGGTGCTGCCGCCGTCCCGGCCGGCCAGGCAATGCGCCGACGAGCCGTAGCCCGAGGTTACCGTCGCGGTGCTGGCGTCCTGCGGGTACACGGTCAGGTCCGAACTCTTCAGCCAGACACATCCACTGCCGGTGAAGGTGATCTGGGCATGTCCGGCCTTGGTGCCCTGCAGGGTGCCGAAGTCGATCCGGGTGCTGCCAAACGGTGGGATACCCGGCGCGGCCTTGACCTTGACGTAGGTCTGCCGGGTCTGGTCCTGCAAGTGCAGTGCGGTCAAGGTGCGGACGTGCAGCACCACGGTGAGCACCGCGTCGCCGACCGGAAAGTCGGCCGGCACGTTCCAGCTGACCGGGGTCTCGGTAGCGTTGACCGGCAGCCCGCGTACCACCGACACGCTCTGCTGGCTGCCGCCGAGCTGGGCCGCGGTGATATCGGCGGTGATGTTCGGCCGGATGCTGCCCAGCTCGGCCGGCAAGCCGTCCTCGCGCACCAGAGCTAGCCGCAGGCCGGCCGGCTCGCTCGCGGTCAGCGTGCTAGCGGCGAGCTGACCCGCCAAATCACCGCTGATGGTGAGCTGCACCTGGGAGATGGCGGACGGGTTGGCGCCGGTCAGATCGACGAAGGTCAGCGACCAGGTGCCGGACCATGCGCTCGGCGAGCCGTAGCTCGCGTCGATGGCGATGACCTGCTGGGAGTACCAGGTCACCGTCACGCTGGTGGTGGACACGGTCAGCTGGCGCGGCCTGCTGGCATATCGCAGCTGCACCGCCGGCTGGCCGGGCAGCTGTAACCAGACCGCGATCGGCGAGACGTTCGCGGTGCCGACCAGGTGGATTCGGGCGATCGACGGGTCCAACGTGAAGGTGTGCGCGCTCTGGGGGCAGGGCCGTAGTTGGCAGACCGGCTTGCTGTCCACCCGTCCGGACTGGCCGAGCGAGGCGATCCGGTCGAAGACCAGCACTAGGTCATTCACGTCGGTGGCGGGCAGGAACAACCCACGGCCGGGCTGTTTGCCGCAACTCTTGTCGGAATTGACCGCGAGCTGGGACAGCAGCGAGAAGTCCTGCGTTCCGGAACTGGCCGTGGACGCCAACCCGACCGCGACGGTGGTTATCCCGTCCACCCGGATCTGGTCGGCGACCCCGCCCGGCCGACACAGATCCCGCCGGCCGGCCTCGGCCACCCGATCGGCCGCCGCCCGCGAGTCGATCCGGACGTTCGACACGCTCGGTATCGGCTTGGTGGCGCCGTACTTGGCAATATCGGCGGCCGAGGTGCGCGGGCTGAGCACGTACTGGCCGTCGGTGAACAGCAGCATCGCCTGGCAGCGCTGGCTCGCCTGGCCGGCGGCATGCCGGCCGGCCAGCAGCGACCTGGCCCGGGTCAACGCGGTCCAGTAGTCCGTCTCGAAGCCCTGGTTCCGGTTGGTGAAGTCCGACACCGACTGCTCCAGCGACGGGAGGCTCTGCGCGGTCAGCGCGGTCCATGAGGTGGTCTGGGTGAGCGAGGCGTCGAAGCCGGCGACGGCCACGTCCAGCGTGATGCCGGCCTGGCCGGTCACGTCGGACAGCCGGGCGAGCAGCAGCCGGGCCGCCACCACCCGATCGTTGGTCGGGTCGGTCTGCTGAAGGCTGGACGAGCTGTCGATCAGCACCAGCAGGTCGCCGTGGTGCTGGGTGCGCAGACAGGCGCCGAAGTCCGGCAGCGCCTGGTCGGCGGCCGCGGCGCTGTCCGGGACGACCATGCACAGCGCCGAGAACACCAGCGCCGCGAGCGCGAGCAGTAGCCACCGGATCCGGCCGCGGACCGGCTGGCCGGTCATGCGAAGTGGTCCAGCCGGGCGAACCAGTCGGCGAACGCCCAGGCGTCCAGGCCGGCTACCAGTACCGCTCCTACCGTGACGATCACCCGAAGCGCCGGCACCATGCCCTGCCGTGATATGTACCAGCTTCTGGAGCGGAGCCGGAGATCCGCTGCGGTGAAGCCGAAAACTCCGCCGAGCCCGAGCGCGATCGCGGCCAGCCAACCGAGCAGGTCCAGTTGCCAGTCGCCGGTCAGCCAGGCCAGCGCCCCGAGCAGCACGCCGGCCAGCCCGCCGAACAGCCAGAACAACGGTGGACGGACCGCCGCACCGGCCGATGCCGGGGCCGGCACGCTGATCGGTTCTCCGGGTAACGGATGGCTCGGCCGGAAATCCGAGTCACCCGATGGCCAGCTGGTTCGGCCGCCCGACGGCTGGGGTCTGCCGGGGGTTGGTCCGGGCTGGCCGGCTGGGTTGCCGGGCGACGGGCTGGCCTCGCTGCCGAATGGGTTCTGGGCGGGGCCGAACGGATTGGCTGTAGGCTCGTCGCTAGCCATGGTGGTTATGGCCCAATGACCGGCCGCCGGATGGCTCGCCGGACATCGACCGCAGCGCCGTTGCAGGATACCGGGTTCTCACAGGCTGTGTTACGTCCAACTAGGTTCCCCCGAAGCCTTGCGAACGATCCTTGCGCATCCCATATGCGGTGCCGCGCCGACTATTTCACCCCCGTGAGGCCCGCGCAAGCGCTTTGGATTAGCAGTGTAAGGTGATCTGGCCGCGGCACGCCTGCCTCGGCCAAACCGGCCTCTGGCGGGCGTCCGGATGCGTTGCCGACCGGTCCGAAAACGGACGGCTGGGCCGGTCAGCAGTCGCGCCGTTCGCCGGCCGATGTGCCTACCATGACACGGGCGGCCGACCCGCCGGCCCGGTCGACGGCCGCCGACAGCGGCCGTCCGCAACGCAAGGAGCACACAGTGACGGTAAGTCTGACCAAGGGCGGAAACGTCTCGCTCAGCAAGCAGGCCCCTGGGTTGACTGCGGTCACCGTCGGGCTCGGTTGGGACGCCCGCACCACCGACGGTGCCGCGTTCGACCTCGACGCCTCGGCGATCGTCTGCGGCACCGACGGCCGGGCGCTGTCCGACGCACACTTCATCTTCTTCAATCAGCTGCGCAGCCCGGACGGCACGGTTGAGCACACCGGTGACAACTTGACCGGCGAGGGCGCCGGGGACGACGAGCAGATCAAGGTGAACCTGCGCCAGCTGGCCGCCGAGGTGGACAAGGTGGTCTTCCCGGTGTCCATCTACAACGCGGAGTCCGCCGGGCAGTCGTTCGGCCAGGTTCGCAACGCCTTCATCCGGATCGTCAACGCCTCGGACAACTCGGAGATTGCCAGGTACGACCTGAGCGAGGACGCCTCGACCGAGACCGCCATGCTATTTGGCGAAATCTATCGCAACGGAGCGGAATGGAAGTTCCGCGCGGTGGGTCAGGGTTATGCCGCGGGGCTCGCCGGCATCGCCCGTGACTACGGGGTGAACGTCTGATCCGGTGCTGGACACAGTTCGATGTCGGGAGCCGATTCGCACCCGAATCCGGCGATTCGGTTTGGTAGCGTGCAGCGGTCGGACGGGCTAACGGCGTTCGGCCGGATGCGCAACCGGCATAGGCCATACGTCTGGCACATCACACCCGCCGACGGCACTCTGCCTGCGGCACGGCCATTCGTCTGCTGAGATCGGTCTTGGGCGATGTGCCTGCGGTACAAAACGGGAGGAAGCATGTCGGTCAGCCTCAGCAAGGGCGGGAACGTCTCGCTCACCAAGCAGGCACCGAACCTGAAGTCGGTCATCGTGGGTCTCGGCTGGCAGGAGCGGACCACCAGCGGCGCGGACTTCGACCTGGACGCCAGCGCGCTGATGCTGAACGCCGGCGGCCGGATCCTCTCCGATGCCCACTTCGTGTTCTTCAACCAGTTGCGTAGCCCGGACGGCTCGGTGGAACACTCCGGTGACAACCTCACCGGTGGTGGTGGCGGCGACGACGAGCAGATCAAGGTGGACCTGGCCTCGGTGCCGGCCACTTGCGACAAGATCGTGTTCCCGGTCTCGATCTACGAGGCCGAGCAGCGGCACCAGTCCTTCGGTCAGGTGCGCGAAGCCTTCATCCGGGTGGTGAACGCAGACGACGGCACCGAACTGACCAGGTACGACCTCACCGAGGATGCCTCGACCGAGACGGCGATGATCTTCGGTGAGCTCTACCGGCTGGGTGATGAGTGGAAGTTTCGCGCGGTGGGGCAGGGCTATTCGACCGGCTTGGCCGGAATCGCCCGCGACTTCGGCGTGAACGTCAGCTAGCCGGATCGGCCGGCAGCGCAGAGGAAAGTAGCGCAGAGGAAATGTTGCTCAAGACCTTCGGTGGCGCCTTCAGCGTCACCGTGCTCGCGCTCGCTGCCGCGTTCGCCTACGGCGGGCCGTCCGGGCTGGCGGTAGCCGCGATCCTCGGCATCCTGGAGATCTCGGTCTCCTTCGACAACGCCGTGGTCAACGCCGGCCAGTTGGGCCGGCTGAACCCGTTCTGGCAGAGGATGTTCCTCACCGTCGGCGTGCTGATCGCGGTGTTCGGCATGCGGCTGCTGTTCCCGGTGGTGATCGTGTGCCTGACCGCGCACATCACCCCGGCCGAGGCGTACCACCTGGCGATGGACGGTGGCAGCGTGCACACGCCCGGCACCTACGCCAACCTGTTGCACCAGGCCCACCCGGCGATCGCGGCGTTCGGCGGGGTATTCCTGCTGACGCTCTTCCTGGACTTCATCCTGGAGGACCGGGAGATCAACTGGCTGACCTGGCTGGAGCGGCCGCTGGCCCGGGTCGGCAAGCTCGACCAGGTCTCCGTGGTGATCTCTTGCCTGGTGCTGCTGATCGCGGTGGCCACGGTCACCCCGGCGGACAAGGATGCCAGCGTGCTGACCGCCGGCGTCTTCGGGCTAGTCGCCTACCTGGCGGTGAACGGACTCGGCAACCTCTTCGAGGACGACGAGGCCGAGGAGGAAGCAGGCGAGGAACTGCCCGGTATCCACGGCGATCCGGAGCGGATCGCGCAGGTGGTCCGACCTCCGTCGCGGCCGCTGGCAGTGGCCGGCCTGGTCGGCCGGCAGGCGCTTGCCGTGTTCCTGTTCCTGGAGGTGCTGGACGCCACGTTCAGCTTCGACGGGGTGATCGGTGCCTTCGCGATCACCTCCGACCCGATCATTATCGCCATCGGATTGGGTATCGGAGCGATGTACATCCGTTCCCTGACGGTGTTCCTGGTACGCAAGGGCACGCTCAGCGAGTACCTGTACCTGGAGCACGGTGCGCACTGGGCGATCGGGTCACTTGCCGTGCTGCTGCTGGTCACCATCAAGTACGAGGTGCCGGAGGTGATCACCGGCCTGATCGGGGTGGCCTTCATCGGTGCCGCGCTGCTGTCCTCCATCGCCCGCAACCGGCGGGAGGCGCGCACCGAGGCGACCGAGCGCACGTTGACCGGGGCACCGGTCTGAGCCGCCGGTCGTTCTCGTTCCGGTCGTGCCGACGGCCGGAACCACATCATCGACCGGACAGCTGATCGCCGGCCATCCGACTGGAGGACTGATGGGAATCGACTACACGAAGCGGACGCCCGAGCAATCGGCGTCGACACCGGTGTCGCTCAGCAAGATCACCCTGACCAAGGCAGCTCCCACGGTCTCGCTGACCAAGCACGGCTCCGCCACCGGAACCATGCGGGTCAACCTGAACTGGACCGCCCGGCCCTCGTCCGGCGGCAGGCTCTTCGGCCGGCCGGCGGCGATCGACCTCGACATCGGTTGCCTGTACGAGTTCACCGACGGCAGCAAGGGAGTTGTGCAGGCGTTGGGCAACGCCTTCGCCGCCCGGCCGGCCGGCATGACCGGAAATGTGATCTGGTTGGACGGCGATGACCGCTCAGGCAGCAACGCCGCCGGTGAGAACCTGTTCATCGACCTGGCCCAGGTCGATCGCATCCGTCGGGTGATGGTGTTCGCCCTGATCTACGAAGGCGTACCCAACTGGGCAGCCGCCGACGCGGTGGTCACCCTCTTCCCGGCGTCCGGCCCGCAGGTCGAGGTGCGCCTGGACGAGCCCCGAGACGGTGCCCGGATCTGCGGCATCGCGATGCTAGAGCAGTCGGGTGGCGAGCTGTCGGTGCGTCGCGAGGTCAACTACCTCAACGGCAGCCAGGCGGCGCTGGACCAGGCCTACGGCTGGGGCATGCGCTGGGTGGCCGGCCGCAAATAGCCTTGCCGCGGGCCGGCCGGCGCCGGTTCCGCTCGTCAACAGGAGTGACCCGTCAACAGGAGTGACCAGGAATGAGTGTCAGTCTGAGCAAGGGCCAGCGGGTATCGCTGGAGAAGCGCGG
The DNA here is from genome assembly GCA_045807085.1 of Jatrophihabitantaceae bacterium. Lineage (GTDB taxonomy): Bacteria > Actinomycetota > Actinomycetes > Mycobacteriales > Jatrophihabitantaceae > Jatrophihabitans_A. The sequence continues at coordinate 608,100 of JBJMIB010000011.1, forward strand.
TGGCGGCACCCTGACCCGGGTCCGAATGGGCCTGGGCTGGGACGCGGTCAAGAAGAAGCGCATGTTCGGTGGCCTGAAGAGCCAGGACATCGACCTGGACGCCTCGGCGTTGCTGTTCGACTCCGCCGGCCAACTGGTCGACCAGGTGTGGTTCCAGCAACTGCAGTCCAAGGACGGCGCGGTGCGCCATACCGGCGACAACCTGACCGGGGCCGGCGAGGGTGACGACGAGTCGATCCTGGTGGATCTGTCCGGCTTGCCGGCGAACATCACCAGCTTGGTGTTCACCGTGAACTCCTTCACCGGGCAGAACTTCTCCCAGATCGAGAACGCCTACTGCCGTCTGGTGGACGAGACCGCCAACGACGCCGAGCTGGCCAGGTACAGCCTGTCCGGGTCCGGCCCGCACACCGCGCAGATCATGGTCAAGCTGGCCCGGGACGGATCCGGCTGGACGATGACCGCGCTCGGCATACCAGCCTCCGGGCGCACCTTTCACGAACTGCTGCCGGCGCTGGCCGGTCAGCTCTGACACCGGGCGGCGTAGTACGTCCGGCGCTGACCACGCCGACAGAACACATCCCAGCCGAGGAGAATGGCGACATGTCCGAACTCGATCTTGGTGCCACCGCTGCCACGCCCGCCGTCGCTCCGGCACCGGCGGCCGGCGGCCAGTTGGTGCTCGCCCCGCCGGCTCCGGTGGTCGTGGTCGAGGCGGAGCAGGCGGCCGGCGCAATCCCGGTCGACAACGCCAAGCAGGCCGAACTTCGCGACAAGGCCGCCCAGTTCGTCGACGGGCTAGCCGCGCTGGATGTCCGGTCACCGGCATTCACCCAGAAGGTCACCCAGATCACCACCATGGGTGACCAGGACATGCGAGCCGCTGCCTCGATGTCCAACCGGATGCTGGACCGACCGGCCGCCGCGATGGGCAAGGGCAAGGGCGGCGATGCCCAGACCCGGGTGTCGAACACCCTGGTCGACCTGCGGCACACCATCACCGAGCTGGACCCGAAGCGCGCGGACCTCTCGGGCATCAAGAAGGTACTGAAGTTCCTGCCGGGCGGGGACAAGGTCGACCGCTACTTCGACAAGTACCGCTCCGCCCAATCGCACCTGGACGCCATCATCAAGGGGTTGGCCTCCGGTCAGGACGAATTGCGCAAGGACAACGCGGCCATCGAGACCGAGAAGACCAACATGTGGACCACCATGGGCAAGCTCTCGGAGTACAACGAGCTGGCCGCGGCGCTGGACGCCGCCATCGAGCAGAAGGTGGCCCAACTGGAGGCCGCCGGCCGCACGGAGGACGCCAACGTCATGCGGTCCGAGGCGCTCTTCCCGGTTCGGCAGCGCCGCCAGGACCTGATGACCCAGACGGCGGTCAACGTGCAGGGCTACCTGGCCCTGGACCTGATCCGCAAGAACAACATCGAGCTGATCAAGGGGGTCGACCGCGCCCAGACGACGACCATCGCCGCGTTGCGGATCGCGGTCATCGTTTCGCAGGCGCTGAGTCGGCAGAAGCTGGTCCTGGACCAGATCAACGCGTTGAACACGGCCACCTCGAACCTGATCGAATCGACCTCGGAACAGCTGAAGATGCAGGGCGCCGCGATCAACCAGCAGGCCGCGTCCTCCACCATCGAGGTGGCGAAACTGCAGGCCGCGTTCGACAACGTCTTCGCCACCATGGACGCGGTCGACACCTTCCGCGCCCAGGCGGTCGATTCGATGGCCGCCACGGTGACCGCGATCGAAGGCCAGATCGAGCGGGCCAAGCCGTACCTGGAGCGCACCCGCCGGGGCGAGCTGTCCGGCTGACCCGGGCGTCGGCATGATGGAGCGGTGGTGATCGAGCGGGCGGCGGCATGACCTGGTTACGGAGAGGGCAACCGGAACGGGATGATGCCCCGGTGCCGGATGAGACCGACAGCCCGACCGCGTTGCGTGCCGCGCTGTGGCGGACCGTGCGGCTGGTCAACGTCAGTTCGGGCCGGCTGCCGGCCGAGGCGGTGGTGGCCGCCCGCCGGATCGCCGACACGCTGGCCGAGATCATCGACACCTCGGACGTGCGTCCGCTGGACGTGTCGGTGGTGATATCGATCAGGGCCACCGTCGATGACTACCTGCCGACCACCCTACGGAGCTATCTCGTCCTGGACCCGTCCCTGCTGGCTCTCCGCCGGGCCGACGGGGCGACGCCGACCGAGTCGCTGCTGGAACAACTGACCGTGCTGCAGGACTCCACCTCGGCGGTGCTGGCCGCCGCGCACAGCCAGGATCTGGACATGCTGGTGAGCCAAGGCAATTTCCTGCGGACGAAGTTCTCCCGTTCGGACCTGGATCTGTAGATGGCCGTCATGCGCCGCGGCTCCAATGTGCCGCTGACCCAGGAGAACCCGACGCTGACCTCGGTGGTGTTGGGTATCCGGTTCAGCGCGGGAGCGGAGAAGCTGCTGATCGACAACCTCGTGGTGGCCGCGATCCTGTGCGATTCATCGGCGAAGGCGATCTCCGACGAGCACTTCGTCTTCTTCAACCAGCTGACCACCCCGGACCTGTCGGTCAGCCAGCTGGCCGAGGTGGTGGGTGAGGACCAGGAGCAGATCGAGGTCGACCTGACCATGGTGCCGTCCGAGGTCTCCCGCATCGTCTTCGTGCTGTACCTCAATGAGGGGATGCTGACCCACCGCTCGCTGGGTCAACTGCGGGAGGTGGTCATTCGGGTGCTGAACCTGTCGGACAACCGAGAGCTGGTCCGCTCGGAGAACCTGGCCGACGGGTTGACCGCGGAAACCGCCATCGCCCTCGGCGAGCTGTATCGACGCGCTGGGGAGTGGAAGTTCAAGGTGATCGGCGACGGCTACGCCAAGGGGATCGCCGGCATCGCGGCCGACTACGGGCTAACCCTGTGATCGGGACCGATTACGGGCTAACCCTGTGATCGGCACCGATCCGGATCGGGCGCCGGCTCGTCCCGACCTCACCTTTCTGCGCTATCGCGGCCGGCCGCGGCCGGCCGCGTCACAACCCGCCGGTAACCCCTCGACCGGCCCGGCGGCCGGTCAACCGGTTGCCGAGAGGATGCTCGATCTGTCGTCCTCGCCGAAGGACGCGACGTCCGGTCCGAACAGTCTCCATCCTGGACCGGCCGATCGGCCGGCTGCCCGTCGACCGGCCTATCGGCCGTCCCGGGCCACGGCCGAGGCGCCGGTCGTGCTCACCCCGAAGCACCCGGCTGTCACCCTGACCAGGCTGCAGTCCGGCATCGGGGCGCTGACCCTGGAAGCGGCCTGCTCGGCGGCGGTCGGCGATCTGCGACTGGGCGCGTCATTCGTGCTCGACGGCGGCGCCAGCTCGCTGGTCCAGTACGTCACCGGCCACGCCGGCGCGCCGCGGAACTCAGCCCGGCCGGTGATCCTGGCCGGCCACACCAGGTACGAGCGGATCATGCTCGACCTGCGCCAGGTCCGCAGCCTGGATCGGCTGCTCGTCTACGGCTTCAGCCAGTCCGGTGGTCGGCTGAACTGGGGTGGCACGCTGCTGTTCACCACACCCACCGGGGTCCGGGTGGAGCTTCCGCTCGACCGGCCCGCCGCAGCTGGCGTGCTGGTGTTGGCCTCGGTCTACAACGCCGGTGGTGAGCTGACCATCCGCGCCGAGATGGAGCTGTTCCCGGGCTCGATTCGGGACGCGGTGACCGCCTACGGCTTCGACCGGATCAGCTGGCTGGACCCGGCGACTCCGCTGAACTAGACGGTATTGGGGTCATGGCTGGGGCTCGCGCACGCTGCGTTGTCCTCGTCGGCCATAGCGCCGCTACGGTCCTCCTCGCCCGCCTTGCAGCTCATCCGGGCCAGCCCCGCTCGCGACGAGCAGGAATTACCAGACACACCCAGGGCGTGTCTGGCCCCGCCGGCTGACGGTCGGTTAGCGTAGCTGCTGATTCTCCAATCGTCCGCTTCGCTTGTGGCCCCGGCGACAGCCCGTGGGCGAGTTCGAAGGACTCGTGTATGCGACATTTCGACTTCCTGCCCGAGGAGGAGATCGATCGGCTGTTCCTGCAGCCACCGCGGGAGTTCGGCAGGACCGAAGACCTGACTCGGCTGGCCACCGGATTAGGCGCGACGCTGTACAGCCCGGCGACCCGGCCACGGCTCGCCGCCGACATCGTCCGGCGGTCCGAGCAGGGCGTGCTGAGCTGCGTGGTGTGCCTTGAGGACGCGGTTGCCGATCCGGACCTGGCCGCCGCCGAGCGCAATGCGATCTGCCAGCTGCGAGCCTACGCGGCAACGGAGCGGAATCGCCCGCTGCTGTTCGTGCGGATCCGGACCGCCGAGCAGATCCCGATGATCGTAGAGGGGCTGGCTGAGCATACCGACGTGCTGACCGGGTTCGTGCTGCCGAAGTTCACCGAGCAGTCGGGTGCCGAGTTACTGGAGACGCTGGTCACGACGAACCAGCAGACCGGGCTGCGATTGCTGGCCATGCCGGTGCTGGAGTCACCGGCCGTGATCTACGCCGAGAGCCGGATCGCCGAACTGCTCGGCGTCTGGAGCCTGCTCGACAAGTATCGGGAGCTGGTGCTGGCGGTCCGGATCGGTGCCACCGACCTGTCGTCCGCCTACGGCCTGCGGCGGAGCCGGGAAACCTCGGTCTACGACGTGCGGGTGCTAGCCGACCTGATTGCCGACGTGGTCAACATCTTCGGCCGCGCGGACGGCAGCGGCTGGCTGCTGACCGGCCCGGTGTGGGAGTACTTCCCGACGCCCGAGCGGATCTTCAAGCCGCAGCTTCGCGAGTCGCCGTTCATCGCGTACTCCGAACGTTCGCTCCGAGCACAGCTCATCGCCGCCGACCTGGACGGTCTGATCCGGGAGGTCGCGCTGGACAAGGCGAACGGCTTCGTCGGCAAGGCCGTCATCCACCCCTCGCATGTGGCGCCGGTACATGCACTGCTGGTGGTGACGCACGAGGAGTACTGCGACGCCGTCGACATCCTCGGTGATCCGGCGCGGACGACCGGCATCCTGCCGTCCGCCTACCGGAACAAGATGAACGAGTCGAAGCCGCACGCAGCCTGGGCGCGACGGGTGCTGGCCCGGGCGGACGTGTTCGGTGTCGCCCGGGAGACCACCTCGTTCGTGGACCTGCTCGGCGCCGGTCTGCATCGGTGATCGCGCATCGCAACCGTTCCGCCTGGTCCGGCCGCTGGGTGAGCGAACGACTGGACGTGCGAATGCGCACCGAGGTGGGGCCGCTGTCGTTGACCGAACTTGTCGGGATGGCGATCCGGCGCAATCCGCGGCGAGCGCAGCTGCTGGTGTCCACGGTGCTCGGCAAGCACGTGCCGACCGAACCTCGGGTGGTGCTCGGCGCTGGCCGGCTGTTGGGCGTGTTGGTGGCGGATGCGATCGCCGAGTGCGATTCCGGCGACGGCGTCCTCGGCGCCCGGCTGTTGTCCGCCGCCATCACCGGCAGCACGGCCGGCCCGGTCGAGCTGCTGGGATTGTGCGGGCCGAGGCCGGCCGCGGCAGCCCGACCGGTGGTGCTCGGTTTCGCCGAGACCGCCACCGCGCTCGGCCATGCGGTTGCCGACGTGCTGGCGGCCGATTACCTGCACTCCACCCGCCGGTCGATCGCCGGGCTGCCGTCCGCCGTCCAGTTCGAGGAGACGCACTCGCATGCCAGCAGGCATCTGCTGCTGCCCGAGAACCCGGACCTGCTGCACAACGATCGCCCGCTGGTGCTGGTCGACGACGAGTTCTCCACCGGCAGCACGGCGGCCCATGCGATCAGAGCGCTGCATCGGATCGCACCTGGCCGGGACCGGTATCTGCTCGCCTCGCTGGTCGACCTGCGCGGGATGGCGGAGCGGGCAGTGCTGCCCTCGCTCGCCACTGAGCTGGACGTCCGGATCGACGTGGTCGCCCTGGCGACCGGCGAGCTGGCGTTACCGGCCGACATCCGCCAGCGCGCGCAGGCGATCGTCGGCCAGGCCGCACCGTCCGATGCACGAGTGGCGTCCGCCGGCGGTGGGCTGCCGCAAGCTTGCTCGAGCTGGCCAGCCGGAGTGCGGGAGGGTGGCCGCCACGGGTTCGGCCCGGCGCACCGGGTGGCGTTCGACCGCTCGGTGGAGGCATCTGCGGCGGAACTTGCCGGTGTACTCGGCGGATCGGCAGGCCACGTCGAGGTGTTGGTGCTCGGCACCGAGGAGCTGATGTACGCCCCGCTGCGCATCGCCGCGGCCCTGGCCGGCCTGCTCGAGCAGGCCGGCCGGGGCACGGTCCGGTACTCGAGCACCACCCGCTCTCCGGTGGTTGCGATCGACCAGGCCGGCTACGCCGTGCGTACCGCGCTGGAGTTTCCGGCGCACGATCGACCGTCCGACGGACCGGGCTTGCGATATGCCTACAACATCGCACCCGGCGTCGACGGGCACCGGTTCACCGACATCGTGCTGGTGGTCGACGAGCCGGCGGCTACCCCGGAGCTGGCGTCCGGACTGTGGCGCCGACTGACCGAGATCGCCGACCGGGTGCATCTGGTCCGGATACCGGGCTATCGGCCGCCGCCGGTACCGCTTGACCGGCCGGCGGATTCGCCGATGACCACGGCAGCGCTTCGCATCCTGCCGGCGGCACTGCGTAACCTGCCGGCGGCACTGCGCGGACCGGCTTTCGGCTCCTATCCGGCCGACGAGGTCGGCTGGCTGCTGACCGACCTATCCGACGCAGCGTTGGAGGCTCCGGTCGATCTCCGAGAGCGGGCCATCCAGTCCGGACAGGCCCACTATGCCGAGTCGCTGCCGATCGAATACCAACCGTCGGAGGCCTACCGGCAGCTGTTCACCGCGGCGCTGGCCCGGTCGGCCGACCGGGTGGCCACCGCAGTCGGCGTGGTCACCGAGCTCCTGCTCGGCCGACGTGGCGCGGACACCGTGCTGGTCTCGCTGGCCCGGGCCGGCACCCCGATCGGCATTCTGATGCGCCGGTGGGCCCAGTTCGCGCACGGGCTGCGGTTGGCGCACTACTCGGTAAGCATCGTGCGCGGACGGGGCATCGACACCGTCGCGCTTGCGTATCTGGCCGCCCACCACGACCCGGCCACGGTCGCATTTGTGGACGGCTGGACCGGCAAGGGCGCCATCGCCCGGGAATTGACCGGCGCGATAGCCGAGTTCAATCGAGCCCACGGTCACCGGTTCCGGCCGGAGCTTGCCGTGCTGGCCGACACCGGATCGTGCGTCGATCTGTTCGGCTCCCGCGAGGACTACCTGATTCCGTCCGCGTGCCTGAACTCGACGGTGTCCGGCCTGGTGTCGCGCACTGTGCTCAACACCTCACTGATCGGGCCGGGTCAGTTCCACGGCGCCAAGTTCTATGCAGAGTTCGACACCGCCGACGTCTCGAACCTGTTCCTGGACACGGTCAGCGCCACGTTCGGTTCGGTTGCGGACGAGGTGGCCGACCGGGTCGCGGCGGTGCGGGCCGGCCGGATCGACACCATGCCCAGCTGGCGGGGTTGGGCCGAGGCGGAGTCGGTGGCACGCGAGTACGGCATCGACGACGTCAACCTGGTCAAGCCGGGGGTCGGCGAGACCACCCGGGTGCTGTTGCGCCGGGTGCCCTGGCGGGTGCTGGTCCGGCCCGACGCGATCGCCGACCTGGCACACGTGCTGCTGCTGGCCGACCAGCGGGGGGTGGCGGTGCAGCGGGTACCGGCGCTCGGCTATGCCTGCATCGGGCTGGTCAGGCCGCACTAGCTGTAGCGGGCAGCGCATCAAGCCGGCATGAAGCGGTGCTCCGGCCCGGCGGCCCAGCTTGCGGTACTCGGACACCGCCGCGGAGCGGGTGGTACGGAAGCTAGCTCAGCTCTCCTTGCGTTGCTTAACGCAACTCGGAGCTGGCCGACGCGTACGCCTTCCTTCGTCTGCAGAACTGCTCCGTTTCCTAGCGGCGCCGAGCGCTAATGCTTGCGGCCGTTCGTCACCTTTCTGGCACACGCTACCGATAAATGCCTTTGACGCCCCCCATGGACAACGCAGCCCTTGAAGATCACTATGGACGCCCGAGCTTTTGTGATCCGAAACGAGGATGGCGCGCAAGGGTTCATCGGCCGCTTTCGGCAGAGACTATGTGGAGCGCTTTATGCGGAGCAGGTGGCATTGCCGGAGCGAAGGCTCCCGAATCAAGTCGGATCCGATATGGAGGTAAATCTTGAGCGCCTGAAGCTTCACAACGCGCTCCTGGCTCAGGGGTATGCGCGGGTGGCCGTGGAGAAGTTGACCACGGCTGGCGATATTGATCTGAACGCACCCGGCGTCCCGGCTCTACTCGAGCAGACACTGAGGGCAGCGACCAATTCTACGAATTGGACGGCGCTTGGCCAGCGTTTCGCCTTGCTCCGGTCGATGAAAGACCACCATTTCGACAATCTCTTCCTGAGGGCTAACCACAAGAGGCTGAATCTGGTGGTTGTCACCCGATTTGGGACAGCCCCGCTTGAGACGGCCTGGGTAGCGGGAGCGATGGATTACGCGTGGCCAATCGTCAGTAATCTGACCGGGCTGCTGGAGAAATTCTCGCTGCCGACGCCGGTAAAGGATGCCGGACACGACATCGTCAATGGATACCTCGCGGCCACCGATCCGCTCACGCAAGCCGCCGCCTCGCTGCTCAACGCGGCATTGGTAGCCGATGTGGTGGATGCCGGCCCCCTTGCGGCGTTTATCGCCATCTGCGAGGCCGGGGTGTCGAACGAGGCAGCCCAGGCCGCCGACGCCTGGAAGCTGTTCCGCAAACGCGCGGCTGTCAGCCTGTATCCGCCGTACATGGCCGGGTTCCTGTGGGACGTCACCACTGGGGCGATCCATGGCCACGACGAAATGGGCGGCGGCACACTCAGCCCGACGCAGCTCAAGGCGTCCATCGCCGGGCAATAGACCGGCAGGATCGATCGCCCTCACCCATATCCATCGAAATTCTCGAGAGGCAGCCATGTCCGAGCAGCTAAGTGGATCCGGGTTACTGGTCCATTTCGGCAGGGAAGCCGAGGCTACGTTCCATCTCGTCGTGAACGAGTGCGATGCCCCCGGCGCACCACCGCAGTGGAGGCCGGTTCATCCCGTCCACGCCAAGGGCTCTTTGCACTACGCGCACCGAGCTGCCGACGCCCACGGCAGCAATTCTGAGATGGAAGCGTTCGGGCTGTTCTTGCTGCACAACCACGCGCGTCAGCTCGCTGAACTCATCCATAATCCGGGCTGCTCGGTCAAGAACGGACAAGAAGTACCGCCAAGTTACTGGGGCGCGGCCTGGGAGCAGCATCGCAACCACGTCCATTTCGCGGTCTAGGCACCACCATGGCGAAGGTCGGCGACGGCTTCTACGGTGAAGTGCTCAGCGGGATACGGGCCCCGGTGACCAGGATGAACATTCACGCCTGCGAAGCCTGGCAAGTGGCCGAGGGCGGTTCCGCGACGTGGAACCCCTGGAACACGACCCAACCAGCCGCTGGCGCATCGGACTACAACTCGGCGCATGTCAAGAACTACCGCGACCACGCCACGGGCGTCGCCGCAACCGTGCGCACGTTGACCAACGGGCACTACGCGCACATCCTGGCTGAGTTCCGCGCCGGCGACGGCGGACTCAAGGTCTGCCAGGCCGTCGATGCGTCGGTATGGGGAACGAAGCATGCCGCCGATACGTATCGCCGTCTGTTCGGACCGAAGTAGGCGCTCAGCCCGGGCGGCAGGGCGCTCAGCCCGGGCGGCTAGGCGCTCCGCCGTGGGCGGGCAAGGCGCTCCGCCGCGGGCCGTCAGCTATAGAGGCGAACGGTCATCCGCACGGTCACGTCGTCACCGGCCGAGAGGCGCTGTGGCTTGCGCACCGCGTTCTTGAGCGGCAGCAGGTAGCCGCCGTCCTTGGGAAAGAGCGAGGTCTCGAAGACCACCTCGCCGACCCGAGCCTCGACCGGGATCACGCCCCAGCCATAGGTGGCGATCGCGGCCACCTCACGGATGTCGGCGGACTCCTGGTCCGGCACCGGGACGAAGTAGTACGGCGACGGCCCGCGCCATTCGATCACCCGGCCGGTGAAGGCAAGTTCCACCAGGTCAGCCTCGTTCCTCACGGCCGCGTTCCGCAAGGGCGGCCAGGTGTCGCGCGTATGGGTGCCGGCGGTCCAGCTCGCTCACGGCAGCCAGGCTAGCGGGCTGGCCGGCCTGAGCACCCGGCGCCAGCCGTCATACGACCGTGGCGTCAGCAAAACTGAGACTCGCTTCAGGGTTAGCCCTGAGGTGATTGCCACTCCGATCGATTAACGTCCGCGGCATGCCCGTCATCATGACGTCAGGTTTGACCAAGCGGTTCTCCACCGTCACCGCGTTGGATCAGCTCACGATCGAGATCGGTACCGGCGTCACCGGGCTGATCGGGTCGAACGGCGCCGGCAAGTCCACGCTGATCAGGGTGCTGCTCGGTCTGCTGCCGGCGACAGCCGGAACCGCGTGGGTGCTCGGCCTCGATTCCGCCTCCGACGGTGCGCGTATCCGGCGGCAGGTCGGGTACATGCCCGAGCACGACTGCCTGCCACCGGACGTCTCGGCTACCGAGTTCGTCGTGCATATGGCACGGATGTCGGGGCTTCCCAAGGCGCAGGCCCGGGAGCGGACCGCCGACATCCTGCGGCACACCGGTCTCTATGAGGAGCGCTACCGGCCGATCGGCGGGTACTCGACCGGCATGCGGCAACGGGTGAAGCTGGCCCAGGCGCTGGTGCACGACCCGAAGCTGGTGCTGCTGGACGAGCCGACGAATGGCTTGGACCCGGCCGGTCGCGACGACATGCTCGCGCTGGTACGCCGGATCGGGCGTGACTTCGGCATCTCGGTCCTGGTGACCTCGCACCTGCTCGGCGAGCTCGAACGCATCAGCGATCACGTGGTGATCATCGATGCCGGCCGGCTGCTGCGCTCGTCGGCGACCGCGGACTTCACCCGGGCGACCGGGATGCTGGTCGTCGAGGTGCGCGAGCCACCCGCGGGCGGTGCCCGGGATCGGCTGGGTCATGCGCTGGCCGCGGCCGGCGCTCGGGTCCGGCCGGCCGGTCACCTGCTGGAGTTGCAGATCGACGGCGAGCAAAGCTTCGACCTGGTCCGTGATCTGGCCGCCGACCTCGGACTGGGACTGGTCCGGATGCAGCAACAGCGCCACCACATCGACGAGGTCTTTCGCGATGACACCGCGGGCCCAGGAGGTAATCGTGTCGCGTCCTGAGCTGCCTGCCGGCGGCGTCATCCATGACATCGGCTATCACGGCTATGCCGGCGCCCGGCTGGGACGCGGGTACATGCTGCGATCCCTCTACCTGCAGAGCTTGCGCTCGACGTTCGGATTAGGCCGTACGGCACGGACAAAGGTGCTGCCGATCCTGCTGTTGGTCGCCACCCTGCTGCCGGCGGTGATCGTCGTGGCCGTCGAGGTGTACGGAAAGGTGACTGCGCAGCTGCTGTCGTACAACCGGTACGCGATGTTCCTGATCCCGGTCATCGGGATCTTCGTGGCCGCCCAGGCACCCCAGCTGATATCGCGCGACCTGCGTTTCCGCACGGTGACGCTGTACTTCTCCCGGCCGCTCACCCGCGAGGACTATGTGCTCGCCAAGTTCGGCGCACTGGCCAGCGCCCTCTTCCTACTGCTGTCCGCGCCGATCCTGGTGCTGTCGGTGGGCGGGGTGCTGGCGAAGTTTGCGCTGTGGCAGCAGGTGCGGAACTTCCTCACCGCCGAGGTGGGCGCGCTGGTCTTCGCACTGGTCCTGGCCGGCGTCAGCGCCGTGCTCGCCGCCGCGACGACCCGGCGCGGCATCGGCGTCGCGGTGATCATCACGGTGCTCTCGGTCAGCTATACCGCCGTCGTCTCGGTCCAGGGCATCGCGCAGTACTACAACAACCTCACCCTCGCCGGCTACCTTGGCCTGCTCTCGCCGTTCACCCTCGCCGACGGCGTGCAGATCGCGCTGGTCAACGCTCCGACGTCGACGCCGGCGCCACCACCCGGAGCCGGCGGTGAGACGGTCTTCGTAGTGCTGGCCGTCGCCCTCGTCGCCGGCTGCTACGGGCTATTGCTGCGCCGCTACCGCAGGCTGAACGCGTCATGAGCCAAGTCCTGACCACCCGGGTGCAGCCGAGCCTGGTGCAGGTCGAGCACGCGTCGCGCTGGTACGGCAACGTCGTCGCGGTCAACGACGTGACGATGACGATCGGCCCCGGCGTCACCGGCTTGCTCGGCCCCAACGGTGCCGGCAAGACCACCATGATCCAGTTGATGGCCGGGTTCCTGGCACCCTCGGCCGGTGTGGTCTCGCTCGACGGTCGGCCGGTGTGGCGTAACGAGGCGGTGTACCGCCGGCTCGGTCTGGTTCCGGAGACCGAAGGTCTGTACGACTCGATGACCGCCTGGGAGTTCGTGCTGGCCAATGCCAAGCTGCACTCCCTGCCCGATGCCCGCGCCGCGGCCTGGCGGGCACTCGAGGTGGTCGAGATGCAGGACGCCCAGGGCCGCAAGGTCGGCACCTTCTCCAAGGGCATGAAGCAGCGAATCCGGATGGCGACCGCGTTGGTGCACGACCCGACGGTGTTGCTGCTCGACGAACCGTTCAACGGCATGGATCCACGCCAGCGCCTGCACCTGATGGATCTGTTGCATCGGCTGAGCGACCAGGGCCGCACCGTGCTGTTCAGTTCGCACATCCTCGAAGAGGTCGAGCAGGTCGCCAGCCATATCGAGGTGATCGTCGCCGGCCGGCATGCCGCCTCGGGCGACTTCCGCGAGATCCGGCGGCTGATGACCGATCGGCCGCATCGGTACGTGGTGCGCTCCAGCGATGACCGCGCGATGGCAGCCGCGCTCATCGCGGACGGATCGTCCACGGCCGTGGAGCTCGACGAGCGTGAAGGGCTGCTTCGGGTGCAGACCGTCGACTCGGCCCGGTTCGGTTGGCTGGTTCCGCAGGTGGCGCGGCGAGCCGGTATCCGCCTGTTCGAGCTGATGCCGACCGACGAATCCCTGGAAAGCGTGTTCAGCTACCTCGTCACCAGGAGTGCCCGGTGAACTGGACGATTGCGCAATTCACCTATCACGCGCTGCTCGGCCGACGCCGGATGATGTTGCTGCTCATCCTGCCGACGCTGCTCATCGCGATGGCGCTGGTGATCCGGTTGGCGGCCGGCCCCGACATCGATCCACAGATCACCGCGCACGTGCTGCAGCATTTCGCCCTGGGTGCCATCGTGCCGCTGCTGGCCCTGCTCGCCGGGACCGGAGCGATCGGATCGGAGATCGACGACGGCTCGATCATCTACCTGTTGGCCAAGCCGGTGCGGCGCAGCCAGATCGTGCTGACGAAGCTGCTGATGGCGATCGGCTGCGTTGCCGTGCTCGGGGCGTTGCCGATCTTTCTCACCGGATGGATTCTGACCGGCTCGGCGCAGAACCTGCCGGTTGCTTTCGGGATCGCGGCATTCATTGCCGGCACCGCCTATTGCGTGGGCTTCCTGCTGCTGGCGGTGGTGAGCCGGCACGCCGTGGTGATCGGGTTGGCGTACGCGCTGGCCTGGGAGAGCCTGGTCGGCGGCTACCTGCCCGGTGCCGGCGCGCTCAGCATTCAGCAATGGGCGCTGGCCATCGCCGATTCGATGACCACCAGCACCGACGTCGATAGCATGATCCGGCTGTCGGTGGCGATTCCGCTGTTAGCAATAGCGATACTCGGTGGCAGCTGGCTCGCCGGCTGGCGGCTGCGTTCGTTCACCTTCAGCCATGCCGACTAGATCGGCGCGCTAGAGCAGGCGCAAGCCGGCTACCACGGCTGGCTTCAGCGGCGGCGTCGTGCGCCGAAATTAGCGGTGAGGCGCGGTATCGTCGGAGTTGACGCGCACTTCACAGATTGGATGTCGGGTGGTCAACAGGCTGACCGGCGCCCGGACCCGCAAGCCGACCGAGGCTTTCGAGACTGCTTCCGAGGACCGTGGGTCCGGCGAGGTGCGCCCCGCCGAACCGGTCCGGGCGCAGCTTCCGGTGCCGGTCGCCGGGTTGGCACTGCCGGACCGCACGGCCGCCGAGTCCGGCCGGGTGGCCACCGCAGCCGACCACTCCGGGCCGGTCGAACGGGTCGGTTCGGCCAGCGATCCCGCCGAGGCCGAGGCGGAGGCCACCGCCCGGTCCATCGTCGACGTGCTGCGTAGCGTGAACCCGGCCGGCCAACCGGCGCCGATGCTGGAATCCGGCAACGACTACGGCACCGTGCGGCGGAGCGCCGCCGTGGTCGGGGCCGGCGGTGGCGAGCTGGACGGCGACACCGCCGGCGAGCTGCGTGGCCTGCGCGGCACCGGCCGGCCGCTGCCCCCGGCCGTCCGGCGGAGCATGGAATCCGCTTTCGACACCGACCTGTCCGACGTCCGGGTGCACACCGGCGGCACCGCCGCCCGGCTGAATGCCAGCCTGCGATCGAGCGCGTTCACCGCCGGCCGCGACATCGCCTTCGCCGACGGCCTGCCCGACACCCGCACCGAGGATGGCCAGCACCTGCTGGCGCACGAACTCGCCCACGTGCTGCAGAATCGCGGGCCCGGCCCGATCCGGCGCACCATGCACAACACCAAGACCAACAAGGACATCACGCTGCTGGAACTGATGAAGAGCGCCACCATCAGGAAGGCGCCCGCCGCGATCAGGCTCGTGCTGCGCTACTGGGAAACCTCCGGGGACCAGATCGACTACGACAACCTCAAGGATCTGATGGACCAGGCGAAGGCCGAGGCGCCGAAGATGGACGCTGCCTTCGCGAAGAGCCTGAAGGACGCCGACGAGCTCGATGAGTTCGAGAAATGCCTGGTGAGGTGGAAGAAACCGCTGGTTACGGCATTGTCCGTGGCTTTGGCGCAACGGCGGCAGGACCTGGCCAACGTCTGGGGCAGCCAACTCGGCCCGGGCTACGTGCTGCCGCAGTACGTCAACCCGTCGCACTACACCACCCCGTCGGCGTTGCTGAGTTCGCGGGCACAGACCAGCGGCCGCGACGACGGGGCCTGGACCACCACGACCAACCCGCTGCCCGGTACCGGCGGCGTCACCACCGGCGCGCCGAACGCGGACCTGCTGCTGGAGGCGCAGTCCCAGGGCGCGCTGTTCAAGGTCGGCAGCGACTACCAGCAGCTGTGTGCCACCTGCGGCCGGATGACGCTGGCCAGCCAGTTCGAGGTCGACCACCAGCAGGCGTTCTCCGAGATCCGGGACAACCTGATCAAGCTGGCCAGCGCGATGGAATCGGACGCCGGGCTGTACCAGAGCGTGCAGAGCGGTACCACCGACTTCGATGACTTGTTCTCGGTCACCGGCAAGCCAGGAACCAAGGGCTGCCAGGTAACGGCATTCGGCGCCGTGGTGCACCTGTATTCCAACGACATGCAGAACTTGATGCGGATCTGTCGGTCCTGCAACGGGCCCTGGGGCAAGTCCGATATGGACATGGTCGACTGGTTCCGCAAGTCGCCGTACTTCGGTCAGGAGTTCCTGGACACCTACAGCCTGCCGGGAGCGCAGCTGCAGGTCATCGCCCGGACCAACCTGGGTACCGGCTGGGGAACCGCGGCGCGGGAATGGTTCGCCAACTATCATCTGCCGATCCTGAAGAACCAGGAACTGCTTGCCCACCTGCAGGAAATGGTGCGGCAGCGGCTGACCGAGCAGAGCATCACCGGTATCAAGGCCGACAAGGAAAACAACCCCACCAAGAAGCGGAAGCTGCAGCACCACACCGAACAGCTGGGCCGCAACAACGAGGCGCTGCTCGGTGGCATCGAGGTCGAGCGGGACTACCACAACGGCACGCTGCTCGGGGAGCAGCCGTACTCGTTCGCGCCCAGCTCACCGAGGCGCATGCAGAACGAACTCATCGAGGTCAAGAAGAAGCGGCAGAAGCGCAAGCGGGGTGATTCGCTGGCCAAACGGCCGCCGTACCTGATCGGGCGGCAGGACGGCTGCACCGGCACCGCCACCAACCGGCCGGACAGCTCGGCCGACCAGGACGACCTCGATGCCTATCAACTTGGTTACGACGAAGGGCTCACCGTGTACCTCAAGGCGCGGGAGCAGGGGGCCTCGGATGCGTTGACCGCGAACCTCGGCCTCGATCTGGCCACCGTGAACCTGCCCGATCCGGCGTACGGCGCGGCTTTCACCGAGGTCTTCCAGAAGCGGGTCCAAGCCTGGTGGGACGGCAAGAATGCATTCACCCACGACATCGGACTGGACTTTGACTACGCGACGGGTGACCCGCATGCCCAGCGACTGCTGCGCGACTACATGCTCGGCTATGAGTACGCCCGCCAGGAGGCGAAGAACTCCGTGACGGGCAGCCAGACCCCCGACCCGCAGCTGGCCATGCAGTAGCGCGGATGAGCACGCACGCCGGCCGGTCGCTCGGCACCAGAACCGAGTCCGAACGGGAATCCGAACCGGCCCCACCGATATCGACGGCCACCATGCCGACGACCGCGATGTCGACGGCCACGGTGCCGCTGGCCGGGCTGGCGGTGCCGTCCGGTCACCGGCTGGCCCGGGCCACCGCCGGCCAGCAGGATCCGCTGGGCGGCGCGCCGATCCCGGCCGAGGTGCTTTCCGCACTGCGCCGGCGTGCCGGCACCGGCCAGCGGCTGCCGGCGGAGGTGAGCGAGCCGGTCGGCGCCGAACTCGGCCACGACCTGTCCGGCGTCCGGGTGCATGCCGATGCCGAGGCGGACCGGATCGCCCGCTCGGTGCAGTCGGTGGCCTTCAGCTACGGCAGCGACCTCTACTTCACGGCCGGCACGTACCGCCCGCGCGAGTCCGGCGGCCAGCACCTGCTCGCGCACGAACTGGCCCACGTCGCCCAAGCCTCGAGCGGGCCGGCGGGCACGGTGGGCAGCGCCGCCGATCCGGCCGAGGCAGCCGCCGACCGGACCGCCGACCGGGTGGTCACGGCGCTGCGCCGGCGGGCGGTGAGCATGCCCCAGCCAGCCGCTGCCGGCGACCGGCCGGATGTCGTTTCCAGGCTGCACCGCCAGCACGCCCGGCGGCAGGATGCCTTGCGGCGCACCATCATTTTCCGACCGGACCACAAACAGCCATACGCGCGCGACCGGACGGGTCTGGAAGCCCGGCTCATGAAGAAGTTCCCCGCGATCGATCCAGCAGTGATCCGCGACCGGGTGGATGAGGTGATCGGGTTGGAGGATGAGTGGCGCCCATACGAGGCCTATGGGGGCATCAAAGACTGGATCCTGCTTAACTTCGCACCCGCTCCGACCAAGGTCAGCGGCCGCAGCACGATCAGCAAGCAGGAGGCTCACGATTACTTCGTGTCCAGCTTCAAGACCTTCGCCGAGGTCATCGTTGACGACACCAAGGCGTTCAAGTTCACCAATGACACTGCGGAGGAGATGCACGCCGAGGACAAGTTCATAGCGGCGATGGACAAGTACGTCGAGCAACAGCGTTGGCACCAGAACTTCCGCGGCAGCCACGCCCTGCTGATACGCATCAACAACAGCCCGTGCATCCGGTGCGCCAAGAGCCTCTACCACTGGAAATACCGCGATCTTTTCAGCCAGTTCACCATCCAGTTCGCCAACGCGTACGACAAGCGTGGCAACTTCACCCAGGCCACCCGCAGGCTGCGCTCGGGCGGGGTGACCATGGACCTATACAGCGTCACGGCCAATCTCGAGGGATTGCTCAACGAGGGCGATTTCGCGAAGCGCAAGAAAAAGGATGCACGCGAGGCATTCGACTGGGACACGTGGCAGAAGGAACACGCCGCCAGCCTCGGCGGTGCTGGTCCGGCCGTGATGAATGACGACGAGTGAACCTCAGCTGGGCAGGAAGCGATGCTCGGGCACCCGCCGGCCGAGCTTGTGGTACTCGCCGACGGTGGCGGCGGCCAGATGCCGCATGCCGATCGGCTGCTCGGCGCTGATCGCGTCGTAGGCGGCGGCCAGCACGATATTGCGGATGTCGCCGCCGGCCAGCTCCACCGCCTCGGCCAGGAAGCCCAGGTCGACCGGATCGGCCTCATCGAGCATCGGCAGCTGGTCCAGGTGCACCTGCCACAGCCGGCGCCGGGTCGCCGGATCCGGATCCGGGAAGTGCACGATGAAGCTCATCCGGCGGGAGAACGCCTGGTCCAGGTTGCCGCGCAGGTTGGTCGCCAGGATGGTGATGCCGTCGAACTGCTCCATCCGCTGCAGCAGGTAGGCAACCTCCTGGTTGGCGTACCGGTCGCGGGAGTCCCGTACCTCCGACCGGCTGCCGAACAGCGCGTCGGCCTCGTCGAAGAACAGCACCACGTTCAGCGCCTCGGCCGACTGGAACACCCGCTCCAGGTTCTTCTCGGTCTCGCCGATGTACTTGTCCACGATGGCTGACAGGTCCACCTGGAACAGGTCGATCGCCAGCTCCTCGGCGATCACGTTGGCGGCCAGCGTCTTGCCGGTGCCCGGCCCGCCGGTGAACAGCGCGGCGATCCCGCTGCCCTTGGCCCGCAACGGGCCACGGGCGGTGACCTGATCGCGCACCCGGGCCCAGTTGACCAGCTGCCGCAGCGAGGCGGTGGCGTGCTCGGGCAACACCAGTTCGGCAAAGCTCGGGCCGCCACCGTTGGGTGCCGAGCCGGCTGTCCGGTGTGCCCCGGCACCGCCGGAACCGCCGACCCGCCGGGCCGCCTCGCGAACCACCGCCGTGGACACCGGCTGCTGCCGGGCCGCGGCCAGCGTCCGGGCGTACCGGCCGGTTTCCAGCACCTCCTCCGGGGTCAGCCGCAGGCCCAGCAGTGTCTGCCGCAGCTCCGGGTCGGACTCGGCGAGCGAGCCGAGGCCGACCCGCCACACCGCCGCCCGGTCGGTCACCGACAGCGGCCCGGCGTCCACCACCAGCGGATGCCGGCGCAGCCAGCCCGGATCCCACTGGCGGCTGCCGACCGCGACCACCGGCACCGCGGCCTGCTCGAGCACCGTCAGCCCGGCCCGGTGCGCCGGCTCGGCCAGCAGCTCGGCCCCGGTCACCACCAGGCCGCAGCCGCGCAGGCCGGCTTCCCGGGCGGCCGCGGCCAGGGCGGAGGCCAGGTCGGCACCGGCCGGGCAACGCTGCGCGTCCACCGCCAACGCCTGCAACCCCAGTTCGGCGAACGCCCCGGCGGCCAGCGAGTTCCCGGTGGCCGCCGCGCTCGAGCGGATCCAGATCAGCGGCACGCCCCGCTCGATCCCGGCGGCGACCAGCGGCGTCTCCGGCAGCCGGATCGGCACCGGTGAGGTCCACATGCCGGCCACCGCTGGATCCGACTGCACCGAGCCGGCCAGGAAGGCCAGCACCGGATCGGGCACCCGCAGTTGCCGGCCCAGCCACGGCTCGGGGCCGAACACCTCCAGCAACCGGTGCCGGCGCAGCGGGCCGTCCGGGCCCAGCCGGTCGAAGCCGTCCGGGCCGAGCGTCGACAGCCCGGTCAACTCCAGCGTGAGGCCGACGCTGGCCCGGCTGGGCCCCGGCAACCCGCGCAGCAGCCCGAAGGCCAGCGCCAGGTTGGTGTCCAGCTCCGGGGCCGCGGCGACGGTCAGCAGCGCGGCGTCCACCCCGTCCAGGCCGAAGACCTCGGTCAACCCGGCCAGCAGGTCCGGCTTCGCCCCCAGCTCGGCCAGCACCGGATCGGCCAGCGCCGGATCGGCCAGCGGCGGATCGGCCGGTTCTGGACGGGCTGGCGACTCGCCGGTCAGCGGCGGATCGGCCGGTTCCGGGTCGGTGAGCGCGGCGGCCTCGGCGAGCTCCGAGCCGTCCGGCGGGCCGTACTCGTCCTGCAGCACCGCGACGATCGAGGCCAGCTGACCGGCCGCCGGCCAGCTCTGCAGAGCCGCCGAGGAACGTCGCTGGCCGGCCTCGGCGATGCGCCCGACCAGCATCCGGAACCGCTGCTGCATGGGCCTCCGTCCTCGGCTTGGCGAGTCGCTCCGCGCGCCTGTCCTCACGGCGGCACCACATTTGCGAATATGGCGTTACGGCTCAGTCGGCGTCGGGCACAAGGGTGTCACGCCGGTGGGACCACTTCCATGAACCACACGACCTGGTCGCCGACGTGGCGCGCTCGGGGGGCGGGACCGGATGCTGATTCCCCTTGTTGAACAAGGGCTGGAGAAGCTGGTTCGGACCACGCTGCCGCTGCCCGACCAGGTCGGCGGCGTGTCGTTCGACCCGCCGTCGCGCACCTGGGCGGCGCAGCTGAGCCAGATCACCGTCAGCATGTTCCTGTTCGGTATCGGCCGCAGCGCCCAGCCACCGCGCCCGGTGCCCGACCGGACCGGTTCGGACGGCCAGCCGCAGCGCCGCCGGCCGGTGCCGATGGTCGAGCTGAACTACCTGGTCAGCGCCTGGGCCGGCAACGTCCGGGACGAGCACGAACTGCTCGGTGACGTGCTCGGTTGCTTCCTCACCCACCAGATGCTGCCCGCCGAGCTGGCCGCGCCGGCGCTGCTGTCCGGCGTGCAGATCGCGCTGGCGGCCACCGACTCGGGCCGGATCAAGGATGTCTTCGCCTCGGTGGACGGCTCCATGCGGGCCTGCTTCGAGATCGTGCTGACCACCGCGCTGGACACCGGCGCCTGGGCCGACGCCGCTCCCCGGGTGCAGCGGATCGAGGCACTCACCGCGCCGGTGCCGGCACCGGCCCGGCCGGCACCGGTCGCCGGCTGGGGCCGCTCGGAGTCGGCCGCCGACGCCGGCCGGCCGGCAGCGGCTCAACCGCCCCCTGCTCAACCAACCCCTGCTCAACCGACCCCTGCTCAGCCGACCCCTGCGGGGGGTGGCTAGCGCCATGCTCGTCACCGCGCAGACGTCGCTGATCGACGTGCCACCCGGCGGCAGCGCCGACGTGGTGCTGGAGGTCCGCAACACCAGCGAGATCATCGACGGCGTCACCACCCGGATCATCGGCGTGCCGGCCGCCGAGGTGGTCAGCCGGCCGGCGCTGCTGCCGCTGTTCCCGGACGCCAGCGGCCAGGTCACCGTGTCGGTCGGCCTGCCCGCCAGCTACCCGGCCGGCCGGCATCCGGTCACCGTCGAGGTGGCCTCGGCCGGCGCCGGCCAGCCGTCGGCCTACCTGGACCTGGATCTGCTGGTGGCGCCCCGGCCGGAGCTGTCGCTGAGCTGCCGCCCGCAGCTGATCCGGGCCCGCCGGCAGGCCAGGTTCGCGGTGCACCTGAGCAACTCCGGCAACCTGCCGCTGGATGTCGAGCTGACGGCGGTGGACGCCGACCGGGCGGTGACCAGCGCGTTCCAGCCGGCCCGGCTGCGGGTGGCGGCCGGCAGCGTGGTGGCCTGCCTGCTCACCGTGCGCGGGCCCCGGATGATCACCGGCGGCGAGCTGGACCGGACCCTGACGGTGCGGGCCAGCGCGCAGGCCGCCGGGCCGGTCGTCCCGGACGGGCCGACCGTGCACTACACCGGCGAGGACGAGGACGAGAGCTGGCTGGACGAGCTGCGCGCTCCCGGTGGCGGCCGGCACAGCTCCGACCCGCGGCCGGCTGAGCCGCCGGTGACCGACCCGGCCGTCGCGCTGCCGCCGATCGAGCAGACCACGCTGGTCCGGCTGCGGCAGCGTCCGCTGCTCAGCCGTGGCCTGCTGACCGCGCTGGTGCTGGCCGCCATCGTCGGGCTATGGGCCGCCGCGTTCCTGCTCGGGTTGGGTCAGGCGTTCCGTGCCGAACCGATGACCAAGCAGGCACCGGCCTCGTTCTTCGCCAGTGCCGCCGCCCGGAACAGCCCGGTCGGCGCGAACGCCGCCGCGGTCAGCGGTGGCGCGCCGGCCGGCGCGCTGCCCAAGACCGGCCCGCTGCCGGCCGGCGTCGGCGCGGTGGTGAGCGGCACCGTCACCGCCGCCAGCAACCACCAGCCGGCCGGCCGGATCCTCATCGAGGCGCTGCGCCGCACCGACGCCGGGCTGCAGGTGGTGAGCTCGGCGGCCAGCCAGACCGACGGCAGCTACTCCCTCGCCGGGCTGTTCCCGACCAGCTACCTGCTGCGGTTCAGCGCCACCGGCTACCGCACCGTCTGGTACCCGGCGGCGCCGACCGAGACCGGCGCGAAGCCGGTCAGCACCGCGGCGGCGGCGGTGACCAGTGGCATCGACGCGGTGATCACCGGCCTGCCGGCCTCCATCCAGGGCAGCATCGACCCCGGCGACACCCTGCGCCAGGTGACCGCCACGGTGCAGGCAACCTCGCTGGTCGGCACCGTCACCAAGCCGATCGCGACCACCACCACGGTGGGCGGCCAGTACCGGCTGGCCAACCTGCCCGCGCCCGGCACCTACCAGCTCAGCTTCACCGCGCCGGGCTACCAGCCGACCACCGTGGTGACCAACGTCGGCGGCGGCCAGCAGCGCTATCAGCCCACCGTGCTGCTCAGCGTGGGCAACGGCCAGATCGGCGGCACGGTGACCGGCGGCGGCAAGCCGCTGGGTGGCGTCATCATCACCACCACCGTCAACGGCAAGGACATCACGGTCGGCACGCCCACCACCGGGGCGGTCGGCAGCTTCCTGATCCCGAACCTGCCCACCCCGCAGACCTACGTGATCACGTTCAGCGCGCCGGGCTACGGATCCCAGACCTCGGTGGTGCAGCTCGGACCGGGGCAGAGCCGAGGCGGCGAGAACGTCAGCCTGACGCCCGGCGTGGGCAGCGTGAACGGAGTGCTCACCGACTCGGCCGGCAACCGGCTCGGCGGCGCGACGGTGACGGTCGGCGGTGCGCCCACCGCGATGAACACGACCACGCTCACCACCGGGGCGGTGGGCTACTTCAGCGTGAACTCGCTGCCGGCACCGGGGGCGTACACGCTCACCTTCACGCTGCCCGGCTACGCCGCCGCCACCGTGCCGATCACGCTGACCGCCGACGGCGCGCCGCCGAGCGTCCGGATCACCATGGCCACCGCGCTGGGCTCGATCACCGGTGTCATCACCGGACCGGACGGCAGCCCGAAGCCGGGCGCCACCGTGACCGCCACCGACGGCAAGCAGAACTGGCAGGTGCAGGCCACCGGAGCCAGCCCCGGCCTGGCCAACGGCGGCTTCCTGCTGGCCGACCTCGCGCCCGGCACCTACACGGTCACCGCGACGCTGCCCGGCTTCGGCCAACAGACCGCGCTGCTGACCGTCACCGCCGGGCAGACCACCCGCCAGGATCTCCGGCTGACGGCGGTGAACTGACGATGCGCGTCGACGTCGGACCACGGTCCAACCTGGTCGAGCCGGGCCGGCCGCTGCCGATCACGGTCACCATCACCAACACCGGCGAGTTGATCGGCGGCTACACGCTGCGGGTGCTGGGCGCCGACCCGAGCTGGGTACGGCTGGAGCGCGAGCGGCTGTCCCTGTTCCCGGGCACCTCGCTGACCGTGCTGGTGCAGCTATCCATCCCGGACGGGCTGGCCGCCGGCGACCGGCGGATCGCCATCCAGGTACGCGAACTCACCCCGCCCCACTCGATCGCGGTGGAGGAGGTCGAACTGCAGGTGCCGGCCGCGCCGGCGGTGCACCTGCAGCTGGATCCGGTGACCTCCTACGGCGGCCGCCGGGCCTCCTTCGGCGCGGTGATCGAAAACCGTGGCAACACCGTGGTGACCGGCCGGCTCGGCGGTGCCGACGCCGAGGAGAAGCTGCGCTTCGGCTTCGCCCCGGCGGCGATCTGCCTGGCCCCCGGCGAGCACCGGATCGTCGAGCTGACCACCCGGGCCCGGCGGCCGCTGACCGGTTCGCCGATGGTCCGGGTGTTCACCGTGCACCTGGACCAGCGCCCGGATGGCCCGGCCGACGCCGGACCGGCCGCGGCGGCCGAGCCGCCGCCGCTGGCCACCGGCACCTTCCTGCAGCGGCCCTGGCTGTCGCGCGGGCCGATCTCGCTGATCGGGTTGCTGGCCGCGATCACCGTCTTCGCGATCGTGATCACGCTGGCGCTGGCCAGGCTGGTCGGCCAGTCCGCCGCCGATCGGGATCTGGCGCTGCAGGTGGCCCAGGCCCGCACCGCGACCGGCAGCGCGGGCACCTCGGCGATGTCGGGCACCGTGCGGCTGCTGACCGCCGGCACCGCGGTGCCCGGCGTCGCGGTCGAGGCGTTCGGCACCGCCGACGTGGCCAACCCGATCGCCACCACCGCCACCAACGCGGCCGGCGCGTTCACCCTGCCCAACCTCGCCGAGGGCAGCTACAAGCTGCGCTTCCGGGGCGCCGGCTTCGTCCAGCTGTGGTATCCGGCCGGGGCCACCGACGCCGACGCCAGCACCATCACGCTGCAGCCGGGCCAGCTGCACCAGGGCCTGGACGTCCGGCTGGGTGGCATCCCGGCGACCATCGCCGGGACGGTGACCGGCGACGACCTGTCCGGGGCCACGGTCTACCTGGAGCTGCCGGGCTCGGCGCCACCGACCAGCACCGACGTGCCCGGCACCAGCGAGGCGATCGTGCGGACGGTGCCGGTCGGCTCGGACGGGCTCTTCACCATCACCGGGGTCCCCTCGCCCAGCGTGTACGACCTGGTGGTGACCAAGACCGGCTATGCCAACGACGTGCAGCGCGTCGACCTCGGCGGCGGCGAGAACCGGACCGGCGTCGACCTGCGGCTGCGCAAGGGGGACGGGCTGATCAGCGGCCAGGTCAACGGGCCGGCCGGCGGGCTGGGCGGTGCCACCATCACCGCCACCGCGGGTGGCTCGGTGGCCCGCACGGTGTCGCTGACCCAGGACCGGCCGGGCAGCTTCACGCTGCTCAGCCTGCCCACCCCGGCCAGCTTCACGGTGGTGGTGAGCAAGCCCGGCTTCGCCTCCCAGACCTTGACGGTGACCCTGGCGGCCGGGCAGAAGCTGACCGGGCTGGCGGTCAGCCTGGGCGCCTCGGCCGGTGACCTGTCCGGCACGGTGCGGCTGTTGCCCAGCGGCAACCCGGGCTCCGGGGTGACCGTCACCATCACCAACGGCGTGCTGACCGTGCAGACGGTCACCCAGAGCACCGGTGACGTCGGCAGCTGGACGGTGGGTGGCCTGGCGCTGCCGAGCACGTACACGGTCACCTTCACCCGGGCCGACCTGGCCGCGCAGACGGTGTCGGTGTCGCTGGACCAGTTCGGCGTGATCACCCCCGGCTCGCAGGGCGCGCTGATCACCTCCGACGGCATCGCGGTCAGCATGCGGTCGGCCACCGCCGTGGTGCGCGGCACCGTCTCGCAACGGACGGCGGCCACCGGCAGCGAGGCGGTGCACGCCGGCGAGGTGCAGATCAGCCTGGTCTCCGGCACCTCCAACTTCGCGGTGACCAGTGCCAGCAAGCCGGACGCCCGGCTGGGCCAGTTCGAGATCGACGGGGTGCCGCCGGGCACCTACACGCTCAGCGTGAACCGGCGCGGCACCCGGCCGACGTCGACCATCGTCACGCTGGCCGCCGGTCAGCTGAAGGTGGTCAACCCGCTGCTGGCCGCGCCGGCCCAGATCAGTGGCCTGGTGTCCGGCACCGACGGGCAGGCCCGGCCGGGCTGGCAGGTGCTGCTGTACCTGGCCAACCAGTACCCGACGGTGGTGGCCCGGACGGTGACCACCGACAGCACCGGGCACTACCTGCTGTCCGACGTGGACGCGCCGGAGAGCTACGTGATCGAGGCGCGGCCGACCCTGTCGGCCGCGCCGCAGGGGTCGGTCACCGAGCAGATCGACGCCAGCCAACAGCTGGTCGCCGACATCCTGGTCACGGCGCCGGGCGGCTGAGCCGATGACCCGACCTCCCTCGGCCGGCCCGGGCCGGCCGGCCGCCGAGCCGCCACCGGCGGCCAGCCTGAGCCCGGTGGTCCGAACCGGCGCCGGCAGCCCGGTGCTGTTCGACATCGACCTGGTGAACAACGCCGCCGGGCCCCGGCTGCTGACCGTCACGGTGCTGGGGCTGGACTCGTCCTGGCTGCCGCTGCCGGATCGGGTGGGGCCGTTGCCACCGGGCGGCGGCGCCCGGATCGAGCTGGTGCTGCGGCCGCCGTCAGGCACGTTGCCGGCCAGCTACCCGTTCGCGGTGGCGGTGCAGGCGACCGATCCGGCAACCGGCCAGCCGTCGGCCGCGACCACCATGGTCGAGTCTGCGCTGCTGGTGGACGAGCCGAGCCAGCTCAGCATGGCCGTGCACCCGACCGATAGCAGCGCGGTGTTCGGCCGCCGGATCGAGGTGGAGCTGCGCAACACCGGCGGCAGCCCGGCCGAGGTGGAGCTGCGCTCGGAGGTGTCTGACGGGGCCGCGCTGCGGCTGAGCCGGCATCGGCTGCAGGTGCCGGCCGGCGGCGTCGCCCGGATCCGAGGCCGGCTGGCGGTGACCCGGCCGCGACTGATCGGTGGTCGCGATCGGCACCCGTTCCTGATCGCCGCTCGCGGCCTCGGCGCACCGAGCAGCGTCACCGGCTCGCTCACCGCCCGGCCGCTGTTCAGCCCGTTCGGCTACAAGCTGCTGGCGGTGATCGCGGTGCTGGCCCTCTGGCTGGCGGTGGCGGCGATCGGCATCGGCAAGCTGGCTGCCCACCAGGGCAACCAGGCCGCGCCGGCGGCGGCCGGCAGCACGTCCGACAACCCGAGCCCTTCGGCGTCCGGCAAGCCTTCCGGCAAGTCGGACGGCGGGTCTGGCGGGTCTGGCGGGTCTGGCGGCGGAGCCGATGCCAGCAAGTCAGGCACGGGCAGCGGCGCGGCCGCGGCGAGCGGGGTCCGGCTGAACGGCCTGGTCACCGCCACCGCGCCGGCCGGGGTGACGGTGACGCTGCAGCCCACCTCGCTGGTGGACGAGAACGCCCAGGGCGCACAGCCGGTCGGCGCGTCGGCCAAGTCGTTGGCCGCCGAGTTGCACACCGACGGCAAGATCTCCGCCCAGTTGCTGGGCTATCGGAGCCAGTCCCCGGTCTCCCGCCGGCTGTCCACCACCACCCAGGCCAACGGCTCCTGGTCCTTCGCCGGCATCAGCTCGCCCGGCTACTACCTGCTGATCTTCAGCAAGCCCGGTTACCAGCGGCGCAAGTACATCCTCAGTGCTGCCGACGCCGATGCCAGCAAGCCGCTCAAGGTGGCCATGACCGCCGGTGCCGGCCGGCTCAGCGGCACGATCGGCGGCCCGGCCGGCGCGGTCGGCGGCGCCACCATCACCATCAGCGACGGGCAGGAGACCCTGACCACCAGCTCCACCTCGATCGGCACCGGCTCGATCGGTAGGTGGGCGATCGACGGGTTGTCCACCCCGGGCACCTTCCTGGTCAGTGCCAGCAAGGACGGGCTGAGCCTGGAGTCGACCCTGATCACCCTCGGCGCGGGTGCCGCCGCGACGGTGAACCTGACCCTGCGGGCCGGCGTCGCCTCGCTGGTCGGGACGGTCGACGGACCGGACAGCCTGGGCTCGGTGCAGGGCGTCGGCGGCGCCGGCGTCACGGTCACCGACGGCACCATCACCCGGACCGCGACGACGGTGACCAGCGGCCCGGTCGGCAGCTACACCCTGCCGGCGCTGCCGGTGCCCGGCAGTTACACGGTGACCATCACCGGCCAGGGGTACCTGCCGCAGACCCAGCGGATCACGCTGGCCGCCGGCCAGTCCCGGGCGGTGGCCAACGCGACCCTGCGACCGTCCACCGGAACCGTGCAGGGCACCGTGGCCGGCGCCGACGGCACCGGCCTGGCCGGCGTCGGGATGGTGCTGACCGGCCCGGCCGGCACCTACAAGACGATGAGCCTGTCCGATCCGCTCGGCTCGTTCAGCTTCAACGGGGTGACCCCCGGCACCTATGTGCTCAGCGCCGAGCTGTACGGCCGGGTCACCAGCTACGTCACCGTGGTGGCCAAGGCCGGCGGCACGCCGCCGGTGGCGCTGAAGCTGGCCACCACGCCCGGTGGCGTGCTGCCGGCCACCTCGCACGTGCGGGGCCGGGTCACCGATGCCCGCAGCGGCGGCCAGCTCAGCTGCGACCAGGCCGACGGCTACGACCCGACCCAGCCGGGCAGTCCGGCCAACCTGGCGCTGTGCAGGCTCGACGTCGGGGTGGACGTCTCGGAGCCGGATGTCGAGACGGCCTGCGCCACCGGGGTCAGCAGCAATCCGATGGTGGTCTGTGACGTCGACCCGAGCCAGGAGTACACCGTTCCCTCGATCGACTCCCAGCCGAGCACCGGGCTGCTGCCCGGGCTGCATCACCTGGTGGTCATCGCGCCCGGCTACGAACCGGGCACGGTGGACGCCCAGGTGCCGCTCGATGCCACCGCCGAGGCCGCGCCGCTGGCGCTGTTCCCGGCGGCCACCGTGGTCGGCGCCATCAATGCGGCGGTCGGCAGCCTGAACACCGGCCCGGACCTGACCGTGCCGGACGACCCGGACGAACCGGTGCCAGCTGGCCAGGACTACGCCCACCAGGTGGACTACCGGACCTGCGTGATCGTCGCGCCGGCCAGCCCGGCGCCCACCGGCCAACCGGGCTGCACCGTGCAGCCGCCGGCCGCACCGGGTGGCTCGGCCGGTTGTGTCGCGAGCGTCACCGGCGCCAAGTGCTCACTCACCTCGGTGTCCGACGGCTCGTACACGGTGCGCGGCCTGGCGCACGGCACGTACCTGGTCTACGTCCACCCGCTGAACCCGGAGTACCACTCGCTGGCCGGCGTGCAGCTGATCCTGGACCGCGGCGCCACCGCCCGCTACGACGCCAACCTGCATCGGCTCGGCCGGCTGGTGCTGTCGGTGATGGCGCCCAGCTCGTCCGGCGGCCTGGTGAACGCCCCGGGCGTGCCGGTGACCGTCAGCCCGGTGCCGCTGGCCAGCCAGCCGGCCATCCAGTCCGGCGTGGACGGCCGGCTCCGGATCGTCGGGCTGGCCTCCGGCGCGCACGTGGTGTCGGCCAGCCAGAGCGTCAACAGCGGCTCGGCCACCGTGTCGGTGGGTGAGGACCAGGAGGTGAATGCCCAGCTGGCGATGACCCTGTCGATCAGCCAGGTGATCGGCCAGGTCACCAGCTCCTACACCGGCACCAGTCACGGCGTGCCCAACGCGACGGTGGCGGTGAGCGGGGTGGTGGCCTACTCCGGCGCCACCCCGATCCGGGCCCAGGTCAGCGTGGTCACCGATATCAACGGCTGCTTCGCGGTGACCGCCGACGGCAACGCGCCGACCCCGCCGGTGAGTGACCCGAACGCGCCGCCGCGACCCTGTTCGGACGTGGCCACCATCCCGCGGGCCCGGCTGGCGCTGGTGATCGGGCAGGCCGACCTCAGCGTCGTCGCCGACAACTACCAGCCCTACAACGCCACCGGCCTGGCGGTGTCGACCACCTCGCTGCTGTCCACCAGCCTGATCCCGGCACCCCAGCCCATCTCCGGCAGCCTGGCCCTGAGCCCGGACAACCCGGCGGCGCACCGCTCGGACGTCAACCTGGCCGTGAACCGCAAGGCCGTCGGCACCGGCACGATCGACGTCTCGGTGGACGACAACGGCGTGCTGAGCTGGCAGGACTCGGAGTACCCGCAGCCCGACGAGGTGCGGCCCGGCAGCTACCAGCTCACCGCGAGCCTGCCCGGTTACGCCAGCAGCACGGTGAGCTTCAGCTGCGATCTCGGGCTGGCCTGCGTGGTGCCGCCGATCCAGCTACAGCAGCTGGGCAGCCTCAGCATCGCCGCGGTGAACGCCAGCAGCGCACCGGTGTCGAACGCGATCTTCGTGCTGTCCGGCGGGAACTCGCCGCCGGTCACCCAGACCGCCCCGCCCGGGTCCAACGACGTGCTGTTCACCAACCTGGTGCCGGGCACCGCGTACTCGGTGCGGATCCAGGCGGCCGGCTATGCCTTCGCCAGCACCGGTTCTTCGATCGCGGTGCAGTGCCCGGCCGGCGGTGCCACCAGCATCGTCATCACCGCCGGCCAGCAGACCGACTGTGTGGCGTTCCTGACCGCTCGCGGCGCGATCATCGGCACCACCCAGGCGGTGTTCGGCAACGGCATCAGCCAGGCGCTGGCCAACGTGGTGCTCACCGCCAGCTACTGCGGGGCCACCGCTACTGGCCTGGCCAACTGCCCGGCCACCGCCGCCACCGACGGGTCGGCCTTCGGCGCGGTGAGCGGTGCCGACGGTAGCTTCCGGATCACCGGCAGCAACTCCCGGGACGGTCTGCTGCCGGGTGGCTGGGTGGTCGACATGGCCGCCTCTGGCTACACCGCCGAGCGGCGAGAGTACTTCCAGGTGGCCGGTGCCGACGTGAGCCGGGTGCTGAGCCTGGACGCGAACCGGGTGGACCTCAACGTGGGCGTGGCCAGCTCGGATTCACACGCCGCGGCCGACCTGATCTCCAACGCGACGCTGACCCTCACCGCGGTCGACAACAGCCAGAGCCCGATCACGCTGACCGCCCCGGGCACCGGCAACCTGTACGCGTTCCCGGCCATCGTCCCGACGACCTACTCGCTGGAGATCAGCGGCAACGGCATCGCGCCGCTGACCGTGCAGGTGACCGCGCTGGTGGGCGTGCACACCCAGACCGTGTACGTGCGGATCGATGTGCGCACCAACAGCATCGCCGGCATCGTGTCCGGCCAGCAGGGCACCAGCCTGGCGACGGCACCGCTGGACGGGGTGACGGTGAGCCTGATCAAGTCCGACGGCACCGTGCTGAGCACCGCGACCAGTGGCAGCGGCACGCCGGGCAGCGGCTACTACGGGTTCAGTTCGGTGCCGGACGGCGGCTACCTGGTCCGGTTCGTCAGGACCGGTTACCTGACCAGCGACAACCCGACCTCGGTCAGCGCCGGGCAGAACCTCACGCTGAGCCCGGCGCTGGACCGAGTGATGAACAACGTGGTGGTGAACCTGACCGCCAGCAACGGCTTCGCGCTGACCGGTGCGCAGGCTCATCTGACCGCCAGCCCGACCAGCAGCAACCCGGCGCAAGGCACCCAACCGCTGACCGGCAGCGGCAGCTCGCTCACCGGCACCTTCAACTCGGTGCCGTCCGGCAGTTGGACGGTGTGGGTCGAGCTGCCCGCCAACCACACCGGCAAGGTGATGTCCGGCGGCACTGCGGTCAGCCAGACTTCGCCTTTGGCGGTAACGGTATCCAGCACCGCAGCACAATCCAGCACGGTCAACCTGACGATCGCCGAGGCGCAGCTGGACCTGAGCGTGCAGGCCACCCCGCTGGCGCTCGACGGCAACCCGGTGCCGCCGACCGTGTCGCTGCAGGTGAAGCAGGGCAGCACGGTCATCTACCAGGCGGCCTCGTTCGCGACCACGACCACCGGCACGCCGACCACGGTGTCGATCTGGGTGGCGCCCGGGCTGGCGTACACGCTGACTGCCGATCCGGGCACCGGCTACGGGACGGGCTGGACGGTGGCCAGCACGTCGGTGACCCCGGGTTCGTCTGCCACCCCGGTCTCGGCCGTGGTCCCGCTGGACGAGCAGGGTGGCTCGCTGGACATCACGGTGCGGTCCTCGCCCGGCAACTCCCCGGTGGACGGTGCCACGGTCAGCCTGGCCCCGGCCGACACAGCGGTGACCGCGCCGCCGGACGACGTCAGCGTCGCGGGCTCGGCCGGCTTCAGCAACCTGCCGCCGGGCAGCTACACCATCACCGCCACCAAGAGCACCACGGTGGGCGGGACGACCACCACCAAGACCGGGACGAAGACGGTGACGGTGACCGCGTCGAGCACCGCGCAGGCGGTGACCATCACCATCTCCTGAGCGCCGAGGCCGGCCGGAACCACCGGTACGACTCCGGCCTGCGTGGCTGCGACCACGTTCCGGACAGCCGGACGAACCCCGCGACAGGCACACCGATCCAGCGCGGTGCGCCGTCGCCGTCAGGCACACCGATCCAGCGCGGTGCGCCATCGTCGTCAGGGCTCGAGCAGCACCAGCGGGATCTCGCGGTCGGTGCGCTGCTGGTAGCCGGCGTAGTTGCGGTACTTGTCGGCGATGAGCGGCCACATCCTGGCCCGCTCTTCGGGGCTGGCCACTCGGGCCCGCATCCGCTGCGGAGCCTTGCCGACTATCCGCACCTTGACGTCGGGATTGTCGCGCAGGTTGAGGAACCAGGCGGGGTGGATGTCGTCGCCGCCCCGGGACGCGACGACCACGTAGCTCTGGCCCTCCCGCAGCGGCGAGGTGAGCATGACCGACCGAGGCTTGCCGCTCTTGCGGCCGGTCGTGGTCAGCTCCAGCGACGGCATGCCACCGATGCTCGCGCCCAGCCGGTTGCCGGTCAGTTTCAGCGTGGCCCGGTGCACGGCGTTCATCGTCTTGAGCACAAGATCACTGGGCATGGCCGAACCCTACCGCCGGCCCACTGCAGCGGTAACGCCATGGTGACCGGCACGGGTGCGCCGGCGGCGGGCCTATCCGCCTCAGTACCAGTGCTGGGCCCAGATGAGGGCCACGCCGGTCAGCACGAACATGGCGATCAGCACCAGCCACCAGAACCAGAGTCGTTCCGGTTCGGGTTCCGGCGGCGCTGGCCTTGGCGGCTCCGGGGCCGGCACGTACACCGGCCGTGGCACCGGTGGTGGCGGTGGGACGAACTGCATGGCCGACCCGCACCGGATGCAGTACACCGCCGTGGGCAGGTTCAGCTCGTTGCAGTGCGGGCACGGTGCCGAGGCGATCACCACCCGGCCGAGCGCGCCGGGTAGCCGGCGGAGCGAGTCGTCGCCGGCATCGCTCGGCGTGCCGATCGAGATCCGGTCCTTCGACCAGAACAGCGGGAAGTCGCAGGCCCGGCAGAAGTCGCCGGCGTCCCGCCGGGTCGGGTCCACCATGCCCGGCGCACCGCACTCCGGGCAGCTGATGCTGACCGGATGGCTCTCCGGCAGCACCGCGGGATTGCCGGAGACGAGGCCCGTTGGGTCGGGCGTGACCGATGCCGCCGGGATCGCGGCTGCCAGCGCCGCCGTCAACGAGGCGGAATCGGCTTGGGACCAAGGCAAATTCGGCTGGGAGGTAGCCGGCACCGCCGGTTGCGACGGTAGCTCTGGCTGCGCTGCGTGCCCATTCTGCGTCGATGCCTGCCCATCCCACATCGGTGGCTGCCCATTCTGCGCCGGCGACTGCCCATTCTGGGCTGGCGGCTGCCCATTCAACGTCGCCGACGACGCAGGCGACGGTGCGTCCGGTTGCACGATCGGGATGACCGCCGTCTGATCCAGCTCGCCGCCCGACGTCATCGCGCCACCTCATCCGCCGAGGACCAGGCCAGCCGGCCGGCGATCCACAGCTCGGCTCGCACATGCGCGGGAACCTCATCCCGCAGCAGCTCGATGAAGTCCTTCTCCTGCAGCCAGCCGGTCGAGGCCACCGACATCCGTACGGTTGCGGTGTCCGCCGGCGCCTGCCCGGCGCGCCAGACGCCGCCGCCGTCCACCACCTCGGCGTCGCCACCGCTGGTCATCCGCAGGAACTCGGTCAGGCCGGCCTTGGTGCCGCGCCAGCTCATGGTCCGGGCCGAGCTGCGCACGATCAGCCGCTGCAGATCCCGAGGCAGCTGCGGATCAACGGAGTCCAGCCCGATCCACGACCCCAGCCAGCGGACCATCGACTCGGGCGCCACGCTCGGATCGACCACGTGCTCGATGTTGTCGGCACCCTGCAGCAGCGGCTCTGCCAACTCCTGGAACAGCGAGACGAACCTGACGAAGAAGGGGCTGTCCAGCATGCCGACCGGCAGCTGGTTCAGCATCCATTGCGGATTGCGCGGCGAATGCGGCCGCACCCGGGCAACGCCGGCCCGCCGGCCGGCAACCGGCGCACCGCCAGTCGGGCTCAGCGCACCGCCCGTCGGGCTCAGCGCGCCACCGACCGGGCTCAGCGCGGTGCCGGTGACCGAAGGTTCGACGCTCATCAGCGCACCACCACCCGGTGATCTGCCGACAGGAACAGCGAATGCGGCTTCAGCCGGATGGTGTCCCGGCCGCTGCCCAGCCGCCGACCCGAACGCAGGTCGTACTCGAACAGCAGCAGTTCCTCCACCCGCTCGATGCCCTCGACCGACTCCAGCAGCTGGGCTACCACCGAGCTGTTGAGGTCGGTGTCGAACAGCCAGCCGTTGCCCTCGGCGCCGCCGGTGAGCGGATTGAGGTAGCGGGTCAGCACGTCGACCGCCCGCTGCCTGACCAGCGCCGCCGGCCGGCCCGGTGGGGTGTGCACCAGCGCCGCGACGCTGACCCCCTGGTAGTAGGGCGTGCCGATCTCCACCGCGGTGCCGACCAGCCGATGCCGGTCCAGGTGGGTGCTGATCTGGTTCAGCAGCGGGGCCGAGATCGCGAGGTCGTCCAGCCGATGCTGGCGTGGGTCGGTGCGGACCTGCGGCACCACCAGTACCCGAATCGGCTTGCTGCCGTCGGCGGCCGGCAGGCAGCGGGCCCGGGCCACCTCGATCGAGGCCTCCTGGGTCAGCCGTTCGAAGTCGCCGGCGGTGACCGCCCGCTGGCCGGTCCGCAGGGTGAGCGGCCCGCGTACCTTCGCCTCGGCCACCGTCTCCGGATCCACCCCGCCGGTCGCCGGCTGCAGGTTGATCACGCTGGCCACGTAGGGCACCGTCGAGCGCAGCACGGTCAGCGTCCGGGCGCCCACGTTGCCGCCACTGCCACCGCCGTGCCGGTATCCGGTGACGGTGATCTCGCTGCCATCAGCGGGAATCGCGCCGTGCTGACGGATCACGCCGTCGGCGTAGCGCACCCGGGGCCCGAACTTGATCAGCCCGCTGCCGCTCTCCCAGGTGTAGTGCGGATCCTTCGGGCCAGACCGGGTGAAGTCCTCGACCTCCTGCCAGCAGGTCCGCACGGCACGCTCGATCACCACCACCTGCTCACCGTCGACCCGGGGCAGCACCGGTGCCCGGTTGACCTGGAACGACTGGCCGGACGTGCCGTCGCTGCGCCCCAGCACCGCCGCGGCCGCCTGCTCGGCGTGCTCGGCGCCCACCGTGCCGCCGATCGCGGCCGCTTCCAGCGAGCCGATCCGCGGCGAGGCCTGGTAGGACGGCTGGCCGGGCTTGGGCTCGACCAGCCGGGCGCGCAGCCAGTACCCGGCAGTGCCACCCATCGTCAGCAGCTGGTGGCGCATCGGGATCAGCAGCACGATCTCGCCCGCCCGGTTCAGGCCGCCGGTGGTGTCGCTGTGCACCGCGGTGGCGATCCACGATTCGCCGCTCCACACCTCCCAGCTCAGCGGCGGGTTATGCGGATCGACTCCGATGCCCTCCGCGTCGGCCGTCACGGTGAGCCGGATGGCCAGGCCGGCCAGGCTCTCGGCGAAGCCGAGGTAGAACGCGTCGCCGACCGCCAGCGGGGTCGAGGAGAAGCAGGTGGCGGCCACGTTCGGGTAGCGCAGGTCGTCCCAGACGTCGGTGAACCGATCATTGGCCGCGGTGCCGGTCAGCGCCGCCCGCAATACCGGCGGGCTGATCAGCAGTTCCGAGCTGGTGGTGAACACCACCGGTTCCCGGCCGGCCGTGCCGGCGGTGGCGCCCAGCGCGGTGGTGACCTGGGTGCCGGCCGGCACCGCGACCGGCTGCTCCAGCGGCGCGGAGAGCCAGAACGTCAGGTCGACGTGTGCCACCGAGGGCGGGAACGGCTCGATGCCCACCAGGTTGAGGAAGTGCACGTAGAGCCGCTCGGGCACCTGGTTCAAGCGGTACAGCACCATCTCGCTCATCCAGGCGAACAGCTCGATCAGCGCCACGCCGGGATCGGACAGGTTGTGGTTGGTCCACTCCGGGCAGAAGCGCGGGATCAGCCGCTTCGCCTCGTCGACGATCTCCTGGAAGGTCCGGTCGTCCAGGTTGGGTGCTGGTAGTGGCATCGGCAGGACTCTCGCTAGTCAGGCTGGGATTCTTAAGGACGCGTCGGGGCTGCTCAGGGTTCGGGCTCGTGCGGGATGACGTAGAACGGGTAGACCAGGTTTCGGTGGTCGTTGGTCGCGCGGATCTGGTAGCTGATGCTGATCCGGATCAGCGCGCTATCGTCCGGATCGGGGCTGGGCTGGACGTCTTCGACGACGATCCTGGGTTCCCAGCGGGCCAGTGCGTCACGGACCGCCTCCGCGATCAGGCCGAGCAGGTTGGGCGTCACCGGCTCGAACAGCAGATCCCAGATCCGGCAGCCGAAGTCCGGGCGCATCAGCCGCTCGCCGGGCGCGGTGAGCAGCACCACCCGGATGGACCGGTCCAGGTCGTCGGCGCCGTCGGTCAACCGGAGGGAGCCGGTGTGGTCCACCTCCATCGGCCAGCTGAAGCCGCGGCCGACGAAGGATCCGTCGGTGGCGGCCAGGTGGGCCTGCCGGGTCGGGCTCGGCTCAGTCATGGTGTGGCGCATTCATGGTTTCGCCTTTGATCATCGGGCCATCCATCATCAGTTGATCGCCACCATCGCGCCCTTGAGGGTGAGCGGGCCGCTGGCCTCCACACTGGTGGTGCCCTGACCCTTCACCGACACCATCGAGCCCTGAATGTCGAGCTGGCCCTGGCTGGTCACGCCGACCTTGGAGTTGCCGGTCAGCACCAACTCGGTGTCGGCCTGGATGGTCACCTTGGTGCCCTTGATGGTCACGTTCTGGCTGGCGTCGATCTCGAAGGACGCCGAGCCCGACTTGATCGAGACCGGCTTGCCGGCGGCCACCTCCACCTCCAGCTTGTCGGCGCCCAGCCGGATCTTGTGGGTGGTGGTGCTCAGCTGCAGCAGCACGTGCTGGGTGGCGGGGTCGGTGCCGTCGGCCAGTTCGATGACGTGCCCGAGCCGGGAGGTGATGCGTCGCGACTGCACCTGGCCCGATTTGACGCCCCATTCCGGCAGCACGTTCTTGCCGCTGAACAAACCCCCCAGCACCACCGGCTGGCGTGGGTCGCCGCCCTCGAAGGCGACCAGCACCTCGTCGTTCACCTCGGGCTGGAAGACCATGCCGCGCTTGTTGCCGGCACCCAGCGTGACGATGCGCGCCCACGGGCCCTCGATGTCCGAGCTCACCGCCGGGTACTTCAGCTTGACCCGGCCGGCCTTGTCCGGGTCGTCGACGTTGGTGACCACGCCGACCACCAAGCCGGGCAGGTTGAAGCTGCCGGTCCGCGGCTGGCCCGCCAAGGTGTCCGCGAGCCCGGTCCGGGTCCGGTCCCCGGCCACGAACTGGCTACGGAATCCCCTTCTGTCATAACGGTGTTCGACCTCGGTCAGGTGGTACGTGCCGGACGCCGGGCCGGCGTTGGCCACCTTGACGGCAGCACCCGGCTTGAGCTTGTCGCTGATCTCGGCGACGCCCCGGGCCTGCACGGTGCCGGCCGCCCACCGGGACCGGAACGCGTCGCCGGCAGCCGCCGCCTCGGCCTGGCTCAGCGGGGTGAGCGTCCCGGTCACCACCGGCGCGTCGCCGAGTTGGCTGCTGTTGGACAGGAACGGCTGGACGAAGTCCGCCGACGGCAGCACCGCCGAGCTGGCCGAGCCGGACTGGCCGACGATGGAGGTCTGGGTGGCGTTGTCCCAGCCGACCACCTGGGCCTTGTTCGGCAGCAGGCCGGAAGCCTGCACCGAGAACTCCTGCAGATCCTTGCCCAACTCCAGGGTCGCCACCGGGCCGGCGCTGCTCGGCGGGCTGAAGTACAGCGTGCTGCCCTCCACCCACCAGTCGTAGCCGAGCCGGGAGGCCAGCTCGTCCAGGAAGCCCAGGTCGGTGTCCGCCTGCAGGACGTACGGATGCACCTGCTGGCTCGCGGTGGCATCGGCCTGCAAGCCGGCACCGCTGGCCAGCTGGCTGACGATCTGGGAGAAGGTCATGTTCAGGTAGGTCTTCACCTTGCTGCCCCGGGTCAGCTTGTAGGCCCCGTCGTCGACGACCACCACCAGGTCGGGATGGTCGCCCTCCTGCTGCTGCAGGCTGAGCCCGGTGACCGTGCCGCTCAACAGCGAGCCGCCCTGGTACACCCCGACGTCCACCTTCTTGCCGATGCTGAAGAAACCGCCGGAGGAGACGGCATAACCGACATCGGTGAAGCGCAGGGTGGCCCGGCCGGGCAGGCGCAGGCTGCGCTGCACCCGTACCGACACCAGTTGCTGCAGCATGGTGGCCGACAGCGGGGTGCCGGCCACCGACACGGTCGGGCTCAGCCCGTCGAAGTCGCTCACGAGTCCACCTGGGTCCTGGCCCAAGCGCTCGCCGAATTCGCCGCGCTCCTTGGCACCTCGTGCCCGCGCCGCGCACTCATCGGCGTTCGATCCGGGGGATCGACAGCAGCGCGCCGGGCCGGATCGCCAGCGGATCCTCGATGTGGTTGGCCGCGGCAAGCGAGCGCCAGCGGGTCGAGTCGCCGTAGTAGCGGGCCGCGATCCGGTCCAGCGTCTCACCCGGTTGCAGCCGGTGCACCCGGTGCGGTCGCGGGGTGCCCGAGGTCGGATTCTGCGGCCCGAACGCCTGCGATTCCTCGTACTGCTGCATCAGCAGGTTCATCTTGGCGCGCAGCGGCACGCCGGAGGCGGAGAAGTAGGTGAAGACCAGTTGCAGATCGGTGATCACCGCCTTGAAGGAGTGCAGATCACCCCAGTGGAAGGTGACGAACGGCGGCCGGGCGTTGTGCGTCGCCTCGTCCGAACCGGGCAGCGAGCTGTCCACGTCCATCAGCTTCAGGATCGCGCCGGTGTACTTGGTGACCGCCGCGCCGTCGGAGGTGGTGTCGAAGAACAGCTCGACCCGCAGCCAGCCGGACTGCGCGCCGGAGTAGCGCAGCCGGGACACGCCCTTGCCAGGCATCGGCTCGGCGGCCCAGTTGTTACGCCGGCCCACCGCGATCTCGTTCGGATTGAACAGGCAGGGCACCCGCTGGCCGCCCTCGATCTCCAGGAACGCCTTCTCCAGTTCGGCCATCAGAACACCCCCGGTATGCCGCGCCGGCCGCGCCGCTCCAGGTCCTCCAGGACGCGGTGCTCCAGCTTGGCCACGATCCGGTCGATCAGCTCGTCGAAGTCGCGCGCCCGCATGGCCGGGCTGGCGTCGGCCGCCGGCTGATCGCCGGAGTGCGGGTCGGGGTCCGAGCCTGGCTGTCGGAACCGCCGGATAACCGCCGGCTCGACCGGCTGGTGCGAATGCGGGCCGTCGAACATGCCGGTAATCCCTCCCGAAACCGAATTGCCGAAACCTGGCTGAGCTGGCTGCCGGCCGGCGCCGGCCGGCAGCTCGGGCGGGCCGGCCAGCAGGCTGCGGAACAGCGAGTGCGCCGCGCCGGACAGTGAGCGACGGACCAGCGGGCCGTCGGCCTCGACAGCGGCCGCCGACGAGCCACCGGGCCGCCGGCCGGCCGACCCGGCACGAGCCACCTCGGGCACCGCCGGACCGCCGACGCCGGATGCCTGCTGACTCGGCCGGACGCTGACCCGCGGCGGTGCCACCACTACCGCGCGCCGGACGAAGGCGCCCAGCTGACCGGTGCCGGTTGCGGGGGCGAGCAGCAGGCCACCGGGCAGCGGCGTGCGGTCCTGGCGGGTCGCGCGGGCCACCACCGGCGGTGCGATGGCAGCCGCCGCCTGGGTGGTCGGCAGCGACCGGACTGCCGTCTGGCAGCGGGCCGGGCCGCTGGGCCGCCGAGGCATCCGGCGGACGGTGCCAGGTCGGCCGGCCGGCCTCGGGGTGTCGCTCGACGAGGGTTGCGTGTTAGCCGCCGCGGGCTGTTCGCTAACCACCGCAGGTTGTGCGTCGGCCGCTGCGGGTTGTGCGTGGGTGGCTGCCGCAGCCGGTCGACGCTGCGCCGGTGAGGTTTGTCCTTGTGATACCGGCAGGTTCGCCCGTCCCGGCAGTGTCGGCGAGTTCGGACCCGATGCCGGCGCGACGGGTCGCCGAAGCGGCTGAACGGCTGCCGCCGGCCGCGCTCCCTGGCCGGGCGGCGATGCGACGGCCGCCGGCCGGATGCTGCCGACAACCCGGCGACGCGCGGTCGCTTCAAGTTCGTGCTGGTGCGCGCCGGCAAAACCTCCGGTCAACAGCGTGCTGCCGGCCAGCGGCGCCAGTCCGGACGCCAGCCGCCGGCGCAGGTTGTGGCCGGGCGGTACGGCGAACCTGGCAACGGCCGAAGCCGTG
The DNA here is from genome assembly GCA_045807085.1 of Jatrophihabitantaceae bacterium. GTDB lineage: Bacteria > Actinomycetota > Actinomycetes > Mycobacteriales > Jatrophihabitantaceae > Jatrophihabitans_A. The sequence goes on from JBJMIB010000011.1 coordinate 648,276, forward strand.
GGCCGGCCGGCCGGCTGGATCGGTTGGTCATCGGTCGTCGCACGGCCGGTGGCGGGTGAAGCTCGGTGAATCGGGTGCGCGCGGCCGAACTGCCTTGCCGCCGCGCCGGCTGGCAGCAGGACCATCGGTCGCGGCAGACCGCCGGTCTGCGCTGCCGGCGCCAGCTCGGTACGACGCCGCACCAGGGGAAGCTGGTCGCGCGCCGGTGCACCCGATCGGGTCCAGCGAGCGGCGAGCGAGCGGGTGATCGGCGCGGCGAGCGAGCGGGTTGTCGTTGCGGCGAGCGAGCGGGTGATCGGTGCGGCGAGCGAGCGGCTGATCAACGGATTGCCCGCCCGAGCAGCGGGATCGGGCCTGCCGGCCGCTCCGATGGCCGGCATGCCGGCGGATCGATCGATGGAGGTGCCGGTGATCCGGCCGGCGGTCGAGGCGGCAAACTCACCACCTCGGATGGCGGCCGGCCTGATAGCCGCCGGCCGGGTCGATCGCCGGATCGGCTGACCCAGGCTGACCAATCCGATCGCCGGTCGTCGGCCGGCCGGTCTGGGCCGGCCCGATGGGGTGAACGACGCCGCGGCCTGGCGGGCGGCTCCGGGCATCGGTCGGGCCGGCGGGTGAGTCGGCTCGGTGGTTGCGACCGGCGCGGTGTCCGGGGCCGGAACTGGTTCGGGGCGCCGGTGCCGGCCGGCGGAGACCGGCGGCTGGCGCTCACTCGATTCCGGCCGCGAGTGTGCCGAGGCGATCGCGGAAACCGTTGGCATGCCGGGACGAACCGCGTCCGACCGGCGAACGATCGATGCGGCGGCGGGTGCCGATAGCATCCGGCGCAGGCCCGGTTGCCGGCCGGAGACAGCGAGGCCGAGCGGCAACGACGAGCGGAAGGTGTCTGCGCCAGGGACGCCGATCATGCCGGAACTCATCGATCCGGCAAGCCGAGGGAAGCCTGATGCGAGGCCGAGCGGTTGTGCCGCCGAGGCGGTCACCGCCCGCGGGCCCGTCGCGGTCGCCTCGGCCGGGCTGCTCGCCCGTTCGACGCCGACTGTCGGGGAGGTACCGGTCACCGGAATGGTGCTGTCAGTCGAGGCGGCGCTGGTCACCGAGGTCGTGCCGCGGGCCGCGCTGCCGACGCGGGCCCGAGCGGCTGAGCGTTCTGGCCCGGCCGGCTGCGATCGCCGCATCACCTCGGGCAGCGCCTTGAGCGGTCGGCCGGCAGCGGCTGTGCCCCGGGCGGCCGGAGACTGGCTGGCCGACCGGCTCGGCTCCGCTGGCCGGTTCCACCAGCCGGGTCGAGCGGCGGCCGAGGAGTCAACGGTCCGGGAGAAGCTCGGCGGGGTCGGGGTGGTCGGCGTGGCAAGTGCATTGGCGCGGCCTGGCCGGGCATCGGTTCGGCTGCCACCGTAGGTCGCCCCGCTTGCGTCGCGACCAGCCCGCGGCCGGGAGATCGTTGACCGCCGAAGCGCGGTGACCGGCCCTGGGGCTGCCGTCCGGGCTGCCGTTACCGGCGTGCCCTCGGCGGACCGGGCATGGTTGCCGGCCTTCGAGCTGGCCCGGGCTGTCGACCGTAGCAGCGCCACGGTGCCGGCCGCGCCGTCCCGCCGCGGAGGTCCGGCAACACCATTCGGAGAGGCAGCAGACCGACCAACGCCGTGCGTACCGAGACCCTGCGCGCCGAGACCCTGCGCACCGACGACCTGCCGCCCAGCGCTCCGCGAACCGACACCGGCGCCGCTGTGGCGGGGAGTGGCACCTGCGCTCGCGGCTGGCGAAGGCGTGTTGCTTCCACTCCCGGCCGAAATCCCCGGCGGTGACTCCGGTCGGGGTGGCTGTAGGCGGCGCTGCTCGTGCGCGCTCGTCATCGGGCCGGCCGCGACCACTTCCTCCATCCGGCGCACCGGGATCGGGGTCGAGACCAGGCCGCCGGCGATGGTGCCCGGCGAGCGTGGCCGGTTGTCCACCGGAACCTGGCGGGCGGCCCGGGCCAGCCCACGCGGCGGCAGCGCCGTCCGGCTGATCCGGGCCGGCCGGGCGGCCCGGTCGACACCGGCGGCGCCACCACCACCGGCACCGCGAGCAGCAGCGGCAGCATGAACGGCATCTCCAGCGCCACCACCACCGGCAGCGCGAGCAGCAGCGGCAGTATGAACAGCATCTCGAGCGCCACCACCAGCGGCAGCGCGAACAGCATCGGCACTGCCGACACCATCGCCAGCGCCGCCGAGCCCGGGGAACCACCAGCGCGGTGGCCGCACCTCCGACCGATCCACCGAACGGACCGGCGCCACGCCACCGGCCGCCAGCGCCCGGCGGACCACCACCGGCCGGGCGGTCGAGGCGGCGAACCGAAGCGAGGATTCGGCAATGACTCCCAGGGTGTTGGCACGGGCCAGCGCCACCGGCCGGCCCGGGCGCCGTAACCGCTCAGCGGCCGCTCGGCCCAATCTGGTCGGGTCCAGCGCGGGCGGGTCCAGCGCGGGCGGGTGCAGCGCCGGCGGAGCCAGCCCCGCCCGGTCCACCGCGGCGCCGGCCGGCTCGGCTGAAGCCGCCCGGTCGGCGGCCGGCTCGCCGGTCACAGGTTCTTCGATCGGAAGCCGTGGTGGGCAACTTCCAGCTGCTCCTGCAGCGCCTCGTTGCTGGTCGCGCTGAACTCCGGGCCGGTCCAGCGCACCGGGTACACGCCAGCGAACTCCCAGGCCCGCAGCCGGGTTCCCTCGGCGTCCAGCACGGTGACGGCGCCGGTGCTGCGGGTCAGCTTGTTGCCGTTGGCGGCGAAGCCCTCACCGCTGGACTTGCTCATCCAGCTGAACAGGGCATCGCTGGAGGTGATGCCCCGCTTGAACACCAGATGTGGCCAGGTCATCCGGCCGGGCATCTGGTGTACGAAGCCGTTCTGGCCGCCCTCGGGCAGCTCCTCCACGGTGAGGTTCACCGCCAGCCCGGTCACCTCGGTGAAGTAGCCGATCTCCACCCCGTCCACCTCGAAGACGAAGTAGGAGTTGATGGTGGGCTCGGAGAAGCCGTTAGGCATACTCGCGCACCGCCTGCCAGGCCCGCTCGTTGAAGGAAGCCACCGCGCGCACCATCCGTACTCGGTCGAGATGTTCCAGATCCAGCAGGTCGTCCAGCGGCCAGTGCAGGTGATAGGCGAGGTAGGCGATCTCCTGCCACAGTGCGTCGGCGGGATAGCGCATCATGCCGCTCACTTGGCGCGCGGGATCTCCTCGACGGCGCCGCGCCGAGCCAGGCCACGTTCCGCCGTCGTGCCGGCCTCAGCCGGGCCGGCAAAGGCGCCGGCGAAGTGGGCGGCGTCGAACTCGACGTCGAAGGAGTCGCCACCGCCGAAGCTTGCGCCGGTGGCTGCCGGGCCATCGAAGCTGACGGCCGTCACCGGCTCGGCCACCGGGCTGGCCGGCCGGGCCGGTGACTGTCCGAGCAACGGCGGACCCTCGGACTGGGCCCGCAGCAGCTGCTCGTACTCTTCCTGGTTGCCGAAGTTGATCACGCCGTAGAAGTCCTGCAGGAAGGCCAGATCGATGGCGAACAGACCCTCGATCTCATGGCTGGTGATCAGCTCCAGCGAGCCGAGCCGCTCGACCACCCGGGCCAGCACCAGGACGGTCAGCCGCGGGTCGTCTGGGCCGGTGACGGTCGGGTCGCGCAACGGCTCCAGCTCGTCCCGGGCGGTGGCCAGCCGCATCCGGCCCTCCCGGTGCACCGTGCCGTGCGCGTCCACATAGCCGCGCGGCAGCACGAACGGATAGCTGGTCTGCAGGCTCACTTGACGCGCTCGAGCCGCTCGATGACCAGGGTGATCGTCTCCTTCACCGGGTCGTTGGAGTCGGTGCTGACCGCGTCGGTGCCGATCTTGCTCGGCCAGCCGTTGAAGAAGTTGAACCGGCCGACCTCGCTCAGCGAGGTGTCGAAGAAGACGATCGAGCCGTTCTTGCGGCTGCCGGCCCGGTCGGTGCCCTTGAAGCCGGTCTCCCGTACCGCCTTGAACCACTTCCAGACCGGGTCGTCGGCGGCGCTCATCGGGGCCATCCGGGTGATCGACAGGTCGGGCACCTTCAGCGAGGTGCCCAGCGTCTTCACCGACTGCTTCTTGCCATCCTTGCCGTTCTGCTGGACGGTCACCACGTCCAGCTCCATGTCGAGGCCCGAGACGCCGGACAGCAGCAGCTTCTCCCCGTCGATCTCGAGGTAGAAGTTCTGGGCGACGATCGGGTCGGTGTTGATCAGGTCGTTCGGCATGACGCTCCTAGTACTCCTAGTTGTCCGTGAAAGTCAGGGGAGGGCCGCGGGCTCAGCTGGCGATCTGCTTCTGCTGGCTGATCCGGAAGACCACGAACTCGGCCGGCTTGACCGGCGCGATGCCGACCTCGACCACCAGCTTGCCCTCGTCGATGGACTGCGGCGGGTTGGTCTCGGCGTCGCACTTGACGTAGAAGGCCTGGTCGGCGGTGGCACCGAACAGCGCGCCGGCCGACCACAGGCCACGCAGGAAGCCGTTCAGGGTCCGCTTGACGCCCTCCCACAGCGTCATGTCGTTCGGCTCGAAGACCGCCCACTGGGTGCCTTCCAGGATGGTGGTCTCCACCATGTTGAACAGCCGCCGGACGTTGATGTAGCGCCAGTCGCTGTCCGAGGCCAGCGTGCGGGCGCCCCAGATCCGGATGCCGCGGGTGCCGAACGGGCGGATGCAGTTGATGCCGACCGGGTTGAGCAGCGACTGCTCGTTCTGGGTGACGGTCCGCTCCAGGTCCAGCACGCCCCGGATGGTGTCGTTGGCCGGCGCCTTCCAGACGCCGCGGGTCTCGTCCGTGCGCGCCCAGACGCCGGCGATGTGGCCGGACGGCGGGATGAACATCTCGGAGTTGCCGTTGACCCCGATCGGGTTGTCCACCTTGATCCAGGGGTAGTACAGCGCGGCGAAGGCCGAGTCGTACATCGCGGTGTCGCTGCGCCAGTCCTTGATCTGTTGCGGGGTGAAGCCGGGCGGCGCGTCCAGGATGGCCATCCGGTTGCCGTTCTGCTCGCAGTGCGAGATCAGCGCGGTCTGCACCGAGCGCCACAGGTTCAGGTCGGTCTTGCCGTCGGCGCCGGTGGCCGCGGTGATCAGGTCCGGCACGATCACCATCGTCACGTCGTCGGCCACCGCCAGGCCGTTGATGCCGTTGCGGGCCGACTCGGAACCGGCGAACTGCCGGCCGGTCACCGGCACCGGCTTCGGCGCCGCCGTCTTGAGCGGGTAGCTGCCCGGCCTGAGGATGTCGAGCTGGCCGGTCAGGTCGGCCTTCTTGTCGAGGTTGACGGTCACCTTCACCTTGGTGGAGGTCTTGTTCACCACGGTCGCGACGTTGCTGTCGCCGGAGCCGAAGCTCAGGTGCGGGAAGCTCTCCACCACCTGGCCGGCCTCGATCACCGAGAGGGTGAACGGTGACGGGTCGGTGTCGGCCGCGCCCGCCGGCGGGTCCTCGGAGCTGATCTGCACGCTGAGCAGCGCGTCCGGCTGAACGCTCTCCACGGTGAGCGGGTTGCCCAGCGAGCGGTCGGCGGCGGCCAGTTCCAGCTTCGCCGGCTCGCCGGCCGGCTCGGCGTTCGGGATCCGGCAGATGTAGGCGATGCTGCCGCCGTTGGCGAAGTAGCCATAGACCGAAAGCGGAAGCATGCAGCCGGGGGCGAAGCTGCCGTACAGCTTCTCGTACTGCGACCAGGAGGTGACCAGCCGGGGCGCGACACCGGCCGGGTCGTTGATCGGGTCGTCGTCAGGCGCTCGCTCGGTGAAACCGACGAACGCGGCGATGGCCGTGGGTGCGGCCGAGAGGACCTTCTGAGACGAGGGAACTTCTTCGACGTAAACGCCGGGCGCAGTGTACGTAGGCACGCATCAGCTCCAGGAAAGAGATTCGGTTTGGCCGACCAGGCCGAGATCGATCGAAGGCTAACCCAGTGTTCGGCCGATGTGAGGGAACGACTCCGGAGCGGCTTTATAAGAACGTGTAACGAAATTGCCCGCGGTGGCGCCGCGTGCTGTTTATCCGAACTTCTCAGCCCGCGGTGGTGCGCAGCGCGCCCGGCATCGTGATGGTGATGGCGCCGCCGTAGGAGCAGATGCAGGTGGAGCCGGCGACCAGCGCCGGCTTGCCGCCGATCATGGTGGTCGGCGCGTTCGGCGTCCAGGTGCCGGCGATGGCCGGCACGCACGGCATCGGGGTCAGCACGCCCAGCGCCGCCGCGGTGGCCGCGGCCACGGTCGGGTTGGCGACGCTGGAGCACATGCCGAACGGCGGGATGTTCACCAGTGGCGCCATGTCGGTGATGGCCGCGGCGGGCTTGCCCTCCACGGTGACCCGGCTGACCGGCAGCACGTTGAGGGTGGTCGGAGCCAGCCCGAACGAGCACTGCAGCATCGCTCCGGTGGTGACGCTGCTGCTGCCCATCTGCGTACCCTCTCGTTCCTACTGCCAGCCCGGCAAAGGCGTCAGGCCGGTCAGCGCTTGGAGCCCTTGACCGTGGCGGTCAGCGGCTGGCCGGTGGTGGTCACGAAGCACACCACGTTGCGGTCCTTGTGCTGCTCCCAGCCACGCGCCGAGGGCAGCAGGTAGGTGAAGAAGTAGGAGGAGTCCAGGTAGTCCCGGCCGACGTAGTCGGTGTAGCGCTGGGCGCAGGCACCGTCGGCGAACGACTTGAGCAGCGCGTCGCCCGGATAGGCCGAGGCATGGCTGCCGTTGGCATTGGCGAACGGCACGTCGGCGTAGGACTCCTCGGTGTGCGGCTGGCCGCAGCCGACCACGCTGAGCTTGCTGAGTTCGGCCTTGATGGTGGCCGGCGGGTTGAAGCACTGGCCGGGCTTGATGTCGAACACCGAGACGGAGGTCTTCGACTTGCCGCCGCCGAGCACCCCGCAGCCGGCGGTGGCGACGGTGACGGTGAGCAGGCCGACTGCCAGACCAGCCCGGCGGCTGAGCCGGCTGGTCGGAGTCAGCGCTGTCCTACGCACGGCCGAGCCCTTTCGACAATTGCTTTATTTCACGCCGAGATTACTGCCGGTCGGCGGTGATGTCCGGCGGCGACGCGCCAGTTTCGCAGCCGGTGTTCGGCCGGTGCCGGCCCGCCGCACATTGCTCGTCCAAACCGGTGCAATTTCTGGCGCACCGCCTCTATGCTCTGCTTTCTATACCCAGCCGCACGACGACGTGACAAACGCGACGAGCACCCAGCGCCGGACCCGGCGGTCGCTGTGCCGCGACCGACACACCTTTCTTACGGAGGGTTGGATGAGCGACACGGTCGTCCTCGGCATCAACAGCGCGCACGACGCGTCCGCCTGCCTGCTGATCAACGGCGAGCTGGTGGTCGCGATCTGCGAGGAGCGGCTGAACCGGGTCAAGTACTACCAGGGTTTTCCGGAGCTGGCCGTCCGCTACTGCCTGGACGCGGCCGGGCTGCCCGGCCTGGCCGCGGTCGACTGCATCGTGCTGAACCAGTACGCCGGCCGCGACTTCGATGTCGAGCTGGCCGCCGCCGGTTACCCCGGCGTCCTGATCACCAACCCGTCGCACCACCTGCTGCACGCCTACTACGCCTGGGTGGGTGCGGGCTTCCGGGACGGCGCGGTGCTGGTCCTGGACGGCAGCGGCTACAGCTACGGCGAGTACCACCGGCGGCACCGGACGGACCTCGGCCCGCCGCCGGAGTACTCGGAGATGGAGGAGTCCGAGTCGCTCTACCGGATCGTCGACGGCCAGCTGGAGGTGCTCAGCAAGCGCTGGGCGCTCTGGCACGCCAGCACCCCGTACTTCCGGTTCGCCAGCCTGGGCCACATGTACTCGATGGCCTCCCAGTACATCTTCGGCCACTTCCAGCACGCCGGTAAGACGATGGGGCTGGCCGCGTTCGGCAACCCGGAGGCCATCGCCGAGCCGATCATCGAGCTGGCCGGACCGGAGATGGACATCGACACGCTGTGGATCACCCGGCTGCCCAAGCGGTCGATGCTGCCGGCCGAGCAGGACGAGACCTGCCGGGACGTGGCGGCGAAGGTCCAGGCCGAGCTGGAACGGGCCGTCCTCTGGCTGGCCGAGGATCTGCACCGGCGCACCGGGCAGACCCGGTTGGCGATCAGCGGCGGCGTCGGGCTGAACAGCGTGACCAACGGCCGGCTGCTGCGCGAGTCCAGCTTCACCGAGCTCTTCATCACCCCGGCGGCCAGCGACTCCGGCGTCGCCATCGGCGCCGCGCTGTACGGCCACCGGGAGCTGACCGGCGAGGTGCCGAGCTGGGACTACCGGCACGACTACCACGGCCGGGTGTACGCCGACGACGAGATCGAGGCGCCGCTGCGGGAGCGCTCGGAGCTGGTCCGCTGGCAGGAGGTGGCCGAGCGGACCCCCGAGCTGGCCGCGGCCGACGTGGCCGCCGGCCGGGTGGTCGGCTGGTTCGACCTGGGCAGCGAGTTCGGCCCGCGCTCGCTCGGGCACCGCAGCATCATCTGCGACCCGCGGGTGCCGGGCATGCGCGACTACCTCAACCAGCACGTGAAGTTCCGCGAGCCGTTTCGGCCGTACGCCGCCTCGGTGCTGTCCGAGCATGCCGGCGAGTACTTCGACATCGACGTGGACGACCCGTTCATGCTGATCGTGGCGCCGGTCCGCGCCGAGCGGGCGGCCGAGATCCCGAGCGTGGTGCACGCCGACGGGACCTGCCGGATCCAATCCGTGCGGCCGGACCACCAGGGCATGTTCCGGGCGCTGATCGAGGCGTTCCACCGCCGGTCCGGCCTGCCGATGGTGCTCAACACGTCGTTCAACATCCGAGGCGAGCCGATCGTGGAAACGCCGACCGACGCGCTGGAATGCTTCCTGGCCAGCAACTTCGACGTGCTCTACCTGCAGGGCCGCCGGGTGCGGAAGCTGCGGGCGGCCGAGGTTGCCGAGCCGGTCCGGCTGGTGCCGGTGCTGTCACCGGGCCTGACCCTCGAACTCGAGGTGCCGACCGTGGCCGGCGCGGTGGGTGCGGCCCGCCAGCTGGTCCGGACCCGGACCGGTCACCGCACGCCGCTGAGCGAGGAGGAGTTCAGCCTGCTCCGGCTGGTCGACCGGCGCCGTGGCATCGGCGAGCTCGCGGAGCTGGCGGGGCTGCCGCTGGCCGGCGCCCGGCGCGCGTTCGAGCAGCTGCAGCGGCGGGGGCTGGTCGCCTTCGGCTACCCCGCCGACTCCTCGGCAGCGGCGGCCGCCGACCTGGACGCCGGCCGGCTCACCCCGGCCGGCGCGTAGCCTGGGCGCGACGCGCGAACTGTCCGCATTTCTGTGCGAGGAGGCGAGCAGGGCCATGGCCGCCGAGGTGTCATTGCGTGAGCTGCTCAGCGATGCCGGCCGGCGAAACCCGTACCCGTTCTACGCCCGGCTGCACGAGCTGGGCGAGGCGGTCCCGCTCAGCCGGACCGAGCGGTTCGCGGTCGCGGTCTGCGGGTACCGGGCGGCCGGCGAGGTGCTGCGAGATGCCAACTTCCGGGTGCTGGACGCCGACTTCCTCGACCGGGGCCGGACCAGCTGGCGTGACCATCCGGTGCTGCGCACGCTGCAGAGCTCGCTGTTCAACGCCGGCGGCCCCGAGCACGCCCGGGTGCGCAAGCTGTTCAGCCAGGCCGTCACCGCCCGCCGGGTGGCCGCGCTGGAGCCGGCCATCACCGACCTGACCGAGCAACGGCTGGCTCGGCTCGCCGAACTCGGCGCGGCCGGTGAGCCGGTGGACTTCATGGCCGCCTTCGCGCTGCCGCTGCCCAGTGACGTGGTGGGGGAGCTGCTGGGGGTGCCGCCGGCCGACCGGGGCTGGCTGCTGCCCCGGGTGCGCGCATTCGACGCGGTGCTGGAGATCGGTCAGCGCACGCTGGCCGAGGTGACGGCCGCCGATGCGGCGGCGCTGGAGCTGGCCGAGTACTTCGGCCGGCTGGTCGCCGCTCGCCGGGCCGAGCCGACCGACGATCTGATCTCCCACCTGGTCCTGGTACACGACGAGCAGCCGGACCAGCTCAGCGAGGCGGAGCTGCTGGCCAACCTGATCGTGGTGTTCAACGCCGGTTTCCGCACCACCGCGAACCTGTTCGGCAACGGCCTGCCGGTGCTGCTCGACCACCCGGACGCGGTGGCCGCGCTGCGCGCCGACGAGTCGCTGGCGCCCGGCTACGTCGAGGAGATCCTGCGGTACGAGCCGCCGGTGCACTTCGCGGTGCGGTTCGCCGATTCCGACGCCGAGATCGCCGGGGTGCCGATCCGGGCCGGCCAGCTGGTGGTGGTGCTGACCGGCGCCGCCAACCGCGACCCGCGCCGGTTCGCCGACCCCGACCGGTTCGACCCGACCCGCCCGGACAACCAGCATCTGGCCTTCAGCGCCGGGCCGCACTACTGCCTGGGCGCGGCGCTCGGCCGGGTGGAGGGCCGGATCGCGCTGCCCCGGCTGCTCGCCCGGTTCCCCGACCTGGCGCTGGCGGCCGAGCCGGGCGCCCGGCGGGCGCTGATGCTGCGTGGCTACGACCAGCTGCCGGTACGGCTGACCGCAGCGGCGTCGCCGCTGGCCGGCAGCCGGCTCGGCTGAACGGTTTGGGCGGACAATGATGAGGCTCCTGAAGCGCCGGCCGGGTGGCTTAGGCGGCTGGCTATTGCCAGCCGCCGCCACCGCCTGCGACGATCCGAGAGCCGGCTAGCCCGTGCACCACCCGAGCCAAACCCCCGTTTATCGCAAGCCCTGAGAAAGGAAGCGCCGGCTTATGAAAGACGAGATCCGCCAGTTCGTCTTCGACTCGCTGACTGCAATGAATTACAGCACCGAAGGCATCGACGACGACACCACGCTCGGCCCGTCCGGCGCTGATCTGCAGTCACTCGCATTGGCCGAGCTGGCGGTGCGGGTGGAGGACGAGTACGGCGTGAAATTCAGCGACGACGAGTCGGAGATGCTGGCCGGCATGACGGTCGGCGAGTTCACCGAGCTGGTGGCATCCCGGCTGCAGGCCAGCTCGACGCCGTAACCGCAGGGGCCCCAGCTGTTCGGCCCCAGCTCTATTCGGCCCAGCTCCGTTCGGCCTGGCTGAGACGCCGGCGTGGGCCGCTGCGGAGCGAGATAGCCGCGTCCGGGAGGAACGATGACCAAGAGCATGGCGGTGACCGGCATCGGACTGGTCAGCTCGGTCGGCACCAGGCTGGCCGAGGTGTTCGAGGCCACCTGCGCCGGCCGTTCCGGGCTGGTCCGGCCGCCGGCCGACCACCCGCTGGCTGGCCTGCTCGACGTGGCCGCGTTCAGTCCGGCCATCGACCCGACCAGCGTGCTGCCGGCCACCGAGGCCCGGTTCGTCGACCGGTCCATCGTGATGGCGCTGCGCGCGGCCGAGGACGCGATGGCCGATGCCGGCCTCGAAGTCGGCCGGGACGTGGACCCGTACCGGATCGCGGTCGTGGTCTCCGGCGTCGGCGGCCTGGCCTTGTTCGAGGAGCAGGCCATCATCCAGTCCCGGAAGGGCCGGCTGGGCGTCAGCCCGTACCTGCTGCCCGGCGTGCTGCCGAACATGGGCGCCGCCCGGATCGCGATCAAGTTCGGTATCCGCGGCTACACCTCCTCGGTGGGCACGGCGTGCGCGGCCGGTGCCCAGTCGGTCGGCGAGGCACTGCGGATCCTGCGTGCCGGTGAGGCCGACGTGGTGCTCGCCGGCTGCAGCGAGGCACCGCTGTTCCCGACCTTCGCGGCCTCCTTCGGCAACGCCCGCGCGCTGGCCCACGGCTGGGCCGACCCGGCCGACGCCAGCCGCCCGTTCGACCGTCGCCGCAACGGCCTGGCCCTCGGCGAGGGTGCCGGCGTGCTGGTGCTCGAACGGGCCGAGCACGCCCGCGCTCGCGGCGCCAAGCGGTACGCGGACGTGCTCGGCTGGGGTGCCACCAACGACGCCTACCACCCGACCACGCCACGTCCGGACGGCACCGCCGCCGCCGAGTGCATGCGCCGGGCGCTGGCCGATGCCGGGGTTTCGGCCGCCGACATCGGCTACCTCAACGCGCACGGCACCAGCACCAAGGCCGGCGACGCCGCCGAGCTGCTGGCGCTGGCCCAGGTGTATCCGTCCGGCACGCCGCCGGTCAGCTCGACCAAGGGAGTGACCGGGCACCTGCTCGGCGCGTCCGGGGTGATCGAGGCGGCGATCAGCATCGTGGCGCTGCAGCGCGGGCTGCTGCCGCCCACCCACAACCTGGAGGATCCGCACCCGGACAGCGACACCGACCACATCCGCAAGCAACCGCGGTCGGCGCCGGTGGCGGCGGTGCTGTCCAACTCGTTCGGCTTCGGCGGGCACAACGTCAGCCTGGTGTTCGGCAACCCCGGCACCGCCGAGCAGCGCGTCCTGCCGGTTGACTCGGCATCGTTCTAGTTGCTGTGATACGTCCATGTTCGATGGGATTGTCGAGGATCGAGTGCTGGTGCCGTTCGCCGGCGACGGCGCGGGCACCGCACCGCTGACCTGGGGTCAGAAGGCGATCCTGCAGGACATGCGGGAAACCGGCTGGACGCACAACACCAGCGGCGCGCACAAGCTGATCGAGGGCACGGTCGAGGAGGTGGCGACCCTGCTGGGCGAGGCGGTGGGCCGGCGTCCGGCCCTGCGGTTCCGGCTGGGCACCGGTCCGGACGGCGAACCGTGCCAGGTGATCGCGGGTTCCGGCGAGCTGCCGTTGTCGGTGATGACGGTGCCGGACGACGCCGATCCGGACGATGCGACCTCCTACACCAACGACCTCTGGTTCTCCTGGCTGATGACCCCGTTCGACCTCTACCAGGACTGGCCGCTGAAGGTGGCGGTGGTCAAGCACCGCGGCGAGGCGGTGTACTGGGTGCTCTGCTTCAACCACCTGGTGACCGACGGCATCTCCTGCCTGCTGTTGATGGCCGATCTGGGCTTCGACTACACGGTGCCCACCGGCAAGGGCGGCGAGCCGCCGGTCGGGCTGCTGGAGCTGGGCCGCTTAGAGCAGACGCCGCGGTTGCGCCAGGTCAGCGACCGGGCCATGCGCTACTGGGAGGGTCATCTGCGTGGCATCCCGCCGCTGACCTTCGGCCTGCCCCGGTATCCGGAAGGCCGGCAGGGCAAGCGCTACTGGCACGGCCGGTTCGGCTCGCCGGCCGCGTACCTGGCGATGCTGGCGATCGCGCAGCGGACCGGCACGGACACCTCCCGGGTATTGCTGGCCATCATCGCCGCGGCCATCGGCCGGGCCATGGAGCTGGACTCGGTGACCGCCCGGGTGGTGATGAACAACCGGTTCCGGCCCGGCTTCGCCGAGGCCATCGCCCAGCTCACCCAGAACTCGGTGCTCACCCTTGACCTGGCCGATCAAACGGTGGACGAGCTGGTGGCCCAGACCCGGCGGGCGCTGCTGATCGCTGGCATGCACTCCTACTACGATCCGGACGATCTCGAGCGGCTGATGGCTCGGCTGGATGACGAGCGCGGCTACCCGGCTCGGATCAGCCTGCGGATCAACGACCGCCGGATGTCGACCCGGCAGGCCACCGAGGCCGCCCGGTCGGCGGAGGTGACCATGGCCGAGATCGAGCGGCGGCTGCCGGAGACCTTCCTGTCCTGGGACGGCACCATCGACTACCTGCACGAGCAGGCCTTCATCACCATCGAGGACCGTCCGGAGACCGTTTATTTGCAGCTCATCTTCGACATGACGGCGTTCACCTCGGAGCAGGTGGAATCGTTGCTGCACGGCATAGAGCAGATAGCCGTCTCCGCGGCCTTCGACCCGGCCGTGCTGAGCCTGCCGGATGGTGTGGGTTGCGCTGCTGACCCGGAACCGGCCGGCTAGCTCGCGCAGACCCGCCTCGGCCGATTGATCGTTTAACTGCCCCCTTGTGACGATGGTGCGCGCGGCGGCTATCTATGCCCGGATCAGTAGCGATGTTGAGGGTCGGGCCTTGGGGTGGCGCGGCAGTTGGAGGACTGCCGCAAGCTGGCCTACTCGCCTGGTTGGTCAGTGGCCGAGGAGTACGTGGATAATGACCGGTCGGCGTATTCGGGCGGCGGCTGGGCTATGAGCGGATGCTGGCCAACTTGCGTGACCGTGAGCGGGATGCGGTGATCGTGTATCGCGTGGCAGGTTGACCCGCCGGCCGATCGAGCTTGAGCAGTTCCTGGAAGGCTTGGATGCGGCCAAGGTTCGACGGGTGCGGTTCGTGGTCGGTGACACGGACCTGTCCACCGGTGATGGGTTGATGGTGGTGCGGATTCTGGCCGCGATGGCGGCGAATGAGTCCGCGACCAAGAGCCGGCGGGTGAAGCGGAATGGAGCAGAACGCCGCCGCTGGCCTTCCGCACGGTGCGCTCGTGCGGGCGTTCGGCTACGAGACCGACCGGGTGACGGTGGTCGAGTCGGAGGCGGTGGTGATCCGCCAGCTTGCCGAGCGGTTCCCAGCGGGAGCCCACCACGGCTCACCCGCCTACACCCGGATGACGGCGCCGGCCCGGGCGATCCCGAGTGGTGTTGCTGTTCAAGTGAAGCGCTTGGGATGCCTCAGCGCTCGTTCTCGCGAAGCCAGCCGCTGAATTTGTCTTCGAGGTCGCTGACAGTCTGACGCGCTCTCGTGATGTAAAAGCCGTCGGCAATCTGCTTCCATTCGGGAAGGCTGTCGTTTCCTAGTCCCATTCCCTCACGAACCAACGAATCATCATAAAAGTATGAACGAACCGCTGTCCACGTGGCCTGCGCTGTGTTCACATCATTCGGACTGTCCTTGCCAGCGGCACGCTCGGCTTTTAAGATCCCGATCCGAATGGCTTGAGCGTTCATTACCGCATCTGACACCTTAGCTGCAGCGCTAAGAGCGTCCTCCATCAACTCAGCTGGAAGCTGCATCGCCAGCAGTCGCAGCGACGCTTGCCGCTCATCCACCTTGGCGTAATTTAGCTTCAGCGATTTTGAGGACGGCGGGACTGACTCGTTCAAGGGAAAAGGCTGCGAAAGGTCGTCCAGCGCATTTAGAAGGGGAACCAAGTCTTCCATCAAGCGCCGGACGGCCTTATCAAAATCCGATCGCTGAACTACTGCCAATGTACGTTCTTGGAGACGAGCCAGCGATGCGGTGAGAACGACATAGACCGACGTGACGAGAACCAAGACGACGGTGGCAACGGCTGTTATCGCATCAGACCAATGGGTGCCACGGTGAGGTGCATCTAGGAAGTTTTCAAGCCAGACTGTCGCACCGATCATAACGAAGACGACACCTGCGGTGGCGGCCGACAGTTTGAGGACCCGGGCGCGCTGCATCAGTCGAAACTAACGTACGCCTGAGATCTGCGGAGGGTGTATTGAGAGCTAGCGAGGTTCACGCGCGCCGGCGCCGGGTCGGCGTTCTCGGGCGCAGTTCGGCGACCTCGACGCCATCCCGGGTCGCGATCAGCTCTTCGCCGCGGACTACCCGGTCCAGGACCGCTCCACCGTCGTTGGGTAACCGTCACGGTCTCATGACTAGAGCTATCGCCGGTGATACGCCCAGTGGAGGAAGGCTTACTCAGGTCCCCAGGTGACCGGCAGCGACTCCAGGCTGCGCACCACCAGCCCCGGTTTGAAACGCAGCTCCTCCTCCCGCACCGCGAGCCGCAGCCCGGGCAGCCGGCGCAGCAGCGCGCCGAGCGCCTCCTGCAGCTCCATCCGGGCCAGCGCCGCGCCGAGGCAGTGGTGCGGGCCGGCCCCGAACCCCAGATGCGGGTTGTTCGGCCGGGTCAGGTCCAACCGGTCAGCCTCGGCGAACACCGACGAGTCCCGGTTGGCCGATACAACCGCCGGCAGCACCGGCGCACCGGCCGGCAACTGCACGCCGCCCAGCGAAACCGCCTCGGTGGTCACCCGGGGCAGCAGTACCCCGTTGTCACCCAGCTGGATGAACCGGGACAGCTCCTCCACCGCCCGCCCGATGGCCTCGACATCATGGCCGTCAAGACGAGCTAGCTGCTCCGGATGCCGGCTGAGCACCAGCAGGAACAGGTTGATCTGGTTGGTGGTGGTCTCGTGGCCGCCGACGAAGATGCCGGCGGTGACCGCGATCAGTTCCCGTTCGGACAGGTCGTCCTCGGCATCCCAGGCCGCGACCAGCGCGCTCATCAGGTCGTCACCCGGCTGCTTGCGCCGCTCGGCGATCAGCTCGCCGAACGCATCCAGCGCGGCCTGCGGCGCGGCCGGGTCGGCGTCCCAGTCGCCGACCAGCGCGTCGGACCACTTCCGGACCTTGTCCTGGTCGGACTCGGCGATGCCGAAAAGCTTGCTGATCACATAGATCGGCAGCGGCCCCGACACGTACCGGATCAGGTCGGCACCAGGGCCGGCCGCCGCCAGCCGGTCGATCATGCCGTCGATCAACTCGGCCACCCGCGGCCGCAGCAGCTCCACCCGGCGGAAGGTGAAGGCATGCGAGACCACCCGGCGCATCTTGGTGTGCCGGGGCGGGTCCATCCCGATCAGCGAGTCTTCGGCCAGCGAACCCAGCTCCCGGGTGGGCCGGTTCTCACCCGCCGCGGCGGCCCGGCTGAACCGGGGATCGGTGAACACCTGCCGCACGTCGGCGTGCCGGGTGGCGAGCCAGGCCAGCGTGCCGTCCGGCAGCTCGATGTGCGGCACCGGGCACTTCTCCCGCAGCTCGGCGTAGTCCGGCGACGGGTGGTAGATCGTCTCGGCCGGCGACAGCGGGTACGGGATCGGCGTTTCCTGCTGGGTCATCTGCTCACTCCTGTGGGGGATTTCACCGGCCGGGCCGGCTCAGCTGACGATCGCTGGCCAGCGCGAGGAGTTCGGGCACCAGCGCAGCCGGCGGCGGCAGCTGCCGGACCCGGTCCCGCATCGCGGCGGCGGCGGCTCGCCACGAACCGTCACCGATCAGCTCGGCGACCATGCCGCGGATCGCTACCGGCTCGGCCGCGTCGCCGGTCAGCGTGGCGCCGGCGCCGGTGGCCGCCAGCCGCTCGCCGTTGAAGTGCTGGTCCGAGACCTGGGGCAGGATCAGCTGCGGCACCCCGCAGGCCAGCGCGGTCATCGTGGTGCCGGCCCCGCCCTGCTGCACCAGCGCGGCGCAGCTTGGCAACAGCAGCCGCAACGCGAGCGGCGCGTCGGCCAGCCGGACGTTGCTCGGCAGCGTGCCCAACCGCTGCTGCTGCACCGGTTCGAGCACGGCCACCACCTCGACGTCGAGCTCGGCGACCGCCCGGATCACGCTGCCCAGGTCCAGCTGGTCGACCAGTCCGGCGCCGGCCATCATGGTGCCGGCGGTGACGCACACGCGCGGCCGCGCGGCCGGCCGGTGCAGCCAGTTCGGCAGCACCGCGGTGCCGTTGTAGGGCACGAACCGTACCGGCCGGCTCGGCTCGGTGCGCGGCACCTGCATCGGCGCCGGCACCGGATCCAGCGACAGGGCGCCGGTCAGGCAGACGTCCGTGCTGGCCAGCCCGTGCCGGCGGGCCAGCGGCCCGATCACCGACTCCGGATCCAGCCGCAGCGTCACCGAGGAGTCCGGCCCCCACAGCTGCTGCACGCCCGGCACCCCGAGGGCGGCGGCGGCAACCGGCGCGGCCAGGTTGAACGGTTCCCAGATCATCAGGTCCGGACGGTAGGCCCGGCCGAAGTCGACCAGCTCGTCGAGCAGCGCGTTGGCGAACCGGACGACTCCGCCGTCGGCGGTGATCGCCGGCTCCAGCCCGTCGGCCGATGAGCCGGCCGATGAGCCGGCCGTCGAGCCGGTCGACGAGCCAGCTGGTGTGCCACCCGATGCGCCGGCCAACCGGCCGACCTTGCCGATCGAATCGGCGAACACCTCGGCGAACCGGACGTCCGCCCCCAGCGGCACCGCGGCCAGGCCGGCGCCGGTGATCGGCTCCACCATCGACGGGTGGCTGGCCACCCGGACCTCGTGACCGGCGGCTTGCAACGCCCAGCCGAGCGGGACCAGGCAGTAGAAGTGCGAGCGCCAACCCCAGGTCGACATCAGAATTCGCATTCCCGCAGTCACGAGGACCATTCCGCTCGGGGTCACCGGGTACAACCGGTACGGATGCTAGTGGATGCGTACCCGCTGGCATCGGCTCGTCGATCTATCACAAATCCGTCCGGCCATGCCGAGGTCGGTGGATATTGACGATGACCGCGCCGGTATCGGAGGCTTACCGGGTCATCCCCGCCCCGCCGTTCGAAGTAGGTAATTCACCATGACCGTCGCCTCCGAGCTGCGGCAGTATCCGTTCGAGCCGTTCACCGGCGACCTGCCGGCCGAGCTGCTGGAGATGGTCGTCACCAACCCGATCAGCCGGGTGGTATTGCTGGACGGCCGCGAGGCCTGGCTGGTGCTCAGCTACGCCGACTGCTGCACGGTGCTGTCCGACGCCCGGTTCTCCCGGGTGCCGCTCGGGGACAAGACGGTGCCGGACGCCGACGGCCCGCGCCAGCTGAACATGGACGGTGCCGGGCACGCCGCGGTGCGCCGGATCGCCAGCCGGGCCTTCACCGCGCGCAAGATCGACTCCTACCGGCCCCGGGTGCAGGCCCGGGTGGACGAGCTGATCGACGGGATGGTCGCCGCCGGGCCGCCGGCCGACGTGGTGAGCGGCCTGGTGGCACCGCTGCCGATGCTGGTCGTCACCGACGTGCTCGGCGTGCCGAACGCGGACCGGGCCCAGTTCTACGCCTGGTTGGAGAACATCAACTCGGTGCTGGCCTACGGCTCGGAGGATGCCGGCAACGCCCTCGGGGAGCTGCGGGCCTACATCACCGGGCACCTGGCCCGCAAGCAGGCCGAGCCCGGTGACGACCTGCTGTCCGCGTGGGCGGCCGAGCAAGAGGCGCACGGCATCACCGACACCGAGCTGGTGGAGCTGGCGGTCGGCGTGCTGATCGGCGGTATCGAGATCAACTCGACCAGCACCGGGCTGCGCGCGCTGTTCCAGCACCCCGAGCAGCTGGCCAAGTTACTGGCGGATCCGACGAAGGCGTCGGCGGCGACCGACGAGGTGCTGCGCTACACCGCGGTGAGCAGCCTGTTCCGGGTGCAGATGGTGACCGAGGATCTGGAACTCAGCGGGGTCGCGATGCGAGCCGGCGACAGCCTGATGGCGATTCCGTGGGTCGGCAACCGGGATCCCCGGGCCTTCCCGAACCCGAACGTGTTCGACATCGACCGGGCGCAGCCGGCGCCGCACCTGACCTTCGGCTTCGGGCCGCACTTCTGCCTGGGCACCGCGCTCGGCAAGATGCAGGTCGAACTGTCGCTGGCCACCCTGCTGCGCCGGCTGCCCGGCCTGGCGCCGGCCATCCCGCTGGCAGACATCCCGTGGCGGCACGACCGGATCAACTGTGGCATCGCCTCGTTCCCGCTTACCTGGCAGGCCGAGTAGCCCCGTCCGAGGCGAAGCCGCTCAGTAGTTCTCGACGGCGTTGACCGAGTCCGGCCAGTAGCGCTGGCCGGGGGCGGCGACGTAGTGGTCCCAGCGCGGCTTGTCGCCGGTCGGGTGGTCGCCGAGCACGGTGACCCGCTGACCCCGCCGGATCTCGCGGTAGTCGTTGACCGCGTAGTGCTGGGTGACCCGGTTGTCCCAGATCGCCACGTCACCGGGCTGCCAGCGGTAGCGGCAGGTGAACTGCGGGCTCTCGGAGAACCGGAACAGGTACTCCAGCACCGCGTCGCTCTCGTTGCGCGACAGCTGCGGGATGTGCGAGGTGAACAGCCGGTTGACGTACAGCGAGCGCCGGCCGGTCTCCGGGTGCACCCGGACCACCGGGTGCTCGGCCCGGCTGGTGAACTCGGTGCCGATCCGGATCACGTGGATCGCGGTCAGGCCGTCCAGGAAGTCCCGCATCGGAGCGGACAGCTCCTCATACACCAGGTACTGGTTGGTCCACATGGTGTCGCCACCGGCGGCCGGGACCTGCTGCAGCTGCAGGATGGAAATCATCGGCGGGCTCTGGTGGAAGGTCATGTCGGTGTGCCACACGTCGACCTTGCCGCCGTCCTCCGAGTCGATCAGCACGATGTGCGGATAGCCCTCCAACCGGGGCAGGTACGGATGCAGCTCGACCTCACCGAACCGCGAGCCGAGCGCGATGTGCGCCTCCGGCGTCAGGTCCGTCTGGCCGGCGATGAAGACCACCTGGTGCTCCAGCAGCAGGTTTCGGATCCGGCTGAAGCCCTCGTCGGTGAGCGTGTTCAGGTCCATGCCGTAGATCGCGGCGCCCAGCGCGCCCGACACCGGCCGGACTTCGGGCTCGATCGATGTGGTCACCGTTGCGTCCTCCGGTCTCATGCCCTCGGTGTGCCGGCATTGTCTCAGGCCGGGCAGGTGACCACCAGGGTTGCTTGACTGGATTGCGGATGACTTGCCAGACTTTTTCCGGTGCTTATCCGGCCGCCGTGTGAGCCCTGAGCCGGACCTGAAAGGCTGGCGCGATGGCGGTCGAAATTCCGGAAAACGCTGACGCGCGTGCCCGACTGGCGCAATTGGCGGATCTGGCGACACCGTTCGCGCTGCGCACGGCGGTGACGCTGCGGATCCCGGATCAGATCTCGGCCGGGGTGGAGCAACTCGACGACCTGGCCAAGGCCAGCGGCGCCGATCCGGAGGCGCTGGGCCGGCTGCTGCGCTACCTGGTGCACCGGGGCGTGTTCGTCGAGGTGGAACCCGAGGTGTTCCGGCTGACCGAGGTCGGCGAACTGCTCTGCGATCGCAGCGGCGGCGGCCACGGCGCGTACCTCGATCTGACGGGACTGGGCGGCCGGATGGATCTGGCCTTCGCCGGCCTGCCGCACGCCATCCGTACCGGCGAGCCGGGTTATGCCTCGGTGCACGGCCGCGACTTCTGGTCCGACCTGGACGCCGAGCCGAAACTCCGGGCGTATTTCGACGAATTAATGCGCAGTCAGCAACGATTCACCGCGCCCCAGGTGGCCGCGCTCTACCCGTGGCAGGCGGTGGGCCGGGTGGTCGACGTGGGTGGCGGCTCGGGCGGCCTGCTGGCCGAGCTGCTGGCAAGCCACCCGCGACTGCGCGGCACGCTGGTCGACCGGCCCGAGCCGGTGGCCACCGCGGCCCGCACCTTTGCCGAGCGCGGGGTGGCCGAGCGCGCCGAGGTGGTGGCCGGCGACTTCTTCGACCCGTTGCCGCCCGGTGCCGATGTCTACGTGGTGTCCCGGGCGCTCACCGATTGGAGCGACGCGCACGCGGCCACCATCCTGCGCCGGTGCGCGGAGGCGGCCGGCGACACCGGCCGGGTGCTGGTGGTGGAGGTGTTGCCCACCGAGCCGTACGTGCCGCACCTGTCGTCCTACGACCTGACGATGCTGGTGCTGGTGGGCGGCCGCGAGCGCGGGGTGGCCGATCACGTCGCGTTAGCTGCGAGTGTGAGACTCGCGCTGCGGCGGACCTACACCGGCGCCGCCGGGCTCACTCTGTTGGAATTCTCAGCCGCCGGCTGAAGGCTGGCAACCGGCCGCCTTCGCCGGTCCGGCAGCCGGCTGACCGACTCTCGGCGACAGCCTGGCTGCGCTTGAATAATTAGCGAGAAATCGCCATTGTCTACAACGAAATTGCCGGGTACCGTCCACCTAGCGGCTTGCCCATACGTGCTGAAAGGGTCAACGCGTTATGACGGTGGCTGCCACGCAGTATCGGACTTTCATCGACGATCTCGCCCGAAGCGAGTCGGGACGCCTCCTCCATCAGGAACTGGGCCGCCGCTGGCCGGAGACGACCGATCAGCTGATGGCGATTTGTCGTTACGCACTGTTGCCGGCCGGCAAGCTGCTCCGACCGATCATGACCCTGCATGCGGCCGAGGCGGTCGGCGGCGAGCCGACCGAGGTGCTGGCCGCCGCCCTCGGCATGGAGTACCTGCACGTCGCGACCCTGGTGCACGACGACATCATCGACGCCGACGCGCTGCGCCGCGGCAGGCCGGCGGTGCCTACCGCCTTCGGCATCCCGAACGCCATCCTGGCCGGCGATCACCTGATCTTCAGCGCGTTCGCCTCGCTGGTCGGCGAGCCGCCCCGGACCGACCCGGCCCGGGTGGCGGCGGCCGTCTCGGTGCTGGCCGAGGCCGGCCAGAACCTGTGCCGCGGCCAGATCCTGGAAGCCCAGCTGGTGGACAACCTGGAGGCCGGTGCCCGCTGGTACGCCGAGATGATCCGGCTCAAGACCGGCGCGCTGTTCCGGGCGGTGTGCCAGATCGGCGCGCTGCTCGGTGGCGCGGACCCGGAGCTGGCCGAGGGGCTGGCCCGGTACGGCGAGCACGTCGGCGTGGCCTTCCAGATCCGCGACGACCTGCTGTTCTACACCGCCACCCCGGAGCAGACCGGCAAGCCGGCCGGCAGCGACCTGCACAACGGCCGGCCCACCCTGCCGCTGCTGCTCGGCTTCGACGCCGCGGCTGAGCCGGACCGGCAGCGGCTGCTGGCCGTGCTCGAGCGACGGGCCGCCGGCGACAGCGCCAGGTGGGTGCGCGAGCTGGTCATCAGCACCGGCGCGGTCAGCAGCGCCCGCGACCGGATGCGCTCGCACATCGGGCGGGCGCACGCCGAACTGGCGGTGTTGCCGTCCTCGCCGAGCGTCGACGTGCTGGCCGGTATCGCGCACTGGACGACGAGCGAAGACTCGTGAGCGCTGCCGGTCTCGGGCGGGCGCTGCGCGCGCACGTCGAGACCTGGCGGCCGTACACACTCTGGTACGTCGGGCTGGTCGGCCTCGGTGGCGCCGCGCTGATCGCCGGCCCGCACCAACCCTGGCGGTTGGCCGGCGCCTGGGCCGCACCGACCCTCGGCTGGCTCGGCGGCCACTACCTCGGTGACTACTTCGACCGCGAGCTGGACGCCGGCAGCAAGCCGCACCGGCCGATCCCGTCCGGCCGGCTCAGCCCGCGCACCGCGCTGCTGTGCGGGGCCGGCTGCTTCGTCGCGCTGGCGGTGCTGGCGATCGCCGGCGGCTGGGCGACGACCGTCGCCGCGCTGCTCGGCGCCTTCGGCATCGTCGCCTACAGCCGCTGGCTGAAGGCGCGCGGAGTGGCCGGCAACCTGATCCGCGGCGCGCTGGGCGCGGTCGCGTTGCTGTACGGCGCCGCCGCCGTCGACCGGTGGCCGCCGGCCGGCACGGCGGTCGCACTGCTCGCGCTGGCGCTGGCGTTCTGGTTGCACGACACCACCTCGAACCTGGTCGGCACGCTGCGCGACATCGACGGTGACCGGGCCGGCGGCTATGCCACCCTGCCGGTCCGGCACGGAGCCGAGTTCGCGGTGCGCACCGTGCTCGGGCTGTACGGCGCGGCGATCTGCGCGGCGCTGGTCGGTGGCCTGCTGGCCGGTCGGGGCAACCGGCTGGGCTACCTGCTGAGCCTGCTCGCGGTGCTGGCCATCGGGGCGTTCGCGCTGGCCCCGCTGGTGGCTCACCGCCGCTCGATGCCGGTGCCGGTAGCGTTGCGCGCGCACGCCATGCTGGTGCTGGAGCGGGTGGTGCTGGCGGCGGCGGTGGTCGGGCTGGGGCTCGGCATCGGCTGGCAGCTGGCGTTGGCCGTGCCACTGGTGGCGCTGACCGGCTGGACCCAGTCCAGGATGCGCAGCCAGCATGAACTCGGTGTTGCCGGGTCGGCTCGCGTCGTGCCGCTCGGGCAGATCCGGATGGAGGAAGCGTCATGACGGTGGCCGCCGCCGAGCTGGCCAAGGCGATCGAGGGCGGCGCCGAGGCGCTGCTGCGCCGGCAACGGCCGGACGGGGCGTTCGGCGACGATCCGCCGGCCTCGGTGCTCGGCACCGCCGGCACCATCGCCGCGTTGGCGGCCACCGACCCAGTGGCCCACGCCGAGCTGATCGAGCGCGGCGCGAGTTGGCTGCGCGAGCAGCAGCATCCCGACGGCGGGTGGGGCGGGGTGGTCGGCGCGGACAGCGAGCTGGTCGCGACGGCGGTCGCGATCACCGGGCTGCAGCTGACGGCGCCGGCGGCCAGCGCCGAGGCGGTCGCGGCCGGCCGGGCATGCCTGGCCAAGCTGGGCGGGGTGGACGCGGTGACCGACCGGGCCATCGCGCTGCTCTGCCGGCAGCTGCTGACGATGGCCGGGCTGACCGCCGAGGCGGGCACGCTGCGCCGGCTGCCGTTGGAGATCGTGTTCTTCGACCGGGTGCGCCGGCAGCGGATCTCCTTCCGTACCGCGCCGTTCATCGGGCTGGCGCTGATGCAGGCCGACCTGTTGCCGGCCGGCCGGCTGCGGCAGGCCACGCTGCGCCGGGCCCGGCCGGCGGCGGTACGGCTGCTGCGTTCGATCTATGACCACGAGGGCCGCACCGGTGCGATGAGCGAGGACCCGTGGCCGGCCGCGCTGGTGCTGCTGGGCCTGGCCCGGTCCGGCGAGGCACCGGACATGGCGGCGGCGATCGCCGGCTGGCTGCGCCGCGCGGTCCGGCCGGACGGCTCCTGGGACGCGGTGACGAACCTGGACCTGACCCGCTCCGGGTACGCGGTCACCGGCCTGATCGCGGCCGGTTACGCCGCCGATGACCGGCTCGACGACACCCGCGAGTTCTTCCACAACCGGCAGCAGACCAAGCCCTTCCAGGTGCTCGGCGTGCCCCCGGGCGGCTGGAGCTACTCCAACGCCCACGGCTGGCCGGTGACCCTGGAATCGGCGGAGATCCTCTCGGCGCTGGCCGGCTACCCGGACAAGGCCAACGACCCGGCGCTGCCCACCGGCCTGGCCTGGCTGCTCGACCGGCAGGACAAGCGCGGGTCGTGGAGCCTCTGGGTACGCGACACCAAGCTGGCCAACGACGGACCGTGCCCGGCGATCACCAGCCAGGCGATCGTCGCGCTGCACGAGGCCGGTTATCCGGACGACCACCCGGCGATCACCCGCGCGGCCGGCTGGCTGCTCGGCCAGCAGCGGCCGGACGGCACGTTCGAGAACCTCTGGTACCGCGACTTCACCTCCGGCACCGCGGTGGTGGTGGCGGCGCTGGCGCGGGTGGGCTTCCGCGAGCACGAGGTGGTCCGCCGCGCGGTCGACTGGCTGCATTCGAGCCAGCTGCCGGACGGCTCGTGGGGCCCGGGCGACGGCAGCGCCGGCTCGGTCGAGGAGACCGGCTGGGCGGTGCAGGGCCTGCTCGGAGCCGACGGCCGGTCGGCGGCGGTGGACCGCGGCGTCAGCTGGCTGATCGCGGCGGCCCGGCCGGACGGCAGCTGGCAACCCGGCCGGATCTGCAACTACATCCGCCACCACATGTGCTACCCGAATGGGGTGATCACCCAGGCGGTGGCGCTGCGCGCGCTCGGCGAGTACCGCACGGCGCTGGACGAGCGTGGTGCCGTGACGCCCGGCGTGGTCGCCGGATGACCCCGGACGTCATCGTCGCCGGCGCCGGCGCGGCCGGTGTCGGTGTTGCCCGGGCGCTGGGCGGCCTCGGGCTGAACGTGCTGGTGCTGGACCGGCAGCGCACCCCGACCGCGGTCGCCAAGGGCGAGATCCTGCAGCCGGAGACGGTCCGGATCGTAGACAGCTGGGGCGTGCTGCCGGCGCTGCGTGCCACCGGCGCCCGGCCGGTCGATCGGCTCGCGATCCGCGATTCGCACGGCGATCCGCTGCTGTCGCTGGACTATCGCGCGCTGCCGGGGGAGTACCGCGAGATCCTGTGCGCCGAATACGTCGACCTGCAGGCGGTGCTGGCCGACGGCCTGCCGGACACCGTCGAGATCCGGCGGGGCGTCCGGGTCACCGAGGCGTGCCGGGACGACACCGGCCGGGTGGTCGGCGTCCAAGTGGCGCGGGACGGCAGGTCGGACGAGATCGCGGCGCCGCTGGTGGTGGCGGCCGACGGCATGTCGTCCGGGTTGCGCAAGGCGGTCGGCATCGAGGTGGATCGGCAGGAGTACCCGCACCGGCTGCTCGCCTTCGACGTGGCCGACGCCGAGGTGGCCGCCGAGGTCACCGCCTACCGAACCGCTCGGGGGCTGT
Organism: Jatrophihabitantaceae bacterium; assembly: GCA_045807085.1. GTDB lineage: Bacteria > Actinomycetota > Actinomycetes > Mycobacteriales > Jatrophihabitantaceae > Jatrophihabitans_A. The sequence continues at coordinate 674,288 of JBJMIB010000011.1, forward strand.
GCCTGGTCTACCCGTTGCCTGGCGGACGCTGCCGGCTGTACGTGCAGGTACGTCCGGACGAGTTTCGCGGCGGCACCGCCGAACTGGCCGACTGGTTCGACGCGGTGCTGGCCGACGCGCCGGCGCTTCGGCCGCTGGAGCAAGCGGTGCGGGCCAGCCTGCACCGGCGCCAGTTGCTGGCGGTGTACCGGTTGCGGGCGCGCCGGCTGGCCGCGCCCGGGCTGGCGCTGGTGGGCGAGGCGGCGCACGCCGTGCACCCGATGGCGGCGCAGGGGGTGAACAGCTCGCTGGCCGACGCCGAGGTGTTGGCCTCGGAGCTGGCGGCGGCCGGTGCTTCGAGCGGAGTGCTCAGGCCGGCCGCGGTAGATGCGGCGCTGGCCGAGTTCGAGGCGTCCCGCCGGTCCCGGCTGGATCACCTGGCCACGGTCAGCCACAATGCGTCCCGCATGATCACCAGCGTGTCCGGGCTGCCCAAGCTGCTCGGCGGCCGAATGATGCGCCGGACGGCGGCCAACCCGCGGCTGCTGCGGATGACCGCCGGTAACCTGTCCGGGACCAACCTGCGGCCGCTGACCTTCGTCGACCGGCTGTACCAGCTGGGGGTGCTGGTCGACCGGCATGCCGATGTTCGCACCACCGTGGATTTGAGCGAGGCACGATGAGTTCTCCCGCTTCGGTGGGCTCGGCCGGCGCGGCCGGCGTGGCGCAGCGGCCGGACGACCTGTCCATGAACGAGACGCCGTTCCCGCCACTGCCGAGCATCCGACAGCTGGTGATCGACGGCAGCGCGACGCTGCAGCGCTATCCGGACCGGACCGCGGCTGCGCTGCTGGCCGGGCTGGCCGACCGGCTGGACACGCCACCGGAGACCATAGTGATCGGGCCGGGCTCGGCCGGGCTGTGCCAGCACCTGGTGCAGGCGATGGGGCCGAAGCCGGCGGTGGTGCACGCGGCGCTGTCCTTCGAGGGCTATCCGCTGATCATCCGCAACGTCGGTGCCCAGGCGGTGCCGGTGCCGATGGCCGGCTACCAGCACGACCTGCCCGCGATGGCCGCGGCGGTGACCGACCAGACCCGCTGCGTGCTGGTCTGCAATCCCAACAATCCGACCGGCGCGGTGCTGCATCGGGCCGAGCTCGAAGAGTTCCTCGACCGGATTCCAGCCGACGTGCCGGTGCTGATCGACGAGGCGTACCGGGAGTTCGTCACCGATCCTGACGTGCCGGACGGCATGGATCTCTACCGCGGCCGGCCGAACGTCTGCCTGCTGCGGACGTTCTCCAAGGCCTACGGGCTCGCCTCGCTGCGGGTCGGCTATGCGGTGGTGCCGCCGCGGCTGACGCCGTTGGCACGGATGATCGGCGCGGTGTTCTTTCCCGGCGCGCTCGGCCAGGCCGCCGCGCTGGCCTGCCTCTCGGACGAGGTCGTCGCCGAAGTGCGGCAGCGCTGCGCGACGCTTGCCGAGTCGCGGAGCCGGCTGACCGAGCGGCTGCGCTCGGCGGGTCTGACCGTGCCGGACAGCCAGGCCAACTTTCTCTGGCTGCCGCTGGGTGAGCAGGCGGTGCCGTTCGCCAAGCGGGCGCGGCAGGCCGGCATCCTGGTGATGGCGCTGCCCGGTGCCGGGGTGCGGATCACCGTCGGCTCGGACGAGGCGAACGATCGGCTGTGTGCCTTCGTCGCCGACTCCGCCGACGCACTGGCCACCCAGGCGTAGCGGCACCCGCTCGACTCAAGGCGGCCAGGCAGAGGTAGCCGAGATCCGGGTCGTAGTCGGCGGCCACCACCAGGTCGGGCCCATCAGCGAGCTCGTCGATCAGCTGCCACCACAGTCCGGTGCTCGGCTGGCCGGCCGGTGCCACTCGGGCGCCCGCTGCCGGCCACGCCCAGGCCAGCGCCTCGCTCACCACCAGCCGCGACCGGCCATCGCCGGCGGTGAGCTCGGCAAGGCAAGCCGCCGCCCGGGCCGCGACCTCGCCGGCCGGCACGCCGCCTTGCTGACGCAAGCCGACCAGCCGGGGACCAGACGGCCCATCCGGCGATTCGGCGTCGAACAGCAGCGCGACGCCGCGGTGCCGCGCCGGCACCGGGGCGTGCGTCGGATACGGCACGCTGGCCTGCTCGGCCACGATCAGCAGCGTCCGCCGGCAGCCGGCCGAGGCGGCGTAGTCGCGAGCCACCCGCAGGCCGCTGAACGCCGCCGCCGAGCCCTGCTCGCAGATCGCGAAGGACAGCGGCGTGCCCGGGCAGACGTGGCTCAGGTAGGTCGCGGTAGCCCGGCCCGGCTGCATGTCGTGCACCGCGAAGGCCAGCACCAGCAGGTCGACCGGTTCGTCGACCGGCACCGTAGCCCGGATCAGCGCTTCGGCCATCTCGCCGTAGGACTGGCCGAGATCGCTCGGTGAGTCGAACAGCTCGCCGGGCACCGTCAGGCCGTACGGCCGGGTCAGGTCGGCCAGGTAGTTGCCCAGGTGTGCCCGGTCGTCCGGGCTGTGCAGGAACTCCGCCGGCCCGGCAAATCCCTGGCGCTCGGCCCGGACCAGCCGTAGCCCGCCGCCGGTCGAGCCGGCGCTCGGCACCGGCTGGGACGAGGTGACGAACACCGCGGCTACATCGGGCGGTAGTGACCGGCGATGAAGGTCGCCAGATCCGCCACGGTCTCCATCCGATCCGGATCCATCGACTCGACATTGATCTGGATCTGCAACTGCTCCTCCAGCCGCAGCAACAACTCCAGCGCCAGCAGCGAGTTGACGTTGAGCTCGTCCATCAGGCGCATGTTCTCGGTCACCGGCTCGTCCCGCTCCAGCAACTGCCGCAGCACGCCGGCCATCGCCTCGATCACCTGCTGGCGGAACTCGGCGTCCACACCGGTCTCGTTCAGTGACATCGTGCGCCTTTCTATAACGGTGTTCAGTGCTCGAAGATCATCGCGGCGAAGGTGGCCCCATCGCCGGCACCGACGGCGGCGACCAGGTAGCGATCACCCGGCTCCAACAGGCCGCGCTCGCAGGCGGTCTGGTAGTTGGCGAACGCGTCGGTGCAGAATACGTGCCCGTTGCTGGCGACGTTGTCCAGCAGCACCTTCTCCGCCGGAAACTCCAGCAGCAGCGACACTCGCTGCCAGGTCACCACGTTGACGTTGTGTGGTAGCACCAGCCGGATGTCGGCCATCGCCAGCCCGGCCTGGTCCAGGGCGCGCCGGATCACCGCGGCCAGGCTGGGCCGGTACTCCCGCATGAATGCCTCGGCCGACTCGCCGCCGGCGGCGTCGAACTCGCCACGCTGGCTGCAGGCGTAGGCGAGCACCCGATCCCGGCTGCCGGATCCGCTGACCAGGCACGCCGAAGCGCCCTCGCTGAACAGCGACATTCCCGGCAGCAGCCGGGCGTCCCGGGTGAAGCCCTTCTCGCCGGTGAGTACCAGCGCGAGCGGCTCGTCCGCCGGATCAGCGCCAGCGCCACGATCCTTACCGGCGCCGCGGTCACCGCCGGCGCGGCGGTCGCCGGCCAGCAACCGGCCGGCCAGGTCGACGGCCAGCAACGCGCTCGCGCAGGACTGCTGGGTCACCGTGAAGGACAGCGCGTGGTCCAACCCCAGCGAGTGGCACACCTCGTGCAACGGGTTCACCGGATACGGCACCACGACCGGAAAGGCCCGTCCCCACAGCACATAGCGAATCCGCTGCCGGTGCTCGGCAAGCTCGGGTAGCCCGCGAGCGGCGTTCAGCAGCAGCTCCGGCAGCGAGATGCCCGGGTCGTACCGGACGTCGCTCAGGCCGTGGAAGCGACGGAAGAGCTTGACCTGCATCTCGGGCAGCTCGAGCTGCTCGGCCAGCGTTTCCACACTGAGCCGAGCCGTCGGCAGGTACACCGAAACGGCGTCCAGAGCAGTCATCCGGCTCTCGACCCGAGCTAGCGGTGAGCCGGCGTCGAGCGGCCGGCGGCGAATGATCCCGCGATCGGTCGGATCCAGGCGTGCGTTCGCCCGCCATTGACCGTCACGCCAGGCATCACATCATTCGCGCCGGTAGGTGTCAATGCGCCTGAAGTTGCGGCTGAAATTGCCACCAGCAACGGCAGGTCACCGAACCGGCGCCGGCCCGGCCACCGCCCGCTGGCGCAGGTAGTCCGCGCAGTTGGGCAGGCCACGGGCCTTGATGAGGTCGTTGAAGCTGTGGTAGTTCAGCGCGCCGCCGAGCAGCGGCAGCAGCTGGGCGACCGGCGTGCCGTACTTCTCGGCCATGTACCGGTGGTTGTCGCGTGCCAGGTTCATGTTGTGGGCGAAGTCGGCGCCGTGCGGGTAATGGATCGAACTGGCCGTCCGGTCGAGCACCAACCGGACGCCGGCCAGGTGCAGCCGGTACCCGAGGTCGATGTCCTCGCCGCCCCAGCTGCGGAACTGCTCGTCGAATCCGCCGACGGACCTGATCCGATCCGTGGGCACCGAGGCATTGCAGGTCCAGAAGAGGATCCAGGGCGCGGGCAGCCCGTCGAGGTCGTCGGCGTGCCTGGCATAGAGCGACTCCCGGATGTCGGGCCACCGCCCGCTCCGGCGTAGCAGCTCGATGCTGGTGTCCGGGTCGTCGGAGCCAACGGTCCGGCTCATCAACTCCGCCTCGGCACCCTGTAACGCATAGCCGTAGACATAGCCCAGGACCGCAACCGGTTCGCTGGCCTGCCGGTGGCTGCGCAGGTGCGCCCGCAGGCAGCCCGAGTGCAGCACCACGCCGGAGTCGGTGAAGACGCACACCTCGCCGGTGGCGTGGGCGATTCCGACGTTGCGCGCCTGGGCGACCCGCCAACCCGCGTCGGGTTGGAAGAAGTAGCCCAGATCCAGCCGGTCGCGGTAGCTCTCGACCAGCTCGGCCGTCCCGTCGCTGGAGCCGTCATCGACCACCAGCACCTCGAAGTCCGTCCTCGGCAGCTGCTGCCGGGTCAGCGAGTCCAGCGTGCGCCGGAGCAACTCGGCCCGGTTGTAGGTGGGAATGACCACGCTGCACCTGGCCACGCCGGACCTAGCGACGATGGCCACCACATCTCCCTGCGTTGCTCAGGGGCGTCAACCCCGGATCAGCCCAGGGCGGTTTTGCGGCCCAGTATGTCCATATTCGCCCGCGATAGACAAGGGACACCGGGTCGCTCTCAGCTGCCGAGGTCATAGCCGCAGGCGTGGCCGACCAGGCGCACCTCGTCGTCGTCCAACAGGGCGCGCAACGAGTCGGGCAGGTCGGCCCAGTCCCTGATCTCCCGGCGAGCCAGCCCACGCAGGCCGTCGGCGTGAATCCGCTTGTCGAACACCGCGGTGTCGAACCGGTTCACTGCCAGGCCGCAGTGGTCGGCGATCCGGCCGCCCCAGCGGATCGGGTCCGCGATCAGATCCTCGTAGCGCAGCCGGAGCACCCACGGCGGCAGCTCGAGCGCCGGCGACCAGAAACTGCCCGCGACCCGCGTCCAGTCACCGACCACGATTTCGGTATCGCTGCGGGGCCAGCCGCCGGCCCGCTCCCAGACGTCGAGGCTCCGCAGCACGTCGCGCGGGTCGCGAACGACGTGCACCACCCGGCAGTCGGGAAACAGTCGATGGATGGCGATCGACTCGGCCAGGCCGTAGCGAACCTCCTTGAATCCCCAGCTTGGCCTGCCGACGGCCGCGGCGGGTACGGCGAACAGGGTCTCGATGAAGGCGCGGACCGCCTCGTCGATGTGGCTCGCCTCCGGAGTCATGTTCGCCATGAAGCTCTGGTGGCTGGACCGCGCATAACCCAGGCGGCCGAACCGGCCGGCGTCGGCCGTCCACCCGTGCAACCGCTCACTCACCGCCAGCACCTGGCGAAGTTGACCGGCATGCTCACCCCAGATCAGCACCTCGGGGTGGGAGGACAGCAGTCGCTGGATGAGCGTGCTGCCGCATCGCTGTCCCGCCGCCAGAACCAGCAGCGGCGCGTTCGTCATGAAGTCACCTTGACCCACTCGGCACGCCCGCAAAACTAGCGCAGGCCGATGCGGATCCTGCCGCATTCGCAATGCATCGCAAACTGTGACCTCCGCTGACAAGCTGCGCATGGCAGGATACGGCCGTGGCCCGATTCCTTTTCGTGGTGCTACCGCTGACGGGCCACCTGAACGCCACGCTGGCGGTGGGCCAGGCGGTCGCGGCCGCCGGCGCCGAAGTGGCCTGGTGTGGGCCGGAGACCGACCTGCTTCCGCTGGTCGAACCGACGGCCGCGGTCTACCCGACCGGCAAGCGCTACTACCGGCAGGACGACAGCACCGGCGAGGCGGCGGCCCGTTCGCTCTGGGACGGCTACCTGATGCCGTTCAACCGGTTCATCCTCGAACCGGTCGCGGCGGCGATCGCCGACTTCGGACCGGACGTGGTGGTGGTCGACCAGTACGCGGTGGCCGGCGCGCTGGCGGCCCACCGGCAGGCGATCCGCTGGACCACCCTGTGTACCGGCGCGATGGAGCTGACCCCGCCGAGCTGGGAGCTGCCCGGTCATCAGGACTGGTTGCGCGAGCGGCTGGCCAGGGTGTGGGGTTGGGCCGGCCTGGCACCGGATCCGGCGCTCGACCTGCGGTTCTCGCCCTACCTGGTGCTCGCGCTGACCAGCACCGCGCTGGTCGGGCAGGCGCTGCTGCCGGCGCGCTGCGTGCTGGTCGGACCGGCGCTCGGCCGCCGGCCGGACGATCCAGAATTCCCTTGGGCAGACTGGGATCCCGAGTGCCAGCACCTGCTGGTCACGATGGGCACCTCGTCCGAGCACATGGCACTGGACTTCTATCCGCGGCTGCTCGCCGCGCTGGCGCCGCTGGCCGAGCGGGTACAGCCGGTGCTGGTCGCCTCGCCGGCCGCCGTGCCGGACCCACCCGGTCAGCTGCTGGTGCTCGACCGGGTGCCGATGCTGGAACTGCTGCCGCGGCTGGACGCGGTGCTCTGCCACGGCGGGATGGGCACCGTCACCGAGGCCCTGGCTTTCGGGGTGCCGCTGGTGGTGGCGCCGATCCGGCACGATCAGCCGGCCCTGGCCCGGCAGGTGGCCGAGGCCGGCGCCGGCATCTCGATCGATTTCGAGAAGGCGACCGCGGCCGAGATCACCGAGGCGCTGGTGGCGGTGCTGGACGAGCCGGCGTACCGGACGGCCGCCGGCCGGATCGCCGATTCGTTCGCGGCGGCCGGCGGCGCCGCTCGGGCGGCTGAGCTGCTGGCCGAACTGGCCGCCGGACCTTAGCCTTCGCGGGCACGGGAGGAATTGAAATGGACAATGCGCTGCTGCTGTCCGGCACGCCGCGGCTGGCTGCCGGTCAGGTATCGCTCACCTTCGACGACGGCCCGGGCCCGCGAACGGCCGAGCTGGCCCAACTGCTGGCCGAGCAGGACGCGCCGGGCACCTTCTTCGTGCTCGGCGAGAGCCTGGTGCGCTACGGGCACGTGCTGGATGCCATCCGGGACCACGGGCACACCATCGCCCTGCACGGTGAGTATCACCGACCGTTCAGGTCGGCGGAGCAGGCCACCGACCAACTGGCCAAATGCCGGGCCCGGGTCGCGGGCTACCTGCCGGAGACGATCTGGTACCGGCCGCCGTACGGCATCGGTAACGAGCCGGTGCCCGGCTACGCCGGCCCGGTCGGCTGGCACGCGCACGGCCGGGACTGGGAGATCACCTACCGGCAGGGCCAGACGGTGACCGGCTGCGTGGACGCCATCCTGGAAACGCTGGTGCGGTCGCAAGGCGGCATCGTGTTGCTGCACGATTTCGCGCCGTTCACCGAGTTCGCGGCTCGCCGGCTGGCCGTTGACCGGCTCGACCTGCGGGTGCTGGAGATCACCACCCTGCTGATCGAGCGGTTGCGCGAGCACGGGTTCACCCTGGTCGGCCTCCCGGATCCGGCCGCCGAACCACTCGCCGAACCGGTTACCGATCCGGTCGCCGAGGAAGTTTCGGCCTGATTTCACACGCCGAAAACCGCTTCGTGGTCACCCGAGCCGGTGTTACTGTGACGCGGTGATTCTGCCGTCCGCCAATGAATTGCAATGGGCTCGGCAGCGCCGTGCGACCACCCGCGCGGCTGGCGGCGTCTTGAACCTGGTGCTTCCATTGCGGGTCGGTGGCAGCGGGCCCCCGCTGTTCTGCGCGCATCCGGTGGTCGGCCTGAGCTGGTGCTATCTGGCGCTGTTTCCACATATCGGACAAGAGCATTCGGTGTACGGCCTGCAGGCCCGCGGCCTGCGCCGGCCGGAGCCGCTGCCGGCCAGCATGGCCGAGCTGGCACGGGACTATGCCGATCAGATCCGGCTGACCCAGCCGGTCGGGCCCTACCACCTGCTCGGCTGGTCGCTCGGCGGTAACACGGCATTCGCGATCGCTGCGGAGCTGGAGCGGCGTGGCGAGCAGGTGGCGCTGCTGACCATCATGGACGCCTCGCCGACCATGCCCGATTCGCTGAGCGCAGCCGACGGCTCGGCCTGGATCCTCTACAACTTCGTGCTGGCCGAGTTCGGCTACGACCCGGCGTTGACCGAGACCGACCCGGCGCCGGCGGCCCGCACCCTGGAACTGATCCGGCGCAAGCCCGGGCTCGGCCTGCAGGAATGGCCCGAAGCGCGGGTGTTGGCGCTGCTGCGGGTGATCCGCAACAACGTCGCGGTGACCCGCGGCTGGCGTCCGGAGCGGATTCAGTGCCCGCTGCTGTTCTGCTCGGCGACCCTGAGCCCACCGACCCTGGCGGCCAAGCTTGCCGCCTGGCGACAGTTCGCCGACGGGCCGATCGAAACCGTCGAGGTGGACTGCCACCATCGCCATATGCTGCTGCCGGGGCCGGTGTCCGCGATCGGGGCGGCGGTCACCGAGCGGCTGAGCCGGCTGGCCGCGCTGCCGGCTGACCCGGTGCCGGCCTGAGCCACCGTGCCGGCCTGAGTCGGTTGGGTCGGCTTGCGCCACTGTGCCGGCCCGGGCCAGTTGGGCGAAATTGCGATTTTTCCGGTGTCGACCGGGATGAGACTCCTCAGCTAATGTAGCCGCGGAGCGCAGTCACCGTCCGGCCCGATCGCATCGTCGCCCATTAGTCGTAAGGGGAGGTTCGATGATCGAGGCCACCGGCTTGCGCAAGAGCTATCGCACCGGCCGGCGACGCAAGGCGAAGACGGTCGATGCGGTGCGCGGCGTGGACTTCTCGGTGCGGCGCGGGGAGATCTTCGGCTTCCTCGGCCCCAACGGCGCCGGCAAATCGACCACCCTGCGGATGCTGTCCACCCTGCTCCAGCCGGACGGCGGTAAGGCCACCATCGCCGGCGTGGATCTGGTTCGGGATCCGGGGCAGGTACGCAAGCAGATCGGCTTCGTCGCGCAGTCCAGCGGCACCTACGACGCCTCCACCGCCCGCCGGGAGCTGGTGTTGCAGGCCCGGATGCACGGCCTGCCCAAGTCCGAGGGGGTGCGGCTCGCCGAGCTCGCCGTCGAGGCGTTCCAGCTGGGCGACTTCGTCGACCGCAAGATCCAGACCTACTCCGGTGGCCAGCGTCGCCGGCTGGACGTGGCACTGGGCGTGATCCATTCGCCGAAGGTGATGTTCCTGGACGAGCCGACCGCCGGCCTGGACCCGCCGAGCCGGGCCCGGATGTGGCAGGAGGTGCGCCGGCTGCGCGAGGAGGGCATGACGATCTTCCTCACCACCCACTACCTGGACGAGGCCGACGCGCTGTGCGATCGGATCTCGATCATCGACGGCGGCCTGATCGTGGCCGAGGGCACCCCGACCGACCTCAAGCGCGAGATCTCCGGCGACGTGGTGGTGCTGGACATGGCCGCCCCGGACAGCGCCGGCATCGCGGACCAGGCCCTGTTGCAGCAGGCCGAGAAGGTGCTGGTCGAGGAGCCGTACGTGAGCCGCACCGAGATCATCGACGGCACCGTCCGGCTGTACGTGAGTTCCAGCGCGGCGGCGATCCCGCAAATCATGCGGACGCTGCTCGACCGAGGCATCGAACCGGGCGGGGTGGAAGCCCGTAGACCCAGCTTGGACGACGTGTTCCTGGCCAAGACCGGCCGCTCGCTGGGTGACTGAGGCTGGCTGCCTGAGGCTGGATGACTGAGGCTTGGTGACTGAGGCTTGGTGACTGAGGAAGGTGAGCGGTGAAGGGTCTTCGTGACACCTGGCTGATCTATCAGCAGGAAGCCGGCCTGATGGTGCGCAACCCGGTGATGGTGGGCTTCAGCCTGGCCCAGCCGATCACCTACCTGCTGCTGTTCGCCCCGTTCCTCAAGACCGCGCTGGCCAACCGGGGCGGTGTCAACAGCTACGCCGATGCCTACCGGATCTACGTGCCGGGCCTGTTCGTGGCGATGGGCCTGTTCGGCGGCCTGTTCGCCGGTTACGGCCTGCTGCACGCGCTGCGCGCCGGCATCATCGAGCGCTGCCGGGTGACCCCGATCAGCCGGGTCGGCCTGCTGCTCGGCCGGGCGCTGATGCATGTTTCGCTGATCGTGCTGCAGTCCATCGTGATCACCCTGGCCGCCTTGCCGCTCGGCCTGCGGGTGCCGCCACTGCACCTGGTGCTGGCCTACGTGATGCTGGCCCTGATGGTGCTGCTGAGCACCTCGATCTCCTATGACGTGGCCTTGCTGGTGCAGGACCAGAACAGCCTGGGCGCGCTGGTGAACACCGCCGGCCAGCCGATCTCGCTGCTCGCCGGCGTGCTCATCCCGCTGGCGCTGGCCCCGCTCTGGGTGCGCGACGTCGCGCTGTGGAACCCGTTCGCCTGGGCCACCAACGGCATGCGGGCGCTGTTCAACGGTGACCTGGGCAACCCTGTCATCTGGCAGGGCGCGCTGATCATCGGCGCGTTGTCGATGGCCAGCGTGTTGTGGTCGTCCCGGCTGTTCGGCCGGGAAATCTCCTGACCGGCGGAGGCGAATAGGTGGATCCGGCAAACATGCGGACCGCGCTGGCCGCGGATCTCGCGCTGGGGGCTGGCAATGTGCTGCTCCGGCTGCCCGAGCACGGCGCCGATCCGGACCTGCCCCGGCTGAGCTTCGACGTCGAGGTCGACGGCATCCCGGCCTGGACGGCGCTGTCGCTGCGCACGCTGACCGAGCGGGTGGCGGCCCGGGCGGCCTGGTTCGCCGAGCGCGGCGTCGGGCCGCGGGATCCGGTCGCGGTGTACGTCACCTCGGCGGCCGACGTGTTCCTGAACTTCTTCGCCCTGACCTGGCTCGGGGCCATCCCGGCGCTGATGAACGGCAACATGCCGATGGAGGTGGCGCCGGACTACCTGCGCCGGCTGCGCGGCGTCGGGGTGATCCTCGACGCCGACCACGCCGCGCTGCGCGAACACGACCTGGGCGTGCCGGTGCTCGGCGACGCGGCCGAGACCGGCTCCGGCGATCCGGCGTCGGCGCCGCCGCACTACCGGCATCACCCGCGGGATCCGGTGGCCATCACCCACTCCTCCGGTACCACCCGGACACCGGCGGCGATCGTGCACTCGCACCACGGGCTGTTCGCGGCGGTGCGCGCGGTCCGGTTGACCGAGGCCCGGCCGTACGGCGAGGTGCGTGAGCTGTCCGCACTGCCGGCCGCGCACGCCGCCGGCATCATCGTGCTCAACCAGGCGCTGTGCAACGGCTACCAGTTGCTGTGCCTGTCGGCGCAGGGCGGCCGATTCGAGCGATCCGGCGAGGCGATCTTGAGCGCCATCGAGCGGTGGCGGCCGACCGGGGTGTTCGGCTTCGCGGTGACCTGGTCGGAGCTGGCCCGGTTCGACCTGACCAGCCGCGATCTCAGCTCGGTACGGATCTGGTCGAGCACCGGCGACTGCGCGCACGAGCCGCACATCCGCAAGCTGGTCGCGGCCGGCAGCCACCTCACCTATACCAAGGAGAAGGGCACCCACAGCGTCGTCGGCTCGAAGTTCATCGACATGCTGGGATCGACCGAGATGGGGCACAGCGCGTTCTATATGGTGCACCGGCTGGACACCGACCGGTACGACCGGTGCGTCGGCAAGGTGTACCCGTTCGCCGAGGTGGTGCTGCTCGATCCGGCCACCGGCGAGCAGGTGCCGACCGGTCAGGTCGGGCACGTCGGGCTGAAGTCGCCGACGCTGGCCCTGGGCTACTGGAACGACTCGGTCAACACCTACCGCACCCGGCTGAACGGCTACTACCTGACCGGTGACCTGATGTATCGCGACGCCGAGGGCTACTACTACCACGTCGACCGGGCCAGCGACGCGATCGACCTGGGCGGGGGCAACTGGCTCTACACCGCGCTGTCGGAGGAGCGGATCCTCAAGCACTGCCCGGACGTGCGGGACTGCAGTGTGATCGCGGCCCGCGACGATGCTGGCAACCCGGTCACCGAGGTGCTGTTGGTGCTGGCCGAGCATGCCGACCCGGCGCTGGACCGGGCGGATCAGGTGCGGGCGGCCCTGGGCGAGCCGGCCGGCGAGACCCTGCGGCGGGTGGTCACCATCCCCGACGACGGGGTGGTGATGGGCCCGACCGGCAAGGTCCGAAAGTTCCTGATGCGCCAACGATTGCTCGCCGGCGCGGACGCCGGTTGAGGCGGCACCGCGAGCCTTGACGCCCCTATGGCCGCATGACATTCTCCCTCGTGGATGTGAGCGGTTTGCTATATCTGGAGCTGAAATTGCACTACGCTCACCCCCCACGACTCGCCGTCGCAGCCGGCCACGATCGCCGTGGCGAACTGGCTGATACGCGGAAGGCCGGGGTGCATGCGGTTGTCCGCGACGTCGAGTAGCGGTACTCGAACCGGCCCGACCAGCGATCCCGGCCGCCCCTCCGGCGAGCCAGTCCGGCCGGTTGGCGACCCGACCCGGCCGGAGCGCTATCCGGCGCTGCCGACCCAGCACGGCATGGTGTTGAACAACCTGCGCCAGCCCGACGACGGCGTGGACGTGCTGCAGCTGACGCTGGACTGGGCCGAGCCGCTGCAGCCGGCACCGTTCGAGGCGGCCTGGCGGTCGGTGGTGCGCTGGAACCCGGTGCTGCGCACCGGATTCCAGCTCGACGCCGAGCACGGCCTGGTCCAGGTGGTCGATCCGGCTGCCGTCGCCGATCTCCGGTGGCGTGAGCTGCCAGCCGCCGCCGGTGCCGAGCCGGATGCCGCGTTCGAGTCGTTCCTGCGTGCCGACCGGCGCGAGCGGTTCGACCTGGCCCGGCCGCCGCTGGCTCGGCTGACCGTGCTGCGCCGGCCGGACGCACACCGGGCGAATGTCGGTGCACATCGGGCAGTGCTGACCTTCCACCATGCACTGTTGGATGGTTGGTCGATGCGGCTGTTGGTCGACGAGCTGTCCCGGTCCTACGCTGCGGAACGAACCGGCCGTGCCGTCCCGCGCCTGCCGCGGCAGGAGTTTCGGGAGTTCGTGAGGTGGTGGCAGATGGCCGACCAGACATCGTCCGAGCAGTTCTGGACGAACTATCTGGCCGACACCGTGCTGCCCCGCTCGCTGCCGGGTTGTCTCGGCGCCCAGCCGGGCCGGCCGGCCGAGCCGCGCAAGCTCGACAGCGCGCTGTCGGCCGCTGACTCCGAGCTGGTCCGGCAGGCTGCCGAGGCGGCCGGGCTCAGTTCGAGCATCCTGTTCAACGCCGCCTGGGCGCTGTTGCGGGCTCGCTACGGCGGGGTCGATGATGTCGTGCTGGCGGTCACCCGATCATGCCGGCGGGACAGCATTCCGGATGCCGATCAAGTGCTCGGGCTGCTGATCAACACCGTGCCGCTGCGGGTGCGGATCGACTCGAGCTGGACCGGTCAGCAGCTGCTGGCGGCGGTGCACGAGGGCACCCGGCGGATTCGGCAGCACCAGCTGTCACCGATGGCGGACATCCTGAGCTGGGCCGGGCTGCCGGTGGACACCCCGCTGATCGACAGCCTGCTGATGTATGACCGATGCCGCCTGCAGACCGGGCTGGCCGGTGGCGAGGCGGCCCCGGTCAGCGTCCGGGTGGACCGGCTGCCGTCCTATCCGCTGACCGTATGCGCCTACGCCGAACCGGAGCTGCAACTCGGCATGATCTGGGACGGCGCCCGGTTCGTCGACGGTGCCGCCGAGCGGATGCTCGAACAGTTGCGCGCCCTGCTGGTCGCACTGGCCCGGCACCCGTCCCGGCCGCTGGCCGAGCTGGGCACCGACGCCGAGGCCGAGCTGCGGGCCGGTTGGCACGGTGCCGAATCGCGCGCCGGTTGGCGCGGTGCCGAATCGCGCGCCGGCTGGCACGGTGCCGAACCCGGCGCGGGCTGGCGCGGTGCCGGTGCCGGCTACCCGCGCGATGCCACCCTGCCGGAGTTGTTCGCGGCCCAGGTGGCCGAGCGGCCCGAGGCGATCGCCTTGGTGACGCCGCTGCGCTCGTGGAGCTACGCCGAGCTGGACCGGCACAGCAACCGGCTGGCCTGGGCGCTGCGCCGACGCGGCGTCGGCACCGACGTCCCGGTCGCGGTAGCGCTGCCGCGCGGAGCCGAGCTGATCGCCACCCTGCTGGCCGTGGTCAAGGCCGGCGGAGCCTATCTGCCGATCGACCCCGGCAGCCCGCCGGCCCGGGTGGCCGGCATGGTCGCCGGTGCTCGGCTGGTGCTGGTCGGCGACGAGCCGGCGGCCGGCGTGCCGGCCGGGCTGCCGCTGGTCCAGCTCGCCGAACTCACCGGCGGGTCCGGCGAACAGGAGCAGGACGGCCCGCTGCCGACCGGCTTGGCGCATCCGCTGAGCCTGGCCTACTTCAACTACACCTCCGGCTCCACCGGGGTGCCGAAGGGCGTCGCGGTGCCGCACCGGGCGGTGGTCCGGCTGATCAGCGATCCGACGTTCGCCACCCTCGGGCCGGGTCAGCGGCTGCTGCAGCTGGCCTCGATCGCGTTCGACGCCGCCACGCTGGAGATCTGGGGCGCGCTGCTCACCGGCGCCACCCTGGTGCTGCCGCCGGCCGGCCCGCTCGGCCTGCCGGAGATCGCCAGGCTGCTGCGCGACAGCGGCGCGAGCCTGGTCTGGCTCACCGCAGGGCTGTTCCACCAGTTGGCCGAGGCCGACGCCGGCGCGCTGGCCGAGGTCGAGCAGCTGCTGGCCGGCGGTGACGTGCTGAACCCGGACGTCGTCCGCGCCGTGCTCGCGACGCGCGCCGGCCGGCCGCTGGTGAACGGGTACGGCCCCACCGAGAACACCACCTTCACCGCCTGCCAGGTGCTCACCGATCCGGCCGAGGTCGGCTCAACGGTGCCGATCGGCCGGCCGATCCAGCACACCACCGTGCAGGTGCTCGACGCCGAACTTCGACCGGTGCCGATCGGCGTGGCGGGTGAGTTGTACACCGGCGGGGACGGCTTGGCCCGCGGCTACCACGGCGCGGCCGCGGCGACCGCGCGGGCGTTCGTGCCGAATCCGGACGGGCAGGGCGGCCGGCTCTACCGGACCGGCGACCTGGCTCGCTGGCGTGCCGACGGGGTGTTGGAGTTTCTCGGCCGGGCCGATGACCAGGTCAAGATCCGCGGCTTCCGGGTGGAGCCCGCCGAGGTGGCGGCGGTGCTGCGTACCTTCCCGGGCGTGCGGGAGGCCGTGGTGCTGGTCCGCGGCGACGACGCGGCCCGGCATCTGGTCGGCTATGTAACCCCGGCCGATGGGGTGGAGCCGGCCAGCGTGCGGCCGTCCCTGCTGCGCGAGTTCGTCAGGTACCGGCTGCCGGAATACCTCGTCCCGGCGGGCTTGGCGGTGCTGGACCGGCTGCCGCTGAACGCCAACGGCAAACTCGACCGCGCCGCGCTGCCGGAGCCGGAGCAGGAGGTCCGGGAGCCGGTCAGCCCGCCGCGCGGCGATACCGAATGCCGGCTCGCCGAGATCTGGCGGCTGCTGCTGGTCGACGATCGGACCGAGGTGGGCCGGGACGACAGCTTCTTCGCCCTCGGCGGCAATTCGCTGGCCGCGGCCCGGTTGATGTTCCGGATCCGCGAGGCGTTCGGTGTTGAGTTGCCGCTCGGTTCCTTCTACTCCGCGCCCACCCTCGCCGCCAGCGCCGCCACCATCGACGCGGCCCGGTCGGCGGGCGGCGCGGCCTCGACGCCGGCCGGTCCGATCGGACGGCGGTCCCGCGCCGACTATCGGGTCGGTCCGGCTGCGAGCGGCACGAAAGCCGCCCCGAGCGACACCGCGACCGTGCCCAGCGGCAGCGCGACCGTGCTGACCGGCACCGGGACCGTGCCGAGCGGCACCGCGACCGCGCCGAGCGGCACCGCACCGGGACCGATCGGGCGGCGGGACCGTGGCGCGTACCGGGTGGCCGATCCGCGAGCCGGGTCGGACCGGCCGGCCGAGCCGGCGCCACATCTGGTGCCGCTGACCGAGGACTGGGCGCTGTGGCGCACCTTCTGCCTGCGGGCGGCCGGCTTCCCGGTCGAGCTGCTGGCAGCGCTCGGCGATCCGAAGCTGGCCGCCGCGGCGGACGCGGTGCTCACCGGCCGGGACGGCGACCGGTCCGGACTGCAGGCCGAGTACGCGGCCGAGTTCCCGGCGGCGGTGGGCCGGCTCAGCGCGGCGCTGCATGCGGCTGCCAGCCTGCCGGCGCTGCGGGAGGCGGTGGCCTGGCAGAACCGGCACGCGCTGAGCACCGGCATCGACTCGCTGATCCGGCGCGGCCCCGCGCCGGCGAGCCGCAACACCAAGCACCGCCAGCACGAGGCGCTGGTGGCCAGTTACCTGCAGCGGTACTGCGCCAAGAACGACACCATCGGCTTCTTCGGCCCGGTCGGCTGGTCGCAGATCGACGACGGGGCCGGCATCCGGATCGCGCACGACGCCGCCGGCCCGGTACGGGCACGGGTCACCTACCTGGAGGGGTGGGCGGTACGCGCGGTGATGGCCAGCCACGTCGCCGGGCTGCGGCCATGGCTGGTGCCGCGCCGGATGCCGTTCCTCGGCCTGGACGGTGACCGGCTGCGGCCGCCGCTGGCGCCCCCGGTGCCGCTGGCGCCGGCCCAGGCCGCCGTGCTGCGGGCCTGCGACGGCGTTCGGGACGCCAACGCGGTGGCCGCCGAGGTGCTGGCCGATCCGGCCGCCGAGCTGCGCGGCACGGCGGAGGTGTTCGCGGTGCTCGGCCGGCTGAGCGACGCGCACCGGCTGGCCTGGCAGCTCGAGCTGGCCCCGCAGGACATCCGGCCGGAGCGCTCGATGGCCCAGATCCTGGCGCGGGTGACCGACCCGGCGGTCCGGGCACCGGCCGCGGCGGCGCTGGCCCGGCTGACCGAGGCCCGCGACGAGCTGGCCAACGCCGGCGGTGACCCGGACCGGGTGGCGAAGGCGATGGCAGCGTTGGAGGAGAGCTTCACCCGGGAGACCGGGATCGCGGCCACCCGCCGGGCCGGCGCGCTGTACGCCGGCCGCACGCTGGCCTACGAGGAGTGCCTGCGTGCCGACACCGTCCGGCTGGGCGCCGACGCGCTGGACGGCGCGCGGGCCGCGCTCGGCCTGGTACTGGACAGCGCCCGCTGGTTCACCGCCGAAGGTGGCCAGCTCTACGCGCGGCTGTTCGCCGAGCTCTACCGGCAGCGGGCCGCCGAGCTCGGCTCCGCCGAGGTGCCGTTCGCCGACCTCTGGCTGCTGGCCAACAACGCCCTGTTCGACCAGCCGCCGACGGTGATCGAGCCGGCGCGGCGGGCGCTGCGGGAGCGCTGGTCGGCGATCCTCGGGCTGTCGACGGCCGGGTCCGGCGTCCGGGAGATCCGGCTGACCGCCGCCGAGCTGGCCGACCGGCTGGCCGCCGCCTTCCCGGTCCGGCCGCGGGTCTGGCCGACGGCCGCGCACCACAGCCCCGACCTGATGATCGCCGAGCAGCCGGGCGGCCGCCCGCTCTGGGTGCTCGGTGAGATCCATCCGAGCATCGTGACCACCCGGTACGCCAGCTGGGTCGCCTTCCAGGACGATCCGGCCGCCGCCCGGGCGGCGCTGCGGCACGACCTCGGCGGCCCCACCGTGTTCCTGGCCGAGACCGCCGAGGAGGGCGGGGTGAACGCGCGGCTGTCCCACGTGCTCGACTCACCCGATGACCCGCGGCTGGTCTACGCCCATGACTCCTGCGGTTACCCGCCGGCGAACTGCCTGCTGGTCGGTGACTGCGACGTGCTGGCGGCACCGTCCGGGCTCCGGGTGCGGCGGCGGTCCGACGGCGCGGAGTTCAGCCTGCTGGAGGTGGTCGGCGACCTGCTCAGCGCGGTGTTGGTGCAGACCTTCCAGCTGGTGCCGCCGGCGGCGCACCTGCCCCGGATCCGGATCGACGACCTGGTGATCAGCCGCGAGACCTGGACGTTCGAGGCAGCAGAACCAGGTTTCGCCGACACTGCCGACGAGCCTGCTCGTTACCTGCAGGCCCGGGCCTGGGCGCTGGAGCACGGGCTGCCCCGACACGTGTTCGTGCGCTGCACCGGCGAGCGCAAGCCGATCTATGCCGACCTCACCAGCCTTGTCTCGATCGACCTGATCGCCCGTGCGGTGCGTCGCTGCCGCCGGCAGGCCGGGGGGACGGTGGGCGTGGTGGAGATGTTGCCCAGCCCGGATCAGACCTGGCTGGCCGACGCCGAGGGCCGGCGCTACACCGCGGAACTGCGCATGGTCGCGGTCGATCAGAAGCTGCGAGGCTGACCTATGGGCAGGTACGAGTTCCCGACCTCCTACGGCCAGCGCCGGATGTGGCTGTTGGCGCAGCTGGATCCGGACGAGCCCACCTACAACATCAGCTGGGCGCTCTGGCTGGACGGCGAGCTCGACCTCGGCGCGCTGGAGCGCGCCTGGGCCGCCGCGTTGGCGCGACACGAGGCGCTGCGCACCACGTTCCGGGACGTGGCCGGCGTGCCGGTGCAGGTGATCGAGGATGCCGCGGCCGAGCAGTCGCTCACCGTCAGCTCGGTGGAGCGGTTGCCGGCCGAGCAGCGGGAGCAGGCCGCCCGGGCGCTGATCGCCGACCTGGCCCGGACCCCGATGGACCTGGCCAGTGGACCGCTGGTGCATAGCCGGCTGGTACGGCTGTCGGCGCAGCGGCACCTGTTCGCGGTGGTGGTGCACCACATCGTCGCCGACGGCTGGTCGTTCCGGATCCTGTTCGACGAGCTGTCCGCCGACTACGCGGCGCTCCACGCCGGCGCCGAGCCGGTGACCGAGGAGCCGCCCATCCAGTACGCCGACTTCGCGATCTGGCAGCTGGAGCACGCCGAGGCAGCCGGCTACGTCCAGGCCGAGCGGTTCTGGCGCGGCGAGCTGCTCGAGCCGCCGCCGGCGCTGCCATTGCCGGTCGACTTCGCCTACCCGGCCCGGCAGGAGTTCAACGCCGCCGGCATCGACGGCCAGCTCGACGCCGAGCTGGCGGCGGGCCTGCGCCGGGTCGCCGCCGAGCAGGGCAGCACCCTGTTCGCCGCCCTGCTGGCCGGCTACGCGCTGGTGCTGGCGCGGCTCACCGGCGAGCCGGAGGTGCTGATCGCGGTGCCGATGGCCGCACGCACGCGGTCGGAGACCGAGTCGGTGGTCGGGTTGTTCATGAACACGGTGCCGGTGCGGATCCGGGTCGAGCCACGGCGGCCGCTGGCCGAGCTGCTGCGCACCGCGCACGCGGCGATCGTGCGGGCGCTGGCCCACCAGGAGCTGCCGTTCGCCCGGATCGTGGAGCTGGCCCGGCCCGAGCGCGACCCGGCCCGGCTGCCGCTGGCCCAGGTGATGTTCGCGATGGAGGAGTCCTGGGCGGTGCCCGACCAGGGCGGCCTGCGCTGGCTGCCGGAGTTGGTGGAGAACGGCACCGCGAAGTTCGAGCTGGAGCTGACCGTCACCGACGCGCCGGGCGGGCCGCGGCTGCGGGTCAACTACAACACGGCGCTGTTCGCCGAACGGACCGGCCGGCTGGTTGCCGACGGCTACCAGCGGGCCCTGCGGGCGCTGGCCGAGCAGCCGGACCGGACGGTGGCCGAGGTCGAGCTGATGTCGCCGGTGCTGTCCGAACTGGTCACCCGGCGCTGGCCGGACGGTGGCCACGCCGATGAGTCCCAGCCGACCGCGCTGGCCCTGCTTCGGCGCGCCGCCGCCGGTGAGTCGGTGCTGGTACAGGGCAGCGACGGCACGCTGACCGGTGATCAGCTGCGGCAGCGGGCGGCCGATATCGCGGGGGCGCTGCGCGATCGCGGCGTCGGGCGCGGTGACCGGGTGGCGATCCTGCTACCGCGCGGCGCGCGGCTGCTGCCGGCGATCCTCGCGGTCTGGTCGCTCGGAGCCTGCTACCTGCCGCTGGATCCGATCTATCCGGCGCAGCGGTTGGCCGGCATGCTCGCCGACGCCCAGGCACGGGCGGTCCTGATCGACAGCACCGCCCCGGACGCTCCGGGCGTGCCGGCCGGCGCCGCGGACCTGGCAACGGTGGATCTGGCCGCGCTGGCAGAACCGGCCGAGCCGGCCGAGCCGGCCGACCTGCCGGATCCGGAGCTGCCGCCGAACGCGCCGGCCTACACCATGTTCACCTCCGGTTCGACCGGCCGGCCGAAGGCGGTCACCGTCACCCAGGGCGGCCTCGGCACGTTGCTGAGCGCCGTCCGGCCGATGTTCGAGTTGGGGCCGGCGGACCGCTTCGTCGCGGTCTCCACGTTCGCCTTCGACATCGCGCTGGTCGAGCTGCTGGCCCCGGTGCTGGCCGGCGGTCGCACCCTGATCGCCGATACCGAGCAGAGCCGGGACGCGGCGTTGCTGCGGCAGCTGCTGGCCGACAGCGGTGCCACCGCGCTGCAGCAGACGCCGGCGGCCTGGCGGATGCTGATGGACGCCGGTGGGGTGCCGGCCGGGGTGCGGCTGCGGATCACCGCCGGCGAGCCGCTGCCCCGCGACCTTGCCGACGCGATCGGCGCCAGCCCGAGCGGTGCCGACGGGACTGGCGCAGGCGTCCGGCTGTGGAACCTGTACGGGCCGACCGAGACCACCATCTACTCCGGTGGAGCCCGGGTCGAGGCCGGTGAGCCGATCGAGATCGGCTCGATCATCGCCGACAGCCGGCTCTACCTGCTCGACCCGGAGCTGCGCCCGGTGCCGCCCGGCGTGCTCGGTGAGGTGTATACCGGTGGCGCCGGGCTGGCGCACGGCTACCACGACGCGCCGGGGCAGACCGCCAGCCGGTTCGTGCCGGATCCGTTCGGCGACCGCCCGGGTGGTCGGCTGTACCGGACCGGGGACGTCGGCCGGTGGCGGCCGTCCGGCCGGATCGAGTTGGCCGGCCGAGCCGACCGGCAGCTCAAGATCCGTGGCTACCGGGTGGAGAGCGGCGAGGTGGAGGCGGCGTTGCGGACCCATCCGGACGTCGCCGAGGCGGTGGTCTCGGTGCGCGGTGGCGGAGCCGACGTCCGGCTGGTCGGCTACCTGGTCAGCCGGTCCGGTGCCGACCAGCCGCCGGCCGATCTGCGCGAGCGGCTGCGCGAGGTGCTGCCGGACTACATGGTGCCGGCCGGTTTCGTGCTGCTGGACCGGCTGCCGCTGACCACCAGCGGCAAGATCGACCATCGCGCGTTGCCGGAGCCGGACTGGGCGGCCGGCGCCGGCGAGCAGCCGACCGAGCCGCGCACGCCGGTCGAGGCCGAGCTGGCGGCGATCTTCGCCGACGTGCTCGCGCTGCCCCGGCCGGTGGGGGTGACCGACAACTTCTTCGCCCTCGGCGGCCATTCGCTGACCGCGACCCAGCTGATGACCCGGGTCCGGGTCGCCTACGGGGTCGACCTGCCGCTGCGCATGCTGTTCGCCGACCCGACGGTGGCCGGCCTGGCCGGCGCGCTCGCCGCCCAGGTACCGGGCGGGGTGCCCGCCGGCGATCCGCTGCCGTCGCTGTCCGGTGATCGGAGGTAACTGAGGCCATGCGTTACCCGGTGTCGTTCGCCCAGCAACGGCTGTGGTTCCTGGACCAGCTGATGCCGGGCGAGCCCACCTTCAACATGCCGTACGCGATCTGGCTGGACGGTCCGCTGGACGCCGACGCGTTGCAGCGCGCGATGGATGCGATGGCGGCCCGGCACTCGGTGCTGCGGACCGCGATCGTGGCCATCGACGGGCTGCCGGAGCAGGTCGTCGCCGACGTCGGCACGGTGCCGATCGAGCGGATCTCGCTGCGTTCGCCGGACGGCGCTGATGACCGCTCGCCGGACGGCGAGAACGACCGTTCACCGGACGGCGACGACGACCGCTCGCCGGACGGCGAGAACGACCGTTTGGGGGACGGCGACGACGACCCGGTCCGGCAGGCCGAGGCGCTGGCCCTCGATCGGGCTGTTCAGCCCTTCGAGCTGGCCCGCGCACCGCTGCTGCGGGCCAGCCTGATCGATATCGGCGGCGGCCGGCGGCTGCTGGTGCTGGTGCTGCACCACATCATCAGCGACGCCGCCTCGATGCGGATCCTGGTCGAGGAACTCTCCGCGGCCTACCGGGCCGAGACCACCGGCGAGCCACTGGCACTGCCGCCGCACTGGATGCAGTACGGCGACTTCGCCGTCTGGCAGCGGGACCGGCTGCGCGGCGAGGAGCTGGAACGCCAGCTCAGCTACTGGCGGCAGCAGCTGCGTGGCGCGCCGACGCTGCTCACGCTGCCCACCGACCGGCCCCGGCCGGCGCGTCAGTCCTCGCGCGGCGCGGTGGCCACCGCTACCGTCCCGGCCGCCGTCACCCGGCGGCTGGCCGAGCTGGCCGCCGGCGTCAACGCCACCATGTTCATGACGTTCCTGGCCGGGTTCGCGGTGGTGCTGTCCCGCTACGCCCGCCAGCCGGATCTGGTGATCGGCACCCCGGTGAGCGGGCGTACCCACGTGGAGCTGGAGCCGGTCATCGGGCTGTTCACCAACACCGTCGGGTTACGGGTGTCGCTGGCTGGCGATCCGAGCTTCCGGCAGCTGCTGGCCCAGATCCGGGACACCACGGTGGAGGCGGTATCCCACCAGGAGCTGCCGTTCGAGAAGCTGGTGGAGGAGTTCGCGCCGGACCGCAGCCTGGCCTATGCCCCGCTGACCCAGGTGCAGTTCGGGCACCAGTCGCTGACCCCCACCGAGCCGGAGCTGCCGGGTATCAGCAGCCGGAGCCGGACGATGTTCACCCGGACCACGAAGCTGGACCTCAGCCTGTTCGCCGACACCGGGCCGGACTCGGTCAGCACGCTGGTCGCCGAGTACAGCACGGATCTGTTCGACCGGTCGTGGGCCGAACGGTTCTTGGGCAGCGTGCGGCGAGTGCTGGAGCAGGCCGCGGCCACCCCGGACACCCCGGTGGCCGAGTTGCCGATGCAGTCGCCGGCCGAAACCGCGGCGCTGATCGAGCGGGGCAGCCACCGGCCGGCCCCGCACAGCGGGCCAAGCGACGGCGAGTCAAGCGACGGCGGGCCAAGCGACGGCGGGCCAAGCGATGTCGCGCCGACGGACGTGCGCCGGCTGCTGGCGGCCTCGCCGAGCCGAGTCAGCGACGGCACCGGGTCGGCGTCGATGGCCGAGGTGTGCGAGCGGGCCGCCCGGCTGGCCCGGCTGCTGGCCGAACACGGCGTCACGCCGGAGACGCCGGTCGGGCTGTGCCTGGAGCGCGGCATCGACATGCTGGTCGGCCTGCTCGCGGTGTGGTGGGCCGGCGGCGCCTACGTCCCGTTGGATCCGGACTTCCCGCCGCGGCGGCTGGCCGCGATGGCGCAGGGCGCCGGCCTGCGGCTGGTGCTCAGCGACCGGACGCACCGCGAGTTGGCGGCCTCCGTCACGGACGGCGGCGTGCTGCCGAGTGAGCAACGCGGGCACGAAGTGCCGAGCAGCGGAGCGAACCCGGCGATGAGCGCGAGCAGCGGGACGATCTTGTGCGTGGACGACCCGGCGGCAGCCGCGGCCGAGCCGCTGCCGCCGGTGCCGCTGCCACCCACCGCGCTGGCCTACCTGATCTTCACCTCCGGTTCGACCGGGCAGCCGAAGGGGGTCGGCATCGAGCACCGGTCGGTGGCCAACCTGCTTGCCTCGTTCGGCCGCGCGCTGGACCTGGCGGCCGGCGACCGGTTCGTCGCGGTGACCACGCTGTCCTTCGACATCGCGGTGCTGGAGTTGTTGCTGCCACCGGTCCGCGGTGCGGACCTGATCATCGCGACCGGAGCGCAGACCCATGAGCCGGACCGGCTGCGCGCGCTGATCGAGCGCACCGGCGCTACCGCGATGCAGGCCACCCCGCAGACTTGGCGGTTGCTGCTGTCGGCCGGTGGGGTGCCGGCCGGGCTCCGGCTGCGGTTGTGCGGCGGCGAGGCGCTGCCCCGCGAGCTGGCCGACCAGCTGGCCGCGCCGGGATCGGTGCTCTGGAATCTCTACGGCCCGACCGAGACCACGGTGTGGTCGGCGGCCGGCGTGGTGGCCGGCGGCCCGATCGAGATCGGGCCGCCGATCGAGCACACCCGGGTGTACCTGCTCGATGACCGGCTGGCGCCGGTGCCGGTCGGGGTGGTGGGCGAGGTTTGGCTGGCCGGTGCGGGGCTGGCCCGCGGCTACCACGACCGGCCGTGGCTGACCGCGCAGTCCTTCCGGCCGGATCCGTGGAGCGAGCAGCGCGGCGCGCGGATGTACCGGACCGGTGACCTGGGCCGCTGGTCGGCCGGGTCGGGCCTGCAACTGCTCGGCCGGACCGATCACCAGGTGAAGCTGCGCGGCTTCCGGATCGAGTGCGGCGAGATCGAGGCGGTGCTGCGCGCGCACCGCGAGGTACGCCAGGCTGCGGTGGTCACCGCGCTGCGGGGTAGTGAGCCGGCACTGGTGGCGTATGTGGTGCCGCGCCGGGGCGGCGCGGCGGCGGAGCCGACGACCGACCTGCTCGAGCTGCTGCGCCCGCACCTGCGCGCGGCACTGCCGGAGTACATGGTGCCGGATCTGGTGGTGGCGTTGCCGATGCTGCCGACCACCCCGAACGGCAAGGTGGACCGGGCCGCGCTGCCGGCACCGGACTGGGACAGCCGCCGGCTGCCGGCCGGCGAGCATGTCGAGCCGCGCAACCCGGTGGAGGCGACCCTGGCCGGGATCTGGGCCGAGCTGCTGGCCACCGGCATCCCGATCGGTGTGCGCGACAACCTGTTCGCCGTCGGTGGCCACTCGCTGACCGCCACCCGGTTCGTCGCGCGGGTGGCCGACACCTACGGGGTGCAGCTGCCTGTGCACCAGATCTTCGCGACGCCGACGATCGGTGAGCTGGCCGAGATCGTCGCGGCGGATCCGGGCTTCAGCCAGCCCGGGGAGGCCCGGCACGCCGAGCTGGACTCGCTCAGCGACGCGGACCTGGACGAGCTGCTGCGCGCCGCGCTGGCCCAACGCAACCGCCGCCGTGCCATTCAGGGCGAGCCGGATCTCTGATCGCGGTCCCGGATAGCTGAGGCCAGCCGGCTCTCGATCACGCCTGGCGAGAACCGTCCGAGCCCACTGCCGCTGCCCGCTCGCGCCGGTACTCCCGGCAGCTGGGCAGGCCGCGGGCGGTGATGAGTTCGTTGATGTTGTAACAGTTCAGGGCACCGCCGTACCAGTGCAGCAGCCGGCCGATCGGGGTGTCGTACTTCCTCGCCATGTAGCGGTAGTTCTCGCGCGCTCGGGTCCAGAGCTCGGCCGAGTCCTTGGCGTGCGGGTAGTGGACCGAACTGGCCGACCGGTCGAGCACCAGCCGGACGCCGTCGAGGTAGAGCCGATAGCCCAGGTCGATATCCTCGCCACCCCAGCTGCGGAACTGCTCGTCGAACGCTCCGACGGACCGCAGCCGATCCGTCGGAGCCGAGGCGTTGCAGGTCCAGTAGAAGACCCAGGGCGCGGCCAGTTGGTCGAAGCTGTCGCCGTGCTTGGCGTAGAACGGTTCGCGGCTGTCGGTCCACCGGCCGGCGTGACGGATCAGCGCGATGCTGGCGTCCGGGTCATCGAAGTCCAAGGTCCCGATCAGCTGATCCGCCTCGGGGTCGTCGAAGCCGTAGACATAGCCGCAGACCGCGACCGGGCCGCCGGCCTGCCGGTGGCTGCGCAGGTGTGCTCGCAGGCAGTCCGAGTGCAGCAGCACGCCGGAGTCGATGAAGACGCACACCTCGCCGCTGGCGTGCGCGATGCCGACGTTGCGCGCCTGGGCGACTCGCCAACCCTCGTCCGGCTGGAAGAAGTAGCGCAGGTTCAGCTGGTCGCGGTAGCCCTCGGCGACCTCGGCCGTGCGATCGCTCGAGCCGTCGTCGACCACCAGCACCTCGAAGTCCGCCTTCGGCAGGGTCTGCCTGGTGAGTGAGTGCAGGGTGCGCCCAAGCAGCTCCGCCCGGTTGTAGGTGGGGATGATGACGCTGCAGCTCGCGACAGTGGCCACCGATATCTCCCTGCCTCGTTCTCCCCGCCTCATGCCGGACCAGCCGGGCATGCTTCGAGGACGAGTATGTCTGCACGCGGCGCGGTCAAGGGCGGCTTCCTTGTCATTGCGGATTACCCCTCGTGTGCTCCCGCGGCGCGGGTAAGGCAATCGCGAAGACGCCGCACCGCAACCCGCCGTACAGGATTGAACTTTAGAACTTCCGCGCGGAGCACGAGTGGCCAGATCTCTCATCCCGCATGGATGTGAGAGGACGAGCGCAGATGTACGACTACGTGATCGTCGGCGGCGGCTCGGCCGGCTGCGTGCTCGCCGCGCGGCTCAGCGAGGATCGCGCCGTAAGGGTCTGCCTGCTCGAGGCGGGGCCGCCGGACGCATCGCCGAACATCCATGTGCCCGCGGCCGCCGCCAAGCTCTTCCGCACGCAGCTCGACTGGGATTACGACAGCCATAACGAGCCATTCTGCGAAAACCGCAGGGTCTACCTTCCGCGTGGCCGGGTGCTCGGCGGCACGAGCTCGATCAACGGCATGATCTATATCCGCGGCAATCGGCTGGACTACGATTCGTGGGGCGAGCCTGGCTGGAGTTATGACGAGCTGCTGCCCTATTTCAGGCGTGCTGAGGACAACGAGCGCGGCGCCTCCGAATACCACGGCGCGGGCGGGCCGCTGTCGGTAGGTGAGAACCGGTCCAGAAATCCCATGTCAGATGCGTTCATCGCGGCCGCGATGGACATGGGCTACCCGTCCAATGACGACTTCAACGGCACGGCTCAGGACGGCTTCGGGTATTTCCAGGTAACGCAGCGCAACGGCCTGCGATGCAGCAGCGCCGTCGGCTACCTGCAGCCGGCAATGGAACGGCCGAACCTCACGATCGAGACCGGCGTACAGGTGCACCGGGTCATCATGGCCGGCGGCCGGGCGATCGGAGTCGCCGGATGGCGGCCGGACGGTGAAGTTACGGTCAGGGCCGAGCGCGAGGTCATCCTCGCCGCCGGCGCATACAACTCGCCGCAACTGCTCATGCTGTCCGGCATCGGGCCGGCCGACCTGCTCACCGCACTCGGCATCCCCGTCGTGCTCGACCAACCGCTCGTCGGCCAGAACCTGCAGGACCACCCGGAGTTCTGGTTGGTCTACGCACATTCCCAGCCGGTAAGCCTGCTCATCGCGGGACAGCAGCAGTACCAGCAGCAGTTCGCCGAGCAGCACTCGGGTCCACTGGCATCCAACGGGCCCGAGGCCGGCGGCTTCATCCGCTCCCAGCCCGACCTGCCAGCGCCCGACCTTCAGTTCATTTCCTTGCCGGTGATGTTCGCTGACGGTGGCCTCGGTTTCCCCAGCGACCACGCGATCTCGTTCGGGGCGCTCGTGCTGCAACCGCGCAGCCGGGGCAGCGTGACACTCGCCGGCGACGACCCGACCGCCAAGCCGCGGATCACGCACAACTACTACGCCGAGGAGTCCGACCTGCGGCTCGCTACCGATGGCGTGCGGGCAGCGCTGAGCATCGCCCGGCAGCGGCCGCTCGCTCCCTATACCGAGCGGCCGGTGAGTGTGCCGGCCTCCGACTCCGAGGCCGACATTCGTGACTTCCTCCGGCGCAACACGCAGTCCTCGTATCACGCGGCCGGTTCGTGCGCGATGGGCCTGGTGACGGACGCGGAGCTGCGGGTGCTCGGAGTCGACGGGCTGCGGGTCGCCGACGCGTCGGTGATGCCGCGCCTCATCAGCGGCAACACCAACGCACCGACGATCGCGATCGCCGAGAAGGCCGCCGACCTGATCCGGGGGATGGCGCCGCTGCCAGCTGCGGTGGCGGCGGCGGTGCCCGGCTGACTGGGCCCTCCGGCGCCGCCAAATCGAAACCACCAGTAGAAGGAAGGTAGTTCGTGACGACCTCGCACGCTGCGCCGACCCTGTCCACCTCGCCTGACGAACTGGAGGACCTGGACCGGCGGCACCTCATCCACCCGCTGCTGTCCGGCGACCGCACCGACCGGTGTGTCATCGTCCGCGGCAAGGGCTCCACCGTCTGGGATGCCCGTGGCAACGAGCTACTGGACATGACCGGTGCCGGCAACTGGCTGGCGCAGGTCGGCCACGGCCGCACCGAACTGGCCGAGGTCATGGCCGAGCAGGCATCCCGCCTGGCGTACTTCAGCAGCTTCAGCGAATTCTCCAACGACCAGTCGATCCAGCTCGCCAAGCGCGTTGCCGGGCTTGCCCCGGAGGGCTTCAACCGGGTGTTCTACACCTCCGGCGGCTCGGAAGGGGTGGACACCGCGATCAAGGCGGTGCGGCTGTACCACAACCGTCGCGGCGAACCGGACCGTACCTGGATCATCTCGCGGCAGATGGGCTACCACGGCTCGACCTACGGCGGCGGCAGCGCCACCGGATTCGACTTCGTCCACCACGGGGTCGGACCGATCCTGCCGCACGTGCACAAGGTCTCGCCGCCCTTCCCGTTCCATCCTGAGATGTACGGCGGCGAGCCGATCACCGATTTCCTGGTGCGGGAATTGGAGCAGGCGATCGAGGAGATCGGTCCTGGCCGGGTCGCCGCCATGATCGGTGAGCCGGTGATGGGCGGTGGCGGCGTCGTCGAGCCGCCGGCGGACTACTGGCCGCGGGTGCGCGAGGTCCTGAACCGGTACGGCGTCCTGCTGATCGCCGACGAGGTGGTCACCGGGTACGGCCGGACCGGAAGCTGGTTCGCCTCAGCCGAACGCGGCATGGCGGCTGATGTGATCGTCACGGCCAAGGGCATCACCAGCGGGTACGTACCGCTCGGCGCGGTCCTGATGCGCGACGAGATCGGCGATACCCTCGCCAGCGGCGACGGCTTCCTGCACGGCTTCACCTACTTCGGTCATCCGGTGGGCTGCGCGGTGGCGCTCGCCAATCTGGAGCTTCTGGAAACGGAGAAGCTGGTGCCTCGGGCTTCGGCGATCGGCCACTGGCTCAGCCAGGGACTGTCGGCCGCGGCCCTGCTGCCGGCCGTCGGCGAGGTCCGAGTGGTCGGCGCGACCGTCGGCATCGAACTGGTGGCCGATCGGCATACCCGCCAGCCGATGCCGCCGCCGGTCGCCGTCGGTGTGGTCAAGGAACTACACCGGGCGCACGGGGTGATCACCCGGCCCTACGGCCCGGTCATCGTCATGGCTCCGCCGCTTGTCCTCGAGGAGGCCGAGGCGGTACGGGCGGCCACGGCCACCGTCGAGGTGCTGTCCCGGCTTGGCGCGGATGGCCAGCTGCGTTCCTGAGCGGGCATTTTCAAGGATGTATCAGCTGAATCAGCCTGCGAATCTAGCAAGGCCGGTTACGGCGCAATCCGGGGTGGCCGTTGGAGCCGCCCGCATCACTGACAAGCGGAATGAGACTGCCGTGACAAATCCGTTCGAGGACCCCGACGCGAGGTACCTGGTCCTGGTGAATGACGAAGGTCAGCACAGCTTGTGGCCCGCCACCATCGCGATCCCCGACGGCTGGGTCATAGCGCACGATGAGGATTCCCGCTCGAATTGCCTCGAGTACGTCGAAGAACACTGGACCGACATGCGCCCGAACAGCCTCATCAGAGCCGAGCGCGCGTGAGCGGAATGGAGTCACCGTGACGGCGAACGACGGTGATCGACCAGACCAGGTAACACCGAATCCGGCTGCGCGGCAGGACAGCTCGCTTCCGGACGCTGACGGAACGCTGGAACTGCTGACGCCGGCTGATCGGGAGTTGGTGCTGTCCGGGTGGAACCAGACCGGGCACCCGGTGCCCGAGGCGACGCTGCCGGAGTTGCTGGAGCGGCAGGCGGCCCGGACCCCGGATGCGGTCGCGGTGAGCTACCAGGGCAGCAACCTGTCGTACCGGGAGTTGCATGAGCGGGCCAACCGGCTGGCCCGCAACCTGCTGCTGCTGGGCGCCGGCCCGGAGCGGGTCGTCGCGGTCGCGTTGCCGCGCAGCGAGCTGATGGTGGTGGCGTTGCTGGCCATCCTCAAGGCCGGCGCCGCTTACCTGCCGCTTGACCCCGGCTATCCCGCGAGCCGGGTCGCGTTCATGCTCGCCGACGCCGAACCGGCCTGCATCGTCACCGACACCGCCTCCGGCGCCGGGCTTCCTAGCCTCGGCATCCCGCTGCTGGCCGTGGATCAAGCCGACGTCCGGGCCGCGCTGGCCGCGCTGCCGGACACCCCGGTGACCGATCGGGACCGGCCGGTGCCGCTGCTGCCCGCTCACCCGGCCTACGTCATCTACACCTCCGGCTCGACCGGCACCCCCAAAGGCGTCACCATCACCCACGCGGCCATCGGTAACCGGCTGGCATGGATGCAGGGCGAGTATGGACTGGCCGCAGCTGACCGGGTGCTGCAGAAGACGCCCTACAGCTTCGACGTGTCGGTGTGGGAGTTCTTCTGGCCCCTGATCAGCGGTGCCGGCCTGGTGATGGCGAAGCCGGACGGTCATCGGGATCCGGTCTATCTCGCCGAGCTGATCGAGACCGCCGCGGTGACGACGCTGCATTTCGTCCCGTCGATGCTGGAGGCATTCCTGGCTGCCGGGGGTGCCGCGCGGTACGCCGGCGTCCGGCGGACGTTCTGCAGCGGGGAAGCGCTGTCCGGCCGGCTGGCCGCCCGCTTCGTTGAGGAGACTGGTGGTTCGGCCCTGCACAATCTTTACGGGCCGACGGAAACCGCGGTCGACTCCACGTTCTGGGCATGCGGGGACGGCGACGGCGGCCAGCCGCCGCCGATCGGGCGGCCGATCTGGAATACCCGGGTGTTCGTGCTCGACAGCCGGCTGCGGCCGGTGCCGGCAGGGATGGCGGGGGAGCTGTATATCGCGGGTGCCGGGTTGGCGCGGGGGTATCTGAACCGGGCGGGGTTGTCGACGGAGCGGTTCGTGGCATGTCCGTTCGGCGTCGGGGAACGGATGTATCGGACGGGGGATCTGGCGCGCTGGCGTGCGGACGGGAACCTGGAGTTCCTGGGCCGGGTCGATGACCAGGTCAAGATCCGGGGATACCGGATCGAGCTGGGCGAGATCGAGGCGGCGCTGGCCAGCCAACTCGGCGTGGCCCAGGCCGCGGTCGTGGTGCGCGAGGACCAGCCGGGTGACCAGCGGCTGGTGGGATATGTGGTGCCGGATCCGGTGACGGCTGGCCCGGTGGGGGCGGGCCAGGCCGGGAGGCCGATGCTGTATGCGCCGCGGCAATGGCGCAACCCGGATGAGCTGGTCGCTGATATCCGCGAGACGCTGCGGTCACAGCTGCCGGACTACATGCTGCCGGCGGCGGTGGTGGTGCTGGCTGCGTTGCCGTTGACGGTGAACGGGAAGTTGGATCGGCGGGCGTTGCCAGCCCCGGACTACGGGGCGATGGCCTCCGAGCGGGAGCCGGCCACGCCGGGCGAGGCGGTGCTGTGTGAGCTGTTCGCGCAGGTGCTGGGGGTGGAGCGGGTCGGGGTTGAGGACAGCTTCTTCGACCTGGGTGGTCATTCGCTGCTGGCGACCCGGCTGATCAGCCGGATCCGGTCGGTGCTGCGGGTGGAGCTGGACATCCGGGCGGTGTTCGAGAACCCGACGGTGGAGTTGCTGGCGCGTTCGTTAGCGGGGGCGGGGACCGCCCGGCTGCCGTTGGTGCCGATGGAGCGGCCAGCGCGGCTGCCGTTGTCGTTTGCTCAGCAGCGGTTGTGGTTCCTGAACGAATATGACGGCCCGAACGCCGCGTATAACGTGCCGGTCGCCTGGCGGTTGCGGGGCCGGCTGGAGGTGGCGGCGTTGACGGCGGCGCTGGCTGACGTGGTGAGCCGGCATGAGTCGTTGCGGACGGTGTTTCCGGTGGTGGATGGCCTGCCGTATCAGCGGGTGCTCGAGGCCGGCCGGGCGCTGCCGCAAGTGACGGTGGTGGCGGCGGATCGGGCTGGGCTGCCGGGTTTGGTGCAGCGGGCCGCGGGGTATGTGTTCGATCTGGCCGCCGAGTTACCGGTGCGGGCCTGGCTGTTCAGGGTGGCACCGGAGGAGCAGGTGCTGGTGCTGTTGCTGCATCACATCGCCAGCGATGGCTGGTCGGTCGGGGTGCTGATGCGGGATCTGGGCCGGGCCTACCAGGCCCGGCTGGAAGGCCGGGCCCCGGACTGGGCCGAGTTGCCGGTGCAGTACGCCGATTACACGCTGTGGCAACACGAATTGCTCGGTGGCGAGCAGCAACCGGGCAGCCTGGTCTGCGAGCAGATCGACTACTGGACCACCGCGCTGGCCGAACTGCCCGATCAGTTGGACCTGCCCTATGACCGGCCCCGGCCGGCCGAGCCGTCGCATCGTGGTGGCACGCTCCGGCTCAGCCTGGACGCCGGGCTGCACCGGCAGCTGGCGGAGCTGGCCCGGTCGTATCAGGTGACGGTGTTCATGGTGCTGCAGGCCGGCCTGGCGATGCTGCTGTCCCGCAGCGGCGCCGGTGTCGACGTCCCGATCGGCACTCCGGTGGCCGGCCGCGCCGATGAGGCCCTGCATGAGCTGGTCGGCTTCTTCGTCAACACCCTGGTGCTGCGCACCGACCTGTCCGGGGATCCGAGTTTCGCCGAACTGCTGGGCCGGATCCGGGAATGGGATCTGGCTGCCTTCGCCCACCAGGACGTGCCGTTCGAACGCTTGGTGGAAGTACTCAATCCGGCCCGCTCGGCCTCCCGACAGCCACTGTTCCAGGTGATGCTCGTCGATGATGCGACCATCCGGCAGTGGCAGCCGCCGGGCCTGCGGATCCAGCCGGAGCCACTCGGCGGTGAGACGGCCAAGTTCGACCTGACCCTTCTCATCCGTCAAGAACACACCCCCGACGGCGCGCCGGCCGGCATCCACGGCACCCTCGAATACGCCCAGGACTTGTTCGACCGGCAGACCGTCCAAGCCCTAACCGACCGGCTAGTACAACTACTCAGCCAAGCCGCCACCGACCCGGACCGGCCGGTCAGCGAGTATGAGGTGCTGACCCGGTCGGAGCGGCAGCAGGTCGTGGGCCGGTGGAATGAGACTGGGCACCCGGTGGCCGCCGCGACGCTGCCGGAGTTGCTGGAACGGCAGGCGGCCCGGACCCCGGACGCGGTCGCGGTGAGCTATGAGGGCAGCACCCTCTCCTACCGGCAACTGCACCAGCGGGCCAATCAACTAGCCCGCCACCTGATACTGCTGGGCGCCGGACCGGAACAGGTCGTCGCGGTCGCGCTGCCCCGCGGCCAACAGCTGGTGGTGGCGCTGCTGGCCATCCTCAAGGCCGGCGCCGCCTACCTACCAGTGGACCCCGGCTACCCCGCCGACCGGATCGCGTACCTGCTCACCGACGCCCGACCGGCCTGCATCCTCACCGACACCGACACCAGCACCGAGCTTCCGGAGACCGGAATCCCGCTGCTGATCCTGGACCAGCCCGACCTCCGGACCACGCTGGCCGCGCTGCCGGACACCCCGATCACCGACCACGACCGGCGAACACCACTGCTACCGGCCCACCCGGCCTACGTCATCTACACCTCCGGCTCCACCGGCACCCCCAAAGGCGTCACCGTCAGCCACGCGGCGATCGGAAACCATCTGGCGTGGATACAGAACGAATACGGGTTGTCGACAGCTGACCGGGTGCTGCAGAAGACGCCGTTCAGCTTCGACGTGTCGGTGTGGGAGTTCTTCTGGCCGCTGACCACCGGTGCCGGCCTGGTGATGGCCAAGCCGGACGGTCATCGGGATCCGGTCTACCTTGCCGAGCTGATCGAGACCGCCGCGGTGACGACGCTGCATTTCGTCCCGTCGATGCTGGAGATATTCCTGGCTGCCGGCGGTGCCGCGCGGTACGCCAGCGTGCGGCGGACGTTCTGCGGCGGGGAAGCGCTGTCCGGCCGGCTGGCCGCCCGTTTCGTTCGTGAGACCGGCGGCTCGCGGCTGCACAACTTCTATGGGCCGACGGAAACAACGATCGAGTGCACATCCTGGGCATGCCAGGACGGCGGCCAGCCGCCGCCGATCGGGCGGCCGATCTGGAATGCGCGGGTGTTCGTGCTCGACAGCTCGTTGCGGCCGGTGCCGGCGGGGGTGGCCGGCGAGCTGTACATCGCCGGTGCCGGGCTGGCTCGGGGCTATCTGAACCGGGCCGGGCTGACGGCCGAGCGGTTCGTGGCCTGCCCGTTCGGCACTGGGGAGCGGATGTACCGGAGCGGGGACCTGGCCCGCTGGCGTGCCGACGGAACCCTGGAATACCTGGGCCGGGTCGATGACCAGGTCAAGATCCGGGGATACCGGATCGAGCTGGGCGAGATCGAGACGGTACTGGCCAGCCAACTCGGCGTGGCCCACGCCGCGGTCGTGGTGCGCGAGGACCAGCCCGGCGACCGGCGGCTGACCGGCTACGTGGTGCCGGCACCGGGAGGTGCCCTCGACGCCAGAACGGTGCGGCAGGAGGCCGCCACCATGCTGCCGGACTTCATGCTGCCGGCGGCGGTGGTAGTGCTGGCTGCGTTGCCGTTGACGGCGAACGGGAAACTGGACCGGCGGGCGTTGCCGGCGCCGGACTACGCTGCGATGGCCTCCGAGCGGGAGCCGGCCACGCCGCGGGAGGCGGTGCTGTGCGAGCTGTTCGCGCAGGTGCTGGGGGTGGACCGGGTCGGGGTCGAGGACAGCTTCTTCGACCTGGGTGGTCATTCGCTGCTGGCGACCCGGCTGATCAGCCGGATCCGTTCGGTGCTGGGGGTGGAGCTCGGCATCGGTGCGCTGTTCCGGAGTCCGAGCGTGGCCGGGCTGGATCGGGTGCTGGCTGGCGCGGAGCTCGCGCGCCCGCCGCTGGTGCGGGTGGAGCGGCCGGCGCGGTTGCCGCTGTCCTCGGCGCAGTTGCGGTTGTGGTTCCTGGCCGGGTTGGAGGGGCCGAGCGCGACCTACAACATGCCGGTCGCCTGGCGGTTGGCCGGCCGGCTGGAGGTGGCGGCGTTGACGGCGGCGCTGGCTGACGTGGTGGGCCGGCATGAGTCGTTGCGGACAGTGTTTCCGGTCGCTGATGGCCTGCCGTATCAGCGGGTGCTCGATGCCGGCCAGGCGGCGCCGCAAGTGACGGTGGTGGCGGCGGATCGGGCCGGGCTGCCGGGCCTGCTGGCGCAAGCCATCGGACACGTCTTCGACCTGGCCGCCGAGTTGCCGGTGCGGGCCTGGCTGTTCCAGCTTGGGCCGCAGGAGCAGGTGCTGCTGCTGTTGCTGCATCACATCGCCGGTGATGGCTGGTCGGTCGGAGTGCTGATGCGGGATCTGGGCCAGGCCTACCAGGCCCGGCTGGAAGGCCGGGCCCCGGACTGGGCCGAGTTGCCGGTGCAGTACGCCGACTACACCCTCTGGCAGCGGGAGTTGCTCGGCAACGACCAGCAACCGGGCAGCCTGGTCTGCGAGCAGATCGACTATTGGACCACCGCGCTGGCCGGGTTGCCCGATCAGTTGGACCTGCCCTATGACCGGCCCCGGCCGGCCGAACCAACCCACCGTGGTGGCAGGGTCGGGCTGAGCTTGGACGCCGGTCTGCACCGGCAGTTGGTGGAGCTGGCCCGGGCCTGTCAGGTGACGGTGTTCATGGTGTTGCAGGCCGGCCTGGCGGTGCTGCTGTCCCGCAGCGGTGCCGGTGTCGACGTCCCGATCGGCACTCCGGTGGCCGGCCGCGCCGATGAGGCGGTACATGAGCTGGTCGGCTTCTTCGTCAACACCCTGGTGCTGCGCACCGACCTGTCCGGGAATCCGAGTTTCGCCGAACTGCTGGACCGGGTCCGGGAGGCCGACCTGGCCGCCTTCGCCCACCAGGACGTGCCGTTCGAACGCTTGGTGGAAGTACTCAACCCGGCCCGCTCGGCCTCCCGGCAGCCACTGTTCCAGGTGATGCTCGCCTCCGACGACGTCACCATCAGGCAATGGCCGGTGCCCGGCCTGCGGATCCAACCCGAACCGCTGGACGAAGACACCGCCAAATTCGACCTGACCCTTCTCATCGGCCAAGAACACACCCCCGACGGCTCACCGGCCGGCATCCACGGCACCCTCGAATACGCCCAGGACCTGTTCGACCGGCAAACCGCCCAAGCCCTAGCCGACCGGCTGACCCGACTACTCCGCCAAGCCGCAGCCGACCCATCCCGACCGGTCAGCGAACTGGAACTACTCACCCCAGCCGACCGGGAACTGGTGCTATCCCGATGGAACGACACGGCACATGAGGTACCCGAGACGACGCTGCCGCAACTGCTGGAACGGCAGGCGGCCCGGACCCCGGACGCGGTCGCGGTGAGCTATGAGGGCAGCGCCCTCTCCTACCGGCAGCTGCACCAGCGGGCCAACCGGCTGGCCCGCCACCTGCTGCTACTGGGCGCCGGACCGGAACAGGTCGTCGCGGTCGCGTTGCCCCGCGGCCAACAGCTGGTGGTGGCATTACTGGCCATCCTCAAGGCCGGCGCCGCCTACCTACCACTGGACCCCGGCTACCCCGCCGACCGGATCGGGTACATGCTCACCGACGCCAAACCGGCCTGCATCCTCACCGACACCACCACCAGCGCCGGCCTTCCCGAGGCCAGCACCCCCCAGCTGATCCTGGACCAGCCCGACACCCAAACCACCCTGGCCGCCCTGCCGGACAACCCAATCACCGACCACGACCGGCGAACGCGGCTGCTACCGGCCCACCCCGCCTACGTCATCTACACCTCCGGCTCCACCGGCACCCCCAAAGGCGTCACCATCACCCACCAGAGCACCATCAACTACTGCGCCTGGGCAGCCACCACGTTTCACATCGATACCGGCAGCCTGGCCCCGGTGCATTCCCCGATATCGTTCGACCTTTGCATCAGCTCGATCCTGCCGCCGCTGATGGCCGGCAGCACACTGGGGCCGGTCCCGGAGAGTTCCGGTATCAAGCCGATTGTTGCCTTGCTGGAAAGCACGGCGGCACCGGTCACCCTCATGCTGACGCCATCTCACCTGCGGTTGATGGCCGGGCATCAGGCTCGGGCCGCCAGTCGGTCGACGGTAATGATCGTGGGTGGCGAGGCGCTGCCAACGACATTGGCGCGTGACTGGTTGAGCACTGTCGCCGAGATCTTCAATATCTACGGGCCGACGGAGTGCACGGTCAGCTGCACCGCGCACCGTGTCGGCAACGAGACCGGCGCGGTGGTGCCGATCGGGCGGCCGGTCTGGAACAGCCGGGTGTTCGTGCTCGACAGCCGGCTGCGGCCGGTGCCCGCCGGGGTGGCCGGCGAGCTGTATATCGCCGGTGCCGGGCTGGCTCGGGGGTATCTGAACCGGGCCGGGCTGACGGCCCAGCGGTTCGTGGCCTGCCCGTTCGGCGTCGGCGAGCGGATGTACCGGAGCGGGGATCTGGCGCGCTGGCGTGCCGACGGAACCCTGGAGTTCCTGGACCGGGTGGACGACCAGGTGAAGATCCGGGGATACCGGATCGAGCTGGGTGAGATCGAGACGGTACTGCTGGGGCACGAAGCGGTGGCGCAGGCCGTGGTGGTCGTGCGCGAGGACCGGCCTGGTGACCGGCGGCTGGCGGCCTACGTGGTGCCGGCGCCGGGCGGCCCGGTCGATGCCGCGGCGGTACGGCAACGGGCGGCCAGCATGCTGCCGGACTACATGATGCCGGCGGTGGTGGTGCTGGCTGCGCTGCCGGTGACGGCGAACGGGAAGCTGGACCGGCGGGCGCTGCCAGCCCCGGACTACGGCGCCGCGGCCTCCGGGCGGGAGCCGGCCACGCCGGGTGAGGCGGTGCTGTGCGAGCTGTTCGCGCAGGTGCTGGCGGTGGACCGGGTCGGGGTGGAGGACAGTTTCTTCGACCTGGGCGGCCATTCGCTGCTGGCGGCGGTCTTCATCGCACAGCTGGAAGAGCGTTTCGTCCTGGAGTTGCCCCTCAAGCGCTTCATCAGCAACCCCCGGGTCAGCGCCATCGACGAATACCTGCAGGCCGTCAACGAGAACTGGCGGCGGCTGACCGTCGGCACCCCTGCCGGCAAGCAGCGGCAGGACAGCAGGTGATGCGACCGTACCTCGACCTACCGTTCGCGAGCTGGATCACTCGGCCGGTCAGCTGAACACGCTGCCTGGACGATCAGGTCAGTGAGCTGAGGAACGTGATCGGCGATGAAGAAATGACCACCTGGGAAAAGATGCAGGCCACGGAAATCCGAAGCCTCATGCCGCCAGCTGGCCAAGGTCTCGGGGGGCGTCACCGTGTCGGTGTCACCACCCAGGGCGATGACGGGCATGCCCAACGGCGCGGCCGGCCGGTACACGTAGCTGCGGCACAGGCGAAAGTCAGCGCGCAGGACAGGCAGAAAAAGCTTGGTCATCGCGGGGTTGGCGAGCAGCTCGTCGGGGACTCCGCCCAGCCTGCGCAAGTCGGCAGCGAAGGCGGCATCGCTGTCGGTCGGTTCGGGCATCACCTCCGGTGATGCCCCGGAAGGCGGCCACGACGCGACCGCCAGCAGGAGCGGCAGGACAGCGTTGCGCTGGCGCAGCGCCAGCGTCATGCGATATGCGAGCATGGCGCCCATGCTGTGGCCGATGAAGGCGTAACGGCCGGCAAGTTCGGTGCCCAGGCCGGCCAGCAATGCCTCGACTGCCAGGTCGACATCGGTGAACAGCGGTTCCCGGTGACGGCCGGGCCGGCCGGGCAGCCGGACCGCGCGCAATTCCACCCACTCCGGCAGCTGGTCGACCCAGCTACGGAACATCGTCGGGCCGCCGCCTGCGCAGGGCAAGCAGTACAGCGTGAGCCGGGGGTTCGGTCGTGGTCGAAAGACCGTGA
The DNA here is from genome assembly GCA_045807085.1 of Jatrophihabitantaceae bacterium. Classification (GTDB taxonomy): domain Bacteria; phylum Actinomycetota; class Actinomycetes; order Mycobacteriales; family Jatrophihabitantaceae; genus Jatrophihabitans_A. The sequence continues at coordinate 713,451 of JBJMIB010000011.1, forward strand.
ACCAGGGATTCGTTCGTGCCATGACTGACGTGACTTCCTTGCTCAGATCAGCGAATGGGCAATGATTTCCTTCATGATTTCCGTCGTGCCGCCATAGATGGTCTGCACCCGGGTATCGACGAAGGCGCGGGCGACCGGGTACTCGCGGATGATGCCGTTTCCGCCGTGGAGCTGGAGACAGCGGTTGACGACGTTCTGGCACAGCTCGGTGTTCCACCACTTGACCATCGCCGCATCCGGTGCCGACAGCCGCCCCTGCGTGTGGGCCAGCAGGGTGCGGTCACAGTGGCTCCGGGCCATGGCCAGCGCGGTGGCGAGCTCAGCCAGCACGAAGCGGTTGTACTGGTGCTGCCCGACCGCCTGGCCGAAGACGGTGCGCTCGCGGCAGTACTCCAGGGTGTCTTCGAACACCTTCTCGGCGGCGGCAAGCGCGGAGACGGCGATCCAGAGCCGCTCTTGCGCCAGGTTCCGCATGAGGTAACCGAAGGCGCGTCCGGGCCGGCCGAGCACGTTCGCCACCGGTACCTCGACGTCGGCGAAGAACAACTCGCTGGTATCGAGAGCCGCCATCCCGATCTTGTCGAGCTTCCGGCCCCGGCTGAATCCGGCTCGGTCCGGCTCCACGACGAAGATGCCCGCCGATGCGTCCGACCCCGGTCCGCGTTCCCCCGGCGTGCGGGCGACCGTGAGGTACAGGTCGGCGGTGTGCCCGTGCGAGATGAATGTCTTGCTGCCGTTGAGTATCCAGCGGTCGCCGTCGCGTACGGCGGTGGTCCGCATGGCCTTGAGGTCGCTGCCGGCGTCCGGCTCGGTGATGGCGATGGCGGTGACAAGTGACCCGTCGCAGAATCCGGGCAGCCAGCGCGCCTGCTGCTCGGCGGTGGCCAGATCCCGCAGGTAAGGGCCGATGATCTCGTTGTGCAGCGGCAGGCATGGCGCGTACGTGCCGGCCCGGGCCAACTCCTCGGCCAGGATGGCGTGGAAGCGGTAGTCCGGGTTGCCGCCGCCGCCGTACTCGCTCGGCATGTCCATGCCGAGCAGGCCGGCCGTACCGGCCGCTCGCCACACCGAGCGGTCGACCACGCCCGCGGCCTCCCAGCGCGGATAGTGCGGCGTGATCTCCTTCGCGACGAAGGCCCTTGCCAGCTCCCTGAAGGCGTGATGATCGGCGTCCATGATCTCGTCGCGCATGCCGGTCACTCCACGGCAGCCGGGGCCGACCAGGTCGGCACGATGTCCTCGAGCCGGTTCATCATCGCCTGGCAATAGGCGGCGTTGTGATCAAGGCTCCGCTGGCGCGGATACGGCATCTTGCGGCGGCCGTAGTGGTTCAGGCGCACGCTTACCTCGCCGGCCGGGTCCGCGACCGGCAGCCCGGCGTCGCGCAGGTGCGCCAGCGCTTCGCCGGGCAGCCGGACGTCGATCAGGTAACGGTCGGACCGCTGCGCGGTGACCTCGCGGAGCCGCACGGACGGCAGCACCACCGGCTCACGGAAGACGTAGGGCCGGGCCAGCAGGTCGACCTCGGCGAGTACCCGCACCATCGGGTCCTGCCACCACGGCGAGGCTTCCAGGAACTCCATGAGCAGCGCGTCCAGCTCGCCGCGGTGGGTGTGCAGCGCGAGGTGGAGTGCCTTGCCGATGTTGTTGATGTCGTATTGCGCTCCGGTGGCAACCGAATCAGCGAAGAAACGGCACAGCGGGTTGCCGGTGTGCTCGCTGAAGAAGCGGACCGCGGCATCGAAGAGGTCGGTGTAGCCGCAGCTGCCGCTGGCGTCCAGGTAGCTGGCCGTGTAATGGGCGGCGCGGGCGTTGTACAAGGTGACGACGGCGTAGTAGAACCAGACGCCCCGCTCGTATTCCTGCCGGCTCACCCAGTTGGTTCCGACGACCACGTCGGCCTCCGACGCGTCGTCGGTCACCCGGATGGTTTCGATGCCGAGCAGCTCGCGCTGGCGTTCCATCGGGGTGTTGCGCAGCAGCAGCTGCGGGTAGGTCACCACCGTGCCCGCGCCGGAATGGCACAGCTTCCCGATTCCTTGCTGGAACGAATCCAGCGTCTCGCCAGGCAGCGGCCAGATCAGCTCGGTGTACGAGCTGATCTTCTTCTCGTGCAGCTTGCTCTGGAGCGTGATGTAGGTCGACTCCTTGATATTGGCCCGGTCAACGAGCTGCAAGGCCTGCGGGGACACGGTCTGCAGGGATACCGGCTGGCTGGTCAGCATCCCCCCGGCGACGAGGATCTCGGTGATCTCGGTGACCCGGTCGGGCCGGTTCTTGGCGGCCTGCATGTTGACCATCAGCGGGTAGCCGTTGCGCTCCTTGCAGGCGACCAGATGCCTGGTGAGCTCCACATCACGCGGAAGCGCGCCCCAGTTGGCATCGGCCAGGAAGATGCTCTCGATGCCGTGCTCGCTGATCCAGGTCAGGTCGTTCTTGACCCGCTCGAGATCCCAGCGGTGGACCTTGTCGTTGGTCGCCGCGCCCCAGTAGCAGTAGGTACAGCTGAACGGGCAGCCGCGGTTGGTCTCCACCACGGCGAACGTGTAGTCGTTCCCGTCGAAGATGCCGGCGGCGAACGGCGAGGGGATCTCGTCGAGTTCGCGCATGCGATCGGGCTTGTCCGTGCTGATCAACGTCCCGTCCTGCCAGAAGCTCAGCCCCGGGACGTGGCGGAAGTCCGGCCTGGGGCGCAGTAGCTGACCCAGGTAAGCGGCGAAGGTGGGCTCGCCTTCAGCGTCGGCGACGGCCATGTTCTCGTGCCTGGGCGCCACGTAGTCGGCGATGTGGTGCATGACCTGCGGGCCGCCAAGCAGGATGCGGGCGTTGGGGCGCGCGGTCAGCAGCGCTTCGAGCACCGTCTGTATCCGGCGCATGTTCCACAGGTAGCAGCTCATCGCGTAGACGTCGCCGTCGAGCTCCAGCAGCTCGGCCACCAACTTCTCGGCCGGGTGGCTGACCGAGCGGGAATGGATGATGAAGTCGAAGGCACCGCTGACCTCAGCGTCCCGGCAGGCGTAGGCCTGCAGGTACCCAGAGGTGAGCGGAAGGGTGTTCGGGTACAGCGGAACCTCGACAATGACGACACGTCTGCGTAAGGTCATCGGGCCTGTCCTTGGGTCGCCGCCTGCGCCACCGCCCGGCCGTCGAGGACGGTCGCCAGCTCGCAGAGCACCTCGGTCTCGAACAGATCCTCGGCGCCGAGTCGCAGGCCGTGCCGCCTCGCGTCGTTGGCCAGCCGCATGGCCAGCAGCGAGTCACCGCCGAGGTCGAAGAAGCTGTCGTAGCGGCTGGCCGGCGCCCGGCCGAGTACCCGGCCCCACAGCTCGGCGAGCAACTGCTCGGTCGGGCCGAGGGCGGGTGCCGGGTCATCCGCCGGGTCGGCCTGCGCCAGAAGCTCCCGTTCCGCCAGCGCCCGCCGGTTGATCTTGCCGTGAGCGCTGAGCGGTAAGGCGTCCAGCCGAATCAGCGCGTGCGGGATCATGTACTGCGGAAGCTGCCGGGACAGGTGGTCGCGCAGCGCCGAGGCATCCGGACCGGCTTCGCCGGCAGCGACCCAGTAGCCCACCAGCTGCCGAGTCTCACCGCCGTCATCCCGCACCACGACGGCGGCCTGCGCCACCCCGGCCGCGGCCATCAATGCCTGCTCGATCTCGCCAGGCTCGATCCGGAAGCCGCGCACCTTCACCTGGTTGTCGGTGCGGCCGAGAAAGGCGAGCTGCCCGTCGGGCAGGCGGCGCACCAGGTCACCGGTGGCGTACATCCGGGCGCCGGTCGCCGCGGCGTAGGGATCCGCACGGAAGCGCTCGGCCGTCAGCTCAGGCCGGTTCAGATAGCCGCGTGCCACCGCCACACCGGACAGATGCAGCTCACCGGGTTCGCCGTCGGGTACCGGGCGCAGCTGCTCGTCGAGCACCCGGGCGGTCAAGCCGGGCAGGGTATGGCCGATCGGCGGCGCCACGTCGCGGGGCGCGCCGGCGGCGATTTCGCCGCAGCTGGCCAGCATCGTCGTCTCGGTCGGTCCGTAGACGTGATAGAGCTTGAACGGCGGGTGGACGGCAGGCGGAGCGTGCAGCTTCTCACCACCCAGCAGCATCGCCCGCATCGCCCCGCCGGCCGGCCAGCGGGCCTGCAGGAGTTGCACCGCAAGAGCCGTCGTGAAGAACCCGACCGTCACTCGCTCCCGCTGCAACCAGTCAGCGAGGTCCTGGGCCGAGTCGGGCAGCCGCTGCTCGGTGACGCACAAGGTCGCGCCACCCGCCAGGCACGGCCAGACCTCCAGCGCCCAGCCGTCGAACGACGGTCGCGCCAGCTGCGGCATCCGGTCGCCGGGCACGATGCCGAACGTGTCGAGGTACCAGGCAACCAGGCGAGCGACCCCTTCGTGCTCGAGCAGCGCGCCCTTGGGATTGCCGGTCGAACCCGAGGTGAACGTGACGTAGCTCAGGTCGCTGGGCATCGGCCCGGCCGGTCCGGACCGGCCGCCGGCGTTCGCCGCCACGTCCGGTGCGGGCTGGTCGACCACGATCGCTCTCGGGGCGCCGGGCGGCAGCCGCCCGGCGAGCGCCTGGCTGGTGAGGACCACCGGGCTGGCGCAATCGGCCAGGATTCCGCTTATCCGGGCGGGCGGATCGCTGGTGTCCATGCCGACGTACGCGCCGCCGGCCAGCCATACCGCCAGGGCACCGACCACCAGCTCTGGTGAGCGGTCCAGCCACAGCGGCACCAGCACATCACGCCGCACTGAGCTGGCCCGCAGTTCGGCGGCAAGCGCGTTGGCGCGGGCATAGAGCTCGCCATAACTCAGGCTCTGCCGGCCGCTGACGACCGCCGGGCAGCTGGGTTGCAGCCGAGCCCATCGGCCGATCCGCGCCGTGACAAGCTCGGCATCCGCGCCAGGTTCCGGACTGAAGAAGGAGGCAGGCATTTCGGGGGTTTCCTAAGATGTTCGAATCCGTAGCCGGTCGCAGGAAGCGTTGCATGTGGCGTTGGACCATGCTTGTTCCATGTTGCGATACCGGTACTGCCGACCGAGACCCGGCTGGGAGAACACTCACCAGAACGAAAGCAGGTGGAAATAAGCACGGTGATCCGCGCCCCCGTAGTCTGCCGGGATGACCAGGCGGAGCGGACTCCTCAGTCCGGAGTTGCATGACTATTTGCGCACGCATAGCGCTCAGCCCGACGAGCTACTCCGCAACCTTGCCGCCGAGACCGCCAGCACCTTCCCGGTCGCCGCGGGGATGCAGATCAGCCATGAGCAAGGCGCCTTCCTGACCATCCTCACCCGGCTGACAGGCGCAAGCCGGGCACTGGAAATCGGCACTTTCACTGGTTACTCAGCCATCTGCATAGCCCGCGGGCTAGCCGAAGGCGGCACGCTGACCTGCTGTGACGCCAGCGAGAAGTGGACGTCCCTGGCGCGTCGCTACTGGCGGCTGGCCAGCCTGTCCGATCGCATCGAGCTGCGGCTTGGACAGGCGGCTGACACGCTGCGCGCGCTGCCCGCCGACGAGACGTTCGACTTCGTCTTCATCGACGCCGACAAGACCGGCTACATCCATTACTGGGACAGCATCGTGCCGCGGCTCAGGAGCGGTGGCGTGATCCTGGCGGACAACACCCTCTCAAACGGCCGGGTGGTGGACTCGGCCAGCGTCGAGGAGAGCGTGCGCGGCATCAGCGCATTCAACGACCACGCGCTGGCCGACGCCCGGGTCGAGCTGGTGCTACTTCCGATTGGCGACGGGTTGACGCTGGCTCGCAAGTGGTGACAGCGCTGGCCGGCGGCGGGCTCAGCGGTGCCGGCGGTACCGCAGCCCGACGATCCCGTTGGTGAACTCGGTGCTGGAGATCAGGTCGAGCGCGTAGGACTTGGGGACGTCCTCGAACAGTCGGGTGCCCTCGCCGGCGATGTAGGGATGCACGTCCACGTAGAACTCGTCGATCAGGTCGAGCCGCATGAGCGATCGCCAGAACGAGACGCCGCCCCAGATCACGATGTGGCCGTCGCCGCCTTGCCTGAGCTTGTCGATCTCTTCGGCGGTGTCACCGGCGGCGATGGTGGTGTTGGCCCAGTCGGCCGTCGTCAGGGTTCGGGAGAAGACGACCTTGTGCGCGGCGTTCATGAGGGCGCAGAACGGGTGCTCGGTGGCCTTCGGCAAGTTCTCAGCGATGCTCTCGTAGGCGTTGCGGCCCATGATATGCGCGTCCGCGCTGCGGAGAACGTCGAGTTTCAGCTCGAGGTCCGCCGGGTCACTGGGCAGGCCGAAGCAGTACTGCCAGTACTCGGTGCCCTCGTCAGCGAGAAGGCCGTCGAGCGAGTACAAGAACACCCACGCAATCAGCTTTCGCACGATCAGAACTCCATCTCGGTCCGGGGTCGGCTGGGAGCCCTATTGTAGGGAACGTGCCTTTCCGGGCCGCGGCGCGCTCGGGTGGCCGCGGTCAGCCGCGCCATCTCGGGCAGACCGGAAGCCGCGCCGAACACCTCGTCCTCGAGGCAGGCCGCGTCAAGATAGCCGGATGGGAGGGCGGCGCCGTCGTCGGACAGCGCGCGAAGATGCGGTTGCGCCGACCGGCAAGCGTCCCTAGCTGACGGTTAGGTCACGGGGGGTGCGGCGGGGTGGTCCGAGGCAGTAGGAGTTATAGGCGTCGAGGAGCTGCTGTCCCTGGTCGGTTGCCTTGGTGAACCTACCCACCGGCTCGGCATCGCCGACCAGGACGTCGTGCATCGCGGCGGTGATCTCACCCATGATGCCGGCATACCCTCCGAGGAGGGGTCCGAGCGCTGCCGGCGAGCCGTCCGCGGCTTCCAGCACGTCGGTGGCCACCCGGCGGTTCGGATTGCGAAGGAACCAGCCCTCCTTCTCGAGGGTATCGGCCGCCGCCCTGGTGACCGGAATGCGGTCCTGGAGCTTAGCCCATGCCGCGGCGTTGCGCGGGTTGATCAGATGCTGCATGAAGGCCAGCGCACCATCCTGCTTTGCCTCGCTGAGACCCGCGGCAAGCCAGAGCGAGGCTCCGCCCATCATGTTGCCGGCCAACCGAACCTCATCGTTATGAGGCATGGGGCTCGCCATGACGGTAAAGCCGTGCTGCTCGCCCCTATGCAACATGTGGGTGACGTCGACAGAGGAGCTGAGAATGAATGCCACCTGCTGATCCTCGAACGCGGCGAAACAGCCGCCGAAGTCTCCGACCGTCCCCGTGTAGAGGTAGTGGCCGTCCTGGTGAAGGCGCTGCCACCACGTGACAAAGGCGATCAGCTCGCTGGAGGAAAGGCTTACCTTCTCGGCGCGACCGGACCGGCCGTTGTCGTGATCGGCCAGCAGCCCGCCCTGCTGCGCGACCGCCTGCAGGAAGAACCAGTAGAAGTTCGGCCAGGTAATGCAATGGGAAGGGCCGCCGGAGAGTTTCGCGACCGCTCGGCAGGCGGCCGTCACCTCCCGCCAGGTGCGCGGCGGCTCGGCCACGCCCGCCCTGGCGAGGATGCTCATGTTGGAATACAGCACCGCCGTGGAGGCCGTCCGGGGCACGGACGTCAACTCCCCGGCGTAGCGGAAGTAGTCGCGCACCGCGGGCACCATGTCGCCGAGCAGCACAGGCTCACCAAGGAGCTCAACTCGTCCCGCGATGGCTCGTTCGACGGGCGTGAACAGTGGCGCCCCGTCCGGTCCGAGTGTGTCCAGGGCCGGCCTGATGACGGTGGGGTGGTACTCCGCAACATCTGGCGGAGCACCCTGCTCCGCTGCCCGGGCCACTTCCGCGGGCAGCGCGCGAACGTCGTAGCTCGTGACTTCGACCAGGTACTCCGGGTGTGCCTGGTTGAACTCCGCGGCCGCGGCCACCGCGATTTCAGGCTGGTTCGAAACCCGGTAGTCGCTCAGCCACACGTTGATACCGATTCTCGGTGTGCTTCCCGAACCGCTGCTGGAACCGGATAGAGCTGTCATGGGAGCCCTCCTTCATTGCCCGGAATCGGGGATGGCAGCGGGACGCCACCACCTCGCCGCACGGGCGGCTCGGCGCAGGCCCTCGCCCGGGCAAGCTCGCGCACGGCGACCGTCGGCAGCAGCACCGAGAAACCAGCGTGGGTGTGCAGCATGGACATGTCGCGCCAGATCCGCTCGAGGCGCTCACCGTGCCGGATCGAACTCGAGCCGGCCGTGGGCATGAGGTAACCCTGTACCGCATCCCAGCACAACTTCCCGACATGCCGGCAGATGGCCGAAAGCCGCAAGTCCAATTCCCTGGTCACCGCCGCCGGGCCGGTGGCGGCCGCGTCATGCCATTGCTGCACGGCATTCAGCAGGGCGGCCTCCGCGGCGCCGACCATCCCGACCGCGTCTCCATACCAGAACTGGTAGTCGGGGTTCTCGTGACGGCGGATGATCGGCGGCACCAAGGTCGATCGTTGGCGCAGCAGGTCCTCGTACACCTCGAGCGCTCCCTGCGCCATGCCCACCGCCATGGCCGCATTGATGAAATTGGAGTAGGCAAGCAGCCCGCCCCCATACTCCGGATTGCCGTGCAGGGTTCGCCCCGGCGTGCCTGCCGTGACGTCGACGTAACTCCAAACCACGCCGGGAAGGGCCAGCTGACCGGGAATGTGGCCGTTCTCGATGACGATGCCGTGCGAGCCACTGCCCCGCAGGCCCAGTTGTTGCCCCCAGTCGTCCAGCCGCCTCCACTGGCTACCTGGCGCGACGAAGATCAAGGGCGTCGGAGGCTGCCCGTCGGCCGCGGAGATCAGCGCATGTCCCATGAAGTGGGTGGCATAGGGCGCCCCGGAGCAGTAGGGCCAGCTGCCGTTGACCGTCCAGCCGCCGCCGGCGGCGGGCACGGCGGACCCGTTGGGGACGGCGTGGCCAGGGCAGATGAAGTCGCCGGCGCTGAACAGCTCCGCCTGTGCCTCCGCGCCGAACAGGGTGGCCGCGATGAGCGTGTGCGCGGTCCCGAGGCAGTACATCCAGCCGGTCGAGGCGCAGCCGCGCACGAGGGTCATGCAGACACGCAGGAAGGTCTCGATACCGAATTCGTACCCGCCGTAGCGACGAGGCACCAGAATTCGGTAGAAGCCGTTTCGGGCGAAGCGCTCGTGGATGTCCTCGGCGTAGAAACTGCGCTCCTCCGTCTCGGCCTGGCGGCCGAGGAGCTCAGGGACCAGCGCCTCGGCCCTCGCCACCAGCTGCGCCGCGGTGAGCCCGGGTTCGGGTGGAGCAGGGAAGGCATGTTCGGCAGTGTTGGTGGTTACTGTCACTGGCTGCACTCCTCGAGCCCGCACGAACGAGCCGATCAGATGTAAGGCGTGTTGGAGTCCAGCCCGCAGACGATCCGCCCGTAGAGCTCAAAATTGGTATTCGGATGGAGGATGGCGTGCAGGTTGAGAGTCTGCACGTCCCGCTGGATACGCTGGATCGGCACGTCGCGGTAGGTCGAGGAGCCGCCGCTCGCACCATTCAGGATGTCGACCGCCTCCTTGGCGCGCTGGCACGCGGCACCCAGGTCAAGCCGAACGCGAGCCCGTTCCTCGAGCGTCCAGGGTTCGGCCGCCGGCGCCTTGGTGTCAATCATGTTTGCCGCACGGTGGACGTGGAACCCGACCTCGTCAATCTTGGTGATCGCCTCAGCGACCTCCAGGTGCGTGATCGGCGCTTCGCTCTGGTTCTCGTAGCTGGTGTAGGTGATCTTCCGGCCAGGAAGCCGCTCGAGAAAGGCGTCCTTCGCCCCCATCGCGAGGCCAAGGGCCACCGGGCTGACCGTCACGCAGGCGGTAGGCATGAAGGGTGCCTGGTAGATCGGCGCATTCGCGTTCAGCAGTGACCGGTGCTGACCCTGCAGCACCGGCCCCATCTGCAGCACCCGCTCCTCCGGGACGAAGACATCCTTCGCGATGGTGGTGATGCTGCCGGAGCCGCGCAGGCCCGATGCGTGCCAGTCATCGATGATTTCCAGGTCCGCGATCGGTATGGCGGTCATGACCGGCGCGAAACCGCCATCCTCGGTCGGCGTGACCGCCGCGTTCGTATTCCACTTGCTCTGCTGCGCTCCGGTGTTGAACGACCACTTGCCGTTGACGAGGTAGCCCCCGTCGGCAGGCACGGCCATCGCACCGGGGCTGAGGATTCCGGCGATACGCACGTCTGGCGTCGCGAACACCTCGTCCTGCACCTCATCTCCGAACAGCCCCATCATCCAGGTGCTGATGGCCCATACCGAGACCGTCCACGCGGTCGAGCCGTCACCGCGCCCGAGCTCTGCCAGCACGTCGACGACCGTGCCCATGTCGGATTCGTAGCCACCGTAGCGGGCCGGAACTCGCATCTTCAGAATTCCGGCGCTGGTGAGTGCCTCGATGACATCGTCGTGGATCCGCCGGTTCTCCTCCATCCAGAGGGCCTTCTCCCGCAGCAGCGGGACGATCTCAGACGCGCGGCGAACGAGTTCATCCTTGGGCGGCGCTTGGGTAATCTCCATGTCCCCTCGCTGAAGCTTGGACGTGATCGGTGTTTTCGGCCCGTCGGACCACCGGACCTGAAAGCCGGCATTGGCGGCCCACCCAGACGATTCCACGCCCGAGCGACCTGCCGCATCTTCGCGATTGCTGCCGAACCGGTCGCGGCTGCGCTACGTCCGATCAACGCACGTGCTTGCTCGCCAGTGCGGCGGCCAGCAACCAGGAAGATGCGGCGGTCGACCACTCGCTGCCAGCGTGGCGGTAAGAAGCGCAGACCCCGGTGAGCGCTGCGCCGCCTCAGCCCAGCAATGGCCAGAGGCCCATTTCCGCAAAGGAGATTCCGCATGGTTGCGCAGGAGATCGACTACGTGGAGTTGTACGTCAGCGATCAGCGGGCAGCTCTTGACTACCACATCGATTCGCTGGGGTTCACTCAGGTGGCGGAGTCCATCGATGACGCGAAAAGCTCTGCGCTGCTGCACCAGGGCGAGGTAACGCTGATCGTGACAGCAGGGCCTGGAACCAGCCAGTTCCTTGACGCCCACGGTGACGGGATCGCCGACATCGCGCTGAACTGCGAGGACCCGGCCGCGGCCGCCGCCGCCGCGGCGGCGGCTGGCGCGTCGGTGCGCAGGCCGGTGCCGGGTCACCCGGTCGTAACAGGATTCGGGGGAGTCTCCCACACGCTGCTGCCGATGCCCGCGAGTCAGGAATTGCGGCTACCGCCCGGCCGCTCCTGGACAGCCGCGTCGGCAGCCTCACCCAGCCGGGCCGGGCAGATCCGGCTGCTCGATCACGTGGCGATCTGCCTGAAGGGCGGCACGCTGGCCGAGCATGCCGATTTCTACACGGCTGCCTTCGGGCTGGCCCGCTACTCATCCGAGTACGTCGCGGTCGGAGACCAGGCCATGGACTCGATCGTGGTCCGGAGCTCCTCGGACGCCGTTACGTTCACGCTGGTCGCGCCGGACCCGGTCAAGAACCCCGGACAGCTGGACGCGTTCCTTGCCAGGAATGGCGGTTCCGGCGTGCAGCATCTCGCATTCGGTGTCGACCACATCGTTCCTGCCGTGCGCGAGCTCAGGGATCGGGGCGTGGAGTTTCTGAGCGCCCCGGCCGGATACCACGACAAGCTCGCCGACCGGCTACCCGCCCTCCGCGACGAGCTCGCTGACCTGAGGGAGACGTCAGTGCTCGCCGATCGTGACGAATGGGGTTATCTCCTGCAGCTTTTCACCCGCTCGCCGTACGAGCGAAGCACGCTCTTCTACGAGCTCATCGAGCGCCAGGGCGCGCACGGTTTCGGCAGTGCGAACATCCGGGCACTCTATGAGGCCGTCGAGCGCGAGCAGCTGTCGGCCGGCTGAGCCCGAGTTCGCAGCCTGAGTTCGCGTTATGCGGCGCGCCTGTCGCCCAAGCCCGACGTCGCCGGGCCGCGGCGCGAATAGCTCCCCGCTGGGCTCGCGGGCCGGCCGGCGTCAGCTCAGGCCCGGTGAAGCGTCGGGAGCGGAGCTGAAGACGCGCGCGATCTCCGCGAAGTCCGTGGCCATGGCGGCGATCGTGTCCTGGTGGAACAGGTTTCGCTTGTACCCGACAACGCCGATGGCCTCGCCTGACGGATCCTTGTTCAGGTCCCACAGCGCGCCATCGGGCACTGAGGACGCCACCGGCTGCGAGTTCAGTAGCCGCGTTATCCGGGCATACCTCAGGCCACCGGGCGCCTCGACCAGCTGCCTCGGATCGGGGAGGCTCTGGAACACGACCGCGGTCGCGTTGTCGGCCATCGCCGGCTCCATCAGCGCCGGTGCCTGGTCGAATATCTGGATGGACGGAATGTCGTGGGTAAACGCCTCGAGGCAGGTTCGCCGGGTCCGTTCGAGCAATTCCCGGTAGGACCGGCAGCCAGCGAGGTTCGTGCGCAGCGGAACGAAGTTGAAGAACGGCCCCACGGTCTCCTGGAACCGCTGGTCGTAGCGGCCGGGGGTGAAGGTCGCGATCACTACGTCCGTTTCGCCGGTCAGCCGGTGCACGAGCAGCTGGTACATCGCGGCCAGCGCCATGAAACGTGTGGTCCGGCTGGTGCTGGCCAGCCGGTCGACGGCCGAGGCCACCTCGCCCGGTATCAGGAAGCGGTGCGCAGCGGTCGACTCGGGAACGTTGGCCGAACGCGGGATGTCCGTCGGGATCGCCGTGAACCCGGCGCCGTCCAGCTGGCGGCGCCAGTATTCGCGCGCCGCATCCGTGCGGGCACCGGCACCCGCGCGTTCCCAGTCGGCGTACTCGCGGTACTGCGCTGCCGCCGGCAGGTCCGACACGCTGTGCCCGGTCCTGGCGGCGTAGCGGTTGGCCAGGTCCCGGATGATCACCCCCATCGACAGCCCGTCGGAGGCGAGGTGGTGCGTCATCAGTGCCAGGACCGCGTCCCGGTCATCGAACCTGGCCAGCACCGCACGCAGGAAAGGTGTCTCGTGCGCACTGATCGTTTCCGCTTCGAAATCCTGCGTCAGCGCTTCGGCCCGCTCCGCGCGCGATGCCTCGGGGACCGCCGGGAAGTCGCGGATATCCAGCCGCACCGGGCTGGGCGGCAAGATCTCCTGGTACTGGCTTCCGGCCGGGCCGGCAATTCGTGTCCGGAGCGCCTCGTGCCGCTCCACGACGTCGAGCAGGGCGGCGCGCAGCGCATTGACGTTGATCGGCGCTCCGGTGACGCGCCACGCGGCGACCACGTGGTAGCGGGGGCCGAACGGGCCGTCTTCGCTGCCGTGGTCGAACAGGCAGACAAACTCCTGGTTCTGCGACAGCGGGATCGTTTCGGCCGCCGCGGCTGCACCTGAGATGTCGGCTGCGCTCATGCCTAGCTCCCCTCCGGCAAACGATGCTTCGCGATACTCGGGTTCGGGTCGGCGTTCAACAAGTGCCGGGTCTGCTTCCGCAGGTCATCGAATGAGACGAGGTCACTTACGGTCCAGCCATCGAGGTCGTATTCGCTCATGCAGGCGTCGGCGAATGCCTTGTAGCCGTCGATAAGCCCGCTGGAATGCTGCGAGAACAGCAACTCGAGCCGAACGTTCTCGTGATTGCCCTGGTAGTTGCGTTCGTACAGCTCGTGCCGGCCGCCGAACTCGGTGCCGACCGCGTCCCAGAGGAGCTTCATCAGCTTGATCCGCTCGACGGCGTCGGTGCCATCGGAGCCGCGGACGAACCGGTCCAGGTAGGGCCGGATATCCGGGTTCGTAAAGTCCTCGGCCGCCGAGTTCACGTAGATCAGCCCGCTGGCAATGTCCTGCAGGACGATCTCGCGGATCCGCGGATAGCCGAGCTGCATGAACCAGCGATAGGCCATGCCGTACTGCGTATTCGGTAGAACCGCTCCGTTCGTCCACTGCACCGGATTATGCGCCGCGGCATCGGAGAGCGCCCAGAACAGGTTCCGCCATGCCAATACCTCGGCCAGCCGCGTTTGCACGCCTCGGAAGTCCTTGGTGCCGGTGACCTCGACCGCCTTTGCCAGCAGCCCGGCGATGAACTCCAGTTTCACGGCCAGGCGCGTGCAGCCATGGAAGCTGGATCGCTCGAAGAAGCCGGAGCGCTCGCCGAAGAGCTGGACCTTGCCGAGGCTCCCGTAGATGAAGACGTTCTCCCACGGTATGAGGACCTTGTCGAGGACCAGGATCGTGTCGTTCTCGTCGAACCGCGAGGAGAGCGGATAGTCAAAAGGACTGGCCATCGCGGCGGCCGTCGCGCTATACGACGGGCGGCAGATCAGCTTCATGCCACGGGCATGCATCGGAATCGTCGCGACCAGCGCGAACTGACGCTTCTTGACCGGCAGTCCGTAATGGGCGATGAAGTTGTAGTGGGTCAGCGCCGATCCGGTGGCGACAACCTTTGCCCCGCTGACGATGAGTCCTTCGTCGGTTTCCTTCTCGGCATGGACGAAGACGTCCTCCACCTCGTCGGGCCGGCGGTTGCGATCGACCGGAGGATGTACCAGCGCGTGATTCCAGTACAGCACCTTCTCCTGTGACTCCGCGTACCAGCGGCGAGCATTGCCATCAAAAGGCTGGTAAAACTCCGCGTTGGCACCGAGCGTTCCGAGGAAGGACGCCTTGTAGTCCGGGCTGCGCCCCAGCCATCCATAGCTGAGGCGGGCCCAGGCGGCTATCGCCTGCTGGTCCGCGACAAGATCTTCCGCGCTGTGCGGTGTCGTAAAGAAGCGGTGCGTATAGCCGTCGCTGCCGGTATCGGTGGCCGTGACCACCGCATTCCCCGGCTTCTGGTCATGCAGGCTGTCGTAGAGTCGTGCTGTCATCCGCACTGGATTCACGAAGGCGGGATGGCTGGTGACGTCCCTGACCCGCTCGCCGTAGAGGTAGATCTCGCGCCCGTCGCGAAGGCTTTCGATGTACTCCTCCCCGGTCAGCGGCCGGGTCTTCGGCCGGTTGTCCGGCACGTCAGCTGAGACCTCCTCGGAATCGACCATCAGCTGACTCCGCTGTATTCCCGGAGGTGTCGATCCAGATCGGTGACGGTGGGGTAGTCGAACAACTGTTCCAGCGATAGCTCCACGTTGAGCGCCTCGTTGATCGAGTTGATCAGCCGGATGGCGCTGAGCGACTGACCGCCGAGTTCGAAGAAGCTGTCATCGACTCCCACCCGCGCTACGCCGAGGACGTCGGCGAATAGCGAGCACAGGGTCTCCTGCTGCGCCGTACCGGGCGGCCGGTAAGCCGACGAGCCGGCGAATACCGGCTCTGGCAGCGCCCGCCGGTCGATCTTGCCGTTCGGCGTGATCGGGAGCGTATCCAACACGACGAACGCCGACGGCACCATGTAATCCGGCAGCACCTTCTCCGCATGCTCCTGGACCGTGGCGACGTCTACGGCATCCGGCCTGCCAACGACGTACCCGACCAGGATCTGGTCGCCCGGATCGGTCCGCCTGGCGACGACGACCGCCTCGGCGATTCCCGGGCAGCTCGCGAGGGCAGCTTCGACCTCGGCAGTCTCGACCCGGAACCCGCGAATCTTCACCTGGTCGTTTGCTCGCCCGACAAAGTCGATCATGCCATCGGCCGTCCACCGGGCCAGATCGCCGGTCCGGTACATCCGCGTCCCCGGGGCGCCGAACGGATTCGCTACGAAACGCTCGGCGGTCAGGCCGGCTCGGCCGAAGTAGCCGCGTGCCAGCCGTTCGCCGGCGATGTACACCTCCCCGACCTCGCCGGTTCCGCGCGGCCCGAGCCGCTCGTCGAGCACCTGCAGCCCAACGTTGTCCATGGGACGGCCGACCGGCACCGTCGACGAGGCATGCGGTGGCGTCCTCATCGTTGCCGTGGTGGCGAATGTCGAGACCTCGCTCGCCCCGTACATTGCGCGTACCACGATGCCCGGGCACGCTTCGAGCACCCGCCGGACGGCTCCGGGTGAGATGACGTCGCCGCCGGTCAGGACCTCGCGCACGCTGGCGAGGCAGTCTGGTGCCTCGTCCGCCACCAGCCTGAACAGACCGGCGGTGAGGTGTACGGCAGTGATCCGCTCATCGCGGATCAGGCGCCGCAGCGTGCCAAGGTCCGGTGCGCCGGGCGGCGCCAGGACGATGCGGCCACCACGCAGCAGCGGAACCCAGATCTCGTAGGTCGACACACCGAAGGCGTACGGCGCCACCATGAGCACCCGCTCATGGCTGCCGGTGTCCCAGCATGGGTCGAGCGCAACGCCGAGCACGCCCCGATGGGTGACGGCGACGCCCCGTGGCTGGCCCTCGGACCCCGATGTGTGGATCACGTACGCCAGGTCGTCAGGTCGGGTATCGATCCTGGGGGCGGCCGCTGACAGCTCGAGTTGCCCGGTGTCGGAATCGACCAGCAGGGCCTGCCTGCTGGTCGGCAAGCCGGCGCGGCGGGAACTCTCATCGGCCAGCAGCACGGGCTGGCCGGTGTCGTCCATGATCCGTTGCATGCGCGCAAGCGGATAGGCGCTGTGCAGGGGCAGGTAGACGGCACCAGCCTTGACCACGGCGAGAATTGCCACGACCAGCTCAGGAGATCGCGCGAGCAGCACCGCCACCGGCTCCGCGCGCCGGACGCCCAGACCAACCAGCCGGTGCGCCAGCCGGTTGGCGCGCTCATCCAGCTCACGGTAGGTCAGCCGCAACCCGGCCGCGGCCACCGCCACCGCGTCAGGCGCCCGGGCGACTTGGGCGGCGAACTGGTCCTGGACGGACCTGGAACCCATGGCTCATCCCCATTCGCTAGCTGCCGAAACGCAAACGCCGCACGGCTCTGCATTGGCTTCACGGAAACTCCGACGCAGATCCGCTCGCCTGACCCAACGTGGCAGTAAAGCCCATTCGGCCGCATCTCCGGGATTGCGCTGCCGGCCGCTCCGGACGGGCGGCAGCGATAGAGGTGCGCTGCCCTCGCCACACACCGCATGGCGGGTGGTGTCAAGGCCGGTCCACGGACAGCAGGCTGAGAGGTGCGACGGGATAGCGGCGCGGCAATCCTGAGCCTGACGTGGATTGCAAGCCTTCCCATCCTCCTGAGGAGCGGAAATGACGCAGCGAGAAGTCCTGGAGACAGCAAGTACGGCTTTGAGCGCAGGTGATGCCGCTCCGCGAGGCGAGACGGCGATCACCGTCGAGCGCGTGTTCACCGAGATTCTCGGCGGTTCCAGCCTGCCGCACTCAGCGTCCCTGTTCGATCTGGGTCTTGACTCGGTGTCGGTGGCACTCGCTTGTGCCCGGCTGGAACAGGTGACCGGTGTACGGGTCAGGTTCACCCAGCTCTTCCGGACCCGTACGGTCGCCCAGCTGGCCGCATGGATCGACGCCACCCGTGAAACTTCGGACGGAGGGGCGGGCAGCCCCGCCAGGAGAGGTGCCGAGCTGGTGGCGATCACCCCCATGCAGGCATCCACCGTCGGGCATGACATCGTGCCGAAGATGGCCTGGTGGTTCGACGCCGAGATTGACGACGTCGCTTTGGCCGGTGCTGCCAACGATGTTCACCGCCGCCATCAGGCGCTGCACGCCAAATACCTCACCGGTCCAGATCTCGGCTTGGCCGAGATACCGGCTGATCCAGGGAAGGCGCAGTTTCACCGGCTGCCACAAGAAGACACCGACGCGGCCGCGGCCGACGCGCTCTGGCGGGCCTTGCGGCAGCCGTTGCGGCTCAGCGAGGGCGAGATCTGGCGATGCGCGATCGTGCGCAGCGCGGCGAGCGGGCGCAACCAGTTCGGGGTGGCCGCGCACCACGCGGCGTTCGACGGCCAATCGTTTGCCATCCTGAATGAAGAGCTGTCGGCGGCCTACGCCGCCCGCGCTGCCGGGACAGTGCCGCAATGGCCGGGCAGAGTCGCGTCGCTCGCCGAGCTGGCGGCCGACTACCGGCACCAACTCGCGGCGCATGACGCTGACGCGCAGCGCCGATACTGGCGCACTGAGTACGACGGGCTTCCGTCCTGCTTCCTTCCCGGGCGCAACGACGCGCCGGCACCGCCCAGTGGACCGGCGGCGGACCGTGACTTCACAGTGTCGAACGCGCAGCTGCGGATCTGGGAGGACTACGCCCGTGCCAACGGGATGCCCGCATCCGTAGGGATGGCGGCGGTGTATGTGCAGGCGATCATCAGGGCTGGCGGACCGCCAGACTTCGGGCTGATGGTCGGGATCGCGAACAAGGCCGGCGAGGTAATCGATAGGACCATCACGAACCGGGTGGGCACCATCCTCCTGCGGCCCAATGGCCCGTCCCGATCAGGTCCGCACCTCCTCGCGCGAATGCGGGATACGTATTACCAGGCAATGGCCATGAAGGACATCTTGCTGGACCCGAAGGAAGTGGCAAGCGTCTTCAGCGACCCGAATTCGGACGGAGTGATACTCCCTGGAATACCCATCATGGTCTACAACTCGACACTGACGCTCAGCCTTGGCGGCGTCGCCGGGACCGTCGATCCCCAACTGCTCAGCTGGAAGAAGGCCGGACCCGACCTCGTGCTCGAGGTGGTGCCGGGTGCTGAGGGCCTCAGCCTGCACATGGTCGTGCGGACCGACCTCTACCAAGCCAGTCTTGCTGACCAGCTCGGCCAGCACTTCATCGACATCATCAACGACGGGCCCGAGCGGCTCGAACTGGAGAACGCGCGATAGGCATCCCACGGGTGCGAGAGTCGATCGGCCGGCGCGTGTCTGATAAGACCATCAGCCACAGCCTTTGGGCAACTTGCCAAAGCCACCCGGCACCGCGGCTAGTGAGGCGTGACGTGCGCGGCAACAAGCTCGGCCAGCTCCGGCGTGACAGCACTGCCCAGCCCGCTCGGCAGCTGGCAGACCCGGTACGCATCCTTGCCGAGGCCCGGCACCGTGCCTGTCGAGGGTGAGCCGGACAGCACCGTCACCGCCGCCCGGCCGACGGCCCGGTCGATCGACGTGTCGTTCCGGCAAGCCAGCAGGAAGGCAAGCCAGCCGCGGTACCACACGAGCAGGTCCGAGAAGGCCCCGGTCGCGCCGGTGAGGCCCCTGCTGGCTGCCAGCGCGGCTATCTCATCGCGAAAGATCTGCTCCATGGCCGAGACGACCAGGTCCGGGTCTGCATCCAGGCCCGGGCACGAATGGGTAGCCGTGCCGAACTTGGTGAGGAACTCGGCGAACATGGTCGCCACCAGCGCGTCACCGGGCCATGCCGGTAGCACCAGTACGGCGGTGACCGAACGGGTCGACGCCAGCAGGCCGGCGACCCGCAGGGAAAGCGCCGAGGCGCTGCAATGCCCCACGACGAACACTTGGCCGTGGTCCGCGCCGGTACACAGGAACTCGTCCACGCAGGCCGCGGCCAGATCCGGCAGCGGAACATAGCGGCGCGGCCCGGACAGCACGCCGACCGGGTCGATCTGGAACACCGGCTGGGCCCGGACGCACTCGCTGAGCAGCTCGCTCAGCCGCGGTGCCGCCGACAACGACTGGAAGTCAGCCACCAGGATGGGGTTGGCTTCGCCGGCGCTGAGCCGGCGGAGTATCAGTTCGTCGACGTCGGACTGCGTCACGTCGCCTCCTATCAATCAACGCGGCAGCGAACGGGCGAACTTCCGCACGTCGCCTACCAGCAGCTCGGGCTGCTCCAGGGCTGGGAAATGACCGCCGCGGTCGAACTCCGTCCAGTGCGTGAGCGTCGGCAGTATCTGCTCGGCGAATCGGCGCACCGGTCGCACCGCGTCCTTCGGGAAGACCGCCACGCCCACCGGCATCGCAAGCGGCCACGGTCCGGCCCAGGTCCTGACGAAGTCGGCGTCCAGATGGCTGGACTCGTAGTAGAACTGGGCGCTGGATCCTGCCGTCGCGGTCAGCCAGTAGATCGAAACCGCGGTCAGGATATGGTCGCGGCTCACGGCGTCCTCGGGAACCGTCGCCGAATCCGTCCACTCCTTGTACTTCTCCACTATCCAGGCAAGCTGTCCCACCGGCGAGTCGGTCAGGGCGTAGGCCAGCGTCTGCGGGCGGGTGGACTGGATTCGCTGCCAGCCGATCCCGTCCTGCATGAACCGAGCGGCGAAGTCCAGCCGGGCCAGGTCGGCCTCCGGCAGGCCGTCGAACGCCGCCGGGTCGGGAGGCGGCAGGGTCACGCACATGTTGAGGTGCACACCCACGACGTGCTCCGGATCAGCAAGGCCGAGCCGCAGGGATATCGGCATTCCCCAGTCGCCGCCCTGGGCGGCGTACCTGTCATAGCCGAGGCGGCGCATCAGCTGCATCCAGGCGCCGGCTACCCGGCCGGTGTCCCAACCGGCCTGACGGGTGGGGCCGGAGAACGCATAGCCGGGAATCGAGGGTATGACCAGATGGAATGCGTCGCCGGGGTCGCCGCCGTGCTTGACGGGATTGGTCAGCGGCTCGATGACCTCGAGGAACTCGGCCACGGTGCCCGGCCAGCCGTGCGTCATGATGAGCGGCAGCGCCTCGGGTTCCGGTGACCGGATGTGCAGGAAGTGCACGTTCGTGCCGTCGATCTCGGTGACGAATTGCGGGAACTCGTTCAAGCGTGCCTCGGCCGACCGCCAGTCATAGGTGGTCCGCCAGTGGTCGGCCAGGTCCTTGAGGTACTCAAGTGGCACGCCGCGATCCCAGCCGGCTGCTGGAATCTCCTCCGGCCAGCGGGCCGCGGCGATCCTGCGGTTGAGATCGTCGAGGTCGGACTGCGGAATCTCGATGCGGAACGAGTGCATCTGGCAACTCCCAGCAGTTAGTCGCGGGCGGGGACGGGCGGCGCGGCGGCGGGTGTCTGGCTTGGTTGACGGATGGACCGCCGCAATACCCGAAGAACCTTGTCCGGGTGCAGCAGGGCCGTCGGCTCGTCGATGAGACCGGCAACCCTCATGAAGGCATTGGTAAGGCTCGCGTCATGCACCGCTGCCTGCTGGAGCCGTGCGATGTAGGCATTGATCATGCGGACCTTGGCGGTCCGGATGCCTTCCACGCCGGAATATCCCAGGTCCGCGATTGCCGCGAACTCCCACGGCGAATCGATCCGGCGTGAGATCCCCCGGAAGAAGTCCTGCGGCCGGGGCACGGCAGCCTTCCGGAGTTGCTCCCGCAGGGTGAGGGACTCAAGTGCCGCGACGGTCATGCCCTGCGCGTAAACCGGGTTGAAGCTGCACACCGCGTCACCCATGACCAGAAGCCCCTCGGGGAAGCGCGCCAGCTGCTCGTAGCGGCGCCGGACGCTCGCCGGGAAGCGGAACGTCGTCGGCTCGTCGAGCGGTTCGGACTCCCGTACGGATCGGTAGATGTCCGGCACCGGCACGGACCGGACGAATTCGAGGAAGCCCTCCGGGTCGGCTGGTGGATGATCCCCGAGCACCCCGGTGAGCGACAACTCGACACGGTCGCCGTCTCCGGGCAGCCGGTAGTAGAAGGCACCGCGCGGATGCGCCGGGGTGGCCGCCGCGATGATGGCGATATCGCTGCCGAACGGATCGGAGGGCACTCGGTAATGGCGCGTGGTATAGGCAAGATCGACCTTCACCCGGTCCTCGGCCGGTCGGGAATAGCCAAGCTCTTCCAACCAGGCCGGCGTCCGTGAGCCCCGGCCGGTAGCGTCGATCACCAGGTCGGCACGCAGGACCTCGGGTCCGCAAGCACCGTCGTGGCGCTGCACGCGCGCGCCGATGACCCGCCTGGTGTCCGGCGTCGTCTCCAGCCCGACGATGTCGTACTGCTCCAGGAAACGAACGCCCCGGATCTTTTCCACCCGGTTGCGGAGGTGCTGCTCGATAACCGGTCGGGTGCATGGCACCGAGATGAGGCCGGACCGCGCCGGGCGAAGCCGCTGGCCGTTGAAGTACCAGCGGATATCGCCGTTGAAGTCGCCCGGCCGGACACCGGCCGCCTGCATGTCCGCCATCAGGCCGGGAAAGAGTTCATCTAGGATCTGATAGCCCCGGCCGACCAGGCCATGCGCGTGCCGACCATGCGGGACGCCCCGCCGGTAGCCCGCCACGCCAGCCAGTTCGTCGCGGTCCACCACGAGAACCTCGGGGTACACCTCGGCGAGCATGGTGGCGGCAAGCAGGCCAGCCAAGCCCCCGCCAAGTACCACCGCGCGGTCAACGCGCTGTTCAGACATCGCGATCTCTTCTTCCTCGGCGGACAAGAAACATGCGTCTTCCGGGTGGCGCCAACCGCCGCGTCGGACGGTCGAAGCCGCGACTTCGGGTCATGGAACCGGCTCCAAGCCGACGACGTCCGGTGCGGCTGGCCTGGTCCGCTCACCCCACCGGGTCACGGCCGGCATCAGCAGGCCGACCAAGGCAAAGAATGCACCGAGCCCGAGCACGCCAGGCCGGCCAAGGCTCAGGACGAGCCCGAGGAGTAGCACCGGGGCGATCGCGCCGCCGATGCCGGTGCCGATCAGCACGAAGCCCTCGTACTGGCCTTGCGCATGTGCCGGCGGCAGGCCGAGGTTGAGGGCGAATGAGCCCGCCTGGTGCCACAGCCCGCCGAACGTGTGCAGGCAGACGCTTGCTACCAGCAGCAGCAGCGCGACCCAGCCGGACAGTCCCGCCGCAAGGCCGATCACGGAGCAGCTGACCAGGAAGATCACCCCGCTTCGCCGGATCGCGACCCCGCCCTGCCGGATCGTCTTCACCCGGCTGCCGACGCGGACCTGGAACAGGACGACCAGCATGGTGTTGATCAGCAGGAAGATCGGGATGGACCAGCGCGGGGCATGGGTATGTTCGACCACCCACAGCGGAAGCAGCAGGGTGATCACGTAGAACCGCAAGCTCATGCCACCTGCCAGCACCGTGTACGCGACAAAGGCTCGGTCGCTGAGCACCCCCCAGCGCGTCGCGGAGGCCGGCTTCGGCAGCGGATCGTAATTCGGCAGTCCGCGCAGGATCACCCAGGCGCCCAGGCAGGTGACCGCGTTGATGATGATCAGCAGGTGGTATGCGGTCGGAGTGTCGATCTGGAGCGCGATGGCGCTGCAGGCGCTTCCGAGCGCGAGGCCCAGGTTGGTGACCGCATACGCCGAGGCTCGGAAGCCGACGGCATCATCGCCGCCCACCCGTCGCAGCAGCGCTCCACCCGCCGCGAAGGACGCGGTCAGCGCCAGCGTGTCCGCGACGGCCACCACTACGAAACCAGCGAAATTGCGGATGAAGAGGAAGGCGAGCGCCACGGCGAATTGCACCAGGAGCACGGCCAGGTAGGTCGCCAGTGGGCCGCGCCGGTCGGCCAGGTCACCGATCGGGACGCCCGCCAGCAGGCCGGTTCCGACTGCGATGGTCAGGCCCAGTCCGACCTGTCCGACGGGCAGGCCCACGACCCGGGTGAAGTACAACGGCATGCTCACGACCAGCAGCCCGAGTCCGTAGGTGTTGACCAGGGTTGCCAGCACGAAGGTGCGCTTGGGCCCCGGCTCGGGGATAAGAGCAGTGACTGCGCGAACTGGATTCAATCCCGGCACGGCTGTACCTCCCGCTGCGGCTGTGGCTTGTACCACCATCTCGGCGCCGAGTTCCCGGCGCATCTCCGGGATTGCCTGGCCGGCCCGGCGACCTGCTCGACCTGCACCCGCTGCTGCTCATCCGCGCCCGAGTAGGCAACCGCTACGAGCTGGTCGAATGCGCCGACTCTGACTCAGCCGTCAACGCCGGGCTACTCTGCTATGCCCCGGGTGAGCATGACCAGGGTGACGAAGGTGCGGTAGAGCCGGATCGGGTCATCGTCCGTGAGATGTACGACGGTCGGATCGTTCTGGTCCGGCTCGACCCGTTCGAGCCAGGTCGCCAGCTCGGCCAGATCTGGATTGCGTAGCCGGACCGTGAGGGTGGCTGGGAGTTCGATACGCGCAGTCGGCTTCCTGCCGGAGTCGCGTAGCGCCTCGACGGCTTCTCGGGTGGTCTGGGCGATCAGCCGGGTGGCCCGCGCCGGGTGCAGGCTCTCAGCGGCGAAGCGGGAAACCGAGTGCTTCACCACGGCCGCGTGGGCCTCCGGCCAGAACGGGCGGAGCTCCGCGGCCGTGGTCTGGTCGCCTGTCACCAGCACCACCGGCACTGCGTGACCGAGTGCTACCAGGGAGTTGATGCCGGACTCGCCGGCGAGCGTGCCGTTGAGCCGGACCTCCGCGATCGCCGCCGGGTTGTAGGTGTGCGAGAGGGTGGCCGGTCCGGCCGAGGCCGAGCCGTGGTAGGAGAGGAAGAAGATCGCGTCGAAGGACTCGTCGAGGCATTGCATCATGTACAGCGGCTTGTGCCGGCCGGACAGGTACGCCGCCTCCCCGCTCAGCCGCTCCGGGCGCAGGTTCGCCATCTTCGCGTGCGAGTCGTTGACGAGGAACTCGTGCGGTCCGCCGGCCTGGTTCGCCCCGTCGATCGCCGCGTTCACCTCATCCTGCAGCAAGCCCCGGTAGTGCTCGTAATCCTGCTGCCCCGGGCGGCACTGGTCCCAGTCCACCACCCCGGCCGTGCCCTCCATGTCCGAGGAGATGAAAATCTTCACCGGCGCTCCCTTCTCGGTGTGAGGTCCCGTCCGGACACCTGAATGATGACAAGGCCGTACCTCCCGAACCGTCAGGTCAGACGCAGAGCCGGCATGGGTCACGCTGAAATGCCCTACTTGCCGGCAATAGTGATCAGTGCGAATATAAATCGCCGCTGTCGCAAATGAGAAGGGTCGGCGCAATGATCAAATCAGTGCCGGGGAATATCGTGGGTACTCGTCCCCGTCGTAACCGGGGATTCGCGCTGGCCGCCGCCCTGGTCGCATCGGTGGCGATGATTCTGATCGTCTGGTCGCCACCGGCCGCCCGAGCGGCCGCCAATGGCGTTGCCAACCCGTCGTTCGAGACCGCCGGCGCCAGCGCGGCAGATGCCCTGAACTGGACCGAGGGCATCAACCATGCCCGCAGCAGCGACCGGGTGCACTCCGGGAGCTGGGCGCTCAAGTCCAGCTACACCGGCACCGGCACGAGTACCCGCAGCGACCCGATCACCGTCACCCCGAACACCACGTACACGCTGTCGGGCTATATCTGGGCGACCAACACCACCGGCGGCGCCTACATCGACATGAGCGACCTCCCCGGCGAGCTGACCCTGCCGTCGCGGCAGACCGGCGCCTGGGAGTTTCTCTCCGGCACCTGGAACAGCGGGTCGAACACCAGCGTCACGCTGCGGCTGGTCACCGACGGCAGCCCGACCGCGCCGATCTGGTTCGACGACATCACGCTGGCGCAGGCGAACACCGTCGCCAACCCGTCGTTCGAGACCGCCGGCGCCAGCGCGGCAGATGCCCTGAACTGGACCGAGGGCATCAACCATGCCCGCAGCAGCGACCGGGTGCACTCCGGGAGCTGGGCGCTCAAGTCCAGCTACACCGGCACCGGCACGAGTACCCGCAGCGACCCG
>JBJMIB010000012.1:0-109884 GCA_045807085.1 Jatrophihabitantaceae bacterium
ATCGAAGCATTCTGGGGTCGCATGCAGACCGAACTCCTGAACCGCCGGCGATGGAAGACACGCCTGGAACTGGCCAACGCGATCTTTGAGTACCTCGAAATCTTCCACAACCGGCAGCGCCGCCACAGCTCCTTGGGCTGGATGACACCGACCGAATTTGAGAAGATCCACAACGACACCAACGTGGCCTGACTCGCAAACCCCGAAGTCAACGAGCGGGGACCAGATCACCTGGATCAACTCACGGGGTCCTGCCAGGACCTTAAGAGGCACGGGCTGCCGTTGCGGCCTGACCCCCAGACTCAGCCTGGCATGGCCGCGCTGTGGGAGCGAAAGGCACGCCGCTACCGTAACTTCGAGCATCTCGAGCCGCAGTTCGAGCCCGCAACTGCGACCAAGACAGCGGTCACCTCGGCAACTCCGCCTTCGGGATCCTTCTATCTTTCACCCTACGAGTCGTGCGGCTACGAGCTCGACAGCTCGGGGGCGCCATTCACCGCCCTGTTCCTAACCTGGACGGTGCCCGACCTGAAGTACATCCCTAACCCGCCTGTCGGCCCCGATTCCAACTTGTTCCGCACCTTTGCATCTCTTAACTCCGTTGAAGGCGGGCTCGACGTTCACGTCAACATGACCGTCGACTCATCGAATAAGGTGACCAGCCAGCTCTGGGCAGAATTCGTCGGGAACGTTGACCTGCCGGTCAACCCCGGCGATGCAATCAGTGGCTCGCTGTGCCTCGATACCCAGCCGCCAGGCCGGGCGAACTACTTCTTCGCCAACGAGACCACAGGGCAGACAATGAGCTTCACGGTCGACACCGGACTGCCTCCTGCCACCGCCGCCCTCGCTGGGGTCTCGCGCGACGGGGACTTCCAGCGGCCACCCCTCCCCGCGCTGGCTCACTTCGGAGTCGTCTACTTTGACGAAATCAGCGCCTACACCACCAGCGGTTGGCGGTCGCTCACTTCAGGCATCGCTGTGACCATGACCGAGCTGAACGGCCACGTCATCGCCATACCCGAAAGGCTCACCGACTGGACCTTCAAGATCGTGCGGAACTGATTGCGCTCGCCCGCGAAAGTCGGCCGTGCGTGATCATAAGCGCCCCGACGGGCCTGGGGTGCGCGTGACAACCGCGCATAACCCCGTGCTCGCAGGTCGTCGGCCACATCGGGACGGCGGCCTATTCGGCGATCGGCGCGGCTTTGAGAGATTTGCATTGTCGGCTAAGGGTTGTCAGGTCAGGGCATGAACCATGTCATACCCCTAGCGGGTTCCGGCGCGATGCGAAGCTTGATCAACACCGCACAGACTGCGTTCGAACACCGCAAACCCCGGTGTTGATCAAGAAGTGAGGCTCGAGAGCGAGCCCGGCCGCGGCTTAGCGCCGACGCTGGGTCTGGGCGAGCACCTGCCGCACCATCGCCTGCCGCTTGGACCCCGGCGGCACCAGCTTGACCCGCAGCCCAGGCCGGGCCGCGAAGAACTCCATCGCGGCGTCCACCCCGCGTTTCAGTCCGACCCCGTTGCCGGCGCCCAGGCCGACGTCGTCCAGGTAGGCGCTGCCCTGCTCGGCGCGGATGGCAACCACCCGGCAGGCCGGCCGGGCGGTGACCTCGGTCAGCACCGTCATCAGCTCGGCGGCGACCTTCTCCCAGGTGTACTCCGCGCCCTTGCCCAGGATCTCCTCCACTACCTTCTGGCCGGCGGCCGGGTCGTCCAGCAGCCCTCGGGCGGTGGCCGCGGCGGCTACCGGATCGAACTGGGAGATGGTCGGGATGCTGGCCGGCAGCACCTCCTCCAAGCTGCCCTGCCGGGTGGACAGGCACGGCACGCCGAAATGCGCCGCCTCGAACGGAACCAGTCCGAAACCCTCCGACAGCGTCGGGTAGAGCGCAAGGCCGGCGGTCTGGTACAGCCAGACCTTCTCCGCCTCGCTGAAGATGCCGACGTTCACCACGTGGTCGGCCAGTTCCGGATGCTCGATCAGATACCGGGCCTCGGCCGGCGTGGAGGTGCCGTACGGCGGATGCGCGCCGGCCAGCACCAGCGAGCCGCGCCAGCCGCCGGCATGCAGTTCTTTGAGCATTCGCAGTGCGAACATCCGGTTCTTGTGCAGGTAGGACACGCCGAGGCACAGCAGGAAACCAGGCCGCAGGCCGTCCAGGCCGGCCGGCTGGCTGGCGCTGACCGTGGCCATCGCGGTGTGCTCGGTGCCGCAATAGATGATCCGGTTGGGCTTGTCCGCCGACAGCAGCCCCTCGACCGCGGCCGAATCCCGCGAGTGCCGCGAGAGGAAGGTCAGCCCATCCACCGTGCTGGCGGTCAGCCTGGCCAGGTCCCGGTAGCGGCGCCACTCGGCGTCGTTACCGAAGTAGGCCGCGTCGTGGTAGGCGATGAAGTCCAGCTGATTGACCACCACCCGGTCGGCCACGGTCCGCAGCCACTCGATCTCACCGGCATCCCGGACCTGATAGGGCCGGAAGACCACGTGCGCCTTGGCGCCGTCCCACGGTTCCAACTTCGAACTGATCGGCTCCACGGTGATCTTGTCCAGCCCGCTGAAGGCGTGCTGCACGTAGTCCGGCACTACCAGCGGCGTGTAGACCACGACCTGCCGGACGTCCGCGCGGGCGGCCAACGCCCGGACGGTCTCCACCGTATTGATCTGGGTGCCGGCGGCCAGCGGGCCGAGGCACATGCCGTCCACGGCCACCACCATGCCGAGCACCGAACGGCGCGCGGCCAGCAGCGAGGCGGCCAGCGGCGAGTAGTCATCGGCCGCCACCCGCCGCACCCACGGCCCGTAGTAGGGGTAACGGTGCTGGATCATCTGCTCGTGCTCGAACTTGCGCCTCTCCACCGCCGGCGACCGGCCGAAGCTGGAGCCGCCGCGGTGATAGACGTAGACGTCGTCGGCCACCACATGCTCGAAACCGGCCGCCACCGCCCGCTGGCTGAAGTCGACCTCCTCGCCGTAGCCCGGCGAGAAGGCCGGGTCGAAGGCGCCGACCACGTCCAGAGCGGCGCGCCGGACATAGCTGCAGTGGCCGATCGCGGTGGGGATCCGGGGGCGAAGCCGGGGTGAGCCGGCCGCCACCCGCCGGGCTGCCTCCTCCACCGACAGGCCACCCGGCACGTCGTCGGTGGCCACGTTGCGTTCGGGGATGGAGATGATCGTGCCGTGGTTGGTCAGCGCGCTGACGGTGGCGATGGTATTGGCCGAGTACGCCGCCTCCCGCATCCGCTCCAGCCACTGCGGGCCCACGATGACGTCGCTGTTCAGGATCACCACATCGGCCGAGCCGGCCGCCGCGAACGCGTCGTTCATGGTGAGCAGGAAGCCCTTGTTGGAGATCTGCTCCAGCACCACCACCTCATGCGCCGGCGCCGTCAGGGCGTTGTCGAAGATCTCCTTCAGCACGGTGAAGGGCCGCCGGTCCCAGCCCTTGTCGTCCACCACCAGCAGCGGCACCGAGGCCGGCGTGTGACGGAAGTATGCCTGGTAGCAGCGCACCACCTCGTCGTAGGAGTTGAAGACCGGCACTATCACGACCGGCTCGCCGTTGTTCGGCAGCAGGCTGCGCGCCTCGCCTATCGTGCGGGCTTGGTTCAGGCTCATGGGGTTTTCGTCCTTCGAGTCGGGCTGCGTGCAGTCGATGCAGGGTCAGTCGGGCTCTTCAGTCAGTCGGGCTCTTCAGTCAGTCGGGCTCTTCAGTCAGTCGGGTGCTTCGGTCAGTCGGGGCGCTGTGGAGTGTCTGCTCACTCGATCTCGATCTTGGGACTCAGCGCCAGCACGCCCGGATCGTTGGCGTCGTTGCTCACCTGGAAGGACACCGCCCGGTCGATCCGGTGGTAGTCCGGCCCGGTGCGCGGGTGCACGGCGATGTCGAGGAAGTACTGCCCGTCCGCCACCGGCAACTGATCGAAGCGGAACCGGACGGTGCGGCGGCCCTGGATCGGGGCCACCGAGACGTTCTGCAGCACGGTGTTGGTGCCGTAGATCAGCAGGCCGGAGGCGTCGGTCAGCGCCACGCCGGCGGCCCAGTCCGCGACCTCCTGCTCGGCGGTGACGTCGAACTCCACGGCCAGGCTGGTGCCGGCCGGGTAGACCGGCTGCGGCTGACCGCTGCTGCCGAAGGTACGCGGGTTGCTGATGGTGAGCAGGTGCGTCCGGCCGGCCTGGCGCACCTGCTCCCGCTCGGTGTTGGCCTCCCGGAAGTGCCGGACGGCCTCGGCCGGGCTGCCGTCGATCAGCATCTTGCCGGCGTTGAGCAGCACCACCCGGTCGCACATCTGCCGGACCTGCTCCAGGCTGTGTGTCACCAGGATGATGGTGCGGCCGTCCTGCTGGAACTGCTTGATCCGGTCCAGGCACTTGCGCTGGAACGGCTCGTCGCCCACCGCGAGCACCTCGTCCACCAGCAGGATCTCCGGATCCACGTGGATGGCGACCGCGAAGGCGAGCCGGACGTACATGCCGGATGAGTAGAACTTGACCTGGGTGTCGATGAACTGCTCGATGCCGGAGAAGTCCACGATCGAGGAGAAGTACTGGTCGGTCTGGGCCCGGCTCAGGCCCAGGATCGAGGCGTTGAGGTAGACGTTCTCGCGGCCGGTCAGGTCACCGTGGAAGCCGGCGCCCAGTTCCAGCAGGGCGGCCAGCCGGCCGCGCCGGGCGACGTAGCCGGTGGTCGGGGTCAGGATGCCGCCGATGATCTTCAGCAGGGTGCTCTTGCCGGACCCGTTGCCACCGATCAGGCCGATCGTGTGGCCGGAGTCGATCTCCAGGTTGATGTCGCGCAGTGCCCAGAACTCCTCGGCGTGGGCCCGCGACCGGCGCGAGTTGACCAGCCGCTCCTTCAGCGACTTGTCCTTGCGGATGACGAACTTCTTGGAGACGTCGGTGACCCGAATGACCGGTGAGCCAGGCACGCGCTCAGAGCTCCTGCGCGAAGTTGCCCTGCGCCTTGGCGAAGACGCGCTGGGCGAACCACAGGAAGGCCACGCTGGCCACGAGCAGGATCGCCAGCCGGCCGTAGATGTCGCCGGTGAACTCGTAGCCGGAGCCGGCGCCCTGCGGCCAGAAGACCTTCTGGAAACTGAACACCACCGAGGCCATCGGATTCATCAGGTAGACCTGGTACAGGCCGCTGGGCAGCGTCTTACTCACCCGATCGGCGTTGTAGATGATCGGGGTCACCCAGAACCAGAGCATCAACACCACCGTGATCAGGTGCTGCACGTCGCGCAGGTAGACGTTGGCGGCGGCCAGCAGCAGGCCGGCGGCGGTGGCGAAGACCACCAGCAGCAGCAACCCCAACACCGGCAACGGCAGGTAACGCGGATCCGGCCACTTGCCGGTGCCGATGCCGGCGACCACGTCGGCGATCAGCAGGATCACCAGCTGGAAGCCGAAGTTGACCATCGCCGCTCCGGTGGCGGCCAGCGGGAACAGCTCGCGCGGGAAGTAGACCTTCTTGACCAGGCCCGAGTTGAACACCACCGAGGTGGTGGCGGTGGACAGGATCTCGGAGAACAGCGTCCACACGGCCAGGCCGCAGAAGATGAACACGCCGTAGGACGGAATCGCGCCGGCGCCCAGGAACTTGCCGATGACCAGCCAGTACACGCTGAGCTGGACCAGCGGCATCAGCAGGCTCCAGACGAAGCCCAACACCGAGTCCTTGTACTTGACCTTGAGTTCCTTACGGATCAGGTTGCCGAGCAACTCCCGGTACTGCCAGATCTCCTTGGCAGTGTCGCCGAAGCCGTGTAGAAAGCTGCGTGGGGCGTTGATCCGTTGCAGCGGCGCTTCGGGCGTCTCGGCGGGAGGTTCCGAGGCCCTGCTGCTGACTACGGTCATGGTCCTTCTTCGGTCGGTGGCTGCCGTGGCGTCGAGCCGGCGGCACACGCCGCGGTTGTGGCATGCACGCCAACAGGTCATGTTACCGAGGCTTCGGCTGTGCGCTGGCCCACCGAGCCGGCCGGTCACCGATTCACAGCCCTCGACCCACGCCGGCAGCCTTGGCCGGGCATTGCAATGTCAAGCGAGGCGACGCTTTCAGAATACAGAACAGAATATGCGGGCAAGCGTAAGAATTGTTCGCAACATCGAAGTGGTGACGAACTCTCGAACATGATTATGGTGTGCGCTCCCACTCTGCCCGCGTCGCTGGCCGGCCTGCCTCGGCACGGCCGCCGCGGGTGCTCGGAGGGCACCGATGCGTCGAACCCGGTACGGCCGACTAGCCGAGCGGTTCGGTCCGCGTTGTGTGTGTGGCACGCCGCGTCGGCGGATCCGCCGGCTGACCCGGCTGGCGATCCGGCGCGCGCTGACCGGCTTCGCCTGGAACGGCCTGACCAGCACGAACCGCAGCGCCCAACTGCTGGAACCGGTCGGCAGCTGGTGCGCCGGGTTGACCAGCGAGGTGCCCTGCTGCGCACGGCTGCTGAGGCGTTATCGAGACCCAGCATCCGGCGGGCTGAGCACGCCACCGCCCTGACCTGATCGGCGGCCGTTCAACCGCGGACGTGTCGCAGTCGCACACGGCGCCACCCCCGGCACCGCAGCCAGCATTATCGAAACTGTTGCGGCAGCCCGCGCAATCTTCGCATCGCTTCCAGAACCGTCCCTCCCGGGCTTAGCCTTTTCTCTCACTGCCCCACCAACAATGGCTATTCGGACCGATGACGGCGCGTTCGCATGCCTGCTCCGGCGGTTACCTTCGCCGGATGCATGTCTCATGCCCAGGAGTGCTGCCGTGCAAGCTGCCGTCGTCGTTGTCGCCAATTCCAGCGAGTCCCCAGTGGCACCTGAGCCACCGCCCGACGCGCGATCCCCCCACCCCCGATGGCTGGCCGAGCCGGTCGGCATCGAGCTGGCCACCCCTGAGCTGACCGGATCACCGCGCCACGGGTTCGGGCCGCCCTCACCCACGCCGGTGCTGACCGGGCCGCGTACCCACTGCGGCGTGAACGGGTAACCCGAAGCCGATCGGAGGAGGAATCCATGGTGCAGCAAACAATCGCCAGCCCACGGGGCCGGGCTTCGGACCGCGACAGCCACTACCTCAGCTGGCCGGTGCCGGCCCGGCCGGCGGCCGCGGTGGAGGTGCGCAACCTGGTCAAGCGCTATCCCAGGCGCAGCGGCAACGCGGTGGACGGGATCAGTTTCGCCATCCCGCGGGGCGCCATCTTCGGCCTGCTCGGCCCGGCCGGCGCCGGCAAGTCGACCACCATCGGCATCCTGACCACCCGGGTACTGGCCACCAGCGGGCAGGCCCGGGTCAGCGGCATCGACGTGCTCGGCAATCCGGTCGCGGCTCGCTCGAAGTTCGCGGTGGTGCCGCAACGGGTGAACGTCGACCGGGCGGCCAGCGCCCGGCAGAACCTGCTCTTCCACGCCGCCTACCACGGGGTGCCGCGGGGCGCTCGGGAACGGCGGGCCGACCAGCTGCTGGAGCAGTTCGAGCTGACCGGGCGCGCGCATGACCGGGTGGACAGCTTCTCCGCCGACGAGTCGCAGCGGCTGATGCTGGTCCGGGCGCTGATGCACCAGCCGGACGTGCTGTTCCTGGACAAGCTGTCGGCCGAACTGGAGCCGAGCGAGCGGCCGCTGCTGTGGGACCGGATCCGGCAGCTGCGCCGGGCCGGGCTGACCGTCGTGATGAGCACCGCCGATGTGGACGAGGCCGAGCAGCTGTGCGACCGGATCGCGATCATGGACGAGGGCCGACTGCTCGCCGTGGACACCCCGACCGGGCTGACCGGCGCGTTGCCCGGCGGCTCCACCCTCGACCTGCGGGTCGCCGGCGCTGCCGGCCTGGCGCAGCGGCTGTCCCGGCTGCCCGGGGTGGCCCGGACCGAAGCCCGGCCCTTGCCGGCCGGCGCCGCCGGCAGCCGGTTGCGGCTGTACCTGGACGGTGAACCGGCGCAGCTGCTCGCGCTGGTGGCCGGTGAGGTGGCCGCCGCCGGAGCGCAGCTCTACGACGCCTGCTTCGGCCGCGCCACGCTGGACGAGGTATTCATCTCACTGACCGGCCGCGCCCTGCGCTGACGGCGGGCGAAACAATCGCCTCGACCTTTCTCGGCGAATTCCAGCCGAAGATATCGCCCGAATTAGCGGCCGCAGGTTATCCGGTCATTGTAAATATGTGCCGGTAATTAACTCGTCAGGTGTTCGACCGCGACGCGTTCCGCAGTTGCCCAGGCGAGGGTCGGCCCTGCGCTCGATGCCTGCCATGAGTCCGACACACCAGCAAACCTGGGCCTGCTGGCGCGCTACTGAGCCAGCCGGGCTATATCGGCGCGCCCTGATTAGGCCGTTCATATGCCCTTAAGCAATAAACCGGAATGGCAATCCGCCACTCCATTTCGACCGTCTCGGCCATGTGGAATTCTTGCTTTCACAGGCGGTCGTACTGCCGTTCAACCTCATTGAGCCTTTTGACTTCGGGTGCTGCAGTGCACGCCGCAAGTCGAGAAGGGAAGTACTGAATGCCCTCGCCCTCATCACCACTGTCCATGACACCGATCCGGGCCGACCGGAACGAGCGGATCGCCACCCACGCGCGCAGCGCCAACTGGAAGAAGCCGCCACGGCGGATCGAGGCGTCGGAGTGCATCACCTGCGATACCTGCCTGCGCAGCTGCCCGCCGGAGTTCGGCGCGATCTTCGATCGTGGGCTGGACGTGGTCATCGTCCCGGAGCTGTGTTCCGGCTGCCCCTCCTGCGTGCTGGTCTGCCCGGTGGATTGCATCTACGTCGACGAGGACTGGACACCGACCGGCAACGACATGTGGAACCACATCGAGCTGACCGTGGACGGTGCCTGATGACCACCTCGATCGAGCGCGACAGTGCCTCCCGCCGGGAGCTGAACGCCCGGCGCCGGCTGAGCCGGCGGCCGAGCCGGCTGGGCACCGCCGCCGGCACGACCCGCAAGCCGGACTACCTGGTCGACGCCGACGCCGGCTTTCCCGACCTGCTCAAGCAGGTCTGGCGGCAGGCGGTAGCCGCCACCGAGCTGCGGACAACGGTCGACATCCTGCTGAGCCTTGCCGGGCACGTACCCCCGGATGTCCAGCTGCGCGCCCTGGGCACCGCCGAGGAGGCCGCGCTGCGGGTGCTCTGCGGCATCTCCTGGCGGGACGGCGAGCCGCGGCCGGCGCCGGCCGGGCCGGACCAGCCGACGGCCTTTCTGGGCGAGATCGGACTGACCACCAGCGGCCGGCTCGCGATCCGGGTGCCCTCGCAGGGGCCGCTGGCCAGCGGGGAGAAGCTGGTCGACGGCGTGCTGCGGGTGCCGTGGTCGGCGGCGGCGGTGCAGGCGTACCGGCAACAGCTGCAGGCCGCGGCCGCGCACGCCGCTGCCTCGGTGGCCGACTGCCGGCAGTGGCTGGCCGGGCTGGCCGAGCCGGACCGCGCCGAGCTGCTGGAGCTGCTGATGGAGGGCGCCCGGCGGACCGCGCCGTTCATCCTGTACCAGGAGGGCAAGCAGTACACGAACTTCCGCAACCTCAACACGATCACCGGCAAGACGCTCTGGCCGGGGCACCCGGACTGCGCGCTGAGCAGCCTGCACCGGGTGCCGTTGGAACTGTGGTCCGACCACGACGTGGTGCTGGTCGTCTGCCTCAGCCTGCTGGTCCGCTCGGCCGGCTTCGGCCGGATCGAGGAGGCCAACGGCACCCAGCTCAGCGTGGATCACGTCGGATACCTGCTCGAACGAACCCGGCGCCGGTACAACGCTGCCGATCCGGGCCGGGCATTGCCGCCGGCCGCCTCGGCACGGGTCGCGGACCTGCACCGGCTGGCCGATGCACTGCGCGCCCGGCGGACCGAGCTGCTGCCGAAGGTTCAGCTGTACCGCCGCATCCACGGGGCGCTGATGCACAAGATCGAGTGCGTTGCCGGGCCGATCACCGAGCCCGGACAGCGGCGGGAAGCCGCGATCTGCGCCCGGCTGAGTGAGCGGTTACCGGTGGCCGGAACCAGCTTCGCGGAGCTGGCCGGCGCGCTGGCCGCGGCACCGGACTGGTTGGTCCGGCCGCATCGGGAGTTCGGCACCGGCTTGGAGTCGCTGGTCTACCAGACGGTGGCGGCGGCGACCGACGGCTTCGAGGCGGACTTCGCGATGAGCCGCGGCATGCGCTCGCTGCCCGGGCTGATCCGGGCGCTGCGCGAGCAGAGCTGGCAGGAGATCACCCGGTGGGAGATCACCGACTTCTTCTGCTGCGTGGTGCCTTCGGCCCAGGCGGCGCGGTACTTCGACAACTCGGCCGCGCACCTGGCCGACACCGCGTGGTCGATGTCCTCCCGGATGCAGTACAACTCCTGGCATTTCCTGGCCGGCAACCTGCCGAAGGTGCCAGCGGTGCAGGCACGCGACTACTTCGTGCCGCCGACCCTGCCGGACATCGCCTACTTCTCCGACCAGCACCACCACGGCCACGTCGCGGCCCAGGTGCGGTACACCATCCGCAGCCCGCAGCCGGTGCGGGTGCTGGACCGTAACTTCAACGGCTTTCTCGACCTGCGGCTGCTGCGCTGCGCGGGTCAGCCGTTCGACGAGCAGGACCTGCTCGCCGCCCATCGCTGCTCGGCCTGGCTGGCCCGGGCGACCAGCCTGGTCGCCGAACTGGCCGCGGCCGGCGCCGCGGCCGAGGTCAGCGCGTTCGACTCGCGGTGGCACTGGTCGGCGATCGCCGCCGACGTCGAACCGCAGTCGCTGCCGTGAGCAGCGCACCCACGCTGCCGCCGCGCGCGCAGCCGGCCAGCCAGCCGACGCCGGCCAGCATCAGCCAGCTGCGGCAGTCGCTGGCCGAGCGGGAGTGCTCGGTGGCCGAGTCGGTGCAGGCCGTGCTGAGCGCGATCCGGCAGCACGACCCGGCACTCGGCGCGTACCTCGCGGTGGCCGACGAACCGGCGCTGCGGGCCGCCGAGCTGGCCGACCGACGGATCGGCAGGCTGGGGCCGTTGGCCTGGCAGCAGCAACCGCTGCTCGGCGTGCCGGTGTCGGTGAAGGACCTGATCGGCACCCGCGACCTGCCGACCACCCGGGGCTCGCTGCTACCCGGCAACCGGCCGAACATCGATGCTCCGGCGGTCGCTCGGCTGCGAGCGGCCGGCGCGATCGTGATCGGCAAGACCACCACCTCGGAACACGGCTGGAGCGCCAGCACGGTCAGCCGGCTGGCGCCGGCCACCCGTAACCCGTGGGCGCTGGACCGGACCGCCGGTGGCTCGAGCGGCGGCGCCGCGGCGGCGGTGGCGGCCGGGTTGGGCCTGGCCGCGCTCGGCACCGACGGCGCCGGTTCGATCCGGATTCCGGCGGCGTTCTGCGGGGTGGTCGGCTACAAGCCGTCCTTCGGCCGGGTGCCGTACGTGCCGGCCGGCGCCGAACGGCTGGCGCACCTGGGCCCGATCACCCGGAGCGTAGCCGACGCCGCGGAGCTGGCGGCGGTGCTGGCCGGCCCGCATCGGCATGACCCGGACTCCGGCATCGGCTCGGTGGACAGCCGGATCGAGCGCGGCTCGCTGCGGATCGGCTGGCTGGAGTTCGACGGCACCACGCCGGAGATCCGGCAGCTCACCGAGCGGGTCTGGCCACTGCTCGCCGACCTGGGCCACCGGCTGGCCCAGATCGAGGTGCCGTTCGCCGATCCCTACCCGGCGCTGGTGGACATCCTGGCCGCCACCGAGGCGGCCGGCACCGACCCGGCGGACGAGCCGTACTGCGATCCGGGCCGGTTGGCCGTCGTCCGGCACGGCCGCACGCTCAGCGCCGCCACGGTCATGCGGGCCGAGCAGGTCCGGCTGGCATTGCGGATCCGGCTGCGCGAGGTGATGCAGTGCTACGACCTGCTGGCGATGGCCACCGTCGGCATCGAGCCGTTCGAGGCGACCGCGATCGGCCCCGCCTGGGCCGCCGATCCGGCCCAGCTGCGCTGGCTGGCCTGGTCGCCGGCCAGCTACCCGTTCAACCTGACCGGCCAGCCGGCGATCTCGCTGCCGGTGGGCCGTACCTCGGCCGGCCTGCCGGTCGGCCTACAGCTGGTCGGGCCGTTCGGCGCCGACCAGCTGGTGCTGTCGGCCGCCCGAGCCATCGAGACCGAGCTGGGCACTTTCGAAACGCCACCGCGATAACTGTGAGAGAGGTTCGATGACCATGTATTCCAGGTCCTGGTCGAGGCTGTACACCGACGGCAGCGTCGGCCGGCCGTCCTTCGTCGCCGAGTTCGGTCTGTGGGACGAGCACCAGCTGGCGGTCGCCGACCAGTTGGACGCGGAGCTGGATCAGCTCGACTTCGTCCGGCTGGTGTTCTGCGATCCGCACGGGCTGGCCCGGTCCAAGACGTTGACCGCGGCAGCCTTCCGGACCGTGCTGCGCAACGGCATGGACTTCAGCCCCGGCCCGTTCCTGTTCGACACCGGGCATGCGGTGGCCGTCGACTTCCTGGCCGACCCGGGGATCGGGATCGCCGAGCTGGCCGGCGCCGGCGACTTCGTGGTGGTGCCGGATCCGCTGACCTTCCAGGTGTTGCCGGACCGCGAGCCACGCACCGCCTGGGTGCTGGGCGACGAATACCTGCGCGACGGCCTGCCCCATCCGCTGTCGACCCGCAACGTGCTGCGCCAGGTGTGCGGCCAGTACGCCGCGGCCAACCTGATGCCGGTGATCGGGCTGGAGGTCGAGTGGTACCTGACCCGCTCGCTCGGCGGGGTGCCCGGCCACGCCGGCAACGGCTTCGGATTGCAGGGCGCGGCGCCGCAGGTGCAGCCGGTGAACGCCGGTTACCAGTTCAACTCCGACAGCTACTACGACGCGGTTGCCGGCATCGCCGAGCCGCTCGCGCTGCAGTTGCTGCGGCTCGGGCTGCCGCTGCGCTCGATGGAGCACGAGTCGGGCCCCGGCCAGCTGGAGACCACCTTCAACCCGATGCAGGCGCTGGATGCCGCCGACGCGATGCTGCTGTTCCGCACGCTGGTCAAGCAGAACTGCGCCCGGCGCGGCTACCACGCCTCCTTCATGTCACTGCCCCGGATCGCCGGCTTCGATGCCAGCGGCTGGCACCTGCACCAGTCGGTGATGGACCTGGCCACCGGCGGCAACCTGTTCGCTGACCCGGCCGGCATCTCGGCCGCGGGCCGGCGTTACATCGACGGCGTGCTGGACCGGGCTCGCGAGTACTGCCTGCTGTCCGTGCCGACGGTGAACGGGTACCGCCGGCTCGGGCCGGACTTCTCGCTGGCACCCACCCGGCTCGGCTGGAGTTTCGAGGACCGCAGCGTGCTGGTGCGGGTGCTCGGGGCCGGGGACAACTCGGCGCACCTGGAGAACCGGGTCGGCGAGCCCTGCGCGAACCCGTACCTGCTGATGGCCGCGCAGTTGCACGCCGGCCTGCGGGGGCTGGCCGGCGACGCCGAATCGGACGGTGCCCGATCGAGCACGGATTGGCGGGCCGGCGACCAGGACGAGCCGGCAGTGCTGCCGCAGTCACTGGCCGAGGCGCTGGAGGTGTTCCGGCACGGCCGGGCGGTCGAGCTGCTGGGCCGACCGCTGGCCGGTTGCCTGACCAAGCTCAAGGAGAGCGAGCTCACCCGGTACGAGCAATGGTGTGCCAA
Organism: Jatrophihabitantaceae bacterium; assembly: GCA_045807085.1. Taxonomy (GTDB): domain Bacteria; phylum Actinomycetota; class Actinomycetes; order Mycobacteriales; family Jatrophihabitantaceae; genus Jatrophihabitans_A. Next base: position 13,634 of record JBJMIB010000012.1, read on the forward strand.
GGAGCAGCCGACCGAGGCCGGCGTCACCGAGTGGGAGCAGTGCGAGTACTTCGAGAACTTCTAGATCCCCCCTTTTATCGCTGAACAAATCCCCGGGCCGTCGGCGGCCCGGACAGCATCGGAGCCAACGACATGATTTCCCGATACGCGCTGCCGGAGATGGCACAACTGTGGACCGACCAGGCCCGGTACGAGACCTGGACCCAGGTCGAGATTCTCGCCTCTCAGGCGCAGGCGCAGCTCGGTCGGATCCCGGCCATGGCGGTCGCCGACATGCGCCGGGCACCGATACCGAGCGCGGCCCGGGTGGCCGAGCTGGAAAGGGTACGCGACCACGAGGTGCTCTCCTTCCTGGCCGCCTTCTGCGAGAACCTGCCGGCCGAGTCGGCGCGCTGGGTGCATCTCGGCATGACCAGCTACGACCTGGTCGACACCGCACTCGGCTTCACCCTTGCCCGCTCGGCGGATCTGCTGATCGCGGCCGGCCGCCGGCTGCGTTCGGTGCTGATCGACCGGGCCCTGGAGCACTGGGACACCGTGTGCATCGGGCGCACCCACGGTGTGCATGCCGAGCCCACCACGTTCGGGCACAAGCTGGCCGGTTTCGCCTTCGCCATCGACCGTTCGCTGCGCCGGTTACGGGCGGCCCGGACCGCGGTCGCGGTCGGCACCATCTCCGGCGCGGTCGGCACCTACGCGCTGATCGATCCGTATGTCGAGAGCTATGTCTGCTCGCAGTTGGGCCTGGGGGTGGAGCCGGCGCCCAGTCAGGTGGTGGCCCGCGACCGGCACGCCGAGCTGGTGCAGGCAGTTGCCGTGCTCGGCGCCTGCATCGAGCAGATCGCGCTGGAGTTGCGGCTGCTGCAACGTACCGAGGTGGCCGAGGTGGAGGAGCGGCGGACGGTCGCCTACCAGGGCTCCAGCGCGATGCCACACAAGCGCAACCCGACGACCAGCGAACGGTTGTGCGGGTTGGCCCGGCTGCTGCGCGGCTATGCCAGCACCGTGCTGGAGGATGTCGCGCTGTGGCACGAGCGGGATCTGGCGCACTCCTCGGTGGAGCGGGTGGCGCTGCCGGACAGCCTGCTGGTGGGCCACTACCAGGCCACCATGGCGACCGAGTTGGTGGAGACGCTGGCCGTGTTCGGTGACCGGATGCGAGCCTCGGTGCAGGCCACCAACGGCCTGGTGTACAGCTCCGCCGTGCTGGCCGACCTGACCGAGAGCGGCTCACTGGAGGTCGAGCGCGAGCACGCCTACCGTGCGGTGCAGGCGGCGGCGAATCGCAGCGCCGCCTCCGGAGCCGACTTCGGCCAGGTGCTGCAGCAGGAGGGCATCGACTCGGGCACGCTGCGGCCGGAGCGTTTCCTGGTGCACCATGGCGTCATCCTGAATCGATTGGAGTTGCTTCGTGGAATGCAAGATTGAACGGGTCGAGGGCAGCACGCTGGATGTCGAGGAGGTGCTCGCGGTGTATCGCGAGTCCGGCCTCGGCGAACGGCGTCCGATCGATGACCGGGACCGGTTCACCGCGATGCTGCGCAACGCCAACCTGGTGATCTGCGCCCGGGCCGCCGAGCGGCTGGTCGGCATCGCCCGCAGCATCTCCGACTTCTGCTACGCGACCTACCTGTCGGACCTGGCGGTCACGCTGGACTACCAGCGGGCCGGCATCGGCCGCGCCCTGATCGCGGCTACCCGGCAGGAGGCGCCGAACGCCAAGCTCATCCTGCTGTCGGCGCCCGCCGCGGTTGACTACTACCCGCACATCGGCTTCACCCAGCACCCGTCCGCCTGGGTGCTCAGCAGCTGATCCTGCCATTGCCGCCGGGACGCGCGCCGATTGGGCTGCTCGCCCAACACTGACACCCCGCTGAGTTAGACACACCGGTTACGTGGTGTGGGCTCCGGCCGGGCTGGTGTGCACGGTCGCCGCGGTCAGCCGGCCGACCTGATCGAGCAGGTGCGCCTCGGCATGATGAGCAAGCTCATGCGCCTGTACGACCGACAGATCTGCCGGCACCGTGACGTCGACCTCGGCGCGCAGCGTGTGACCGATCCAGCGGATACGTAGATCGCGGACCTCGGAGATACCCGCCACGCTGGTCACCGCCGCGGACGCCTGATCGACGAGATCGGGATCGACGGCGTCCATCAGACGCGCGCCCACCTGGCGGACCGCCGAGCGCAGCACGCCGAGGATCGCGGCGGTGATGACCAGGCCGATGACCGGGTCCGCCTGCCGCCAGCCCAGCGCCACACCGCCCGCGCCGAACAGAACCGCCAGGCTGGTGAACCCGTCGGTGCGGGCATGCAGCCCATCGGCCACCAGCGCCGCGCTGCCGATTCGCCGTCCCACCCGCATCCGGTACCGGGCCACCCACTCGTTGCCGATGAAACCCACCACCGCGGCGGCGGCCACCACCCAGAGATGGGTGACCGGCCGCGGATGGATGAGCCGATCGATCGCCTCGTAGGCGGCCAGCACCGCGGACAGCGTGATCATCGCGATCACGAACAGCCCGCCGAGATCCTCCGCGCGGCCGTACCCGTAGGTATAGCGCTTGGTGGGCGGGCGGCGGGCGAGACGGAACGCGATCAACAAAGGCACCGCGGTCAGCGCGTCGGCAAGGTTGTGCAGCGTGTCGCCCAACAAAGCCACCGACCCGGACAGCACCACCACGACCGCCTGGACCGCGGCCGTCCCCGCCAGCCCGGCGAGGCTGATCAGGAGTGCGCGGCGCCCGTCCGCATCGGCCTCGAGCACCTCATCGACCTGATCGGCCGCGTCGTGGGAATGTCCACCGACCAGTTCGGAAGCCGCGTGACTCATCCGCGCCCACACCGACAAACCGCGATCATGGTCATGGTCGTTGTGGTGGTAGTGATCACGGCCTTGGTGATGCTGATGTTCGACGGTATGGCCGTGATGTTCGTGGGTCATCCACTGCCCTTCGGGTACGGCTACTTGCCTCAAAGGTTACCTTCGTTGCTTGCCGACCCAACCCGGTCCGCATGCTGTGGGCGTTGCGTGAGGCCGAGCTCGACGTCTCGAGCCTGGCCGCGAGCGCCCAGTGCCGCTCGGTCTTGACCAAGCCTGGCGGCGAAACGGAGAGTTATCCACCGCGTCGGTCGATAACTCTCCGTTCGCCAAAGGCTCAACTGCGCCGGCTCTCCGCGTACTCCTTTGCCTTGCCGAGCGTCGCCAGGCTGTTACCGCTGAGTGCCCGGTGCACGAAGTCCCGGGCCTCGGCCACCCCGGCGTCGGCGCCCAGCAGCGAGACGTTGGCCGGGTTGATCACCACGGTGTGCTGCGAGGTGACCGACAGCCCTCCGTCGGCTTCCTCGACGACCGTCCAACAGCCGGTGTGCAGCGTCATCAACGCCGGCAGCGTGATCTGCTTGTAGACGATCTTGCTGTGCGGGAAGCAGACCCGGACCGACTTGGTGGTGTGCACGCCGCCGTCCTTGGTGCGGGTGTCCATCTCCAGGGTCTGCAGGCCGGGTGATTCCTCGGTCAGCACCACCCGCTGCACGTGCGGCAGCCGCTCCCGCCACAGCTGCGCCTCGTTGAGGAAGTCGTAGACGTCCTTGGCCGAGCCGTTGATCTGCACGGTGTCGGCGAAGGAGAACATCAACTCCTCGGCTCCGCTGGCCAGCTCGACGTTGGCCTTCAACGCCGCCAGCTCGGACTTGCTGTTGCGGTCCACCGCCTGGGAGATCCAGTGCAGCCCTTCCGGGTCGTCGTCCACCGCCCGGTAGTCGTGTAGCAGCCGGACCAGTGACTGGCCGTCGGCGGTCGGCTCGATCAGCCAGGTGCCGCCCATCGACGCGACCGGCGGGGTGAACACCTCGGCTCGGAACTCGATTCGGCGGGCCTGCGGGTCGAGCACCCGACGCGAGGTCCAGTTCTTCACCTCACCGTTGGCGGTGGCCCAGATCCGGATTCGTTCGGCGGACTCGCTGAGATCCACCCGGTCGACGAAGATGGTCGGCGGGAACAGCATCGGCCAGTTCTCCACCTCCGCGATCAGCCGGTAGATCTCGGCGGCTGGCGCGTTGATGGTGATCTGGTGCTCGACCTGTCGGTGGCCGGTTTCCTGCATGACGTATGTCCTTTCTAGAAGTTGCCGAGGCCACCGCAGACGTTGATCGCCTGGGCGGTGATGGAAGCGGCCACGTCGGTGGCCAGATAGCCGACCAGGCCGGCCACCTCGTCGGGTGTGGAGTAGCGGCCGAGTGGGATCTTGGCTTGGAACTTCGCCAGGATGGCGTCTTCGGTGGTCTGGTAGAAGTCGGCGTAGCGCTGCCGAATCCCCTGCGCCATGGGTGTTTCGACGTAGCCGGGGCAGACCGCGTTCACCGTGATGCCGGTCGGCGCGAGCTCGTTGCCGAGCGCCTTGGTGAAGCCGACCACGCCATGCTTGGATGCCGAGTACGGAGCGCCGTACACCACGCCCTGCTTGCCCGCGGTGGAGGCGATGTTGATGATCCGGCCGCGGTTCCTGGTCCGCATGCCACCGGTGTTGAGCACCTCGCGGGTCATGAAGAACACGCTGTTGAGGTTGGTGTTGATCACGTCGAACCAGAGCTGGTCGTCGATGTCGGCGGTCACCCCGCCGCCACCCCGGCCGGCGTTGTTCACCAGCACGTCGATCGCGCCGAACCGCTCGACCGCCTGCCGGACGCAGGCCTGGATGTCGTCCAGCGAGGTCACGTCGCACGCCGTGCCGTCCACCACGTGGCCGTCCTCGGTCAGCTGCTTGATGCAGCCCTGTACGTTCTCCGCGTTGCGCGCGCAGAGGAAGACTCGATAGCCCTGTCCTGCCAGGGTTTTGGCGACCGCCCAGCCGATTCCGCTGGTGGCCCCGGTGACCAGGGCGACCCGCCCAAGCTTGTCCGACATGTGCTCTCCTGATTTAGATGGTGTGCAAGTTCGGGGCGCCAGGCGACGCCCTCGGTTCTAGTTCCGGGCGCCGGCCGGCGTCCGCTCGGTGCTGGCCGCGACAGCCGGCCTGGCCACCGCCGCCGTACTGCCGCCAGCCGCGCCGTTGCCGCTGGCTATGCCGTTGCCGGCCGATTCCTCGGCCAGCAACCGGAGCACCAAACCGGTGTCGTGGGCACCGGCCTGGAACTGCTCGTCGGCCAGCACCCGACGCAGGAAACCGGTGGTGGTGCAGATGCCCGGACCGGTGGCCCGGAACTCCGACAACGCACGCTGCATCCGGGCGATCGCCTGGTCCCGGGTGGGTGCCCAGGTGATGACCTTGGCCAGCAGCGGGTCGTAGATGGCCGGCATCCGGTAGCCGGGGTAGCCGTGCGTGTCGACCCGGACGAACGGGCCGCTCGGCACCTCGAACGCCTCGATCCGGCCCGGTGTGGGCGCGAACGAGCGATCCGGATCCTCGACGTTGATGCGGCATTCCAGCGAAACGCCACGGTTGACCACGTCGGACTGCTCGATGCCCAGCCGGCCGCCGGCCGCGATCCGGAGCTGCTCCTGGCCGAGGTCGATGCCGGTCACCATCTCGGTCACCGGGTGTTCCACCTGGATCCGGCAGTTCGCCTCCATGAAGAAGAAGTCCGAGGTGCCGTCGACCAGGAACTCGAAGGTGCCGACGCCGACGTAGCCGATCGCCCGGGCACCGGCCACCGAGGCCGCGCCCATCCGCTCGATGACCTCCGGCGACAGCCGGGGCGCCGGGCTCTCCTCCAGCAGCTTCTGGTGCCGGCGCTGCACCGAGCAGTCCCGCACGCCCAGGTGCACGGCGTTGCCGTAGGAGTCGCAGAGGATCTGCACCTCGATGTGCCGGGTGGAAGCCACGTACCGCTCGACGTAGAGCCGCGCGTCGCCGAACAGGTTTTGCGCTTCGCCGGTAAGGGTGTTGACGGTCGAGACGAGTTCGCCGTCCTGGTACACCACCCGCATGCCGCGGCCGCCGCCGCCGGCGGCCGCCTTGACGATGACCGGGTAGCCGATCCGACGGGCGGTCTCCAGCGCCTCCTCCGCCGAGCGCACCGGACCGTGACTGCCCGGCAGGATCGGCAAGCCGGCCTCGGCCATCAGCCGGCGAGCGGCGCACTTGTCCCCCAGCGCGCCGATCACCTCGGCCGACGGGCCGATGAAGACCAGGCCGTTCTCCTGGCACACCTCGGCGAAGTCAGGGTTCTCCGAGAGGAACCCGTAGCCGGGGTGCACCGCCTCGGCACCGGTCAGTTTGGCGGCCTCGATGATGGCCGGAATGTTGAGGTAGCTGCGCTTGGCCGGCCCCGGCCCGATGTGCACGGCTTCGTCGGCGTAGGACACCACCGCCGAATCCCGGTCCTCGGTGGAGTACACCGCCACCGTACGGACGCCCAGCTCTCGGCAGGCACGGGCCATTCGCAGCGCGATCTCGCCGCGGTTGGCGATCAACACCTTCTCGAACATCGCCTCAGCCCTCCTCGGGTTCCAGCGCGAAGAGCGGCTCGGCGTACTCGACCGGCTCGCCATTGCCCTTCATCACTTGGCAGACTCGGCCGCCACGGTCGGCCTCGACCGGGATCATCAGCTTCATCGCCTCGATGATTCCGATCTGCTGACCCTGCTCCACCACGCTGCCGACGGCGACGAACGGCTCGGCGCCGGGTTCCCGGGCGTGGTAGAAGACACCGACGCCCGGCGAGGTGAGGTACTCGCCGACCGGATCCTGTGCGACCGGAACGCTGATCTCAGCGGTGTGCAGCTCGACGGCGCGGAGCTCGGTCAGCACGGTGCGGTCCGCCGGCTCGGGCTGGCTCGGCTCGGCCCAGGTGATGTCCACCGAGACCTCGCCGGCCTGGATGTGCAGGTTGCGCGGCGGCCGGTCGAGCTGGGCGAGCAGCTCGACCGCGTGCTGGCGCACCTGGGCCAGGTCGGCACCGGCGGCCGACTCGTCATCCGGGTACTGGTTCGTCCGGGCAGCCAGGTTGGCGGTCATAGCCGCACCCCCTGCTCGTCCACTGCCGAGCCGTAGGACCGGAACCGGTCGCGGCGCGCCTGCACCAGGGTGTGTGTTTCCATGAGTTCCAGCCTTTGCAGGGTTTCGGTCAGCACGGCGGCGATCCGCCGGGCCGCTTCGGGATGGTCGGCCTGGCTGCCGCCGGGCGGTTCGATAAGCACGCCGTCCACCACGTTCATCCGCAGCAGATTGCGGGCATCGCCCTTCAGCGAGCGGGCCGCGATCGGCGCCTTCGACGCGTCGTTCCAGAGGATCGAGGCGCAGCCTTCCGGGCTGATCACCGAGTAGACGCCGTGCTCGTTGATCAGCACCTCGTCGGCTACGGCCAGCGCCAGTGCGCCGCCACTGCCGCCCTCGCCGATGATCACGGTGACGACCGGCACCGGCAGGCTGGTCATCAGCCGGATCGATTCGGCGATCGCGACCGCCTGGCCACGCTCCTCCGCCTCGACCCCGGGGTAGGCGCCGGGCGTATCGATGAACGTGACGATGGGCAGCGACAACTTGCTGGCCAGCCGCATCAGCCGGGCCGCCTTGCGATAACCGGCCGGGGTGGGCATGCCGTAGTTGCGCAGCGCCAGTTCGGCCGCCGTCCGCCCGCGCTGGTGACCGATCACCAGCACGGGCCGGTCGCCCAGCATCGCGATACCGCCAACGATCGCCTGGCATTCCTCACCGATCCGATCGCCGTGCAGTTCCTCGAAGTCGGCGAATGCCCGGTCCAGGTAGTCCAGCGTGGTCGGCCGGTCCAGATCTCGCGCTCGCTGCACCGCCTGCCACGGGTCGATCTCGGGAAGCCGGTCCGGATCCCGCACCAGCCACGGGGTCGCCGGCTCGGCAAGCCGCGTGCCGGGCATCGGCTCGGGCGTCGCCGCCGGCTCGGCAGGCTGGCGCCGGCCGGTCGCCGCCAACAGCCGGCCGAGCGTCGCGCGCAGCGCGGAGCGGGGCTTGATCGCGTCGATCAGGCCGCGTTCACGCAGGAACTCCGCGGTCTGGAACCCGGGCGGCAGGTCGTGCCCGATGGTCTGTTCGATGACTCGCCGGCCGGCGAAGCCGAGCCGGGCCGCCGGCTCGGCGACGATGACATCGCACTGGGTGGCGAACGAGGCAGCCACCCCGCCGAAGGTCGGATCGGTGATCAGCGTGACGGTCAGGATGCCGGCCTCGTCGAGGCGGGCGATCGCCTGGCTGGTCTTGGCCATCTGCATCAGCGAGATCGGGCCCTCCTGCATCCGTGCGCCGCCCGAGGCGGTGACGATCAGCAGCGGCACCCGCCGGCGCAGCGCCTCTTCGGCTGCACAGGTGATCAGCTCGCCGGCGGCGGCGCCCAGGCTGCCGCCGAGGAAGCCGAAGTCCATCACCGCGGCCACCAGTGGCAGCCCGGTCAGGGTTCCGGCGGCGACCAGCACGCCCTCGGTCAGCCCGGTCCGCCGACGCGCCTCGGCCAGTCGCTGCGGGTAGGGCTTGCTGTCGACGAACTGCAGGATGTCGGAGGTCCGCACCGGAAAGTCGAGCAGCTCGACGCTGTCCGGGTCGAACAGCTGCTCGATCCGTTCGGCCGCGGTCAGTACGTGGTGATGGCCGCATTCCGGGCAGACCTTTAGGTTGTGGGCGAACCGCTTGCCGTACAGCATGGTCCGGCAGCCGGCGCAGATCGCCCAGCTGGTGTCGACCGCCGCGCTGGCTACGTCGAGTTCCTTGGCAGTCATCCGGTCGATTCCTAGTTCGGGTTGACCAGATCGAGCAGCAGCCGAGGCGTGCGCGCCGACAGCAGCGACTCATCGTCGATGGCGATGCCGTACTCCCGGCTGATCCGGGCCGCGGTCTCCATGATCGCGATGGAGTCATAGCCGAGGTCCTCGAAGTTGCTGTCCAGAATCTCGTCACCGAGATCCACGCCCTGCACGGCGCCTGCTCCCTCAAGCAGGATCCGGCGCAGGTCCGGAAGCTCGATAAGCCTGGTAGTCATGGTTTCTCCTTCACATGAAGCGCGGTGGCGAGGCATGACCGGGCTGGCGGCAGGTCACCGCCGCCGGCAGATCGGGCGCTCGCCCAGCTACGACATCGAGCACTGCGCCGCCACCGGAGCCGCCGGCGTCATTGCCTTCGAGTGGTGGGTGCGCTAAGAGCTGTTGGCCCTTTTGAGTCTTCTAGCGCGGTTAGCCACTGTCGAGGACGACAGAGCTTACGCATCGGTGATTGGCCGCCAGATCCGCCGAATAGATCGCTGCTCAGCGCCAGCTGATCCTTCGTCCGTTAGTCATCGATCATCGCTTTGCGGCGCTATCAGCTCTTGGTCGATGGGCAGCGCAAGGGCCGGCAGCACAAGGACTGACAGCGCAAGGACCGGCAGCGCAAGGACCGGCAGCACGAAGGACGGGCAGCGCAAGGGCCGGCAGCACAACGGCCGGCGGCACAACGGCCGGGCAACACAAAACCGGCCAGCCGCCGCGGTAATCGATTCCGCGACGACTGGCCGGTCAGGGCTCAGTCAGTCAGTCAGTCCGTGCGCTGCTGCAGCCGATCGGCGAGCTGGCTCCAGGCCAAGGCGCAGCTGCGGGCCAGATCGGCCACCACCGGCGCCCAGTGATCGGGCAGGCCACGCTCCAGCCCGGTCAGGCTGTCGCCGTCGACCGTGATCTGGTGCAGATGGCGCAGGGTCTGCCGGCCTGCCTCGCTCAGTCGCAGCGACGGATCCTGACTCAACTTGGCCAGCAACATGTTCCGGTTCACCACCACGGCGCGCCGCTTCACCCGACCGGTCTGACTCCGCGACGGCAGGAAGACGGCCGGCTCCACCTTCGGCGCCACGGTGGTCGAGGCCGCCGTACGGTACCGGCCGGGCACCGGATCCTCGCCGGAATGGAGCCGTTGCCGGACGTCGCGAACGGTGGCTGGGGACAGGCCGGTGGCCCGCGCTACGGTACGCAGGCCGGCCGTCGGCATATCGCGGATCATGGCGGCCGCCTGCTCCCGTCGCTGGCCACTGTCCAGCGGGCGCACCCGGCCGTCCCGACCCAGCCGCATGTTCGACTGCGGGGCCTCCGCAGTTGAACGGCCCCGGATCCGGGAGATGGTCTTGTCGGACAGCGCGGTGGCCGCCGCCACTGCCCGGTCTGACCACTGCGGATGGATGGCGATGATGCGGGCCGCGGCCGCCGCCCGGTCGGACTGGGACAGCGGCAGGCCGTGCGTGACGTTGGTCTTGACCGCCAGCACGAACGCCGCGCCCTCGTCGCAGTCCAGCAACCGGGCATCGATCCGGCCGCGGCCGTTGAGCAACGCGGCACGCACCCGGTGCATGCCGTCGATCACCCGCATGGTCGGCCGGTGCACCGAGATCGGCGGCAGGTTGTCGCTGGCCTCGGCGAGCACCCTGATGTGTTCCTCGTCCTCGCCGCCGAGTCGGGGCGAGTCTTCGAAGACCAGGCTTGATATCTCTATCGAGGTGGTCGGGTGAGCTTCCACCCAGCTCAGGACTGACGCAACGTCGCTCAGATCGAGCGTCGGGAACTTTAGCAGTTGTTCATCGAACGAATGATTCGGCAGGCTCATGGCCGTCCTCCTTGGCCCCCGATTGGCGCTATATGTTTTTTTATATGCAGTGACTAATAGCACACATGTCTACAACTTGCGTCAAGAGCCTGCCGGCGATTTCTGATATCGATATGGAGTAGCGCCGGCGCTGACCGGCATCATCCTGGCAACCCGACCTCTCGGAAGCTGGTCGGGATTAGTGCCCGCGGTAACAAACTCGTCCCGGCGCGAGTTTGCTTTCGATGTCGTCGCGCCGAGCGACGCAATGGGGCACAGCGAAAATCCTAACGAACGATCGTTCGTTTATCAGTGCTCGCCGACCAAGGGATGCTCAGGCCACGTTGCCCCGCTCACCAGGTCGCGTCCTGCCGGCTGGCCGCACCGGGCAGCCTAGCCGGCTGCAATCCCGGGGATCGCCGGTACCTGGGCGGACCGGGAGGTCGGGCCGCTACATCGGGCGGTCCACCGCACCCAGCAGGCGGACGACCGAGCGTCCAAGCCGGCCTCGCCTGGGTCGGTGTACGAATATCGCCGCGCACAGTGATAATTCCACCCCTATTCCGGACGGCCGCCTTTCATTAGCCGCGAGGAGCTGGGATATCGCGGCGGTGGTGCCCGAAGCGCCACAATGCTTTTCGGATGAGTGCCGCCGACAATATGCCTCGACGGTCGGCTCGATATTCAAATGCCTGTATCAGCAAATGGCTGGCCGGCTATTGATACGGCTGAGAGTCGTCCCCCAAGTAGGTTCCGATATGCCGGAGGGCCAATTGCGCAGGTGCTCGAACCGCGCCGCCTCGACGATCGAAAGCAGCGACGATTTCGCGGGAACCGCAATCATGGCCTCGCGCGTAGTAAAGCAAGGATTAAAGACCCAATTCTAAGTAAGCCCGGAGTAAAGTACAGAGCCGCAGGCTGTAGGCCACCCCAGCCGGTCCAAGCCTCCGGAGGGCCGAAGCGTGGGCATCGGCGGCGCCGGCCCACCCAACCGGCGGGGCCCTCCGGCAATGCCCGTGCCTAGGGGCCAGGCAGAGTCGGTTGCTCGTGAGAATGATCAGTCAGGCGGAATGTCATTTCCTCACTACTGGCGGGTATTTTGCTGGCCGATTGGCGGATTTGGTCGCATCAGTTTTGCGGTAAATCGGGCAAACCGCAGCGCCGGTTCCGGTCGCGCTCCCCCATTCCCCTGCCCGTCCCCCAGTTTTCAGGCGAAGAGCCCAACCTTCCGTAGAGCTGATAAAAAGCCTTGCTGATTGTTCTAGAGCTGACAGTTAGGGTGGCTAAGAACCTCTAGCCGCGTTAACCAGTGACGCCACGCGCACCTCACATCGGCAGGGGATGAGTGAGTAAGTGACTACATAGAGTCACGGATTTCACGGGATTTCACGGAGCCCACTGAGTTCACGGAGGTCGGCCTCGACCATCGCCGTCACCACACCTGTGAAGTCCTTGGTCGGCCACCACCCCAGCACCTGGTGGGCCTTGCCCGCGTCCCCGCGCTGCTCGGCCGCGTCCACCGGCCGGACGTAGCCCGCATCGACGTCCACCAGCTCCTGCCAGTTCGGCACTCCCGCCGCGCGGAACGCCGCCTCGACGAAGTCCGCCACGGTATGCGAGACGCCGGTGGCGATCACGTAGTCGTCCGGCGTCGGGTGCCGGTTGGCGCGCACCATCGCGTCCACGTAGTCAGGTGCCCAGCCCCAGTCCCGGCGAGCGGCCAGATTACCCAGCACCAACCGGCGCTGCCGGCCGGTGGCGATCCGGGCGGCGGCGGCGGTGATCTTGCGGGTTACGAAGGTCTCCGGCCGGCGCGGTGATTCGTGGTTGTACAGGATGCCGGTGGCGACCCGCAGGCCCCGCGAACGCAGCACGCCAGCCATCTGATGCGCATACGCCTTGGCCGCGCCATAGGGCGTGGTCGGCCGGATCGGCGTTGACTCGTGCTGTGGCGCCTCGGCCGGATCGCCGAAGATCTCGGCGCTGGAGGCCTGTAGCAGCCGAACCGGCCGGTCCAGTCGGTGCTGCAGATCCAGGCAGGCCTGCATCACGCCCACCGCGCCCAGGCCGCTGACCTGCGCGGTGCGCAATGGGTCCTGCCAGGACTGCGCCACCGAACTGACGGCCGCGAGGTTGTACACCTCGTCCGGCCGGAGCCGATCGATCAGCGCCGCGATCGTCGCCGGCTCGGCGAGATCGCCGGCATGCAGCGCAACCGTGGGAAAGCGGGCCTGGAACCGGCTCGACTCGGCCGACTGCCACGCCAGGCCGTGCACGGTCACGCCCTCGGCGAGCAGCCGCTCGGTCAGGTAGCCGCCGTCCTGGCCGGTGATGCCGGTGATGAGGGCAGTGACCGGCGCCGCGGGCCGAGCCGTCACGCGCCGGACAGCGCCCGCTGGACGGCCAGGTCGGAATCCACCATCATCTCGGCCAGTTCCCGAAAGCTCACGGTCGGCTTCCAGCCGAGCCGGTCCCGGGCCTTGGCCGGATCCCCGATCAGCAGGTCCACCTCGGCCGGCCGGCGAAAGCGCGGATCCTCGACGACCAGGCTGCTCCAGTCATCGATGCCGACCCGGGCGAAGGCGATGTCGAGGAATTCCCGGATGGAGTGCGTCTCACCGGTCGCCACCACGTAGTCGTCGGCGACGTCCTGCTGCAGCATCCGCCACATGGCATCGACGTAGTCCCCGGCGTAGCCCCAGTCCCGCTTGGCCTCGATGTTGCCGAGCGACAGGCAGTCCTGCAGGCCGAGGGAGATCCGGGCCACCGCCTGACTCACCTTGCGGGTGACGAACTCCGGCCCCCGGCGCGGGGACTCGTGGTTGAACAGGATGCCCGAGCTGGCGTGCATGCCGTAGGACTCGCGGTAGTTGATCGTCATGTAGTGGCCGAACACCTTGGCCACCCCGTACGGCGAGCGTGGCCACAGCAGGGTCGACTCGCGCTGCGGCACCTCCTGCGCCTTGCCGAACATCTCCGAACTGGACGCCTGGTAGAAGCGCACCCGATCGACGTCCGAGCCGGCATACAACCGGGTGGCCTCCAACATGTTGAGCACGCCCATCCCGGTCACCTCCGAAGTGAGCCGGGCGTTCTCCCAGGAGTAGGCCACGAAGGAGATCGCGCCCAGGTTGTACACCTCGTCCGGCTGGGCCTGCTCGAAGGCGCGGATCAGGCTGGACAGGTCGGTCAGATCGCCGGTCAGCAGGGTGACGTCCGGCAGTTCGGCTTCGATCAGCGGACGTTTCGGGTTGTTCTGACCCCGGATCAGGCCGTACACCTGATAACCCTTGCCGAGCAGCAGCTCAGCCAGGTAGATACCGTCCTGGCCGGTGATCCCGGTGATCAGCGCGTGGGGCATGCTGCGACCTTCCGATGCGGTTGTCCGGCTGCCGGCTGGCGCTCGGATGCCCGGCTGCCGGCTGGGCATTGAGTAGGTTACCCGGCCGGCTGATACGACCGACCCACCCCGACGGTGTCGGACTGGTCGTGGTTCCAGTCACCGGCAATCGGCCGGTCGGGCGACAGCCCGAACGCGACGTAGCTGATCTGGCCGCTGGCGTAGCTGCTGGCCAGCACGTTCGTCAGGGCGAACCGAGTGCCCTGATAGACCCCGATGGTGTCCTTGCCGTCGCCGTTCCAGTCACCGGCGACCGGCCGGTTCGCCGGCTGGCCGAACCGGTAACTCGATCTCGGGGCGCCCGGCGCGAGGGAGTCGATCAGGTAGAACCGGGCGGTGGCCGGGTCGAAGACGCCCGGCGTGGCCCGGTGGTCGCCGTTCCAGTCGCCGGCCACCGGCAGGAAATTGCGGCCACCCAGCAGCAGGGTGAGCACCGGCGTGCTGGCGGTGCGGTTGTTGGTGTTGATCAGGTAGAACCGGGCGGTGGCCGGGTCATAGGCGCCCACCGTGTCGGTACCGTCGCCGTCCCAGTCGCCGCACACCGGCAGGAAGTTTCGGCCACCCAGCAACACCGTGTAGTACGTGCTGCCGGCGGCGAAGGAGTCGCGGATGTAGAAGGTGGCGGTGGACGGCCGGTACACCGCGCCGGTGTCGGTGCCGTCGCCGTTGAAGTCGCAGGCCAGCGGTATGTCGCCGGGCACGCCGAAGGGCTGGGCGATGTCGATCGCCGGTTGGCTCAGCGAGTTGGTGAACAACAGCGACGGGACGATCGGGTTGTGCACGGAGAACCAGTCCGACTTCAGCCCGAGGGTGGAACGGAACTCCGCTCCGCTGACCGTCGTGCTGCCGCTCGTGCCGGTCACCTTCGCGGTCAGCACCCGGCCACCATCGGCACCCAGGCCGTTGCGGGTGACCGTGATCGACTGCAGGATGCCCACCCCGAACGCGTTGCCGACCGTGCTGGCCGGGATCGAGGCGGTCCAGTCGTGGTCGGGAGCCACCGTGTCGCCGAGATCCTGCACGGCTGGGAAGGTGCCGCCCGCGGTCCAGCCGCCGGTGGAGGCGCTGAACTCGGCCGAGACCACCGAGCCGCCGGCGGTCAGCACCTTGGCGGTGGTCGAGCTGATCGCGGTGTCGGTGCGGGCGTCCTCGATGGAGCTGCCGTTGAGCGCGGCGCCGCCGTAGACCTGGCAGCTCTGGGTGTCGCAGATCTTGGCCCAGGCAGAGCGGTTGGACGCCTGCGCGTAGGACCGGGCAGCCACCGCCTGGGCCTGCAGGGCGGCCATCCCCTTGCCGCCGGCCGCGTCGCCCCAGGAGGCCGGTGACTCCCGCGGCACCACGCCGCGCAGGTAGTCGTCCATGCCGAGGGTGTTGACCACCCGGTTCATGCCGGCGCCGCTGAGCAGGGTCAGCGTGCCCCGGTAGGCGCGGCCGGTGTCGCAGACGGTCAGCAGCTGAGCCACCGAACTCGGGGTGGCCACGCTGGAGCGGAACAGGCCGTTGGTCGCGGCCCGGGCCGCTGCCAGCGGCTGGCCGCAGCCGGCGCTGTTGGTCTGCACGGTGAAGGTGGTGCCGGACAGCATGATCCGGGCCGAACCGTTGGCCGGCACCGCGACACCGCCGGCGGTGAACGCGGCGCCGGAGCTGACCCAGACCGTGCTATGGCCGGTCAGCGCGGTTAGATCCACCGTCATGGCCGGCGGCACCACCGACTGCACGGCGGTGCCGCCGTAGTAGTGGCTCAGGATCTGGGAGTAGCTCCAGCTGTAGTTGGTGGCGTAGCCGAAGGCCCCCCACTGGCCCATTCCCCGGCCGTGACCGTTGCCGTGGCCGGCCAGGTCCACGGTCGAGCTGGCCCAGGCGCCGGCCGGCGCGGCGGCTACCAGCATGCCGGTCAGGCCGGCCGGGATCAGTGCGGCAGCGGCGAGCGCGGCGGCCAGTCGGGTGCGTGCAGACATCGTGAACACCTTCTAGTCGGGCAGGTAGGCGGGCCGGTCCGCGGCGAAGGCCGCGGCCAGCGCCGATCGCCAGTCCAGCATCGGCGGAAGTCCGGCGGCCAGCCATTCGGCATCGGACAGGACGGAGTAGGCGGGCCGGGGCGCCGGCCGCGGGAACCGGTCGGTGGTGGTGGCCAGCACCCGGTCGGGGTCGGCGCCCAGTTCGCTGAAGACGGCCTGGGCGAAGCCGTGCCAGCTGGTGTTGCCGGCGCCCCGGCAGTGGTAGATGCCGGCCGGTGGCTCGGCGCGTACCAGATCGACCAGCCGGCCGGCCAGATCCGCTGACCAGGTGGGCGAGCCGACCTGGTCAGCGACCACCGACACCGGGTCTTCGCTGGCAGCCAGCCGCGCCATGGTCTTGACGAAGTTCGGCCCGCCCGCGCCGTACAGCCAGCTGGTGCGCACCACGTAGCCGGTGTCCGGCACCAGCTCCCGCACCGCCAGTTCGCCGGCCAGCTTGGTCCGGCCATAGGCCGAGCGCGGGTTCGTCGGTGCGTCGACCGGGTACGGCGTCACGGCGGTGCCGTCGAAGACGTAGTCGGTGGAGATGTGCACCAGCCGGGCGCCGGTGCGCGCCGCCTCGGCGGCGAGCAGCGCCGGGCCGGTGGCGTTGACCGCGTAGGCCCGGTCGAAGTCCGTTTCGG
Source organism: Jatrophihabitantaceae bacterium (assembly GCA_045807085.1). Lineage (GTDB taxonomy): Bacteria > Actinomycetota > Actinomycetes > Mycobacteriales > Jatrophihabitantaceae > Jatrophihabitans_A. Next base: position 30,189 of record JBJMIB010000012.1, read on the forward strand.
CGGCGTCCACCGCGGTGTAGCCGGCGGCGTTGACGATCAGCTCCGGTGCGAACTCGGCGACCACCGCCCCGATCGCCGCCCGGTCGGTCACGTCCAGCTCGGCCGAGCCGCAGGCCCGCACCTCGGCGTCCGGCAGCGCGGCCAGCAGCTGCCGCAGGTCACTGCCCAGCTGGCCGCGGGCGCCGGTGATCAACCAGCGCATGCTGGCTCCGCCGGCAGCCCGGTGCGGTCCTGTCGTGCGTTCCCCCGTGCGATCAATAGTTCAGACCTTCTCGATGTGCGCCACCTCGGCACGATGCTTGAGCGGCTCCCACCAGTCCCGGTTCTCGGCATACCAGGCCACGGTCAGCGCCAGGCCCTGCTCGAAACTCACCTGTGGCGCGTACCCGAGCTCGCCCACCTTGGAGTAATCGACCGAATACCGCAGATCATGACCCCCACCGCGCGGATCGGTGATCTGCTGCACAGCGGACCAGTCCCGCCCGGTGGCCGCCAGCAGCAGCTCGGTCAGCTCCCGGTTGGTCAGCTCCCGGCCGCCGCCGATGTTGTAGAACTCGCCGGGCTCGCCGTGCTCGACGACCAGCTGGATGCCGCGACAGTGGTCGGCGACGAACAGCCAGTCGCGGACGTTGTCCCCCGCCCCGTACAGCGGAACCTTGCGGCCGTCGAGCAGGTTGGTGACGAACAGCGGGATGACCTTCTCCGGGAAGTGGTACGGCCCGTAGTTGTTGGAACACCGGGTGATCGAGATGTTCAGCCCGTAACTCTGGGCGTAGGCCCGGGCGATCAGGTCGGAGCCGGCCTTGGCCGCCGAGTACGGCGAGTTCGGCTCCAGCAGGTGGTCCTCGGTCCAGGAGCCGTGCTCGATGGAGCCGTACACCTCGTCGGTGGAGATGTGCACCACCCTGGCGACCCGATGCCGCAGCGCGGCCTCGAAGACCTGCTGGGCGCCGTAGACATTGGTCTGGATGAAGTCGGCGGCGCCGGTGATGGACCGGTCGACGTGCGACTCGGCGGCGAAGTTGACCACCACGTCGTGGCCTGGCATCGCGTCATCGAGGTCCAGCGCGCTGCAGATGTCGCCCTGGAAGAACCGGTAACGCGGGCTTCCGGCCACCGGGGCCAGGTTGTCCAGGTTGCCGGCGTAGGTGAGCTTGTCGAATACCGTCACCTCGGCCCCGGCGAAGGCCGGGTGCTGGTCGGTCAGCAGCTGCCGGACGTATTCGGAGCCGATGAAGCCGGCGCCGCCGGTGACGAATATCCGCATGGCGGGATCCTTACACACTCCGCTGGACGGATCCTGGGTTCCGCGCTGGGCGGGGCTGGCCCGGGTGGCCCGCTGGCTAGACTCATCGATCGTGGCTGGCCCGTCTCCGGAAAACCTGTTCGGCACTCGACTGGCAGCGGATCCGGGCGCTCCACTGGTCACCTGCTACGACGATGCCACCGGCGAACGGGCCGAGCTGTCGGCCAAATCGTTGGCCAACTGGATCGCCAAGACCTACTTCCTGCTCACCGATTCGCTCGGCCTGGGACCGGGCGACACGGCAGCGATCCGGCTACCCGTGCACTGGCTGGCGGTGCCGGTGCTGTTCGGCTGCTGGTACGCCGGCCTGCAGGTGGTGACCGATCAGCCAGCCTCGGTGGCCTTCGGCGATGCCGGTTCGCTCGGGTCGCTGCCGGCCGCCGAGGAGATCTACGCGGTGTCGATGCTGCCGATGGCCCAGCCGGACATCCCGCCGCCGGGGGCCGAGGACTACACCACGGCGGTGCGTCCGATGCCCGACGCCTGGGCCGGGGTGCGGGCGTTGGCCGGGCCGGCCGACCCGGCGCTGGACGGCGCGTCCCGGGCCGAGCTGGTGGAGGCCGCCAACCGGCAGGCGGCCGCACTCGGCCTGACCGCCGGCGGCCGGCTGCTCTGGACCCAGCCCTGGCGGCAGCCCGCCGACTGGGTGGCCGCGCTGCTGGCGCCGCTGGCGGTCGGCGGCTCGACGGTGCTGGTCGGCAACCCGGATGCCGGCGCGCTGGACCGGCGGGCGGCGGCCGAACGGGTCACGGTGCGGCATTGAAGCCGGGCCGGCATCACTAGAGTGCTGGCCAGAGCCCGATCAGCAGCCAGAGCCCGGTTCAGCAGCGAGAGGACGTTCGGCGTGGACAAGGTGGTGGCCTCGGCAGCGGAAGCGGTCGCCGACATCGGCGACGGCGCCTGTCTGGCGGTGGGCGGTTTCGGGCTGTGTGGCATTCCGCACGTACTCATCCAGGCGCTGTACGAGTCGGGCAGCACCGATCTGGAAACGGTGTCCAACAACTGCGGGGTGGACGACGCCGGGCTCGGCGTGCTGCTGTTCGCCGGCCGGATTCGGCGCACCATCGGTTCCTACGTCGGGGAGAACCGGGAGTTCGCCCGGCAGTACCTGGCCGGCGAGCTCGAGGTGGAGCTGACCCCACAGGGCACCCTGGCCGAGCGGCTGCGCGCCGGCGGCTCGGGCATCCCGGCCTTCTACACCCCGGCCGGGGTGGGCACCATGGTCGCCGGCGGTGGCCTGCCCTGGCGTTACCACCCGGACGGCACCGTGGCGGTGGCCTCACCGCCGAAGGAGACCCGGGTCTTCAACAACCAGCGTTACGTGCTGGAGGAGGGCATCGTCACCGATTTCGCGCTGGTCCGGGCGGCCCGCGGCGACCGGCACGGCAACCTGAGCTACGACGCCTCGGCGCGCAACTTCAACCCGCTGTGCGCGATGGCTGGCCGGATCACCATCGCCGAGGTGGAGGAACTGGTGGAGCTCGGTCAGCTGGATCCGGAAGAGGTGCACACGCCGGGCGTGTTCGTGCAGCGGGTGGTCGAGGTCGGCGAGGCCGGCAAGCGGATCGAGAAGCGCACCGTGCGGCTGGAGGGCTGATCTGTCATGGCATGGACCCGCAGCCAGCTGGCCGCCCGGGTGGCCCGGGAGCTTTCCGACGGCCAGTACGTCAACCTCGGCATCGGCATGCCGACCCTGGTGCCGAACTATGTCGATGAATCGATCACCGTGGTGCTGCAGAGCGAAAACGGCATCCTCGGGGTGGGGCCGTATCCCGTCGAGGACGGCATCGACCCGGATCTGATCAACGCCGGCAAGGAGACCGTGACGGTGTTGCCGGGCGCTTCGTTCTTCGACTCGGCCACCTCCTTCGGGATGATCCGCGGTGGCCACATCGATGTCGCGGTGCTCGGCGCGATGCAGGTCTCCGAGCGCGGCGACCTGGCCAACTGGGCCATTCCCGGCAAGATGATCAAGGGCATGGGCGGCGCGATGGACCTGGTGCACGGCGCGAAGAAGGTCATCGTGATGATGGAGCACACCGCCCGGGACGGCGAGCCCAAGATCGTCAAACAGTGCTCGCTGCCGTTGACCGGCGAGGCCTGCGTGCAGCGGATCATCACCGACCTGGCGGTGCTGGACGTTACCGAGACCGGCCTGGTACTGCGGGAGCTGGCACCGGAGGTCACCGTGCAGGACGTCATGAAGGCCACCGAGCCAGAGCTGACCGTCGAACTGGCAGCCGAGTAACGTGCTCGAGCCGGAGACGCTGTTCAACTACGCCGAGCCGTTGCCGCAACTGTCGCGGCCGACCCTGGTGCAGGCGCTGGACGGCTTCGTCGATGCCGGCAACGCAACCCGGCTGGCCCGCGCGCACCTGCATGCCACGCTGGCCACCGAGCGGGTGGCCACCTTCGACGTGGACCAGCTCTACGACTACCGGGGTCGGCGCCCGGAGATGATCTTCGTGACCGACCACTGGGAGAGCTACCGGGCCCCGGAGCTGGTGGTGGACCTGGTCACCGATGCCGCCGGCGCCCGCTTCCTGCTGCTGTCCGGGCCGGAGCCGGACATCCAGTGGGAACGGTTCGTGACCGCGATGTCGATGATCGTGACCCGGCTGGACGTCGGGCTGGTGGTGGGGCTGAACGCGATTCCGATGGGGGTGCCGCACACCCGGCCGTCGACCGTGATCGCGCACGGCACGCCGCCGTCGCTGGTGGCCGACTACTCGAACTGGCTCGGCACCGTGCAGGTGCCCGGCGCGGTCGGCCACTTGATGGAGTTCCGCCTTGGCAGCTCGGGCCTTCCGGCAATGGGCTTCACGGTGAACGTGCCGCACTACCTGGCCCACCTGGACTATCCGGCGGCGGCTTCGAAGCTGCTGTCCTGCGTGGCCGGCGCCACCGAACTGATGCTGCCGACCGATGCCCTGGACGGCGCGGCCGAATCCATGATCGCCGAGGTGGACGCCCAGGTCGCGGGCTCCGAGCAGATCGCCTCGGTGGTGCACACGCTGGAGGCGCAGTACGACGAGATCGTGGCCGGCCGCTCGCAGGGGCTGGTGGCCGAAGGTGGCCGGCTGCCGACCGCCGACGAACTCGGCGCGGAGTTCGAGAAGTTCCTTTCCCAGCAAGAGGGTTCCGGCCCGGACGAGCCGGACGCCTGAGCTCGACGTCAGCGAAGGAGCCGGACCTGGATCGGCAGCCGCGGCGCCGCCTAGGCTCGTTCGGCTGTCAGCACCTCCGGCGGCTCGCTGCGAACGGCGCGGGCGAGACAGCAGCGATCACACCTGATAGCCCGCTGATGCCATGCTGAGGTTCACGCCGCCGCCGAGCTGGCCGAGGCCACCGGACGGCTTCGTGCCGCCACCCGGTTGGCGGCCGGATCCGTCCTGGCCACCGGCGCCACCCGGCTGGAACTTCTGGCAGCCGGCATCCCGGGTCTGGGCACTGGACCAGGCCGTCGCCGAATCGCCCGACGAGGGTTGGTCGATCCGGCTTGGTCTCTATCCGGTGCTGGCGTTGGTGCTGGTGCTGGCAGCCGAGGGCATCGTCGTCGCGGGCACCGGCTGGCGGCCGCACGGCACAACCCGCTACCTCGCCTTCGCGGTCGCGGCGCTGCTGCACTACGCCGCCGCGATCACCGTCATCGCCACCCTGGGCCGCCGGGCGATCCGGAGCTCGGGTGGCTGGGGCCGCGCCTTCGGCTGGGGACGTGGCAGGCCGATCGACCTGGCGCTCGGTGCCGGCGGCGCGGTGGCCGAGTTCCTCGGGCGGATCGTGGTGACCGTCGTGCTGGTGGTGGCCATTCCGGCGCTACGCGGGCAGGCCCAGAGCAATCTCGACCTGAGCCACCGGCCGACCGCCGAGATCGTGCTGCTGCTGATCCTGGCGGTGCTCATCGCCCCGCCGGTGGAGGAGCTGATCTTTCGCGGCGTGCTGCTGCGGTCGTTGATGCGGCGGATCCGGTTCTGGCCGGCCGCACTGATCTCCACCGCGCTGTTCGCCGCCCTGCACCTGTACGAGGTGGACAGTGCCGGCGCCATGGTGCTGCTGTTCGCCAGCATCTTCGTCTTCGGCCTCGGCCAGTGCCTGCTGGTGCGCTGGACCGGCCGGCTGGCCACCTCGATCATCGCGCACGCGCTCAGCAACGCCGCGGCCGCGCTGCTCACGCTGGCAGCGAATAGATGACTACGGCAGTATTCCCTTAGCGAGTGAGCATCGCAGCGAGGAACGAGCGAGGAGCGGAGCGAGCACGGTGATGAGCGCTCGCGCGAAGAGCAGGGATGAATATGGGGTATGAGGAGCAGTACCAGCACAGCCTGGCCGACCCGGACTCGTTCTGGGCCGACGCCGCGAAGGACGTGTCCTGGATCCGGCAGCCGCACACCGTCCTGGATTCGAGCAATCCGCCGTTCTACCGGTGGTTCCCCGGCGCCACCCTGAACACCTGCTTCAACGCCCTGGACCGGCACGTCGCCCTCGGCCGGGCCGAGCAGCCGGCGCTGGTCTACGACTCCCCCGTCACCGGCACCACCGCCACCTACAGCTACGCGGCGCTGACCGAACTGACCGCGAAGTTCGCCGGCATCCTGCACGCGCTGGGCGTGGCGCGGGGCGACCGGGTGCTGATCTACCTGCCGATGATTCCGGAGGCGGTCGTCGCGATGCTCGCCTGCGCACGGCTCGGCGCCGTCCACTCGGTGGTGTTCGGCGGCTTCGCCGCGCCGGAGCTGGCCAGCCGGATCGACGACGCCCAGCCGAAGGTGATCGTCTCGGCGTCCTGCGGTATCGAGCCGAACCGGGTGGTGGAGTACAAGCCGCTGCTGGACCGGGCGCTGGAGCTGGCCGAGCACGAACCCGAGCGCTGCGTCATCGTGCAGCGCCCGCAGGCCGAGGCCGAACTGTCCGAGCGCGACCTGGCCTGGCACGACCTGATGCGGTCGCAGTTGATCCAGCCCGCCGGCTGCGTGGAACTGGCCGCCACCGATCCGCTCTACATCCTCTACACCTCCGGAACCACCGGCAAGCCCAAGGGCATCGTGCGCGACAACGGCGGCCACGCGACGGCGCTGTGCTGGTCGATGAGGAACGTCTTCGACCTGCGTGCCGGCGAGGTGATGTTCACCGCCAGCGATGTCGGCTGGGTGGTCGGACACTCATACATCGTCTACGCCCCACTGCTAGCCGGTGGGACCACCGTGCTGTACGAGGGAAAGCCGATCGGCACGCCGGACGCCGGCGCGTTCTGGCGAGTGGTGGCCGAGCATCAGGTCTCGGTGATGTTCACCGCGCCGACCGCCATCCGGGCGATCAAGCGGGAGGATCCGGACGGCACGCTGCTCAAGCAGCACGACCTGAGTTCGCTGCGCACCCTGTTCCTGGCCGGTGAGCGGCTGGATCCGGCCACCTACGAGTGGGCCAGCGATCAGCTCGGCGTCCCGGTGGTGGACAACTGGTGGCAGACCGAGACCGGCTGGCCGATCGCGGCCAACCTGCGCAACACCGAGAACTTCGAATCGATGCCGATCAAGCCCGGCTCGCCGACGGTGCCGGTGCCCGGTTACGACGTGCAGGTCCTCACCCCGCAGGGCCAGCCGGCGGGGCCGAGCACCGAGGGCGCGATCTGCCTGCGGCTACCGCTGCCGCCCGGCACGCTGGCCGGGGTCTGGGGCAGCGACGAGCGCTTTGTCGAGTCCTACCTGTCCGTCTTCGACGGCTACTACCTCACCGGTGACGGCGGTTACTTCGACTCCGACGGCTACCTCTACGTTCTCGGCCGCACCGACGACGTGTTGAACGTCGCCGGTCACCGGTTGTCCTCCGGCCAGCTGGAGGCGGTGCTCGCCGCCCATCCGGCAGTGGCCGAATGCGCCGTGATCGGGGTGGCCGATGAGTTGAAGGGCCAGGTGCCGCGCGCCCTGGTGGTCACCAAGGCATCGTTCACCGGAGATCTGGACGCGCTGCGCGCCGAACTCGCCGAGGCGGTCCGGACCGAGGTCGGACCGATCGCCACGCTGTCCCGGGTCGATGTGGTGCCGGCGCTGCCGAAGACCAGGTCCGGCAAGATCCTGCGCCGGACGATGCGCCAGCTGGCCGACGGTGAGGATGCGCCGGTGCCGTCCACCATCGAGGACCGGGCGGTGCTGGACCAGCTGCGCGAGCTGCTCGGCGGCTGACGTCCCGCCGAGCTGTGCGGGCTGGCTCGCCCGCCGCCGACCGGTAGGTTGTGAACTCCGGCGAGGAGGTGGCGCGGATGCAGCAACTCGGCCTGGTCGCGGCGGTGCTCTTCGCCACCGCGATCCTGATTCCACTGGCGAGCCGGATAAACCTGCCCTGGCCGGTGCTGGTCACCCTGTTCGGCATCGTGCTCGCCGCCATTCCGCAGATTCCGCAGGTGCATCTCGAGCCTGACCTGATCCTGCCGCTGGTGCTGCCGCCACTGCTGTACGCCACCGCGCGCAAGACCTCCTGGCGGTTGTGGGCCTCGCATGCCCGGCCGATCCTGTTGTTGGCCGTCGCGCTGGTACTGGTCACCACCGCGGTGGTGGCCTTCGTCGCCGCCCGGGTGGTGCCCGGCATCACGGTGGCCGGCGCGGTGGCGCTGGGAGCGCTGGTCTCGCCGCCGGACCCGGTGGCCGCCACCGCCATCGCCTCCCGGCTGCAGCTACCCCGCCGACTGGTGTCGATGCTCGAAGGCGAGGGCCTGTTCAACGACGTAGCGGCGCTGGTGCTCTACCAGGTCGCGATCGCGGCGGTGGTCGGCGGTGAGTTCTCGGCAGAGTCGGCCGCGGTCAAGCTGCTGCTGGCCGCCGTGCTGGCACTCGGCGTCGGTTTCGCCGCCGGCTGGCTGGTCACCCGGCTGATTCCCCTGCTGGGTACGTCAGATCCGCGACCGCAGGTGCTGCTCTCGGTGCTCACTCCGACCGCGACCTACCTGCTCGCCGAACAGGTGCACGGCTCCGGCGTGCTGGCGGTGCTGGTGTACACGCTGTACTCGGTGTCCCGGCCGATGGACGCCGCCGACGCGCAGGGCCGGCTGACCATCGACGTGTTCTGGTCGATGGCCGAGACCCTGGTCACCGGGGTGGCATTCGGCCTGGTGGGTCTGGAGTTCCAGACGGCGGCCGAAGCGATCGGGCTGCGTTGGACCAGACTGGTCGGCGAGGCCCTTGTGGTGGTCGCCGTGGTGGTCGGCGTCCGGCTGCTCTACCTGCTGCCCTCGGTGCTGTTGGCCCGGCAGCGCTACCACCGGCTGCAGGCCTCGGCGCTGGCCGATGCCCTGCAGGGCAAGCGAGAAAGCCGACGGCTACGCCGCGCCCGCGACACCGACGTGCCGATCGGCTGGCGGGAGACGGTGGTGGTCTGGTGGGCCGGTATGCGCGGGGTGGCAACGGTGGCCCTGGCCCTGGCCATCCCCACCACGGTGCACGACGGAGGCGAGTTCCCGGCGCGGGAACGCATTCTGTTCATCGCCTTCGCGGTGGTGCTGGTGACTTTGGTACTGCAGGGAATGACCCTGCCGATGCTGGTCAGGCTGCTCGGCGTGCGCGCCGGAGCGCTGGATTCCGAACGCGCCGAGACCGAGTTGATCGAGCGGGCCGCGCAGGCAGCGGCCGAAGCCCTGAACCGGATGCAGGACAGCGAGGAGTTCAGCGTCGAGGTGTGGGACCGGCTCAACGCCTTCCCGACCGACCTGCTGGTACGGCTCAGCCCGCAGCTGGCCGAAACCAGCATGGCCAGCCAGCGGGCGGCCAGCCGGCAGCAGTTCCTGCACGGGCTGCAGGAGATGCTGGCCGCCGCCCGCGCCGAGTTGCTACTGGCCCGATCCGAGCGCGGAGTGGAGCCGGAACTCGTCGATCATCTGGTCCGCCGGCTCGACCTGTACAGCATGCCGGGCTGAAGCCGGTACTGGCAGACTTCGCTCTGGCGATCCTTGAACGAAAGGCAGCACGATGGCACGCACGCAAGCCGGCCTGACCGAACCGGAGATCGCCGAGCTGCGCCAGCAACTCGCCGACGGCAAGCGTCCTCGAGTGCAGTTGTCCGGCCCGCACTTCCCGGTAGGCGCCACCGGCACGGTGGTCCGGATCGGCCTGCCGAACATCGACGGTGCCGACTACTTGCGGGTTCGGGTCAAGGTGAACGGAATGACCGACGAGCTGGCCTTCGCACCCAGCGAACTCAGCTTGCGCCGGCGGGCGGGCCGGCCGGTCAAGGCGGTGGCTGGGAAATCGCAGCCGGTCAAGCGCGGCCGGACCGCGGCCGTTGCTCGGCCGGCCCAGCCGGCTCAACCGGCCAAGGCGGCTCAGCCGGCCAAGGCGGCCCAGCCGGCTCAACCGGCCAAGGCAGCCCAGCCGGCCAAGGCAGCTCAGCCGGCTCAGCCGGCCAAGGCAGCTCAGCCGGCCAAGGCAGGTCAGCCGGCCAAGGCGGCTCAGCCGGCCCAGCCCGCCAAGGCAGCCCAGCCGGCACCGCAGCCGAGCGAACCGCCGCCCGGCCAGCCCGCCAAGGCGGCCGCCGGCCGGCGCCGCAAACCGGCCTCGACACCGGCGGTCAGCTTCACCGTCAGCTCGCCCGGTGCCAACTGGGCGCTGAGCGCGACCCGGGGCAACAAGGCGCTGGCCCGCAACGTGGCGCTGCCGCCCGGCGTGGTCACCGCCCTTGCCGAGCTGATCGACCAGCCGGCACTGACCGGCGCGGTGAGCGAGATCAATGACGCGGCGCTGGCCGAGGCCCGGGCTCGAGCCGAACGACTGCGCGCCGAACTCGACCAGTTGGAAGCCGTGCTGGCCACCCACCGGCGTCCGTAACCATAGTGCTCGGCCGGCATCAGCCGGCACTGGTCAGGGCGCCTGCGGCCTTTCGGCGTGGTCCACAGCCAACCCGTGGGTTTTGCGGTACAAGTGACACCAGCGAGCACGCCGTGGACCTGTTCGACGTCTGGCAGGTCTGCTCGCTGAACGACGCCGGCCCCGTGGCATCCCCCCGCCACGGGGCCGGCCCCGTGCCGGGTGGCAGACACCGTGGTGGGGTGGGACAGCACGCGGTGTCAGATTGGCTCGCCAACTCCTCAACGGGTCGCCGATGCCCTGACCTGCTCGCCCCGTCCGCGCAGCTGACGTAGCTTGGCCGGCCCCAGCGAGAGGCCGGCAATCAGCGCGCACACCAGGTCCGCGCAGGTCATCATCAGCCGGGACACCAGCGCCACCGCGAAGGCGGCGTCGTGGCCGAGCGTGCCGGCCAGCAACGCGGTCAGCACCAGCTCCCGGACGCCGCCGCCGGCCGGGGCCAGGATGAACAAGAACCCGCAGATCCAGGCCAGCGTGTAACCGCCCACACTGAGCAGCACCAGGTGCCAGGTCAGCGGTGGATGCAGGTCGCCGGCCAGCAGCAGGATGTGTACGCCGAAGCAAGCCCACATCACCAGTACCCAGCCGAAGGCGGTGAGGATGGCCTTGGGCCGCAGCTGGGCCCGGCTGGTCTGGCGCAGCAATCGGAGGCCGAAGCCGATCAGCCGGTTCAGCACCGGTGGCAGCATCAGCGCCACGCCGGCCAGGAACACCAGCACCGCCAGCCAGATCGGCACCAGATGGGTCACCCAGGGCAGGCAGATCGCGCTGACCAGCGCCGCCGAGGTGCTGTAGAGCAGGTAGATGAACAGCAGCGTGAGCACCGAGGAGGCACGCGGCACCCCGGCGTCGGCGCCCAACTCCATCTGCACCACGACCGGCCAGACCGAGCCCGGGACGTACTTGCCGAGCTGGCCCAGGAAGAAGATCCGGCCGGCCTGCACCAGGCTGAGCGGTGAGCCCAGGCCGTCCAGGGTGACCTGCCAGGTCTTGAGCATGGCGAACATGCCGGCCAGCACCGCCAGCGAGCTGAGCACCACCGCCAGCATCGACAACTCGCTGATCAGGGGCGCCACCCGGTGCCACTGGTCCACGATCGCGTACCCCAACAGGCCGACCGCGACGAGCGCGAAACCCAGGCGCAGCCATCGGGAGCTCGTGATGCGGCGCACTGGCCCGGCTGCCTCCTATCGGTACTGGCGGCCGAGATCCGGCCGAGTGCGAGCCTAACCGCTGGCCGTCCGGTCACCGGTCGGCCGGCGGCTAAGCTGGCCCGGACATCGAAACTCCCCGCCAGTGCCGCGGCCAGCCACCGACGAAGGGGCCAGCATGAAGACCGAAGCCTACGAGCAGTACCGCTCCGAGGCGAACAACTGGCTCAAGGCGGCCCGGCTGCGGCTGCTGGACGCGGTCCTGACCAAGCACGCCGGCACCGCCGGTCAGCTGCGGATCCTGGAGATCGGCGCCGGCGTCGGGCAGAACGTCGAGGTGCTCCGCCGATTCGGCACGGTGGACGTGCTGGAGATCGACCCGCTCGGGCTGCGGGCACTGCGCGAGGTCGAGGGCATCAACCAGATCTACGACCAGCCGATCCCGACCGAGCTCTCCGGCAGTTACGACGTCATCATCGCCTTCGACGTGCTGGAGCACCTGCCTGATGACCGGGTGGCGACCAAGTGGGTGGCCAGCCACCTGAACCCGGGCGGTCACTTCATCGCGACCGTGCCGGCCTACCAGTGGATGTTCTCCGACCACGACGTGGCGCTCAAGCACTACCGCCGATACACCCGACAGCGGTTGGTGGCGGCGCTGCCGCCGGAGCTGCCGGTGCGGCAGGCCGGTTACTTCGTCTGCCTGCTGTTCCCGCTGGCCGCCGCGCTGCGGCTGGTCGGTAAGGCGGTCAAGCTGGTCCGTCGCTCCCCGGCCGACCGAACCGAGGCGGTACGCAAGCAGTCCTCCGCGGTGCCGGCGTTGCTCGACCGGCTGTTCCTGCTGGAACTATCCGCCGAGGTCAAGCTGATCGGCCGCGGCCGGGCGCTGCCGTTCGGGTTGAGTGTCTTCTGCGTGGCCCGAAAGAGCTGACCCGCTCGGCTCAGTCGACCAGCACCCAGGACAACGTGCCGGTTCCGTAGCCCTGCACCGTGATCGCCAGATCCAGCCGGTTGCCCAGCGCCTTGCTGTGCGCCGCCGCGTCGGCCGGTGCCTCGGCTCCGAGGTAGGCCGCGTATAGCCGCTGATGGGTGTCGGAATGCTCGTTCAGCACGGCAGCCAGCACGTTCAGCACCTCGCCGACGGTCTCGAGCAGCTCCGGCGACGGGTGCCCGTCGGCGATCGCCGCCTCGGCGGCGCCGGCTGGTAGCAGCGCCAGCGCACTGCCCAGGTAGGCGGCCAGCGGCAGGTCGAGGGTGAGCACCGCGGTCATCCGGCCCCGGTCACAGGCGTAGAGACCGAGCACGGCGGTCCGGCCGACCGGCGGCGGGCAGGCAATGGTGTCGACGTCCCGGCCGAGCAGCCGTTCCAGCAGCTCCCGGACGGCCAGCGCGGACGGCAGCGTGCTGGCCATGCCTCAGCGCACCGCGAACTCGAGCGCCTCGCGGAAGCATTCCGCGGTGAACGGCTTGGCGATCAGACCGAGCGCGCCGGCGGCCTCGGCCAGCGCCCGCAGCTCCGCCGAGCCCTCGGAGGTGACGAAGCAGAACGGTGTCCGGTAGCCGCGCAGTCGCAGTGTCCGCAGCAGCTCGATCCCGGTCAGGTTCGGCATGTTCCAGTCCGAGAGCACCAGTTCGGGCTCCTGTTCCAGCACCAGGGCCAGCGCCTGGGCGCCGTCCTCGGCCTGCACGATCTGCCAGTCCCGCCAACCGGCCTGCCGCAGGGTACGGATGATGATCTGGCGCATCACCCGGCTGTCGTCGGCCAGCACCACTCGGATCGCGGCGCTCATGCTGGCCGCCGACGGGCCACCAGGGGCACCCGCAGCCGGCAGGTGGTGCCCGCACCGGGTTCGGAGTCGAGCTCGACACTGCCGCCGATCCGCTCCACGTTGGTCTTGACGACGTCCATTCCGACGCCTCGGCCGGAGATCCGGGTGACGGCCGGCGCGGTGGACAGGCCCGGTTGGAACACCAGTTCCCGCAGTTGCTCGGCGGTCATCGTGGCCAGCTGCTCTCCGGTGACCAAGCCTCGGGCCAGCGCGCCGCTGCCCACCGCGCGCAGGTCGATGCCGGCGCCGTCGTCGGCCACCTCGACCACCACCTGGTCGGCTGCCGGGCGGGCCTGCAACCGCAGCGTGCCGTGCGCCGGCTTGCCGGCCGCCAATCGCCGCGCGACCGGTTCGATGCCGTGGTCGACGGCGTTGCGTACCAGATGGGTCAGCGGATCCCTGATCGCCTCGAGCACGCTGCGGTCGAGTTCGATCTCGCTGCCCGCCATGAGCAGTCGCACCTGCTTGCCACACTGGTCGCCCAGCGTCCGGACCAGCCGCGGGAAGCGCGACCATACCTGCTCCACCGGCTGCATCCGGGCTCGCAGCACGCCGGCCCGTAGGTCGGTGGCGATCCGGTCCAGCCGCTGGACCGTCAGCCGAAGCTGGGCATCGTCCAGTTCGGCGGCGTGCGTTATCAGCTGGTCCCGGCTCAAGGCCAGCTCCGCCGTCAACCGGTGCAGCGCGTCGAGCAGTTCGCCGGCCACCCGGACGGACGGCTCGCCGATCCGTGCCGGCAGCTCGTGCCGTCCGCCGGGCGGCCCGGCCGGCCGGTCCAGGTCGGCGGTGCGAGTAGTGGTTTCCACCGCGCTGGACGTTGGGTTCGAGACTGGCTGGCCGCCGGCCGCCGCCCGCACCGCGGCCAGCACTCGGCCAAGATCCAGTCCGGTGTCGTGGCCGGAGCGGTAGATCCGGGCCAGCAGCGCGCGGATCGCCTCGGCAAGCTCCCGCAGCACGGCGTCGATGTCCGGCGTCAGCGGCAGTTCCCGGTCGCGTAGCCGGGCCAGCAGCGTCTCGCCGGCGTGGGTCAGCTCCTCCAGCCGGGAGAACGCCAGAAACCCGCTGGTGCCCTTGATCGAGTGCACCGTCCGGAAGACGCTGGCCAGCAGCTCCGGCGACTGCGGATCGTTGGCCAACGCCGCCAGATCCCGGTCCAACCGGTCGAGGTTCTCGGCACTCTCGGCGAGGAACTCACGGATGATCTCGTCCAGACCGTCCATCTCGCCTCCTCACCGCACCGCCTTCGTATTGACATCGGCGTGAATCGATCAGTGTTAAGTACTTTGATCGTGATGCGGGCGATAAATCCGAATCGAGACCGAGACTCCGGTTGGCCGGAGGCCGGATGTCCGGTCAGGACCTGGCCGGCGCCAGCTGATCGAAGCAGTAGTAGAGGGCAAGCAGCGCATGCACGATCAGCGTCAGCACCGCGCTGAGGAAGGACAGTCCGATGGTGGTCAGATAGCACACGCCGCCGATGCTGAAGCTGCGCAGCGTGCGGCGCACCGTCATCCGGTCCAACGGCGCATGCAGCAGCCGGGCGTCCCGGGAGATGGCCAGGAACAGCAGCGTGAACGCGATCGACATGGCCAGCATGCTGGCGCTGTAGATGGCTGCCGCGACATGCGAGTCGGTGCTGGAGGTCAGGTACTCGGCAAGCAACCGGGTCGGGAACGGGATCACCGAGACGGTCAACAACAGCAGCAGATTCGCGAACAGCACCAGCCGATCGGTCTGCTTGATCAGGGTGCACATGACGTGATGGTTGACCCAGATGATTCCGATGACACCGAAGCTGACCAGGTAGGCGAAGTACGACGGCCATTCGGCACCCAGCGCGCTCGCCAGCGACCGGCCGGCCAGCTCATGCCGGGGCGGCACCATCAGGTCCAACACCAGCAGGGTGATCGCGATCGCGAATACCCCGTCGCTGAATGCCTCCAGTCGGCCGGTGTTGAACAGACCGGCCGGCGCTCGACGCGGCGCGGCTGCTTGCTCGCTCATCGTGCCCCCACCCCGGTCAGCGACCGCTGAGCTGACGGCGCAGCCCAGCCAGCCCCTGCTCGCTGATGTCGTCCTGGTAGAAGTAGGGTCAGCGACTCCACCCAGGAGATGGCCGCCGGCTCGTTCATAGCCGCTCACGCTAGCGGTTGATCCCGACCGGCTCAGGTGTTCCGGTCCACCGCATCCCGCAGCGCGCTGAATGAGGCGACCAGCGCCCGCCGCTCCTCGGCCAGCAGCGGATCGGCCAGATCGCAGCCAGCCCGCACCCAGGCGTCGGAACAGTCCATCGCGGCGGCCCGCAACTCGGCCGCGCTACGCATGGTTCCCGGCAGCACCGCGTAGACGTGGGCGTAGAGCGCGTCCAGCGCGTCGACGAGTTCCTGCCGGCCGGCCTCGCCGTGCTGATGCTCGCGATGCGCGCGCCACCAGTCGACCTCCAGCTCGGCGGCCAGCACCGGATCCAACTCGCCCCAGCCGGAATCCAGCACCAGCTGGTAGAACCGTCGCATGTAGGACCGGGCCTGCTCCGGCTGATTGTCCGGGTACGGCGCCCAGGCCCGATTTGCCTGCAGCACGAACCAGGCGCCGCGCACGGTGGGCAGCCGTCCCATCCCGAAGCCGGCCGACACCATGGCCAGTGCCGAACGCAGGAAATCCGACCATTCCCGCCGGTAGTAGGCGGCCCAGGCCGCACACTCGGCCTGGCCGACGGCTACCGGGTCGAACGAGCGCTTCGACGCAGAACTCTTCATCCTCGCCTCCGTGCGGTCCATGATGACTGACATCGACGGGGAGCAGGAGGCAAGGCATGACACAGTCCGCGCTGGTGGCCGAGGTGACGGCCCGGATGCAGGACCGGCTGGACCGGCTGCCGGCCGAGCAGCAGCACCGAGCAGCCTTCCTAGGCACCTATCTGCGCACCACGGTGGCGGTCGGCAAGGCGGTCGACGACGGCGGGTTCGAGGATCCGGCCTGGGTCGAACGCTGGGACGTGGTGTTCGCCGAGCTGTATCTCACCGCCCTGGACGCGGATCTGGCCGGCGCCCCGACGGTGCCGCGGCCGTGGCGGCTAGCCTTCGACGCGCCGGCCGAGCTGCCCGCGCTGCGGCGGGTGCTGCTGGGCATCAACGCGCACGTCAACTACGACCTGCCGCAGGCAATGCTGGCCGTGATCAGCCCGGAGGACTTCGCCGACCCGGTGCTGCTGGCCCGCCGGCAGCGCGACCACGAACGCATCGACGCGGTGCTGGCCGGCCGGGTGGTAGCCGAGGACGATCAGCTCAGCGCCGAGCAGACCCTGCTGGATCGGGCGCTCCGGCCGCTCAATCGGCTGGCGTCCAAGCGGTTCCTGCGGGAGGCGCGGCAGAAGGTATGGCACAACGCGGGCGAGCTGCAGGCCGCCCGGCTGATCGGTCCGGACACCTACCAGAAGCGGCTCGGCGAACTCGAAGTGCTCAGCGCGGCCCGCATCGCCGACCTGCTGGCACCCGGTCAGGTGCTGCTACGGCTGGCGGTGGCCGGCTTCGGCGTCGTCCTGCCGCCGCCCTGAGCGGCCAACCGTCGGCCCAGACCCCGCGCGGGCAGGGGTAGTACTGGAAGGGCGGGTGATCATCACGACCGATCCCCCAGCCGAGCCTCGAGCAGGCACTATCGGGAGCTAAGGCACTACTCATCGATCGGCTGGCCGCAGCGCTCGGCGGCCCAGCACAGCAGCCGCACGTCCTCATGAACGTCGGGGATTCCGTATGCACTCAGGCTTATTGACATCAACTTTCTGGATAGTACTATCCAATTTATGAGAAAGGCAGCTCCACTGCTCGCGCCACTATTCCGGTCGGACAGTCAAGCGGAGCTCCTGGCTGAGCTGCTCATCCCCGACTCCGAACGCAGCCTGGCCGAGCTTTCGGAGCGTGCGACCATTCCTTACGCGACAGTCCACCGCGAAGTGGCTCGGCTCAAGGACGCCGGGCTGCTGACAGAACGACGCGTGGGCAACACGCGCCTCGTGCGGGGCAACCCCGACAGCCCCCTGCTGGCACCGGTCCGTCAGATCCTGCTCACGGTCACGGGGCCGGTGGTACTCATCCGTCAGGAGTTGGGCCAACTCGACGGAATCGTGTGCGCCTTTCTGTTCGGATCGTTCGCGGCCCGCGCCAAGGGCGTCCAGGGGCCACCGCCGAACGACATCGACCTGATGCTCGTTGGCGACCCTGACCCGTCCGCCGTATACCGGGCCTGCCGCAACGTGTCCGACCAGGTCCGACGAGTCGTCAACCCGACGATCATGACCCTGCACGAGTGGTCGGAGAACACCGGCTTCGTGGCCGACATACGGAACAACCCCATCGTCGAGATCATTGGAGACCAGACCACGTGTCCGTCGTCCCGCTGACGCCCGCCCAGCAGGCTGCCGTAGATCGCATGGCCGCCGCCGGAGACCTGCGCGCGACTGCGGCGGACGAACAACAGGCCCGGTCGTTCCTGCACCAAGCCAGAATCGCGTTGGACGACGTGCCCCACGTGACCCACCTCGAGAACAAGTACAACCTCGCGTACAAGGCAGCGCACGACGTAGGTGAGGCCGTGCTTCGTGCCTATGGGTATAGGAGCAAGTTCGGCGCCGGAGCCCATGAACGGATCGGGAGCTTCCTGGCGGCCATATTCGATACTCCGCCGCCGAGTGAGGCGGCCGCACACTACGAGGTCATGCGGGTAGATCGGAACGCGAACCACTACCGGGCTCGGCCGGTCACGCAGGCGACCGCCGATCAAGCAGCCGCAGCCGCGCATAGCCTTTACGACGCAGCACGCGCACGCATCATCACCGAATAGCGTCTACTGGGTGTGCCCATCGCCGCGCCACAACCTGGCAGCTTCTCGGCCAGCATCCCGTACGGGCCGTGCACGATGACATCCTGGGCCGCATGAGCACCGAACAGCGTGCGTGACGCCGAGCGGAGCTGCTCCGGTGAATAAACCGGCACGCTGATCTGCGGCTCGCGTCGGTATGGCCGCTTGCTCGAGACCACGATCAGATCGAGATCGGAGGAGTCGTGGCCCTCGCAACGGGCCCAGCTGCCATACAGCAGCACACCGAGCGCGTCACCAGCGACCGCGCCCCAACCAGGCAGAGCAGATCGGCCGGCACCACAGCGTCGTAGGGCAGCTTCGAACGCGTCCCGGGCGATCCGCGGTTCCTCCGGTCCGCCCGTCGTCGCAGTATCCGTCACCGGCCCGACGCTACCGGCCGAGTGA
Organism: Jatrophihabitantaceae bacterium; assembly: GCA_045807085.1. Lineage (GTDB taxonomy): Bacteria > Actinomycetota > Actinomycetes > Mycobacteriales > Jatrophihabitantaceae > Jatrophihabitans_A. The sequence continues at coordinate 48,583 of JBJMIB010000012.1, forward strand.
ACGTCGAATGACCGTCATCCGAGCGCGCGGACCTCTGGTGACCGCACATCGGCGGATAACGCCTGATGATCCGACCATCCGGCATGTTCGGATGGCGACGCCCGCGATCCGGCCGCCGATATCCGAATAGGAAGACACCCCAGTTAGACCTTCGAAATCAAGCGCACCGACCTGCCGGATGGCCACGCTCGTGTGGCCTCACCAGGCTGATGAGCCAAGCGTTCCGAATTAGGCCGGGGCTGCCGCTCGCTGAGCGAGCTGTACTAGGTCGGCGCCGAGGTGGACGCCAAGCCATGATTGGACCAGCAGACGCCCCGAAGTCAACATGTCCCAGGCGACCTGTGCGTCGGTAGCCGCTTTGTCAGCATGCTTGACTCCCTTGTACGCAGTGTTGAAACCCTGTGCCCACTCCCGGACGTCCGGTCCGCACACCGCCGTAACAACGGCCGGGCCGACCGCATCGGCAACCGCGAGTAGGTAGTCAACGAAGGTTTTGCTGCCACCAACAATCTGGTGGCCCAGCGCTTCGAGTGCCGTGGCCACCTGAAGCAGATCGGCCTGCACCGCAGTGCCTCCCGAAAACAGCAACGCCGCCAGCGGCCATATCGGACGGCCGAGGGTCTCGTATTCCCGCAGCCACTGAGACACACCCCGCGGACCTATGTCGCTGAACGCGAACAGCGGCTGCGCATGCGCTGGCAGCTCAATGTCGTGATCTGGCATAGTGCGTCCAGCCCGGGTAACGATCGCCTCGAGCCATCGCGAGCCGAGATCTTGGTCATCCATGGTGCGGTACGGGTCATCAAGACGTTGCGCAGCGGTGACGCGTAAAGCGCACGGATGCCAGTAGGCCAAGCTGAGCAGGTCCTGTAGAGCGCGGTGTGTGCGCAGGTGTTCGTCCCAGGGCGCAGCGGGTCGCGCTTGAGTTTCGACGAGGATTTGTTCCTGAATCAAGGTGCGTCCGTTGGCATCGTCTGGACTGACCGAGAAGTACGGAGTCAACAGGACGGAGGCGTCGTCACTGACCGCGACAGCATCCTGCGATTCAGCGGTGATGACGAAGGATCGGAGCCGACCTTCCTCGGTGTGGGCCCTGTCTTCGGTCACCGAAGACAGGCCGCTCCACCGGGCCATGCCGGCGATTTCGGATCGAAGGCCGTCCAGCGATGAGTAGTCCGCGACATCCGCACCTATGACGGCTTGGTCGACCCTGATGGTTCCGCAGGCCAGTCCCCATGCCAGGCTGCGGTTGTAGCTTTCGAAACGCAGACCGGTCAGCGCGACAGAGCCTGAGGTATCCCGGAAGGCAAGGAAACGCGGAAGCCGCCGCCTCCTGAACCAGCCCGCGTGATAATCGGTTACGTCGGCCAGCAAGGACAACTCCAGATGGACACCGTCTGAATCCCGGCGCAACTGGGCGGCTATATGGGGTGTGTCCTCGGCATCGTCGTAGAGTTGTCCGATACGCGCTGTCCCGATAGGCAGGGTGTTGTCCATTCGTGCAGGCTCGCATGCTGTGCCGGATACAGCTATCGGATTTGACTTGCGCCGACCGCAAACGCTTCCCCATGCGTGTTGCTTTAGACCTACACTTCAGGTCAGACCGGGCGGGTACACCAGGCACTACCTGCGCCACGTCGGCCACACAGCCGTGCAGCAGGATGCCGGTGGAGGCCACGGTGCCTTCCACCCCAATCCCCACCGCAGGCCCGTAATTACGGGCCCGGCACGCTACTTCAGGATCTGGCGGGCGATCACCATCCGGTTGATCTGGTTGGTGCCCTCGTAGATCTGGGTGATCTTGGCATCGCGCATCATCCGCTCCACCGGGAAGTCCTGGGTGTAGCCGTAGCCACCGAAGAGCTGCACCGCGTCGGTGGTCACCTTCATCGCGACGTCGGAGGCGAATGCCTTGGCCGAGGCGGAGTACCAGGTCAGCCCCGGCTCGCCGCGTTCGGCCCGGGCGGCGGCCGCGTAGACGAGCTGCCGAGCCGCCTCGGTCTGCATGACCATGTCGGCGAGCATGAACTGCAGGCCCTGGAAGTCAGCGATCGGCCGGCCGAACTGTTGCCGCTGCCGCATGTAGGCGATCGAGGCATCGATCGCGCCTTGCGCGATGCCGAGCGCCTGCGCGCCGATGGTCAGCCGGGTGTGGTCGAGCGTGGCCAGCGCGGTCTTGAACCCGGAACCCGGTTCACCGATGATGCGATCGGCCGGAATGGCGCAGTTCTCAAAGTGGATCTCACACGTCGGCGATCCCTTGATACCAAGCTTTCGCTCGTGGCTGCCGACCGAGAAGCCCGGATCGTCCTTGTGCACCACGAACGCCGAGATGCCGCGGGCGCCCTGGCCGGGTTCGGTCACCGCCATCACCGTGTAATGACTGGACACCCCGGCATTGGAGATCCAGCACTTGGTGCCGTTCAGCACCCAGCTGTCGCCGTCGGCCACCGCCCGGGTACGCATCGCGGCGGCGTCGGAGCCGGCCTCCCGCTCGGACAGGGCATAGGAGAACATCGCCTCGCCGCTGGCCACCAGTGGCAGCACCTGCTTCTTCAGCTCGTTCGAGCCGACCAGGATCAGCGGCATGGTGCCGAGCTTGTTCACCGCCGGGATCAGTGAGGACGATGCGCAGACCCGTGCCACCTCTTCGATGACGATCGCGGTGGCCAGCGAATCGGCGCCGGCGCCGCCGTACTCCTCCGGAATGTGGGTGGCGTGGAAGCCGGCTCGGGTCAGCGCGTCCAGCACGTCGTAGGGGAACTCGGCGGTCTGGTCGATTTCCGCCGCCCGGGGCGCGATCTTGTCCTCAGCAAGCGACCGCACCGCCTCCCGCAGCATCACATGCTCGTCGGGGAGCCGGTAGACGGGGAAATCAGCGTTGAGCGCCATGACAAAAAGGCTACTCATCAGTACGGACCTAGCAAACGTGAGCCTCGACGCTGCCCGGCGTGGTCACCGGAGCAGCAAACGGCACCGGCTAACCTCGTACCAGGCATCCCGGGCCGCGCCCGGAGCAGTCGAACCCGCGGGAGACCAATGTCATGACCCAGCGCCCACGCCTGTCAGTGATCGGAACCGGCTACCTCGGCGCCACCCACGCCGTGTGCATGGTCGAACTCGGGTACGAGGTAATCGGCGTCGACGTGGACCAGGCCAAGATCGAGTCGCTGCGCAGCGGCGTGATCCCGTTCTTCGAACCGGGACTGCCGGAACTGCTGGGCAAGCACATCGACTCCGGTCGGCTGCGCTTCACCACCGACTACGCCGAGGCGGCAGAGTTCGCCGACGTGCACTTCATCTGTGTCGGCACCCCGCAGCAGAAGGGCCAGTACGCGGCCGACCTCAGCTACGTGGTCAGCGCGTTCCGCTCGCTCGCGCCGCACCTCAAGCGCCGGGCGCTGGTCGTCGGCAAGTCCACGGTGCCGGCCGGCACGGCGGCGCGGATGGCGAAGGTGCTGCGTGAGCAGGCACCGTGCCAGGAGGTGGAACTCGCCTGGAACCCGGAGTTCCTGCGAGAGGGTTTCGCGGTCGAGGACACCCTGCGGCCGGACCGGTTGGTCTTCGGCGTGCACAGCGAGTGGGCCGAGCAGACCCTGCGCGCGGCGTTCGAGCCGGTCATCGAGGCCGGCACGCCGGTCATCGTCACCGACTTCGCCACCGCCGAACTGGTGAAGGTGGCCGCCAACTCGTTCCTGGCCACCAAGATCAGCTTCATCAACGCGATGGCCGAGGTGTGCGAGGCGACCGGCGCCGACGTCACCCAGCTGGCCGACGCGATCGGCCACGACGCCCGGATCGGCCGGCGTTTCCTGAACGCCGGGCTGGGCTTCGGCGGTGGCTGCCTGCCCAAGGACATCCGGGCGTTCATCGCCCGCGCCGGTGAACTCGGGGTGGACCAGGCGGTGTCCTTCCTGCGCGACGTCGACGAGATCAACCTGCGCCGGCGGGCCCGCACCCTGGAACTCGGCCTGGATCTACTGGACGGTTCCTACCGCGGCACCCGGGTGGCGGTGCTGGGAGCGGCCTTCAAGCCAAACTCCGACGATGTTCGCGACTCCCCCGCCCTGGACGTGGCGGCAGCCGCCGGCCGGCGTGGCGCGACCGTGCTGATCTATGACCCGGAGGCCAACGAGAGCGCCCGGCGAATCCATCCGGAGTTGAATTACGCCGCCTCGCTGGACGAGGTGGTGGCCGATGCGGATCTGATCATGCTGCTGACCGAGTGGCAGGAGTTCCGCTCGATGGATGCGCACGCCATCGGCAAGCTGGTCTCGCAGAAGAACCTGGTGGACGGGCGAAACGTGCTGGATCCGATGGCCTGGCGGTCGGCCGGCTGGCACTACCGGGCGCTCGGCCGGCCCTGAGCCAAGACCGATCCGCTCAACTGGTGATGTCCTTGGCCGCGAACCGGGTCCACGCCGCTGTGAAGAACACCGCGCTGTAGATCGCGGCCAGCGCGGTGCCGCGGATCATGTCGCCCCAGCTGATCCGCGGCGTCAGGGCGTCCAGCCAGGAGTACTGGAAATGGGTGGGTAGCACCACCCGATACGGGTCCAGCGCGGTGATCGAGTCCAGGATGTTGGAGACCACCACCAGGAAGACCGCGCCGCCCACCGCGGCCAACGGGGCATCGGTCAGCACGCTGAGCAGGAATGCCAATCCCGCCACCAGCACCGACTGCAGGCAGGCGTACACCGCGACGATCACGATCCGCTGCACGGTCTCCGGATAGCTGAACGTGCCGCCGAACGGTGAGCGCGCCGGTGCCCAGCCGAAGAACGCGCCACCGACCAGGTAGGCCCAGGCCGGCAGCAACAGGTTCGCCCCGAAGCTGAAACTCAGCGCGACCACCAGCTTCTGTCGCAGCAACCGCGACCGTGGCACCGGCAGCGCCAGCAGATAGCGCAACGAGGACCAACTGGCCTCGCTGGCGACGGTGTCGCCACAGAACATCGCCACGATCACCACCAGCAGGAAGCCGATGGCGGCGAACTCGGCGAACAGCGCGAAGTTGCCGGCGCCGTCGGTCGCCACGCTCAGCAGCGCCGAGCCGCCCCGGGAATCGGAGCCGGAGCCACCGACCTTGAAGGCCAGCGCCATGATCACCGGCAGCGCCAGCAGCAGTAACAGCACCAGGTGGGTACGCCGCCGCTTCAACTGCCGGACGAACTCCACCCGAACCGGTAGCGTCCGGCTGGCCCGAAAGCCGGTCAGCGGCTCCGGCGGTGGCAGCTTGGCCAGCCGGTCGTGCACACCGCGCCGGGTCGGTGCCCCGTTCGCCCCAGGCTGATCAGTCACCGGGTCAGTCACCGCGTTCCCCCACCAGATCCAGGAAGACGTCCTCCAGCGCTCGCCGGGCCGGCACCGCGGCGGCGTCGATGCCGGCGGCCGCCAGCACCTGCATCGCACGCTCCGGCTCGGTCACCGCCAGTTGCACCGCTGCCTGGCCCGCGACCTCGGCCACCGAGCCGGCCGCCACCAGCCTTCCCCGGTGCATGACCACCACATGGCTGCAGGTCTGCTCCACCTCGGCCAGCAGATGTGAGGACAGGATGACGGTACGGCCGGTCGCCGCGTAGCTGGCCAACACCAGCCGCATCTCGGCGATCTGCGGCGGATCCAGCCCGTTCGTCGGCTCGTCCAGGATCAACACCTCCGGCAACCCGAGCATCGACTGGGCCAGGGCCAGCCGCTGCCGCATCCCGTGGCTGTAGGTCTTCACCTTGCGTTCCAAGGAAGATCCCAGCCCGGCGATATCCAACACGGTGTCCAGGCCGGCCTGCTCGGCCGGCCGGCCGGACGCGGCCCAGTACAGCCGTAGGTTCTCCGCGCCGGTGAGGTGCGGCAGGAAACCGGGCCCCTCGACGAAGGCGCCCAGCCGGGCCAGCACCGATGCGCCCGGCACCACCTGCTCGCCGAACACCCGTACCGTCCCGGCGGTCGGCAGGACCAACCCCATCAGCACCCGCAGGATGGTGGTCTTGCCGGCCCCGTTGGGACCGAGCAGGCCGAGCACCTGACCGCGCTCCACCCGCAAGCTCACCCCGTCGACCGCGCGGAAGCCGTCCGAATAGACCTTCGCCAGGCCGCTGACCACCACCGGCACCGCGGCCAGTTCCGGATCCGGCGGCGGCGCCCGGCGGGCCCGCAATCGCCACCAGCCGAAGCCGGCGCAGGCCAGCAGCACCAGCACCGCCGCCAGCACCCAACCGGTGAGCTGGCCGCCGCGGACCCGGCTGGTGCGCAGCGAGCTGACGGTCAGCGTGGGGTCGGCCAGCGCGACCTGGTAGGTGTCGGCCCGCACCGGCAGCGCGTAGGCGAAGTCGGTGGCCGAGATCTCCACCATCAGCCGGTGGCCGGCCGGGATCTGCCGGACGATCCACGGCAACTGCACGCTCACCCGATGGCGCTCGCCGGGCCGGCCGGTGAGGCTGATCGGAGACACCAGCCGAGCCGGCAGCGTGTCGCCGCCGTCCGGGGCGACATCGTGCAGCGATGCGAACAGGGTGACCCCGCCGGCACTGCCGGCGGTGACCGTCAGGCCCAGTGTGGACGAGCCGACCACCAGCGTCGATCCGGTCAGCGGGGCTGAGCCGAACCGCGCGGTCTGGCCCGGAATCGCCGACAGCTGGCTCGAGCCCAGCACCCCGGACAGGCTGGCCGCGGCACCGAGCACGCCGCCCAGTCCGGGGATGCTGGACACGGCGGCGGGCGTGCCACCGGCCGGCGTGGCGATCTGCTGGGCCGAACCGGTCAACGTGATCCGGTCGGTCAGGAAGCCGGCGGCGCCGTTGACCAGCGGGTAGCCGGACGACTTGAGCGTGGTGTCGACGGTGCGCCCGTCGCTGGCCGAGATGCCGGCATCCAGCTGCGACATCAGGAATGCGCTCTGCGCCGTGCCGTGTCCGCGAAGCCGGGCGTCGAAGAACTGCCTTTGCCAGCCGGCCACATCGTCACCGGTGCCGGTGGCGTCATGGCCGCCCGAGCGCCAGCGCACGGTGACCGGCGCGCCCGCCGCCGACAGCGCGCGGGCGTTGGCGTCGGCCTCGCTCAATGGGAACAGCGAATCCTGCTCGCCCTGGGTCAGCAGGGTGGGTGCCCGCAGCTGGCCGAGCACCGATGCCGGGCTGGAATCGGCCAGCAGGCCGAGCACGTTCGGGGCCACCCCGGTGCCGCCGGCCACCCCCTGGTACAGCCCGCACAGGGCCGCGGCGAACCGGCCGCAGCTGGCACTGCCGGCTGGCCCGACCGATCCGCTACCGGCGCCGGCGGCGTCGCCCGAACCGTTGGCGGTGAAGCCGGCGGAGAACAGGTAGCCGGCCCACAGCTTCTTGAACACGCCCACCGAATTCCCACCGTTGTTCGGAAACAGCGCGGTGCCCAGGTTGTTCCAGGCGATATCGGCAGCCACCGCGCCGATCCGGTGGTCGGTGGCGCCCAGCATCAACGCCAGCGCACCGCCGTAGGAGGAGCCGGCCACCCCGAACACCGGCCGGCCGGCTCGCTTGAGCACCTCCGGCCGGGCCTGCAGCCAGTCCAGCAGGCGGGAGCCATCGGCGACCTCGAAGTGCACCGAGTCCAGGTGGATCAAGCCGCCGGAGGCGCCGAATCCGCGTGCCGAATAGGTCAGCGCCAGGTAGCCGGCGTGCGCCAGCGACCTGGCCTGGCCGGCCACGCTGTCCTTGGAACCGCCGAAGCCGTGCGCCAGCAGGATGGCCGGCGCCGGTGTTCTTGCCGGCAGGTACAGGGTGGTGTCCAACTGGACCGGGACGGCCGGCTGCCCGGCGCCGCCGGCCGGCTCCGGCGTGCCGGTCACGAACTGGCTCAGCGTGCGTACCGGTGCTCCCCGATTTAGCGAGACCAGCACGCCGACGCCGGCCACCAACAGCACCAGCACGGCTACTGCCGCGAGCACCCGGCGGCGGGATTGCGGCAGGCCGGACCGGGACAGCCTGGTTTCGGACAGCCCGGTCCGGGACAGCCCGGCTTCGGACAGCCGGCGACGAGCTCGGCGCGCCGGCCATCCTCGGGTCACCAGCCGAGCGTACGGACCTGCTCGGACAGCGCTCGGTCCTTACTGTGCGCCGTCTCAGCCAGCTGCCGCTGGAAGCCGGCCATCCGAACCCGCAGCTCCGGCGCCGCGGTGGCCAGGATCCGGACCGCCAGCAGGCCGGCGTTGCGGGCGCCGCCGATGGACACCGTCGCGACCGGCACGCCGGCCGGCATCTGCACGATGGACAGCAGCGAGTCCATCCCGTCCAGGTACTGCAGCGGCACCGGCACGCCGATCACCGGCAGCGGGGTCAGCGAGGCCACCATGCCGGGCAGATGCGCGGCACCGCCGGCGCCGGCGATGATCACCCGCAGGCCGCGCTCGGCCGCCGAGCTGGCATAGTCCAGCATGCCCTCGGGCGTCCGGTGCGCCGAGACCACCCGCACCTCGAACGGCACGGCGAATTCGGCCAGCACCTCGGCGGCGGCGCGCATTACGGCGAAGTCGGAGTCGCTGCCCATGATGATGCCGACCACCGGCGCCGGCCCTGCCAGCTCCGGCCCGCCCGGATCCCGCCCGACCGGCTCGGCTCGCTGCTGGTCAGCCATCCGCGTCTCCCTGCGCTCGATCGCCCGCCGCCAAGTCACCTACCGCCAAGTCACCTACCGCCAAGTAGTCGGCCGCCGCCCGGGCCCGGGCCCGCACGGTGGCCAGATCCGTTCCTAGCGCGGTGACGTGCCCGACCTTGCGGCCGGGGCGGAACTGCTTGCCGTACAGGTGGATCTTCACGTCCGGCCAGCGCGCCATCAGGTGGTGCACCCGCTCGTCCAGCTCTGGTTTGGTGCCGTCCGGGCCGCCGAGCACGTTGGCCATCGCCACCGCCGGCGCGGTCTGGGCGGTGCTGCCCAGCGGATAGTCCAGCACCGCGCGCAGGTGCTGCTCGAACTGCGAGGTACGCGAGCCTTCGATCGTCCAGTGCCCGGAGTTGTGCGGCCGCATCGCCAACTCGTTCACCAGCAGCCGACCGGACCGGTCGAGGAACAGCTCCACCGCGAGCACCCCGACCACGTCCAGCTCGGCGGCGATGCGCAGCGCCAGCGCGGCGGCCCGCTCGGCCTGCTCCGGACGCAGGCCGGGAGCCGGCGCTAGCACCTCGGTGCAGATGCCCTCGGTCTGCACGGTCTGCACGATCGGCCAGGCGGCAGCCTGCCCGTACGGCGAGCGAGCGACCAGAGCGGCCACCTCACAGTCGATGTCGACTCGCGCCTCGGCCAGCAGCGCGGTGCCGCTGGCCAGCAACGGCTCGGCATCGGCCGGCTCGGCCAGCAGCCATACGCCCCGGCCGTCGTAGCCACCGGTGATCGCCTTGACCACCAGCGGCCAGCCGACCTCGGCACCGAACCGGGCCAGCGCGGCCCGCGGGTCGTCGGTCGCGGACAGGTCCTGCCAGGCCGGCACCGGCACGCCGAGGGCGCCCAGCCGGGCCCGCATCGCCGCCTTGTTCTGCGCGAACTCCAACGCCTGCGGGCTCGGCAGCACGGTCACCCCGTGCGCCACGAGCTCGCGCAGGTGCTCGGCCGGCACGTGCTCGTGGTCGAAGGTCAGCACGTCGCAGCCGGCCGCGAAGGCCCGCAGGTCAACCAGCGAGCGGTAGTCACCGACCTCGACCTGAGCCGCCACCAGGGCAGCTCCGTCGGCCGGCGACTCGGCCAGGATGCGCAGTGACTGGCCTAGTCCGATGGCCGCCTGATGGGTCATCCGAGCCAGCTGCCCGGCCCCGACCATGCCGACCACCGGTAGCCCGGTACGTGCGTCCATGGCTGCAAACTAGCGCGTGCCCGGCGTAGCCGGCCGGGCAGGCCAGCCTCGTCCGGGCGGCCGGAACCCGGCAACCAAGCCTGATCGGCAGCTTGAACGACAGCTTGATCGACAGCTTGAAAGACCTAGTACCTTGAGGCCCTATCCGCACCCTGAGATCGGGCACCGGATTACGGGCTGAGCGAGGCGAGATGACGAGGAGTGGACGAGGCGAGCTGACCCCGGTGTCGACCGACACCGCTGTCGATCCGGATCGCTGGCCGGATGTCGCCGCGGTACCGGACAATCCGGTGCGCGCCCGGATAGCCGAGCAGGTGGTACGGCGGGCGGTGCGCCCGCTGCCGATCAGGCTGCTCACCGCCGACGGCCAGCGGCTGGGTGCCGGCCCGGCGACCGGCCCCGAGCTGCGACTGATCCGGCCGGAACACTTCTACCGGCGGCTGGCGGCCGGCGGCCTGATCGGCTTCGGCGAGTCCTACATGGCCGGTGACTGGACCTCGGACGATCTGGCCGGGGTGCTGACGGTGCTGGCCAGCCGGGTTCGCACGCTGATTCCGCCGGCACTGCAGCGGCTGCGCTCGGCGGTGGTACACGCCCGGCCGGCGGCCCAGGACAACACCATCGCCGGTGCCCGACGCAACATCCGAGCCCACTACGACCTGTCCAACGAGCTCTTCCAGCTGTTCCTGGATCCATCGCTGACCTATTCCTGCGCGCTGTTCGAGGCCGATCCGGCGGACAGCCCAGAGCCGCTACAGGTGGCACAGCATCGCAAGATCGACCGGCTGCTCGACCTGGCCGGGGTCCGGGCCGGCAGCAGCCTGCTCGAGATCGGCACCGGCTGGGGCGAACTGGCCATCCGGGCGGCCCAGCGCGGCGCCCGGGTGACCACGGTGACCATCTCCACCGAGCAGGCCGATCTTGCCACCAAGCGGATAGCCGAGGCCGGCCTGACCGATCAGGCCGAGGTACGGCTGCAGGACTACCGCGACGTCACCGGCAGCTATGACGCGCTGGTCAGCGTGGAGATGATCGAGGCGGTGGGCGCCAACCACTGGGAGGAATACTTCGGCGCCATCTGCCGGCTGCTGCGACCGGGCGGCCGAGCCGGCGTACAGGCCATCACCATGCCGCACGACCGGATGCTGGCGACGATGGACAGCTACACCTGGATGGTGAAGTACATCTTCCCCGGCGGCCACCTGCTCTCGGTGCGTGCCGTGCGCGAATGCGCCGCCCGGGCTGGGCTGACGGTGTCCAGCGAGCTGGCCTTCGGGCTGCACTACGCCGAGACGCTGCGCCGCTGGCGCTCGGTGTTCGAGGCGAACGCCGAGCGGGTGGCCGCGCTCTCCGAGCAGTTCGATCGGGTATTTCGCCGGATGTGGACGCTCTATCTGGCTTACTGCGAAGCGGGATTCCGATCCCGCTACCTGGACGTGGTGCAGTTCGGCCTGATTCGGTCCGGGCAGCCGGTTCTGGGATAGGAGCCTGCTGTGTCTTGCCCGCCGGGCGCCGGGCCGCCGGCTCGCGGATCATCGACAGCTCAGGATTTCGACCTGCCGGACGGGCAGCAGCACCAGGCTGCCGCTGGCCACGACATAGCGCTTAAGGCCGTACAATCATCGGCAATGTCTTCCTCGACTTCCTCACTCATCGAGCACATTCGCGGGTCTTGGCGCATCCTGGTCAAGGAGATCACGGCGTTCGGACTGGTCGGAGCGGTCGGTTTCACGATCGACCTGGCCCTGTTCAACCTGTTCTTCTCCGACGGTCAGATCGTCGCCAAGACGGTCTCGACCTCGGTTGCCACCTGCGTCACCTATGTCGGCAACCGATACCTGTCGTTCTCGCACCGAGCTCGCAGCAAGCTCGGCCGGGAGGCCGGTTTCTTCTTCCTGATCAACCTGATCGCGCTGCTCGGCGCGCTGGTCGTGATCGGTATCTTCTCCTACCCGCTGCACTTCAAGCACCACCTGCTGGTGATGAACGTGGTCAACCTGTTCACCATCGGGATGGGCACCGTGTTCCGGTTCTGGGCCTACAAGCGTTTCGTGTTCCTGCACCCGGATCGGGTCGCCGCCGGCCTGCCGGACGCCGATCCGATCGATCCGGAAGACGATTCCCGCCAGGTAGTCCGGGCCAGCTGAGTAGTCCGGCCAGCTGAGCGGTCCGGCCGGCTGAGTGGTCCGGCCAGCTGAGTGGTCCGGGCCAGCTGAACCGCTGACAGGCGGTCCAGGCCGGCTGAGCTGCCGGGCTCAGCCCGCGTCAGCCGCCCGGCTGTTCGAGCCGGCCGAGCCGCTGCCGGATCTCCTCCAGGATCGACCGGACCGGCGCGCTCAACCCGCTCAGCGACAGGTTTCCCTGGGCGTAGCTGTAGCCGCTGAGCGCCGCTCGCACCGCGTGCCGGGCGGTGCTGAAGTCCACCCCCAGCGTGTTCAGGGTGGACCGGGCGGGGTCCTTCTCCGAGCCGTTGAGGATGCCCAGCAGGACGTGCTCGCACCCGATGAAGTTGGTGTCCAGTTCCACCGCGACCCGGGCCGCCCGCTCCCCCACTTCCTTCAGTGAGTCCGCCGTCGCCTCGCCGGCCCGGCGACCGGCGGCGACGGTCGCCCGCAGCTCGCTGAGCAGGTCCTCCGGCTCGATGTCCAGGCTGCGCAGCACGGCCAGCGCCAGGTTGTTGCCCTGCTCGACCAAGGCCCGGATCAGCTCCACCGAGGTCACCGCGGCCTGCCCGCCGGCGGCTTCGATGGCGAGGTCGAGTACCCGGCGCACCCGATCGGTGAACCGGTTCGGCTGCCAGCCATCGGCCGGCTGGTCGGTCGCGGCGGCATCCTCGCTGCTCCCGATCGAGCCGTCGGCGGCCGCTACCGCATCGGCCAGCGCCCGCTGGCAGACGGCCGAGACCGGAATGCCGGCCTCCCGGACGGCGCGGGCCAGATCGTCCGGCAGGTACACGTTGATCTTCGGCATGGCGTCTCCAAGTCTGGGGTTATAGAGGGTTTATAACCCCTAACGGGTTAGGAACGCAACCGGCGTGCACGGTCTCGTCGTCAACGGATCGCCACGATTGACATATTCGAATCTTTGTTCGAGCATGGATGAGTGACCGCGGCAGCCTTTCGACACCATGCGGAGCCGGAGCCGGAGCCCGACTCGATACCCGAGCCGGCCGCGGCTGCCGAGTCGCTCGATGCCGGCTGGTTCGACGACAGCGACGGAGCCGCCGCGATCGTGGAACCGGATCCGTTCGCCTCCCCGGTGGCCGCCCCGCTGCGCCGTCCGTCGCTGCGGGCCGAGCTGGGCGCACTGCCGGCCGGCCCGATCGCCGGCTTGGCCCGGCGGTCGATGCCACCGCTGGCGGTGCCGGACGGGCTGGCCGGACTGGTGCCGGACGGCCTGCGCCGAGGCAGCACCATCGCGGTCAGCGGCTCGGTGTCGCTGCTGCTGACGCTGCTCGCCGGCCCGTCCCGGCGTGGTGCCTGGACGGCACTGGTAGGCATGCCGGCGATCAGCGCCGAGGCGGCAGCGGAGGCCGGCATCGAGCTGAGCCGGCTGGCCGTGATCAACCCGCCGGAGGGCAGCTGGACCGGCTCGGCCTGGACCACCGCGGTGGGCGCGCTGCTGGACGCGGTCGATGTGGTGGTGGCTCGGCCGGGCGCGGTCGGCGGCGGCGGCGGCGGCGGCGGTCAGCGTCGGGCCGGGGTATCCGACGGGGACGCCCGACGGCTCGCCAGCCGGGCCCGTACCAAGGACGCGCTGCTGGTGCTGTACGGCCAGCACGCCGAGGGATGGCCGGCGGTGCAGCTCCGGCTGGCCGCGACGCACGGCGGTTGGACCGGAATCGGCGAGGGCTACGGCCGGCTGGCCCGGCGGCGGCTGGTGGTCTCGGCCACCGGCCGAGGCAGATCCGCGCGGACCCGGACCGGCGAGCTGTGGCTGTAGCGATATCGGAGGAGGCTGACCAAGCGCCCCGGATGGCGGCGATCTGGTGTCCGGACTGGCCAGTGGCTGTCGCCCGGGCCGGCAGCTCGCTCACCGCCGAGGATCCGGTGGCGGTGATCACCGGCAACCGGGTGGTGGCCTGCTCGCACGGCGCCCGGCAGCTGGGCATCCGGCGCGGGCTGCGCCGGCGGGAGGCGCAGGGCCGCTGTCCCGAGCTGGTGCTGCTGCCCCGCAACAGCGCGGCCGAGGCACGGGCGTTCGAACCCGTCCTGGCAGCCATCGAGTCCATCGCGCCCGGTGTCGAGCTGGACCGGCCGGGGCTGGCCGCGATCGGCATCCGCGGCCCGGTGAGGTACTTCGGCGGTGAGACCGCGGCGCTGCACGCGCTGACCCGGGCCATCACCAGCTACACCGGGCCGATGGGACTCAGCTTCGAGGTGCTGATCGGCATCGCCGACGGCGCATTCGCCGCCGAGCAGGCCGCCCGCCGGGGCTGCATCGTCGAACCCGGCGGCTCGGCCGAGTTCCTGGCCGGCCTGCCGATCAAGGCCCTGGACCAGCCCGACCTGGTGGATCTGTTGCGACGGCTGGGTATTCGCACGCTGGGTGACTTCGCCGCGCTGCCCGCGGCGGACGTACAGGCCCGATTCGGCCCGGCCGGCGTGTGGGCGCACCGGCAGGCCGGTGGCGAGGACCGGCGGCCGATCGCCGGGCGCCTGCCGCCGCCGGAGTTCGAGGTCAGCATCAGCCTGGAACCACCACTGGACCGGGTGGACACCATCGCCTTCACCGCCCGCGGCGCGGTGGAGGGCTTCATCGCCAACCTGGCCGATCACGGCCTGGCCTGCGCCTGCTTCGAGCTCATCGCCCAGACCGACCGGGGTGAGGAGACGGCACGCCGCTGGCGGCACGCCGGGGTGCTCACCGCGGTGGAGGTCATCGATCGGATCCGGTGGCAGCTGGAAGGCTGGCTGAACCGCGGCTCGGGCGAGCCGAACGCACCGTCCGGCCCGGTCAGCCTGCTCCGGCTGACCCCGATCGAGACGGTGCCGACCAGTGCGCATCAGCGGGCGCTGTGGGGTGGCGACGGCGCCGCCGACGAGCGGGCGCACCGGGCCCTGGCCCGGGTGCAGACGCTGCTCGGTGCCGGCTCGGTGCAGATTCCGGTGGTGGCCGGTGGCCGTGGCCCGGCTCAGCGGAGCAGGCTGGTGCCCTGGGGGGACGAGCCGGACGAGGCCGCCGCGGCCGCGAACCAGCCATGGCCCGGCCGGCTGCCCGCGCCCGCCCCGTCGGTGCTCATCGAGCCGTCCCGTCCGGTACAGCTGCTGGACACCGCCGGCCAGAACGTGCTGGTCACCGAGCGTGGCCAACTACCGGCTCCGCCGGCATGCTTCATCCTGGCTGAAAGCCTTTATCCGGAAAGCGTAAACTCGAATAAGATCACCGCCTGGGCCGGCCCTTGGCCGGTGGACGAGCGGTGGTGGGATCCGGCCGCTGCCAGGCAACTGGCCCGGATGCAACTCGTGGACACCGCGGGCCGGGCGTACCTGGTCTGCTACGACCTGCTCAGCCGCTGCTGGCTGCTGGAAGGCGTCTACGACTAGACCTCGCGGCCGGGAAGGCCGCGCCCAGCAAACAGCGCCCGGCTACTTCTTCGAGGCCAGCGAGCGCAGGAAGAACCCCAGGTTTGCCGGGCGTTCGGCCAGCCGGCGCATGAAGTAGCCATACCATTCCTCGCCGTACGGCACATAGACCCGGACCCGGTGGCCGGCCGTGGCCAGCGCCCGCTGCTCGGTGGGCCGGATGCCGTACAGCATCTGGAACTCATAGCTGTCCGATGCCCGGCCGTGCTGGCCGATCAGCGCCTGGGCGGCGGCGATCATGGCCGGGTCATGGCTGGCCACCATCGGGTAGCCGTCGCCGGTGAACAGCACCTGCAGGCAGCGCCGGTACGACTCGTCCACCGCCTTGCCGGTGAAGGCCACCGACTCCGGCTCGGCGTAGGCGCCCTTGCACAACCGGATCCGGGAACCGGCGCCGGCCAGCTCCCGGCAGTCGCCCTCGGTGCGCTTGAGGTAGGCCTGCAGCACCGCGCCCACCCACGGAAAGTCCACCCGCAGCTGCGAGACGATGGACAGCGTCGAGTCGGTGGTGGTGTGGTCCTCCATGTCGCAGGTGACCGTGGTGCCGGCTGCTCCGGCCGCCTCGCAGATCTGGCGGGCGCCCTCCAGCGCGATCTTCTCGCCGTCGCCGGGCAACGCCTGTCCGATGGCCGACAGCTTCACCGACACCTCGGCGCTGCCGGCCAGCCCGGCCGCGGCCAGCGCCGCCAGCACCGACCGGTAGGCGTGCACCGTCTGCGCGGCCTGCTCCGCCGACATGGTGTCCTCGCCGAGGAAGTCCAGGGTGACCGTCAGGCCGTCGGCCGCCAGCGCCGCGGTGGTCCGCAGCGCGTCGGCCTCGCCGGAGCCGGCGATGAACCGGTTCACCACCGGCCGGGTCAGCGTGGACCGTTCGGTGAGCCGGCGCAGCCGAGCTGATCGTGCCGCGGCCAACAGCGGCTCGCGCAGCAGCGCCACCGCTAGCGTCCCGCCTCGGTCACCGCGTCGGGCAGCTGATGTGGATAGTTGATCGAGGTGGGACCGACCAGGGTTTCCTTGATAGCACGGGGGGAAACCCAGCGCTGCAGGTTGAGTATCGAGCCCGCCTTGTCGTTGGTGCCCGATGCCCGGGAGCCGCCGAACGGCTGCTGGCCGACCACCGCGCCGGTCGGCTTGTCGTTGATGTAGAAGTTGCCGGCGGTGAACCGGAGCCGTTCCTGCGCCCGCACGATGGCCGTCCGGTCGTTGGCGATGATGGCGCCGGTCAACCCGTACGGGCCGCCCCGGTCGACGTCGTCCAGCACCTTCTCGAACGCATCCGGCGCCGAGTCGTCGTAGACGTAGACCGACAGGATCGGGCCGAAGAACTCGGTCGACATCACCTCGTGCTTCGGGTCGGTGGTCACCACGATGGTCGGCCGAACGAAGAATCCCTCGCTGTCATCGACACTTCCGCCGGCAACGATCTCCAGCTTCGGGTCGTTCTTGGCCCGGTCGAGCACGGCGGCCAGCTTGTCGAAGGAGCGCCGGTCGATCACCGCGCCGAGGAAGTTGGTCAGATCGGTGACCGGTCCCATCGGTAGCGCGTCGGTCTGCGCGATCAGGCTGTCCGACAGCCGGCGCCAGATCGAGGCGGGCAGGTAGGCGCGCGAGGCCGCCGAGCACTTCTGTCCCTGGTACTCGAAGGCGCCCCGGATCAGCGCAACCCGCAGCAGGTCCTCGTCGGCACTGGGATGGGCCAGCACGAAGTCCTTGCCGCCGGTCTCACCGACCAGCCGTGGGTAGGTGCGATAGCTGGGCAGGTTGGCCGCGACCGTCTGCCACAGATGCTGGAAGGTCGGGGTGGATCCGGTGAAGTGGATGCCGGCCAGATCCTCGTGCGCGAGCAGCACGTCGGACACCGCGTAGCCGTCGCCGGTCAGCAGGTTGATCACGCCCGGCGGCAGACCGGCCGCCTCGAGCAGCCGCATGGTGTGGTAGGCGGCGAGTAGCTGGGTGTTGGACGGCTTCCAGATCACCACGTTGCCCATCAGGGCCGGCGCGGTCGGCAGGTTGCCCGCGATCGCGGTGAAGTTGAACGGGGTGATCGCGTAGACGAAGCCTTCCAGCGGCCGGTGATCCAGCTGGTTCCAGATGCCGGGCGCCGAGATCGGTTGCTCGGCCAGCACCTGGGCGCCGAAGTGCGCGTTGAACCGCCAGAAGTCGATCAGCTCGCAGGCCGAGTCGATCTCGGCCTGCACCGCGGTCTTGGACTGGCCGAGCATGGTGGCCGCGTTCAGCCGGGCCCGCCACGGACCGGACAGCAGGTCGGCCGCCCGCAGGAAGATGGCCGCCCGGTCGGCGTAGGACATGGCCCGCCAGCCCGGCGCGGCCTCGCCGGCCGCCGCCACCGCGTCCCGGGCGTCCTGTTCGGTGGCGTGCCGGAACTCGCCGAGCACGTGCGCATGCTTGTGCGGCTGGACCACGGTGCCAGCCTCGCCGCCGCCCATCCGTTGCGCACCCCCGATGGTGCAGGTCAGCTCCGTCGGCTGCGCCTGCTGCTCGGCCAGTTGGGCCAGCAGTTCACGACGCTCGGCCGCGCCTGGCGCGTAGGAGAGCACCGGCTCGTTGCGCGGCGTCGGAATTCTGGTGAGCGCGTCCATCGACTTCTCCAAACAGCTGATCGGCACCGGCGGAAAGCTACCTACCTGAAGCTACGTCCGACTGTCAGGATAGGGCGATCCGCCCCTCGGGATGCTGCTCGTAAGCGATAAAGTCACCACCGTGAATTCCGCCGATCCGAGCAGCGAGCTCGACCGGTTGCTGCGTGCGCTGCCGGCCGGCGAGTCGGTGGGAATCGCCGACCCGGCCATCGCGCCGGAGGCCGGCGAGATCGTGCTGGCGCTGCCGGCCGCCGGTGCCACAGCGGCCCGTCCGGCGGAGCTGGCACGACTGATCGAGGCGGCGATGGCCGCCGGTGCCGCCGCCGTGATCCTGCCGGCCGACGTTGTGCTGCCGGCCGGCGCCCCAGCCGCCAGCTCGGTTGCCGTTGTACACAAACCCGATTCGGTGAGTTGGCGACAGCTGCACACGGCGCTGTCGGCTCGGCTGAGCCAGCCTCGGTGGGTGGCCGGCGACGAGCTGGCCGACCTGGCCCAGACCATCGCGACGCTCACCGGCGGCCTGGTCACCATCGAGGACACCGGCGCCCGGATCCTGGCCTACTCCCGGTCCAGCGACGAGGTGGACGAGCTGCGTCGGCTGTCCATCCTGGGTCGCAGCGGGCCGCCGGCCTACCTGGCGCTGTTGCGGGAGTGGGGCGTCTATGACCGGCTCGGCAAGCCGGAGGAGGTGGTCGAGATCGCCGAGCATCCGGCCACCGGGGTGCGCCGCCGGCTGGCGGTCGGGGTGTTCGCCGGCAACCGGCAATTGGGCACCATCTGGGTGCAGCAGGGTGCGGCCGAGTTCGACCCGCACGCCCGGCAGGCGCTGCTGGGCGCCGCTCGGCTGACCGCCGTCCAGCTGGTCGGCCGTGGTCCGCGCCGCGGCGGCCGTGTGGTGGCCAACCAGCTCACCGACCTGCTGGCCGGCCTGGTCGAGCCGGAGGCGCTCGGGCTGGGCCGCGATGCCGGCCGACCGTGCGCGATCGCGGTGCTGATGCCGGCACGTTCCGATGCCGGGCCGGCCGAGCAGGCGCAGCGGCTGGACGAACTGGCGGCGATCGTCACCGTGCAGGCCGCCGCGTTCCGCCGGCACGCGATGGTGCAGGCCACCGGCGGCCGGCTGCTGGTGCTGCTGCCGGCGCTGGGCTACCCGGAATCGCCGGATGCCGAGGCGATGCTGGAACAGATCGTGGCCGCGATCCGGCGCCACCTCGACCCGGCGGCTCGGGCCAGTCTCGGGCCGGTGGTGCGTACGGTCGCGCAGGCCGCGGAATCTGCGCGTGGCGCGGAGCTGGTGGGGTCGGTGCAGACCGCCGAACCGGTACTGTCATTCGGTCGGGCTCGAAATCGACTCATCATCCAGGCGGTGCACAATTTCCTCAGCCAGCAGGCAAATCTCTTAGATGACCGGATAACGGAATTGATCGCACACGACCCGGTGAATGCTGGCACCCTGCTGCGCTACCTGGACACCGGTTCCGATGTCGGCCGGGTGGCCACCGAGCTCGCCGTGCATCCGACCACCGTCCGGTACCGGCTGCGCCGGGCCGGCCAGGCGCTCGGAATCGACCTCGCCGACCCCGATGATCGATTGGCGGTTCAGCTGCAGCTGCGCCACGGGTTGCGAAGCGGGCCAGTAGCGGGATGATCTGTGCTGCGGGGGAAGGGACTCACAACTCATGACCGGTGACCGGGCCAGCGGTTCGGCACGGCTTGTCCTGATCGCCGAGGATGATCGCGACATTCGGGAGCTGGTGACGACCAAGTTGTCCAGTGCCGGCTACCAGGTGGTCGCGGTGGCCGACGGACTGTCGGCACTGAACACGATCCGCGAGCGGCTGCCCGACATCGCGTTGCTGGACGTGATGATGCCGGGCATCTCGGGGCTGGACGTCATCGGCAAGCTGCGGACCGACCAGCGCACGGCGGCCATTCCGGTCGTCCTGTTGTCGGCCAAGAGCCAGGACTTCGACGTGGAAACCGGAATCGCCTCCGGCGCGGCCGACTACATCATCAAACCGTTCAGCCCGCGCGAGCTGCTGCAACGGGTTGAGGCGGTGCTGGAACGGACCCGCGGTTGACCACCACGGCAATCGGGGATACTCGCGACGGCGTTGCCTCTCGGCTGCGCCGTCTGGTCACCGGCACCTTCCTGCTGCTGGTGCTGGTCGGCATCAGCGGCGTGGTGGCCATCGAGATCGCGACCAACCAGAACAGCAAGCTGACCACCGGCTACTCCCCGGCCGATAGCGCCCATCAGCAGGTGCTGCTGCTGATGCTGGACAGCGAAACCGCGGTCCGCGGTTACCTGCTCACCGGCAACCAAAGCTTCCTGACGCCGTACCGCAGCGCCCGGCCACAGATCCTGCCCGACCTGGACGCGGCCAGGACCGCGCTGGACAGCGTCGACGTGCATAACCTGGACAAGTCGATCGACGCCGAGCGCGCGGCGGTCGCCCAGTGGCTGACCGGGTATGCCGATCCGATCGCGGCGAACCCGAACGACTCCACCCTGCCCAGTGCCGCGCAACAGAGCGCCGCCAAGGCGGTGTTCGACCGGTTCCGGGCGGATAATTCCGCGGTGACCAGCCAGCTGGCGCAGACCCGCACCCGGCTGCGCGGCGAGGTCGCCCGGTTGCACTCGCTGGCGATTCCACTGCTGGTCATCGCCACCGTGCTCGCCCTGCTGGTGGCTGCCGTGCTGGCCTACCGGGCGGCGACCGGGATCAGCCGGCCGTTGCGCACGCTGCGCTCGGTGGTGGCCCGCTTCGACCGCGGCGATCTCAGCGCGCACGCCAACGAGCAGGACGGTCCGTCGGAGGTGCGCGCGCTGGCCCGCGCGGTCAACGCGATCGGCCGGCGAGCCCGTGCCGAGGCCACCGCCGAACGGGACGCCGAGCAGTTCCGGCAGCGGGCCAGGCTGATCTCCTCGACCATCCGGCGCAGTAGCAGCGGCGCCCAGATGGCCGAGCACCTGGTACGCGGCCTCGGCGTTGCCTTCGAGATCGACCGGGCCTGGGTGTACATCTTCGCCGACGAACGGGCACCGCAAGTGCTCGCGCAGTGGCAGCGTGAGCCGCTGCAGCCACTGGCCGCACCGCTGGACTACCAGATCGAGGAGCTGCGCGGGCTGGCCAGCCGGCTGTGGGACAACGCGCACACGATCGGCAT
Organism: Jatrophihabitantaceae bacterium; assembly: GCA_045807085.1. Lineage (GTDB taxonomy): Bacteria > Actinomycetota > Actinomycetes > Mycobacteriales > Jatrophihabitantaceae > Jatrophihabitans_A. Next base: position 69,753 of record JBJMIB010000012.1, read on the forward strand.
CGACGACCACCGCACCTACGAGCCGACCGAGGCCGGCCGGACCTTGTTCGGGCTGGCCCAGGCGGTGGGTGCCAGCGCCTCACTGGTCGTCCCGGTCGGCGACAGCGGTGGCACGCTGGGACTGATCTGGCTTGCCATGGCGGGCCATTCCCGGCACTGGACGCTCACCGAGACCGGCGTGGCGCAGTTCCTGGCAGCGGATCTGGCGCACAGCCTGACCCAGAGCCATCTGATCCAGAGCCAGGCCGAAGCGGTCCGGCTGCTGCAGGAGCTGGACCAGGTCAAGGCAGACTTCGTCTCCACCGTCTCGCACGAGCTGCGCACGCCGCTGACCTCGATCACCGGATACCTGGAGATGCTGCGGGACGGCGATGGCGGCAAGCTGCCGGTCCGGGCGCTGAAGATGCTCACCGTGATCGATCGCAATGCCACCCGGCTGCGCAACCTGATCGAGGATCTGCTGACCCAGTCCCGCATCGACGCCGGTCGGTTACGGCTGGAACTGACCAGCGTCGACATCGCCGCGGTGCTCGGCGCGGTGTACGAGGCGATGCGGCCGCAGGCCACCGCCGACGGGGTGGAGCTGATCCTGAAGGCGCCGCCCGGCTGCAAGATCGAGGCCGATCAGCAGCAGCTGGAACAGGTCTTCACCAACCTGGTCGACAACGCCTGCAAGTTCACGCCGGCCGGCGGCCGGGTCAGCGTGGAGGTGCTGCCGGACCAGCAGGACGGCGTCCTGGTCGAGGTGTCCGATACCGGAATGGGCATTCCGGAGGAGGATCAGGACAACCTGTTCACCAGGTTCTACCGGGCCGGCAATGCCACCACCGCCGCGCTGCCGGGTACCGGCTTGGGATTGGCGATCGTGCGCGAGATCGTGCAGCGGCACGGCGGGTCGGTGGACTTCCACTCCCGGCTCGGTGAGGGCAGCACCTTCGAGGTCTGGCTGCCCCTGCACCCGCCGCGGTCCTAGCCGGCCGTCCTAGCTGGCCGACGTGCTAGCCGGCCGACGTGCTAGCCGGCCGGCGTCCCGGACTCGGCCACGGCGTCCGGTTGCGGCCCACGTGGCCGCCGGCCGCGGTAGCGCAGCGCGAAGAAACCGGCCACCGCCGCGATCAGCAGGAACGGCGCCAGGTAACCCAGCAATGCCACCGCCAGCCGGCCGGTCAGCAGCAATGCGTGCAGGCTGGCCCGGATCGCCGAGCCGAAGCCGGGCGGCCCGACCGAGGTGTGCGCCGCCCCGGTCGTGCGGAAGTCGACCGTCAAGGTGGCCAGGCTGACCTGGTCGGTCAGCGCTCGTTGCTGGGCGAGCGTGGACTCCAGGTCGGACTGGCGCTGGGTGAGCTGGGACTCCAACGCGAGCAGGTCGGCGATGCTGCCGGAATGCTTGAGGAAATCCTGCAACCTCGCCACGCTGATCTGCAGTTCGAGCACCCGGGCGTTCACGTCGGCGACTGCGGTGGTGACGTCCGCGCCCTGCTCGGTGCGGCCGTTCTCGTGTCCGAGCGCGACCACCTTGTCCAGCAGGGCGTCCAGCCCGGCCGCCGGCACCCGCAGTACCAGGTGCGCCTGCCGATCGGTGTTACCGCCGCTCCGGTCGTCGGTGTCGGCCCGGCCGCCGGCCTCGACAGTTGCCGTCAGCGCGGTCCGGGCAGCCCGATCGACATCCGACACGGTCATCTCCAGCGTCGCCGTCCGGATGATCTGCCGTTGCTGCAAGGAGGTTTGGTTCTGCGCCGGTGCGGCGGCGGTGCCGCCCTTGTCCTCGCCCCCGGTGGCGGCACCGGGCGCGCCGCCCGAGACAGCACCGGGCGCGCCGCCCGAGGCGATACCGAGCCGCTGCGCCGCTGACTTGCCGGACGTGCTGGAACAGCCGCTCAATGCCAACGGCAGGATGGCGAGCGCCAACGCGGCTAGCGCGGAGAGGGTCAATACCGGACGAGGCCGGCGGGATCGCGGCATGGCACCTCCAGGCTGGGGCTGTTACCAGCGAGTGGATGTGCTGACGGCGCGGTTACGTTGCGAGCGTTACCGAGCCGTGCCGTACCGCACGCGGCCACGCCGGGCGAGTTGCTTCAGTCCAGCAGGCCCTTGAGGTACGCCGCCTGCCCGACGTGCTGCCAGGCGTCACCGAGCACGCTGACCAGCCGGACGCCGAGGGTGACCGGCGGGTTCCAACCCTCGTCCACCACCCGGGCCAGGTCTGCCTCGGTCAGCCGGGCCACGAACGACGCGGTGTGCTGGTACACCGCGTCGTGATAGCCGATCAGCAGCTCCGGCTGGCTGATCTGGACCGCCGACACCTGCTCGGGGCCGTGCCGGTAACCGGTGTCGGTGGCGTCGAACGGCAGCCCGAACCGGTCGTGCCAGCCGGCCGCGGTCCACAGTTGCTCGCTGCCCGCCGCGTCGGCGACATGGTCGTCCTGGATCCGGGTCAGATGCCAGATCAGCCAGCCGATGCTGTTGGCCTCCGCTTTCGGTCGGTATGACAGATCTTCGGCGCTGAGACCGGTCACCGTGCTGGTCACCAGTTGCTCAATCCGGCTGAACGCGTCGGACAGCACCTCGGAGACGGTCATCGAATCGGTCATGCATCCATTCTGCCCAGCGCGGTGCCCGCTACTCTCAGCGGTGTGAGCAGTGACGCGCCGGCCGAAACCCCACTGCTACGCCGGATCCGGGAATCGGTGATCGGCGACGACCAGGTGATGCCTGGCCCGTACGGGCCCCGCCGGGTCACCTACGCCGACTACACCGCATCCGGCCGGGCGCTGGGCTTCCTGGAGGACTTCATCACCGGGGAGGTGCTGCCTCGCTACGCCAACACCCATACCGAATCGAGCGGAACCGGCCTGCAGACGACCCGGCTACGGGAGGATGCCCGGCGGATCGTCTCGGACGCGGTGGGCGGTGACGAGCAGACCGCGGTGATCTTCGCCGGCTCCGGCTGCACCGGGGCCGTGGACAAGCTGATCGGCATCCTGGGGCTGCGGATCCCGGCCGGCCTGGACGATGCCTACCAGTTGTCGGCCAAGATCCCGGCCGAGCAACGTCCGGTGGTGTTCATCGGGCCGTACGAGCACCACTCCAACGAGCTGCCGTGGCGAGAGTCCATTGCCGACGTGGTGCTGATCGCGCAGGACTCCGACGGTCACATCGACATCGACCAGTTGGCCGAGCAGTTGACGCGCTACGCCGACCGGCCGTTGAAGATCGGTTCGTTCTCGGCGGCCAGCAACGTCACCGGGATCATGAGCAACACCGCCCGGGTGGCCGCGCTGCTGCACCGGCACGGGGCGCTGTCGTTCTGGGACTACGCCGCCGCCGGCCCGTATGTGCGGATCGATATGTACAACCGGGCCAGCGCCGACCCACTGGCCTACGCCGATGCGATCTTCCTCAGCCCGCACAAGTTCATCGGCGGCCCGAGCACGCCCGGCGTGCTGGTGGTGCGCCGGGAGTTGCTGACCAATCGGGTGCCGACGGTGCCGGGCGGCGGCACCGTGGCCTACGTCAACCCGTCCGAGCATCGCTATCTCAGCGACCCGGTCCAGCGTGAGGAGGGTGGCACCCCGGCCATCGTCGAATCCATCCGGGCCGGCCTGGTCTTCCAGCTCAAGCAGGCGGTCGGCATCGAGGTGATCCGGGCGCACGAGGAGTACTACCTGAGGCGGGCGGTGCAGAGCTGGAAGTCCGAGCCGGCACTGGAGATCCTCGGCAATCTCGACGCCGAGCGGCTGTCCATCGTCTCCTTCGTGGTGCGCAGTGCCAACACCGGCAAGTACCTGCACCACAACTACGTGGTCGCCCTGCTCAACGACCTGTTCGGCATCCAGTCGCGCGGTGGCTGCTCCTGCGCCGGACCGTACGGGCACCGGCTGCTCGGCATCGACATCGAGCGATCGCACGAGTTCGAGCGGGAGATCACCGGCGGTTGCGAGGGGATCAAGCCCGGCTGGGTGCGGATCAACTTCAACTACTTCATCTCCGAGCCGGTCTTCCACTACCTGGTCGAGGCAGTCCGGCTGGTTGCCCGGGACGGCTGGCGGCTGCTCGGCGACTACCGGTTCGAGCCGACGACCGGCCTGTGGCGGCATCGCGCCGGCGCGGTGGAGCCGCCGCTGCGGCTGCACCAGCTCCGCTACGACGCCGAGGGCAACCTCTGCTACCCGCGGCACCGGGAGCGGGCCCCGGAGTCGGAGCTGGCCTGCTACCTGGAGGAGGGGGCGAAGCTCCTAGCGGCTGGCCGGCCGGCCGAACCAGGCCCCGACGAGCTGGCCGGCCTGGTGTCGCCCGATTTCGAGCACCTGCGCTGGTTCGAGCTGCCGGCCGGCTGCCTGGTCGAGGCCGACCGGAGCTGAGCGGCCCGTCAGGCCGCTCGGGCCGCTCGGGCCGCTCGGGCCGCTCGGGCCGCTCGGGCCGCTCGGGCCGCTGGTGGCAGGATGCCCCAGGTGAGTAGTTCTGCTACCGACCGGCTGGTCCAGTTGCTCGAACTGCGCCGCAGCGCGCTGCTGGACATCGATTCCGACGGCCGCATGCTGATCAACAACGACGAGTCCGGATCGGCCCAGCTGTATGAGATCTCGCCGGACGGGCGATGGCGGCAGCTGACCGACCTGGGTGAGCCGTGCACCGGCCGGTACCTGCCCGGCGCCCGCGCGGTGGTGGTGTCTGCCGATACCGGCGGCACCGAGCGGGCCCAGTTGTCACTGCTCGACATCGCCGCCGACGAGCCGGGCCCGCTGCGCCCGCTGGCGCACGATCCGGCCTACCTGCACAACCTGTTCGACGTCCAGCCGGACACCGTCGTCTACGCGACCAACCGGCGCAACGGGGTCGAGTTCGACGTCATCTCGCACCGGGTCTCCGACGGCGCCGAGCGGGTGCTGTTCGACGGCGGCGGCTATTTCGACGATGCCAGCCCGTCGCCGGATGGCCGCTGGGTGCTGCTGTCCCGGATGACCACGGTGGCCGCGTCCAGCGAACTGCTGCTGGTCGAGACCGCGACCGGTCAGGTGCGTTCGATCACCGACCCGACGGTGCCCGGCGGCTGGCAGAACCCGCAGTGGTTGGCCGACTCGTCCGGGCTGCTGGCCTCCTCCGACGCGACGACCGACTTCTTCGCCGTCTACCGCTACGGCCTGGCGTCCGGCCGCTGGTCGCGGTTCCTCGCCGCCGAAAGGCAAAACCTGTATGCCTGGCCCGCCCCGGACGGCAGCCGGCTGGCCGTGCTCAGCCTGGTGGACGGCGTGCACACGCTGGCCATCCAGGACGCCGACGGCGCCCCGCGGCAGCTCGAACTGCCCGGCCGCGGCGTGCTGGCCCACAACAGCCGGCTGGTGTGGTCGCCCGATGCCAGCACGCTGGGGATGACCTTCAGCTCGCCGGTGCAGCCGCCGGAGGTCTACACCTGGCAGCTCGGCGACACCGCGGTGCGCCGGCACACCCGAAGCAATCCGGGCGAGGCGACGGCCGGACTGGTGAACTTCAGCTCCCACCTGGTGCCGGCGCCCGATGGCGAGCGGATCCCGACCTACCTGATGCGACCCGCGAATCCGGACGGCGCCGCGGTGCTGATGATCCATGGCGGTCCGGAATCGGCCACGGTCGCGTCCTGGAGTCCGGTCGCCGCCGCACTGGCGCTGGCCGGGCACACCGTGGTGCTGCCGAACGTGCGCGGCTCGTCCGGCTACGGGCGGCGCTGGGTATCCCTGGACGATGTGGACAAGCGGCTGGACTCGGTGGCCGACCTGGTGGCTGTGCGGGACTGGCTGCCCTCGGTGGGCGTGGACCAAGACCGGATCGCGCTCTACGGCGGCTCGTACGGCGGCTACCTGGTGCTGGCCGGGCTGGCGTTCTACCCGGAGCTGTGGGCCGCCGGGGTGGACATCGTCGGGGTCTCCTCGCTGGTCACCTTCCTGCGCAACACCTCGGCCTACCGGCGCGCCTATCGGGAGCGGGAGTACGGCCGGCTGATCGAGGACCGGGAGCTGCTGGAAGCTGCCTCACCGCTGAACGCGATCGACAAGGTCCGGGCGCCGCTGTTGGTCATCCACGGCGCGAACGATCCCCGGGTTCCGCTGTCGGAGGCCGAGCAGGTGGTGGCCGCGGTGCGCGCCTCCGGTGTCGACTGCCCGTTGCTGGTCTATCCGGACGAGGGGCACGGCCTGGCCAAGCGGGCCAACCAGCTCGATGCCTACCCCAAGGCGTTCGAGTTCCTGGCCAAGCACCTGGCTCGTTAGCGCAGGTCTCGCAGCCGGCTTCGATCGCTGCCTGTGGATAACTCGGCGCTATGCGGGATGAGGGACCCAAAGTGGCGGGGTGGCTGCGGTGAGCGTTGAGATTGTCGGGCCGTTCAAGTCGCACGCGGTGGTGGTGCACGGCTTCGAGGTGCCGTATCTAACGGCGTCCCCGCTCGATGGTGGCCGGGTGCTGCTGGCGCTAGATGGCCGCTTTTCGGTCGAGGTGCCGGTGGCCGAACTGGAGCGCTACGGCGACTTCATCGCGCAGTGCATCGCGGTCGCCAAGGGGTTCATGTGCCACCCGGGCACCGAAGGTGTAGACGAACCACCTCCGCACACCGGATACCACCGCAGGGTGGAAATCAGCGGGCTAGCGGCACGTCCCTAGCTCGTCCAGGTTGTTCTTCTTGGTGGCGTCAGCGTGAGAGCGCAGGGTCGCATTACCGCAGTGCGGGCATGCCAGCCGGAGAACTTCGGCGTAATCGCCCGATTTCACACTTCCGGTGTGGTACTTGACGCCAAGGCTGACGAAGATCAAAGCCTGAGTGAGGGTCACGAGTTGAACACTGGCCCCGCCATCGGTTGTCACTCCGATGTGCGTTAGGTGCCCGTGGTCAGGCTCGTTCTCCACGCAAACGATCTGGTAATCGGTTGTCCCTCTGGTCATCGGGCTCGAAACTCCGGGTTGATGCCCTCGTGATGTATCTGCGACAACTCCTGGCTTATCGACAGGAGCGCCTTGATCTCTGCGATCTTGAGTTTCTGATCGACCGTCAGCTTCTCGACCGTCGAGTCGATGGCATTCATGGCGTCGAACGCATCGCTATACATGTTCATGCAGTTGTCCTACCACACCGTTCGACCAGGAGCGATGTGGCGGCGGCTAGAAGTCCACTTCGGCGATCAATGGCTTGTAGGTCAAGCGCCGCCCGCCGACGTTGCTCAGCACCAGCCGCATCCGCTCCGAATCGGTGGCCCGGCAATGCGTGTAGAGAAAGTCGAACTGATACAGGTAGCGCTGCAAGTGCTCCACCGATACATGGTGATGCGTGCCGTCCAGAGAGCGCTTCAGCTGCGAGTGGAAACCTTCGTTCAGGTTGGTGCTGACGTTGCCGCGCACGTACTCGCCCGCCTTGTGATCCACCCATTCATGGGTGGCAACTTTCGGCGCGATGGTCTTGTAAGCCGCGCCGCCATCAGTGTGCAGATGTGTCCGCTTGAGGTCCATGACTTCCTGGATCGCGGGCAGCAGACTCTTAGCGGTCACGTCAGCAACCACGCGAGAATGTGCCGAGCGAGTCTCGTAATGCACCAGCGACACCACGGGCTGCTTTTCGGTTGGACCGCCGCCCCGGCCCGTCTTCCGCCCCGCGTTGCGAGGGTCGCTCGCGTGCCAGTTCTTCGGGTTGCCACCGATCCACGTTTCATCGACCTGGACGGCCCCGCCGAACAGGCCGGGCGGGGGGTCGAACTGAGTGGCCTCCCGGATGCGGTGCAGCATGTGCCACGCGGTCTCATTGGTGACCTCGTACTTACGCGAGATTTCCCATGCAGAGATGGAGTTCTTCGACGCGCTGAACTCGAACATCACCAGCAGCCACGTCCGAATGCTGATCTTCGTGCCGTGAAAGATCGTGTCGGTCAGAACGCTGTACTTCTTCCGGCAGTGACCGCACTTCCAGATGCGCCGCTCGGTCGGTCGGCCGGTACGGGTCTTGCGCGGCTCACCGCTGGCGGGGTTCAGGAAGAACTGACGGCCGACCGCGCCACACTTCGGGCACGCCTCCGGGCCATCCTCGCCGCCCCACCGCAACTGCTCTAGCAGCAGGTATGCATCTGTCTCCGTACGCAGTTGCGCGGCTAGCTTTGGAACGCTGAATTCTTGCTTACTCATAGGGCAATTCTCGCACTGCCCACCGACACTTTTCGGTGTCAGGACTGGTCGGCGTCGTCCTCGCCGTAGTCGTGAAATGGGCCTTCGCCGCCATCGGGTTGGGCAGGCTCCGGTGACCTCTCGCGGACGGTCCTTGCGTCCTCTGGTGAAAGGCGTATCAGCGCACGTAGGAAGTCCATCGGGTCGACGTCGGGTTGAGCCTTCGCCGCCCGGTCGACGCGAATGGTGCCGCCGCTGGTGCGGGTGTCGTCGCCAGTACCAAGGTTCATTGTTCCTCGCCCTCCGGCTGCCGACTCACGCCGAACTCTGCCCGCTGCAGTTCAACATCATCCACGGTCAATACGAACGCGTATGCGCCGCTCCCCAAAGGCAGGCCCTTGAACTGTGCGGCCAAGTTCGAAACCACTGCGGTGGCCTTCGTTGCTTCGGAGACAGGCCCGACCACGAACGTGCCGCCGTGCATGACCTCTCTTCCGTTGATTTTCACTTGTCCATCTTCGGAATCGACTAAGCGAATTTCGAGGGTGTGCTTTGAACGGACTTCATCGGGAGTGAAGGCGAAGGTAACCGCTACATAGCAGTCGACCAAACCGTCAGGTGAGGCAAGCGCATCCGACCAGCCAGCGCCCATCATGTAAAGCTTGCCGTTCACCGCCTCGGCGTAGTCGGCAATCATCATGGCCGCCTTCATGATGATTAAGCTTCCTGCAGCTTAGTCGCAGAGGTCTTGGAGTCCTCGCCGCTGTTCCATGTTCCTGATGACGTGCGCCACACTTGCCTGTCCTGAGTGATCCAAGCGCTTCGCGGGTGCCAATCTTCCTCGCCTAAGTCCAGCAGCACCCAGCCCGTGTCGGAAACGCGAACTACAGTTGCTTCGCAGATGTAATCGTCGCTATCAAGCGCCCGCACAACATCGCGTGGCTTGGGTGGGTAGACCTGCGCCTCTAATGGGTCAGTGGCGGCAAATAGGGTTGTCCCCACAGTGCCGTCATCCGATATCGAATTAACATCGACGTAGAAGACCAGCCTACTTCGCACGGCGCGGCCCCCTTCGTTCTTCATAGTACGGGTTAACTTGAGCCTCCCCGAAGAAAGAAACAAGCTGTTCTAGCTGCTGATTCCCAGGCTCCTCCGGCCAAAGGATCAAGCCATGCGTCTCCGAATCTTGCTTAACGACGAATCCTGCATCCAGGAAATCCGCGACAGACGCCACCCTGAATTTCCTCTGCCGTACCTGCTTCGCTTGCTTCACAATCTCATCAGGAGTCGCACCCATCACGCATGCGACCGACAGACCCCACTCGCCGGCAGGCTCAATCTCCTCGTCGAGATGGTGCGCAAGCATCGAGTTCAGCACCTTGCCCACGTCATCGCCCTCGTTGCCTCTCACCACAAAATCGCTCCGGTCGAGCGTGAGGCGTCCAAACTCGTCCGGACCCCCCGCATGCTCCACACATCAGGAGTCTGACAGGGCCGCCTGTGATCCGCCACAGGCACGTTCCACATCGCCCGATGTGATGCCTACGTTAGGCGGAAGCCTGCGCCGAAAATTGTCGGTGTCTCCCTCTACGGTCACGCCGAGCGAGTTCGAGGGGGTGGGACGGCTAGCGCGGAAGCTAGGAGCAGTACCTACAGGCGGCCCCGGCCGGTGGTGGAACACCGACCAGGGCCTTGGTTGCACAACCTGACTTAGACAGGAGCACAACCCATGTCCGAATCTAACGGCAACGGCCGCCCGAGACCCGGTGACGAGCCGGACGACTGGCAACCCAGCGTTGACCAGCCGTGGCGACCGATCCGGCCGGATCAGATCATCTTCCGGTTCGACCACGGCGAGCCGTGGTGCATGGAGCGGCACGCGCACCCGCAGTTCCAGCCCAGCGGCTATCCGCTGCTGACCCACAACGCCACCGAATGCCAGAGCTACGGCGGCTCCTGGGAGGGCTGGTTTGAGGACGCCCGCGCCGGGCTGAACGGGCCACGCGGCTTCCTGTCGGCGTACTTGGTGCGTCCGTTCCGGTACGGCCAGCGGCGCTGGCGGGATGACGATGACACCCGGCTAGCCATCGAGTTCGTGCCGCAGCTGGACGGCGCTGCCACGCCGTTCCGATGCAGCATCCCGGCAGCCAGCATCCGCAACCTAGCCCGGCACTTGGACCTGACGGCTGACGTCGGGGACGGGTGGCGGTATCCGCGCCACGTCCGGCAATCACTGACGGACTAACGGCCCCGAGGGCTGACCGGCAGGCGAGCAACCGCCCGGCTGCCGGTCAGCCTGGGGACCGTGGGTCCCTCATCCCGCATAGCGCCGATAACTCGCCGGGGATAGTGACCGGCCGGGCTAACGTCCCAACGCATGGTCTATCTGGCGGAATCCGTCCAGCAGGCGTTGACCCGGCCGATGCCTTGCGCGGATGCCGCGACCGCCCGGCTGGCGGCGGCGCGGGCAGCCGGGATGTCGGCCGAACTGCGCCGGTTGCAGGGGGCGTTGACCTGCTCGATGGGTCGGGAGGCCGGCTGGTCCGGGGCGGCCGAACTCGCCTTCCAGGATTCGCTGAGCTCTGAGTTGAGCCGGTTCGCACCCGCCGCGCGGCGCTTCGAGGGCTACGCGGCGGTGCTGGCCGGTTATGCCCGGGAGCTGGATCAGCTGGGCCCGCGGTTGCTGGCGGCCCGGGCCCGGCTGGCCGACGGCTCGGCGGCCGGTGTGGCTGACTTCGAGCGGTGCTGGCAGGAGTGGGACGCGGCCCGGCGACGCTGTGTGTCCGGATTGGCGGTGCACGCGGATGGTCACCGGCATGGCTGGTCGGGACTGCTGGGCGGGGTGGCACGGGTATTGCCGCATCCCGGGTTGGCCAGGCTGTCCCAGGCGCTGGGGGATCTGGGCCAAGCCCTGGTGGTCGCCGGTGTCGTGTTGGCATTGGTGTGCCCGCCGGCGGCTGGGGCGGTGTGGGCGGCGGTAGCGGTGGTGGCGGTATGCCAGCTGGCGGTCGATGTGGCCCGGCGGGAACGCGGCGAGCAGGTTGGACTCGCCGAGTTGGGCTGGGATGCGCTCGCCGCGGTGCCTGGAGGTCGGTGGGCAGCGGAAGCCCACTCGGCTGCCGAGGCCGGTGCGGTGATCGAGCGGCTGGCTCCAGAACTGCGTTCCAGCCGGCTGGTGCCCGGTGGTGGGCTGGCCGCGCACGAGGGAACGGCGACCCGTCGCGGGCACACCCTGCTCAAGCACGTCGGCAAGACCTCGAGACAGCTCACCCGGCGATTCGAGTCCGAGCCACGGATCTTCTGGTCATCGAGCTTCACCGACCGGCAGACGGCAGAATCGGCAATAGGACGCTTGCTGGGAGAAAGGGATTCCGACATCGCGCAATGGCTCGCTGGCCCGGTCCACCGATTAGAGTTGCGCGGAGACTACGGCACGGAGGTTGGGCAGTCGGTGTCTCGCGACGGCGTGGTACACCACCCGAGCTCCTTCCGTGTCGTGCTGTTCAAGGAAGAGTCTCGACTGGGATACTTCGTCCGTACCGCGTACCCGAGGCCGACCCATGAATGATTACCCCACGCTGAGGCATTTCTTCGGTGCCTACCTGCACGAAGACTGGCCTGATGAGTTTGCCGACGAGTGGGCTGCTGCCGATGGGTTCGTGCGGGAGGAACCACAAGCGGCGCCCAACTTCAAGGCCGAGATGGATCAGCTTCTCCTGAGCTATCCCGAGGAACACCAGCTACGGCACATGTTGCTGTATGACTTCGGTGCGGCAGCCATGATGGAGAACCTGGGATGGAAGTACCGGGACTGGCTGCAGGCGATGGCCGACCATGTCGAGAAGGCGGCCGGACACCCGCAAGCGTCCTGAGGGCGATCAGCGGTCCGCTGACGACTGAGCCGTACTCGACGAGTGAGCCCCCTCGCCAGTTCCTTGAAGGGAACCCGCGGGCGGTTTCTGCCGCACGTTCTGGGCTAGGCATCAGATGGGTTGAATAATTCGAATACTAATTCGATAATGGTGTTGTGGGCTTCGAGAACCCGGCCACCCCGTGGTCCGAGCTGGAACGCCGGCTCTCCGGCCGTCCAGCGCGCGAGCCTTGCCCAGAGACCGTGCCCCGTCCAGCACCCGAGCCCCGCGCCGAAACGGAGCCGCGCGCCGAGACCGAGCCAGCCCAGCGCGGGCCGGGCCGGCGGGGCCACGGCATCGAGCCGGCCCCGGACGGCGGCGACTCCCCCGCCTGGAGCCGCAAGCGCCCGGCCTACCAGCCACCACCGGCGGAGGCCACCAAGAGCCAGGAGACCACCCAGCGCCAGCCGGTCCCGTACGCCGAGCTGCACGCGCATTCCTCCTTCTCCTTCCTGGACGGTGCCGCCGATCCCGAACAGCTGGTGGAGGAGGCGGTCCGGCTCGGCCTACGGGCGCTGGCACTCACCGACCACGACGGTATGTACGGCGTCGCCCGGTTCGCCGAGGCCGCCGAGGCATTCGGGTTGCCCACCGTCTTCGGGGCCGAGCTCAACCTGGCCATCCCGATGCCGGCCACCCAGGCCGAGCGGTCGGTGGCAGCCCGGGTCGGCATCGAGGACCCACCGGGTGAGCACCTGCTGGTGCTGGCCCGCAACCCGGCCGGCTACGCCAGCCTGTGCCGGGCCATCAGCCAGGCCCAGCTACGCGGCGGGGCCAAGGGTCGACCGGTGTACGAGCTGGCCGAGTTGGCGGAACTATCCAACAACAACTGGCTGATCCTCACCGGCTGCCGCAAGGGCCGGGTGCGCCAGGCGCTCGGCAGCGTCAGCGCCGGCAATCTGGAGCCGGCCAGCCGAGCGCTCGGCGAGCTGGTCGAGCTGTTCGGCCGGGAGCACGTGGCCGTCGAGCTGACCCACGCCCTGGAGCCACTGGCCGACGAGCGGTACGCCGCGCTCGCCGAGCTGGCAGCCCGGCACCGGCTGCCGCTGGTGGCCAGCACCAACGCCCACTACACCGCGCCGCACGAGCGCCCGCTGGCCACCGCGATGGCTGCCGTCCGGGCCCGGACCAGCCTGGACGCACTGGACGGTTGGCTGCCCGCCTGGGCCGGTCAGCACCTGCGCTCGGGGGCGGAGCTGGCCGCCCGGTTCCATCGCTATCCCGAGGCGGTGGCCACGGCTGCCCGGCTGGGCACCGAACTAGCCTTTCCGCTGCGGCTGATCGCGCCCAACCTGCCACCGTTCCCGGTGCCGGACGGGCACGACGAAATGAGCTTCCTGCGCCACCTCGCCTTTGCCGGCGCCGCCGACCGGTACGGTCCGCGCACCGAGCGGACCGAGCGGGCTTATCGCCAGATCGAGCACGAGCTGGCCATCATCGACGACCTCGGCTTCCCCGGTTACTTCCTGGTGGTCTGGGATCTGACCGAGTTCTGCCGGCGCAACGGCATCCTGGCGCAGGGCCGGGGCAGCGCCGCCAACTCCGCGGTCTGCTACGCGATCGGGATCACCGCGGTGGACTCGGTGAGGTACGGCCTGCTCTTCGAGCGCTTCCTGGCCCCGGAGCGAGACGGCCCCCCGGACATCGACATCGACATCGAGTCCGACCGCCGGGAGGAGGTGATCCAGTACGTCTACGCCAAGCACGGCCGCCAGCACGCCGCCCAGGTCGCCAACGTGATCAGCTACCGGCCCCGCTCGGCGGTACGCGACATCGCCCGGGCGCTGGGCTACTCCCAGGGCCAGCAGGACGCCTGGAGCCAGCAGATCGACCACGGCTACTACTGGGCGGCGCCATTGCCGGTGCCCGGCGCCGACCCGGACGGAACCGATCCCGCGCCGGCAGCCGGCAACGTGCTCACCGCGCAGGACACCGAGAACATCCCGGCGCCGGTGCTGAACCTGGCTGCGCAGCTGCAGAACGCGCCCCGGCACCTGGGCATCCACTCCGGCGGGATGGTGATCTGCGACCGCCCGGTGATCGAGGTGTGCCCGGTCGAATGGGGCCGGATGCCCGGCCGCACCGTCCTGCAGTGGGACAAGGACGACTGCGCGGCCACCGGCCTGGTCAAGTTCGACCTGCTCGGCCTGGGCATGCTCTCGGCGTTGAAGTACTGCTTCGACTTCGTCGAGCAGTGGCACGGCAAGCGGTACGGGTTGCACCAGGTGCCGGCCGAGGACCCGAAGGTGTACGACATGCTGTGCGCGGCCGACACGGTCGGGGTGTTCCAGGTCGAGTCCCGGGCGCAGATGGCCACCCTGCCGCGGCTGCGGCCACGCAAGTTCTACGACCTGGTCATCGAGATCGCGCTGATCCGGCCCGGGCCGATCCAAGGCAATTCGGTGCACCCCTTCATCCGGCGCAAGAACGGCCTGGAGCACGTCGACTACCCGCATCCGAAGCTGGAGAAGGCACTGCGCAAGACCCACGGCATCCCGCTGTTCCAGGAACAGCTGATGCAACTGGCCATCGACGCGGCCGGCTGCAGCCCGGCCGAGGCCGACCAGGTCCGCCGGGCGATGGGCTCCAAGCGCAGCCAGGAGCGGATGGCGGCGCTGCGAGACAAGCTCTACGACGGCATGCGGGCCAACGGCATCAGCGGTGCCGCCGCCGATGACATCTACGAGAAGATCAAGGCATTCGCCGCGTTCGGCTTCGCCGAGAGCCACGCGATCAGCTTCGCCTTCCTGGTCTACGCCTCGGCCTGGCTCAAGCTCTACTACCCGGCGGCGTTCTGCGCGGCGCTGCTCAACGCCCAGCCGATGGGCTTCTACTCACCCCAGTCGCTGGTGCACGACGCCAAGCGGCACGGGGTGGCGGTGCGCGGCCCGGACATCAACGCCTCCGAGGCGGCGGCCAACCTGGAGGGAGCGGCGGCCAACTTGGAGGGAGCGGCGGGCCAATCCCGCTACCCGATCGATTCCGGCGCCGCTGGTGGCTCCGGCTACGCCGGGCCCGGCCCGGCGCAGCCGGCCGTCCGGCTCGGCCTGTCCAGCGTGAAGACCATCGGCACCGAACTTGCGAGAAGGATCGTGGCCGAGCGGGCGGCCGGCGGCGACTACGCCAGCATGGCCGAACTCGCCCGCCGGATCGGCCTGACCGCCGACCAACTGGAGGCGCTGGCCACCGCCGGCGCGTTCGACTCCTTCGGCACCTCCCGCCGGCAGGCGCTGTGGGCGGCCGGCGCGGCGGCCGACTACCGGCCCGGTCAGCTGGATCTTGCCGCCGCCACCTCGGCGCCGCCGCTGCCGGAGATGACCGAGCCGGAGCAGTTGCTGGCCGACCTGTGGGCCACCGGCATCACCCGGGACCACTACCCCACCGCACTGATCCGGCCCCGGCTGGACGGCCTGGACGTGGTGCCGAGCAACCGGTTACGCCGGCTACCCGATCGCACCCGGGTCACGGTGGCCGGCATCGTCACCCACCGGCAGCGGCCGGCCACCGCCCGCGGCGTGACCTTCCTCAACCTGGAGGACGAGTTCGGCATGGTCAACGTGGTCTGCGACCAGGTGGTCTGGCACCGCCATCGCAAGATCGCCCGGCAGTCCGGCGGCCTGCTCGTCCGGGGCATGCTGGAGCACGCCAACGGCGTGGTCAACGTCTCGGCCGAGCGGATCGACAAGCTGGATCTGGGCATCCACAACCGGTCCCGCGACTTCCGCTGAGCCGGCAGCGGCCGGCTCAGCGGCTCACCCGCAAGCCGGCCGGTCCGGGCTCAGCACCTCACCTCCAAGCCGGCCAATCCCGGCCCAGCGGCTCAGGTCTGCGCCGAGCAGCCGATAGGAAGCGACGAGTGGTGCCTGCCCACCCGGTGTAAAACCCCCGCCACCGGGGGCGGGCCCACCTGAGCCTTGTCTGCACGCGGAGGACCCACATGGACCCAGCACTGCGCGCCGTAGTCTCGGCGCTGCGTGCCCGGGGTATGAGCGACGAGCTCCTCCAGGAGGCACTCACCACCGCCGAGCTCACCTCGCGCCCGCTGCGCACGGTGCTGGTCGACGACCAGATCATCACCGAGTTCCAGCTCGCCTCCGCGGTCGCCGAAGCCTACGGCGTCGATGCGGTCGAGCTGTCGAACTTTCCGGTCGAGCCGGGCGCGATGAGCCGGGTTCCGCTGACCCTAGCCCGCCGGCATCGGATGCTGCCGATCGCGGTGAACGACACCACCATCACCGTCGCGGTCAGCGACCCCGGCGACGTGCTGGCCCTGGACGACATCCGGGCCGCCACCGGCCTGGTGGTGCGCCCGATGGTGGTCACCAAGGAGGACCTGGACCGGCTGCTGGACCGCTACGTGCGGGCCAGCACCGACCTGGACGAGGCAGCGGCGCAGGCCGGCGCCGAGGAGTCCACCTCGACCAGCTCGGACGGCCTGGACTCGCTCAACGAGGACGCGCCGGTCGTCCGGTACGTCAATTCGCTGCTGGAGCGGGCGATCACCAACCGGGCCTCGGACATCCACCTGGAACCCAGCGAGCACGACCTGAAGATCCGGCTGCGGATCGACGGCGTGCTGCACGAGGTGGACGCGGTCCCGCGCGGGATCCAGGCGCCGCTGATCTCCCGCCTGAAGATCCTCTCCGGCCTGGACATCACCGAGCGCCGGGTGCCGCAGAACGGCCGGATCACCAAGGACATGAACGGCCGCAGCATCGACCTGCGGACCGCCACGTTGCCGACGGTGTGGGGCGAGAACGTGGTGCTGCGGGTGCTCGACACCGGCGGCATCGACCTGGAGCTGCGCAAGCTGGGGTTCACCGAATACAACTATGACCGGTTCGCCGCCAGCTTCAGCAAGCCGCACGGCATGGTGCTGGTCACCGGCCCGACCGGTTCGGGCAAGTCGACCACGCTCTACGCCACGCTGGGCGAGATCGCCCGGCCCGAGGTGAACGTGATCACCGTCGAGGACCCGGTGGAGTACCGGATGGACGGCATCAACCAGGTGCAGGTTAACGCCAAGGCCGGCCTGACCTTCGCCGCCGTGCTGCCGGCGATCCTGCGGTCGGACCCGGACGTGGTGCTGATCGGTGAGATCCGGGACCGGGCCACCGCGCAGCTGGCGGTGGAGGCGGCGTTGACCGGTCACCTGGTGCTGTCCACGCTGCACACCAACGATGCGCCGAGCGCGGTCACCCGGCTGGTCGAGATGGGGGTGGAACCGTTTCTGGTGGGCTCCTCGCTGGACGCGGTGCTGGCCCAGCGGCTGGCCCGCAAACTCTGCGAGTGGTGCAAGGAGGCATACGTGCCGACCGAGAAGGAACTGCTGGGGGCGACCTGGCCGTTCGATGACTTCGGCGTGCCGGAGAAGTTCTGGCGCCCGATCGGCTGTCGATCCTGCGCCCAGACCGGATACCGCGGCCGGCTCGCGGTTAATGAAGTGATGCCGGTGTCCGAAGAGATTGAACGACTGGCGGTGCAACGCGCGTCAGCCAGCGAGATCAAAAGGGTGGCGCTCACCGAGGGCATGGTGGCGCTGCGTGATGACGGCCTCCGCAAGACCGCGGAGGGCCTGACCAGCCTCGAGGAAGTTTTACGGGTGACAGTATGACCACGCAACACACGCCCTTCGACAACGAAGGCTTCTCGCTGAACCCGTTGACTGCCATCGACGGTGCGTTCTCGATGCATGAGGCGAAGAAGGAGCTGGACAGCCTGCTCACACTGCTCATCGAGCGTGGTGGTTCGGACCTGCACCTCACCGCCGGCATCGCACCCTGCATGCGGATCAACGGCGACCTGACGCCGCTACCCGGCCGCGACCGGCTGCTGCCGGTGGATACCGAGACCCTGATCCGGTCGGTGCTCAGCGACGCGATGTGGCAGAAGTTCGAGGCGTCCCAGGAGCTGGACACCGCCTACGCGCTGCCCGGGGTGAGCCGGTTCCGGATGAACGTCTATCGCCAGCGGGGCGCGGTGGGCACGGTGATGCGTGCCATCCCGCACCGGATCCGCAGCCTGGACGAGCTCGGCCTGCCGCAGAGCGTGGAGAGCTTCGCCCATCTGCCGCGCGGCCTGGTGCTGGTCACCGGCCCGACCGGTTCCGGCAAGTCCACCACGCTGGCCAGCCTGCTCGACGTGGCCAACCAGACCCGGGCCGGTCACATCGTGACCATCGAGGATCCAATCGAGTACCTGCACCGGCACGGCAAGAGTGTGGTGAACCAGCGCGAGGTGGGCTCGGACACCGCCGACTTCTCCGTCGCGCTGAAGCACGTGCTCCGGCAGGACCCGGACATCATCCTGGTCGGTGAGTTGCGGGATCTGGAGACCACCTCGGTCGCGGTGACCGCCGCCGAGACCGGCCACCTGGTGCTCGCCACCCTGCACACCCAGTCCGCGGCACAGACCATCGACCGGCTGATCGACATCTACCCGCCGCACCAGCAGCAGCAGATCCGCGCCCAGTTGGCCAACTGCCTGCAGGGCGTGGTCACCCAGGCACTGGCGCCACGCAAGGACGGCATGGGCCGCACCATCGTCTGCGAGATCATGGTGGCCACCTCCGCCATCCGGAACCTGGTCCGGGAGGGCAAGGTGCACCAGATCCCCTCGTTCCTGCAGTCCTCCTCCGACGTCGGCATGATCAGCTTCGACCAGCACCTGGCCCAGCGCTACTCCGACGGCTTGATCAGCAAGAACACCGCCATGGAGCTCGCGCACGATCCCAACGAGTTCAAGCGCCTGGCGCGGGTGTAAGCGATGCCCACCAAGACCTTCGCCTACGAGGCGCTGGACAGCGCCGGCCTGCTGATGAAGGGCCGGATCGACTCGGCCTCGGCCGAGGCGGTCGCCAACACGCTGTCCGACCAGAAGCTCACGCCGCTGTCGATCCAGCTCACCGGCGAGGGGCTGCAGAAGGACCTCAAGATCCCCGGCTTCCGCGGTAAGACCACGCTGAAGGACCTGGCGATCATGTCGCGGCAGTTCGCCTCGATGACCTCCTCCGGACTGACCCTGCTGCGCTCGTTGGCGATTCTCGAGGAGCAGACGTCCAAGCCGAAGTTCGCGGCCGCGATCGGGCAGGTCCGGGCCGACGTGCAGGCCGGGGTGGCGCTGTCCAAGGCAATGTCGACCCACCCCGACCACTTCCCGCTGTTGATGGTCAACATGGTCAAGGCCGGTGAGGCCGGCGGCTTCCTGGACGACGCGCTGTCCCGGATCGCCAAGATGTACGAGGACGATTCCAACCTGCGTGCCAAGATCAAGTCGGCGATGACCTATCCGGTGATCGTGCTGCTGTTCTCGCTGCTGCTCGGCGCCGGCGTCATCATCTTCATCGTTCCGGTCTTCGAGAAGATGTTCAAACAACTGGGTGGCCAGCTGCCGCTGCCGACCAAGATCATGGTGGTGCTGTCGCACAACGCCTACTGGGCGATGCCGCTGATGATCGCCGTGGTGGTCATCGTGATGAAGCTGTACCGCAAGGCGATGCAGACCAACGATGCCTTCCGGCTGAAGGTGGACCGGCTCAAGTTGCGATTGCCGGTCTTCGGCACGCTGTTCACCAAGCTCGCGATCAGCCGCTGGGCCCGCAACCTGGGCACCCTGCTGGCGGTCGGCGTTCCGGTCATCCAGGCGCTCGACGTGGTGGGTGGCACTGCCGGCAACGCCGTGGTCACCGAGGCCATGGAGGACGTGCGTGCCGCGGTGCGCGTCGGTCAGCAGATGTCCGGCCCGCTCGGCCGGCACCCGCTGTTTCCGAACATGGTGGTGCAGATGATGGAGGTCGGTGAGGAGACCGGCCAGATCACCGAGATGCTGGACAAGGTGGCCGACTTCTACGACCACGAGGTCGAAACGGCCACCGACTCGCTCACCTCGGCGATGGAGCCGTTGCTGGTGGTGCTGCTCGGCGCGGTCATCGGCACCATGGTGATCTGCCTCTACCTGCCGATGTTCTCGATCTACCAGCACATCCAGACGAACTGACTTCGCGGCCCACTCAATCCCTCCGGCCCGAACGCGCACCGGCGCGTTCGGGCCGTTGGCTGTCCATTCGACATGCGTTAGAGAAGATCAACTGTTACCTAACTGATACCTCAGACGCTCACTTTTAGCTCACAGGCCCTAACCCAGCGTCACGTCATGCCGATTTAACTCCGCGAAGGAATCAGCCGGCCCGGCACTCCTCGCCGTTGCCATTGCCCGAGCCAGGAGGCTCTTATGCTCAACAAGCTGCACCAGCTCCGCGAGGAGCGCGCCGAAGCCGACAAGGGCTTCACCCTCATCGAACTGCTGGTGGTCGTGGTGATCATCGGCATCCTGATCGCTATCGCGATCCCGCTGTACCTGAACTACCAGAAGGGCGCCAAGAACAAGGCCGCCGCCTCGGACACCCGCAACGCGATCGCGGTCATCGAGCAGTGCTACGCCGACGGCGGCAACGTCTACCCGGCCGCCACGGTCGCCAGCGCTTCGGCCGGCGCCTCGGTCGCCGTCACCTGCGGCACCACCGGTAGCGGCACCATCAACGTCTCCCCCGGCGACGTCCTGACCTACACCCCGGTCACCAACGGCTACACCATCGCCACCAAGGCCGGTAGCCCGGGCGACAAGACCTACACCTACGACAGCACCACCGGTCAGACGGCGGCCAGCTGATTCTGATCCTGGTCAACGAGCTGGGCGGGCGGTCATAGCCGCCCGCCCAGCTCTCTTCATACGCCAGGCAGCGCACTAGGGAGGTGTCGACATGAGGCCATCGATGAACCGCACGCTCATCACCGGCCCGGTCGGCACCTTCTCGCGCTGTGCAAGCCGCTGCGCGAGCCATTGCGCGAGCCGTTGCGCGAGCTCGGCCCGCCGACGGCTGCAGGCCAACCAGCGCACCGGCGAGGCGGGTTTCACCCTCGCCGAGGTGATCGTCTCGATCGCGTTGTTCACCGTGATCTCCTTCGCCGTCATGTTCGCCCTGGTGACCCTGGTCAGGTACACCGGCATCACCCAGAGCCGGGTTGCCGCGGCCAACCTCGCCCGGCAGGAGGTCGAGAAGCTGCGAGGCCAGAACAGCACGCTGTCCCAGCTGGATCTGACCGCCTCCTCGGTCAGCCTCAAGGGCACCACCTACACCGTCACGCCGCTGCTCAGCCCCGCCGGCAACGTCACCTGCGCACCTGGCGCGTCCCGCAACGTCACCGTCACGGTGACCTGGAACAACAGCGGATCACGCGCCGTCCGCTACGACACGGTGCTGTCATGCTGAGCCGGGTCGCCGCCGCGGCAGTCCGGAGCTACCGGGCCCGGCGTGCCCGGTTCGCCGACGACCGCGGCATCACCCTGGCCGAGCTGATGGTCACCATGACGCTGACCACGATCCTCGGCACGATGGCCGTGCTGTTCTTCGTCGGCGCGACCCGCGCCGGCTATCGGACCGTGCTGACCAACCAGAACTCCGGCGATGCCCGGGTGACGCTGGACAGCTGGACCACCATGCTGCGGGTCGCCGGCTGGCTGGACCCGAACACCGAGGCCGACCGGTTCGAGGAGATCACCAGCACCAAGATCGTCTTCTACGCCAACCTGAACAACCGCATCGCCTCGACCAGCGCACCCTATTCGGCACCGAGCGCGACCACCAAGGTCGCCCTGATGCTGCGGGTCAGCAACGCCAGCACCGGCGTCGGCCAGCTGATCGAGGTCACCTTCAACTCCGACAACACCACGGTGAAGTCGGTTCGCCAGCTGGGCTTCAGTGCCAAGGCGACCGGCTCGACGCCGATCTTCCAGCCCTATTCCCGCGCCGGCAGCCCGCTCGACCTCACCCTGCACGGCTGTGTCAGCGGCGCCACGGTGGTCAGCGGCCTCTGCCTGCAGAGCGGCCAGCCCGGTGCCGGGATGCTCGATCCGACGGTCTCCGCGACCGGCCTGACGGTCAGCTCCGGGCCGCTCCGGGGCAACCCGGCGCTCAAGGAGGACAAGGCGCTGAACCAGGTCGGCAGCATCGGCATCGCCTTCACCGTGCTGGATCCCTCCAATACCAGCAGCATGAACTTCACCTCGCTCGCATCGGTCAGTTCGGGGTACCCATCATGAGAAGCGCTTCCAATCGTCGTCGGCGGAGCCCGTGGGCGGGCCGGCGGAGCATCTTCCGCCGCCTGCACCGGGACGAGTCCGGGCAGAGCCTGATGCTGGTCATGATGATCGGCATCCTGGCGACGTTGATGGTGACCACCGCGACCACCGCGCTGACCACCCAGATCCGGCCGGCCAAGGCCAGCGTCGACAGCGGCGAGGCGACCGCGGCCGCCCAGGCCGGCCTGGAGAGCTTCCTCAGCTGGGTCAACACGAACTGCCCGCCGACCTCGGGATTCCTGTGCAGCGCGCTGGCCACCGGTATCACCAACAAGAGCGGCATCACCGACCCGGCCAACCAGCAGGGCGTGGTCATCCAGGGCGCCGACGGGGTCAACAGCAGCGAGTCGTACTGGTGGACCGTCACCTACGCGGTGTCCGGCTTCGCCCGGGTGAAGTCGGTCGGCCAGATACCCACCCACAAGACCAGCCCGAAGTACCTGACCAAGACGCTGGTCGCCGACGTCGATGCCACCCCGAGCTTCAACAACTTCCAGTACTACACCAAGTTCGAGACGTACTCCGCCGAGTTCATCGACAACTTCTACAAGGCGCGCACCGTCCAGGTGACCGGCGCGGCCAGCCTGACCGGGACCTCGCTGGCAGCCACCAACAAGCCGGGCACGATCAGCTGGGCAGGTGTGTGCGCCTACGACGCGACCACCAACCCGACCTGCGACCAGAACCACAGCACCAACGTCTGTGACGACCTGTACTACCCGAGCAGCAACGGTCCGGGCCGTGGCACCGACACCGCCTGGAACAACGGCACCCGGCGCCCGTCGTCGGCGACCGAGAGCGCGATGGGCACCGACTCGAGCTTCGCCTACTACGCCGAGAACGGCACCTTCACCCCGGCCAGCGGCTCGCAGGTATCGGTGACGCACAACGACGTCTGTGATTCCTCCATGGAACCGAACATGGTGATGAACGGCCCGGTGTACAGCCAGGACGGCTACCTGATCGACCGTGGCAAGGACACCGGGAAGTCGTCCAACAGCGAACCCAACTTCGGCGGTGCCGCCTTCTCGGTGTGGAACGGCACGATCAACGGCAGCCAGCAGGGCGTCGGCCCGAACGGCGGTTATGACCGGGCCTATCCGGGAACCGACGGCGAGGCCACCCTGATGCGGAACTACCCGCTGGATGCCAGTGGGAACGCGACCTTCCCGATCTACCAGTCCACCGCGCTGGAACTGCCGCCGGACGCGACCGACGCGTTGCCGCTGGCCCAGTGCGTCTACACCGGGCCGACCCGGATCGTGCTGGACAAGACGGTTGCGCACATCACCAGCCCGCTCACCCCGGCCGGCTCGTCGGCCTGCTACCAGAGCACCGGCTCCTACACGAACGTCAATACCCTTGACAGCCTTGGCCAAAGCACCACCGACACGTCCGGTGGCGTCATCGACGCCACCGTGCCGCTGTCCCGCACGCTGATCTACGTCAAGAACCCGGACGCCTCGGTGCAACCCACCACGGCCACCGTGAGCAGCCCGGTCTTCGACACCGCCACCAACCTGACCGTGCCGCCGACCAGCTACGCCGACACCCTGACCGGCAGCTGGACCGACGATGCGACCTACACCTCCAGCGCGAACTGCCCGGCGCCGGCCGATCCGGCCAAGCGGCGCAACTTCGACTGCGAGACCGGCCGGTCGACGCCCAAGGAGGACGTCTTCACCAACGTGAAGGCTGCCGCCGACACCGCCATCACCGCGGCCACGGTCACCCCGGCCACCCTGACGGCGGCGGTCCAGGCCAAGCTGAGCGACGCCTCGCAGGCGGTCGGCACGACCGTCAACTCGGTCTGGTACACCGTGGTCGCCGCCGCCGCCACGCCCACCACCACCTCGGTCACCCCGGGCTCGGACAGCTCGCCCGACCCGTTCCTGCAGACCAAGGCCGGCGCGGGCTACACGACCACCACCAGCAAGTGGAGCCTCAACATCAGCCGGGTGGTCTGCACCGCGGTGAAGAAGGGCGCCTGCTCCAGCACCACCACCACCCCGATCGTGCAGGGCGGCCTGAGCAAGGCCACCAGTGTCACCAACGGCACCCCGCTGAACTCGACCCAGAACTTCCCCTGGGTCGGCAAGCAGCCGGGCGACACCGGCTACGACGCGGCCAAGACCTACACCGACATGGACAACGACGTCACCCAGTACTCGCACGGCTACGGTGACGTCTACGTCGAGGGCACCACGAACGCCAACGTCTCGCTGGTCGCCGAGCACGACATCGTCATCACCAACGACCTGACCTACGGCGACAAGGTGGACACCACGACCACGTCGTACGGGCTGTCCCTGATCGCCACCCACAACGTCCGGATCTACCGGCCGATGACCTGCACCTACGACGGCACCCTGGGCGCCACCTCGGCCGGCTTCTGCCCGAACGACTACAGCGGCGTCTGGACCGACAACCTGAGCTGGCCAGTGCCCAACAACTACCCGTCCTACATGTACAAGCCGGACAACGCACCGTCGATGACCAACACCGGCACCGGAATGATCTATTCGGCCATCTTCACGCTGCGCGGCTCGTTCATGGCCGACAACTTCTACCGGGGCGCCATCGGCTACGGCATCACCGTCTACGGCGGCCTGTACCAGTACCACCGAGGGGCCACCAGCCTGCCCTACCAGGGCCGGCCCTACCAGGGCTCCACCACCAAGATGCCGGGCATCGCGGTGACCTACAACTTCGACAACCTGCGCGCCGGGCAGGCGGTCAACGGTGGGCTGCGGGTGCCCTACATCCCACCGCCGGACGGCCGGCTGACGAACAACACCTGGAACGTCGTCAGCATCTCGACGGCGTCCTGAGATGGCCGTCCGAATCCCGACCGCCGCCGGCCGGCCGGCGCAACCCTCAGAAGGCACGGTCTATGTTCTTCCTGCTCGCCACGGTCGCCGTGTTGGGCCTGGCCACCGGGTCGTTCCTCACCGTGGTGATCCATCGGGTGCCGGCCGGCCAGCCGCTGCTCGAGCCGGCCTCACACTGCACGCACTGCCGTACCCCGGTGCGCAGCCTGCACACCCTGCCGGTGGTCGGCTGGCTCGCGCTACGCGGGCGATGCGCGGACTGTGGCGTGCGGATCGGCGTCCGGTACCCGCTGGTCGAGTTGTCGACCTGCCTGGCCTTCGTCGCGGTCACCTTCAGCCTGCAGCGGATGGGGCAACCGGCGCTGCTGCCGGCCTGGCTGTACTTCACCGCGATGGCGGTGGCGCTGGCCGCGATCGATCTGGACTGCTATCGGTTGCCGAACGCGATCGTGTTGCCGTCCTACCCGGTGCTGGCGGTGTTGTTGGTCGCCGGAGCGGCCTGGCAGCGGGACTTCCCAGCAATGATCCGGGCGGCCATCGGCTGCCTGGTCCTGTTCGGCGGGTATTTCGCGATTGCCTTCCTCTATCCACGGGGAATGGGCTTCGGCGACGTCAAGCTGGCCGGCCTGGTCGGCGGCATGCTGGCCTGCCTCAGCTACTCGGCACTGCTGGTGGGTGGCTTCGGAGCCTTTCTGCTCGGTGGCATTGCGGGCATGGTGGTCATTCTGGGCGCCGGTGGGAACCGAAAGACGGCCTTGCCGTTCGGACCGTTCATGCTGAGCGCCGCAATCCTCGCGTTGTTCTTCGCGCAGCCGATTGTGAGTGCGTACCGGCAGCTCACCGGCGTGTGAGCGTCGCTGGACTCGACAAGCTTGCCCTTGGAAACCAGGAGATCTGATGAAGCACCGGCAAATAGGCAACCCGAAGATCGGCATCGTCAACCCGGACGGTCATGCCATCGGGATCGACCTGGGCGCCACCTCGGTACGCGCGGCCATCCTGTCGCACGGCACCACCGCCGGCCGGCCGTCGGTCAGCGTGCACGGCATCGGCCACGTGGACCTGCCGGTCGGCGCGGTCGTCAACGGCGTGGTCAGCGACCAGAACTCGGTGACCATGGCGCTGAAGCGGCTGTGGGCGGAGAACCGGTTCGAGTGCCGCAACGTCATCCTCGGCATCACCAACCAGCAGATTGTGGTGCGGGCCTTGGAGATGCCGCAGCTGCCACCGGAGCAGCTCGCCAAGGCGCTGCCGTTCAAGGCGCGAGAGGTCGTGCCGCTGCCGCTGGACCAGGCACTCATCGACTGGATCCCGCTGGGCGAGGCCGACCGGGGCAGCGAGATGATCCCCGGCCTGCTGATCGCGACCCCGCGCCAGCCGGTGCTGGCCGCCGTGCAGGCCATCGAGAAGGCCGGCCTGCAGGTGGCCCGGG
Source organism: Jatrophihabitantaceae bacterium (assembly GCA_045807085.1). GTDB lineage: Bacteria > Actinomycetota > Actinomycetes > Mycobacteriales > Jatrophihabitantaceae > Jatrophihabitans_A. Next base: position 96,179 of record JBJMIB010000012.1, read on the forward strand.
TGGACCTGTCCTCCTTCGCCGCGCTGCGCGCCATCGCTGACGAGAGTTGCGGTGTCGAGGCAGTGGTCGACATCGGCGCGCACATGACCAACATCGTGATTCACAACCACGGCGTGCCCAAGGTGGTCCGGGCGGTCACCCGGGGCGGGCACGAACTCACCGAGCGGATCATGGACGCCACCGGCCTGGAGCCCGACCGGGCCGAGGAGGCCAAGCGGGTACAGGGCCTGAGCGCCTCCAACAAGAACTTCGTGGACGCGATCTCAGAGGGCGTGCGACCGCTGCTGGCCGAGATCCGCAGCTCCATCCACTACTTCGGCACCACCGAGGGTGGTGCCACCGTCGAGCGGGTCTCGCTGACCGGAGGCGGCTCGGCGTTGCCGGGGCTGGCTCAGCTGCTCGGTGACCACCTGTCGATCCGTACCGATGTGGTGGCGCCGATGCAACACATCCGGAATCGGCTCGCCTCCAAGGAAATCCAGAAGGAAGACACCGAGCTCTCGGCCACCGCGGTCGCGCTTGGCCTGGCGATGGGAGCAGCCGCATGACCACCATGCAGCCTCGTGAACTATGGAGCACGATGCCCGGCTGGGGCATCGTCGCCAACCTCATTCCACCGGAACTGTTGCAGGCACGGCGGGTCCGGGCACTGCAGAAGCTGGTCGGGGCCTTCCTCTGCCTGCTGCTGGTGGTTGCCGGCGCCGGCACCGGCTACGCCGTGTTCCGCAGCCACGAGTCGGCCCAGTCGCTGGCCGCCGAGCAGACCCGAACCAGCCAGCTGATAGCCCAGCAGAACCGCTACAGCAACGTCACCCAGATTCAGGGCAACGTCACGCAGGTGCGTACCCAGTTGGCCACGTTGATGAAGATGGATGTGGACAGCTCGGCACTGATCGACGCCATGCTCAAGCAGCTGCCGGCCGGTGCCGTGGTCACCCAGTTGGCACTCACCATCGCCGAGCCCACGCCGACCGCCGCGAACAACGCCGGCGCCTCGACGCTGGACACCTCGGGCCAGCCGCACATCGGCACGGTCACCCTGAGCGGTCAGGCGCTCACGGTCCCCGACGTGGCGGTGCTGGTGGACCGGCTGAGCGCGCTCAAGGGCGTGGTGGATCCGTACCCGACCACTAACACGGTCAACGACACCGGCGCCCAGTTCACGATCCAGCTGTCCATCAACGACAGCCTGCTCTCGCACCGGTACGCCCTGGGCTCGACCGACTCGTCGAGCTCTGCCACTGGAGGCAACTGATGAATGCCCTGAAGAGCGACCGATTCTGGCTGGCCGGCGGCATTCTCGCCGCGGTCGTCCTGTCAGCGCTCGCTTGGTTCATTGCGGTCGGCCCGGAGCTTTCCAAGGCCTCTTCGCTGGATTCGCAGACCGCTGACGCGCAGTCGCAGAACCTGGGCCTGCAGGCCAAGATCCGCAAGCTGCAGCGGGACAACGCCGACATGACTGCCTTGACCGCGTCGCTGCAGCAGGCCCGCACCGCGTTGCCGCTGGACACCAACATCGCCGGTTACACCCGGCAGCTGAGCGACTACGCCGCCAAGAACCACGTGGTGGTCACCGGCATCAGCGCCTCGGTGCCGGTCTCGGCGACGACCAAGCCGGGTCAACCGGCGGCGCCGGCCACCGGCAAGGCCGTCGCCGGACAGCTGTTCGCGCTGCCGCTGACGGTCATCGTCAAGGGCGCCGTCACCGACGACCTGGCCTACCTGCGGGCGGTCCAGGCCGATCAGCTAGCGGCGCTGGTCTCCTCCGCGCAGCTGGCCACCGACGCGTCCAAGTCCGGCAGCCTCACCCAGCTGACCATTCAGTTGCAGGTCTACGTCGCCCCGCAGACGCCCGACGTGGTCGCGGCGATAGAGAAGCAACTCGCGGCGGCGCCAACCGCTAGGTAGCCCTGCCATACTAGTTCGTAATCGAATTTCGATATCGAAATAATTGTACACTGTCCCACATGGCTAGTTCGCCGGGTATACCGAGCCACACACGTCCACCGACAGACGGCACCTCGTCGGACGCCTTCGTCGCCTATCAGACGGCAATCGCGGGCTATACCGCGGTCGGCGCTGACGAGTCGGTGCAGCGGGTGGTGACAGCGCTGAACCGAATCAGCAAACGGCTGGACAACTACTACCGACAGCAACTGGCCGAGCTGAATCTGCAGCGCGGCGACTGGGGAGTTCTCAACGAACTCGCCCTGCACAGCCCGGACGGTTGCTCGACGCCGTCCCGGCTGGCCGACGTCACCGGTGTGTCGCCGTCCACCATGACGCACCGGCTGGATCTGCTGGTCGAGCGCGGACTGGTGCAACGCGCGCCCGACCCGGACAACCGCACCCGGATGAAGGTGCGGCTGACCCGGGCCGGTCAGGAGCTGTTCCGCAAGTCGGTGGTCGACGCCGACCTCACCGAGTCCAAGGTGCTGGTCGCCCTGGACCTCGACGAGCGGCTTCAGCTGGCCAACCTGCTGGAGAAGGTACTGGCCACCGAGCCGCCCCCTCGTCGCCGCTAGCACCACCGGCCCGCGTCCGCTGTCAGCCACAGCGCCGCCGGCCGAGGGAGCCCGCTCGCCGGAATTAGTTGAACACACAACTTGTTGTGGGTGCTATAACAGCAGCTCCGGCGAAAGGCGCGACGATGTCCATCTTCCGGTTGAACCACGCGGTCCTCTACGTCCGCGATGTGGCCACCAGCGTCCGGTTCTACCGCGACGTGCTCGGCTTCGGCTACATCCCCGGCGGTGACGCGATCCCCGGCGGGGCGTTCCTGCGGGCTCCCGGCTCGACCAACGACCATGATCTGGGCCTGTTCCAGATCGGCGCGCAGGCGGGCCCGTCCGGGGCCGGGCGCGGCACGGTCGGGCTGTATCACCTGGCCTGGGAGGTGGACACCCTCGGCGACCTGGCCGAGCTGGCCGGCAAGCTGGCCGAGGCCGGCGCCCTGGTCGGCGCCTCCGACCACGGCACAACCAAGTCGCTGTACGGCCACGACCCGGACGGCCTGGAGTTCGAGATCGTCTGGATCATCCCGGCCGACCTGCTCACCGACGCCGACCGGTCGGCGTCCAAGCGGATACTGCCGCTGGATCTGCAGGCGGAGCTGGAGCGGTACGGCGCGGACGCGCGCAGCGGCCTCGGGGTGAGCCGGCCGGCCACCGTCTGACCGCGAGGGCCCACAAAGGGGCCCACAAAAGGACAACAGTGCGGCCCGAACCGACATCCCTAGCGGGAAATACTGTCGGTTCGGGCCGCACAATCCGTTCAGCGCCCAGGCGGGTTACTTCTTCTTGCCCACCTGGAACTGCGTGCTGCTGCTGGTGCCGTCCGGCGCCGAGGCCGTCACCGTGTGGGTGCCGATGGTGACCTTCTTGTCGATGGTGATCACCAGCGTCCCGGCACCGGTCGAGTCGGTCGTCACGGTGCCCACCCCGACGCCGTCCAGCTGGACGGCCACCAGGCTGTTCGGGTTCCAACCGGCCAGCGTGATGGTGGCGTCGTCCTTCACCCGGACGGTGGCCGGGCTGACCGTGACGGTGCCCTTCAGGTAACGCGGCACCGGACGGATCCGGACCACCTGCGGGTCGTGATCAGAGGCCTGCGCACCGAACTCGGAGTTGACGTGGATGACGTCGTAGGCCACCGCGTCCGGACCCGCCGCCGACAGCGGCTTGGACACGAAGATGTGGTCCAGCACCTGAGACACCCCGTTGAACACGTAGGTGTACTGCTGGTTCACCGGCAGCGTGGTGATCAGGTCGGTCAGCGTCGCGCCATCGTCAGTCAGCGTCTTCATCGACGGGGCGAACTGGTAGTCGTTGAAGTCACCGGCCAGCACGATATTGGCCCGCGGGTCGGCGGCCAGCACCTGGTGCACGAAGTTGTTCAGCACCGTCGCCTGCTGCTGGCGCTGCACCTCCGAGCCGCGGGTCGGCGGCTGGAACCGGCCGTCGGCGCTCTGGTCACCACCCTTGGAGTTGAAGTGGTTGCCGACCACGATCACCTTGCGGCCACCGAAGATGAACTCCCCGGCCAGCGGCTTGCGGCTGTCGGTCCAGGCGGTGTTCGTCGGGTCCACCCGGCCCGGTGAGACGGACAGCTCGGCGGTGCCGTCGCTGCCGGTGCTCACCGATACCGCAGTGGTCGAGTCGCCGCCAGACTTGGCGACGAAGCTGACCCGGCTCGGGTTGTAGAGGAACACGTTGCGGATGTTGCCGCCCGGCTGGCCGCCGTCGGCGTCGTTGACCGGGTCGATCTCCGACCACTGGTAGCCCGGGCCGCCGGCGGCGCTGATCGCCCCGGTCAGCTTGGTCAGCGTCTGGTCGGCGGCAACCACGCCGTCGTCGGTGGCGCCGTCGTTGTCCTGGATCTCCTCGACCGAGATGACGTCCGGCGACTTGAGGTTGTTCACCACGCCGGCGCCCAGGGTGTCGAACTTGGACTGCGGGTCGGTCGGCGCCAGGTTCTCCACGTTGTAGGTGGCGATCGCCAGCTGGTCGCTGGCCTGCGGGGTGGCCACGGTCGGCTGCAGGTTGTTGTCCTGGTAGCCGCCCAGCGTGCTGGCCGCGATGTCATAGCCGCCGAAGGTCGACCAGTCCACCGGGCCGCTGGTGACCCCGGTCAGCACGTCGCCGACGTTGGCCGCCGGCACGCTGCCGTTGGTGGTGGCGATCAGCAGCCGGCCGGACGGGATCTGGTAGCTGTCGACATAGGTGCCGCCTCGGTAGGTGGCCTGCTGGTCCGGCTTGGTGGTCACGTAGATCTCGCCGAACTGGGGCTTTCCGGGACCGACCACGCGGGCGTTGTCGACCTCGGCCAGCATGCCCTCGTGCGCCTCCCAGAACTCCAGCGCGGAGCGGCTGGGGTCGACCGGGTCGATCGACTCGACATTGCCGGAGTCGGTGGTCGGCTGGTAGGTGTCCGGCACGGTGGTCGGGCTGATCACCAGCGCGGCCGGCAGCGGGTTGCCCGAGCTGAGCTTGGTGACCAGCGTCGGCGCGATCTCGGTGATCGACAAGCTGGACGTGGTGGCCAGCGTTTCACCCGATGCCAGCGGGTAGAAGTCGGACACCTTACCGGTCACCAGCACCTCATCGCCCACCGCGACGGCGGCCGAGGAGGTGAACACGAACACCCCCGAGGAGGCGCTGGTCCGGGTAGCGTCCGGCTGGGCCTGCTGGATCCAGAAGCCGCGGGACGAGCCGACGGACCGGGTCGCGGTCACGATGCCATCCACCTTGGAGACCGTCTGACCGACCAGCGGCGAGCGGAAGCCGGTGCCCTGCACGTCCTGGATGGTGGTGCTGCCGGGTACGCACTCGGGCGGGGTCGGGGTGCTGTCGCAGCCGGGCGGCGGGGCGTTGCCGGCGCCGGCCGGGGTCGGCGAGCCGACGGTGAAGTCGGTCGAGTTGTTGCCGGAGTTGGTGAACGGCGTGGTGGTGCGCTGGGCCGAGGTGGTGTTGCTCAGCGCCGGCGTCGGCGAGCCGGCCGCGTCGTTGGCCGAGCCGAAGCCGACGAAGTCGACCACGCCGGTTGCCGAGTCGCACGTCGTTGCGCAGCCGGCCAGCGCGGTTTGGGTGTTGACCAGCGCCACCTTGCCGCTGGTCGCGCTCATCGCGATGGTCCCGGTGTCGTTCGGAGTGGGCAGCGCGGCGCCGTTGCCGGCGCCGGCACCCTCGGCGATCAGGTAGTAGCCGCCGGCCGGAACGGTGCCGGTCAGCTTGGTCAGCTGCCAGCTGGTGCCGGTGGCGGAGGTGTACTGAACCGACCAGCTGGCGACGCTCTCGGCGACGGCGCCGTGGTTGTATAGCTCGATGAAGTCGTTCTGGTACGGGGCGCCGGTGTTGCCGCCACCGCCGTACACCTCGCTGATAACGATGTCTGAACTCAGGTCGACGGCGTGCGCGGGCTTGGGCAGTAGCGCCGCGCCGGCGGCCACCAGGGCCAGCACTGACACACCGGCCAGCGCCGATCTCCGAAGGACCGGTGTCCGAAGGACGGGCATGAACTCTCCAGCTTCTGTTTGCGGATGGGCGTAACAAGTCCTCGGGCCGGGCATGGCCGGCCGAGGGTCCCTGAGTCGCGGACAGGTACCCCAGGAAGGAAAAGATGGCGTGCTGGGCCATCTTGCCACGGTTCGGGGCAACCTTCCGCATCGCACGCATTGATGCTCATCGTCGGATGCTGCCGAAAACTGGCGGGGGTGCTTTGGCAACCGGCCAGCGACCGCGCCACGATTCGTCCACTCTGCCGGGCTTCGGCCGGCCGGCCGGGTCGGCCCGCCATCATTTCCGCATCGGAAAGGTAACTAATGGCGGTTCGCCTGCCGGCGCGGGTAGACAGTCCGAGACGGCCGGGCGGCGTGGGAAGGACGCGAACACGGTGAGCTTGCTACTGCGCGCGCTCTGGTGGCGCCGTGGGCTGTCGCTGGCCACCCTGGTCGTAGCGGCGATCACCATCGGTGCGGGCTCGCTGGGCCCGCTGTACGCCCACGCCGCGGCCGAGTCCACGCTGCGCGACGCGTTGAGCCGGCCGGGCGCCGACGCCGCGCTGCACTACACCTTCCAGGTCGAGCTGGACACCGAGGCGGACCTGGCCAACGCCGAGAGCCGCGGCCCGCAACCGGGCAGCATCAAGGCCTATCCGGACACCATCCCGGCGGTGGTGCTGGCTACCCAGGCGGCCACCCCGGCTCAAGTGGTCGCCGGCGACAACGGTCCGCATACCCAGCTGGTGTGGCGCCAGGACGCCTGCGCGCACCTGGTGGCGGTGCGCGGCCGCTGCCCGAAGGCGGCCAACGAGGCGATGGTCAGCGAACGAACCCTGCAGGGCAACTACTACGGCTGGCAGATCGGTGGCCAGCTGCGGCTGTCCGGGGTCCGGCACGACCTGCCGGGCGCCGGCTCGGCCGCGCCGGTGCCCAGCACAGTCACCATCGTGGGCAGCTATCAGCCCGCCGACAGCCAGGACGTCTACTGGCAGGGCCGCAACTACTTCGACGCCCATCCAGGTCCCGGCAGCGGCGACCAGCCGGACACCGTCGATGACGTGTTCGTTGACCAGGCCGAGCTGGAGACGCTGGCCAAACCGAGCTTGGCCCAGGTCCAGGTCGACTATCCGATCGCGGCTGATCGGATCCGGCTCGCCGACGTGGCCACGCTGAAGTCCGAGATCGGGCAGCTGACCGCGTTCCGGGCCCGGACCAGCCGCAACGACACCTTCACCACCAACGTGCTGGCCGTGCTGGCCGCCGAGCATCGGGAGCGGTCGCTGGTCAACGTGGCCACCCTGCTGGTCTCGCTGCAGTTGGCGGTGCTGGCCTGGCTGGTGCTGTTCCAGGTGGTGGCCGACGCGGTGGAGGCCAAGGGCTCGGAGATCGCGCTGGCCAAGCTGCGCGGGCTGAGGCCCGGTGCCACCATCCGGTTCGGGCTCGCCGAGCCGCTGCTGCTGGTACTGCTGGCCACCCCGCTCGGGATGCTCGGCGGCTGGCTCTCGGTCCGGCTGCTGGCCTCGGCGGTGCTGGTGCCCGGCACGCCGGTCGTCTTCACCCGCGGCACCGTGATCGCGGTGCTGATCACGCTGGCCGGCAGCGCGGTGGCCGCGGCTGCCGCCGGCCGGCGGACGTTGCGGCGTCCGGTGCTCGAGCAGTGGCGTCGCACGCCGGGTCATCACCCGAGCCGGTGGATGCTGGCGCTGGACGTGCTACTGGCCGCCGGCGCGGTTACCGGGCTGGTGCTGCTGCACGGGCACGCCGGGTCGGACCCGCGAGCGGCGGCCCTGCTCGCCCCCGCGCTGCTGGTTTTCGCGGTGGCACTGCTCGGCATTCGATTGCTGCCGTTGGTGCTGCGCCCGCTGCTGCCGGCCACCCGGGGCAGTGCCCGGATCAGCTTGTTCCTGGCCACCCGGCAGGTTTCCCGGCGACCGGCCGGCCTGCGGTTGGCGGCGCTGCTGGCGGTGGCGGTCGGGCTGGCCACCTTCGCCATCGCCGGCGAGGGGGTGGCCGAGAAGAACCGGGCGGCCCGTGCCGAGGTGGAGATCGGCGCGCCGCAGGTGGCCCCACTGCAGTTCCAGCCGGTGCACGACCCGGTGGCCGCCACCCGGGTCGCCGACCCGACAGGCAGCTGGGCGATGGCGGTCGCCAGCTGGCTGCCGGACGGCGGCGGCTCGGTCACCGGGAGCGTGCTGGCCGTGGACACCTCGCGGCTGGTCGCGGCCGCGTACTCCCCCTACGCCGACCTGTCCACCGCCCAGCTCGCGCGGCAGCTGGTGCCGGCCGGCGCCGCGAAGCCGCTGACCATCACGGCGTCGGCGGTGCGGGTGACCCTCACCGCCGACCAGCTCAGCCCCGGCAACACGCCGACGGTGCTGCTCAACCTGCGCCGGCCGGGCCAGTTCTATCTCAACGCGCGGGCTGGCTCGTTGCGGCCGGGCAGTCACACCTACACCGCCCCGGTGCCGTGCCAGGCCGGCTGCGTCTTCGCCGGCATCACCTGGGACCGGCCGATCGATACCTTCGGCGCGCTCAGCGGCAAGGTCACCGTCAGCCGGATCGAGACCGCGGCTGGCGGCGGCTGGCAACCGTTGGCCGCTGGGTTGGGCAGCGCCCAGAACTGGCGGCGAGCCACCCAGGCCAGCAACGCCTCCGACCGGCTCACGTTCTCCGCGAACGGGCTGACCGACACCTTCAGCAGTCAGGCCGGCGGCTCGGCCGGCCTTGCTCGGGCGGACAGCCCCCGGCCGCTGCGGACGGTGGCCGCCAGCAACGGCGTGGCGAGCGGGCCGGACGTGCCACAACCGCTGCAGATGGTCGACGTGGTGGGGGCCGCGGCGGACTATTCGGTGCTGGCCACCGTCCGGGTACTGCCAGTGGTGCAGGACGCCGGCATGCTGGTGGACCTGTCGGCGATCCGGGCGCAGCTGCCCGGCTTCGACGGCGAGGCCAACTGGTCGATCTGGCTCGGCCCGAAGGCGCCGGCCGATGCCATCGCCCGACTCCGGGCGGCCGGCCTGGTGCTGGATCCAGTGCGGACCGAACGTAGTCGGCGCGCTGAGCTGGCCCGGCAGGGCCCGGCGTTGGCGCTGGCATTGCTGGTGATCTGCGCGATCACCGGCGCCATCCTGGCCGTCGGCGGCACCGCGATCGCGATCGCCTCGACCGGCCGGCGGCGTTCCTTCGAGCTCGCCTCGCTGCGGGCGCTGGGTATCCGCCGGCGGGTGCTGCTGCGGGCCGCCATCGCCGAGCAGCTGCTGCTGCTCGGCGCTGCCGTGCTGCTCGGCGTGCCGGCCGGCTACTTCGCGGCCCGCTGGACGATGCCGTCCATCCCGGAGTTCGCCGACCACACGCCGGTGCAGCTGGACTACCGGCCGGCACCGGCCGGCGTGCTGATCTTCGCGGCGGCGTTCTGCGCGCTGCTGATGATCACCGCCGTGATCGCCGGTCAGCTGCTGTTGCGGGCGGCCGCCCCGGCCCGGCTGCGGGAGGCCGAGTGAGCATCGCAGTGAGCGCAAGCGAGCGAGGAGCGGAGCGAGGCAGCGATGAGCGCTCGCGCGCAGAGCCACGGGGACACCGAGTGAGCATCGCAGTGAGCGCAAGCGAGCGAGGAGCGGAGCGAGGCAGCGATGAGCGCTCGCGCGCAGAGCCACGGGGACACCGAGTGAGCGAGAACGACCAATGACCACCGCGTTGCAGACCGGCCTGGCCATCGAGTGCCAGCACCTCATCCACGTCTATGAGCTGGACGGCCAGGAGCTGACCGCGCTCGACAATGTGGAGTTCAGCGTGGCAGCCGGCGAGTCGGTCGCGCTGCTCGGACCGTCCGGTTCGGGGAAGTCGACCCTGCTCATGCTGCTCGCCGGGCTGCTGCGGCCGACCTCCGGCAAGATTTACCTGGGCGCCGACGACATCACCGTGATGAGCCAGACCGAGCTGTTGCAGCTGCGCGGTCAACGGGTCGGCGTGGTGGTGCAGAACCCGTCTCGCAACCTGTTGCCGTACGGCACCGCCGAGCAGAACATCACCTTCGCCCAGCGTGCGCTGCGCGGCTACCGGCGGGCCGATCTGCAGCCGCCGGCCGACCTGCTGTACCAGCTGGGGCTGGAGGAGCTGAGCGGCCAGCGGGTTTCGGCGATGTCAGGTGGCGAGCAGCAGCGGCTTTCGGTGGCGGTCGGCATGGCCGGTTCACCCGGCCTGCTGCTGGCCGACGAGCCGACCTCGCAGCTGGACACCGGCAACCGGGACCGGGTCGTCGAGCTGCTGAGCCGGATCACCCAATCCTTCGGCACCACCGTGGTGGTGGTGACCCACGATCCGGCGGTCGCGGCGGCGTTGGGTCGGACCGTGACCATCACCGAGGGACGGGCCGACGACCGGGACCAACACCGGGAGCAGGTCAGCTACGTCAACTCCGACGGCACCGTGCAGTTGCCGCCGGACGTGCTGGTGAAGCTGCCGCCCGGCACCCAGCTGCGGGTCATCCGCAAGCCGGGATCGGTCGAGTTCATGCCGATGAACGAAGGCCACCGGCGATGACGGGCTTGGCCACGACCGGCCACCGCGCGGTGACCGAGGAGGATCGATGACCGCCCGGCACGCCGGGACGGAACCGGTCAGCACGCTCGGCGCCGAGCAGGTTCGGTACGAGCGGGCCGGCCGGCTGATCCTCAACGACGTGACGCTGGCGGCCTATCCGTATCAGGTGTTGGCAATCACCGGCCCGTCGGGCAGTGGCAAGTCGAGCCTGCTGGCGTTGCTGGCTGGCCTGGAATGGCCGGACGGCGGCACCGTGCATCGGTCGACGCCGAGTCCGGCCGAGGGTGTGCCGCCCGGTTATGGGCTGGTGCTGCAGGGCTATGGCCTGGTCAGTGTGCTGACCGCCGCCGAGAACGTCGAGGTGGTGCTGCAGGGCCAGCGGGTGGAGCGCAACGAGGTGCGCGACCGGACCGAGGACGTGCTGGAGGCGGTCGGGCTGGCCGACGTCGCCGATCACCTGGTCGAGCAGCTGTCCGGCGGCCAGCAGCAGCGGGTGGCGATCGCCCGCGCACTGGTCACCGAGCCGGCGGTGCTGCTTGCCGACGAGCTGACCGCCGAACTCGACCACGCCTCCCGGCAGCGGGTGCTGAAACGGGTGTTCGGGCTGGCTGAGGCCGGCTCGACCGTCGTGCTGTGCACGCACGACCCGGAGTTGGCCGCTAGCTGCCACCAAGAGATCCAGCTGACCAACGGCACGGTGACCGCCCGTCGGTAGCCTCGACCGGCTCCGCTCGATTGGTTCCCGTCGGCAGCTCGGCCGGCCAACTCAGCCGGCCAGCTCAGTCGGCCAATTCAGTCGGCCAGCTCAGTCGGCCAGCTCAGCCGGCCAACTCAGTCGGCCAATTCAGTCGGCCAATTCAGTCGGCCAACTCGATCAGATCGGCCATGATCGCCTTGGCCTGGTTGGCCAGTGAGATATGGCCTTGGTCCTCGAACAGATGCGGCCGGGCGCGGGGGATCGCGGCGGCCAGCCACTGGCCGTGCGCGAACGGAACCATCCGGTCCTGGCGTCCCTGCCAGACCGCGACCGGAACGGTGATGTCGGCCAACCGGAATCCCCAGTCCTTGACGAAGGCCAGGTCGTCGTCCCGCCAGCCGGCGATGCCGGCGGCCATGGTCCGGCGCAAGGCGGCAGCCATCTCCTCGGCGAGTTGTCCGGTGAGCGCCTGCTTGTCCACCTCGGACAGCAGGCCGGAGAACCCCTCCACCACCGAGGACGCCGACACATCGATGAAATCGTCCCGCAGTGAGCGAAGGTAACTATCCAGCCGGTCGAATCCGTCCACCGCCGCGCTGAACTCTTCGACGTTCGCCTCGTCCATGCCGGCGAGGAAGTCGAGATCCGGCATGTCGTACGGCCCGGCGCCGGCCAGCGTCGCGGCGGCCTGGCAGCGATCCGGCAGCAGCGCGGCGCAGGCGAGGGCGTGCGGACCACCGCCCGACCAACCGAGGGTCAGGAAGCCGTCCACGCCGAGTTCGTCGAGCAGCGTGGCCGCATCGGCGACGGTGTCGGCGACGGTCCGTCCGGGCTGCTCGGTGGATTCACCGTAGCCGGGCCGCGAATAGCAGATAAGCCGCAGACCAAGCTCTTCGGCCGGCTCCCGGAAGATCGAGAATTCGGTGGCACAGTTGGGCGTTCCGACATGAAACAGCAGCGCCCGGCCGCCCGCCGACCCACCGCTGAGGTACTCCAGTTGCCGGCAGTCGCCGGTGGTCACCGTCTGATAAGTGGCTGCCATGCTTGTCGATCCTAGGCCCGGACGGATTGCGCGGCGCGGCCGCGGACACCGGCTCATCCGGAGGTGTCGATTGCCGATGTTCTCAGATGTGCCCCTGTTGCCCGACGTCCATCGGCTGGTGACCATCATTGATCTGGATGGTCACGAGTTCTGCAGCCGAGTCGAAGGGGTCGAGGACGCCGGAGATGGCGTGCTGGTGCTGGCTCGTCCGCTGACCCTGCCGCTGGAGCACCAGTTCGACTTCGGCCGGCCGTTGTTCGTCAGTTGGCCGGATCCGGAAGGCTTGACCGAAGCCACGGTCACGCTGGTCGGCACTCGGATGCGAGAGCATCTCGGCCTCTGGGTCACCGAGGTCATCGAGGTGCATCGGCATCAGCGGCGCCAGTTCGTACGGGTGCCGGCGCTCGGGCCGATCGAGTTGGTGTCATCCGGCGGCGAACCCGGCGCGCCGTTTCCGCATGTCGCCGGCCATCTTGTGGATATCAGCGAGGCGGCGTTGCGCTGTGCCCTGCAGGCGCCGGATGCCGAGGCACTGACGCAGGTATCCGGCCTGCTGGTCAGCTTCGCGTTGGACGGCGACCGCTTCACCTTGCCGGCGACGCTGCTGCGGACCGAACCTTCCCGCAAGGACTACCTGGTGACCGAATGCGTGCTCACCTTCAGCATCGACGATCGAGAGGCCGCCGAGCTGCGCAGGCGGGTGTTCCAAGAGCAGGTAAAGATTCGCCGAGCCGAGCGACGAACCGAGACCGGAACTGTCGTAGGTCTTCGGTAGCGTTGCTGGGTTACGGTTCATCCGTTTGAGATTCACCTTTGATTGTTTAGCCAATCTGCGTTGACTGTGTCGCCTTCCACTGTTAGAATCGAACACATGGACGGTTGGGACGACGGCGGGGATCTCGGCGACGCCGAGTTGCTGGCCTGTGCCGTGGCCGAGCATCCGGCGTTCCGGTCGGGCGCGGAGCTGGACCGGATCGACCCTGGGCTGTTGTCGCGGGCCGGGCGGGTGGATCTGCTGGTGGTGCTGGAGGAGCAGAAACGCTGGTTCGAAGCCGCCCAGCTGCGGGTGCTGGCGGTGATGCAGGAACGCGACACCTCCAGGCTCGGATTGGCGCAGGACTCGGTGTCGTTGGCTTTGCAGGTGCCGCTACGTACCGCGCAGGGACGGCTCGCCCAAGCCAAGACCTTGGTCCGGGAGTTGCCTCGGACGCTGGCCGCCGTTGCCGGTGGCGCGATCTCCGGTGAGCATGCCCGGGTGCTGGCCGAGGCGCTGTGGCGGCTACCCGATGATCCGGTCTTGGCGCCGGCGTTGGAGGCGGCGGTGTTGCCGGCGCTGCTGGACGGCCGCTGCGTCACGGTGCCGCAACTGCGCCAGCGGGCCCGGCGGGCCGCGATCGCCCTGGACCCGGTCACCGCCGAGCAACGCCACC
>JBJMIB010000013.1:0-1656 GCA_045807085.1 Jatrophihabitantaceae bacterium
CCGCAGCCTGTCGGCGCCGCTCGACTGACCAGGGCGCCCAGCAGTGGCGGCAGGAGCTGTCGGCGGGTGCCGCATGCGGCCGCCGCCAGGCGGGATGTCTCGGTGTTGCGCCGGCGCCGGACCGCTTCCCGACGCCGCCGGCGCCTGTTCCCGTGGCCGCCGCCAGCCCATGTTCCCGTGCCGGTGGGCCAGCCGGTGTGGCGAGACCTCGATGGCAATCGGATCCCGTCACCCGCTCCACCGGGGATATCGCGGGACACCGTTCACAGGTGTCCCGCGACATCGTTCATTGCCGCGTCGGCCAACACGTCCCACGCAATCACGTGCACTGTCAAGCCCCGGGTTCGATGGAGGCTCCGTTCTCACGCTCCGACGGGTGTCGGGGCGGTGGTGCAGTCCTGGTGGGCCAGCTCGTACTCGGCCGGTGGAACCAGTCCGATCTCGCCGTGTAGCCGGCGGTGGTTGAACCAGTCGATGTACTCGGCGACGGCGATCTCGACGTCGTCGATGCCGCGCCAGGGGCCCTTGTTCCGGATCAGCTCGGCTTTGAACAGCGAGTTGAAGGCCTCGGCCAGTGCATTGTCGTAGGAGTCGCCGCGGGACCCGACCGAGGCGACTGCGCCTTCCTCGGCCAGCCGCTGCGAATACCGCACCGCCATATATTGCACGCCGCGGTCGGAATGGTGAATCAGCCCGGTCAGATCGTCACCAGCCCGCTGGCGGGTCCAGATACCCATTTCCAGTGCATCCAGTGCCAGGTTCGTGCGCAGGTTCCGGAACACCTGCCAGCCCACTATTCGCCGGGAGAACACGTCGATCACGAAGGAGGCGTACACCCAGCCGGAGAAGGTTCGGATGTAGGTGATGTCGGCGACCCACAGGCAGTTCGGAGCGGCGGCGGTGAACCGGCGGTCGACCAGGTCGGCCCGCAGGTCCGGGCCGGTACCGGGCACGGTGGTCCGCGGCCTCGCCGGCGCCGAGCGGCGCACGCCGTGCAGGCCCTCGGCGCGCATCAGCCGCTCCACGGTGCAGCGGGCCACCCGGTGCCCTTGCCGGACCAGTTCGGCGTGCACCTTCTTCGCGCCGTACACCGAGAAGTTGTCCTTGTGCACCCGGTGAATGTGCTCCAGGATCGCCTTGTCCGTGAGAGAGCGTTTCGATGGCGGCCTGCTCCTCGCGGCATAATAGGTCTGCGGGGCGACCTGCAACTGCGTGCAGATCGGCTCGACCCCGAACTCGTCCTTGTGTTCGTCGATGTAGCGGATGGTCAGCGGGAGGGGCGGTCGAGCTCCGCCGCGAAGAAAGCCGACGCGCTCTTCAGAATGGCGTTCGCCCGGCGCAGCTCACGAACCTCGCGCTCGAGCTCGGCCAGCCGGCTCGCCTCGTCGGTGGTGGTGCCCGGACGGGTTCCCTCATCGATCTCGGCCTGGGTCACCCAGTTGCGCAGCGTCTCGGGGTTGATGCCCAGCTGCTTGCCGATCCGGGCCAGCGCGCCCGGGCGGGTGGCCGGATCACGCCGAGCGTCGACCGCCATCCGGGTGGCCCGCTCCCGCAGCTCGTCGGGGTACTTCCTCGGTGCCGCCAGGACTCTCATCCTCCCTGGATTGAGAGCCTCCATCAGACCCGGCGCGGGACGAGGCTTGACCGAACGGAGCC
>JBJMIB010000014.1:0-481637 GCA_045807085.1 Jatrophihabitantaceae bacterium
ACCGCGCTGCAGCTGGACACCAAGCTGGACGGCATCCCGTCCGAGGTGCTGGCCCAGGCGCTGTCGCAGGCCCGGGACGCCCGGCTGCACATCCTCGATGTGATGGCCGAGGCGATCGACCGGCCGGACGAGATGAGCCCGTATGCGCCGCGGGTCACCGTGCTGAAGATCCCGGTCGACAAGATCGGTGCGGTGATCGGCCCGAAGGGGCAGATGATCAACGCGATCCAGGACGAGACCGGTGCCCAGATCAGCATCGAGGACGACGGCACCATCTACGTCGGTGCCGCCGACGGCCCGTCGGCCGAGGCCGCGGTGGACCGGATCAACGCCATCGCCAACCCGCAGATGCCCAAGGTGGGCGAGCGGTTCCTGGGCACGGTGGTCAAGACCGCCGCCTTCGGTGCGTTCGTCTCGCTGCTGCCGGGCAAGGACGGCCTGGTGCACATCTCCAAGCTGGGCAGCGGCAAGCGGATCGGCAAGGTCGAGGACGTGGTGAACGTCGGCGACAAGCTGCAGGTGGAGATCACCGAGATCGACCAGCGCGGCAAGATCAGCCTGGTCCCGGTCCGGGACGAGGCTGCCGCCGAGACCACCGAGGCTGCTCCGGCCGGCACCACCGAGGCTGCTCCGGCCGGCACCGCCGCGGAGTAGCGCGACCGAAGGTAGGACACACGCGAAGGGGCGGGGGAACATTCCTCCGCCCCTTCGGCGTCCCCGCGGCCGGGGTCTTTGAGGGCGAGGACTGTTCAGGGGCTAGGGGCCGGGCCCCTCGGCCCCGGCCCCTAGCCCGGCTGGGCGGGCACTATCGCCAGCTGTCGTTCAGGGTAAGCGTCGAGCCGCTGCCGGTATTCGCGGTGCGGTTGGACGAGCCCTCCCAGGTGATCGTGCCGTCCGGATTCTTCTTGAGGTATTTGTACTGGATAGCAGTGTTCTTCGGCAGCCAGACGGTGGTCGACCAGACCGGATAACCACCGGAGGACAGCGCGGTGGCCAGGTTGGGGTTCCAGACACCCAGCAGCGGGTTGTCGCCGAGCACGAACACGTTCTGGCCGAAGGACGTCGTCGCATTCTCGTTGAAGGTGACCGCCACCGCGCTGCTGGTGCTGGCGGTGGAATCGATGTCGAAGGCGACCGCGCCCTGCGCCGGCACCGTGATGGTGGCGGCGTGTGCGCTGTTCACGGTCACCAGCGGGCCACTGCAGGTGCTGCCCGCGGCGCTGCCGTGGATCACGTCGCAGTAGCTGCCGGCGGCCATCCCGGTGCTGAACGTCCGGGTCACCGCCGCGTGGGTGTTGTTGATCGCGACGAAGCCGGCCGAGCCGCGGCTGAAGGAGATGACGTTGTTGCCGTCGCTCCACCAGTTGGCGACCGACTGGCCGGCCACCGCGTTGTGCCAGCCGACCATGCCCAGGGTGGCCTGTTGCCGGTCCTGGCACAGCCAGCTGCCGATGCTGCCACAGTCGGTAGTGGTGACGAACCCGTTGCCGTCGGCCGGTGGCGACTGGTCGTTGCCGGAGAAGGTGAAGCTGGCATACACCTGCGGCTGGCCGTACCCCCAGGCCAGGGAGAAGATGTTGGCCAGCTGGTAGGTGCTGCCGTTCTGGTAGCTCAGCGTCGATCCGTTGCGGTCGGTGTCGTGGTTGTCCACGAAGGTCACCGAGGCGCTGCTCGGCTCCATCCCCCAGGACTGGCCGAACGTCTGCAGGTTGGCGATGCTGCCGCCGAACTGCTCCTTCAGCTTCTGGCCGTAGACGAACTCCAGCACCTTGCCGATGCCCTCGTAGGCCGGCGGGTTGACCGCGCCGCCCGGCATCACCTCCTGGTAGAGCAGCACGGACTTGGTCAGCAATGCCTTGATCGCGGCGATGTCGGTGGCGTTGATGTGCTTGGCCGCGTCGAGCCGGAAGCCGTCCACGCCGAGGCCGATCAGGTCGTTGAGGTAGCCGGCCAGCTTGCCCCGCACGTAACTGCTCTCGGTGCGCAGGTCCGACAGCTGTTCCAGCTCGCACTTCTGCACATCGGTCTGGTTGTTGTAGTCGTGGATCTGCCCGTCGGAGTTCGGGCAGTCGGCCGGGTAGTGGTGGAAGTCCGGCTGGGAGTACAGGCCCGGGTAGGTGTAC
The DNA here is from genome assembly GCA_045807085.1 of Jatrophihabitantaceae bacterium. Taxonomy (GTDB): domain Bacteria; phylum Actinomycetota; class Actinomycetes; order Mycobacteriales; family Jatrophihabitantaceae; genus Jatrophihabitans_A. The sequence continues at coordinate 2,124 of JBJMIB010000014.1, forward strand.
TTGTCGGTGAAGGTGGTGCCGGCATAGCCGGTGTTGCCCTGGCCGGTCAGGTGGTTGAGCACCGCGTCGGCGTACACCTTCACCCCGGCGTTGTGGCAGGCGGTGACCATGGCGGCGAACGCGGCTCGGTTACCCATCCGGCTGCTCACCTGGTAGCTGACCGGTTGGTAGACCTCCCACCACGGGTGGGACTGGCTGGCCAGCGTCACCGATTCTTCCGGCGGCGCGACCTGGACCGCGCCGTAACCGCCCGGGCCGAGCACAGTGGCGCACTCGCCGGCGATCGAGCTCCAGTTCCACTCGAACAGGTTGGCGATGACGTCGCCGCGGGGCGGCGTAGTCGCGGCCGTCGCCCTCGGCAGCCGGGCCGGGTTGGCGGTCAGGCAGAGGGCCGCCAGCAGGGATAGCACGACGCCGGCTGCCAGCCGGCCGCGCACGGGTAGGCCAACTCGCCGCATCGGGGCTCCTCGGGGTTTCGAAACGCTCAGGTGACTGCGCTGTCATTACCTAACGGCAGCAGACATCCTTTATCAGCCGTCCACCGGGCGTCAATACATAGGCGGCGGCATGCCAGCCCAAGCCGTCAGCACGTCAACTCGCCCGTGCGCGCCGGCCGTGGCTGGTCGGGAATGAAAACCAGGATGGTCACGGTTGCCCGTCTGACGGTAATCTCTTCTAATCCGATCGAGATCATCAATTCGGTGGAGGTAGTAGTGAAGCTCGCAAGTCGCTCCCGACCCGTGCTGCTGCTCGGCCTGGCCGGGCTCGTCGCGCTGGCCGCCGCCGGCTGCTCCTCGTCCAGCAACGCGAGTTCGGGCAGCGCCACGAAGGTGGCCATCGTGGCCTACTCGGTGCCGAAGCCGGCCTACGACGCGCTGACTGCGGCGTTCGGCAAGACCGCGGCCGGCAGCGGGGTACGGTTCACCGCCTCCTACGGCGCCAGCGGCGACCAGAGCCGGGCGATCGCCAATGGCCAGCGGGCCGACTACGTGGCCTTCTCGATCCAGCCGGACCTGACCCGGCTGGTGCCGTCCTTCGTTGCCAGCGGGTGGGACGCAGGTACCACCAGGGGGCTGGTCTCCGACTCGGTGGTGGTGATCGCGGTCCGGCCGGGCAACCCCAAACAGATCACCGGCTGGGACGATCTGGTCAAGCCCGGCATCAAGATCGTCACGCCGGACCCCGGCTCGTCCGGCTCGGCGAAGTGGAACCTGCTCGCCGCCTACGCCCACGGCCTGGCCAACGGCGGTGACGACGCCAGTGCGCAGGCGTACCTGAAGAAGTTCGCGGCCAACATCGTGAGCAAGCCGGAAAGCGGCAGCAAGGCGACCCAGACCTTCCTGGCCGGCACCGGCGACGTGCTGATCTCCTATGAGAACGAGGCGATCGCCGCCCGTCAGAAGGGCCAGCGGCTCGACTACCTGGTGCCCGGGGACACCCTGCTGATCGAGAACCCGGCCGCCGTGACCGTGCGGGCGCCGCGGGCAGCCAAGGACTTCCTGGCCTACGTCGAAAGCGCCGCCGGCCAACAGGTCTTCGCCAGCAAGGGCTACCGGCCGGTGCTGCCCGGCGTGTCGGTGGGCAGTGTGACCGGCGCGAACGATCCGGCCAACCCGTTCCCGACCCCGAAGACCCTGAGGACCATCGCCGATCTCGGTGGCTGGTCGGCGGCCAACAGCAAGTACTTCGACAAGACCGACGGCATCATCACCAAGATCCTGGCCGGTAGCGGATGAGCCTGCTGGCCGACCCGGTCGGGCCGGTCGACCGGCTCAGCGAGCCGCGCCGGCCCGCCAGGGCACCCGGGCCGGCGATCGCCGAGCAGCGCCTCGGACCGGCGGCCGGCACCGGCCTTGGGCTGGCGCTGCTCTGGCTCAGCATCCTGGTGCTGCTGCCGCTGGCCGCAGTGCTGGCCAAGGGCTTCGGCGACGGCTGGTCGGGGTTGGTCCGTGCGGTCACCAATAGGGAGGCCGTCAGCGCCATCCGGTTGACCGTGCTCTGCTCGCTCGGGGTGAGCGCGGTGAACGCGGTGCTCGGCACGGTGATCGCCTGGGTGCTGGTGCGCGACGACTTCGTCGGCAAGCGGGTGCTCGAGGTGCTGATCGACATCCCGTTCGCGCTGCCGACGATCGTGGCCGGCTTGGTGTTGCTGAGCCTGTACGGCCCGGACAGCCCGGTCGGCTACAACGCCTACGCGACCCAGCCCGGCATCGTGCTGGCGTTGCTGTTCGTCACCCTGCCGTTCGTGGTGCGCACCGTGCAGCCGGTGCTGCTGGCGCTGGAGACCGACGCCGAGGAGGCGGCGCGCTCGCTCGGGGCGGGCGCGCTGACCAGCTTCCGGCGGATCGTGCTGCCCGCGCTGCTGCCGGCCATCCTGTCCGGCAGTGCGCTGGCCTTCGGCCGGGCGATCGGCGAGTACGGCTCGGTGGTGCTGATCTCCGGGCAGTTGCAATACCGCACCGAGGTCGCCTCGCAGTACATCTACAAGCAGGTGCAGAACGATGACCTCGCCGCGGCGGCGGCCACCGCGGTGGTGTTGCTGATGATCAGCGTGCTGGTGCTGGCCGCACTCGGCCTGCTGCGCCGCTGGGCGGCCCGCCGTGCCTGACCGGCGGGCGTCCCGCTGGCTGCTGCGCGGCATCGCGGTCGGCTACGTCGGGGTGCTGGTGCTGCTGCCGCTGGCGGTGGTGTGCTGGCGCGGCTGGCAGCAGGGTTGGGCTGCCTTCACCGCCGCGGTGACGAGCCCGGAAGCCGTGCACGCCTACCAGCTGACCGGGGTGGTGGCCGGCTCGGCGGTGTTGCTGAACACCGTGTTCGGTATCGGCATGGCGCTGCTACTGGCCCGGTTCCGCTTTCCCGGCAAGGGCATTCTCAACGTGCTGATCGACCTGCCGATCGCTGTCTCGCCGATCGTGGTCGGGCTGGCGTTGGTGCTGGTGTACGGCTGGCAGACCGGCTGGTTCGGCTCGGCGCTGGCCGGCGCCGGCTGGCAGGTCATCTTTGCCACGCCTGGAATGGTGCTGGCCACCGCCTTCGTGTCGCTGCCGCTGGTGCTGCGCGAGGTGCTGCCGGTGTTGACCGAGACCGGCCTGGAGCAGGAGCATGCCGCCCGCTCGCTCGGCGCGAACGCGGTGCAGCGGCTGCGCCGGATCACCCTGCCCACCATCAGGTGGGCACTGGCCTACGGCGTGGTGCTCAGCGTGGCTCGCTGCCTCGGTGAGTTCGGCGCGGTCCGGGTCGTCTCAGGCGGGGTGGTCGGCCAGACCCAGACGGTGACGCTGCTGGTCGATGAGCGGGCCGAGCAGTTCGAGCCCGGCGCCTACCAGCTGTCGGTGGTGTTGATCGCCGTCGCGGCACTGTGCATCATCGCGATCTCCGCCATCCGTCCGGGAGAAGGCCGGTCATGAGCATTGCGGTACGGCAGCTGAGCAAGCGCTTCGGCGATTTCGTGGCGCTCGACGACGTGAGCCTGGAGGTGGCCGGGGGCCAGCTGACCGCACTGCTCGGACCGAGCGGCGGCGGCAAGTCCACCCTGCTGCGGATCGTGGGCGGCCTGGAGCAGGCCGACTCGGGCAGCGTGCACATCGACGGCCAGGAGGCTACCGGGGTGCCGGCGCAGCACCGCAACGTGGGCTTCGTATTCCAGCACTACGCCGCGTTCAAGCACCTGTCGGTGTATCGCAACGTGGCCTTCGGCCTGGAGATCCGCAAGCGGGGCAAGGCCGAGGTCCGGCGCCGGGTCGGCGAGCTGCTGGACCTGGTGCACCTGAGCCAGTTCGCCGACCGGATGCCGTCGGAGCTGTCCGGCGGTCAGCGGCAGCGGATGGCGCTGGCCCGGGCACTGGCCGTCGAGCCGCGGGTGCTGCTGCTGGACGAGCCGTTCGGCGCCCTGGACGCCCAGGTACGCAAGGAACTGCGGGACTGGCTGCGCCGGTTGCACGACCAGATGCAGGTGACCACCGTGTTCGTCACGCACGACCAGGAGGAGGCGCTGGAGGTGGCCGACTCGATCGCGGTGATCAACCGGGGCCGGCTGGAGCAGGTCGGCAGTCCCGGCGAGCTCTATGACCGGCCGGCGAACGAGTTCGTGATGGGCTTCCTCGGTCCGGTGACCAGGCTGGCCGGCCGGCTGGTCCGCCCGCACGACATCGAGGTGAGCCGGCATGCCCAGCCGGGCGGCGTGCCGGCGACGGTGGCCAGGCTGGTCCGGCTGGGCTTCGAGGTGCGCGCCGAGTTCGACACCGCCGATGGCAGCACCTCGGTGCAGCTCACCCGGGGCCAGGCCGACGTGCTGGACCTGCAGCCGGGCCAGCGGACCTGGTTGCGCGCGGTGGTGGGCAGCCCGGCCGAGTTGGTTGCCGACACCGCGCTGCCGGCGTCCTGATCCCGCACCTGGCCGGCGGCGCCCGCGCAGCGGGCCTTCTCCGGCTTCCCCGCGGAATGCGGGACAATGTTCGGGTGGAGATCTCAGCGAAGAGCGACTACGCGGTGCGGGCGCTGCTGGTGCTGGCCGAACATGCCCCGGAGCTGGTGAAGATCGACGTGGTGATCGGCGAACAGCAGCTGCCGCGCAAGTTCGTCGAGGCGATCCTCGGCGACCTGCGCCGGGCCGGCATCGTGCGCTCGATGCGCGGCGCCGAGGGCGGCTACGCGCTGGCCCGGCCCGCCGCGGAGATCTCGATCGGCGCGGTGATCCGGGCGGTGGACGGCCCGCTGGCCGAGGTACGCGGGCTGCGACCGGATGAGATGAACTACTCCGGCCTGGCCCAGCACCTGCCGGGGCTGTGGGTGGCGGTGCGGGCCAGCCTGCGCCGGGTGCTGGATGAGACCTCGCTGCAGCAGTTGCTCACCGGAAGGCTGCCGGCGCACGTGCGCAGGATGGTGGACGATCCGCGGTCCTGGGCACGGCGGGCGTTGTAGGTAGCTGCGCCGCGGGAGGGCCATGCGACTGGAGATCGTGCACGGCGACATCACCGAGCAGCGGGTGGACGCCATCGTCAACGCCGCCAACTCCGGCCTGCTCGGCGGTGGCGGGGTGGACGGCGCCATCCACCGTCGAGGCGGCCCGGAGATCCTGGCCGAGTGCCGGGCACTGCGCGCCGGGCGTTACCCGAGCGGTTTGCCGGCCGGCCAGGCGGTGGCCACCACCGCCGGCCGGTTACCGGCCCGCTGGGTGATTCACACGGTCGGGCCGGTGTATTCGCCCTCGCTGGACCGCGGCGACACGCTGCGATCGTGCTACCGCGAGTCGCTGCGGGTGGCCGCCGAACTGGGCGCGGCGAGTGTCGCGTTCCCGCTCATCTCGGCCGGCGTCTACCGGTGGCCGGCAGAATCGGCGATCGCCATCGCCGGCGAGGTGATCACCGATGCCGAGCAGGACGGGCTGGCCCGGCTGGTGCTGTTCCAGCCGGATCTCGAAGTCCTGGCCCGGCGGCTGCTGGCCGGCGAATAGGCTGAGGCGATGACCGCTCGCGCCTCCACCCGCACGTTGCCGGCCGCCGGCGGCGGCGTCATCCGGCGGACCGTGCTGCCCGGCGGCTTGCGAATCGTCACCGAGACCATGCCCGGCGTCCGGTCGGCCAGCGTCGGCGTATGGGTGGGGGTCGGCTCCCGGGACGAGCAGCCGTCGGTCGCCGGCACCAGCCACTTCCTGGAGCACCTGCTCTTCAAGGGAACCCGGAACCGGTCCGGGCTGGATATCGCGCTGGCCATCGACGCGGTCGGCGGCGAGTTCAACGCGTTCACCGAGAAGGAGCACACCTGCTACTACGCCACCGTGCTGGACCGTGAGCTGCCGCTGGCGATCGAGATCATCTCCGACGTGGTGCTGAACGCGACCATCACGGCCGGCGACGTGGCCACCGAGCGGACCGTCGTGCTGGAGGAGATCCTGATGCGCGACGACGACCCGTCGGATCTGGTGCATGACGAGTACGCCCTGTCGCTGTTCGGCGACAGCCCGCTCGGTCGGCCGATCCTGGGCAGCGAGGACTCGATCAATCGGCTCAGCCGGACCCAGGTGCACGGCTATTACTCCCGCCGATACCGGCCGGCCGAGATGGTGGTCTCGGTGGCCGGCAACATCGATCACGCAGCCGTGGTCGCCTTGATCCGCAAGGCCTTCGACGGCCGGCTGGACGATGCCGGCGGCAGCCTGCCGCGGGCCGACCGGCGGCAGCACACCAGCCCGGCCCAGCCGATCCGGGTGGTGCCCGACGACACCGAGCAGGCCAACATCGTGCTCGGCGGCCTCGGCCTGTCCCGGTTCGACGAGCGCCGGTGGTGCCTCGGAGTGCTCTCCACCGCGATCGGCGGGGGCACTTCGTCCCGGCTGTTCCAGCAGATCCGGGAACAGCGCGGGCTGGCCTACTCCACCTACTCCTTCACCTCCTCCTACGCCGGGGACGGGCTGTTCGGGATGTACGCCGGCTGCCAGCCGGGCAAGGCGGACGAGGTCGTCTCGATCATGACCGCGGTGCTCGACTCGCTGGCCACGGACGGGCTGAGCGTCGATGAGGTGGAGCGAGGCAAGGGCCAGCTGGCCGGTGCCATGGTGCTCGGCCTGGAGGACTCAAGTTCTCGGATGAGCCGGATCGGCAAGGCCGAACTCTGCTACCGCGACGTGCTCGGCCTGGACGACCTGATCACCCTGATCGACGCGGTGACCCCGGCGCAGGTGAACGAGCTGGCGGCGCAGCTGGCCGGTCAGCAGCGTTGCCTGACCGTGGTCGGGCCGTTCGGCGAGCACGACTTCGACGCGGCGGTCTGAGGATGGCTGAGACCCCGATCCGGGTGGCGGTGTTGGGCAGCCGGGGCCGGATGGGTAGGCAGGTGTGCGAGGCGCTGGAGCAGGCCGCCGATCTGCGGTTGGTCGCGGCGCTGGATCTGGGCGATCAGCTGACCGAGCTGGCCGATGCCCAGGTGGTGGTCGACTTCACCCACCCGGACGCGGTGATGGACAACCTGCAGGTGGTGCTCGGACAGGGCCGGCACGCCGTGGTCGGCACCACCGGCTTCACCGCCGAACGGCTGGACACGGTGCGCGAGTGGCTGACCGGTCGGCCCGACCTGGGGGCGGTGATCGCGGCCAACTTCGGCATCGGCGCGGTGCTGTCGATGCGGTTCGCCCAGCTGGCCGCGCCCTATTTCGATTCGGCCGAGGTGATCGAGCTGCATCACCCGGACAAGGTCGACGCGCCGTCCGGCACGGCCAGCCGGACCGCGCAGCTGATCGCCCAGAGCCGACAGGCGGCCGGGTTGGGCCCGATGCCGGATGCGACCAGCACCGAGCTGGCCGGTGCTCGGGGTGCCGATGTCGAGGGGATCCGGGTGCACGCGGTGCGGCTGGCCGGCCTGGTCGCGCACCAGGAGATCCTGTTCGGCACCCGGGGCGAGACGCTCACCATCCGGCACGACTCGCTGGACCGGGCCTCGTTCATGCCCGGGGTGCTGCTGGCGGTACGTGAGGTGGTCCGCCGGCCGGGCCTGACCGTCGGCCTGGAGTCGCTGCTCGGCCTCTGAGCGCAGCTTGGCTCAGGCTTGGCCCCTGCGGGCCACCGGCAGGTCGGACGGGCCGACGTGCTTGTCCAGCCAATCGATCAGTGGCCGCATCGAGCGCCAGGCCTTGACCAGTTCGGTCTTGGCGCGCGGTGTTTGCAGCCAGTCCGGGCAGCCGAACTCGCGGGTGGCGTACAGCGACTTGTGCCGGAGCAGGTCGGCCCGCGGGTGGTCCTTGGGGTAGCCCGACGGCACTCGGGTCAGCACGTCGCCGTTGATCCGCAGCTTGGCCTTCTCGGCGCCGGCGGTGGCGTGCGCCAGCGCCTCGCCGGACAGGTCGTCGGCGATCGCCCGGCGGAACCGGTCGACCTGGTCGGAGGCCATCTCGTAGATGCCGCCGCTGGCGTACATGCCGGCCGCCGAGATCTGCAGGTAACGCCGGCTCTCGGCGAAGTAGACGCCCTGGTGGTCCTTGTACGGCGTCTTGTCCTTGGCGAACCGGACGTCGCGGTAGGGACGGAACAGCTTGGCCGGGCCGAACTCCCGCTCCAGCTCCGCGGCCAGCTCGAGCAGCGGCGCGCGGACCTGCTCGTCGTAGATGTGCTTGTGCGCGGTCCAGAAGGTCTTGGAGTTGTCGGCCGCCAGATCCTCGTAGAAGTCCAACGCGGTAAAGGAAATCCCGGAGAACGCCATCATGCTTCCTTCTGTTCCGATCGGATCAGCCGGTCAGCGCGGCATGCAGCCGCAACTCAGCGACGGTACCCGCCCCGGTGTCCAGGCCGCGCTGCAACCCGTCGGCGGCCCAGCCGGCGGACCGGTAGAACTCCAGCGAGGCGGTGTCGGCGGCCGGCACCCAGGCCACCAGCCGGCGCACCCCGTCCGCGCGGGCGATGTCGGCCACCGCGGCCAGCAACCGGGAGCCGTGCCCACGCCGGCCCCAGCGCGGTTCGACCAGCAGGGTGCCGATGGCGGCGGTGTGTTCCGGCTCCGGATCGTCCGGCTGCCGGTCGGCGTCCGGGCCGAACGCGCCGAAGCCGACCAGCTGCTCGCCTTCCAGCGCGACCAGCACATGGTGCGCCGGCGTCGGCGGCTGGGCGATGGCTGCCTGCCAGCTGGCGGCAAAGCGTTCGGCGTCCAGCGCGACCAACACCTCGGCCGGCAGCACCCGGCGATAGGCCAGCTGCCAGGTCTCGTTCTGCAGCCGACCGATCTGGCCCGCATCCCGCACGGTTGCCGGCCGCACGCTCACATCCGCCACAACAGCTCAGCCTACGGCTGCTCGACCGGCCACCACGAGTCGCCGCCGATCCTGTTCGTGCTGCCGAATCGCTACGAGGCGCTGTCGACTCGTTCGCGAGCGCGCCGCCGCCGATGCACCAGCACCGCCGCCACGATGAGCAGCGCCAGCGCGGCCAGCGGTCCCCAGGTCAGGTACTTCTCGATCCGGTTCAATGCCGAGGCGAACGCCCAACCGACGAGGATGCAGCCGCCGCCCCAGAGGATGCCGCCGGCCGCGTTGTAGAACAGGAAGGTCCGGTAACGCATGCCGCTCATACCGGCCATCGAGGGCATCAGGGCACGCAGCACCGCGGTCATCCGGCCCAGGAAGACCGCCTTGCCGCCGTGCCGGTGCAGGAACTTGTCCACCGTGCTCCAGCGCCGATCACCCACCCAGTTGCCCAGCGAGGTGCGCCGCAGGCCGGGCCCGAACTTGCGACCGAACTCATAGCCGACCGAATCACCGGCGATCGCCGCGACGATGGCCACCGGCAGCATGACCGCGAGATCCAGCACGCCCTCGTGGCAGAAGTAGCCGGCCACCAGCAAGGCCGCCTCACCCGGCAACACCATGCCGATCAGGATCGCCGCCTCGGCGAACGCGCAGAACGCCGAAATCAGGTACAGCCAGGCGCCGACGTGCTCGCCCAGATGCTTGAGGAATTCGGTCACTGGGGCATCGTCGCACGGCGATGCCCTGGGGTGGACGGCATCGTCGCACGGCTGTCGGATCCTCATGATGCAATGTTGCGGTGTCCGAGATGGAACTGACCGCCGCCGCCGCCCGCCGGATCGCGCTGGCCGCGCAAGGGTTCGGCCGGCCGCGGCCGGCCGGCTCGGTGACCGCCCGGCACATCCGCAAGGTCGTCGACACGATGGCGCTGCTGCAGCTTGACTCGGTGAACGTACTCAGCAGGTCCCACTACCTGCCGGTGTACTCCCGGCTCGGCCGCTACCCGCGGGAGATCCTGGACCGGTTGACCGCACACACGGCCGGCCGATTCCAGCGCGAGTACGTCGAGTACTGGGCGCATGAGGCGTCGCTGATACCACTGAGCACCCATCCGCTGCTGCGCTGGCGGATGGCCCGAGCGCACAAGGAGGCCTGGGCCGGCGTCCGCCGGATCGCTATGGAGCGACCAGGACTGCTGGACGAGGCCCGGCGCCGGGTGAAGCTGGACGGTCCGCTGCGCAGCGCCGACCTGGGCATCGAGCGGCCCGCCAAGCAGCCGGGCCAGATGTGGAACTGGCACGACGGCAAGATCGCACTGGAGTACCTGTTCTGGGCCGGCGAGCTGGGCGCGGCGCGGCGGGTCAACTTCGAGCGGCATTACGACCTGATCGAGCGGATCCTGCCGCCCGAGATCCTGGCCACGCCGACGCCGAGCGAGCCGGACGCGCACCGCGAGCTGATCCGGATCGCCGCTCGCGCCTACGGGGTGGCTGCCGAGCCGGACCTGCGGGACTACTTCCGGCTGCCGGCGATCTCCTCCCGCCAACGGGTCGCCGAGCTGGTCGAGGCGGGGGAGTTGCTGCCGGTGACGGTGCGCGGCTGGAAGCTGCCGGCCTACCTGTGGCCGGAGGCCCGCCGGCCGCGCCGGTTGGAAGCTCGTGCGCTGCTCAGCCCGTTCGACCCGCTGGTCTGGTACCGGCACCGGGCGTTGCGGCTGTTCAACTTCCACTACCGGATCGGCATCTATACCCCGGCCGAGCAGCGGGTACACGGCTATTACGTACTGCCCTTCCTGCTCGGCGACCGGCTGGTCGGCCGGGTGGATCTCAAGGCCGATCGGAAGGCCGGGCTGCTGCGGGTGCAGTCGGCCTGGGCGGAGCCGGCCGTGGACCACCTGGAGGTGGCCGAGCAGCTGGCCGAGCAGCTGGCGGACCTGGCCGGCTGGCTGGGGCTGACCGACGTGGCGGTGGCCGAGGTCGGCGATCTAGCTCCGGCGTTGGCACGCTTCGTCAACTGAGGAAGGGCATCACAGTTCGGCGCGCCGGACGATGATGTCCCCGGAGCCGGTCCGGGCCCGGATGGTGATCGCGTCGCCGGCCCGCGGTGAATCCTGCAGCGGCATCTCGGTACGCAGCCGGCCGCTGCCGGTGGCCACGTCCAGCCGGGCCTGCTGGCCGGCCCGCAGGCCGATCGTCACCGGGCCCGCGCTGCTAGCGATGTCGACATCCTGCTCGGCCTGCTCGACCGACGTGCTGCCGGAGCCGGACCGGCAGCGCACCGTGCCATGCGCGACGCCGATCTCCACCTCGCCGCTGCCGACCGCGACGGACAGCGGGGCGGCCGCCTCGCCGATCCGGACCCGGCCGCTGCCGCCGCGCACGTTGCCGCTGCCGGCCAGCCGATTCACGGACAGCGTGCCGCTGCCGCCACGCACCTGCAGGCTGCCGTCCACCACGTCGAATTCCACATCGGAGGAGCCGCAGCTCAGGCTGGTCGCCCCGATCCGGCCGGTGGCGATGATGTCGGCCGAGAGGACCGAAACCCTGACGGTCGAACCGGCCGGCAGCTCCACCACCAGATCCACCTCGGTGCGGCCGAAGATCCGGTTGCGGGCCAGCGTGCGCAGGTCGCCGCCGAGCACCGCCTGCAACAGGGAGTCACCGTTCTCCGGCCGTTCCACCACGTTCAGCCGGTCACCGGTCAACTCCACCCGGAAAAGCTGGTCGACCGCGGTGTCGGCCTGCCGTGGCCTGACCGACACGGTGGCCTGCGACAGCTGCTCGCTGGCCTTGATGGTCAACGAGCCGCTGCGGAACTCGCAGTTGAGCTCGACCGGTCCGGAAACCGGAAAGGTCCTATCCACCATGGAACTCCTAGCAGTAGAGGGTGTCGTGCGGGTCGAGGCCGATCGGCCGCCCGCCGGATCGGTCGGCGTTCTCAGCCGGTCACCCAGCCGGTGACCCGGTGGCCACCGGTCGGCGAATGCCAACCGCCCGAGGCCTGGCTGCCCGGCCGGAGCGCGTTCGAAGCGGCGCGGACCAGCCAACTGTTCACCGACAGCCCGGCCTGGCCGGCGGCTCGTTCGATGTCGGCCTTGAGGCTGTCGGTCAGCCGCAGTGAGATCCGGGCGGTGGCGTCGCCGTCCTCCGCCCGGTTCGGGCTCGGCTCGGCGGCTGCCACGGGCGGCACGGCGGCGACGGTGAACCGCACGTCATCGCCGGAAAGCTGCAGGTTGATCGCCGGCGCTGGCTGGGCGTCGGCCAGCGCGGCATGCAGCGCGTCGGTCACCTCCACGGTGGCGGCGGCCAGCGCGTCCAGCACCGCCAGCCGCACCGCCGATCGGGTGGCGCCGGCGAGTGCGTCCGCCACCTGGCGGGTGTGCTCGTCGCCCAGCGCCGCTGCCGCGGTCAACTGCTCGGATACCTGGCTCAGGAACCGTTCCAACTCCATGACGTCATCATGACATCACTTCAACGTCAAAGCAAGGCACAGTTGACGTCGACGCGCCACCGCTGCGACATCAGCTTCTAGACTGGCCCGGTGCCACAGATCGTGACCCCGCAGGTACAGCTGATCGGATGGACCGACTTCCGAACGCCTCCCGGGGTGGACTGGCAGACCGATGCCGACGGCGGCGCCGCGCTCGCCGAGTTCGCCGGCCGCAGCTGCTACCAGGCATGGGATAAGAAGGTGCCGGCCACCGCCAGCAATGCCGGCTATCTCCGCCATATCCTGCAGGTGGGCCACCTGTCGGTGCTCGAGCATGCCAGCGCCACCTTCTACCTGACCGGCATCTCCCGCGCGCTGGCCGCCGAGCTCAGCCGGCACCGGCATTTCAGCTTCTCCGAGCTGTCACCGCGACATCTGGCCGAGGTCACCGAGGTGGTGGAACCCACGGCGGTGGCCGCCGACCCGACACTGCACGAGGCGTTCCTGGCCGGCGTGGCCGCGGCCGAGCAGGCGCATCACGAGCTGCTGGCCGGACTGGCCGAGCGGTATGCCGACAGTGAGCAGGCCGGCCTGCGGCGCAAGCAACTGCGGCAGGCGGCCCGCACCCTGCTGCCGGGCGCGACGGCCACCACGCTGGTGATCACCGGCAACCTGCGCGCCTGGCGCCAGCTGATCGGAATGCGCGCCGCTGAGCACGCCGACCGGGAGCTGCGCACGGTCGTCATCGAGTGCCTGCGCCAGCTGCGTGAACTCGTCCCGCCGGTATTCGCGGACTTCGTGATCACCCGGCTACCCGACTCCTCCGAGCTTGCGTCCTCGCCGCTGGTCATCGAGCAGTGACCGGGCCGGTCTCGGAGCTCGGCCAACTGCTGCACTGCGCCAACCAGCTCAGCGGGACCGGCCGTCGGCTGCTGGGCATCACCGGGCCGCCGGGCGCGGGCAAGTCCAGGCTGGCCGGCCGGCTGCTGACCGAGCTGGCGCCGCGGGCCGCGTTGCTCGGCCTGGACGGCTTCCACCTCGCCGACGCCGAGCTGAGCCGGCTGGGCCTGCGCGAACGCAAGGGCGCGCCGGAAACCTTCGACCGGGCCGGCTTCGTCGCACTGCTGCGCCGGCTGCGGACCGAGTGCGGTGTGGTGTACGTCCCAGTCTTCGACCGTGCCCTGGAGGACTCCATCGCGGCCGCCGCCGGCATCCCACCGGCGGCCGAACTGGTGCTCATCGAGGGCAACTACCTGCTGCACTGGCCGGAGGTCCGGGGACTGCTGGACGAGGTCTGGTACCTGGACCCGCCCCCGGAGCGGCGGCGGGCGGCCTTGCTGGCGCGGCACGTCGCCTTCGGCAAGACCGCTGCCGAGGCCGGCGACTGGGTCGCCCGGTCCGACGAGCGCAATGCCGAGCTGATCGCCACCGATCGGCGGCTGGCCGATCGGATACTCGATTGGGGCGATTGGTAACGCCGCTCGGCTGGCCGCGGCGGTAGCGTGATGGGCATGCCTACGCATTCCGCGCCGCCGTTCGGCAGGTTGCTGACCGCGATGGTCACCCCGTTCACGGTCGCCGGCGAGCTGGACCTCGACAGCGCCACCAGGCTGGCCAACCACCTGGTGGACGTCCAGCAGAACGACGCCCTGGTCATCAACGGGACCACCGGGGAGTCGCCGACCACCAGCGACGCCGAGAAGGCCGAGCTGGTCTCGGCGGTGCGCGACGCGGTGGGGGACCGGGCCAAGGTGGTCGCCGGGGTGGGCACCTTCGACACCGTGCACAGCATCCAGCTGGCCCAGCAGGCCGCCAAAGCCGGTGCCGACGGCCTGCTGGTGGTGGCCCCGTACTACTCCAAACCGCCGCAGGCCGGGGTGTTGCGACACTTCCAGGCCATCGCCGACGCCACCGAGCTGCCGGTGATGATCTATGACATCCCGACCCGGACCGCGGCCCCGGTAGCCGCGGAGACGCTGATCGCGCTCGCCGCGCACCCCCGGGTGGTCGCGGTCAAGGACGCCAAGCAGGACCTGGCCTCCTCCGCCCGGGTGATCGCCGAAACCGAGCTGGCCTACTACGCCGGCGACGACGCGCTCACGTTGCCGCTGCTGTCGGTCGGCGGGGTCGGCGTGGTCGGCACCTCCACCCACTTCTCCGGCGCGCTCACCAAGCAGTTGATCGAGGCCTACCTACGCGGTGACGTCGCCGAGGCGTTGGCCCTGCACCGGCGACTGCTGCCCATCTACAGCGGCATCTTCCGCACCCAGGGCGTCATCCTGGTCAAGGCCGCGCTGCGGCTGCGGGGGCTCTCGGCCGGCCCGGTACGGCTGCCGATGGTGGAGGCCACCGAGCACGAGATCAGCCATCTGTGCCAGGACCTGACGGCCGCCGGGCTGTGACCAGGCCGTTCGGCCGTCGGTAACCGGCCGCCCAACCGTCTGTCGGCTGATCCGGCGAAGCTCAGATGAGCCCCTCGCCGATCCGGCGAAGCTGAGGACCGCGCAATCCGAGGAGGCGGCAGACCGGTGTCGGTCCGTCCTCAAGCTGACCTAGAGCGTTACCGTGACCGGGTGGCTGCATCGACCTCGACCAAGACCCGGCAGCCGGCCTCGGGCCGGTCCAGCCGGGCTCGCAAAGCTCACCGCTCGCCGCTGGCGGTGGTGGGACGGATGCTGGCCAGGCTGTGGAGCTTGCTCGGCATGCTGGCCGGCACGCTGGCCCGCGCGGTCGGTCGTAACGCCGCCACCGCCCGCGAGCTCGACCCCGCCCACCGGCGCGACGGCGCGGGCCTGGCCATGCTGGCGGTCGCGGTGGTCTCGGCGATGGCGGTCTGGTTCACCGCGGCCGGCGCGCTGGGCCGCGCGGTGACTGCCGGCTACCGGCTACTGGCCGGCAACGCCGCCGTGTTGGTGCCGGTGCTGTTGGCCGCCGGGGCGGTGCACATCCTGCGGCAGCAGCCGCAGCCGGAGCGCCGTGGCCGGCTGCTGGTCGGGGGCGGATCGCTGGCGCTCACCGTCACCGGCATGCTGCATCTGTGGGCCGATTCGCCGACGAGCCCGCATGGCTGGTCGCATGCCGGCGGCCTGCTCGGCGCGCTGCCGGGCCAGCTGGAACGGGTACTGCCGGCGAGCCTGCTGGTGCTACTGCTGTTCCTGCTCGGCTGCTTCGGCACCCTGGTGGTCACTGCCACCCCGATCAGCGCGCTGCCCGAAATGCTGCATGAACTCTTCGGCCGCCGCGCCGCACCCACCGGTGACGAGGAGGACGAGGCGTTCGAAGCGCCGGTACGACCGGCCCGATCCCGCCGCCGCGCGCCGGAGCCGTACCTGGCGGACCCGTTCCCGGTCGAGGACGACGACGCGACCGCCGAGCTGCCGGAAGCGGCGGCCAAACCGCGCCGGCCGCGGACCGGCAAGCCGGTCGAGCAGGACCTGCCACCGATCACCCGCCCCACCCAGTTGGAGCTCCACGGCGGCGCCGGGTTGTACACGCTGCCGTCCACCGACCTGCTCGGCACCGGCAGCCAGCACCTGGCGCACACCCGGGCGAACGACGAGGTGATCGCGGCCCTGTCGCAGGTGTTCGAGGAGTTCATCGTCGACTGCGCGGTGACCGGATTCAGCCGCGGCCCGACGGTGACCCGGTACGAGGTGGAGCTCGGCCCGGCGGTGAAGGTGGAGCGGATCACCCAGCTGACCCGCAACATCGCCTACGCGGTCAAGAGCCCGGACGTCCGGATCATCAGCCCGATTCCCGGCAAGTCGGCGGTCGGCATCGAGATCCCGAACAGCGACCCGGAGATCGTGATGCTCGGCGACGTGCTGCGCTCCAGCGTCGCGCTGCGTGACCATCACCCGATGCTGGCGGCGCTCGGCAAGGACGTCGAGGGCGGCTTCGTGGTCGCCAACCTGGCCAAGATGCCGCACCTGCTGGTGGCCGGTGCCACCGGCGCCGGCAAATCGTCCTGCATCAACACGCTGATCCTGTCGGTGCTGATCCGGGCCACGCCGGACGAGGTGCGGATGGTGCTGATCGACCCCAAGCGGGTCGAGTTCGCCGCCTACCAGGGCATCCCGCACCTGGTGACGCCGGTGATCACCAACCCGAAGAAGGCCGCGGACGCGCTCGGCTGGGTGGTCCGCGAGATGGACCTGCGTTATGAGGACATGGAGGCCTCCGCGGTCCGGCACATCGACGACTTCAACCGCAAGGTCCGCAACGGGGAGCTGGTCGCGCCGCCGGGCAGCGAACGGATCTATCAGCCGTACCCGTATCTGCTGGTGATCGTGGACGAGCTGGCCGACCTGATGATGGTCGCGCCGCGTGACGTCGAGGACGCGATCGTCCGGATCACCCAGCTGGCGCGTGCCGCCGGCATCCATCTGGTGATCGCCACCCAACGACCCTCGGTCGACGTGGTGACCGGCCTGATCAAGGCGAACGTGCCGTCCCGGCTGGGGTTCAAGACCTCCTCGGTGACCGACTCCCGGGTCATCCTGGACCAGCCGGGCGCGGAGAAGCTGCTCGGCAAGGGTGATGGCCTGTTCCTGCCGATGGGAGCCTCCAAGCCGGCTCGGATCCAGGGCGCCTACGTCACCGACGCCGAGATCGTCGCGATCGTCAAGCACTGCAAGCAGCAACTGCAGCCGACCTATCGGGAGGACGTCACCGCGCCGGCGGCGGCCAGGAAGGAGATCGACTCCGATATCGGCGACGATCTCGACGTGTTCCTGCAGGCGGTCGAGCTGGTGGTGTCCACCCAGTTCGGCTCCACCTCGATGCTGCAACGCAAGCTGCGGGTCGGTTTCGCCAAGGCGGGCCGGCTGATGGACCTGATGGAGTCCCGCAACATCGTCGGGCCGTCGGAGGGTTCCAAGGCCCGCGAGGTGCTGGTCAAGCCGGACGAGCTGGCCGGGCTGATCTACACCCTGCGCAACGGCGGCAGTGCCGACGACCTGGTGGCCGACGAGGACGATGCGGACTACGCCGAGGATGCCGACGACGAGTCGTGAGCTGAGCCGGCAGGTCCATCTCGGCGGCCTTGCCGCGATCGAACCCTGAACAGCACGAGACCCGGTCGCCCAACGGCGACCGGGTCTCGTCGTGACCCGCTGTGTTCAGCCCGTGGCGTGTCGGGCCACGTAGAACAGCCGGCGCAGCGTCAACTTGGCTCGTCCGGCCGACGCGTGCCGGCCCGTCCGGACCGGCGACTCGGCGGCTGGCGTCTGCGCGGGCTCCGACCATGGCACCTGCCTCGGCGCCACCGCGGGACGCAGCCGGGTCAGCTGGAATCCGGTCATCACAACACCTCCAGCGCACAAACTAGAGCGTGGTGCCGGTGTGACAGTTGAGGCGCGCGGTGCGGAAACTAATTACTGATAAGTACAGTCCGAATGTTCATAATGTTAGGAGCATGCGTGTGTTACCCAGCGTGTTCGGCTTGACGTATTCCAGGTCCAGGAATTCGGCGATGCCGGCGTCGTAGGAACGGCGTAGCTGCACGTACGCCTCGCTGTCCACCGGGGTGCCCTCGATCTCGACGAAGCCATGCCGGGCGAAGAAGCCGGTTTGGAAGGTGAGCGCGAACAACCGGCGCAGGCCGAGCTCGCGAGCGGCCTCGATCAGGTGGTCCAGCAGGCGGTCGCCGATCTTGTTGCCGCGCAGCTCTGGCCTGATGGCCAGCGTGCGGACCTCGCCGAGGTCCTCCCAGAGCACATGCATCGCGCCGCAACCGACCACCTGGCCGTCCAGTTCGGCGACCCGGAATTCCTGCACGCTCTCGTACAGGGTGACGGTGTCCTTGACCAGCAGCAGCCGCTGGCCGAGATAGGCGTCGATCAGCGCCTTGATCGCAGGCACGTCCGAGGTGCGCGCACGGCGGACGATCGCGGTACGTCCTGCTTGAGCCATGCTTGTGAGGGTATCGACTTGCGGACGGCGACTCATCCCTCGGCTCAGCGCTCGGTCCGCTCCTCGGCAGCTGACGCCGCCCGCGGTGCTCGCTCACAATCGCCTTCGTACTCATCGCTCGGCCCCGCGCTCGTTGCGCCGATACGCCTTGCTGCGCGAGTTTCCCGACCGGCCAGGCGGGTAGCCTTGCCGTGTGCCTGCTCCGCATCCCGGCAATGTCGCCATCGTGACGTTGGGGTGCGCCCGTAACGAGGTGGACTCCGAGGAGCTGGCCGGCACCCTGGCGGCCGGTGGCTGGCAGCTCACCGAGGCCGACCGCGCCGACGTGGTGTTGGTCAACACCTGCGGATTCATCTCCTCGGCCAAGAAGGACTCGATCGACACGCTGCTCGCCGCTGCCGACGGTGATCGGAAGGTGGTCGCGGTCGGCTGCCTGGCCGAGCGGTATGGCGACCAGCTGGCCGAGGCGCTGCCGGAGGCCGATGCGGTCCTCGGCTTCGACAGTTACCCGCGGATCGAGGCCCGGCTGGCCGACGTGCTGGCCGGCCGGCCGGTGGTCGCGCACCAGCCGACCGACCGGCGCGCGCTGTTGCCGATCAGCCCCGCCCAGCGGCCGGCCAAGGTTGCCGAGGTCGCGGTACCCGGACACCGGTGGGGTCCGACGGTGGCTCGCAAGCGGCTGGCCGACTCGGCCACCGGCTACCTCAAGCTCGCCTCCGGCTGCGACCGGCGCTGCACGTTCTGCGCCATCCCGTCCTTCCGCGGCGCGTTCGTGTCCCGGCCGCCGGCGGAGTTGCTGGCCGAAGCACGCTGGCTTGCCGAGCAGGGCGTCCGGGAACTGGTGCTGGTGAGCGAGAACTCCACCTCCTACGGCAAGGACCTGGGCGACCTGCGGTTGTTGGAGAAGCTATTGCCGCAGCTGGCCGCGGTAGATGGCATCAGCTGGGTTCGGGTCTCCTACCTGCAACCGGCCGAACTGCGGCCGTCGCTGCTGGCGGTGCTCGGCGGCACGCCGGGCGTACTGCCGTACTTCGACCTGTCGTTCCAGCACGCCTCCGCCCCGGTGCTGCGCCGGATGAAGCGGTTCGGCTCCACCGAAGCGTTCCTCGAGCTGATCGAGGCAGCCCGGGCAATGGTGCCGGCCGCGGGCTTCCGCAGCAACGTGATCGTCGGCTTCCCCGGCGAGACCGACCAGGACGTAGCCGAGCTGGAGCGCTTCCTCGGTCTGGCCAGGCTCGATGTGGTCGGCGTCTTCGGCTACTCCGACGAGGAGGGCACCGAGGCCGAGCGGCTGCCGGACAAGCTGCCGCCGGAGGAGGTCGCCGACCGGGTGGCTCGGGTATCCACACTGGCCGAGGAGCTGATGAGCCAACGGGCCGAGGACCGGGTCGGCGAGCCGGTGACGGTACTGCTCGAGCAGGACGGTGCCCAGGCCAGCGGTCGGGCGGCGCACCAGGCGCCGGAGACCGACGGCGCGGTGAGCCTGACCGGTGAGCTGACCGGACGGCGGGTCGGCGAGTTCGTGGCCGCGAGGGTGGTGGACAGTGTCGGCGCCGACCTGGTCGCCGCGGTGCTACCGGGACCGAGCCGATGACTGATGTCGACCGGCGGCTGGCGCGCTCGCCCGCCGAGGTCGACCACCTGGCCGACCTGGCGACCACCGCGTCACTGTGGAATGTGGCCAACGGGCTCACCATGCTCCGGCTGGTACTGGTGCCGTTCTTCGCCCTCGCGCTGTATCAGCAGGGTGGCCATTCCGGTGGCTGGCAGGTCATCGCGTGCGCCATCTTCGTGCTGGCCAGCCTGACCGACCGGATCGACGGGGACCTGGCCCGCCGGCTGCAGCTGATCACCGAGTTCGGCAAGCTGGCAGACCCGATCGCCGACAAGGCGCTGATCGGCACCGCACTGGTCGGGCTGTCGATGCTGGATCGACTGTCCTGGTGGGTGACCGTGCTGATCCTGGTCCGCGAGATCGGCGTCACCGTGCTGCGGTTCTGGGTGATCCGGCATGGCGTGCTGCCGGCCAGCCGGGGCGGCAAGATCAAGACCACTGTGCAGGCGGTGGCGATCGGCTTGCTGGTGCTTCCGCTGGCCGGTGGCTGGCGAACCGGCGCCGAGGTGGTGATGTGGGTAGCCGTGGCGCTCACCCTGGTCACCGGCGTGGACTACGTGTTCCGGGCGGTCAGCCTGCGCCGGGCCGGCCGGTTGCCCGCCCGGCGGCGGCAAGACCGGGCGGCATGACCGAGCCGTCGGCCGACCGGGCAGCTCGGCTGCATGCGCTGTTGCTGCGCCGACGGCAGACGGTGGCCGTCGCCGAGTCGCTGACCGGCGGCCTGGTAGCGGCCGCGCTGACCGCCACCCCCGGCGCCAGTGCCACCTTCCGGGGCGGGCTGGTGGTGTACGCGACCGACCTGAAGACCAGCCTGGCCGGGGTCCCGGAGGGGTTGTTGGCCAGGGTCGGCGCGGTGGACCCGCAGGTTGCGCTGGCGTTGGCCAACGGGGTGCGCAGCCGGCTGTCCGCGAGCTGGGGGGTCGGGGTCACTGGCGTGGCCGGCCCCGAGCCGCAGGATGGGCGGCCGGTCGGCACCGTGTTCGTGGCCGTGGTCGGCCCACCGGAGGCCGGCGAGACGGTCTCGGAGCTGGAATTGGCCGGCGCGCGGAACAGCATCCGGGGTCAGGCCGTTGAACACGTAGTGTCGCTGTTGCTCAACGTCGCCGAGCAGCAGTCGATATAACGAACCAAGTTCGCTTTGAGCAAACAACAAGCTTTGCTGGACGGGTCTGTCAGTCAGCGGACTAGCATCAAAAATGGCAAGCTGGATCATCGCAACCGCCGGGCTCGGGTTGCCGGGAGGAAGGGTGTCGCAAGATGGCTGTTCTGCGCCATGTAGTCGGCGAGACCCTGCGTGCCGTGCGGCTGCGTCAGCGGCGTACGTTGCGCGAGGTATCGGCCGCTGCCCGGGTAAGCCTGGGCTACCTGTCTGAGATCGAGCGTGGCCACAAGGAGCCGTCCTCGGAGTTGCTCGCGGCGATCTGCGACGCGCTGGACGTGCCGCTGTCCGAGGTGTTCACCACCGTGTCGGACAGCCTGCGCCGGCAGGAACTGATGGCCGAGCGGGCAGCCGTGCTCGGCGCTCGGCGGGGTGCCCCGTTGCTCACTCCAGCGCCGTCGCTGGGCTCGGACGGACCGCAGGTGCGAGCGCTACCCAACGTAGCCGCCTAACCCGGTCCGCCCGGACACGCACGTCGGGCCGCCAGACCTGGCCGAGCTAGCTGAGCTGGCTGAGCTAGCCTTGGTGGCCACCATGAGCTGGTCGCGGCGGCCGGCGATGGTCGTCGGGACCACCGCTTTACGGTGTTCGACGGTTGAGTCTCAAGGCCAGCTTGAGACTACTGGGCGTGTCGATGCCCGGCTGCCGCCGCCATGCTGACCGCGCTTCTACCGTGACCGGTATGAGCAGCCACGGAGCATTCCCCAGCCGGCCGCGCCGGCCGGACCCGCTCGTCGACATCGTGCTGTGCCCGACCACCGGGCGGGCGGTGCCCATTGCGCCACCGCCGTCTCGGTCCGATGAGGCGGTGGATTCTCTGGACGCCGGCAGCGCGGGCACTGCCGGTTCCCGCGCCGGCGCGGCCAGCCGGAGCCGGGCCGCCATCCTGGACGGAGCCCGGGCGGCGGTGCTGGCCAACGGCACCAACCTCACCATGGCCCAGATCGCGGCCCGGGCCGGCGTGGCCAAGGCCACCCTGTACAACCACTACCGGGCACGCGAGGACGTGCTCGCCGAATTGCTGCTGGTCGAGATCGACCGGCTCATCGACTCGGTCGCGCACCTGCCGCTGCCGGTCGCGCTGAGCCAGGCCGCCGTCGCGATATCCGAGCATCCGCTGCTGGAGGCGATCGGCGGCACGGACAGTACCGCGCTATCGGTGCTGGCCCTTGTCGACGTACGTAGCGCCGGCTGGGCTCGAGTGGCGCAGGCGACCGAACGGCTGCTGGCTCGGCGCGGACGCCGGGGCACCCCTACCGTGCTGCGATGGCTAGCCTCCTTCGTGATCGCGCCGGCCGACCCGGACGACATTGCCGCCGATGTGTCGGTGCTGGTGGCCGGCCTGCCGCCGAGTCGCTGAGCCACTCGTTGTCGGCGGGCGGTCGCTGAGCCGTTGATTGTCGGCGGGCGGTCGCCGAGCCGTGATTGTCGGCGGGCGGTCGCTGAGCCGTTGATTGTCGGCCGGCGCCGGATGCTGAGCCACCGGGTCTCGACCTCTTGCCTGCCGGTGCCGGAAGGGGCAGGCAGGCCATGTTGTCGAGCCACCGGCTTGGACCGCCCCCAGGCAGATGAGGCAGACTGAGATGGCCGGACGCCTCCGCCCGGTCGGGCAGCTGGTTGTTTTCAGGAAGGTCGAGAGAAACGATGGCCAACGGTTTCGCCAAGGCATGGAACTACGTGTCGGCCTGGTTCAGCTCGAAGGTGGATGAGAAGGCCGATCCGAAGATCCAGATCCAGCAGGCGGTCGAGCAGGCACAGCGGCAGCATGCCAGCCTGACCGCGCAGGCCGCCAGCGTGATCGGCCAGCAGCACCAGTTGGAACTCCAGCTCGACCGCAAGCTCGCCGAGATCGAGTCGCTACAGCGGCAGGCCAGGCAGGCGCTCGTCCTGGCGGACCAGTCGCGCGCGCAGGGCGATGAGACCAAGGCCACCGAGTTCGAGCAGACCGCCGGCATGATCGCCAACCAGCTGGTGACCGCCGAAACCGAGGCCACCAACCTGAAGCAGCTGCACGACCAGTCGATCGGCGCGGCGCAGCAGGCCAAGCGAGCGGTGGAGGAGAACAAGCAGCGCTTGCAGGAGAAACTCAGCGAGCGAACCAAGCTGCTCAGCCAGCTGGAGCAGGCCAAGATGCAGGAACAGGTGTCGGCGTCGCTGAGCCAGATGAGCGAGTTGACGGCATCGGGCAACACGCCGTCACTGGACGCCGTGCGGGACAAGATCGAGCGCCGGTACGCCAACGCGCTCGGCCAGGCGGAGTTGGCCAACGACTCGATGGCCGGCCGGCTGCAGGAGGTCAAGCGGGCCACCGCCGGCGTCGCCGCGCAGTCGCGGTTGGCCGAGATCCGAGCCTCGATGGCCAGCGAGCAACTGACCCAAGCGGGCAAACCGGCGCAGCCGATCTCGTCCCAGCCGCAACAGGCCATCTCCAACCAGCCGGCGCCGCCCGCAACCGGTACTCAGGCCGCCGGCGAGCCGGTGACCGAGCAGGCACCCGGCAGCACCGACCCGGCCGGCTGACACCAGCGGCAGCCGGCAGTACCGGTCGAACCGTCACGCCACCTGCTGGCAGGTCGGGCAGTAGTAGGTGACCCGGTCCTCGGCGACGCCAGCTGCCGCTCCCGGTCCGACATCGCGGCGGATCTCCGACCGGCAGCGTAGGCAAGCCTTGCCGGCCCGGCCGTACACCCAGTACTGCTGACCCGCCTGTCGCCAGCCCGTGGTGGACCGGCCGAAGTCCCGAAGGTTTCCGGCCAGCAGCCGCTGCGCCTCGGCCAGGATGGCGGGCAGTTCGGTCACCTCCGCGATCCGGGCGTAGGGGCTGACCCGATGCAGGAACAGCACCTCGCTCTTGTAGATGTTGCCGATGCCGGCGACCAGTCGTTGGTCGAGCAGCGCCTCGGCGATCTGGCGGTCCGACTGCTCGGCGAATCGGCGCAGCGCCTCCCCGGCGTCGAAGTCCGGCGCCAACAGGTCCGGTCCGAGATGCCCGACCAACCGGTTCTCTTCGGCGGTGTGAAGCAGCGTCAGGTCGTGCAGCCGGAAGCCGGCGGCCAGCCACTCGGCGTTTCCGACCAGCGCGCGGATCTCGTGGTCGCGGCCGCGCGGCCTGATCGCCGCGCGGCCGATCCGCCAGCTGCCATCCATTCGTAGATGGCTGTGCAGGGTTTGCTCGGTGGAGAACCGCATCAGGATGTGCTTGCCGCGCGGTACCACCTCCAGCACGGTCGCGCCGGTCAGATCGGCCAGCGCCAACTGGGGTATTCGCAACTCGAACCGGGTCACCGCCCGGCCGGCCAGCGCGCTGTGCAGGCGCCGGCAGGTGACGAACACGCTGTCGCCCTCAGGCATTGGCCACCGGATGCCGGCGGGCAATGACCACCGGCTGCCGGGGCTCAGGCACCGACGGCACCGCGCAGCCGCAGGCCGCGTGGCGACGGCCGAAAACCTGCCTGCTCCAGCGCCGCCGCCAGTGCCGAGTTGCCGACCGCTTCGCCGTCGGCGGACTCGACGTGCAGCCGCCCCAGCGCGCCGTCCCGCACGCTGACGGCCAGCGCGCCGGCCGCGGCAGTGAGCCGGTCGCCGTCGGCACTGAACGACAGCAGCGTCCGGCCACCACGCTCGACGTAGAGCACGCACTCACCGTCCACCAGCACAACCAAGGCGCCGGCTTTGCGGGCCGGCTGGTGCCCACGCCGGCCGGCCTCGAGTTCGGGCTGGTGCACCCGCTCCGGCCAGTCCAGCGCGGCACCATAGGGATTGGCCGGATCGGTGGCTGCCAGCACCAGCGACTCCGTCGGCCGGTTGGTCACCCGATCGGTGTCGGTGACCATCGAACGCAATCGGTCGATCGCCCCGGTCAGACCGAACTGGGCCGCGCCCAGGCCCTCCACGAAGTAGCCCCGGCGGTAGCGGCCGGCGTCCTCGCCTTGCCGCAGCACCGGGTAGACCGCGGCGAAGCCGCCCGGGATGTTCTCGGCGGCCACCTCGCCGCGGGTCAGGATGCCGTAGCGGTCCAGCAGCACCTCGGTCCGCAGCAGTGCACGGTGGGTGTCCTCGACGGCTCGGTCCGGCAGCCGGGACCAGCGGCCGGGCAGCTGGCCGGCGGCCGCTGGAGCCGAGCCGGTGGGCCGGCCTGGAGCCGAACCGGTGGGCCGGCCGAGCCCGGACCGGGTGAATCGGCCGTACCGGGCGCGGGGTGCTGACCGGCCCCGGTTGTGCGCTGTTCGGCCGCCGGACAATCGGGATCGGACCGGTGCCAAGGTGTCGTTGGTCAGCCAGCCGGCGAACACCAGATCCCAGACGGCACCGGCGATCTCGGTCTCGGTGGGCAATGCTGGCACCTGGTCGGCGGCAGCCTCGGGCGAGCCATATCGGATGGCCACCCGATCCACGATTGCCCTGAGGAACAATGCCTGATCCTGCGCCAGCGAGTCCAGGATCGCCTGGTGGAGCTCGGACAATTCCAGCTCGGTTCGCGGTGGCAACAGCAGCTCGGCGGCTTCAGCCGGCACCAACGTCAGCCAGCCGTCGTTACCGGCCAGCGTGCCGGCTCCGGCCCAGAGC
This sequence comes from Jatrophihabitantaceae bacterium, assembly GCA_045807085.1. GTDB lineage: Bacteria > Actinomycetota > Actinomycetes > Mycobacteriales > Jatrophihabitantaceae > Jatrophihabitans_A. The sequence continues at coordinate 27,534 of JBJMIB010000014.1, forward strand.
ACCTCGCCGGCACTGGTCAGCTCGTCCAACTGGCCGGGGGAGTAGTCGGCGACTCGCGCCGGAAGCACCAGGCTTTCCAGCGCGCTGGCCGGGACCGGCACGCCGGCCAACTGTTCGACCGCCCGCGCCAGGCCGTCCACCCCCCGGCTGCGCCGGCTGCCGCCGACCCCCTGCCACTGCGGCAGGAACCGGGCCAGCACCGCCGGTGGCGCCGGCTCCACCTCCTTGCGCAGCGCGGCCAGCGAGCGTCGTCGGATGGTGCGCAGCATGCCTGCGCCGCAGTACTGGCGGCGGCCGGCGCCGTGGCTGAACTCACCGGCCACCAGCTGGCCGGTGGCGACCAGCCGGTCCAGCCCGGCCTGCACCACGGCGGTGCCGAGGCCGAGCCGGGCCGCCGGCTCGTCGATCGTGAACGGTCCGTGGGTGCGGGCGTAGCGGGCCAGCAGATCGCCGAGCGGATCGGCCACCAGCTCGGTGAATGCCTCCGGGATACCGACCGGCAAGGCCACGCCGAGCGCGTCTCGCACCCGGCCGGCGTCCTCGATGGTCAACCACCGCGGCTCGCCGGCGATCCGCACCTCGATGATCCGGCGATCAGCCTGCAGTTGCTTCAACTCCGGCTCGGTAGCGCCCCGGTCCACTGCTTCGGCGGTGCTGAGGTCACCAACCTCCCGTAGTAGGTCGTGGATCTGGTCGACGCCGCGTACTCGCCGGGACTCGGTCAGCCGCTGGGCGTCGGCGATCGAATCGGCGATCGCCTGCTCGTCCAGCAGGTCGCGCAGGTCCGGTGAGCCCATCAACTCGGCCAGCAGCGAGGTGTCCAGGGTCAGCGCCTGCGCCCTGCGCTCGGCCAACGGCGCGTCGGTGTCGTAGAGGAACATCCCGACGTAGCTGAACAGCAACGACTGCGCGAACGGTGACGGACTCGGCGTCTCCACCTCGACCAACCGGATCTCCCGGCTGCCGATCTGGCGCATCAATTCGGTCAGCCCGGGCAGGTCGTAGACGTCCTGCAGGCATTCCCGCATCGCCTCCAGCACCACCGGGAACTGCGCGTAGTCCCGGGCCACCTGCAGTAGCGAGTTGGCCCGTTGCCGCTGCTGCCACAGTGGTGCCCGGCGGCGTGGATCCCGCTTGGGTAGCAGCAGCGATCGGGCGGCGCACTCGCGGAACCGCGAGGCGAACAGCGCCGAGTTGGTGACCTCACCGGTTACCAGGTCGTTGATCTCGGCCGGCTCGAAGACGGCGACCTCGGCCCCCGGTGGCTCGGCGGTGGTGTCGGCCAGCCGCAGCACGATGCCGTCGTCGGTATGCATGGACTGCACCTCCATGCCGAAGCGCTCCCGCAGCGCGGCGGAGATGGCCAGCGCCCACGGCGCGTTCACCGGTGCTCCGAACGGCGAATGCACCACCAGCCGCCAGTCGCCCAGCTCGTCCCGGAACCGTTCCACCACGATGGTCCGGTCGGTGGGCAGCTGGCCGGTCGCGGCTCGCTGCTCCGCTAGATAGGCCACCAGGTTCCCGGCTGCCCAGTCGTCCAGCCCGGCCTGTCGCGCCCGGTCCAGCGCGGCCTCGGGTTCGGCGGCGCCCAGTTCGCGCACGAAGGCGCCCAACGCCCGGCCCAGTTCGGCCGGCCGGCCCAGCGAATCACCTTTCCAGAACGGCATCTTGCCCGCCTGACCTGGCGCGGGCGTCACCAGCACCCGGTCGTGCGTGATGTCCTCGATCCGCCAGGATGAGGAGCCGAGCAGGAACACCTCACCGACCCGCGACTCGTAGACCATCTCCTCGTCCAGCTCGCCCACTCGACGGCCAGGACTCTCGGCGGCGGCCAGGAAAACCCCGAACATGCCGCGGTCCGGGATGGTGCCACCGGAGGTCACCGCCAGCCGCTGGGCGCCGGCCCGTCCGGTCAGGGTGCCGGTGATCCGGTCCCAGATCAGCCGTGGCCGCAGTTCGGCGAAGGCATCGGAGGGATAGCGACCGGCCAGCATGTCCAGCACCGCCTCCAGCGCCGAGCGGGGCAGCGTCGCGAACGAGGCGCTGCGCCGGACCAGGCTGGCCAACTCCTCGACGGTGATGGGATCCAGCGCGACCATTGCCACGATGTGCTGGGCCAGCACGTCGAGTGGGTTACGCGGGTAGCGGATCGCCTCGATCTGCCCGGCCCGGATCCGTTCCGAGACCACCGCGCACTCGAGCAGGTCGCCACGGTACTTGGGGAAGATGACCCCGCGCGACTCGGCGCCGACCTGGTGACCGGCCCGGCCCAGCCGCTGCATGCCGGCGGCCACCGACGGCGGCGACTCCACCTGCACCACCAGGTCCACCGCGCCCATATCGATGCCGAGCTCGAGCGAGGAGGTGGCGACCACCGCCGGAATCTGGCCGGCCTTCAGCTCCTCTTCGACGATCTGACGCTGCTCCCTGGACACCGAGCCGTGATGGGCCCGGATGCCGGCCGGCCGATCCGGATCGCGCTGCGCCGCCAACTCGTTCAACCGGGCCGTCAGCCGCTCGGCCAGCCGACGGGAGTTGGCAAACACGATGGTGGATCGGTGACTCTCGATCAGATCGAGCACCCGCTCCTCGACATGTGGCCAGATGGAGGACCGGCGCTCCGGACTGGTCGCCGGATCCGGCTGCCCGTCGCCCAGTTGGCTGAGGTCCTCGACCGGCACCACCACCGACAGGTCGAGCCGCTTGTCGGTCGGCGGCTGCACGATGCTGACCGGCCGGCCGCCCGCCAGGTAGTTGGCCACCTCCTCGATCGGACGGACGGTCGCGGACAGTCCGATTCGCTGCGCCGGGTGCTCCAGCAGTGCGTCCAGCCGCTCCAGGCTGAGCGCGAGGTGCGCGCCCCGCTTGGTGGCGGCCACGGCATGCACCTCGTCGACGATGACCGTCTCCACCCCGGCCAGTGCCTCCCGGGCGGCCGAGGTGAGCAGCAGGAACAAGGACTCCGGCGTGGTGATCAGGATGTCGGCGCCGTGCCTGGCGAAGAGCCGGCGGTCCTCGACCGCGGTGTCGCCCGACCGCATTGCGACGGTGACCGCGGGCTCCGGCTGGCCGAGCCGGCGGGCCGCCTGGGAGATGCCGACCAGCGGGGAACGGAGGTTGCGCTCGACGTCGGCGGCCAGCGCCTTGAGCGGGCTGACGTAGACCACCCGGCAGCGCCGCTTCGGATCGTCCGGCGTGGGCAGCGCCGCCAGCCGATCGATCGCGGAGAGGAACGCGGCCAGCGTCTTGCCGGAACCGGTGGGTGCCACCACCAGTGTGTGATCACCCTTGCCGATCGCCTGCCAGGCCCCGAGCTGTGCCTCGGTCGGCTGGGCGAAGGCACCCTGGAACCAGGCAGCGGTGGCCGGGCTGAAGAGGGCGTCCATGGCTACCAGTGTGCGTGATGGGTATGACAGGTTCGGTTTCGCGGCCGGCTCGCGCCGGCGGTCGGTGAAGCGGCGGCCCGAGCCTGCGGCGGACTAGGCTGGCCGGGTGCGGTTGAGCGAGTTCTGGAAGCGGATGGAGACCCGGTTCGGGGCCACGTACGCCCATTCCCTGGCCGCTGACTATCGGCTGAACAGCCTCGGCGCGACGGTGCGGGACGCGATCGAGCGGGGCGATTCTCCGCAGTCGATCTGGCGCGCGGTGTGCCTGGAGTTGGACGTGCCGCAGAAGCTGCGCTGATCGGCACAGCTGGTCAATCCTCGGCGTGTCGAAACCTGTCAATCGAACAACTGTTCGTCTACGCTGTGGATTGATCGCGCGGGCTGTCCACAGATCGGGCACGGTCGGCAGAAATGTCGGTGGCTCGATCTAGCGTCACTGCCACGTTGATTGACATCGCAGGATGAGAAGGAAGAGGTAGCAGAAGATGCCCGCAGCGTTTGACCGCGACAAGGCTCTCGAAGTCGCGCTCAGCCAGATCGACAAGCAGTTCGGCAAGGGCTCGGTCATGCGGTTGGGCGAGCGGCCCTACGTGCCGATCGAGGTGATTCCCACCGGTTCCATCGCGCTCGACATCGCGTTGGGCATCGGCGGCCTGCCGCGCGGCCGGATCGTCGAGATCTATGGTCCGGAGAGTTCCGGTAAGACCACCCTGGCACTCCACGCGGTGGCCAACGCGCAGGCCGCCGGCGGGGTGGCGGCGTTCATCGACGCCGAGCACGCCCTCGACCCGGAGTACGCCCGCTCGCTCGGGGTGGACACCGACGCGCTACTGGTGAGCCAGCCGGACACCGGTGAGCAAGCGCTGGAGATCATGGACATGCTGGTCCGCTCCGGTGCGCTCGACATCGTCGTGGTGGACTCGGTCGCCGCCTTGGTGCCCCGCGCCGAGATCGAGGGCGAGATGGGCGACAGCCACGTCGGCCTGCAGGCCCGGCTGATGAGCCAGGCGCTGCGCAAGATAACCGGCGCCCTGAGCAACTCCGGCACCACCGCGATCTTCATCAACCAGTTGCGCGAGAAGATCGGGGTGATGTTCGGCTCGCCCGAGACCACCACCGGTGGCAAGGCGCTGAAGTTCTATGCCTCGATTCGGCTGGACGTTCGGCGCATCGAGACCCTCAAGGACGGCGGCGACGCGGTCGGTAACCGGACCCGGGTCAAGGTGGTGAAGAACAAGGTTGCGCCGCCCTTCAAGCAGGCCGAGTTCGACATCGTGTACGGCCAGGGCATCAGCCGGGAAGGCTCGCTGATCGACGTGGGGGTCGAGCAGAGCATCGTCCGCAAATCGGGCGCCTGGTACACCTATGAGGGCGACCAGCTCGGCCAAGGCAAGGAGAACGTGCGCAACTTCCTGCGCGACAACCCGGACCTGGCGGACGAGATCGAGAAGAAGATCAAGGAGAAGCTGGGGGTCGGTGCCCAACTCAGCACCGAGGAAACGCCGCTGCCGGCTCCAGTGGACTTCTGAGCAATGGCACGACGGAATCCGGCCGGTACTGGCGAGCCGCTACCGCCCGCCAGCACCGCGCCGGCTCCGGCTGATCCCGGTTCTCAGGATCCGGAACCCGACCCCGAGTCGGTCGCTCGCACCATCTGCCTGCGGTTGCTCACCGCTCGGGCGCGCAGCCGAGCCGAACTGGCCGAAGCATTGCGCGCACGCAATGTGCCCGACGACGCCACGGCCCGGGTGCTGGACCGGCTGGCCGAGGTCGGCCTGGTGAACGATCGGGCGTTCGCCGCGGATTTCGTGCAGGCCAAACGCGCCGAGCGTGGTTTGGCCGCTCGCGAACTAGGCCGTCAGCTGCGCGGCAAGGGCGTCGCGGACGAGGCCATCGATGCCGCACTAGCCGACCTCGGCGAGGACGCCGAACGGACGGCGGCGCGGCGGTTGGCAGAACGTAAGCTCAGGAGTATGTCCGGTTTGACCGTCCAGGTACAGATCCGCCGGCTGGCGGGCATGCTGGCCCGTAAGGGGTACTCGCCGGGTCTGAGCTTCCAGGTGGTCCGAGAGGTCGTGGGTGAGGCGGCCAGCGAGCATTTCGACAGTGACACGATGCTGGCCTGAGTGCCCGGAGTGCGGCTATCCTGCGCGGCTCGCTTGACCGGTGCACCAATGCTTCCTAGCCTCAGACCATCAGGAAACCGGATGCGCTGCGTTCAATCTGTGGCGCACTGACATACAGCTCGTGTCTTGGTTACGCATGACGCATAAAGGAGGAGTTTGGCGCTGGCCGGCCATTCCGGCCAGTCGTGCGTGCTGACTACCTGTCCTTCCGCTTGCGGGCTCGTCGGCTCCGGCTTCCTGGCTCTGCCGTGCGATGAGTCGTGACTGACGCGTCGCCTCCGCGAGAGGGGGACGTCGATGAACGAGTGGGTCAACTTCGCGGCCATTGCGGCCGTATTCGTCCTGCTTTTAGTGCTTGGCCTTAGGTTTATATCCATCTACAGCCGCAAGCAGGGTCCGGCGGACCGGCCGGTCGGAGATCCGGCACAGACGCTGCATAGCGCCGAGGTCGAGGCGGACTCGGTTCGGCAGCGAGCTCAGCGTGATGCCGAGGCGGCACGGCGGGCAGCCGACACCGAGATCGAGTCACTGCGCCGGGCGGCGCAGGTCGAGGCGGATGCCGCCCGGACCAGTGCCGACGCGGCTCGGGCTCGAGCCGAGGCGGTGGCGGCTGACCTGATCAGCGACGCGCGCCGGACGATCGAGCGGGACAGTGCCAGCCAGGCCGCACAGTTAGAACGAACCGAAGCCGAACTGGCCGCTCGGATCGAACTGTTGGACAAGCGAGCTGCCGAACTGACCGAACTTGCCGACAGCCTCAGCCAACGACAGACCAGCCTGGCTGCCGCCGCCGCCGAATTGGCCGAGGCGCAGGACCGGCTCAGCGCCGAGCGCACCGAGTTCCTGGAGCGGACCGCCGGCATCACTACCGAGCAGGCCAAACAGGAGCTGCTCGGCTCGGTGGAGGTCGCGGCCCGGCGGGACGCGGCGAACCTGATTCGCACCATTGAGGCCGAGGCCCGGGCTGAAGGCACTCAGCGGGCTCGGGCCATCGTGGTGGAGGCGGTGCAGCGGGTGGCCAGCGAGCAGACCACCGAGACCGTGGTAAGCGTGCTGCACCTGCCGAGCGATGAGATGAAGGGTCGCATCATCGGTCGCGAGGGTCGCAATATCCGGGCCTTCGAATCGGTCACGGGGGTCAACGTGATCATCGACGACACCCCTGAGGCAGTGCTGCTGTCGTGTTTCGACCCGGTGCGCAGGGAGGTCGGCCGGATCACTCTGGAGAAACTGGTGCTGGACGGCCGCATTCACCCGCATCGGATCGAGGAGATCTACGAGGCGGCCAAGGTCGAGGTGGACGAACTGTGCCTGCGCGCGGCTCGAGACGCCCTGGTCGAGGTCGGCATCACCGACCTCGACGAGCGGCTGGTGCCCACCCTGGGCCGGCTGCGATATCGGACCAGCTATGGCCAGAACGTACTCGGCCACCTCATCGAGACCGCTCACATCGCCGGCATCATGGCCAGCGAACTCGGCTTGCCGCCGCCGCTGATCAAGCGGTCGGCATTTCTGCACGACATCGGCAAGGCGCTTACCCACGAGGTCGAGGGCAGCCACGCCATCATCGGCGCCGAACTGCTGCGCAAGTACGGCGAGAGCGAGACCGTCACCCACGCGGTCGAGGCACACCACAACGAGGTGGCGCCCCGCACCGTGGAAGCCGTGTTGACCCAGGCCGCTGACGCCTGCTCGGCCGCCCGGCCAGGTGCTCGGCGGGAATCGCTGGAGGCATACATCAAGCGGCTGGAGCGGATCGAGGAGATCGCGGCCGCCAAGGTCGGCGTGGAGCGGGTGTTTGCCATGCAATCCGGGCGCGAGGTGCGGGTGATGGTGCTGCCGAACGAGGTGGACGACCTGGCCGCCGGCGTGATCGCCCGTGAAGTGGCCAAGCAGATCGAGGATGAGCTGACCTATCCGGGTCAGATCCGGGTCACCGTGGTGCGGGAGTCTCGGGCCACCGAGATCGCGCACTGACCGGCTACGCCGGCGCGGGATAGTGCCGGCGTAGCGGCAGGGATGTCCGTGGCGGCGCGGGACGGCTCTGGGCCGGCGGTCGATTCGGCCGGCTGGGTACCCGGCCGAGCGCCCGGGTCTCGTACCCTTGAGCTGCTATGACTGACCTCGACCAGCCGGCGCCGACCTACGCCATCCGCACCTACGGGTGCCAGATGAACGTGCACGACTCCGAGCGGCTGTCCGGGCTGCTGGAGCAGGCGGGCTACGTCCGATCCGACGACCCGGTCGGCGCGAACGCGGATCTGGTGGTCTTCAACACCTGCGCGGTGCGGGAGAACGCCGACAACCGGCTGTACGGAAACCTGAGCCACCTGGCACCGGTCAAGGCCGCTCGCCCCGGCATGCAGATCGCGGTCGGCGGCTGCCTGGCGCAGAAGGATCAGGCCCGGGTGCTGGAGAAGGCCCCGTGGGTCGACGTGGTCTTCGGCACCCACAACCTGGCCAGCCTGCCGGTGCTGCTGGAACGTGCCCGGCACAACCGGCAGGCGCAGGTGGAGATCCTCGACGCGCTGCAGAACTTCCCGTCGGACCTGCCGAGCCGGCGGGACTCGGCCTTCGCGGCCTGGGTCTCGATTTCGGTTGGCTGCGACAACACCTGCACCTTCTGCATCGTGCCCAGCCTGCGTGGCCGGGAGACCGACCGCCGACCGGGCGAGGTGCTCGCCGAGATAGCGGCGCTGGCCGCCGACGGCGTCACCGAGGTCACCCTGCTCGGCCAGAACGTCAACTCCTACGGTCGCTCGTTCGGCGACCCGCTGGCCTTCGGCCGGCTGCTGCGGGCCTGCGGCGAGATCGACGGGTTGGACCGGGTGCGCTTCACCAGCCCGCACCCGCGCGACTTCACCGACGACGTCATCGCCGCGATGGCCGAGACGCCGAACGTCTGCCCGCAGCTGCATATGCCGCTGCAGTCCGGCTCGGACACGGTGCTGCGCGCGATGCGCCGGTCCTACCGCCGGACCCGCTATCTGGAGATCATCGACTCGGTGCGGGCGGCCATGCCCGAGGCGGCGATCAGCACCGACATCATCGTTGGCTTCCCCGGCGAAACCGAGGCCGACTTCCAGGCAACCCTCGAGGTGGTGCAGCGGGCCCGGTTCGCCAGCGCGTTCACCTTCCAGTACTCGCCACGACCCGGTACGCCGGCCGCAAGCATGGCGGACCAGATACCGAAGCCGGTGGTGCAGCAGCGCTACCAGCGGCTGATCGAGCTGCAGGATCAAATCAGCTGGGACGCGAACTCGCGGCTGATCGGCACGCCGGTCGAGGTGCTGATCAGCTCCTCGGAGGGCAAGAAGGACGCGGCCAACCTCCGGCTGTCCGGCCGGGCTCGGGACGGTCGGCTGGTGCACCTGGCGCCCGGCGGCCTACCGGTCGGACCGGGGGACCTGGTCACCGTCGAGGTCAGCTACGCGGCGCCGCATCACCTGGTGGCTGACGGACCGATCCTCGAGCACCGACCCTGGCGGGGCAGCGGCCAGCCGCAGACCCGCGCCGCCAGCAAGACGGCCGGTCAGCTGCTCAGCATTGGCCGGCGGCCCGGCTAGCGGCGGCTCGGCTCAGCGGCGGCCAGGCTAACCGGCAACTCGGCTAACCGGCGGCCGGGCTAACCGACGGCCCGGCTGCGGCGGCTCGGCTCAGCGGCGGCCGGGCTAACCGGCGGCTCGGCTAACCGGCGGCCGGTCGACGGGGTCAGTTGTCAGGAATCAGCGAACGGCGCTGAGCCACCTCAGCCTCGGCCTTGGCGATCCGGCTCTGGTCCCCGGATGCCTTGGCCCGGGCCAGCTTGTCCTCTGCCTCGGTCAACCGCTGCTTGAGCTGGGCCAGGAACGGGTTGGCGTCACTGGCGCCGCGGTTCCACTCTGCGTCCAGCGCGTCCCGGATCCGCTGCTCGACTCCCCGCATTCGCGACTCGATCCGCTGCATCGCATCGCGGGGCACGTGGCCGAAGGACTCCAGCCGCTCCTGCAGGTCGCGCAGCGACACCTGGGCCTGCCGAGGGTTGCTGATATCCAGCGCCTCCGCCTCGGCGATGATGGCCTCCTTCTGCTTGAGGTTCTGCAGCTGCTCGGCGTCCCGCTCGGCGAACACCCCGGAGCGCCGCGCGAAGAACGCGTCCTGGGCGGCTCGGAACCGCTTCCACAGCGCGTCCTCGGTGGCCCGGTTGGCCCGCGGCGCTGCCTTCCACTGGGTCATCAGGTCTTTCAGCGACTGCGCCGTCGAGCGCCAGTCGTCGGAGTTGGCGAGTTCCTCGGCCTGCTGGACCAGCTTCTCCTTGACCGACTTGGCGGCCTCCCGCTCGGTGTCGAGCTGGGCGAAGTGGCTGCCCCGGCGCTTGCTGAAGGCATCCCGGGCCGCGGCGAACCGCTTCCACAGCGCATCGTCGGTCTTGCGGTCGACACCCTTGATCAATTTCCACTCGTCGACGATCGAACGCAGCCGGTCGCCGGCGACCTTCCACTGGGTGGATGATTCGGCGAGCTTCTCGGCCTCCGCGACCAGCGCCTCCTTCCGGGCGATGGCCTCGGCGCGGGCGGCGTCCCGAGCCTCGGTCTGCTCGCCGATCTTGGCGTCGGCCGCCGCGATCAGTTCGACCAGCCGGCTGTCGATGGCCGCCAGGTCGCCGATCGCGGCCACCTCTGGCAGCGAGGCGTGCAGCGTCATCGCCTGGGACTTGGTGGCACGCGCATCGCCGGCGCCCGATTCCAGCCGGGTGGCCAGGAGGTCGACCTCGGTCTGCAGATCCTCGTAGCGCCGGATGTAGTAGGCCAGCCCCGCTTCGGCATCGCCCGCCTGCCAGGAGCCGATCTGCCGCTCACCGTCGGCCGTCTTCACGAACACCGCGCCCTGGTCGTCGATGCGTCCCCACTCCGAACTCATATCGTGCATTAGACACGACCGAACCGCGCCCGGTGCAAGCCGGTTAGCCTCTTGCAACATGACTGTCACCCGCCCCCAGACCGAAGGCGACAGCGAGCGAGCATCGCGGGCGGCGTCAGCTGCCGAGGAGCGGAACGGGCGCGGAGCCGAGTGATGAGTACCGAAGACGACAGCGAGCGAGCACCACAACCGCCGGAACCGGGGCCGGTCGTCGTGGCGGTGGTCGGGCCGACCGCAACCGGCAAGTCCGACCTGGCGGTGACGCTGGCGCGGCGGCTGGATGGCGAGATCATCAACGCCGACTCCATGCAGCTCTACCGGGGAATGGACATCGGCACCGCCAAGCTGCCCGAGTCGGAGCGAGGCGGCATCCCCCATCATCTGCTGGACATCTGGCCGCTCAGCAAGTCCGCCGCCGTCGCCGAGTATCAACAGCTGGCCCGGACCGCCATCGCGGATATCGCGGGTCGCGGCCGGCTGCCGATCCTGGTCGGCGGCTCCGGGTTGTATCTGCGCGGCGCACTGGATCAGCTGGATTTTCCCGGCGAATCAGCCCCAATCCGGGCACGGCTGATGGCCGAGCTGGAGCGGCTGGGGTCGGCCGCCCTGCATGCCCGGCTGGCCGCCCGGGATCCAGCCGCAGCCACCGCGATCCTGCCCGGTAACGGCCGCCGGATCGTCCGGGCGCTGGAGGTCATCGAACTCACCGGCCGGCCGTTCCTGGCCCGGATGCCGGCATTCCACGCGGTGTATCCGACCATCCAGCTCGGCCTGGACCGGGCCGACCTGCCGGACCGGGTGCGGCTGCGGGTCGAGGGCATGATGGCCCGCGGCCTGCTGGAGGAGGTGCGTGGCCTGCTGCCCCAGGGCCTGCGCGACAGCCCGACCGCCGGCAAGGCGCTCGGCTACCAGCAACTGCTCGCGGTGCTCGGGCCGGGCGGTGAGTTGCGTGGTGACCTGGCCGAGGCGGTCGAACTGACGGTGCGCGGCACCTGGCGTTTCGTTCGCCGGCAGCGATCCTGGTTCCGCCGGGATCCCCGAATCCGGTGGCTGGACGCCGCCGGCGCGGACCTGCTTGACTGCGCGCTGGCCGAACTACCCCCTACCCTGGTGGCATGACCGACCAGCCGACCGGCCGTAAGGCCGCGGGACGAAGCGGGCTGTCGGTGATCAAGGGCCACGGCACCGAGAACGACTTTCTCATCATTCCGGATCTAGAGGGCGTACTGTCGCTGTCCCCGGCGCTGGTACGCGCGCTGTGCGATCGGCACGCCGGCATCGGAGCCGACGGCGTGCTGCGGCTGATGCGTACCAAGCTGGCGACCGAACCAGACGTGCGCAGCCAGGCCGACGAGGCGGAATTCTTCATGGACTACCGCAACGCCGACGGCTCGATCGTCGAGATGTGCGGCAATGGCGTTCGGGTGGTCGGCCGCTTCCTCCAGCAGGCCGGTCTAGCCGGCGACGTGATCAACCTGGCGACCCGGGGCGGCATCAAGGTCATCAGCTTCGATGGCGACGACGTCACGGTGGCGATGGGGACGGCCACCGTGCGGCCGGAGCACCCGACGGTGAACGGGCGGTACGCCGGGCTCGCGCTGGACCTGCCCAACCCGCACGTGGTCGTCGAACTGGCCAGCGAGCAGGAATTGGCCGAACTGGATCTGACCGTGCCGCCGGTCGTCGACCCCGCGCTGCCGGACGGGCAGAACGTCGAGTTCTTCGTCCGCGGCGGCCCGAACCAGGTACGGATGCGGGTGCACGAGCGCGGGGTCGGCGAAACCCGGTCCTGTGGCACCGGGATCTGCGCGGTCGCGGTCGCCGCGACCGGCGATCTGGTCGGCGCCGCGCCGGTTCAGGTGCAGGTGCCTGGTGGCCGATGCACGGTGGGCTGGGCAGCGGACGGCTCGATCACCCTGTCCGGGCCCGCCGTGCTGGTGGGCGAGGTGGCGATCGGCGAAAGCTGGCTGAATCAGCATCGCTGACCGTGCCCGCCTGAACGGGGCGCCCGGACCTCTGGCGACGCCGGTAGCGAAATTGCTTGGCGAGAGTCGTCGATGGCCTGTCACGATAGATAGTGATGACTGCTTATAACCGATCCGAGCACCTTGCCGACAGTGACATCGTGCTGGCCTACCCGATGGACGACCAGTCGGGCCCCGATACCGGTACTGCCGCGGCAGCGGCATCCGTGGCTGAAGCCGACTCGCCGACGGACGATGAGTCGACGCTCGGCGACTACGACCCGGCCGACCCGCTGGCACCCGGCGACTACGACGGAGCCGACCCGCTGACGGACGGCGACTACGACCTGTCCGAACGGGCCGCGCTGCGCCGGGTGGCCGGGCTGTCCACCGAGCTCACCGACGTCACCGAGGTCGAGTACCGCCAGCTGCGCCTGGAGCGGGTGGTGCTGGTCGGCGTCTGGACCTCCGGCGGCCTGGCGGAGGCCGAAAACTCCCTGAACGAGCTGGCCCGGCTGGCCGAGACCGCTGGTTCGCAAGTACTCGAGGGGCTGGTGCAGCGGCGCGACCGGCCGGATCCGGCCACCTATATCGGTTCGGGCAAGGCCAAGCAGCTCCGTGACATCGTGGCGGCCAGCGGCGCCGACACGGTGATCTGCGACGGCGAGCTGGCGCCCGGCCAGCTGCGCCAACTGGAGCAGGTGCTGAAGGTCAAGGTGGTCGACCGGACCGCGCTGATCCTGGACATCTTCGCCCAGCACGCCCGATCCCGGGAGGGCAAGGCGCAGGTGGAGCTCGCCCAACTGCAGTACCTGCTACCCCGACTGCGCGGCTGGGGTGAGTCGCTGTCCCGCCAGGTTGGTGGCCGGGCGGCCAATGGCGTCGGCATCGGCGGCCGTGGGCCGGGTGAGACCAAGCTGGAGATCGACCGGCGCCGGATCACCGCTCGGATGGCCAAGCTGCGCAAGGACATCTCCGGCATGAAGACCGCCCGCGACCTCAAGCGGGCGCGCCGGGACAACAACCAGATACCGGCCGTGGTGCTCGCCGGTTACACCAACGCAGGCAAGTCGTCCCTGCTGAATCGACTCACCGGCGCCGGGGTGCTGGTGCAGAACGCCCTGTTCGCGACGCTGGATCCCACGGTGCGGCGGGCCGAGACCGCCGACGGCCGGGTCTACACGCTCTCCGACACGGTGGGCTTCGTCCGGCACCTGCCGCACCAGCTGGTGGAGGCCTTCCGCTCCACGCTGGAAGAGGTGGCCGCGGCCGACCTGCTGCTGCACGTGGTGGATGCCGCCGACGATGACCCCGAGGCCCAGATCCGTGCTGTCCGGGAGGTGCTGGCCGACATCGACGCCCTCGGTGTGCCCGAGCAGATCGTCTTCAACAAGGTGGACGCCGCCGACGCCGAGACCCAGCTGCGGCTACGAAGCCTGGTGCCGAACGCGGTGTTCGTATCGGCCAGGACCGGTGCCGGCATCGCCGAGTTGACCGAGCTGATCGAGGCCCGGCTGCCCCGGCCGGACCGCTCGGTGCGAGCCCTGATCCCGTATACCCGGGGCGACCTGGTGGCCCGCATCCACACCGACGGCGAGGTGCTGTCGGAGGACCACACCGGTGACGGCACGCTCATCCGTGCCCGGGTACGGTCGGATCTGGCTGCCGCGCTGGAGGAGTTCGCAGCCGCTGAGGCGTGACCGGTAACCGGCCGGCCTGGCGGTGAACGCCGGGCTGGATCGGGCCGGTGGGGCTCAACTGCTGCCGGCCAGGGTTACCCTGGGCACTACAACGCCAAGCAGGGAGAGTCACATGTTGGGCTTGGACGCACCGTCGCACTGGGCAATCCTGCTGATCGCCGCAGTGGTCCTCTTCGGCTACAAGAAGTTGCCGGAGGTATCTCGATCGGTGGGCCGGTCATTACGGATCTTCAAGACCGAGATGAAGGGCCTGACCGACGACGATGCGGCCCGTGACGCCGCTGACGCGCCAAAGTCCGAGCCGCCGGCGAGCGCGACGCCGGTTGTGCCGGTCGTTCCGGTCAGCCCCCAGGTGCCACCACCGGTGGTGCCGCCGTCGCTCGGCGCTGATACCAATGCCGCGGTACCGACGGCCGAGGCGGACGAGCCAGCCGCCGAAGCAGCCAAGGCAGCCCAGCCCACCGCTGAGCCGTGGGAGACACCTCAGCAGCAGACCTGGAGCTGAGCCGGGACGGCTGGTGCTCAACCGCCCCGGCTCAGGTGCCTCCCGCCGAGGAGGTTCAGACCTTCCGCAGGACGGCGACCACTCGTCCCAGGATGCTTGCCTGATCGGCCGGGATGGGGGAGTAGGCCGGGTTCTGCGGAAGTAGCCAGGCATGCCCGTCCCGGCGCCGGAACGTCTTGACCGTCGCCTCGCCATCGATCATGGCGGCCACGATCTCCCCGTTCTCGGCGTCCTGTTGCTGCCTGACGACCACCCAGTCACCATCGGCGATCGCGGCGTCAACCATCGAATCACCCTGCACCTTCAGCATGTACAGGGTGCCTTCGCCGACCAGCGTGCGTGGTAGCGGGAACACGTCCTCGACCAGCTGCTCGGCGAGGATCGGTCCACCGGCGGCAATCCGGCCGAGCAATGGCACCATGACCGGGGCCGGCGCGTCAGCATCGAGCGCGTCGGCGGCGACCGGGCGTAGTTGGCTGATCGCCGGCATCCGCTCCTCGACCTCGCCGGGCGCCAGGACGTCCAGCGCCCGTGGCTTGTTCGGATCCCGCCGGATGTAGCCCTTCTGTTCCAGCACCGCCAATTGATGGCTGACGCTGGAGGTGGACTGCAGGCCTACCGCGTCACCGATCTCGCGCATGCTGGGTGGGAAGCCGCGGCTCTGCACCGCGTCGCGGATCACGCTGAGGATGGTGCGCTGCCGCGAGGTCAGGCCGTCTCCGGGGTCGTGGCCGGGGAACTCAGCGATGGTGCTGTTCTTCGGCCGTCCTGGTCCTCGCCGAGGGCTGGGCTTGGCGGGTTTTGGCACCGGGTTCTCCTTCGTGTGCTGTCTGCTGGGTAGCTCGGTTGCTGCTGTGGGCGGTCGTCGGCGGGATACCAAGTCGCCTGGCGGTCGGCTCACCTGTGCAAGGTAGCGCTATTCGAATAACGATTCAAACACCCGTTCGAATCGGCGTGTCGCTCCGCTGGCGTCTTGTCGTACCCCGGTGGTACACATTCAAACAGACGTTCTATCGAATGCGCGATCGATTCACCAGTCGATCTCCAAGAGGCGCCGATCGGCAGCGGGCCGGCCGGCAGGACGAGCAGGACGAGTCAGCACGAGGAGGCGCTGCCATGTCAGTAGCAAGCGAGTTCCCGCCCGAAGTGGTGATCCCGCAGCGGGCGCGTCGCACCATGCCCGGCGGTCGGGACCAGGCTCGTCACCTGACCCTGGTGCCCGGCACCGGCGCGCCCCGGGCCCTCGAGCGGCCAGCCGGCCGGCGCCGGACGACGATGCCCTCCCGGGGGGCGCAGGCGAACCTGACCGAGCAACTCTGCTTCGGCCAGAGCCGGTTGGCCTGGCCGCTGACCGTGTCACCCGCTGACCGGCCGATGCGGCTGACCCGGCGAGGGCTGGTAGTGGCGATCGCGGCCACCGTGCTGCTCGGCGCACTGCTGCTGCTGACCGCCCGGTTATCGGCCGGGTCGGCACCGAACGCGCCCGCGCTGCCGGCCGGCAGCACCGTGACCGTCCAGTCGGGCGACACCCTCTGGTCGATTGCCCAGCGAGCCGAGCCACACTCCGATCCACGCCTGGTGGTCGACCACCTGCGGCAGGTCAACCACCTGAACTCCGTGGTGCTTTCGCCGGGCCAAACCCTCAAGCTCGGCTAAACCTTGACGGACCGGCCATGCCCCGACGAGCGACACGCGACGAATTGGCTCGTGTCGCCGCTTGCGGAAGAAGCATCGACGTTCTAGCGTTGCACCCCTAGATGTAGTAGTTACACCGATGTACTTCGTCCACAAGTTGGGTTTCACTCGTCCACACGCCATCTACAACTTGGCCGGCTCGGTCCACCGTCCATCCCCAGGTTGTCGACAGCAGGGTGTTGATAACTGATCCCGACCGGGCGAAAACCGAACATCAGCCTTACTTAGCCGCAGCCGGCTCTCGCAAGGAGCCTCGGCTGACCGGCCTGGCCGTGAAGGGGATGAGAGCCGATGCGGTGTCCGTACTGCCGGCATCCGGACTCGCGGGTGGTCGATTCCCGGGAACAGGACGAGGGGCAGGTGATCCGCCGGCGCCGCAGCTGCCCGGAGTGCGGCAAGCGGTTCACCACGGTGGAGGAAGCCACCCTCGCGGTGATCAAGCGCAGCGGTGTCACCGAGCCGTTCAGCCGGCAGAAGGTCGTCAACGGCGTCCGCCGGGCCTGCCAGGGCCGGCCGGTGGACGAGGACGCGCTCGCCCAACTTGCCCAGCGGGTAGAGGACAGCATTCGGGCCACCGGGTCGGCGGAGGTGCCAGCTCCGGAGGTCGGCCTGGCCATTCTCGGCCCGCTGCGAGATCTGGACGAAGTCGCCTACCTGCGCTTTGCCAGCGTCTATCAGGCATTCAGCTCCATCGACGACTTCGAAAAGGCAATCGGCGAGCTGCGCGCCGACCATCGGCGCTCATCAAGCCCCTAGTCCTCAACCGGCAACGAGCCGGCTCGCTCCACCGCCCCACCCGCTCGATCGCGCACAAACCAGCGCGCACAGATCGCGTCGTAGGACCACATCGAGAGAGGAACACGCACGTTATGACCGAGGTTGTTGAAGGCGGCGCCACCGGTGATTCCGGCACGAAGAACGCCGGTAAGGGCGGTTCCGCCAAGCACTCGGGCGGTGCCCCGACCATGGCGGCGGGGAAGCGCGAGAGCGTCTTTCCGGCCAATGGTTTGCGCATCGAGCGGATCTACACCACCGAGGGCGTGCATCCCTACGACGAGGTGGAGTGGGAACGCCGCGATGTGGTGATGACCAACTGGCGGGACGGCTCGATCAATTTCGAGCAGCGCGGGGTCGAGTTTCCGGTGGCCTGGTCGGTGAACGCGGCCAACATCGTCACCACCAAGTACTTCCGCGGCGCGGTCGACACCAGTCAGCGGGAATGGTCGCTGCGCCAGCTCATCGATCGGGTGGTGCGCAGCTACCGGACCGCCGGCGAGCAGTACGGCTACTTCGCCGCACCCACCGACGCCGAGATCTTCGAGCACGAACTGACCTGGATGCTGTTGCATCAGGTGTTCAGCTTCAATTCGCCGGTCTGGTTCAACGTCGGCACCAGCTCACCGCAGCAGGTCAGCGCCTGCTTCATCCTGGCCGTCGATGACACGATGGACTCGATCCTGAACTGGTACCGGGAAGAGGGGCTGATCTTCAAGGGCGGCTCCGGCGCCGGACTGAACCTGTCCCGGATCCGGTCCTCGAAGGAACTGCTGTCCTCCGGCGGCACGGCCTCCGGCCCGGTCAGCTTCATGCGTGGCGCGGATGCCTCGGCCGGCACCATCAAGTCCGGCGGTGCCACCCGGCGGGCCGCCAAGATGGTGGTGCTGGACGTCGATCATCCCGACATCGTGGAGTTCGTCGAGACCAAGGCCCGCGAGGAAGACAAGATCCGGGTGCTGCGCGACGCCGGCTTCGACATGGACCTGGGCGGCTCCGACATCACCTCGGTGCAGTACCAGAACGCCAACAACTCGGTTCGGGTGAGCGATGAGTTCATGCGGGCGGTCGAGCAGGACACCGAGTTCGGGCTGCGGGCGCGGAGCACCCACGAGGTGATCGATCGGGTCGGTGCCAAGGACCTGTTCCACCGGATCGCCAAGGCGGCCTGGCAATGCGCCGACCCGGGCATCCAGTACGACGACACCATCAACGACTGGCACACCAACCCGGAGTCGGGCCGGATCACCGCGTCCAACCCGTGCTCGGAGTACATGAGCCTGGACAACACGTCCTGCAACCTGGCCTCGCTGAACCTGCTGAAGTTCCTGGGCGAGGGCAACGCCTTCGATACCGAGAAGTTCGTCCGGGCGGTCGAGCTGATCATCACCGCGATGGACATCTCGATCTGCTTCGCCGACTTCCCGACCGAGTCGATCGGCGTCAACACCCGGGCCTACCGTCAGCTCGGCATCGGCTATGCCAACCTGGGTGCGCTGCTGATGGCCTCCGGCCTGGCCTATGACTCCGACGGCGGCCGGGCGCTGGCAGCGGCGATCACCTCCCTGATGACCGGCGCCGCCTACCGCCGCTCGGCCGAACTCGCCGGAGTGGTCGGGCCGTACGACGGCTACGCCCGCAATGCCGAGGCACATGCTCGGGTGATGCGCAAGCACGCCGCCGCCAACGACCAGGTGCGCTCGCTGCACGAGACGGACCGGACGGTGCTCGCCGAGGCCAATCGGCAGTGGATCGAGTGCCTGCGGATCGGGACGAGCAACGGCTGGCGCAACGCGCAGGCCTCGGTGCTCGCGCCGACCGGCACCATCGGCCTGATGATGGACTGCGACACCACCGGTATCGAGCCGGACCTGGCGTTGGTCAAGTTCAAGAAGCTGGTCGGTGGCGGCTCGATGCAGATCGTCAACCAGACGGTGCCGCGTGCCCTGGTCGCGTTGGGCTACCAGCAGGAGCAGATCGAGGCGATCGTCGAATTCATCGCCGAACACGGCCATGTGCAGGATGCACCCGGCTTGAAGCCGGAGCACTACGAGGTGTTCGACTGCGCGATGGGAGCCCGCGCGATCAAGCCGATGGGCCACGTCCGGATGATGGCGGCAACCCAGCCGTTCATCTCCGGCGCCATCTCCAAGACGGTGAACCTGCCGGAGTCGGCCACCATCGACGAGATCGCCGATGTCTACTTCCAGGGCTGGAAGCTCGGCCTGAAGGCGCTGGCGGTGTACCGGGACAACTGCAAGGTGGGCCAACCGCTGTCGGCCGGCAAGGAGGCCAAGAAGGCCGCCGAGCCGGAGCCGGCCAAGTCGGTGGAGTACCGCCCGATCCGCAAGCGGCTGCCGAAGTCGCGGCCGTCCCGGACCGTGTCCTTCACGGTCGGCGGCGCCGAGGGTTACCTGACCGCCGGCTCCTACCCGGACGACGGCCTGGGCGAGGTCTTCCTCAAGCTCGGCAAGCAGGGCTCCACGCTGGCCGGCGTGATGGACGCCTTCTCCATCGCGATCTCGGTGGCGCTGCAGCATGGCGTGCCGCTGGAGACCTACGTCGCCAAGTTCACCAACATGCGCTTCGAGCCCGCTGGCCTGACCGACGACCTGGACATCCGGATGGCGCAGTCGATCGTCGACTACATCTTCCGCCGGTTGGCGCTGGACTACCTGCCGTTCGAGACCCGATCGGCGCTGGGCATCTACACCGCGACGGAGCGGTCCCGGCAACTGGAGACCGGCAGCTACGCACCGACCGAAGAGGAGGACGACCTGGAGGCGCTGGCTCAGTCGGCACCGGTCGAGGTACCGAAACCGGCCGCCGCCAAGCCGACCACCCCGGGCGTGCACAGCTCTGCCGAGCTGATCGACTCGTTGCTCGGCTCCTCGGCGGACGCACCACTGTGCATGAACTGCGGCACCAAGATGCAGCGGGCCGGTTCCTGCTTCGTCTGCGACGGCTGCGGATCCACCAGCGGCTGCAGCTGAAAGTGGCCCTCTAGGGCCAGCTGCCACAAGTCGCGAGCTGTGACGACTGGCGCGGGTCCTAGGTTCTGGGCGGTCCTCCCGACGGAGGGCCGCCCAGAACCGTTGCATGGCGTGGCTTAGGTGAGGTACCGCAACAGACGGTTCGTAGCTCCATGCAGTTCCGCCTGGATGGCGCTTGGTTTCGGCCTAGGCGACGACGGTGACCTGCACGGCGTGCAGCCCGCACTCATCCGACAACCGGGTGCCGATGTCGGTCGTGGACATTGCCGGTCGCGCTTCGAACAACATCGGCCGGCACGCGTAGGGCATCGGCAGCCGGCTGCCGCTCGCGGCACGCAGGCTTGCCAGCAGGCGCTGGTCCGCTTCGGTAACCGGTGAAGGTAGCGATTGCGCCGAGGCGGCCCATAGCCCGTACGCCTCGAAGACCGCCCGGCGGCGAGCAACCTGCGGCGACCCGGCCCCGGCGGTTCCGACTGCCACCAGGGTTCCGCCGGCGTCGACGAGCGCGACGACGCACAGCCAGCAGCCGGCCAGCACCGTGGCGGTGTACACCTCGCCGACCAGCCCCAGTCCAGCCAGTGCCCGGGTCAGGCCGGCAGTGCTGCCGCCGGCCGGCGACGGCTCGGCACTCGCCGCCGAGCCGTCGGCGCACAGCCGTTGGATCGCGAGCCTCTCCAAGCACTCGGCCACGGCTCGCCGCACCGCCGTCCGGTGGGTAACCGCCACGGCGGTGCCCGTCGGACGAGCTGCCGGCTCAGCAGCCCGATCCCGCGGACGAGCCGGCGAGCGGCTGAGCAGGACGCCATAGCGTTCGACCGCCTCGGCGGTGGCGATCTCGATCGCCGCGTCGCGACGGGTATGAACGCCCATGCCGGAGATCACCGGCGCGGCTGGCAGGCTGCGTGGCAGATCGGCCAGCACCACGCCCACCCAGGGCGCGCCTGCCGCGCGCGGTCTGACCGCGAACGTCGCCTTGACGAATCCGCGTCGAAGACGGGATACCCGGCCGGAGAAGCCCAGGCTGCGCACCGGCACCCGTTCCCCGTGCGCCGGGCATTCGGGATGCGCGATCGCGCCCAGCAGCCTGACCTGGCCGGACAGCTCCGGTAGCCGGGGAGCCCACAGCTCCAGGCAGTGCGCGCAGTCAGGCATTGCTGCCGATGACGACCGCGTAGACGACGAACTCGTCCTCGCCCAGGCCGAGCGCGCTGTGCGCCACGTCGTCATCGAGCGCGCCGATCGGCACGGCGGCGCACTGCAGTGCTGCTGCCGCCAGCAGCACGTTCTGGGCGCAGTGGCCCGCCTCGATCAGTCCGAACCGATACCCGAGTTCGGAATAGGCTTCGCCCAGCCGGCTGAGTCCGATCACCAGGAGGATCACGCACGAGCAGCGATCGTAGGAAACGTGGCCGGTCGCGAACAGGTCGTCGAGTTCGCCAGGCGGCGGGGCGTAGTGCTCGAGGATCCCGTTGGTCATCCGATGCATTCCAGGCTCGAGGTCGGCCACCCCGGCCAGCTCCGCCACCGCGACGACCGGCCGGACGCCGCCGAGCCCGCCGGCGGACGGTACCGTGCGATGCCCCCCGTCGGTCATCCCGAAGCCGGCCCAGAGCAACGCGTCCAGGTCGGCGCGGTCAAGCTTGCCACCGCCGAACTCTCGGGCTGAGCGACGCCGGTCGAGCAGGTTTCCGAACGGCGCCGCCAGTCGCTCGGCGAACCGTCCGGCGGCCGGCGGCCCGGCAATGACCCGGCGAGGCCCAGGTCTGCCGTGCGCCCGTCCATGGCCGGATTGGCGGTGAAAGGCCCGCGCCCACCGCAGGTCGTCCACCTCGACGATGACTCCCGCGCGGAGCAGTTCGGCAACGATTCCCATCGCGGTGGCCGGCTGTTCACCCGCTGCGCGGAGGCACCGGATCGCCTCGTCGGGCGTCGCGAACCCCTCATACGCCAACTGGAACAACGCCCGCGCTGCCGACGGCACCAGGCCCGCGCGCAATTGCAGACTGCCCATTCGGATGGTCGTCTCACCATCGACGACCAGGATGCCCGCGTCCGCGGCGAGGTGGTAGGTCATCCGATCCCGATGACGTACAACAGGTTCGATTCGTACCTATCCGCTTCGAGCAGGCCTTCGGCCAGCTCGTCACGAGTGGCTGGCGTCAGGAAGACGCTGTAATTGAGCGCCGTAGCCGCCATCACATAGGACTGCGCGAATTCGCCGGCACTGACGAACAGGTTTCGATAACCGCGCGGGTGCCGGTAGTTGAACTGCTGCCGCTGCCACTCGGCGACGATCAGGACAGCGAACTGGCAGCCCTCCAGCGCCTTCTGATTGCCGCAGATCGAGACCAGGTCCGCCATCATTGACCCGTGCCGGATGAGGTCGAGCGACTGCTGCGCGAGGTTGACATGGAACAGCCCGCTGGGCAACGGCCGCACGGCGTCGACGACGAGGTAGGACTCGAACGCGCCGAACGGCACGTCGAGCAGCACCGAAGGATCGGTTTGCCACTCCCGACTGGCTCGCCATCTAGCCCGGGTGCTGTCGCTATTGGTCACCGTCAGCAGCCAGCCGAGTTCCTCGAACCGGACCGCGGTCTTCGTCCACGGCTTGTTGGTTCGTCGCCGCAGGATCATCGAGGCGAACGGCTCGGCCGAGTCGATCGGCTCGACCGCCGGCAACGCTATCCGTTCCAGCGCCTGTTCATGCTCGGTGAACCAGCTCGGCGGCGGGCCGCTGTCGATCAGGTTGGCATACGGACGCGCGGCTCCCGGCTCGACATCGGCGAATATCAGGTTCCGGGTGCTCAGGTGATAGGTGAGTGCTTGGCCCCACCCGTGGTCGAACCACTGGTCGATGTCGCGGTCAACCGCCGAGTCGACATCGCCGCGGACCAGGCCGGTCGCGACGAGTTGCTCGAAGATCGACCTGGCCACTTCAGGTTCAACGCCCAGCGTGGTGTCGATCAACGAAATCCACTCAGTGCCGGTCCGCGCTCCCCGCGCGGCCACCAACACACTCGCCAGCCTTGGGTCTGATGCCCTGAACGTCGCGTTGTCGACCGAGGAGGTGATAACCGCCGGGTCGGCAAGATCCACCGTCAGCAGCGGTGCCACCACGAACCTGTCATCCTCGGCCAGCCGCGGCGAACTCACGGCATGCCCACCGCGATCGTCCCGATCGTGAACTCGGTGATCCCGTTCACCTTCAGAACTGGCTCCACCCCGTGCTCCTCGGGCGAGTAGGCACGGTAGGACGACCAACCGAACGAGCGAGCAACCATCGCCGCGTTGTAGAGGACATGGCCGGCGTCCAGATGCAACACCCGGTAGGAGCGCGCCTCCCGGTAGCGATACATGCTGCGCTCTGGGCGGCTGGTGAGCACGGCGACGAGCGCTGGCCCGAAGGCGAGCCGCTCAGCGTGGACCAGGCAGCGTTCGAGGGCGATCTTCTCAGGGTCGTCCGGGTCGACTCGCTCCAGAGCGTGATCGCGTACCGAGTAGTGATAGGTCCCGCGCGGTACCCCGGCCACGTCCAGGACGAACAGATAGGCCTCCGTCGGATGGCGACTGCCGCCCGACGGCACGCTCTTCAGGAGCTGACGGCCGGTGACCGGAAAGTTCACCCGGCCGGTCTGTCCGAAGCACAGGAAGCAGTAGTCGGAAAGGCCCTCCAGGTCGGTGGATCGCGGTTTCGACGCGAGGTCCTCGGCATACAGCTCGGCAACCGTGGTCGCCGTCCGGGTCGGCTGGGGCGGCGGCAGGTCGAGTAGCTCGCCCGGCCGGTCGAGATAGAGCTCCGGCGGTGGCGCGCTGGCAAGATAGCTCGCCATCAGCTCTTGGTCTATTCGAGCCGTGTCGGCCGACCCATAGTCCAGCAGCCGCAGCCCGGTCGTGTACCTGTGATACTCGAAGGCCGAACCCCAACCCGCCGAAGCCCATTGACGTGCGGAATCGTGGTCCTCCTGGCCAGCTTCGGATGCGGCCGCTGGCACCTCAACAGCTACCAGCAGGCCCGCGCGAACCAGCGCGTCGACGATCCCGCTTGCCGTGGGCAACAGCGCTGACCGGCCTTGACACGCCTTGACCACCAGCTCGCCCTGCTCGATGGCTTCCCCGGCGGCAAGTCGGAGAATTTCGAGCGCGACCGGGTGCGAGAGGATCTCGGCCTGCCACCGGTCACCACTCGGCGAATGCAGGATCTCCGCATGTGCCGGCCTGATGATGAGCATCAGGCCGGTGAGAGAGCGCAGGTACACCGCGCGCCGGCTCTGCTGGAGTCGATCCTCGATCAGGCCGGACCGGTCGCCACGCACTTCTGCATGAGCATCAAATTGCTGAGGTGGGTGGGTATCCGGTCGACCGTGAACACCGGCGACTCGCCCGATACGGTCTTCCAGTTGTTGACGCCGTTCTTTGCCGCCGCGACCAGATCTTCGTGGGAGGAGTCGGGAGATTGCAACGCCAGATCGACGTAGGTCCGGTACAGCTTGTCGATCGAGACGACGTGGTGGCCTGAGTCCGAGGCCACGGTCGCCTCGGATTCGTCGGCACGGACCTCGGCGCCGGAGTGAGTGCTCTTCAAGTCATCCAGAATCTGGTCCCGGAACTCGGGAAAGCGCACGATGTCAGGCATGGCATCTCCATCGGAAGGTAGCTGAGTATGTGCCGCTGTGAAGGCAGCTGAGTATGTCCAGTTTCCAGCGGGCTCCGCAACTCGGAACATCAAGAAGCGGGGCGCGTTGTGACGCCTGTCGAGTACGTGATCGGTCGGCTGGGGCGGTTACCCATGAGCTATGACGTCGATGCGATCCGCACGCACTTCCCGGCACTGAGCCGCGGCGTCGCGCACTTCGACGGACCCGGCGGCTCGCAGGTGCCGGACGTGGTGGCCGACGCGATCCGGGACGCGCTGGTGTCGCCGATGGCCAACCGCGGCCGGGTGACCGAGGCCGAACGGCACTCCGACGACCTGGTGGCCGACTGCCGGCGCGCGCTGGCCGACCTGCTCAACGCCGACCCACGCGGCATCGTGTTCGGCCGGTCGATGACCCAGCTGACCTTCGACCTGTCCCGGGCACTGGCCAAGACCTGGAGCCACGGTGACGAGGTGGTGGTCAGCCGGCTCGATCACGACGCCAACGTCCGGCCCTGGGCGTATGCCGCCGAGGCTGCCGGCGCAACCCTGCGCTGGGTCGATTTCGACACCGACACCGGCGAGTTGGAACTGGCCGCGGTTGCCGAGGTGCTCACCGAGCACACCCGGCTGGTCGCGGTCACCGGCGCCTCGAACCTGATCGGCACCCGACCGGACCTGGCCGGCATCGGCCGGCTGGCACACGACGTGGGCGCGCTGTGCTACGTCGACGGCGTGCACCTCGTCCCGCACGCCGCCGTCGACATGACCGCGTTCGACCCCGACTTCTTCGCCTGCTCGCCGTACAAGTTCTTCGGCCCGCACTGCGGCGTGCTGGCCGGCCGGCCGGCGGTGCTGGACGGCCTGACGCCAGACAAGCTGGTGCCCTCGTCGGACGAGATCCCGGAGCGCTTCGAACTCGGCACGCTGCCGTACGAGTTGATGGCCGGCACCACCGCGGCGGTCGACTTCCTGGCCGCTATCGCGAGCAATGCCGGCAGCCGACGCGAGCGGCTGGTCGAGTCGATGGCGGCGGTCGAGGAATACGAGGACGGCCTGCGCCGACGGATCGAGGACGGCCTGCGCCAGCTGCCGGGTCTCACCCTCTGGTCCCGGGCCGCCCACCGCACGCCGACCCTGCTGATCACCTTCGAGCGGCAGTCAGCCGCCGATGCCTATCGGTTCCTGGCCGAGCTGGGCGTCAACGCCCCGGCCGGCTCGTTCTACGCGCCGGAAACGTCCCGGCAGCTGGGCCTCGGCGACCAGGGCGGCCTGCGGATCGGACTGGCTCCGTACAGCACCGTTGAGGATGCCGATCGGCTGCTGGCGGGCCTGGCGAAGTTCCTGCGGAACAGCTGAGGTAGCCGGCGCGCGGCCATCGTTTCGAGCTGGTCTAGCAGCGCTAGTCTGGGTCGGACTTCTCCAGGAGGGTCGAGCGATGCTCGAGATGCGCAATGCCTGCGAACGCTGCGGCCAACCGCTCGGTCAGGACGCGGTGGCCTTCATCTGCAGCTACGAGTGCACCTTCTGCAACGCCTGCGCGAACGGCGAGCTGGCCGGCGCCTGCCCCAACTGCGGCGGCGAGCTGGTGCATCGACCGCGCCGACCGGCGGTGCCGGCCAGCGCCGCCGGCTGAGCGCAAGACTCGACCCGCCGGCCGGATGGCAGGCGGGCCGAGTCTTGGCGGCTATTCGGTTATTCGGTGCGGTCCTCGGCCTGCGGGGCCTGCAACCGCGGATCGAGCTCAGCGGCCCGTTCATGCAGGTTCTGCGCTTCGGCACGGTGCTGTTCGGCCTCGGCTACCCGTTCCTGCGCCTCCCGTTCGGCCTCGCTAGCCCGCAGTTCGGCTTCGGCCCGGGTTCTCTGCGCGGCGGCCACCTGTTCCTGGGCGGCAGCCTGTGCCGCGTCCGCCCGAACTGCCCGCTGCTGCGACTCGGCGAGATGTTCCTGCGCCTGTGCCTGCCGTTGCTCGGCCTTGCGTGCCCGCATTCGGGGTAGCACGAACAATGCCAGCAACGCCAGTACCACCACGATCACGATGAGCACGATGATGAGCGTTTTCATGAAACCTCCCGAAAGGGACGCTAGCCGGATCGGCCGCGCGGCGCCAGCAGGCGCGCTTTGCCGGCGCCCTGACGCAGCCGTCCTGACTCAGCCCTCTTGGAAGGTACTCAGCCCTCGTGGAAGGTATTCAGCCCTCCTGGAAGGTACTCAGCCCTCCTGGCCCTCCTGGAAGGTACTCAGCCCTCCTGGAAGATGATGCGCTCCGGCGGCACCGTCAGCCGAAGCGTCTGACCCTTGCGCTCGATGAGCGTGTCCAGATGCGTCGCCTGGCCGTCCGGCACCGTGAACAGCTCGTCCGCGCCGGCCTGCAGGAATGCCTTGAAGCCGGCCAGGCTGACGGTGGTCGGCTCGTCCAGCGTCAGGTACTCGGCCAACCGGCGGAACAGCTTGGGCAGGATCACCAGCTCGTCGGTGAGCTGAGCGCGGGACCTCAGCTTGAACCCGGCCAGCGTCCCGTCGTGCTCCCATACCCCCTTGCCGGCGGCGCGCGCGGCGACCGCCGCGTCGGCCAGCGCGTTGCGCAGCTCGACGAACAGCTTGGAGTAGAAGGTCGGGTAGGCCCAGCCGTCGGCCAGCAGCTGGTAGTTCACCGATCGCCTGAGTTCGGCGACCTCCACGTACACCGGCTTGCTGGTGCCGCCCCGCCGCTGCCCGGCGTAGGCGAAGGCGACCGCCCGGCCGTACTTGTCGGCGAACCTGGTCAGGATGTAGCCCGGCGTCTCGGCCGGCGTCGAGGACGTGACGATGTTGCGGGCGTCGCGTTGGACGTTGCTGAAGCCGAGCAACTCCAGCAGCGCGTCGGCCGCGCCACCGCCGAGCGCGGCCGGCTGGTGCCAGGGATGCGGCGCGCCCGGCGGGGTGTAGTGCGTCTCCAGCGCGTCGATGGCATCCAGCCGGAGCTGGGCGCCGCCGGCCGCGTTGGTCTTGACGGTAAGTCCGGCATCGGCGAATGCCGTGGGCGTATTGGGGTAGAAGCGAACGGAGTCACCGTCCGGCGAAGCGCCGATCAGGCGGTACTTGCCGGGAATGGCGATGAGTGGCATATCGGCCTCCTGTCGCGACGTGGCGTCGCGGTCCATCAGATAGGAGCGCGAGTCCGGCCAGCGAGTACATCGTAAGGTTGATTCGATCCGCACTCATCGCCGACGATCTTCGCCGCGACGCCGCTGGTCGGGCGAGTCCCGCGCCCGGCCGGTCATGCGGTACAAAGGTCGCCGTGCGTGCCGTGCTGATCTCCGCCTTCGCAGCAGCCCCGTCGGTGGTCACGGTGGCCGATCCGGAACCCCGACCGGACGGCGTCGTGGTCAAGGTCGAGGCGACCGGCCTGTGTCGCAGCGACTGGCACGCCTGGCAGGGGCACGACCCGGCCATCGTGCTGCCCCACGTGCCGGGTCACGAACTGGCCGGCACGGTGGTCGCGGTCGGCGCGCGGGTGACCGGCTGGCGGCCGGGTGACCGGGTGGCGGTGCCGTTCATCTGTGCCTGCGGCCGCTGCGAGCAGTGCCGCGCCGGTCAGCAGCAGGTCTGCACCCAGCAGCTGCAGCCCGGTTTCAGCTACTGGGGATCCTTCGCCGAGTACGTGGCGATCCCGTTCGCCGAGGTGAACCTGGTGGCACTGCCGCCGCGGGTGCGGTTCGACACCGCCGCCGCGCTCGGCTGCCGGTTCGCCACCTCCTATCGCGCGGTCACCTCGGTGGGCGCGGTACGGCCGGGGGAGTGGTTGGCGGTCTTCGGCTGCGGCGGCGTCGGCCTGTCGGCGGTGATGATCGCGGCCGCCGCCGGCGCCCGGGTGATCGCGGTGGACCCGCGGCCGGCCGCGCTGGAGCTGGCCGGCCGGCACGGCGCCGGCCACCTGCTGCCGGCGGTGCCGGAGGTCGCCGAGCAGATCGTCGAGCTGACCGGCGGCGGCGCGGAGGTGACCATCGACGCGATCGGCGCCGAGTCCGTGGCCCAGGCATGCCTGGGCTCGCTGCGCCCGCGGGGCCGGCATGTGCAGGTCGGTGCGCTGCCCGAACCCATCCGGGTAGACCTGTCGATGCTGGCGTTTCGCGAACTGAGCTGGCTCGGCAGCCACGGCATGGCAGCGCACGACTTCCCCCGACTGCTGGAGTTGGTCGGCTCAGGCGCGCTGCGGCCCGACCAGCTCATCACCGGCCGGATCACCCTCGCCGAGGTCGGGCAGGCGCTGGCCGGCATGACCGACTCGACCAGTCCGGGCATCACCATGATCCATCCCGACCTGGCCTCCTCGGCTTGACTGCCGGAGCCTGTCGATCGCGCTATCCGACAGCCGGACCAGGCCGATCGCGCCCGCCAGCAGCAGCGCCGCCACGATGCCGTCCAGCCAGAAATGGTTCGCGGTGGCGGCCACCACGAACACCGTCAGCACCGGATGCGCCAGCACCCACCAGCGGTAGCGGCTGGTGCTGACCCCGAGCACCGCCCAGCCCACCAGCAACGCCCAGCCGACGTGCACCGACGGCATCGCCGAAAGCTGGTCGATGGTGATGGTCGAGATCGCGTAGACCGATTCGCCGTACCGCGCCGCAGTGTCCACGAATCCCAGTTCGGGCAGCAGCCTGGGCGGCGCCACCGGGACCAGCTGGATCAGCAGCGAGGCCCCGGTCAGCAGTGCCAGCACGTTGCGCACCCGGGGGTAGCGGTCCCGATGCCGGGCGAACAGCCAGAGCAACAGCAGCCCCAGCCCGGTGAAGTGCATCGTCGCGTAGTACCAGTTGGCCGCCCGCATCAGCAGCTCGTGGTGGGCCAGCAGCCGCTGCGCGGACCGCTCGCTGGGCAGCCAGCGGTGCTCGAACCGGACGATCCAGCGGGCCCGGTCGAAGGCGCCGCGGCCGTGCCCGACCGAGGCCGACCCGGCCAGCTGCCACAGCCCGTACAGCCCGGCGACCAGGGCGCTTTCGCGCAGGTACGGCCGGGCGGCCGGGCCCCGACGGGCCGACACCGCCGGGGCCGCGACGGCACCGGCGGCCAGCATCGCCGACAGCGCCAGGGCCGGCTGCCAGCCCAGTTGCAGGGTCTGCACCCGGACAACTATTGCCTATCGCGGCTCATTCCAGCAGCTCAGACTGCTCCAGGTCGATCACATGCACCACCGCGTTGATCAACGCCAGGTGGGTGAATGCCTGCGGGAAGTTACCCAGGTGGTGGCCGGTGTGCGGGTCGATCTCCTCGGCATAGAGCTGCAGCGGGCCGGCGAAGGAGAGCAGTTTGGCGCAGAGCTGGCGGGCCCGCTCGTACTCACCGATCTCGCACAGCGCCGAGACCAGCCAGAACGAGCAGATGGTGAACGTGCCCTCCTCGCCGGCGAAGCCGTCGTCGGTCTGCTCCACCCGGTAGCGCAGCACCAGGCCGTCCTGGGTGAGCTCGTCGGCGATCGCCAGCACCGTCGCCCGCATGATCGGATCGTCCGGCGGCAGGAACCGCACCAGTACCGCCAGCAACAGCGAGGCGTCCAGGCTGTCGCCGCCGTAGTACTGGGTGAGCACACCGCGGCTGTTCACGCCGTGCGCCAGCACATCCTGCTTGATCTCGGCGGCGGCCAGTTGCCAGGCCGCCGCCTCGGCGTCCTGTCCGATCATCGAGGCCAGCCGGGCACCGCGGTCCACCGCCACCCAGCACATGATCTTGGACGAGGTGAAGTGCTTGGGCTCGCCGCGCACCTCCCAGATGCCGGCGTCCGGGTCCTGCCAGTGCTTCAACGCGGCGGTCACCTGGTTGCCCAGGATCGGCCAGATCCGGCCGTCCAGATGGTCGGCCACCTTCGAGTGCAGGTACACCGAGTCGAGCAACGCGCCCCACACGTCGTGCTGTTGCTGGGCATAGGCGGCGTTGCCGACCCGGACCGGCCGGGAGCCCAGGTAGCCCTCCAGGTGGTCGAGTTGATGCTCGTCCAGATCCCGCTCGCCGCCGATGCCGTACATGATCTGCAGGTCCGGGTTCTGCTCGGCCAGGTCGGCGATGAAGGAGAAGAAATCCACCGCCTCCCAGTCGAAGCCGAGCGAGTACATGCCCCAGAGGGCGAAGGTGGCGTCCCGGATCCAGCTGTAGCGGTAGTCGTAGTTGCGTTGGCCACCCGGCGTCTCCGGCAGCGAGGTGGTGGCCGCGGCGCAGATCGCCCCGGTCGGTGCGTAGGTCAAACCCTTCAGGGTCAGCGCGCTGCGCTGCAAGTAGTGCCGCCACGGGTGGTCCGGGAAGTTGCCCCGCGCCAGCCAGTGCTGCCAGTGGTGAGCGGTCCAGACCAGCCGGCGATAGGCCTGCTGATAGGTCTCCGGCGGTGGCGGACCGCCCCAGGACAGCGCCACGAACCGGACATCGCCCTCCTTCAGCAGGGTGCGGGCCGCCGCCTGGCCGCCCTCGAAACCGAGCCGCAGGTCGGTGGTCAGGGTCAGCGCCAAATCGTGCCGATCGGTGCTGGTGCGTGCCTGGTGATAGACCTTGTCGGTGTACTCCCAGCGGACATGCTGCCGGCCGTAGTCCAGCACCGGCTCGCACTGCATGACCACCTGCACCTCGCCGGAGACGCACCGGATGGTGCGCAGCAGGGTGTGCTCGGCGTCGTAGTCGGTGGGGGTGCGGCGCTGGCTGCCGGACAGTTCCGAATCGTGGCGCCAGGGACCGATCAGCAGCACGTCCCGGACGATGATCCAGCCGTTGGCGGTGCCCCAACTGGTCTCCAGCACCATGGTGCCGGGCAGGTACCGCCGGGCCGAGGGCACCGTCACGTCCTCCGGCGCGATCCGGAAGGTGCCGGCATGCCGGTCCAGGATGGTGCCGAAGATGCTCGGCGAGTCCATTCGGGGCAGACACATCCAGTCAACCGAGCCGCCGGGCGCGACCAGGGCGGTGACCTCGCCGTCGGACAGGAAGCCGTAGTCGCCGATCGGCACGGTACGGCTGCGGCTGGTTCGGGCCCGGGCACCGATGCCGGCCAACGGAATGCTCATCTGCTGCCTCCTCGGGGGCGCGGATGAGCCCTCCACCCAAATTGTGCGGCCAGCGACCGTGATGTTGCACGCGATCCGGCCGGTCCGACCGCCCGCTGGATTACTTGCTGCGTAGCGTGGGTTGAGTCGGCAGGCCCGCCGGAGCAGGGCTGACAGGTCCGGGGAGAAGGAAGGTGCCGTGTCACGCCGCGGCTGGTTGCTGTTCGCAGTTATGTGCCTGATCTGGGGTTTGCCCTACCTGTTCATCCGGGTGGCGGTGGAGCATCTGAGCCCGGGCACCCTGGTGTTCCTGCGGACGGCCGGCGCCTCGCTGCTGCTGGTGCCGCTGGCGGCGGCCCGCGGCATGATCGGGCCGGTGCTGCGGCACTGGCGGCCGATCATCGCGTTCAGCCTGATCGAGGTGGTCGTCCCGTGGGTGCTGCTGTCCGACGCCGAGCGGCAATTGACCAGCTCGCTGGCCGGGCTGCTGGTCGCGGCGGTGCCGTTGATCGGCGCGGCGCTGGCGTTCTTCTCCAGCCACGGCGAGCGGATGGGCGCCCGGCAACTGCTCGGCCTCGCCATCGGAGTGGTCGGGGTGGCCAGCCTGGTCGGGCTCGATCTCGGCCAGCTGCACTGGGGCGCGATCGCCGAGATGGTGGTGGTGAGCATCGGCTACGCCGCCGGGCCGGTGATCCTGGCTCGATGGTTGTCGGGCCTGCCGGGGCTGGGCGTGATCGCGGTCGCGATGAGCGTCAGCACGATACTGCTGTTGCCATTCGCGGTGCTGCGACCGCCGCACCAGGTGCCTGGCCGGGCGATCGCCAGCATCGTCGTGCTGGTGGTGGCCTGTACCGCGCTGGCCTTCGTGCTGTTCTTCCAGCTCATCGCCGAGATCGGTCCGACCCGGTCCACGGTGATCACCTATGTCAACCCGGCGGTCGCGGTGCTGCTCGGCGTGCTGGTGCTGGGCGAGCGGCTGACTCTGGGCATGATGATCGGCTTCCCGCTCATCCTGCTCGGCTCCGTGCTGGCCGCCCGGACCGCCGCGCCGGCGCGCGAGCGGCCGTCCGAACCGGTCACCCCGGTATCGGCCTAGGTCGGTAGCCGGCCCAGAACCGTAAGGCCCAGAACCGGCCCAGAAACCGGTAAGGCCCAGCACCGCCTAAGCGCCCGAAGGCCCCGCCGGACTTGCCGACGGGGCCTTCGAGTGAGAGAGCTTCGACTGCTACGGGGTGACGCCCTGCACCACCACGTCGCCCGAGCCCACCACCACGTTCGAGTCGGTGGCTACCCGCACGTTGCCGAGCAGCACCCGACCCGCCGCCGGCGCCGCGTTCGCGGTTACCGTCGCCGGCACCGTCCACTGGCCGTTGGCCGGCCGCGGCGCGTTCGAGTCGGTCACCGAGATCGAGCCGAAGGCCGGGTTGTTGAACACGTCCACGTAGTTGAACGTGGTCGAACCCGACGGCACCGCGAAGCCGTCCACCAGGGTGACCCAGGCGCCCGGCGCCGGGTTGCTGATGGTCACCGACTCCTCGCTGTCGCCGTCCGCCGACTGCCCGGCCAGCACGCAGGTGCCGGTGGTGCAGTTGTAGACGAACAGGTCCAGGTCGGCTGCCGGGTCGCTCGCGCTGCCGATGGTGGCCCGCAGCGAGGTGGAACCGGCTGTCACGTGCACCACCCGCTGCTGCTGGACACCACCGGTGATGCTGGGGGTGGCCCGCAGGGCGCTGCCGAAGGTGGCGCCGACTGCCCGCCCGGTGAAGTCACCGAACAGGTTGGTCAGCGTGTAGCTGCGCGAGATCGGCGTCCCAACCGTCGCCGAGGCGATGGTGTCCGGGTTCGGCGAGACCGAGGCACCCAGGATCGAGGTGGTCAGGGTGTAGGGCGCGTTCTCCACGTCGGAGGTGCGCCGTGCCTCGACCGTGACCTCCCAGACGCCGGCCTGCGGGTTGCTGGTCGTCCGGCTGGTGGGTGAACCGGCGCATGAGCCGGAGGACGGGTTGTAGCAGCTCAGCGAGGAGTTGTCCTCCAGGCCGACGCCGTACGGGTGGAACCGCAGGAACCGGATCTGGCCGGCGCCCGGCGTGCTGCCGCCGCCCACCAGATCAACCTTCAGGGCCGGAACCCCGGCCGGCACGGTGAAGAAGTAGCTGGTCGCCTGGTTGCGCCCGATCGTGCCCGAGTGGGTGATCGAGTAGTTGTTGGCGGCGGCGAACTGCTCGGCCGCGACCACCGTGTTCAGCGTCTGCGCGTCGATGCCCACCGTGGCCGGGTCATCGAGGTTCAGGATCGCCGAGTGCGTGCCGACGCTGGTCGGGTGCACGGCCACGGTCAGGTTGGTCGGGGTGTTCAGCGGCAGTGCGATGGAGCCTGCCGTCGAGAACGTCCCGTCGTTACCCAGCCAGCCCAGGTTGTAGACCGGGCTGCCGCCGCCACCCGAGGTGCGGGTGAAGGTGTAGGTACGGGTGTAGCTGTCACCGGCGGTGACACCCTCCCGGTCGTAGATGCCCTCGCCCTTACCCGGCGTGGCCAGGAAGCCGGAGAGGATGGTGTGCACGTCCACCGAGGAGCTGATGTTGACCGTCTTGATGTTGGTCTTCAGCTGGTTCCAGGCGGCGTTGATGTCGATCAGGCCGTTGCCCTGCTCGTAGGCGCCGTAGCGGGGCAGGAACCGGGCGGTGGACTTGAGCGCCTCCCGCAGCTGGTCCGGCTTGCTCTGCACACCGGACTGCTTGGCGGCACTCACCAGCAGCGCCCCCGCACCGGCGGCCTGCGGCGAGGCCATCGAGGTGCCCTGCAGCATCGAGTAGCCGGCCGGCAGCGGGTAGGTGCCAGCCACCGGGCTGGAGGTCTCCCACATCGGGGTGCTGGAGATGGCCGAGCCGGGAGCGACGATCTCCGGCTTGAAACCGCCGTCCTCGCGCGGTCCACGCGAGGAGAACGGGTGCAGGTTGTCGACGTAGCTGGAGTCCGAACCGTAGTTCTTCTGCCAGCTCTCCTTGCTGATGTAGGAGCCGACGGCCAGCACGTGCGAAGCCACGGCCGGGTCGCCGATCGTGTTGAGGGCCGAGCCGTTGTTGCCGGCCGAGATGAACATCTGCACGTTGTACTGGTCGATCAGCCGGTTGTAGAGCACCGCCCGGGTGTTGTTGCCGTCGTTCAGCGCCGGCAGGCCACCGATCGACATGTTGATCACGTCGACGTTGCCCTGCTTGGCGATGAAGGTCATGCCCTCGATCAGGGCGTGCGAGGTGCAGCCGGTGATGAACATGCAGACCCGGACCGACTTGAGCTTGGCGCCGGGCGCCGCGCCGGACATCGCGCCGCCGAACATCTGGTTGGCCGCGGTGATGCCGGCGACGTGGGTGCCGTGCTCGCCGGAGACGATGCCGATGTTGACGGCCTTGTGCTGGCCGTCGGTCTGCACGACGAACGGCATCGACTCGTGGATGTCGGTGGCCGGGTTATCGGTGCCGAAGTGGCCGACGTCGAACTTCTTCGCGTAGTCGGTCATCGCGGCGTCATCGGTGAAGTTGTTGTTCTGGTTGGTGTCGACCCGCACGGTGTTGGCCGTGGTGTCCCAGAGCACGCCGAACTTGTCGGTGCTGTCGCCGTCCCGGTTGACGTCGCTGCCCACCTCGCCACCGAGGCGCGGGTCGCCCTCGTTGAAGACCGCAACCCGGTAGCTGCCGGCCGGCGCGGTGTAGCTCGCGCCCTGGTAGCTGAAGGCCGGGCCGCTGACCTGGGTCGACATGTCGAGCCAGGTCGGGTCGTCGTCGGTGAACGGGTCGGTCGCGGTCACCCAGTCGGTGATCTTGCGCTCGCCGGTCGTGGTGGTGGCCAGCGCCGGGTGGTCCAGGTCGACACCGGAGTCGACGATGCCGATGGTGGTGCCGCGACCGTCCCAGGTCGGGTGGGCGGCGGTGAAGGCGGCCGCGCCGGTGTCCCGGATGGGCATGTAGGCGTTGTCACGCGGGGTGCTCGGGCCGGGCGGGGTCTGCGGCGTGGGCAGCTGGGTGCCGGCCGGCTCGGTCGGGTCTTCGAGCGGGATGACCTCGTCCAGGTCGGCGGCCACGATGTCGGCCAGGTTCGCGGCGGCCTCCACCTTGCCGGTGGGCACGACGGCGCGGATGTAGCTCACGTCGCTGTCGCTCTTGCTGATGACCGCGCCCAGTGACTGCAGGGCGCTGATCACCGAGTTGTTCTTGCCGGGGACGGCGGCGATGAGCAGCGTGACGGTGGGCGCACCATTGGCGATGGCCGCGTCGAGCAACTCGCGATCGTGCTTGCCGATCTGGGAGTGCTTCGGCGAGGCGGGCGCAGCCGAGGCGGCGGCCGGTACCGAGAAGCCGGCGGCGACGAGTGCGCCGAGGGCGGTCAGAGCTACCGTGGCACGGCGAACTCTGGGCGTTCGAAAAATTTGCATGCAGCAACCTTTGATAGTGGCGCGGAACGCGAAGAAGAGCGGGGTTTGTCCCGCTATTAATTCACAGGAAATTCTGCAGGTCAAATTATTGCCTAGCAAACTTCCCCATGCCTGCGGGGAAGTCCGCTTTCGCGATGACGTGGTCGGTTCCGTTGCTCAATGCGGTGGCGTTCCGCTGCTAACGCAGGGCGTTTCCGTTGCTAACGCAGTGCGTTCAGTCGATGACGCAGAGTCCGTGCGGCGTCGAGAAGTGGGCCGCCACCACGCCCGACTCGCCCTCGTTCTCCTCGACCGACAGCCAGTTGACCCGCAGCTCCGTCAGCGATCTGGTCGCGGTCGGGCCGAGGTAGTCCACCACCGCGTCCCGGTCACCGGCGATGTCCAGCCGCTCCAGCCGGACCTGGCCTCCCGGCGCGGCTGGGTGCTCGGACTTGTCGGACTCCCAGTGGATGAACCACGGCAGCTGCGGGTCGTTGGTGGTGTCGTTGATGCCGATCTGCCGCCACCGCAGGTCGTAGCCGTCCGGCCGGACCCGGTGCCCGGCTGCCGCCGGCCGGCCCAGCCGGGCCTCCACCGAGACCAGGTCGGTCACCCCGACCACCCAGCTCATCCAGCCCCCGCCGGCGTCACTACGGCTCTTCACCGCGCGCCCGAACGGGGCCGACTCGACCGCCGGATGGTCCAACGCCTCGACCACCTCGAGATAGACCCCGCCGGCCAGTGACAGCACGAAGTTGCGGGTGCCGAAACGCGGATGCAGGCCTCCGTCGGTGAAGCCGGCGCCGAGGTAGGCGCCGAGTCGCTGCACACAGGCAGCCAGGCCTTCCGGTCCCGCAGCGTAGGAGAGATGATCCAGTCGCATGGGTCGATACTTGCTCAAGCGGAAATGCCGGCCGCCGCCGGGGTGGCTGCCGGCGGTCGGCTAGGCCGGTGTAGAGGTCGCCGGCTCGAGCAGATCCAGCATGGTGCCCCGACTCGTCGTCCGGACCGTCCCGGCCAGGCCGCCGAGATCCGACCAGGCCGCCAGCAGATCGGCCGGCCCGCCGACCCGCTGACCGGCCGCCTGCCGTTCCAGCAGTGCGGCGGCCAGCCGTCCCTTGGCCAGTTTGGAGCGGTAGGAGACGACGGCCAGCCGTCCGTTCGGGGTCGGCGACAGCACCCGGACCGCGATCAGCCGGCTGGCCTCGGCGCTGTTCGGCGCGGGTTGCCACATGGCGGCGTAGTCGGTGGACCGCAGGTCGATCACCGGCCCGGCGTCGAGCAGCGCCGGCAGCGGCACGGCCAGTCGGGGGCGCCAGAAGGTGGCGGCCACGCCGATGCCCGGCAGCGTCGCCTTGGCCGGCACCCGGTAGTCCGGCACCGGATCACCGCCCCGGCTGACCCCGAGCAGGCCGGAGAAGATCAGCAGGTCGCTACGAGCCCGCCGGGCCGCCGCGGGGCTCAGGCTGGCCACGGCCAATCCCTGGTAGAGGGTGCCGGCATAGCGGCGCAGCGCCGGCAGGGTGGGCGAAACGGCGGCGCGCCGGTTCACCGCCAGCGCCGGCTCGGCCACCGAGGGCGGTAGCAGCAGGGCGGCTTCCGCGTCCGGCTGGTCGAGCAGCCTGGCCAGTGCCGCGAACAGGTCGGCACGATGTCGAGCCAGCTCATCGTCGTTCGAGTGCCCGCGGTTCGTGAGCCGGCAGCCGGGGTTCGTGAGCGGCCGGCCGCGGCCGCCGGGGTGCTTGGCCTCGCTCGGTGGAAGCAGGATCCGCATCCGGCGCTCCTCTCCGCCCGCGCTGCCCATCGCGGCTGGCCGACGGCTGTGGTCGATGGCTGTGGTCTATGGGTCCGGACTAGAGATCGGTGAGCGCCGCCAACGCCGCGCCGTCCCGGGCCAACAGCAGCTGACCTTGACCGGCCTTTCGGTCGGCGGTGCTTGCCAGCTCGTCGGCCGAGTCGGCGATCACCGGATGCGGGTACATCCGATGCAGACCGGTCCGGACGATATCGGCCGGCAGCCGGGCCGCCGCGATCCCGTGCCGGACCAGCGCGGCCAGTCGCGGATCGCCGGCAAGTTCGGCGGTCAGCACCAGGTACAGCACCGGCGGCAACTGCCGCAGCTGGTGCCAGGCGGCCGCGAAACCGCTGTGCAGCCGCAGGCCGGCGACCTGATCGACCGGTTGCCAGGTGACCGTGACACTCTCGGCGTCGGCGGTGACCGGCTGCAACGGACGGGTGGCGCGCGCCACCACGGTGGCATAGGACCAGCCACCGTGATCATCGATGTACAGGCCGATCGGATCGATGTCGGCCCGGGCCAGCCCGGCCTCCTCGCCGGCTTCCCGGACCGCCGCGCTGATCGGGTCCTCGTCGCTGTGCCGGGCGCCGCCGGGCATCCCCCAGCTGTCTCCCTCGTGGGTCCACGGCGCCCGGTGCTGCAGGATCACTCGGCCGGCATCGTGGAGCAGCAGGCCGGCCGCGCCGTAGCGTCCCCAGTGCCGGTGGCCGGCCGCGCAGGACACCCAGCCATCACCGGAACTCATCGAAGAAAACCTATCGGGTCGAGGCCGCCCGTCCGTCAGGACGGGGCCAGCCGGGCCGCTCCGGCCAAGACTGTGGTGGCCAAGGACTGTGGTGGCGCCGACCCGCCAGGTCGCCTCTCGGCAAGCGGCCGCTCGCGGCGGCGAATGTGGGACCGGGGGCCATGGATCGGGCCGACGCCGCGATCCAGCTTACCGGGCGCAGCGCCACCGATGGCCAGGTCGGCGACTATCGCCGCGAACGGCGTCGGCTCGCTTACCCTGGATCGGTGGCTACCGACGACCGTCCGCACCGGCCGATCCGGCGCGCCGATCTGTCGGCGCTGGCCGGCGCGGTGGATGACCTGGAACCGTTCGCCCGGGCCGAGTTGGCGGCGGCCACGGCGGCGGCGGTGATCACGCACGGCCGGTCCTCGGGCGACAACTCGATGGTCGACCTGGCCGACCGGGTCGGCCTGGACACGCTGGCCGAACTCTGGCGCACCGAGCAGCCGTCGAGCCTGCCGGGCGCCTTGTGGGCGCTGTACCTGCTACGCCGGTGGTGCCAGGGCAACGGCGCCGAGGTGACCCGGCTGTGGCGAGCCGGCCGGCCGTACGCGCCAGCTGACGAGGTGGTGGCCGGCGTGGCCGACGATGCCGATCCGGCGGCGATGGCCGAGCTCGCCGACGCGGTGTTGCACGGCGCCTACCACGGCGATTTCGATGTCGCCCTGGAGCGTGCGGCGGCCTTCTTCCGGGTGATCGCCAGTGGCCGGCGCGAATCGTCCGGGCCGGACGCCGAGGGTGACCGGGAGCGTCAGCTCGCCGACCGCAACGACGAGGTCGCTGCCGGCCTGGCAGTGGCCGCGCACCGCTGGCGGCAGAGCCCGCTTTAGCGGGTCCAACCGTCGTCGGTGCCGTTTAGGCTTATTTCCCTGGCTGAATCATCGCTGTCCACGGTTCGTCCGGGTTGTCCACAGATAGCTCCGGGCGCCGCCATGCCGGCCGACGACCGGTCAGGCTCGTCGCATGACTACCAGCGATCCGCCCGCCATCCGGGTCAGCAGCCCGGCTGACCTGATCGAAGCGGTGCCGTACCTGCTCGGTTTCCATCCCGCCGAGAGCCTGGTCGTTATCGGCTTCGACGGAGCTGAGGCGGTGACCCGCCAGATCACCGTCACCGCCCGGCTCGACATCGGTCCGGACGGTGCCGATCCGGTCGGGCTGCGCTCGCTGGTGCAGGTGCTCGGCCGGTCGGACAGCGGCGCGGTGGCCGCGGTGCTGCTGACGGATCGACTGGCCGGCGATCCCCGGCGACAACCATGGCTGACCGACATCATGAGCGCGCTGGTTGCCGAGCTGGCCAGCGTCGAACTCCCACTGCTGGACGCGCTGGCGGCGACCGGCTCGCGCTGGTGGTCGCTGTGCTGCGCACAACTGGACTGCTGCCCGCCGGAAGGCAGACCCCGCTCGTCGGCTAGCTCCACGGTGGCGGCCGAGGCGACCTTTGCCGGGCTGGTCGCCCTACCCGACCGGCAGGCGCTACTGGCCAGCCTGGACGGCGCATCGGTGTCGGTCCGGGCGGCGTTGCTGCCGGCCTTGCGCCGGGCCGATCACCGGTTCGCCGAGCTGGCCGCCCGCGACGGGTTGCGGCGGACCCGGCGTGGCGAGCGGGCGGCGGTATTGCGGGCGGCCGGGGAGTGCCAGGCCGGCCTGCGGCTGAGCCCCCGCCGGCTGGCCCGGCTGGGCGTGGCGTTGCGCGATGTCGAGATCCGGGACGCGATCTGGCTGGGCGTCGACGACCGATCGCTCAACGCCGAGGAACTGCTCGGCCAGCTGCACTCGCGCTTGCCACCGCCGTACCTCACCGCGCCGCTGTTCCTGTTCGGCTGGCAGCTCTGGCGATCGGGCAGCGGCACGTTGGCCGCGATGGCAGCCGAGCGAGCCCTGCAGTCGGATCCGGAGTACTCGGCCGCCCGGCTGCTGCTTGAGGCGGTGGAGGCCGGTATGGATCCACGTAGCACGCCACCACTGGCCGGCGGCCGGACGAATCGGCTGCCGGTATGAACCGGTCACTCGTCGGATCGGGTCAGGCAGAGACCGAGACGAAGATGTGCTCGGCGATCTCCTCGGGCACCGGTTCGGCAGCACCCGCACCGGCGACATGCAGGCCATCGGGCTTGCGGCTGACCGCGACCGACACCCCGGGGGTCAGTCCGCAGGCGCTGAGCTGGCGCATCACGTCGGCATCTGGCTGCAGCGACTCGCTGATCCGTTCGATGCGTACCGTCACCTCATCGCCGGCGACAGACGCGGCCAAGGTGGGCAGCCGGTCGGCGAGGGGGCCCGGCGTGCTGCCAGCCGGTGCCTCGTCATCGAGAGGTCGGTTGCTGACCGGCACGCCGAGCAGGTCGAGGCCGGGAATCGGATTGCCATGCGGACAGACCAGGGGATGGTCGAGCAGGGTGAGGATCCGTCGCTCGACGGCTTCGCTCATCACGTGCTCCCACCGACAGGCCTCGATATGCAGCTGCTCCCACTCCAGGCCGATCACGTCGGAGAGCAGTCGCTCGGCGAGTCGGTGCTTGCGCATCACGGCGACCGCCCGGCGCCGGCCGGTCTCGGTCAGCACCAGATGCCGGTCGCTCTCCACATGTACCAGGCCGTCGCGCTCCATCCGGGCCACCGTCTGGCTGACGGTCGGCCCGGACTGGCCAAGCCGCTCGGCGATCCGGGCCCGCAGCGGCGTCACGCCCTCCTCCTCGAGTTCCCAGATGGTGCGCAGGAACATCTCGGTGGTATCGATCAGATCGATGTGATGGTGGTTCACCAGCCGACCTCTCCCGTGTCCTCTCGGCGGCTTCCCCGGTCCGGCGGCCATGCCGGCACCCGTCGCGGCGGCCCGCGGTGCGGACGCTGCCAAGACCATGTTAGAACCGATGCATGACCGACTCGGGCCAAGCGCTGATCACCGTCGACGAACTGGCCGAGGCGTTACGGGCCGGCACCGACCTGGTGGTGCTGGACGTCCGCTGGCAGTTCGGCAAGCCGCCGCTGCACCAGGACTACCTGGCCGGGCACATCCCGGGAGCCCGCTGGTGCGATCTGGACCTCGACCTCGCCGACCCACCGGGAGCGGGCGGCCGGCATCCGCTGCCGGATCCCGGCCGGTTGCAACAAGCGGTCCGGCGTTGGGGGATCGGCAGCGACTCCCGGGTGGTCGCCTACGACGCCGACATCGGGATGGCCGCGGCCCGGGCCTGGTGGGTGCTGCGCTGGGCCGGCCTGCCACGGGTGCAGGTGCTCGACGGCGGCCTCACCGGCTGGCTGGCCGCCGGCCAGCCGGTGCAGGCCGCGGTGCCGGAGGTGGCAGCCGGCGACGCGGTGCTCCGGCCGGGCAGCCTGCCGGTGCTCACCGCCGAGGACGCGGCCCGGCTGGCGGCCGTCGGCCGGCTGGTGGATGTCCGAGCGCCGGAGCGCTACCGGGGTGAGCATGAGCCGATCGATCCGGTCGCCGGCCACATCCCCGGCGCGGTGAACCTGCCGACCACGGCGAACGTGGACGCCGCCGGCCGGTTCCGGCCGCCGGCCGAGCTGCGGCACCGGTTCGGCGAGCTGACCGCCGACGCCAGCGCGGACAACCCGGTCGGGGTGTATTGCGGCTCCGGTGTCACCGCGGCACACACGGCGCTGGCAATGTATGAGATCGGCTTGCCGGCGGTGCTCTATCCCGGTTCGTGGAGCGAGTGGATCACCGACCCGGACCGGCCGGTGGCGACCGGCGCCTAGCCTTTGGGCTTGCCGGCCCATTCCAGCAGCCGATCCACCGGCCAGGTGTTGACGATCCGATCGGCCGGCACGGCGCACTCCATCGCGCGCGCCACCCCGTAGGGCTTCCAGTCGAGCTGGCCGGGCGCGTGCGCGTCACTGTCGATGCTGAACAGGCAGCCGGCGGCCACCGCCTGGCTGAGCAGCTCGGCCGGCGGGTCCAGCCGTTCCGGCCGGCTGTTGATCTCCACCGCGACGCTGTGCTCGGCGCAGGCGGCGAAGACCGCGGCGGCGTCGAACCGGCTGGGCGGCCGTTCTCGCCGGCCGCCGCGCATCTTGCCGGTGCAGTGGCCCAGCACGTTGGTGTTCGGGTCCGCGATCGCCGCCAGCATCCGGCTGGTCATCGCCGCCGGCTCCATCGCCAGCTTGGAGTGCACCGAGGCCACCACCACGTCCAGCCGGCTGAGCAGTTCCGGCGCCTGGTCCAGCGCCCCGTCGTCCAGGATGTCCACCTCGATGCCACTGAGCAGCCGGAACTCACCCAGGCCCGGTGCCAGTGCGGCGAGCACCGTCAGTTGTTGCTCCAACCGATCGGCGGTCAGGCCGTTGGCCACGGTGAGCCGGGGCGAGTGGTCGGTGAGCACCTGGTAGGCGTTGCCCAGCTCGATGCCGGCCAGCGCCATCTCCTCGATCGGGCTGCCGCCATCACTCCAGTCCGAGTGGGTATGCAGGTCACCCCGCAGCGCCTCGGCCAGCTGCTGACCGGCGGCATCCAGTTCGACCAGCGGGCCGGCGGCGGCCTCCAGCTTGGCCAGGTACTCCGGGGTTCGGCCGGTCAACGCCTCGGTGATGACCGCCGCGGTGACCTTGCCGATGCCCGACAGCTCCTCCAGCGTGCCGGCCGCGGCCCGCTCGCCGATCTCCCGCTCGCCGCGCCGCAGGACGACATCGGCGGCGTTGCGGAAGGCACGCACCCGATAGGTCGGGGCCAGTTCCCGCTCGAGCAGGAACGCGATCCGGCGCAGGGCGGTCAGCGGGTGCACGGCACCTACCGTAGAACGCGGCTGGGCGCCGGCCCCAACTCGGACCGGCGCCCAGCCATCGAGCGTTCGCGGGGCCGCCTCGGCTGAGGCTCAGGCCTCCAGGTAATCGCGCAGCGACTGGGCGCGGGACGGGTGACGCAGCTTGGCCATCGTCTCCCGCTCGATCTGCCGAATCCGCTCGCGGGACAGGCTGAACTTGCGGGCGATGTCGTCCAGCGTGTGCGGGTTGCCGTCGGCCAGGCCGTACCGAAGCCGCACCACGGCCGCCTCGCGCGGCTCCAGCGAGTCCAGGATGTCGCCCAGCTGCCGACGCATCAGCTCGAACTCGACCGCCTCGTTCGGCTTGGTGGCCTCGCCGTCGGCGATGAAGTCACCGAGCGAGGAGTCCTCCTCGGTGCCCACCGCCTGGTCCAGGCTGACCAGGTCACGGGCATGATCGATCAGTTCGTGCAGCCGCTCCACGGTGATGTCGAGTTCCTTGGCGAGCTCGTCGTCGGTGGCGTCCCGGCTGAGGCTTTGGCCCAGCTCCCGGCGCATCCGCTGCATCTTGTTGATCTGCTCGACCAGATGCACCGGCAGCCGGATGGTCCGCGACTGGTCGGCCATCGCCCGGCTGATCGCCTGCCGGATCCACCAGGTGGCGTAGGTGGAGAACTTGAAGCCCTTGGTGTAGTCGAACTTCTCCACCGCCCGGATCAGGCCCAGGTTGCCCTCCTGGATCAGATCCAGGAACGGCATGCCGCGGCCGGTGTAGCGCTTGGCCAGCGACACCACGAGCCGCAGGTTGGCGCGCAGCAGCAGGTCCTTGGCGACCTCGCCGTCAGCGGCCAGCGCCTGCAGTTCCCGGCGCCGGGGCAGCGCCATCCGCTTGCTGGTGGCCAGCAGGTGGGATGCGTACAGGCCGGCCTCGATCCGCTTGGACAGCTCGACCTCTTCGACGGCGGTCAGCAGGGAGACCTTGCCGATCTCGTTCAGGTATGACCGGACCAGATCGGCGGCCTGCACGACCTCGTCGAGGTCGGCGGTGGCGGTAACGGTGAGTTCTTCCTCAGATGCGGCAAGTGCTACCGCGGCGTCGATGTCCGCGTCGGTGGTCAGGGTGGTTGGATCGGGAGTAGCGGCAGCCGTCGACCGCCCGGCCCGATGGCCGGGAAGCGTGCGCGCGGCTGACTTACGCCGCTTTGTGGTGGTTGCTTGCTGCGTCACGTCGGAGTCCTGTCCCTATGTGGGGTGCTGTTTTCTCCCACCCAATACAACGATTGGTTACTACCGTTGTTCCCCGCTGGGCTGTGGCTAACCTTTGATCTGTGCCGTGTTCTGGCGCCCGGTAGCCAGCGCCTGGCCGGCCGGTTGCCAGCCGGGCGGGCCGCCCTATACCTCGAGCAACAGCGTGAACGGCCCGTCGTTGACGCTGGCGACGGCCATCATCGCGCCGAATCGGCCCGTTTCTACGGG
This sequence comes from Jatrophihabitantaceae bacterium, assembly GCA_045807085.1. Lineage (GTDB taxonomy): Bacteria > Actinomycetota > Actinomycetes > Mycobacteriales > Jatrophihabitantaceae > Jatrophihabitans_A. The sequence goes on from JBJMIB010000014.1 coordinate 72,412, forward strand.
CAAACCAAGCTGTCGAAGCTCCGCCACCAGGACCGCCAACATGGGCTCGGCGACACTGCCCGGAGCGGCCGCCTGCCAGCTGGGGCGCTTACCTCGGGCGGTGTCGCCATACAAAGTGAACTGGCTCACAACGAGCACCGGCGCTGCCGAGGAGTCGGCCGCCGCCTCGTCCCGGTCGCCATCGCGCAGGATCCGCAAGCCGGCGATCTTTCGCGCCAATTTCACCGCATGCGCGGCGGTATCGGTATGCGTGACGCCGACCAGCGCCAGCAGCCCGGCGCCGATCTGACCGATCACCAGCCCGTCGATCGAGACCGACGCGCTGGTCACCCGCTGTACGACCGCCCGCATCAGCGGCCGGCCGGCGGGTTCGGCAGCAGGAATCCTCGCTCGACCAGGTCACGTAGCACCGGCCGGAGAGCCTCGATCACCTCGGTAGCCGGCAGGCCGGCCGACTCGGCGAGCAGGCTGAGCACGGCGCCGGTGGCCACCTCGCCGGTGCAGGCGGCGACCAGCATCGCCACCGCCTCATCCACCTCGATCTCCCAGCGCAGGCCACCGGTCTGACCGAGCGTGCTCAGCGCCGGCTGCCAGCCGGGCTCGGCCGCCTCGCCCAACAGCGATCGGGTGGTCAGCACCAGCCCGGGGGCGGCCACCAGCCGGGCCGCGAGCAGGTCGGCATCGGCCAGCCACCGTCGCCGGTCGAACCAGTCCGCGATGGCCGGCGCGACCGGGGACTGATAGGCCTGCGGCACGTCCTCGCAGACGATCTCGGACGGCCGGTCGGTACGGCGAATGCTGATCAGGCCCATGCCGACCGCGACGGCGCCGGCCTCGGTGAACCAGTCCTGCCAGCGCCGGTAGCGGATCGCCCAGCGCTCGGTGCCCGGCCGCTCGCCGGCATCGCGCAGCCAGAGCGAGACATATTCGCCGGGCTCGGCAACCTCGCGTTGCCATATCCAGGCAGCCACGCCGTGCGGCGGCAGCCAGCCGGCCACCCGTTCCGACCAGTCGACGTCGGCCGGAATGATCCAGTTGGCCAGCAGCTGGCCGGTGCCGTGCTCAGCGAGCCGGTCGGGCAGTCCTGCGACCAACCGCTGACACACCGAGTCGCCGGCCAGCCCACTGTCCCGGTAGCTGAAGCCGCTGTCGGCGGCGGTGAAACCGGGCCCGACGATGAACGGTGGGTTGCACACGATCAGGTCGAACAGCTCGCCGGCCACCGGGTCCAGCAGCGAACCCTGCCGCAGCTGCCAGTGCTGGCCGTTCAGCGCGGCATTCGCGGCGGCGAACGACAGCGCCCGGTCGCTCAGGTCGGTGGCGGTGATCGACCGGCAGTGCCGGGACAGGTGCAGCGCCTGCACCCCCGATCCGGTGCCGACGTCCAGCGCGCGGCGCACCGGCTCGCGCACCGTGGCCTGGGCCAGCGTGGTGGCCGCCTGCCCGACACCGAGCACGTGATCCGGCCGCAGCGGGCCGGGACGTACGTCGGCGCCCAGGTCGGACAGCAGCCACCAGTCGGGGCCGTCGATCTCGGAGTACGGGCGCAGGTCCAGCGCGGCCAGCAGCTGGTCACCGTCGGCAATCAGTAACCCGGCGCCGACGGCGGCCTGGACCGGCAACGGGGCGAGTGCCGCCGCGGCCGCCGGCCGGCTTACCGGCAGGCCCAGCAGGAACAGCCGAATCAGGGTCTCGGTCGGTGAGCCGCCCTGGGTCAGCCGCTCCGCGCCGAGCAGGTCGGCGCGGGCCAGTGCGGCCTGGCCGGGCAGGCCGAGCACCTGCGCCACCGGCGCCGAACCGTAGTGCCCGCGGACGCATTCGGCCAGTGGCTCGAGCACGCTGACCGGCAGCACCGGCGCGATGTCGCTCGGCTCGCCCCCGGCGGCGGTGCCGCGCGGCTTGCCACGAGCAGCGGCGGTGCCGCTCGGGTCGCCGCCAGCGGCGGTACTGCTCGGCCTGCCACGAGCGGAAGCGGCGGTGCCGCTCATGTCGGCGCCAGCAGCGGTGCGGCGAAGGTCGCCACCAGCGCGGCGACGGCCCCCGGCTGGCGCAGCTGCAGGTCATGGCCGCCGGCGATCCGATGGCTGACCGCGCCGGCGATCCGCCGCTGCAACTCGGCCGGCGTGGCCGCCGGAATCAGCTGGTCGCGATGGCCGCTGATGATCGCCGTCGGCTGCCGGATCGCGGGCAGCGACCGCTCGATGCCGGGCAGATCCCGGATCAGCGCGCGCTGCTCGATCAGGAAGCTGCGCCACACCGGCCGCCGCCGCATGGCCAGCCCGCTGACCCGGGCGTACGGCCGGTCGGCGGCCTGCTGGCGTCCCACGATCACCCGGCCGGCCCGCCGGCCGACCACCGGCTTGCCAAGCTGCAGGGTGCTCCAGGCAATCAGGCCGCCGATCATCGGCGCGGCCAGCACCCAGTCCAGGCCGAGCAGGCTGGCCGGCCCGATCGAGGCCAGTAGCACCAGGCCCGCGACCCGTTCCGGCGCCTGCACCGCGGCCAGCGTCACCAGGCCACCGGCCCAGCTGTGCCCGAGCAGCACGGTCGGGCCGGCGTCGGCGCCGGCCAGCCAGTCCAGCAGCCAGCCGACGTTGCCGGCGAAGTCCCGGGCGGGCAGCGGGTTGGCGCCGTAGCCGGGCCGGTCCGGCACCAGCACCCGCACCTCCGGCAGCCGCTGCCGTAGCTCGGCCCGCAGGCCGAGGAAGCTGGCCGAGGAGTCCGGCTGCCCGTGCAGCAGCACGATCGTCGGCCTCGGCATCGCTCCATGGTGCCGAGCCGCTCCGGCGGCCGGCCGGCCGGGGTGAGCCGCGACGATCCAACGCTGCCCGGCGGCAGGTTTCGGTGGCACGATGGACGGGTGCGCCAACCGTCCCGGCATCCCGATCGGCCGATTCTGATCACCGAAGCGCCGATCAATGTCGATGACGAGTACAACCGGCGGCGCAAGCGGTATCTGATCATGATGACCATCCGGGCGCTCTGCATCATCGGGGCCGCCACCACGTTCACCTACTCCGGCTGGCTGGCCGCCGCCTTCGTCGCCGCGGCGCTGGTGCTGCCGTGGTCGGCGGTACTGATCGCCAACGACCGCCCGCCCAAGCAGGCGTTGCGGTTCCGCAGGTTCCTGCCGGGTAACGGCCACAACGAGCTGCCCGCCGGCGGGGCGGCGCAGGCCGGTAGGAACCCGGCCGAGGAACCCGTCCGGACGGCCGAGCAGCCCACCCCGCGGGTCATCGACCTCTGACGGCGCCGAGCCGTGGTGGCACAATCTACAGACGTGACTACCAAGACCCTGGACGCTCCGAAGACCTCCGACGCCGACCAGGACAACAAGGTCTTTCACTACGTCCGCAAGAACAAGGTGGCCGAGAGCGCGGTGCTCGGCACCATGGTGCAGGCCCTCTGCGGCGAGGTATTTCCGGTCACCCGGGCCGCCAAGCCGGGCTCGCCGGTCTGCCCGGCATGCAAGGAGATCTACGAGTCGCTGCCCTCGGGCGGCGGCTCGGACTGAGCGTTGCCGGCCGGCAGCCGCTGCCAGCCGCGGCCGGGCCGGCGTTTGCTGGGCGCGGCCCGTTCGATCTCGGCGTTGAGCTCGGCGCCCAGTAGCACGCCGAGCGCGAGCAGGTAGAAGAACAGCAGCGCCGCGATCGGCGCTGCCAGCGTCCCGTAGGCGTGATTGTGCGCGACGATGAAGGAGATGTAGTACCGCAGGCCGGCCGAGCCGGCCAGAAAGATCACCATCGCCAGCACCGCGCCGGGCACGCCGCGGCGCCAGGGCAGCCGGCGCGGCGGCGCCAGGTGGTAGAGGCTGGTCAGGCCGATCAGCAGCAGCAGGATGACCACCGGCCAGTAGGCCTCGGAGATGACGTCGTCCGCTGTGTCGCGCATGCTGGTCGGGAAGAGCTTCGGCAGCACCGTCGGGCCGAGCACCAACGCCGGCAGCATGATCACCCCGATCAGGATGGTGCCGAGGTAGATGAACAGCGCCAGCAGCCGGCTCTGCAACGCACCGCGCAGCTCCCGCATGCCGTAGGCGATGGTGATCGTGTTGACGAAGGTGGCGGTCGCCGAGGAGCCGGCCCAGAGCGCCAGCAGGAAGGTCACCGAGAGCACGTCGGCGCGGCCCTGGTTGAGCACCTGGTTGATCAGCGGGGCGATCAACTGGTCCACCACCTGGGGGCTGAACGCCCGCGAGAAGCCGTTGAGCAGGTTCTGCTGCACCTGGTCGATGGTGGATTGACCGGCCAGATCGGTGAAGTAGCCGAGCGTCGCCAGCAGGGCCAGGAACAGCGACGGCATGGACAGCAGCTGCCAGAACGCCGCCTCCGCCGAGAGCCCGAGCACCCGGTCGTTCCACGCCCGCGCCATGGTGCGCACGGCGAGGTTGCGGACTTGGCGGGGATCGGTCACGGGCTCCCAGTGTCGCAAGCTCACCGGGCACACGACGGCCCGGACACGCCCGCTGAGGTGCCCGATCGCGCCCGCGGACATGTGGCGAGCAATATCTCACATTCGGTGCGGGTTGCTCGCGGGCCGGGCCGGTGCGGCCCGCTAACGTGGGGTCTCCGCGCCGTCGCCTCCTCGGCATCGAGATCCGGCCGGCGGCGAGCAGAAACGGCTTCACCGAACACCGAACGGCAGCAAGGGGGCGGCGTCCGAGTGTCTGACCGCCGCTCCACCGGGGTCCGGCTGCGCCGGTGGCAGCGTGAGGCGCTGGCGGCCTACCGGGCCGACCCCCGCAAGGATTTCCTGCTCACCGCGACGCCTGGTGCCGGCAAGACCACCTTCGCGCTGACGTTGGCGGTCGACCTGCTCAGCCGGCGGGTGGTGGATCGGGTGATCGTGGTGGCACCCACCGACCACCTGCGCACCCAGTGGGCCGAGGCGGCCGAGCGGTTCGGCATCGCGCTGGATCCGGGCCTGTCCAATGCGGTCGGTCCGGTGCCGAGCGACCTGCACGGCTATGTCACGACCTACGCCCAGGTGGCCGGCAAGCCGACCCTGCACGCCGGCCGGGCCGAGGTCCGGCGCAGCCTGGTCGTCCTGGACGAGATCCATCACGCCGGCGACGGGCTGTCCTGGGGCGACGCGGTGGCGCTGGCCTTCGGCAACGTCGCCCGGCGGCTGTGCCTGACCGGCACGCCGTTCCGGACCGCGGTGGGGGAGCGGATCCCGTTCGTGCGCTACCAGCCCGACGCCGAGGGTGGCCTGGTCTCCAGCGCCGACTACAGCTATGGCTACGCGGCGGCGCTGGCCGACCGGGTGGTTCGTCCGGTGGTGTTCGCCGCCTACACCGGCGTGTCCCGCTGGCGGAACTCGGCCGGTGAGGTGATCGCGGCATCCCTGACCGATGCCGGCACCAAGTCCACCGAGCAGGCTGCCTGGCGGACCGCGCTCGACGCGCGAGGCGACTGGGTGCCGCACGTGATCGCTGCGATGGACGAACGGCTGGACCAGCTGGTCGCCTCCGGCATGCCGGACGCGGCCGGACTGGTGCTGGCCTCGGACCAGGACGACGCCCGCGCCTATGCCGAGATCGTGCACCGGATCACCGGGCAACGGCCGTACCTGATCCTGTCCGACGACCCGAAGGCGAGCACCCGGATCGCCGAGTTCGCCGTCGGCGGGCCGCGAATCGCGGTGTGCGTCCGGATGGTCTCGGAGGGGGTGGACGTGCCCCGGGCGGCCTGCTTGGCCTGGCTGACCAGCTACCGGACGCCGCTGTTCTTCGCCCAGGCGGTGGGCCGGGTGGTGCGCGCACGCGGTCGGCACGAGTCGGCAACGGTGTTCCTGCCGGCCGTGCGGCCGCTGCTCAGCCTGGCCGCGGAGCTGGAGACCGAACGCAACCACGTGCTACCACCGCCGGCATCCTCGGACAGCAGTCTGGAATTGGTCGACGAGCTGCCGGCCGAGCAGGCCGAGCAGGCCTCGGACAGCCTGCTGGCCGAGTGGGAGGCGTTGGAGGCAGAAGCTCAGTTCGCGCACGTGCTGCACGGCGGCCGGGCGGTTACGGCGGACGCGGTCCGGCAGCCGGACTCCGAGGAACAGGACTTCCTGGGGCTGCCCGGCCTGCTCAACGCCGAGCAGACCGCGGCGCTGTTGGCCCAGCGGGACGGCGAGCTGCGCAAACGAGCCAGCAGATCCCGGCAGGCTGGGTTGTTCGACGCTGCCACCGCCGCGGCCGACCAGCCGGGATCGCCGGCCGACTCTGCCGGGGTTGGTGATGCCGGAACGACGGGGGCCGGGGCGCGAGCTGGCTGGCGGGCGGCGACGGAGCTGCGTCGCGAGGTGAACCGATTGGTCGCCGTGCTGGCGGCACGCACCGGCACGCCGCATGGGCAACTGCACGCCCGATTGCGGGCCGAGGTGCCCGGTCCGCCCACCTCGACAGCGCCGGTGGAGCTGCTGGAGGCACGCCGCGAGCGCCTGATGGCACTGCTGTAAGAATACCGCAAGACGGTGCAAAGCGGACAAGCAGGCCCAACCTGCGATATCCTGGCCTGATCAGATGTGACTCGCAGGAAGGGCTTTGTTACATAGGGGTTTCGACGTTTCGCTACAGGCGAAATAGGTCTCAATCGAGACCATTGGCGGAACTTCGGCGCGCCTCAACTGGTTGTATGTATTGAGCGGACACGATTGGGCTCTCAAGCCATGAGAGAACCGGGGCCGCGACACCGAGTAGCGAGAAGTCTTTCGCAGGAACGAGGCATCAGTGACAAGCATCCTGACCGTGGAGCCATTAACCGCGGCGGACCGCTGCGACCGGTGCGGCGCCCAGGCCTACGTGCGCGTCACCCTGTCGGCCGGTAGTGAGCTGTTCTTCTGTGCCCACCACGGCCGCAAGTACGCGCCCAAGCTCCGTGAAATCGACGCCCAGATCTCCGACCAGTCCGAGCGCCTCGAGGACAGCCAGCCGGTTGCCTCCGGTCTCGTCGACTGAGCGGATTCGATAGCACAACATCAGCTGTCACAAGGCCGGCCCGGTTGGGCCGGCCTTGTGCTATCCGGCATCGGATTTCCGCCGGCCTGCTCGGCGGCGGCCGCTCGGCTTCAGATCGCAACTACGCGCGACTGTGCAACTGCGGCATGCCGGACACGCTCTTCGCGCCGGCTCAACGCTCGATACGGAGCTCAACCGCATGCGATCGGAGAGTTAGCTGCGCGGCGGGAGTTGACAGTGCGATGCAAGTTAACTGGAGTGGTTACTGACAGTGGCTGTCTAAATCCGTCGGTCACCCGGATCTCACCCCGGAATGGTCGCTGAAGGCGCGTTCGCCACGCCGAACGGCCTGCTAACGGCCGCTGGCGAAGGGCAGCCACCTATGATGAACTGCGCTGCCGGTACAGCCGCACAACTAGCCTGCGCTGCCTAGCTCTCGCGGGCATTGCGAGGGCTAGGCAGCTCTGGTCGACCTGCTGGCCAAGCCCGTGCGCAACGAGGTTTCTCGTATAAACAAAGCTAATTCTCGGCTGCTTCAAGCTGGTTGACTTTTGCTTTTGTTTATAAGGGTAATTACCAACAGTAACGGTAGCGTCACGCAGCGATGCTAGCGTGTGAGGCAGAGGTTAGATAGGCACATGTTGTAGCTGTTAAGCTACCCGCAGTTACATCCGGGACCAATAACACCCTTATTACCAAAGGGGGTTCCCGATCGCGTGAAATTGGTGTAGCTTTCGTTTGCCGAGCACAACAGCGGATGATCCGGAACCGTCGATGTCCGCAATCGATGACCAGGATCTGCTCTCCGCTGGTGAGCCCCCCGACCGCGAGGTCGCCGACCACCGAAAGCGGTGGCACGGCGTCGACGGTCGGTGCTCATAGCGGTCGGTCTCGACCCACTGTGCATCGCTGAAGGAGCCGGCCATGAGATTCGACGGGGGACCGAACGCGTGGAGTTCCACGCCGGTGCCGCCCGCGGTCGCGCCGCGGCGACGCGCCGGTCGACTGCCGCTTGCCGCGGTGCGTCCGGACTACGAACTCATCCCGGTCAACGGCGACCGACTTTGCCTGAACGGCCAGCCGCCGGCACCGCCGGCCGGCGACATCTGCGCGGTGTCCTACCGAGCCGAGCTGCGGCCGTCGTCGAAGGAAGTGCTCAGCCACCTGTTCACCCGGCACGCCTCGGTGATCTCGCGTACCCGGATCACCGGCGGCCGCTCGGTGGACGACTTCGAGGCGGCCGGCGCCGAGGAGGCCATCTGGTCGCTGGAGTCGGCGACCGCCGCGGCAGCGGCACTGCTCGGCCACCAGGTGCGCGAGGTCGGCGGCGGCGCGCTGGTAGATGCGGTGCGGATCGACACGGCCGGGGTGGCCGAACGCGACATCGTGGTAGCGGTGGACGGCCAGCCGATCTGCACCGCGACCGAACTGCGCACCGCCCTGGCCGGTCGCAAGTCGGTGCGGCTGAGCATGCTGCGGACGCTGCCGGACGGGCGCCCGGACGCACCGCGCACGGTCCAGCTGACTCGCCACTCCGACGGCGCCTGGGGCATGCGGGTGATCACCGCCGCGCGCCAGTTACAGCACGGCCTCGTGGCCCGGTTCGACCTGCCGGAGGACCTGCGCGGCCCGTCGCTGGGGCTGGCCTGCGCGCTGAGCATCGTGGACGCGCGCACCGGTGGCGCGCTCGCCTCCGGCGGCACCGTGGTGGCCACCGGCACCGTCGATCTGGCGGGCCGGGTGGGCGCCGTGGGCGCGGTCGAGTACAAGGCCCGGGCGGTACGCGCGCACGCGCAGGTGCGCCGGTTTGTTGTCCCTGCTGAGTCAGCGGCAGACGTTGAGGACGCGCGTCGAGTGCTGGGCGGCAAGGTGGAAGTTGTGGCGGTGACGACGCTGGCTGAGGCGGTGGAGGTCTTACACGGCCCCGTCCGGCGCAGCGGGAAGCTCGTCCATCGATCGGCGGATCGGTGGACGGGAGCCGCCATGTAGTAAACCCCCAACACCGTTTCACAAGCACAGGAGGGAAGAAATGCGTCTCACATCTGCTCGGTGGTCGTCGGCCAGGTGGTCGTCGGCTCGCTGGTCGTCGGCCAGGTGGTCGTCGGCCCGCTGGTCGTCGGCCAGATGGTCCTCGGCTCGCTGGTCGGCCGGCGCTCGCGCCGCCATCGACAGCATCGAGCTGTAGGGCCCGCTAGGCCAGTACAAGGGTCGGCCTCGGGGATTCCCCGAGGCCGACCCTTTGTGCTGCCCGTGATCGACCAGTATGTTCGTCCCTCGGCTCGCCGAGGTCTTTTGCCGACGGGCGGACCTGGATACCGTGTCGAGCGCGGTCGGATGAACACCGGCGGCGATAGGGTGCTGCTCGGCGGATAGCCCCGCCGCGCAAGACCTGTACAACTGGAGGTCTCCCGATGGCCGGCCGTCTCGTCTCAGCTGACCCGGCCGCGTCGCCGCGGCATCCGGCGGGGCAGGCCGTGGCGATCCGGCTGCGCGGGCTGCGCAAGACGTTCGGCTCGGTGGTCGCGGTGGACGACCTGGACCTCGACGTCCCGGCCGGGCAGTTCTTCGCGATGCTGGGGCCCTCCGGCTCGGGCAAGACGACGGTGCTGCGGATGATCGCGGGGTTCGAGACACCGGATGCCGGAAGCATCGAACTCGAGGGCGTCGATGCGACCCGGCTGCCGCCGTTTCGCCGGGACGTCAACACGGTCTTCCAGGACTATGCCCTCTTTCCGCACATGACGGTGCGGCAGAACGTCGGCTACGGACTTCGGGTGCGCCGGGTCGACCGGGCCGAGGCACGCCGGCGGGTGGACGAGGCCCTGGAGCTGGTCCGGCTGGCCGGCTTCGGCGCGCGCCGGCCCGGCCAGCTCTCCGGCGGACAGCGGCAGCGGGTGGCCCTGGCCCGGGCCTTGGTGAACCGGCCGCGGCTACTGCTGCTCGACGAGCCGCTGGGCGCGCTGGACCTCAAGCTGCGTGAGCAGATGCAACTCGAGCTCAAGGCGATCCAGCGCCAGGTCGGCATCACCTTCGTCTTCGTCACCCACGATCAGCACGAGGCACTGAGCCTGTGTGACCGGTTGGCGGTGTTCTCCGACGGCCGGATCGAGCAGCTGGGCAGCGCCGAGGAGGTCTACCAGTCGCCGGCCACCCGGTTCGTCGCCGAGTTCGTCGGCACCTCCAACCTGATCGTCGGCGATGCGGCCCAGGCCCTGCTGGGCCAGGGCGGCACCAGCTCGGTCCGGCCGGAACGGATCCGCGTGCTGCCGGCCGGCAGCACTGGCGGTGCCGACGAGATATCGGTCGACGGTGTGGTCCGCGAACTCGTATACGCCGGCGCCGAGACCCGGGTGGTGGTCGACACGGTGCGGAAGCTGACGCTCATCGCCCTGCTGCTCAACACCGCCGAAGCCGGAACCGACCTGCACCGGGGAGATCCGGTGACGCTGTGCTGGCAACGCAGCGCGGTGCGGGTGATCGAAGCCTAGGACCGCCGCGGTGGTCAACCAAAACCAGCCGAACCCAGCTAAGGAGTAGTCGATGCGGAGATCCTTCGGCAGCATCCGGACCTACCTCGCCGTGGTCGCCGCGGCCGCGGTCCTGGTGGCCTGCGGCAGTTCCGCCAAGCAGACCTCGGGCGCCACCGGACGTACCCCACCCAAGGTCGCGATGGCCACCTCGGTCGGCCCGGGTGAAGGTGCGCTGAACATCATCGTCTGGGCCGGCTACGCCGAAAGCGGCACCAACGACCCGAAGGTCGACTGGGTGCATCCGTTCCAGAAGCAGACCGGCTGCAACGTCAACGTGAAGATCGGCAACACCTCCGACGAGATGGTGCAGCTGATGAAGACCGGGCAGTACGACGGCGTGTCGGCCTCGGGCGACGCCACCCTGCGGCTGATCTACGGCGGCGATGTGGCGCCGGTGAACACCTCGCTGGTGCCCAACTACGCGACCATCTCCAGCTTCCTGAAGAACGGCAAGTGGAACTCGGTCGCCGGTCAGATGTACGGCATCCCGCACGGCTGGGGGGCCAATCTGCTGATGTGGAATCCGACCAAGCTGGCCGCCGAGCAGGACTCCTGGGCCGCCGTCTTCACCGACGCCAGCAAGTACAAGGGCACGGTCACCGCATACGACTCGCCGATCTACATCGCCGACGCGGCGCTGTACCTGATGGCGACCCAGCCCTCGCTCGGCATCAAGGACCCGTACTCGCTCACCTCGGCCCAACTCGACGCGGCAGTGACGTTGCTCAAGCAGCAGAAGTCCAATATCGGTGAGTACTGGGCGGACTACACCAAGGCGGTGCAAGCCTTCGAGTCCGGCACCTCGGTGGTCGGCACCACCTGGCAGGTCATCGCCAACACCATCAACACCGACGGCAAGGTCAAGGTCGACACGGTGCTGCCCAAGGAGGGCGCCACCGGCTGGTCGGACACCTGGATGATCTCGGCCAAGGCCAAGCACCCGAACTGCATGTACCAGTGGATGAACTACATCGTCTCGCCGGAGGTCAACGCCCAGGTCGCGGAGTACTTCGGTGAGGCGCCGGCACAGACGCTGGCCTGTCAGCACACCAGCGACAAGAACTTCTGCGCCACCTACCACGCGCTCGACCCGGACTACGCGGCCAAGATCCACTACTGGACGACCCCGCAGCAGCAATGTGTGGACGGCAGCGGCAACAACTGCACCGACTACTCCCAGTGGGTAGCCAAGTGGCAGCAAATCAAGAGTTGACCCTGCCCCCGCCGGTCACCGAGCACCGTGACCGGCGGGGCGCCGTCTCGGCCTTCTTCGCGCCCAAGCGCAGGACCCGGCTGGCGCTGCTGTTGGGCGCTCCGATGCTGTGGCTCGTGGTGGCCTACCTCGGCTCCATCGGCGTGCTGCTGCTGTCGGCGTTCTGGAGCACCGACTTCTTCACCGGCAACGTCGTGCACTCCTACCGCATCGCCAACCTGCGCGAGGTCTACACCCAGCCGCTGTACCGGACGGTGGCGGTGCGCACGGTGTCGGTGGCATTGGCGGTGACGGTGATCGACGCCCTCATCGCCTTTCCGATCGCGTTCTGCATGAGCAAGCTGGCCGGCTCGGGTCTGCGCAAGCTGCTGCTGGTCGCGGTGTTGACCCCGCTGTGGGCCAGCTACCTGGTCAAGGCGTATGCCTGGCGCAGCCTGCTGGCGCCGAACGGTCCGCTGAGTTGGCTGACCGGCGGTCACACCCCTGGCTATGGCCTGACCGCCACCATCATCACGCTGGCCTACCTCTGGTTGCCCTACATGGTGATCCCGGTCTACGCCGGCCTCGAGCGGGTGCCCCGGTCACTGTTCGAGGCAAGTGCCGACCTGGGCGCCGGGGCCGGGCGTACCTTCCGTTCCGTCCTGCTGCCGATGGTGTTTCCGGCAATCGCCGCCGGGTCCATCTTCACCTTCTCGCTGACCCTCGGCGACTACATCGCGGTCGGGATCGTCGGCGGCAAGACCCAGCTGCTGGCCAACCTGATCTACGGCCAGCTGGTCACCGCCAACGATCAGCCGCTGGCGGCAGCCCTGTCGACGGTGCCGCTGATCGCGATCGTGCTGTACCTGCTGCTGATGCGCCGAACCGGTGCCCTGGAGAACGTCTGATGCAGCTGTCGAGCCGGGTACGGCGAATGCTGTGGCTACTCACCGGCCTGGGACTGGCCTTCCTCTACGTCCCGCTGATCCTGATCGTGCTCAACGCGTTCAACCGCTCCCGGACGTTCGCCTTCCCGCCGACCGGGCTGACCGTCAGGTGGTGGAACGCCGCGGCCCACAGCAGCGGGGCACTGCACGCGCTCGGCACCTCGCTGCGCGCCGGCCTCGGCGCCACCGCGATCGCCCTGCTGCTCGGCACGATGGCTGCCTTCGCCGTGCAACGCTTCCACTTCTTCGGCCGGCACACGATCAGCTTCCTGGTCGTGCTGCCGATCGCGCTGCCCGGCATCGTCACCGGCATCGCGCTCAATGCCGCGTTCCACACCGTGCTCGAGCCGCTCGGCATCGGCTTCGGGCTGACCACGGTGATCATCGGCCACGCGACGTTCTGCATCGTGATCGTCTACAACAACGTGCAGGCCCGGCTGCGCCGGATGAGCGGGTCGCTGGAGGAGGCGTCGGCCGATCTCGGCGCCACCGGCTGGCAGACGTTCCGGCTGGTCACCTTCCCGAACCTGCGTGGCGCCCTGCTGGCCGGCGCGCTGCTCGCGTTCGGCCTGAGCTTCGACGAGATCGTGGTGACCACCTTCACCTCCGGCCCGGCCGTGCAGACGCTGCCGCTGTGGATCTTCGGCAACCTGTTCCGCCCCAACCAGGCGCCGGTGGTCAACGTGGTGGCCGCCGTGCTGATCCTGGCCGCGGTGCTGCCGGTGTGGCTGGCGCAGCGGCTCGACGACGCGGCGGGGGCAAGCCGGTTCTAGCTCTGTCCTTGAGATGGCTAGCGCCGGCTATTCGAGGCGGTTGGCGGGAGCTACTTCAGGCCGTAGTCGCCCAGCACTTCCAGCGCGGCCCGCTGGCCCTCGGTGGCGCCACCCTCCATGTAGCCCTGGAAGTCGATCGAGCAGTGCTCGCCGGCGAAGTGGATGTTGCCCTGCCGGATGCCCTCATAGCCGGCGTAGTTCTGGCAGTAGCCGGTCGGCCAGTAGGAGTACGCACCGTAGGCATAGGGGTTGAGGTGCCAGGCCGACAGGGTCGCCCGGCCGTTCCACACGCTGCCGAGCCCCGGATAGACCGGATTGATCTGGCCGAGGAAGGTCTTGGCCGACTTCACCACGTAGTTGCTGCTCTGGTCGCTGAACGGGATCGGCGGGTTGACCGAGGCGGCGATGTCGCCGCCGGTGTAGTCCACCAGGATGCCCTCGGCGCCAGGCTGGGCACGGGTGGCCTCCCAGGTATTCATGTAGCCGGTGTCGCTGTAGGACTCGCCGGTGGAGATGCCCGGCCATGGCCCGGTGCTGTTCCAGATCCGGCTGGTGAACTGCAGCTGGAGCTTGCAGTTGTGGCCCATTCGCATGCTGGCGATCTGACCGGTCTTGCGGCTGTCGAAGCCGGCCCTGGTCAGGTCGAGTCGCTGCAGCACGCCGAGTGGCACGGCCAGGACGGTGTGGTCCGCGGTCACCGTGCGGGTCTTGCCGTCGGCGTAGAAGGTCAAGGTCTGGGTGCCGTCCGGGTTGGCGGCCAGCGCGGTCAGCCGCCAGTTGGGGTTGACGGTGCCAGGCGGCAGCGCGGCCGCGATCGCCTTCGGCAGCCGGTCGTTGCCGCCGCGGATGTGGTAGCGCTCGTCCGAGGCACCGAAGATGTTGAACTGGCCGGGGCCGGGCTGGTATGCCAGCAGGCCCAGGATGTTGAGCGCGGTCTGATCGGTCGTCTGGCCGCCGTACTCCTCCTTGTAGGCGACGTCGAGCAGCGCGCCCATCGGCGAGGAGTGGCCGCCCGGCACCCGGGTCTCGATCCAGTCGTACACGCTCAGGTTGGCCAGCGCGGTGCCACCGCCCGGCTGCGGGTTGTCCCAGGTGACCGGCCAGGTGAAGGTCTGCATGTCGTTCTGGACCGCCTGGTGCACCGGGCCGAAGTCAGTACTGGCCTGCTTGTACGGGTAGTACCGGCCGAAGAAGTAGAAGGTCTGCTCCGCCTGCTGCGGCTCGGCCTGGATGAGGTCGTCGAGCGGCAGGTTGAACCGCTTGGCCAGCGTCTGGATCGTCTTGTGCCCGGTGTCGATCAGCTCACCGCCCCATTCGGTCACCTGGCCGGACGCCCAGGTCGCGGTGTTGGAGAACATCCGGCCGCCGATCCGGGTGTTGGCCTCATAGACCGTGCAGGCCAGGCCGGAATCCTGCAGCCGCAGGGCGGCGGCGAGACCGCTGATGCCGGCACCGACCACGGCGATCCGAGCTGCGCCGGCGGCATCCGCGCGCTGGCTGAACGGGATCTGCGCCAGCGTCACCGCGCCGACCGCGGCGGCGGCGCCGCCGAGCAGTTGCCGGCGACTCAGCTCCGCGCGTACCCAGGCGTTGCCCTTCGCCCGTACCACTTCGGGCTTCGTGTCCAACGCCGCGGCGGCCTGGTGTTCGGCGGCGATTCGCCGCAGCATGGTGCCGATCGCTGTTCTCGCCATTGCCTGCCGCCTTTCGGGCATACCCGGCCCCGGGTCGCCGCATGATCGTGCGGGAGGTGGGAATGGCTGTCAAGCAGTTCTGGAAGATCGACTTGCCGATCGGTTAGCGTTGGCGGCCACGACATCGTCAGGGGCCGCTCATGCAATCCGACCAGGAGCAGTCAGCATCGACTGACCCACAACCGCGAGGCTTCCGGATCCATGTGCTGGAGGCCGGCTTCGCCGAGGACGGCCGGACCGACCTGGCGGTCGCGGTATCCGAGGTCGAGTGCCGATCCGCCGCGATGTTCACCCGCTCCCGGTTCGCCGGGGCTAGCGTGCTGCTGAGCCGGACGGTGGCCGAGACCGGCGCCGCTCAGGGTGTGGTGGTGGTCTCGCGCAACGCGAACGTGGCGACCGGCGCCCAGGGGGCGCGCGATGCCGTCGAGGTGCGGGAACTGGCCGGCCGGCTGGTCGGCGTGCCACCCGAGCGGCTGCTGATCTCCTCGACCGGCGTCATCGGCCGGCGCTATCCGATGAGCACGGTGCGGGCCCGGCTGGCAGCAGCCTCGGCAGCCGGGTCGGTCGGCCAATGGTCGGATTTCGCGAACACGATCATGACCACCGACACCACCGCCAAGCTGGTGCGAGCCTCGGTCGGGCCGGCCAGCATCGTCGGTGTCGCCAAGGGCGTCGGCATGATCGAACCGAACATGGCCACCATGCTGACCTACTTCTTCACCGACGCCGAGCTCGACCAGCAGGTGCTGACCGAGACCTTCCGCTCGGTCGTCGAGGTCAGCTTCAACGCGCTCAGCATCGACAGTGACACCTCCACCAGCGACACCGCGGTGCTGCTGGCCAATGGCCTGGCCGGCCCGGTGGATCCGGCCGAGTTCCGGGCAGCGCTGCTCCGGCTGGCGCGGGAGCTGGTGGTCCGGATCGCCCGCGACGGTGAGGGCGCCAGCAAGCTGCTGACGGTGCGGGTCACCGGTGCGCGGGACCGGGACCAGGCCAAGCGGGTCGGCAAGAGCGTGATCAACTCGCCGTTGGTGAAGACCGCGGTGCACGGCAGCGACCCCAACTGGGGGCGGGTCGTGATGGCGGTCGGCAAGTGCCAGGACGACCTGGACATCGACCAGGAGGTCGTGCGGGTCGAGATGTGCGGCATGCGGGTGTATCCGGAGCAGTGTGACGAGCCGGAGCTGGAGCGGCTGCGGGCGTTGATGGATGCCGACACGGTGCCGATATCCATCGACCTCGGCATCGGCGAGGCGGAGTTCACCGTGTACGGCTGTGACCTGTCCGAGGGCTACGTCCGGCTGAACTCCAGCTACACCACCTGAGGCAGCCGGCCGCCGGCGGCTCGCACACCCTAGGCAACACCGGCTGGATCGGGATCATCGATCACGCTCGGATCCGCGATCGGACCCACTCCCGGACGGGCGTGGGAGCGGGCGATCCTGAGCACCGAATCGGCGGCGTGCCGGCCGCTCTGGCCGGTGCGCGACATTCGGGCCGCGATCATGCCGGCGACCAGCGGGGTGGAGAACGAGGTGCCGCTCCAGCTTGCCATCTCGTCGGCGAAGAACGCGGATCGGCCCTGGTTGGGCGGCTCCTTGTATTTGTACGTCCCCTTCGGGAACGCATTGACCATGTCCACGCCCAGGGCGTACACGTCCACCCAGCTTCCGAAGTTGGAGAAGGTCGCGCGGTCGCCACGGCGGTCCAGCGCGCCGACCGACACCGCCCAGTCATAGGCCGCCGGATAGAACGGGCGGCGGCTGGCGTCGTTGCCGGCCGCGGCGACCAGCACGGTCCCGCTGCAGTGCCTGAGCCGGTTCTCCCACCAGGTCTGGAAGCTGAGCAGCCCGCTGTTGCCACGGGTGGTGGTGCCCGCGGAGAGGCTGATGACATCCGGCATCAAATCCAGCGCATCGTTGAGTTGCCGGACGATCTCGGACTCGTAGACCGCGCCACCATTGGTCAGGAAGCCCTCCACCCGGACCTCCGCCTTGGGCGCCGCGCACCGTACGATGCCGGCGATGAAGGTGCCATGGCCGGTATATGGCCCCAGATCCTGGGGATCGAAGGCCTCCGCATCTCCGGTCACATCAGCCAGCCAGCTGTGCTGGGGGTTGTCCAACATCGCGATGTAGCCGGAGTCGACCACCGACACCAGCGCGCCGGTTCCGTCCGAACCGGGATCATGGCGCACCTCCGGATCGGGATCGTGCTGGGCGACCGGCACCGGCTCGGTGGCCGGGCAGCAGCCGGCGGGCGTGACGAACAGGACGTGGTCCGGCGTGGCGACACCGACTCCCAGCTGGCCGTCGATCGTGGCGAGGGCTGCCTGGGCGTCGCCGTCCCCGGGCGTCAGAGCGGTTACCCCGTGGATCAGCGCATCGGCGACCACACCACCGACGACGTTGCGAACGCGGTCAAGGTCGGCATCGCGTACCAGGATCCGCTCGGCTCGATACAGATAGTCCAACGTGCCGGTATTACCTGGCGGCCAGGTGGCGGCGCCGGGCAGCCGCCGGAGAATGATGTCCACCTGCGCGCGAAGCCGGGCCCTTTGCAGCTCGATGTCGGTCACCCATGCAGGTTCACCGGCTCGGCCAGGGCTGGGATCCGAAGGGTCCGTCATGCGTGATCCCCCTTTCAAGAACCATCACGCCTAACATTGCAAGGGTGGCGGTGAAAGTCGCTGGAGTAAAGCCCTTATCGCCCCGGCAGTTCGAAGCCGGCGGCGCGGCCTTCCTGCTGCCACTGGCCCTGTCCACCCCCGCGGCGGCCCTCGCCGAGGCGCGCCAGATCCTGCTGGCGAATCCCGCTGACGATGCCAGTGGCAGCTATGCCCATCAGGCCGCCGGCATCGTGCTGCGTGACCGTGGTCAGTTGCCGGCCGCGTTGCGAGAGTTGCGCGCGGCGATCCGATCGGCCCGCCGGATCGGCAATCCCGAGCGCGAAGCCGATGTGCGGGCGAGCTTCGGCGCCGCGCTGGTGATGGCAGGTCGAGCCGGCGATGGGCTGGCAGAGCTGGATGCCGCGGCGGCGACGGCACATGGCGAGCTGCTGGCCAAGATCCGGCTTCGCCGGGCGCACGCGCTGTATCTGCTCGGTCGCTTCGACGAGGCGCTGCTCGACCTGCAGCGCGGCCTGGCCGTCGTGCGGCGCACCGGAGACCTCCTGTGGCAGGCGCGGATCCTCAACAATCGCTGCCTGGTCCATCTGGCGGTTGGCGCGCTCAACCGAGCAGCCGCCGACGCCGCCGGCGCGCACGCCCTGTTCGACCGGCTCGGCCAGGACCTGGAGTCGGTACAGGCCTGTCATAACCATGCGATCGTTGCCTTCCGTCGTGGCGACCTGCCCGATGCCCTGCGTCAGCTCGAGCTTGCCGACCGGCGCTACCGGGCGCTGGGGGTTTCCGAGCCGGACGTGATCATCGATCGTGGCCAGGTGTTGCTCGCGGCCGGCCTGGCGACTGAGGCGGTGACGGCAGCCGAGGCCGTGCTCGCCGACGACGACCTGCAACCGGTGAAGCGTGCCGAGCTGCTCTTCTATGCCGCCAAGGCGTGTCTGGCGGCCGGCCAGCTGGAGAAGGGTCGAACCTGGGCGCTTGCCTCCACCCGGCTGTTCCACGTTCAGCAGCGTGCAACCTGGGAAGCACGGGCTCGATTCCTTGGTTGCCAAGCTCGCTACCTGGCCGATGAACGCACCGAGCGGCTGCTTGCGTCGGTGCTAGAACTGGCTCCTCGTCTTTCCGAGCTGCGAGCCGAGGAGGCCTCGCTGGCCTACCTGCTGGCCGGCCGGCTCGCCCAGCAGCGTGGTCACCATGCCGTCGCTACCGCGAACTTCGCCGCCGCGGCGAGGCGGCGCTACGGCTCGCCGCTGACCCGCGCAACCGGCTGGTTGGCCCTCGCCATGCGGTCGGCGGAGCAGAACGCCGGGCGGAGCCTGTTCTCGGCCTGTTCTCGAGGTCTAGACGCCCTTGATGAGCACCGACTTGTCTTCGGCGCCGCCGAGCTACGCGCGATGGCGACCTTCCACGGACGTGACCTGGCGACCCTGGCGATCGAGGCGGCGCACCGGAGCGGCTCGCCGCGCTCGATGCTGGAATGGAGCGAGCGGTGGCGCGCGACGTCGTTGGCCGAACCGTCGGTGCGACCGCCGGCGGATGCACAGCTGGAGCAGGAGCTGGCGGTGCTGCGCGACACCGTTCGGCGGCTGGAGGAGCAGGGCGCCGATGGAGCGTCGGCTCGACGGCAACGTGACTACTACGAGGCAGCGCTGGGGCGGCGGCGGCTCAGCCTTGCCGGCTCCGTCAGCGGCCGGCAACGGCTGAACGTCGAGCAGCTGCTCGCGGCGCTGGGCGATACCCGGCTGGTAAGCCTGGTGGAGGTCGACGGCGCGCTGTACGGCTTGAGCGTCGGTAATGGCCGAGTACGCAAACACCAGATCGGCGCGATGGAAACCGCACTGCGCGAGCTGGAGTACGCCCGGTTCGCGCTGCGCCGAGCGGCGCATGCGCGGACCGGCGGTGCCGGTTTGGCCGATCGACTGCAGCGGGTGTTGCTCGGGCCGGTCGCCGCGGGGCTGACCGGTGGCCCGGTGGTGATCGTGCCGCCGGCAAACCTGCATTCCGTGCCCTGGAGCCTGTTGCCGGCCTTGGCCGGCGTGCCGGTCTCGGTATCCGCGTCCGCGGCAATGTGGTTACGGGCAAAGGCGGCAGCCGATGATCCACCCACCGATCGTCGGGTCACCCTGGTGCTCGGTCCGAAGCTCGGCAACGGTGGCTCGGAGGTCTCCAGCCTGGCGGCACTGCATCCCGCAGCGACCGTGCTGGGCCGGGATACCGGTAACGGGTCAGCCACCATCGAGCAGGTGCTGACCGGCATGGCCGGCGCCTGGCTCGCGCATATCGCGGCACACGGCAGCTTCCGCGCCGACAGCCCGCTGTTCTCCGCGCTCAGCCTTGACGAGGGGCCGCTGTTCGTACACGACCTTGATCGGCTCAGCAGAGCTCCTCATCGCGTGGTGCTGTCGGCTTGCGATTCCGGGGTCGGCGCACCGGTCGGAGCCGATGAGCTGCTCGGCACGGTCACCGGGTTGCTCCGGGCCGGCACGGTCGGCGTGCTGGCCAGCGTGGTTCCGGTGAACGATGTGGCCGCTGTGCCGTTCATGCTCACGGTTCACCAGGCGCTTCTCGATGGCAAGGCATTGCCGGCGGCGGCACTGGCCGGACGGCTGGCATCGGCCCAGGATCCGCTGGCGGCGGCGACCGCGGCGTCGTTCAGCGTGTGGGGCAGCTAGCGAGAGGCCAGCGATACGCGCATGGTGAAGCATCTCGGGATAGTTGCCTCGCTTGGGATAGGGCAGCAACGAGACTTGCTCAAATGAACGCAAGGAGCGCCACGCAGATCGCTTCGCAGTGCGCTGCTCCAAACACCTTCTGGGCCGTGCGCTACGACGTCTCGATGCCCGCGCTCGGCGGGCGCGCGACGTTTCACTTGAACGAGGGGACGCCCGCGTGGTCAGGATGCTGCGTACCACCTACCCAAACTCAGCCCAGCCAGAGCCTGCCATGCCCACCTCGAGCCCCGAGATAACTAGCTCGCACGCGCCTAGCCGTCGAGATGTTCAGGTGGTCGAGCGCGCAGATCGTTCGCTTGTCCGCCCGGGCCACTTCCATAGCATGGAGGAAGCCCAGGTTTCGAGTCCCTGTAGCTCCACCACGGTGTACCGGTCGCTGTACCGCTCGGCCCGCCTACGTGGGGAACACCAGCGCTGTCAGCTTCAGCGTCTCGGTTAGCGTAGCGGCAGTGGTTACCGATGGCCTCACGGTTGACTCACGTCGTTTCGCTGCATCTTTTCTGCTGCGTCCATTGCCGAGTTCAGTACCGTCGTCGTCAAGCCGGCCCGCGCTAGCGCGGCCACGATTAGGAGGCTCACCAGGCTGGAGAGGATGGTCGCGTTTGCACCGAGCGCTCGGCTGTAGATGCCGATGATTATGAGTCCTCCGATCAAGGCAAGAATGGCAACGTAGACGGCGGCTTGCCGGATAAGAGATTTCCGACGAGGTACCGCGCCAGCGCTCACGTCGGGCAGGTCGAGCCAACGATCCTTCGAGAGACAGATCGCCGCTGCCCACAAGTCAGCTAGCAGGGACGGCTGTGACGCATCAGATTCGAAGATTCCGTGCTTTTTTTGTCGGGCGAATTCAGCTTTCAGTGATGCTGATACGTATAGCGGAGCAGAGTCGACTTGACCCAACGACCACCTATAGAGTCCGGGTATGCGCTCGACGTAACTGGCGTAGCGCTCAAGTTTGCGTACGATGCGCCTTTGATGTTGCAGGGTGTTGTAGCGTTCGGCTGGCACATCCACAAGACGAATCAAAGTAATTGCCATCGATAAGGCTCGGCGTTGCGGATTGATACGAAGAGACAAAATACTTGGCGATATCATTCCCAGGAGACCGACACCGTATATAATCGTGCCAGCGATGTTTAGAAACTTGCTTGAACCGGCAACAGTTACGATTTCGGCGCCTAGGACGGCAAGCGCCAGACCAATTAGCGAAGCGAAGACAAGAGTCCTCGTACGGTAAAGATTTTTTCTGTACCGCCGCTTGGCAACGTCGAGCACAAATCTGTCACGATCCAAACGGGGCATCTGCATATAGGATGGGGTGCGCTCCAGCCGACGAAGTTCCGAGAGGATCGATCTAGTGAGCGCATCAGCCCAATTGAAGTAGCGCAACCGATGTCGTAAGCCCAGCTTTTGGGGCTTGAGCCGCAATCTCCCCGGCATTACAGGTCTTGCATAGATTTTCTCGGACGCCAGAAATTTTACTACGAGTGCGACCTCGTGGTGATCGCGCGGCACGTTATGGTCGCGTCTTGCTGAGAACCCCATAAAAGCCAGGAGTCGTTGCCGAGCGAGTGAGTGAGCCTCCATACTGCATCCTGTCCCGAAGCGTAGTCGTCCTTGGGAAGATTCTCTCTCCATTCCATGCGGTAATGTCCATTAGCGTCACCATCACTGCGTGTCCGGTGCCCCAAGCTGCAGTAGTTGGGGCAACGGCATTCCGGACCGTGGAGCAGGGTCGTCCCAGCACAGCCGCCAATCCGGCAATCGTTGAACCACTGCCGTAGAGCTCTTCTGCCTGGTCAGTCTCGGCGGCGGTCACGGGCTGGTAGCCCTGCGGCGACCTGACTCCCGGACCAGTACGCCGAATGCTGGAGCGGCTGAGTTGGTAGCGCCCGGCCGCTGCTTAGCGGGAGACGCCGGCTTGGTAGGCGGCAAGCAGTCGCTCTCGTACTTCGATGTACCGGTCGCTGTACCGCCCGGTACTCACCCTTCATGATGCGGCGATTGCATCCATCAGCGATACGATCGGACAGCATTTCGACAGGCCACACGCAGTTGTCGAGTCGATGGCGGCAGCCGGTCGCCTGCGACTAGATCAAGCATCCGGTGGGCCCATCAACGCCGCTGCGTCGGCCTTAAGAGATTGAGTGAGCCGTGCAGCTACCCGTTGTAACTCCACTTCATGGCCAGAGCATGGAGACGGTTCTGCGATACCTGAGCGAGGCGCGCACCAATCTGAGCAACATAGGGTTCGGGGATGCCTCGAAGGTGCTGTCTGACTACCAGCAGTGGGTGAGCGCTTCAGCCGAGACACTTGGCTTCGCGTTCGACCATGACGCCATCGAGACTCTCGTGTTGACGCGCCGATCGTGGCTACTGATGGGAACGCACCGGGTCTTCGGTGAGGCTGACAATGGTCCGGCCATTCAAAAGACCTTCAGCGCCGAGAGGACAGACAGGCTCCGGGTGCTCGACGAAATGATCGCCAAGTATCGGTCAATCGAAGCACGCTGGGGCAGGTCGAGCGACAAGTTCGTGGTGCCTGATACGAACTTCTTCCTCCACCATGACGTCTTGTTCGACGAGGCAGACTGGGAGACGTTCGCCCACCGGAGGAGTGGTCAGAAGGTACGAGTAATCGTCCCCATCGCCGTAGTGCGCGAGCTTGATCGGCAGAAAATCAACGGAAAAAACATCAAAGTCGGCAAACCCGAGGTTGACCTTCGCACCCGCGCAAGGCAAACTTTGCGCGCGCTCCGCGACATGTTTCAACAGCCTGATAGATCGTACGGTCTTAGCCCGGTGGTCGAGGTTGAGCTGATGCAAGACCCGTTGTCACACCAGCCGCTGCCGTCTGTCGATAGTGAGATCATCGAACGTTGCCTCGCCGCGAAAAGGATCAGTGGCAAGGATATCTGGCTTTTGACTCGCGATCTTGGGATGAAGCTGACGGCCACGACCGAAGGCTTGACCGTCATCGATCAGGTCTGACCTCCCCGGCTACGAGCGGGCGATATGCGCGACGGACGAGGTCTGGCGTTCAAAATTTCCTCGACGGGTAGGCCTCAAACAGGGATGCTGGGATGATGAAACCTGATACTTCAGAGTGGAAGCCTATCACCCGAGAACACGCAGCTTCCACGGGTTGGATATTCAGAGACAATGGGTATGGCACGATCACGCGCGCGCTCGATGAGTGGATCATCACGGACAGGGAACAGCGGTCCTTTATGACATTTTCATTAATGCTCGCGAACGCTCATTGGACCAAGATCAGCGATCAGGTCGCTACTATGCCAACGTTTGACAGCGGCCCTGACCATTCCGACCTGTTGTTCGACCGGCTGGATGGCCTTATGCCGCATGATTATGAATGGATGCTCTTTTCCGGCATCCTCAAGGACGCGGTGACGGCCTATGAGGTCTACCTGGCCAACGCGATGGACGAAGTATTACTTCGTCAAGGACTGCAGCGAAAAGACAAGTCGACGGCACCGTCTAGGCTTGAGTTGGAAGGGTTCTACGCAGTTCTAGGGCTGAAGCCCCAGGCGCAGGGCGTGTCCCATGTCGTCCGCCTCCGCAACCTGCTCACCCATGTACGCGGCCGACTCCATAACAGCAAGGAGCGTGCACGCTACGGCCGTGGGTCGGGCGTGTTCGTAGGCGACATAGCTCATCTCGACGAGAGAAGAGTGCTTAGGCATATGGAAACCCTGGGACGCGCTATACACCGCCTTGACCCTGTGTTGTGGGCGTACGCCTGGAAGCGGGGAAGTCAGATTCCCCCTGAGCTGATAATCACGGAAACCGTGGAAGAAGCGCCGCCCCGAAATCCGGGACTCGAGCGGTTTGCGGATTTGGTTCCTGAATAACCGCAGTTCGAGTACGGGCATCGAAGCTGCACCTGCCGCAATCGACGGAACCCGCAAGATGAACAGGGGAGAATCAGTAATCGTGCCGCCGGCGCATGGCGACACTGCGGCGAGTAAGCACGGTCTGGATGGTGGAGCAGGGCCGCCCAAGGACAGCAGCCACCTCAGCAATGGTTGAGCCGGCGGCATACAACTCCACCGCACGGTCAATCTCTCCCTCGGTCATCGCCTGATGGCGCTGCGGCAGACCAGACTCCCGGAGCAGTATCCGGATGCTGGCGCGGCTGAGCTGGTAGCGGTTGGCCAGCTGTTTGGCGGACACGCCAGCCTGGTAGTCGGCGAGGAGTTGTCCTCGTACCTCATGGCTTAGCCGGCGGTGGATAGCATGGATACGCGGTTCCGTGCTGGACGTGTGTGGCGGTTGGAGCCGGCGAGGTTGCAACGATCGGGGTTCCGGGAGTTTCGAGTACCGGCCCACCACCTCCACAATTGCCTGTGGTTCCAGTTGAACCGACGCTATGAGCCTGCCAGTGATATCAGAAAGCTGGTGCGGCTAAGCCGCTCGGAGGCGGCACGCGACTGACGTACTGCCAGCCGGTAGGCAGCAACAGGCCATGTCCAGCATGAACGATCACCAGATCGAGCTCAGCGAGGTCGGCGTCCGCTTGCTACAGGGCCGTCGGTGCTGATGACGGCCAGTTCGGCGGTGAGCATCGGCCCCCGCCAGCAGCCGCGACCATCGCAACGACCACGGCGACAGCTCGTTGATCACCATCAGGAACGTGATTCGGCTTTCCCGACTACATTCGGTGCGGCCAACCGGTCGGCTGAAGATGATGCGTGCTGAGCCGATCTGACGGGCAGGTGGCGTGCTCACGATGATGGCGAGGAGGGTCTAGATCATGGGTTTTCAAACGCCGCTGTATCAGCTGAGCGAGTACTTGAAGTGGACGACGAGCGGGAAGATTCAACTCCCCGATTTCCAGCGCGGCTACAAGTGGGAGGACGAGCGCATCCGGCAGCTCTTAGTGACGATTCTGCGCGGTCACCCGCTCGGAGTGGTGATGCTGCTCAAGACCGGCAATGATCAGATCCGATTCAAGCCGCGGCCGATCGAAGGCGCTGCGGTGACGGGGCAAACCCCTGCTGACTCCTTGCTCCTGGATGGTCAGCAACGGCTCACATCGCTGACTCAGGCCCTCACCGGTAACGGCCTCGTGAACACGATGGACAGCAGAGGCAAGCTGCTGACCAGGCGCTACTACGTCGACATGGATCTAGCATTGGCCGGCGAGGATCGGATCGAGGAAGCCGTGGTGTCAATCCCGGGCGACGGGGTCGTGCGTTCGAACTTCGGCCGTCACGTCGAGAAGGACTACTCGACGCCGGAGAAGGAGCGTGCAGCGCGGATGTTCCCGCTGCGTCTGCTGTACGACCAGCTGAATGCGGCCACCTGGCTGGCAGAGCTGGGAGACAACCTGTTGATGGCGCGCTTCCTGGCCGACGTGATGAGCCCGGCAGCGACATACGACATCCCAGCTATCGAACTTGACAACGCCACTAGCAAGTCTGCGGTAGCGACAGTGTTCGAGAAGGTGAACACCGGAGGCTTGGCTCTGAACGTGTTCGAGCTTTTGACTGCCACGTTCGCAGGCGACAAGACCTACTTCGATGCCTACGGCACGGACTTCCGGCTCAATGACGACTGGAAGGAGACCCAGGCCAAGTTCGCCTCCTACCCCGTTCTGGCTGGGCTGGAGAACACCGACTTTCTTCAGGCAGTCACGCTGCTGGCGACAAGAAAACGCAATCTGGCCGACACCGGCGCTCGGCCACCCGCAGTATCAGCCAAGCGCGAGGACGTTCTCAAGCTCAGCCTCGACGACTACCTGGAGTGGGTGGGCCCTCTACGCGAGGCGTTCATCTGGGCCTCGCACTTCTTAGCCGATCGGCATATCTTCGACACCCGCTTCCTGCCGTATCCGAAGCAGCTCGTTCCGCTTGCCGCGATCCGCGTAGTGATGGGACACGACGCTGATCTGCTCGGGCCATGTGAGAAGATCGTCCGCTGGTACTGGTGCGGCATTCTCGGAGAGCTTTACGGCGGAGCCATCGAGACGCGCTTCGTCCGAGACCTTGAGCAGGTACCCGGGTGGGCCCGCGGCGAAGAGAACGCTCCAACGCCAAACACAGTCAACGACGCCACGTTCGTCGAGTCTCGACTGCATTCACTGCGGACCCGCCTCGCCGCGGCCTACAAGGGCATCTACGCGTTGCTGCTGGGCAACGAGGCGCGCGACTGGATGGAAGACAAGGCGCTCGACAAGGTGCAGTACGTCAACCTCGCCGTCGACATCCACCACATATTCCCGCAGAAGTGGTGCAACACTCACGACATCGACGATGAGCATCGGGAGAGCATCGTCAACAAGACCGCTATCTCCGCGAGGACGAACCGCGCCATCGGTGGCGCCGCTCCATCGGAATACCTCGCGTTGATCGAAAAGAAGGCTCAGATCGCATCCGACCGCCTTGATGGCTTGCTGACGGCGCACCTCGTCCCGGCCGGACTGCTTCGGGCTGACGACTTCGAAGGCTACTTCGCTGAACGACGCGAACAACTGTGCCAACTGGTCGAACGGGCCATGGGCAAGACCGTGCCCCGCGACCTCGACCAAGGCGTCGCAGGAGAGGACTCCGCACAGTTCGAAACGGCTGAGATCGCCGAGACGATTGAGGAAGCCGAATGACGCGCGTCGCGCTGCCCGGTTCAGGGCCCGGGTCTCTCTCGACCCGCCACGCCACCTACATCGTCGCGGCCTACCTTGCCGGTGCCGCCCGCTGACCACTCCACCCAACCGGCCGAACGGCCACGCGCCGCCCGGCCGTGGACGGATAACGCGCACGGAGCCCTAGATCTGCACAAGCCAGCAATGGCTACTCCGAGCTCATATGAATCTGTAGGGCGCCGACGTCGACCTGGCTGGGCCATCGTTGGCAATCGCGTTGCCCTCAGGATGCGGGAGGTGCTGCTCGGTACGGTCGGATGATGATGTGGCTTGCGAAGTCGCCTGACGAGAAGAGCGTGGTTGGGCACCGCGTGCTCGCCATTCATCCTGATGCGCTCATGCACGCGGTCGGCGAACTGGCATCGGTCGGGCCGCAGGTGGCGAAGCTCAAGGTCAGCGCCGGCGAGCATCTCGCTGCGCTTCTCCTGACCGCGGTCTGCGGACCCCCGATCGACATGGACACTGGCGGTGAGGTCGACCTGACCTTCGACCGGCACGCTCCTGGCTCGCGGAACTGGCAGTTCGGGTCTCTCGACCGAGCGGCAGTTGAGGTGAAGTCCTTCGCCGGGAACTTCCGTAAGACCGTGAGCCAGATGCATCCCGGAGGCTCGTTCAAGCTGACCATCCGAACCGTCCCCGACATCTTGATCGATGCCGAGCCGCAGCTCGACCGAGCGATCGAAGCGTTGCAGCGTAAAGCTGACGACAAGACCTCCAAGAACATCTTCATGATCTTCCATCCCTTCGATGCCATGCCGATCGAGGTCATCGAGGAGATCGCGGTCATTGGACATGTACTACCCCGCCTGTCCCCAGGTGTCGATTTGGACACCCTGTGGGTCCTGTGGCATCCCGGAATTCTGGCGATGTGGTCACGGGATCAGCAGAGGTGGACGGACATCATGTTTGACATCGACGAGAACCCACCACAACGCACCCGAAGCCCCGGCGAACTCGACCCACTTCAACAGGCGGAGTCGACCTACTTGGCTGCGATCAACTATGAGGGCGGGTCACCGTGGCTGTTTAAGTTCTCCAGCGGCGACGAGGATGCGACTGTCGAAGTTACCGACTCCTGAGCCGTCGATCTCGCGGACGTCGTCCGCAGCGATCTGTTGCCTAGATAGATCGATAGGTGTCTACGCTACCGAGCGCCGCCTTAGGCGGAGTCGGCTCGGTCGGTGACAACACATCGCATATGGCATTCATTAGCGGCAGAAGCTCGTCATTCGCCTGGGTCAATGCCGCTATGCGTGGCGATACAACTTAGTGTCGCCGACTGTCACCGATCCTCGTCAGTCAGATCCTCAGGGCCGAGAAAACTCGCCGGGAGTTCGACGGTACTCTCAAGACCTTTATAGTTGACCCAGTCTATGAATGACGTTGGCGGTTCGAGACTGAGAACGATACCCTCGCGCGGCGCGACGTACTCCTCACCGCCGATGTTTCGGCGGTATCCCGCGTCCTCGCGGTCCCACTTTTTGAAGATCGAAGGGTCGAGTTGTAGTGCCTGTACTGCGTAGCCAGTAGCGGGGCCTAACCACAATTTATCGGTGTTCTCGTGCGTATGAGTGATCTTCATGCGGGCGTCAAGCTCTGCAGGGCTCGATGGAGTCGGAAGGTTTCCTGACCCTTGTACGACAATTGCGGCGTTGTTTGATGTAGAGGCCACGGCGATGGCCGACTTGGCCGATCCGACACCGACAATGACGGCGTACTTCCTCTCCCACCGCTGACCCTCGGGGAGGGTGTCTCGGAGATGGTACGCCCAGCGAATTCCTGCGATGAGGGGGGCAAGGTCGCCGGCGGTCTCGACTACCTGGTCTTTAAGGCTGAACACAAATCCGGACTCTGAGCCGAAGGAGATCTCCGCACGAAGCTTGGCGTCTGCGGCGTCAGGAACGAGCGTTGAAACGACGCCGTCCGCTTTGACGTCAAAAGAGAAGCCATCTCCGCCGCTGCCATCGAAACTGTTTGGATGTGCGTCTGTCGGCAGCGGCTTGAGCGCGAGGTTAAACATCTTTCGGGTTGTTGCAAGTTCAATCCATGAGCCGTCCGAGAAATACCCTACGGATCCAACATTTAGTGTTCTGCCGAGTGGCTCAACCAGCAGCAACTTGGTCTTGTCATAGACGGTGGTGGCTAGAGACATAAAGAAGCCTCCGCTCGGTGAATACGGGCAAGCTAGAGCGACAATAGGCGCTAGTGACCGGCTGCGCCAGAGCAACCCTGACGCTGTGGGGGAACCTGCCAGCGCCCTTCGGCGCATATCGACGGTCCGCCAGAGGCCGGCGGCCGACGTCGAGGCACGCCGAATCGGCAACTGACCACCTTCGATGCCATGGACAGCATCGGAGGATATGAACTCGCCCGCAACGTGGCCGGGGCAGCTGCCCTAGCAGCTTGCAGGCCGCGATGAGCAAGTACGCGCAGGTCCGGCCAGTGTTCGCCCCGGCCGGCGCCGGCCGTGGCGGGGCGATGGCCCTGCAAGATGCGCCGGCCGAGCACCGGGGACGGGTTCCTGGGTCGTTGACGGCGCGGCGGGTTTACCGTGGTCAGCTCGGCACGGTGTCAGCCACGGTTCGGCATGGTGTCAGGCCACGGCCCGTCAGGGAGTCACCCAGGCCGTGCTGATGCTCGTCGAGTCGGCTAGCTCAACTCTGATCCTGAACAAGCTTGCCGGCGCTTCGGGGAACTCGAAACGTCCGTACGCGTCGACCGGGACGGATACCGGCAGCCCGCCGGGCCGCTGCAGGAATGCTCGGCCGGTGCCGGGTACCTCGGGACGCACCAGCTGACCGAGGATCGAGCTGACGGCAACCCCGCCGGTGATCTGAAGCTCCAAGGTCGCGCCGGCGGACTCGAAGGAGAGCAGCCGGATGTCGGATGCCCCGGCCCGCACGGCGTGGCTGTCGAGTCGGGAGTCGGCCACCAGTTCGGCAAGCTCGTCGTCAATCCGGTACAGCTCGAAGGTTGCCCGTCCCAGCGCGTAGAGCTGCTCAGGCGGTGGGTCGACCTCCCGCGCCACCGCGGCGAGCCGGGTCAGCAGTCGTACGTCATCATCAACGGGTCGATGTGGGCCAAGCATGTCGGTGGCTCCTTACAGCGCAGGGTCGAATGGGTATCCGGTCTCGACGGTGAGCTCGCGCAGCCGCCTCACGCACCGCATTCGAGTCGGACCGATCGAGCCGACGGGAAGCCCCAACGCCTCGGACACCTCGGCATAGCTCGGCGGTTCGACCGCCATCAGCACCCGCAGCAGTTGCTGGCAGCGGGCGGGTAGTTGCCGAAAGCATTGCCATAGCAGGGCGTCGCGTTCCTCGACCAGCAGCCATTGGTCGATCGGTGCCGCGGCTGGGCTGGGGACGTTGTCCAGGTATTCGTCGTGCCAATCGGGTGACTCCCGGCCGGCTTGTCGTAACCAGCGCAGGCATTCCCGTCGGGCCGTGGTGGCCAGCCAACTCGCGAGCCGCTCCGGTTCCCGGATCCGATCGAGGTTCTCCAGCAACCGCAACCAGGTGGTCTGGACGACATCGTTGACAGCGGCCGAGTCGAGTCGATGCGCCCTGCCGATCGACCAGAGCAGGTTGGTGTACTTGTCGACGATCTGGTTCCAAGCCTGCTGATCGCCCTGGGCCGCCCGCGGCAGTAGCAGGTCCGCGGTGTCGGGAACGGTCACGGCGGCGGCACCCCCTCCCGAAGCCGAGGCCACTCGCCGTAGCCGAGGAAGTTCGGTGCAGCCGCGGGTCCTGGTCATAAGCATCGTCCCTCTCGGTCACGGGCCTGAACAAGAGGACCGGGGCGCTGGTCTGATACCGAATCCGCTATCCCCGCCCGGCCAATGTTCGGCCACGTTCGGCCGCGGCTTGGCGAGGTATTCACTCCGTCCCCGCTCGCTCTGTTGAGTGGCCGTTCGACCCAAGCGAGGAAGGAAGTGCTCACAGTGAGCGAGACGCAGCAACGCGGGCCGTTCCTGGGGTTTGTGACCACCATCCCCGGAATCCTGACCGCGATCGCCGCGGTGGTGACCGCGGCCGGTGGGATCTATCTCGGGGGCGCACAAGGGCAGTTCGCCGCCGCCGGCAATGACTGTTTCGATGAATCTGACCAGCAGCAGCAGCAGCGCGCCACCAAGCCCGGCGCAGGACGTTGATCCGCAGTCGCTTCGACCGGCGGCGGACGACAATCTCGCAAGCACGGACCCGGTTCAGTCGCTGCTCGACCAGTGCGACGCCGGGGACGACGCCGCGTGTGCCTCGATCCTCGACACGCTGAGTCAGGAGTGCGCCGACGGGGCGGGGGTCAGCTGTGACCTCCTGTACGAGGTCAGCCCGGCCGATTCGGCCTACGAATCCTACGGCGCGACCTGCGGTGGGCGATGGTTCAGCGCGGACTATGCCGACACCTGTAGCGAACAATGACCGATCAGCGGGGCTCCTGGCAGGTCAGGTCCTGGGCGCCGCAGGCGGTGAGCGCGGGACGCCAGGCGGCCGCGCAACCGCTGCCGTGGCTCGTCGCGGCCATGGTGTTCTTCGCCAACGCGGTCCTCACGGCGGCGGACGGCATCTGGTGGCTGGCCGCCCTGGAGTTCGCGACCTGCCTGCTGGCCGTCTGCTCGGCCATCTCGGTCGCCAGGCCAACCGATTAGCAACCGCTGGTCGAGGCCATGGTCAGCAGCCGGTGACCGAGGCCACGGTCAACAGCCGGGCCTTGGCCGCCAGGATTCGCTGGACCGCTGCCTGTACCTCGACGCGGAAGGTCCGGTCCGACCGCAGCCGGGTCAGCACCGCGCCGGACGCGCCGGGCACGTCCGGGCTCATCAGCAGCATGTCGACGCCGGCCCGGATCGCCCGGACGGCCACCTGCGCCGGGGTGCCGGCCTGCCACATCGGCGCCATCCACAGCGAGTCGGTGAGTACCAGGCCGCGATAGCCGAGGCCCTGGCGCAGCTGCCCGGTGACCAGCGCGGGGGAGAGGGTGGCCGGCTGGCCGCTGGGGTCGAGCGCGGGCAGCGCCAGGTGACCGACCATGATGCTGCCGGCGAGGTCGGTCGCCGCCTGGAACGGCGGCCGGTCGATCGCGCGCCACTGGGCCGCGCTCTCGGTGAGCACCGGCAGGGATTCGTGGCTGTCGACGGGCGTGCTGCCGTGGCCGGGCCAGTGCTTGAGGGTGGCGAGCACGCCGGCGTCCTGCAGGCCGGTGACCGCCGCCCGGACGTCACGGGAGTCGGTTGCCGGGTCCGGGCCGAAGCTGCGGTCGCCGATCACGCCGCCGGTGGCGCGGACCACGTCCGCGACCGGTGCGTAGTCCTGGTTGACGCCGAGCGCGCGCAGCTGGCGGCCGAGGTTCAGGTAGTCGCAGCGCAGCGTGCCGGCATCCTGCTGTCCGATCCGCAGCTGCGCCGGGCGCCAGGACACCCCGTTGGTGATCCGCTGGACCGAGCCGCCCTCCTGGTCGGTGCCGATCAGCAGCCGCACGCCGGAGTCGGCGACGGCGGCTGCCTGCAGTCCGGTGGTGAGGTTGCTGATCTGGCCGGCGTTGCCGACATTGCCGGTGGAGAGGCTGGATCTGGCCGGGTCGAGGGTGTTGTGGTCGATCAGGATGATGCCGCCAAGATGCCAGCGGCGCACCACCTCGGCGCCGGTGGGGACCCCGTACAGCGCGAGGTTCGCCTGGCGGTGGGCCGGGCTGGCGCTGCTCGCGCTGGCGCCGTAGACGTAGCTGACGAACAGCTGGCCGACCAGCTCGGCGTCGGTCAGGCCGGCCGGATTCGCGGCTGGCTTGGTGGGCGTTGCGGTGACCGGCGGGCCGGCGGCTGATGTGCCGGCCTGGCTTGTCGCCGTCGTGGCCGCGGTCGAACCGGCCCCGGCCGATTGACCGGTGGTGGGTCGAGCCTGGTTGCCGGAGGTGCAGGCGGCCACCATCAGGCACAGGACGACGAAGGCGCGCGGCTTGACCAGCAGCCGGCCGGACGACCGCCCGCTGCGCTGGCTCATGCCGACTCCGTCCTGGCGGTCCTGACCTTCGTCGGAGCTTCCACCGCGCCCAAGCCTGAATGTAGCCTTTGCTCACCCGGGGACTCGGCACCATTGACAGGTGGCTGCGGGCTGCCGTAGCGCCTGACGTTCACACCGAGGAGTCCCGTCATGCAGATCCTGCCGAAGCAGCAGACCATCAAAGGCCCAGCGAACTACTTCACCGGCGAGGTCTGGCTCGATGTCGTCGTCAAGGGCGAGGAGCCGTCCCGCGTCCGGGTCAACACAGTCCGGTTCGCTCCGGGTGCGCGCACCGCGTGGCACACCCACGCCGTCGGTCAGACCCTCTACGTGACCGAGGGCCTCGGACTGGTGCAGTCTCGCGGCGGCGAGCTCGTCGAGCTGCGTCCGGGCGATGTGGTGTGGACGCCGCCGGGCGAATGGCACTGGCACGGTGCCGCGCCCGGCCACTTCATGACCCACCTCGCCATCTGGGAAGGCTTCGGGCAGGGCGACGAAACCGAGTGGGGCGAGCCGGTCACCGACACCGAGTACCCGGTTCAGTAGTCAGCTTGGGCGCATCGGCTAACACCTTGTTCCGCCGCAGGTGTCGGTGGACCCAGCCGAGCCGGCACGCCACCATGAGCGACCGGCGGCGCTCGTCTTACGTTTTGTGACACAATTGCGGAATGGCTGACACGATCACCTTCCGTCCGGACGAGGACGCCGCGCGGGCGTTGGAGGTACTAACCAGAGACGGCACGTCGATCTCGGCAGCGGTGCGCGCTGCCCTGATCGATGCCGCCCGGCACCGGGCCGCGACCTCCTTGCGCGCCGAAGCCGAAGCACTCGCCGCGGACGAGCAAGACCGGGCTGAAGCGGTGCGGGTACTGCGCGACATGGAGATACTCCGTGCGTGGTGAGGTGTATCGATTACGTGCTCCGCGCGAAGCCCGCGGCCACGAGCAAGCCGGTTCGCGGTATGCCGTCGTGGTGCAATCTGATGAGTTGCCGCTGTCGACCTGGTTGGTGGCGCCAACCTCCACGTCGGCGCGGGCCGCGACCTTCCGCCCCGAGGTTGAGATCGCCGGCCGCACGACCCGAGTACTGGCCGAACAGACCGCGGCCATCGACCCGACTCGCCTCGGTGAGCGAGCAGGGGTACTCAGATTCGAAGAGCTTCGTCGCGTAGACGCAGCACTTCGCCTCGTCTTAGACCTGTAGCGGCCTCAGTTCAACCGAGCCGCGGCGCCCGCATCCCCTTCAATTGAAGGGCGCACCTTGATCTAAAGCCTTAATCCAAGTAGTCGCGCAGCACCTGGGAGCGGGACGGGTGGCGCAGCTTGGACATGGTCTTGGACTCGATCTGCCGGATCCGCTCGCGGGTGACGCCGTAGACCTGGCCGATCTCGTCCAGGGTTCGTGGCTGGCCGTCGGTCAGGCCGAAGCGCAGCTTGACCACGCCGGCCTCCCGTTCGGACAGGGTGTGCAGTACTGACTGCAACTGGTCCTGCAGCAGGGTGAAGCTGACCGCGTCGACGGCCACCACGGCCTCGGAGTCCTCGATGAAGTCGCCGAGCTGGCTGTCGCCCTCGTCGCCGATGGTCTGGTCCAGGCTGATCGGCTCCCGGGCGTACTGCTGGATCTCCAGCACCTTGTCCGGGGTGATGTCCATTTCCTTGGCAAGCTCCTCCGGGGTGGGCTCGCGGCCCAGGTCCTGCAGCAGCTCGCGCTGGATCCGGCCGAGCTTGTTGATCACCTCGACCATGTGCACCGGAATCCGGATGGTGCGCGCCTGGTCGGCCATCGCCCGGGTGATCGCCTGCCGGATCCACCAGGTGGCGTAGGTGGAGAACTTGTAGCCCTTGGTGTAGTCGAACTTCTCCACCGCCCGGATCAGGCCCAGGTTGCCCTCCTGGATCAGATCCAGGAACGCCATGCCGCGGCCGGTGTAGCGCTTGGCCAGCGACACCACCAGCCGCAGGTTCGCCTCCAGCAGGTGGTTCTTGGCGCGCTCGCCGTCCCGGATGATCCAGCCGAGATCGCGCCGCTCCTGCAGCGGCAGCTTCTCCCCGGACAGCTCCAGCTGACGCAGCCGCTCGGCGGCGTACAGGCCGGCCTCGATCCGCTTGGCCAGGTCCACCTCCTCCTCGGCGTTGAGCAGGGCCACCTTGCCGATCTGCTTCAGGTAGGCCCGCACCGAGTCGGCGGAGGCGGTCATCTCGGCGTCCTTGCGGGCCTGCCGCAGCGCCTCGGACTCTTCCTCGTCCCAGGTGAACTCGGTCGCCTCGCCGTCGGCGACCTCAGGCGCCTCTTCGGTCTCGGCGTCCGCCTCGGCGTCCACCGCCTCGACGTCCACCGCCTCGACCGCGATGTCTTCGAGGTCCACGTCCTCGGGCAGCTCAGCCGGATCGGCTACGTCCAGGTCCTCGGGAGCCACCGAGTCGCCCTCGACCTGGGCCTCGCCGGTCTCCGGGGCCTTCTTGGCCGCAGGCTTCTTGGCCGCTGGTTTCCTGCTGGCCTTCTTGGCCGGTGACGTCGCCGGGTCCTCGACCGGAGCGCTGATCGCCCGGCTCGCCGCTGCCGCCGCACTGACTTTGGCTCGCCGAGGAGTCTCGAGTTCAGAGGTCTCGCTGGAAGCGCTGGAAGTCACGTACGCCCTCTCATGCCGCTCGCCGCGCACGACAAGACGGTAAGCCCCAGGACGGGTCCGCTGAGCGCGACACAGTGTTCTCCAGGGCCAGCTAGTCGGGGTTCACCTTCGGCCGATGTCATGCCAGACCGAGGTGCCTTCGTCAGCGCCGTACCCGTGCGCGTCCATTGTAATCACGCTTTATGGACTCGGGGCCGCATCCGCCCGGCGCCCTACCGCTCGACCGCCGCCATGGCGGCGCCGACAATACCGGCATTGTTCAGCAACTGCGCCGGCCGGATCGGCGTGCTCAGCTCCAGCTGCGGCACCCAGCGGTCGGCGTCCTTGCTGACCCCGCCGCCGACGATGAACAGGTCGGGGGAGAACAGCTTCTCCACGTGCGCCATGTAGGCCTGCACCCGCTTGACCCACTGCTTGTACGACATCTTCTGCTTGTCCTTGACCGAGGCGGCCGCCCGGGACTCGGCGTCGTGGCCGTCCAGCTCCAGGTGGCCCAACTCGGAGTTCGGCACCAGGTGGCCGTCGACGAACAGCGCGCTGCCGATGCCGGTGCCGAAGGTGAGCAGGATGACCACGCCCGGCACGCCCTTCGCCGCGCCGAACCGGACCTCGGCCAGCCCGGCCGCGTCGGCGTCGTTGAGCACGGTCACGTCCAGCCCGGTCGCCTTGGAGAAGATCGCGTCGACGTCGGTGCCGATCCAGGAGGCGTCGACGTTGGCCGCCGACAGCGCTACCCCGTTCTTGATCACCGCCGGAAAGGTGGCACCAACCAGCCCCAGCCAACCCGCCTTGGTG
This sequence comes from Jatrophihabitantaceae bacterium, assembly GCA_045807085.1. Taxonomy (GTDB): domain Bacteria; phylum Actinomycetota; class Actinomycetes; order Mycobacteriales; family Jatrophihabitantaceae; genus Jatrophihabitans_A. Next base: position 108,933 of record JBJMIB010000014.1, read on the forward strand.
ACCAGCTCCACCACCACGTCGGCCACGTTGTGCGGCGTGGACGGGCTTGGCGTGGCAATCCGAACCCGCTGGGTCCGCAGCTCGCCGGTGCGGGTGTCCACGATGGCGCCCTTGATGCCGCTGCCGCCGATGTCGACGCCGAACGCGGCGTCGGGCTGGCTGCCGGATTGTGCTGGCGCGGTCATCGGCCCTCCGCTGACTAGGTTGGTCTGGCAACCATATCGGCAGGCTGCCGCACCGGGAGATCTCAGATGACTGACGGTAACGAGCCGGCTCGGGGCCCGGCCGGCCCTGCTGCCGAGCCGATCGAGCCTGCCGAACTGCTGGAGCTTGCCGTGTCGCTGGCCCGCCCGGCCGGCGCGCTGGCGCTGGGGCTGCGCGAGCACGGCCTGACGGTGGGCACCAAGTCATCGGCGACCGACGTGGTGACCGATGCCGACCGAGCGGTGGAGCAGCTGCTGCGCACCGAACTCGCCGCGCGCCGGCCGGCCGACGCCGTGCTCGGCGAGGAGGCCGGGGCCGGCGGCCAGGCCGGTGCCCGGGTCCGCTGGCTGATCGACCCGATCGACGGCACCGTCAACTTCCTGCTCGGCCTGCCGCAGTTCGCGGTGTCGATCGCCGCCCAGTTGGACGGTGAGACGGTGGCCGGCTGCGTGCTGAACCCGGTGTCCGGCGAACTCTTCCACGCCGTCCGGGGTGGCGGGGCCTACCTGAACGATCGACGGCTGACCGGCCCCCGGGCGGTGCCGCTGGCCGAGGCGGTGCTGGCCACCGGTCTCGGTTACGACCAGGCGGTGCGTGCTCGGCAGGCCCGGCTGCTCGCCGACGTCCTCGCCCGGGTCGGCAATCTGCGCCGGCTGGGTTCGGCGGCGCTGGACCTGTGCTTCCTGGCTGCCGGCCGGCTCGACCTGTACTACGAGGGCCCGCTGGGCGAGTGGGACTACGCGGCCGGCCTGCTGATCGCGCAGGAGGCCGGCGCGGCGACCTCCGGGCTGGCCGGCCGGTCGGCCGGCTCATGGCTGGTCGCGGCCGCCCATCCGGCGGTCGCGGCGGAGTTCTTCGCATTGCTGGAGGAACTGGGGCTGGCCGAGGAAGCCGCCGACGACGGCTGAGCCGGCGTCCGGGCTGGTATTCGGCGTGCTCAGCAGGGCTTCTTGGCCCGCGCGACGGCCTTGTTGACGGTGGCCTGCGGTGCCAATGCGTGGAATGCGGCGCCCAGCACCAGGTTGATCGAGGAGCCGGTGGCGTTGCCGGCAACCAATCGGGCACCCGGCACGTAGTAACTGAGCAAGGTGGCGCCAGCTCGTCCGGCGTTGCTGAATTGAATCTCCGCGATACCAGATATGGTGGCCGGCGCGTTGCTCGGTGTGCCGGTGCGGAAGCCGCGAGACTTCAGCTGGGTCGTCACCTGGGTGGCAAGTTGGTCGCGGTTGGCGCCGTTGAGCACCACGACGACAACCGCACTCGGTGCCGGCAGCCCAAGCGCCTGGCCGCCGGGGGTGCAGGTCAGCGGTGCCGCCGAACTCGGCGGCGCGGCCGTGCTGGACGAAGCGTCTGGTCGGTGCAGTACCCGCCACCACACGATGGCGGTGAGCACGCTCAACACGAGCAGGAAGACCAACGCGGGCAGGGGACGACGTGCAGTGGAAACGGACATGCTGGCTCGTTATCCTCCTCTCCTGCACGTTCGGTGGGCGGGGGTCAGCCTAACTGGGCAGCGTCCGGGAATGGTGAGGCATGCCCGGTCGTTGGAGGGCACGCGGAACGCGATACGGTTCCGCCGCCCGCGGTCGCTGAGCAGCAGCGCTGGACCGCCGGCGGCCGCGGAATCGGGCGGGTTCGGCTTGCGATCGATCGAGGAGTGACGGCTAGATGGCTACTGACTACGACGCCCCCCGGCGGGGGGATGTTGACGAACTGAACGAGGACTCCCTCGAAGAACTCAAGGCTCGCCGTGCCGAGGCCCAGTCCGGGACCATCGACGTGGACGAGGCCGAGATGGCCGAATCCTTGGAGTTGCCCGGGGCCGACCTGTCGAGCATGTCGGGGGAGGAGCTCACCGTCAGGGTGCTGCCGAAGCAGGATGACGAGTTCACCTGCTCCAGCTGCTTCCTGGTGCACCACCGCAGCCGGCTGGCTCGGGAGAAGAACGGCCAGCTGATCTGTCTGGATTGCGCCTGATCAACCGCGGATCCGGGCAGGATCCGCGGCTGACGAGCCAAGACCGCTCGGTCCGCGCCCCGGCGCGGTCCGAGCGGCTTTGACCATGTCCATGGGTCGGCGAACGAGATCGGTCCGCCCTGGCAGCCAACTCGTGACGCGCGGCGGGTTCCTACCTGCGGCGGGTCTACAGCGGGGTTCCTATCTGCGGCGGGTTCCTATCTGATGGCACAGTGGACTTATGCCGCATGAGGAGATCGCCGAACTGGTAGCCCGCGCCGCGGGGCACAGCGGAAACACCACGCCCGAGCGCACGACCTTCGACACCGGCGACCACGCCAGCCGGCACCGGGCGCTGATCGCGCTGGTCCCAGTGCTGGCCAGTAGCGCCCGGGAGGCCGGCCTGCGCGCGGTGGCCGCCGGCCGCTGGCTGGTCGACCTGGTGGTGGAGATCACGCCGCGGCTGCCGATAAGAGACGCCCAGACGCTGCGCGAGCACCACGTCGGGCTGACCGATATCGAGATCGCCGAGCAGCTGGTGAAGTCCGCGACCTGGAGCACGGCGGCGATCGGGGCGACCGCCGGCGGCCTGGCCGCGATGGAGTTCCTGGCCCCGCCGACACTGCTGGCCATGCCGGCGCAGCTGGCCGTCGAGATGCTGACGGTCACTGCCGTGGAACTGAAGATGGTCGCCGAACTGCACGAGATCCTGGGCCATCCGGCACACGGCACGCCGGCCGAGCGAGCCAGCCTGTACCTGATGTCCTGGGTGCACCGCCGGCCGATCAGCAATTCGGCGCCCAAGGCCGGCATCGGTGCGGTGCTGGGCGCCTCGGCCAAGCGGGAGCTGCGTACCCAACTGATGCGCCGGCTCGGCCGTTCGGCCAGCAGCCTGGCGCCCTTCCTGGCCGGCGCGGTGGCCGGTGCCGAGGTGAACCGGCGGGCCACCCGGCAACTCGGCGAGCGGTTGCTGTCCGAGCTGCGCGCCCAGGCCAACGACCGCTGGTTCCACCGGGTCAAGGGTTAGCGGCCGCCGACCAGGCCACCGTCCAGCACCAGCGTCTGGCCGGTGGTCCAAGCGGCGTCGGCCGAGGCCAGGTAGGCCACCGCGGCGGCCACGTCAGCCGGCTCGCCGAGGCGTTGAAGCAGGTAGTTCGCGGCCGCCGCCGTCTCGTCCTCGGCGTAGAGCGCCTCGGCGAACCGGGTCTTGACCACGGCCGGGGCCACCGCGTTCACCCTGATGTTCGGGGCCAGCTCGGCGGCCAGCTGCCGGGTCAGGTTGATCACGGCCGCCTTGGTGACGCCGTAGAAGGCGATGCCCGGGGTGGCCGTCAGGCCGGCGATGGAGGCGACGTTCACGATCGCTCCGCCGTGCTCGGCCAGCCATGCCTGATGGGCCAGCTTGGTCCAGCCCAGCATGGCCAGCACGTTCACCTCGAAGATCTTGCGTGCCGCCGATTCCTCGATCTGCAGCAACGGGCCGTACACCGGGTTGATGCCGGTGCTGTTGACCAGCACGTCCAGCCGGCCGAAGGTGGCCAACGTGTCGCTCACCGCCTGCTGCCGGTGCTCGGCGTCGTCGCTGCTGCCGGCGGCCCAGATGGCCACCTCGGCGCCGCCCAGTTCGGCGACGGCCCGTTCCAGCGCTTCGGGCTTACGCGCGGTGACGCAGACCCGAGCACCCTCGGCGACCAGTCGCTGGGCGATGGCCAACCCGATGCCTCGGCTGGCTCCGGTGACCAGCGCGACCTGGCCGGTGAAACGTCCTTCGGACACGGGCGGGCGCTCCCTTGCGGAGTTGGGTGGATCGACGGATCGAGGTGCCGGGCGTCACCGACACTGTGCCCGAGCCGCCGCGACCGCGGCCAGCAGCCGGTCGGGGTGCCGGCTGGACAGCAGCCAGTACGGCTCCGGCAGCCGGTCCGGACCGCCGGCCGCCGGCTGCTCGCCGGCCGGCCGGCCGAGCACCAACTGCACGCCCGGACCGACGAACGGCCGGACGAAGGTGAAGGCGAGCGGGTCACCGTGCCGCCCGACCAGCCGGCGCAGCTCGGCGTAGCTGAGCGGATAGCTCTGCTCGATCTCGGCCACCGCAACGCTGTGGTCGCCGGCCAGCACCCGGCCGCCGGTCACCCGGACGGTGCCGGCCGAGAACCGCCAGATCACCGCCAGCGTGAGCAGCACGCCGACCAGCACCGGCAGGCCGACCAGCGACTGCGGCATCACCACGTCGAATTCGGCGCCGAGCAGGACACCGACCAGCACCCCGATCGGATACCACCACCACGGAGTGCGCAGCCGTTCCCGATATTCGCCGCCGGCTCCGGTCCCGGTGGCTTGGCGGGGAGCGGGCTCGGTCACCGGACGAGGGTAGCCTTTGCCCCTGTGACCAGCGGCGCGGTGGCGGATCCGCATCCGGACGGTGCGCACACCGTCCGGGTCCAGGTGCACCGGTTGGATCCGGCTGCGCCGCTACCGCGCTATGCCCTCGACGGGGACGCCGGTGCCGACCTGATCACCACCGTCGGCCTCCGGCTGGCGCCCGGCCAGCGGGCGGTGCTGCCCACCGGTATCGCGATCGCGCTGCCACCCGGCTATGCCGGCTTCGTGCACCCACGATCCGGGCTGGCGGCGCGGGCGGGTCTCGGGCTGGTCAACGCGCCTGGCACCATCGATGCTGGATACCGAGGCGAGATCAAGGTGATCGTGATCAACCACGACCGGGACGGCGTGATCGAATTGCAGGCCGGCGACCGGATCGCGCAGCTGGTCATCCAGCGGGTGGAGCAAGCCCGCTTCGAACTGGTGGACCAGTTGCCCGAGTCGGTGCGTGGCATCGGCGGTCACGGGTCCACCGGGGGCGCGGCGGCGCTGATCGGGCGGCCGCCGAGCGAAGTCAAAGGAGACGATCGGTAATGGCGCTGCGGCGCAAGCAGAAGCGGACCGAGCGGTCCAAGCTCGATGCCACCCCGCCGTGGGACACCAAGCGGCATCACGAGAAGGTGCTCACCACCGGCCCGTACGACGAGGCGGACGAGCCCTCCGACGGCCTGCAGCGGCTGGATCTGGGTGCGTTGCGAATTCCGGCCGAGAACGGTCTGGAGATCCGGGTCGAGGTGGCCGAGCAGGGTGAGGTGGCTGCCGTGACGCTGCTCAACGAGGTCGGCCAGATGCAGCTGGGGGTCTTCGCGGCGCCCCGCAAGGATGGCATCTGGGACGAGGTCCGGGCCGAGATCAAGGCCTCGATCTCGCAGCAGGGCGGCACCGTCAACGAGCAGGACGGCGAGTTCGGCCCGGAACTGTCCGGCAAGCTGCCGGCCGCGAACGGGATCACCCCGGTCCGGTTCGTCGGCGTGGACGGTCCGCGCTGGTTCCTGCGGGGGATGCTGGCCGGCGCGCCGGCGCAGGACGACGCCCAGGCCAAGCCGTTCCTGGACACCTTCCGCGGCGTGGTGGTGGTACGAGGCAACGATCCGCTGCCGGTGCGCGACCCGGTGCCGCTGCAACTGCCGCGGGATGCCGCCGAGCAGGTCGCGGCGGCTGCCGAGCAGGCGACCGACCAGCCGCCGGGGTCAGCCGGCCGGCAGGGCTGAAATGAACTCGCCGGCGGCCAACGAGCTGCGCGAACGGACCCGGCAGCAGTTGCTGGACTCCTTCGGTGGCTGGTCCGGCACGGTGATCAGCGCGCTGCCCCTGGTGGTCTTCGTGGCGGTGAACGCCAGCGCCGGGCTGTGGCCGGCGATCTGGGCCGCGGTCGTGGTGGCGGTGCTGCTGGCCGGTTACCGGCTGGTCCGGCGGCAGTCGGTGCAGCAGGCCGCGACCGGGCTGTTCAGCGTGCTGGTGGCCGCCGCGATCGCCGCGCACACCGGTCAGGCCAGGGGCTTCTTCCTGCTCGGCATCGCCGGCTCCATCTTCTACGGCGCCATCTTCGCGATCACCCTGATCATCCGGCGGCCCCTGGTCGGGCTGCTCTGGGAGTTCCTGGATCCGGCGCCGCTTGCCGAGGGCGAGCGGTGGCACCGGGTCACCGTGCTGCGCCGGGCCTACGACCTGGCCACGCTGGCCGGGCTGGCCATGTTCGCCGCCCGGGCGGTGGTGCAGCTGAGCCTGTTCCGGGACGACCGGACCGGCTGGCTGGCGGTGACCCGGATCGTGATGGGCTTTCCGCTGTACCTGGTGGTGCTGGCCTTCGGCATCTGGGTGGTGCGCCGGGCCCGGCAGCGGCTGCCCCGTCCGGAGCCGGCCGAACTGCCCGGCGCCTCGGCCGGTGCCGAGGCCGGTGCCGAGCCGGGCAGCAACCCCGCGGCGGCGGCAGCGGAGCCGCCCGCCGCCGAGGAGCGGCCGGCCGACTGAGCCTGCTCAGGCGACGCAGACGGCGCGCCGGATGGCCGGCTCGGCCTCCGGCAGCGCGACGAACAGCAGCTCGTCGCCGGGCTCCATCGGCTCGTCCGGGGTCGGGGTGATGACCCGATCGTTGCGGATGATCGCCACCATCGCCGCGTCCGAGGGCAGTTGCAGGTCACGCACCGGAATGCCGGCGCACGGCGCGCCCTGCGGCAGCGTCACCTCGATCAGGTTGGCCTCGCCCTGGCGCAGCGAGAACAGCCGCACCACATCGCCGACCGACACCGCCTCCTCGACCAACGCGGCCAGCACCCGCGGCGTGGACACCGCGACGTCGACGCCCCAGGCCTCGGTGAACAGCCATTCGTTGGCGGGGTGGTTGATCCGGGCGACCACCCGGCGGACCGAGAACTCGGTCTTGGCCAGCAGCGACACCACCAGGTTGACCTTGTCGTCACCGGTGGCGCCGATCACCACCTCGCACTCCTCCAGCTTGGCGTCCTCCAGGCTGGACAGCTCGCAGGCGTCGGCATGCAGCCATTCGGCTTCCGGGATCCGCTCGGTGCGCACCTTGCGCTCGTCCTTGTCGATGAGCAGCACCTGATGACCGTTGGTGATCAGCTCCCGGGCGATCGAGCGGCCGACCGCGCCGGCTCCGGCGATAGCGATCCGCATCAGTGCTGCCCCCCTGCCGGCCCTTCCGAGGCCGCCGTCCGGACGATGTCGGTGAGGTCGTCGGTGACCGTCACGTGCAACTCGTCACCGTGCTGGATCACACCGTGGGAATGGGGTAGTTCGCCCTTGCCGAACCGGCTGATCAGCGCCACCCGGGCGCCGGTCGCCTCCTCGAACGCGCTGATCTTCTCACCCACCCAGGCTTCGGCCAGGATCACGTGCAACAGCACCACCTGCCCGGTCGGATCCCGCCACTCCTCATCGATGGTGCCACCGAGGATGTTCTTCAGCAGCCGATTCGCCGTCCACGGCACGGTGGCGATGGTGGGGATGCCCAACCGCTCGTACACCTCGGCGCGCAGCGGGTCGTAGATCCGGGCCACCACGTGGCCTACTCCGAACGTCTCGCGGGCCACCCGGGCCGCGATGATGTTGGAGTTGTCGCCGCTGGACACCGCGGCGAACGCGTCGGCGTTCTCGATGCCCGCGTCGATCAGGGTGTCGCGGTCGAAGCCGATGCCGGCAATGATCTTGCCGGGAAAGTTCGGGCCGAGCCGGCGAAAGGCGGTCGGGTCCTGGTCGATCACCGCCACGCTGTGATTGAGCCGCTGCAGGTGATGCGCCAGGGTGGATCCGACCCGGCCGCATCCCATCACCACGATGTGCACGCTCCGGACGCTACACACGTCCGGTGGCGATGGCGCAAGCTATGCCTAGGCTGGGCCGGTGAGCGATCCCGCGGCTGGGCAACCGTCCTGGTTGGGCCGGCGGCTGCGATTGGAGATCGGACCGGTGGCGCACGGCGGGCACTTCGTGGCCCGTCACGACGGCCGGGTGGTGTTCGTCCGGCACTGCCTGCCCGGCGAGGCCGTGCTGGCCGAGGTGACCGAGGATCGCGGCGGCTCGTTCTGCCGCGCCGACGCGATCGAGGTGCTCGAGGCCGACGCGGACCGGGTGCCACCGCCGTGCCGGTACGCGCACCCCGGCGGCTGCGGGGGCTGCGACTTCCAGCACGTCCGGCCGGACCGGCAGCGGGCGCTGAAGGCGGCGGTGGTGGCCGAGCAGCTGGCCCGGCTGGCCGGCATCGAGCGGTCGGTGACGGTCGAGCCGCTGGCGCCGAACAGCCTCGGCTGGCGGCGCCGGATTCGCTACGCGGTGGATCCGGCCGGCCGGCTGGGACTGCACAAACACCGGTCCAGCGACGTGCTGCCGATCGAGCGCTGCCTGATCGGTGCGCCGGGCGTCGGCGATGCGCCGGCGCTGGCCGAACACTGGCCCGGGCAGGCCGAAGTCGAGATCGCGGTGGACGAGGACGGCGCGACCGCCGTGATCGGGCACCGGCCGGCACCGCGACGCGGGCGCTCCCGGCAGCGTCCACGGTCCAGCGCCGAGCAGCTGGCCGGACCCGAGCAACTCCGGTACCGGGTGGCGGGCCGGGAGTTCCGGCTGCGTCCGGCCGGCTTCTGGCAGACCCATCCGGCAGCGGCCGAGACGTTCGGCCGGGTGGTCGGCGCGGCCGCCGGGCTGCAACCGGGCGAGCGAGCGCTGGATCTGTACGCCGGCGCCGGGCTGTTCACCGCGGTGCTGGCCGAGGCGGTGGGCAGCACCGGCCGGGTGCTCGGCCTGGAGGGGGACCGGGCGGCGGTGGCGGCCGCTGCCGACAACCTGGCCGACCTGCCGTGGGCCACGGTCAGCCGGCAGCCGATCACCGCCGACGCGGTGCGCCGGGCCGCCAGCGAACTGGCACCGGCCGTGGTGGTGCTGGACCCGCCGCGGACCGGCGCCGGCGAGCAGGTGTTGGCGGCGGTCCTGCTGGCCGGGCCACGCGTGGTGGTCTACGTGGCCTGCGATCCGGCCGCGCTCGCCCGCGATCTGCGGGTCGCGCTGGCCGCCGGCTGGCAGTTGGCTGAGCTGACCGGCTACGACGCCTACCCGATGACCCACCACGTCGAGTGCATCGCGGTGCTGTGGCCGGCCGACCGAGCGGGCTGACCGGCCGAACGGGCTGACCGACCGAACGGGCTGACCGACCGCGGGCGAATTGCCGGCCAGGTCGGCCTTGCGATGCTGGGGTGGCCAGCGGCCGGTGGCCAGTAGTCTGAACCCCGTGAGTTCCGTCTTGAGCCAGGTCTGCTGCCCAAACGACCTTCGGCGGCTCAACGCCGACCAACTGGCCCTGCTGGCCACCGAGATCAGGGATTTCCTGGTTCGCCAGGTGTCTCGCACCGGCGGCCATCTCGGCCCGAACCTGGGCGCGGTGGAACTGACCCTGGCACTGCACCGGGTCTTCGACTCACCGACCGAGCCGATCCTGTTCGACACCGGACATCAGAGCTACGTACACAAGATCGTCACCGGCCGGCGGGACGACTTCGACGGCCTGCGGCAGTTCCGAGGCCTGTCCGGCTACCCGAGCCGGGCCGAGAGTGAGCACGACTGGATCGAGAACTCGCACGCCTCCACCGCGCTGTCCTACGCCGACGGGTTGAGCAAGGCCTTCGACGTGCGCCACGACCGGCGTCCGGTGGTGGCGGTGGTCGGTGACGGCGCGCTCACCGGTGGCATGTGCTGGGAGGCGCTGAACAACATCGCCGCCTCCGAACGGCCGGTGGTGATCGTGGTCAACGACAACGGCCGGTCCTACTCGCCGACCATCGGCGGCCTGGCCCAACACCTGGCCGGCCTGCGGCTTCGGCCCGGGTACGAGCGGATGCTGCAGAACGTCAAGGACACCCTGGGTCGCACGCCGCTGGTCGGCCCGCCGCTCTACGACGCGCTGCACGGCCTCAAGCGCGGCGTCAAGGATCTGATCTACCCGCAGGGCATGTTCGAGGATCTGGGCCTGAAGTACATCGGCCCGGTGGACGGGCATGACCTGACCGCACTGGAGAACGCCTTCACGCTGGCCCGCAACTTCGGCGCCCCGGTGCTGGTGCACTGCGTGACCCGCAAGGGCTACGGCTATCCGCCGGCGGAGAACCACGAGGCGGACAAGATGCATGGCGGCGGCGCGTTCGACCCGGAGACCGGCGCATCGCTGAGCAAGGGCGGTCCGAGCTGGTCGGCGGTGTTCGGCGAGGAGATGGTTCGGCTGGGCGCCGAACGCGACGACCTGGTCGCGATCACCGCGGCGATGCTCAACCCGGTGGGCTTCGGGCCGTTCGCGGCGGCCTATCCCGATCGCTGCTTCGACGTGGGCATCGCCGAGCAGCACGCGCTGACCTCGGCGGCCGGGATGGCCGCGGCCGGCCTGCACCCGGTGGTGGCGGTGTACGCGACCTTCCTCAACCGCGCCTTCGACCAGCTGCTGATGGACGTGGCGCTGCACAAGGCCGGCGTCACCGTGGTGCTGGACCGGGCCGGCGTCACCGGCGAGGACGGCCCGAGCCATCACGGCATGTGGGATCTGGCGGTGCTGGGCGTGGTGCCGGGCATCCACCTGGCGGCGCCGCGGGATGCCGCCACCCTGCGCGCCGCGCTGGCCGGCTGCCTGGCCATCAACGACGCGCCGTCGGTGCTGCGTTACCCGAAGACCGCGCTCGGGCCGGACATCCCGGCGGTCCGCACGGTGGACGGGATCGACGTGCTGGCCGAGCCGGGCCGCTCAGCCGAGCCGGGTCGCTCAGCCGAGGGGGGATCAACCTCGGAGCCGGTCGACATCCTGCTCGTCTCGGTCGGCGCGATGGCGTCCGACGTGCTGGAGGCAGCGGTTCGGATCTCCGAGGCCGGCTACACCGTGCGAGTGGTCGATCCGCGCTGGGTGACGCCGGTACCGCCAGGATTAGCCGCATTTGCCCGGCAAGCTTCGGTGTTGGTGACCGTCGAGGACGGCGTGCAGGTCAACGGTGCCGGCTCGAGGTTCGCGCAATGCCTTCGCGATCAGGAGGTATTCGTTCATACTCGCGAGATCGGGATCCCGGCAGAATTCCTCGAACACGGCAGCGTGCGCGAGGTGCGTTCGGCGATCGGGCTGAATCCGCAAGGAATCTCCCGCCGGGTGATCGAATTCGCGGCGGCCGTCCTCGGTCGTGGCGAACTGGACCGCGGTGACAATTCCAGCCATGCCAGCAGAGGCAACGGAGGTGTCTTGACGGGGGTGCCGGAGGAGTCGGCGAGTAACGACGACCGGTGACTTGATGCTTGCTATACATCACGACGGATGGCGTCGTGAGAATGTGTTGCCGACCCATCGGCGGATCTGAGCTGATCCGCCGATCCTGATCGAAGGCGGAGTCAGCGTGCGAGTACTGGTGGTAGAGGACGAGACCCAACTTGCCGATGCGGTGGCTCGTGGGCTCAGGCGCGAGGGAATGGCCGTCGACGTTGCGTACGACGGCGACGAGGGCTTCGGCAAGGCGACCACCACCCGCTACGACGTGGTGGTCCTCGACCGCGACCTGCCCGGCAAGAGCGGCGATGAGATCTGCCGGTCGCTGACCGACGAGGGTGTGCTGACCCGGGTCATCATGCTCACCGCCAGCGCGGCCATCGAGGACAAGGTGGAGGGCCTGGCCCTCGGTGCCGACGACTACCTGGCCAAGCCGTTCGCCTTCGCCGAACTGGTGGCCCGGGTGCGGGCGCTCGGTCGGCGGGCCACGCCGGCGGCGCCACCGGTGCTGCAGGCCGGCGACCTGGTGTTGGACCCGGCCAAGCGCACGGTCACCCGATCCGGCCGCAACGTCGATCTGACCCGCAAGGAATTCGGGGTCTTGGAGACGTTGCTCTCGGCTGCCGGCGTCGTTGTCTCCAGTGAGGAACTGCTGGACCGGGTATGGGACGAACACGCGGACCCCTTCACTACCACCGTTCGAGTGACGATGATGACGTTGCGACGCAAGCTCGGCGAGCCGCCGATCATCGAGACGGTGGTGGGCTCCGGCTACCGGGTGGATCCGTCGCTGATCACCGCTGCCGACGAGAGTGTCGAGGCCGGCGGTTCGACTGAGCAGTGACAGCCGAGCAGCGGTGACAGCCGAGGCCTGAAGTGCCGATCGAAGTAGTGAGTATCGAAGCGTGAGACTGGTGCAGCCGACCCTTCGGATCAGGATGGCCCTGCTGTACGGGGCGCTGGTCCTGCTGATCGGTGCTGCGCTGCTCGCGACCTCCTACATCCTGCTCGATCGGGCGCTCACCCAGATCGCGCTGCCGCCCAACCCCGGCGACGTCACCATCATCGACAACACCACCCACACCCAGACGCTGTGGAACCCGTCCGAGGCCCGCTCGGTGATGCGCACCGACGCGCTGCACTACTTGCTCAACAACGGGCTGCTCTACTTCGGGGTGATCGTGCTGATCGGCTCGATCGGCGGCTACCTGCTCGCCCGCCAGGCGCTGCGGCCGGTGGCCCGGATCACCCAGACCGCCCGCCAGCTGTCCACCCAGACCTTGAACGAGCGGATCGGACTGGGCGGCCCGGACGACGAGCTGCGCGAACTGGCTGACACCTTCGACGAGATGCTGGCCCGCCTCGATGCCGCGTTCGGCAGCCAGCGCCGGTTCGTGGCCAACGCCAGCCATGAGCTGCGCACCCCGCTCGCGGTGATCCAGACCGAGCTGGACGTGACCCTGTCCGACCCGAACGCCGCCGCCGAGGAGCTGCGCCGGATGGGCGAGGTGGTCCGCGAGGCCACCAACCGAGCCCAGCGGCTGGTCGACGCGCTGCTCGCGCTGGCCCGGCTGCAGGGCCGGGAGGGCCAGGGCCTGGAACTGTCCGAGCCGGTGGTGCTGAACGAGCTGATCCCGAACGCGGTGGCCGCGGCGCAGGCCGAGGCCGCCGGGCGTGGCATCACCATCACCGCCGAGGGGGAGCCGGTCAGTACCACCGGGGACCCTCGGCTGCTGGAGCGAGTGATCGGCAACCTGGTGGAGAACGGCGTGCGCTACAACGTGCCCGGCGGCTGGGTGAAGATCGAGACCGAGTCCGAGGGCGCCGGACCCTCCCGGATCTCGAAGGTGATCGTCACCAACTCGGGGATCTCGGTCCAGCCGGAGGAGGTGGAGGGACTCTTCGATGCCTTCCGGCGTGGCGGCCGGGCCCGGACCGGGCAGCGCGGGGCAGGCCTGGGCCTGTCCATCGTCCGTGCCATCGTGGACGCCCACAACGGCTCGATCGAGGCGGCGGCGCTGCCGGCCGGCGGGCTGCGGGTGGCCATCTCGCTGCCGGCCACGGCCAGCCAGGCCGCCTCGCTGATCAGCTAGCCTCGCCGGAGTCGTGACCTCGCCACCGCGTTCCCGCCGGCCCGCCGTGCTGGGCTGGACCGCCCATCCCGGATTCGGCGTGCTGGTGTTGTTCGCGCTCGCGGTGGCGCTGATCTGGCACGGCGAGCCGCAGCCGTCGTCCCGGCCGAGCGGCACCTCGGTGGCGGTGTCCGGCACCGCCCGGGCCAACGGCCCGGTCCCCGGCCTGCTGGTGCTGCGGGACGGCCGGGTGGAGCTGCTGCAGCAGCAGCGGGTGGTGCGCACCGTCACGTTGCCGCACGACGCGGCGCCGCGCTCGATCCTCACCAGCCGCGGCCTGACCGTGGTGCTGGCCGTCTCCGACGGGGGGCAGCGGGCGTACGCGATCACCAGCAAGCTGGCCGTCCTCGACCTGGGCTTCGCCGACGCGATCTTGCCGGCCGCGCAGGGCAACGCGTCCGTGCTGGTGGAGTCCGCGCTGGTCGATCCCGGCCGGCTGGATCCGTCGCTGCTGGCGCCGAGCTCGGCCAGCACCGGCTCGTCGGCCGGCTCGACTGCCTCGGCGAGTGAGAGCGGTAACCGGCCGCTACCCGGGCCGCCGCCGCTGCGGGACTACGGCATCCGCCGCTACGACAACGCCGGCCAGCCGTCCGAGCCGCCGGACCGGCTGCCCCGCGGCTTCCGGGCGGCGGTGGACACCTCGGTCGGGCTGGTGGTCTGGCAGCCGCAGAACCGGGTGTTCGACTCCGGCGTGGCGCACGAGCCGCTGTCCGCCGCTGCGCTGCTGGTACGGCCGGACGCCACCCTGCGCCCGCTCGGCCCGGTACACCCGCTGGCTGCCAATGCCAGCCAGCTGCTGGTCTGGGATGTGGCGCTGCGCCGGTTCGGCGTGCTGCCGTTGCGCTATGTCGACTCGACGGCCACGGCCACCGCGACCGCGACGCCGACCGGGTCGACGCCGAGCGGGTCGACGGCGCCCGGCCCGTCCAATTCGGCGGCCTCGGATTCGGCGGCCGGTCAGTCGGACTCGGCGACCAGCCCGGTCAAACCCAAGCCGGCGCCGACCGTGGTGGCCGGCAGCCGTTGGTTCCAGCCCACCCGCGGCATGCTGTTGATCACCGGGCCGGCCGCCTTCAGCGACGACGGCGCCGCGTTCGCGGTGTACGCCCAGGTCGGTGCGCGGCGCCGGCTGGTGGTGGGGCAGCTGAAGAACCTGGGCACCGACCAGGTGGGGGTGCTGGTGCTGAACCAGCCGCCGGCCAAGTCCAGCCCGGTGCCGAGCGGATCCTCGCTGGTGCTGCCCAGCCCGTCCGGCACCGACGGCTCGGCCAGTTCCAGCCCCAGCCCGCCCAGCGCGACCTCGCCGGTGCTGGAGCCGGAGGGCTACCCGATCCCGGCGCCGGCCACCCCGCTCTGGCTGGCCGCCGATGAGGTGGTCGCGGTCGCCCAGGACGGCACCGTGATCGGTTACCGGCTGGGCGGGGTTCAGTCGGCGCAGCTGGATCTTGGCGTGGCCGGGGTGCGGGCGCTGGCGCGCGCTCCCTAGGGTGCTGCCGGTGAGCGTACGGCGAGACTCTCAGTCGGTGTCCGGCAGCGCACCGCTCGCCAGCGCGCGCACCAGATCCGGCGCGAGCAGGTCGACCTGCCAGGCCCGAGCGCCCAGTTCGGTCAGCCGGGCCCGGACCGTCTGCTCGGTCAGCGGGCTGACCGAGCGCCAGGCCAGCCGGCGGATCACGTCGCCGGCCAGCAGGTTCTGCGTAACCACCCGATGACGTTCGGCGGCCTGCTGCACGACCTCCTTGCAGGCGGTCAGCCGAGCCGCGGCCGCCGGGTCGCGCTCCCGCCAGCGAGACTGCGCCGGCATCGCGTCCGGATCGGCGATGGTGGTGGACAGCAGCGGCAGCTCGGCGTCCGGGATCTGCCGGCCTTCGGCCAGGGCGGCGAACCAGTAGCTGGCCTGCCGTCGCTGACGCGGGCCGCCGAACACGTCGAGCTCCACCAGGCCCTCGGCGGTCCGCGGGTTCGCCCTGACCGCCGCAATGATCGCGGCGTCCGGCAGGGTCCGGCCGGGTGCCACGTCGCGGCGGGCGGCCAACCGATCCCGGGCCTGCCACAGCGAACGCGCCATGGCCAGCTGGCGCCGGGTGCGCAGCCCGTGGATGCCGGAGGTGCGGCGCCACGGGTCGGCCCGTGGCGCCGCCACCGGCGCTTCCAGCACAGCCGCGCACTCCTGCTCGGCCCACTCCAGCTTTCCGGTCCGGCGCAGCTCGGCGAGCAGCACCTCGCGCAGTTCGATCAGCAGCTCGACATCCAGCGCGGCATAGGCCAGCCAGTCCGACGGCAACGGCCGGGTCGACCAGTCCGCTGCCGAATGCCCTTTCTCCAGCGAGACATTCAAGTACTGCTCGAGCATCGTGCCCAATGCGACCCGCTCCGAGCCGAGCAGCCGGCCGACCAGCTCGGTGTCGAACAGCCGGTTCGGTCGCATGCCCAGCTCGGCCAGGCAGGGCAGATCCTGGCTAGCCGCGTGCAGGATCCAGTCGGTGTCCGCGATCGCCGAGTTGATGCTGGACAGGTCCGGCAGCGCGATCGGATCGATCAGGAAGGTGCCGGCGCCGGCCCGGCGCAGCTGCACCAGGTAGGCCCGTTGGCTGTATCGATAGCCGGAAGCCCGCTCGGCGTCCACCGCGACCGGGCCGGTGGCCGCGGCCAGCGCAGCCGCCGCCTCGGCCAGCTGACCGGGTTCGGTCAGCGGCTCAGGAGTGCCGTCCCGCGGCTCCCGCAACAGCTGGATAGGCGGGTCGTCGCCGTGTTCGAGTTCCGCGGTGGCTGTCGCGGGTACTTCCTCAGCGCTCACCGATAGCGGCCACGCCTTCCGGAGGTAGGCCGGCGGCGGTGCAGAGCAGATCGACGAAGGCTTGCAGGTGTCGGGACAGGTCGGCCGTGGTGGCCGTCCAGGAGCCCCGCAACTCCAGCTGGCTGCTGGTGGACGGGCCGTGCAGGTCACCGAAGCGGGTGGAGGTTGTCTGGGTGACCGTGCCGCCGACCGCGGTGTGCTCGGCGTTCCGATGCTCCAGCGACTCGGTCAGCCAGCTCCAACCCACCGCCGGCAGCAGTGGGTCACCGGCCATATCGGGGGAGAGGTCGGCCTGCGCGAAGGCCACCAATCGTATCTCGCCGTCCCATGCCTCGGCGCCGTCGGGGTCGTAGAGCACGACCAGCCGCCCGGTCGCACAGTCCGGATTGGCGGCGGTGCCGATATCCACCGCGACCGCGTAGCTCCACGGCGCCAACCGCTGGGGTGGCCGAATCCGCTCCACCCGGGCTTCCCGGCGGACCTGAGCGGTGAGCAGGGAACTGATCGCGTCCCGGAATGGCTCCGGGGCAGTGCTCGGCACCGCGTCGGCGTCCGGGCCGCTGTCGGCGGCGGGCTGGCCGTCCGCGGCCACTCCGGGGTCGGGCAACATGTCCGTGGTAGATCCTTCCCGGGAACCAGTATGCGCCTAGAACTTCGCATGGAGACCGATCGGGAGCCAGCAGGCGCGCCGGGTCAGCCTGGTGGGCGTGCGAGGGTGACGGCCGGGGGCCGGCAGGCGCGCCGGACCGGCCGCGTGGGCGTGCGAGGGTGACGGCCGGGGGCCGGCAGGCGCGCTGGGTCGGCCGGGTGGCGTGCGAGGGTGACAGCCGGGGGCCGGCCGGGTGGGCGTGCGACGATAACGGGAATGACCGACGCCGTTGCCTCCGCTGCCACCCGCCCGCTGCTGATCCGAGCCGCGGCGGGGGAAAAGCTCGCCCGGCCGCCGGTCTGGTTCATGCGCCAGGCGGGCCGATCGCTGCCGGAATATCGCGCCCTGCGGGCCGACACCTCAATGCTGCGGGCCTGCCGTACCCCCGACCTGGTCACCGAGATCACCCTGCAGCCGGTACGCCGGCACGGGGTCGACGCGGCGATCCTCTTCTCCGACATCGTGGTGCCGCTGGTGGCGGTGGGTCTGGAGATCGAGATCGTGCCCGGCACCGGGCCGGTGATCGCCGCGCCGATCCGGCAGCAGGCCGACCTGACCCGGCTCCGGCCGCTGGAGCCGACCGACGTGCCGGACATCACCGAGTCGGTGCGACAGCTGGTAGGGGAGCTGGCCGGCGTCCCGCTGATCGGCTTCGCCGGCGCGCCGTACACGCTGGCCAGCTACCTGATAGAGGGTGGCCCGTCCCGCGACCATGCCCGGACCAAGGCGCTGATGTACTCCCAGCCGGCGGTATGGCACGCGCTGCTCGACCGGCTGGCCGCCATCTCGGCCGGTTTCCTGCGGGTACAGCTGGCCGCCGGGGTGGCCGCGGTGCAGCTGTTCGACTCGTGGGCCGGTGGCCTGTCGGCGGCCGACTATGCCGAGTACGTGCTGCCGCACTCCCGGGCGGTGTTCGCCGAGCTCGCCGACTGGGACGTGCCCACCATCCACTTCGGCGTGGGCACCGGTGAGCTGCTGGAGTTGATGCGCAGCGCCGGCACGAGCGTGGTCGGGGTGGACTGGCGCACGCCGCTGGACGTCGCGGCCGCCCGGCTGGGCGGCCACACCCCGGTACAGGGCAACCTGGATCCGGCGGTGTTGCTGGCCGACTGGCCGGTCGTCGAGCGGGAGGTCCGGCGGGTGGTGGCCGAGGGACGGCGCTGCCCGGGTCATATCTTCAACCTCGGGCATGGCGTGCTGCCGGAGACCGACCCGGATGTGCTCACCCGGGTGGTCGAGCTGATCCACGCGCTGCCGGACAGCTGAGGTGCCCGGCAGCGGAGGACACCGGATCGCGGTGATCGGAGGTGGCATCGCCGGGCTGGCAGCCGCGTTCCGGCTGCGCCGGTTGCAGCCGAGCGCCGAGGTGGTACTGCTAGAGGCCGCCGACCGGGTCGGCGGCAAGCTGCGCCGGGTCGAGGTCGCCGGTGCCTGGGTGGATGTCGGCGCCGAAGCGCTGCTGGCCCGCCGGCCGGAGGGCCTGGCGCTGATCGACGCGCTGAGCCTCGGCCCGGCGGTGATCCAGCCGCTGACCACCGCCGCCCTGCTCCGCAACCGGGGCGTCAACCGGCCGTTACCGCCGCGCACCCTGATGGGCATCCCGACCGACCTGGCCGCGCTCCGCTCGGCCGAGGTGCTCAGCGAGCAGACCCTGGACCGGATCGCCGCCGAACCGGACGGCGGCCCGTACCCGCCGTTGGCCGGTGACGTGTCGGTCGGTGACCTGGTGGCCGAGCGGTTCGGCCCAGAGGTGGTCGACCGGCTGGTCGACCCGCTGCTGGGCGGCGTGTACGCGGGGCACGCTCGGCGGATCTCGTTGCAGGCAGCGGTGCCGGCGCTGGCCGACCGGTTGCTGGCCGACGGCGGCTCGCTGCTGGTGGCGGCCCGGGCCAACGTGGCCGCCGGTGGCCGGGACGAACCGGGCCGGCCGGTGTTCGCCAGCCTGACCGGGGGGCTGGCCCGGTTGACCGAGACGCTCGCCGCCGAGGGTGGCTGCACGGTGCGGCTGGGTGCCGCGGTGCGCGACATCGCGCGCACGCCGGACGGGTTCCGGCTGGCCGTCGGGCCGGTGCCGGCCACCGAGCAGTTGGACGCGGACGCGGTGGTGATCGCCACCCCAGCGGGCAAGGCGGCCACCCTGCTGGCCGGCCTGGTGCCGGCCGCGGCGATGGAACTGGCTGGCATCGAGACCGCCAGCATGGTGATCGTGACACTGGCCTTCCGGCCGCCACCGGCCTTCCCGCGCGCGAGCGGGTTGCCAGCCGGCAGCGGCATCCTGATCCCGGACGTGGAGGGCCTGGCCAGCAAGGCGATGACCTTCTCCTCGCAGAAGTGGCCGGGCGTGGGCGCCGAGTCCGGCGTGCTGCTGCTGCGTGCCTCATTGGGCCGGGCTGGTGAGCAGGTTCAGCTGCAGCGGCCGGATGCGGAGCTGGTCGCGATCGTTCGCCGGGAGCTGGCCGAAGTGGCCGGGTTGGCTGCCGCGCCGGTGGACAGTCACGTGCAACGCTGGGGCGGGGCGCTGCCGCAGTACGCGGTGGGCCATCCCGACCGGGTACGCCGGATCCGGGCCGCGGTGGCGCAGCTGCCGGGCCTGGCGGTGTGCGGCGCCAGCTACGACGGGGTCGGCATCCCGGCCTGCATCGGCTCGGCGCACATCGCGGCCGACCAGGTGTCGGCGGCGTTGTCCATGGCAGCACACTGAGCGGCCCGGTGTGGCGATGGCCGCCCCGCACACACGGAGCGCCGCCGCACACAATTTGCGGCCCGGTGCGGCGGCGGTGGCCGCCGCCGCACACAATTGAGGCATGGTCGACGGCAAGCAGGCACGTGAACTCAACGATGTGATCCGCTACACCGCCTGGTCGGTGTTCTCGGTGCAAAGCCCGCTCGGCGATGCGCCCCGGGAGAAATACGCGGCCGAGGTGACGGAGCTGTTCGCGGAGCTGGCGGCCGAGGACATCACGGTGCGCGGTTGCTACGACGTGGCCGCGCTGCGCGCCGACGCCGAGCTGATGATCTGGTGGCACGCCTCGACGGCCGAGCGGCTGCAGTCGGCCTACCACCGGCTGCGCCGCACCGACCTCGGCCGACACCTGGCGCCGGTCTGGTCGGTGATGGCCCTGCACCGGCCGGCCGAGTTCAACAAGAGCCACATTCCGGCGTTCCTGGCCGACGAGGTGAGCCGCAAGTACGTCTGCGTCTACCCGTTCGTCCGGTCCTACGAGTGGTACCTGCTGCCTGAGGCCGAACGACGGGCGCTGCTGGCCGAACATGGCCAGCTGGCGCGCGAGTACCCGGACGTGCGGGCCAACACGGTGGCCTCCTTCGCCCTCAACGACTACGAGTGGATCCTCGCCTTCGAGGCCGACGAGCTGCACCGGATCGTCGATCTGATGCGCCACCTGCGCGGCTCCGACACCCGCCGGCACGTGCGGGCGGAGGTGCCGTTCTACACCGGCACCCAGCGGTCCGTCCAGGAATTGCTGGCCGACCTGCCGTAGCGCCCGATTCAGCTCTCGGCGGGATCTTCGGCCGCATCATCGGCAGCAAAACGCAGGCTGATCGAGTTGATGCAGTAGCGCAGGTTGGTCGGCGTCGGGTAGCCCTCACCCTCGAAGACGTGGCCCAGGTGGCTGTGGCAGTTGGCGCACAGCACCTCCACCCGGCGCATGCCCAGGGTGCGGTCGGTGCGCTCGATGATCTTCTCGCCGGCCAGCGGCGAGAAGAAGCTGGGCCAGCCGCAGTGCGAGTCGAACTTCTCCCGGGACCGGAACAGCTCGGCGCCGCAGGCCCGGCAGGCGTACACGCCGATTCGATGGTTGTCGGTGTACTCACCGGTGAAGGGACGTTCGGTGCCGGCCTTGCGAAGCACCGCGTACTCGGCCGGGGTCAGCTCGGCGCGCCACTGCTCGTCGGTCTTGACGACTGGGGGGCTGCCCTGCTCGATGGTCATGCGGTCAAGCGTACGCAGCGGAACCGCCTCGGCGGCGTTACCAACCGGTGACGAGTGCCAGCACGCTCAGCACGATCGGGGCGAGGATCAGCAACACCAAAATGACCGCCATCGGCCGGGACACCGCGCCGCGCCGGCGCAGGCCGGTGGCGAACTCGCCCATCATCCGGATCTCGCCCTCCGGCGAGTACGGGCTGACCGGCCGGTCGAGCTTGGGATCGAGGTACACGATGTGCGCGCCGGTGTGTGACGGCCGGATCGGCTCGATCGGATTCGTGTCCACCATTCCAGCATGCCTGCTACCAAGGCCCGCTGTAAATCTTGCCAGCGAGTCGTAATAAGCCAGCCGGCACCGCGGTTAGCCAGCCGGCACCGGCGGTTGGTCGAGGTTCGGCGCGCCGGTCAGTCGGTGAAGGTGAGCCCGCGGAAGCGCTCGATCAGCTCTTTCACCTGCGCCTGCGCCGGCAGCTCGACCCGCCGGTACAGCCAGAGCAGCAGGTCCGAGGCGGTGCCGGCGAGCACCGGCAGGCCCGGTTGGGCGCCGCGCTGGAACCGGACGGTGGCGGGCTGGTCGGCGTCCGAGACCGTCCAGGCGGCCTCGGCGTCGGTTGCCCGCAGCACGAAGGCCCCGGCCAGGTTGGCTCTCGGGTCGTCGGCCGGATCGTCCGGGGTGGACACCGAGAAGGTCAGGAACTCCTCGATCGAGTCCACCGAGACGGGCACGTCCAGGGTCACCGCATGGCCGGCCGCGTGCTCGGCGTCCCAGCGGTGTACCGCCGCCTCCTGCGCCTGGTGCCGCTGGATGAAGCCGACATCCTGCTGGGTCGGCGCCCAGGTCCAGACCGGAACGGTCGGCTCGGCGTGCCGCAGCACCTCCACCAGCTGCCCGGCGCCGGCTCGGAACCGATCGAGCAGCTCGGCGTCGGCTGGCCGGGCGGGGCGGTCGTCCTCCGGTGGCGGTTCGGCCAGCCGGTGTTCGGCGATCCTCGCCCAGAACCAGTGCACCTCGAGCAGGTGGTTGACCAGGTCCGCGACCGTCCACCCTGGGCAGTGCTCGACCGGTGCGGCCAATCTGCCCTCGGCGGCGGCGGCCAGCGCGGCGCTCTGCAGGGCGATCTCGGCGGTGTAGTCCAGGCCGGCGGCGGCCGGATGCAGTCCCATGGAGCAGACGCTAGAGGAGCCCGGCGACAGTGCACATCCGAATAAGTACCGGCCAGCCGGCTGCCGCTGGGTATCGTTCGCTGCATGGCATCGCCGTTCACCGAGGTCGAGGTCGGCGACCGGGTAGTCAAGATCACCAACCCGGACCGGGTCTACTTCCCGGCCACCGGCGCCACCAAGCTGGACCTGGCGCGGTACTACCTGTCCGTCGGCGAGGGCATCGTGCGGGCCCTGTCCGAGCGGCCGTGCATGCTGCACCGGTTCCCGGAGGGCACCGGCGGCGAGCGGATCTACCAGAAGCGGCTGCCCAAGGGAGCTCCGGACTGGGTGCAGACCGTGCAGGTGCGGTTCCCGTCCGGCCGGACGGCGGACGAGCTGTGCGTGACCGAGCTTGCCAGCGTGATCTGGGCGGTGCAGATGTCGACCGTGGAGTTCCACCCGTGGCACTCCCGGCGGGCCGACACCGAGCGACCGGACGAGCTGCGGATCGACCTGGACCCGCAGCCCGGCACCGATTTCGAGGACGCCAAGGTGGTGGCCGTGCTGGCGCACGAGCTGCTGACCGAGATCGGCGCCGTCGGCTGGCCGAAGACCTCCGGTTCCCGCGGCATTCACATCTACCTGCGGATTCATCCCGACTACGGCTTCACCCAGGTTCGCCGGGCCGCGCTGGCTTTCGCCCGTGAGGTGGAGCGCCGGGTGCCGGACCTGGTCACCACCAAGTGGTGGAAGGAGGAGCGCGGCGAACAGGTCTTCATCGACTTCAACCAGAACGCCCGGGACCGCACGATCGCCTCGGCGTACTCGATCCGTGCCGCCAGCGGGCTGGTGTCGGCGCCGATCAGCTGGGACGAGCTGCCGGACGTGGCGATGGCGGACTTCACCATGCAGACCATGCCGGCCCGGTTCGCCGAACTCGGTGATGTGCATGCTGGCATCGACGATTCCCCCTTCGACATAGGGGAGTTGCTCGAATGGTCGGAGCGCGACGAGCAGGACCATGGGCTGGGCGACGCGCCGTACCCGCCGAGCTTCCCCAAGATGGAGGGCGAGCCGCCCCGCGTGCAACCGTCCCGCATGAACCAGACCAACTGGGCCGAAGGATGATCAAGCCTGGGACCTGGTCGGTCACCACTCGGCGTCAAGCGGATCCGCTATTGCCGATTGCCTCGGTGCGCCATAGCATTCGCTGATTGTTATGACCGGGCTGACAATTCTCGGTCCGAGCGAAAGGCTCGCCATGATTCGTCGGCTGCTGGTCACCTGCGGCGCTGTCCTGCTTGCCTCGTCCGGACTGGCGGGGATGACGGCGCCGGCGGCCGATGCGGCGATCAGTTGCAGCGGCACGATCGCCTACGACCACACGTATTTCCGTGACGGAAACCCGGTTGCCGAGATCACCATCTACTACAACTCGACCAACGGCGGCACGAACAGCGCCTGCCTGTATCACCGCGGTGCGTACTACGGAAAGACCGAATCCACGTCGGTCGGCATCGCACGATGCACCCAGCATTCCGCCCCACCCGGCTCGACCTGCTCGGTCACCGCCAATCCGCCTCCGGACGACGGCTTCTACGCCTACTACGCCGGCCCGGTCGGCGTGACCGGCGCCGCCAACTACTGCGTCGAGGCCTACGGCAACATGTGGCTCGGACCCGATACCCCTTCGCTGGGATTCAATACCGGCACCCGCGGCTGTTAACGGGTCAGCGGCAGCACGGAGCTACGGGATTACCCGCCCTGCTCGGCCGCGAGCGGTACACACCACGCCGCGATGGTGTCAGAGCCCGAATCGAGGTCAATGAGCCCGGAAGCCACGCCTACCACGAACGTTTCCGCGGCCTGGACGCCGGGCACCTTGAGATGCACATCGTTGAGCATGAGAAATAGCTTCGAGGCCGACCATGCCAACCGCTTGTTCCCGTCAACCAGGCAGTGGTTGCGTGCGATGGATTCCATCAACGCGGCCGCTTTGCGGGGGAGGCTGGCATAGGCATCCTCGCCGAATACGGTCATCCGCGGTCGAGCCAGCGCCGATTGCAGCAGCCCTACGTCGCGGATCAGCAACTTTTCGCCCTCGCGAGCGAGCACCGCTCTGGCCAGCTCCGTGAAGTCCTCAAGGGTGAGGTAGTAGGTCACTGAGCCAGACGGTGCAGTAGCTCCGCATCCTCGGCCACGATGTGCTCGATGAACCGAGTACGACGTTCCTCGTGCAGCATCCGCCGAATCGCGGTTTGGGCAGCCTGTTGCATGGACTCGCCATGTGCATCGGCGTAGCGACGCAAGGCTTCGCTGTCCTCGTCATTCAGGCGCAGGGTCATAGCCACGCTCGCAAGATACCTTATCTGGTATCACTTAACCAAACGCTAGGCAGCGCTACCGGGTCAGCAACACCACGGCTGCCACCGCCACCGCCAGGCCGGCTCGCTGCACGGTGCCGGTGCGCTCCTTGAGTACCAGCACGGCAAGCAGCACGGTGCCGGCGGGGTAGAGCGAGGTGATCACCGCGGTCAGCGACAGCAGCCCGTGCCGGCTGGCCAGCAGGTACGCCAGGTTGGCCAAGGCATCCAGCCCGCCAGCCGCCGCGGCCAGACCTAGCACCGGCACCGACGGCCGACTGAACCGATCGACCGTCAGCAGCAGCGGCACCACCAGCACCGCCGAGCACAGCCGGGAGATCACCACCGGCCAGATGCCGGAGTCATGGTCGGAGGAGGCCAGGCAGATGAAATAGGCGCCGAAGCCGGCCCCGGCCAGCACCGCCATCGTCAGCGCTCGCCAGCCGGCCGGCGGGTGCGGATGATTCGACGGCTGGCGGGAGATCAACACCACGGCCAGCAGGCCGAGCAGGATCCCCAGCCAGGCCAGCGGCCCCGGCCGCTCGCCGCGCAGCACGCCGCCGACCACCGGCACCGCCGCCGACATCACGGCGGTGATCGGCGAGACGATGTTCATCGGCGCGATGGCCAGCGCGCTGTACAGCAGCGCCACCCCGGCCAGCCCGGCCAGCCCGCCGGCCAGGCTCCAGGCCAGCGTCCGGGCCGACACCGGGCCGCCGAAGAACGGCAGCGCGGCGGCCATCAGCGCGCCACCCAGCGGGTAGCTGACCAGCAGCACGTTGAGCGCCGAGATCCGGCGGGAGGCGATGCCACCGACGAAGTCGCTCACGCCGTAGGTCGCCGCCGCGATCAGGGCGAACAGCACGCCCATCGGCTAGCCTCGCGGGCAGCTGTCGCCGGCCGGCGGAACCCCGGTGAGCAGGTACTCGTCCACCTTGGTGCGGATGCAGGCAGTCTTCGGATAGGCGGTGTGCCCCTCGCCGTCCCAGCTGAGCACCACGCCGGTGCCCAGCGCCTTGGCCAGCAGCCCGGCCTGCCGGTACGGGGTGGCCGGGTCGTGCACGGTGCCGATGACCAGGATCGGCGGCGCGCCAGGTGCCGAGGCCGGCGGCAGCGGATGACCGGACGGCGGCCAGCCGTAGCAGGAGTACAGCGAGGCGGCCGCGTTACGGCCGAAGATCGGGTACTTGGCGATCCACTGCTGGGCCTGGCTGGCCACCAGCGCGTCGGTCACCTTCAGCCGGGAGTCGTTGCAGTTGATGGCCAGGTTGGCGTCCATGATGTTCGAGTAGTGACCGGTGGCCGGATCCCGTTCCAGGTAGTTGTCGGCGAGGCTGAACAACTCGGCGGCGTCGCCCTCCTTCGCCGCGATCAGGGCATTGCCGAGATTGGCCCAGTCGCTCTGGTCGTAGAGCGCCGAGACCACCGCGATGGTGACGATGCCACCGGTGGCCACCCGGGTCTCGCCCTGCCGGCTGGACCGGATCGGCTGCCGGTCGGCGGCTGCGATCAGCGAGGTCACCACCGAACGGGGATTGCCCAGCACCGCGCAGGCCGTTCGTTTCAGGCAGTCGGCGGCGAACTGGTCGAAGGCCTGCTCGAATGCCTTGGTCTGCTGCTCGTCCTGGGCCAGTTCGCCGGTCACCGGATCCAGCGCGCCGTCCAGCACCGCGGCCCGGACGTGGTCGGGGAACTGGTGGGCGTAGGCCGCCCCCAGCCGGGTGCCGTAGGAGAAACCGAGGTAGTTCAGCTTGGCGTCACCCAGGGCCTGCCGGATCAGGTCCAGGTCGTGCGCGGTCTCCTCGGTGTTGTACTGGCCGAGCCCACTGCCGTACTTGGTCTGGCAGGCCGCCACCACCGCTTGCGAGATGCCGCGAGCCTGGGCCCGGCCGGCGGCGGTCCGCACGTCCGGGTCGGCGGCAGCCAGCCGGTCCTTCTCCCGATCGGAGATGCACTGCAGCGGCTGGGAGAGCCCGACCCCACGCGGGTCGAAGCCGACCAGGTCGAAGTGCTGGAACATGCTGTCGCTGAGCGCGTTCACCAGTCCGGCGGCCAGGTTGACCCCGGAGGCGCCCGGGCCGCCCGGATTGACCAGCAGCGAGCCGATCCGGTCCATCGTCGCCTGCGACTTCAGGTGCACCTTCAGCACGAACAGCTGGATGCTCTCGCCGGCCGGCTTGGCGTAGTCCAGCGGCACCGACAGCTTGCCGCAGGAGAAGGTCATTCGCTTGGCCTTGCCACCGCCGATCGCCGCCTGGAACTGGCTACTGCAGTCGGAGAAGGCGATCTTGGCCGGCGCCCCGCTGGCACTCGGGCTGGTCGAGCCGCCGCTGCCGGACGAGGCGGCGCTGGCGGTGTTCCGGGTGCTGCTCGGCGCGGGGTGCCGCTTGCCCGAGGTGCACCCGGCCAGCAGCAGGCCGGCCAGGGCGGTGACGATGCCGGCGAGCAGGAGGCGGCGGGAACTGCTGGTGTGCTGCACCCGATCGAGGCTACCGACCCCAACCCAGCGGCTTGCCGGACATCGCCGCCGACGGCGCCGCGCCACCCGAGTTGTGACGCCGGGAGTCCCGAGTTGTGATCGGAGAGGGCAAGATTGCCTCATGCAACTGCCGGTGATGCCCCCCGTCGCGCCCATGCTGGCCAAGTCGGTGCAGAACATCCCGCCCGGCTGCTCGTACGAGCCCAAGTGGGACGGCTTCCGCTCGGTGATCTTCCGGGACGGCGACGAGGTGGAGATCGGCAGCCGCAACGAGCGTCCGATGACCAGGTACTTCCCGGAGTTGGTCGAGGCATTCCGGGCCGAGCTGCCGCCCCGCTGCGTGGTGGACGGCGAGATCGTGGTGACCGCCGCCGACGGGCTGGACTTCGACGCGCTGCAGCAGCGGATCCACCCGGCAGAGTCCCGGGTTCGGCTGCTGAGTACCCGGACCCCGGCCTCGTTCATCGCCTTCGACCTGCTGGCGCTGGGTGAGGAGGACCTGACCGGCCGGCCGTTCAGCGAGCGCCGGCAGGCCTTGGAGCGGGCATTGGCCGGCGCGCGGCCGCCGGTGCATGTGACGCCGGCCAGCACCGACATCGAGCGGGCGCGGCGGTGGTTCGTGGAGTTCGAGGGCGCCGGCCTGGACGGGGTGGTGGCCAAGCCGCTGGACGGTGACTACCAGCCGGACAAGCGGGTGATGTTCAAGATCAAGCACGAGCGCACCGCGGACTGCGTGGTGGCCGGCTATCGGCTGCACAAGTCCGGCCCGGACGCGATCGGCTCGCTGATGCTGGGCCTCTACAACGACCAGGGCAAGCTGGCGTCGGTGGGCGTTATCGGGGCCTTTCCGATGGCTACCCGGCGCGCGCTGTTCACCGAGCTGCAGCCGCTGGTCACCGACATGGCGAGCC
Organism: Jatrophihabitantaceae bacterium; assembly: GCA_045807085.1. Classification (GTDB taxonomy): domain Bacteria; phylum Actinomycetota; class Actinomycetes; order Mycobacteriales; family Jatrophihabitantaceae; genus Jatrophihabitans_A. Next base: position 136,643 of record JBJMIB010000014.1, read on the forward strand.
ACCCGTGGAACTGGGCCGCCCACCAGGCGGCGGCCGGCGCCACCCGCAACCCGAGATCCAGCGAGTTCTCCCGATGGAACTCGGGCAAGGATCTGTCCTTCGTGCCGCTGCGACCGGAGCGGGTGGTCGAGGTGCGCTATGAGCACATGGAGGGCGACCGGTTCCGGCACACCGCCCAGTTCAACCGCTGGCGTCCCGACCGGACGCCGGAGTCGTGCACCTACGAGCAGCTGGAGCAGCCGGTCACCTTTCAGCTATCCGACATCGTGCCCGGCCTGGGGTAGGCGCCCACCGCGGCTGAATCGGCCCGGCCTGGGGTAGCCACCGCGGCGAACCGTGCGGCTTCCTCAGCGCGGCAGCCGGTAGCGGGCGAACAGCGCGCTGTCCTCCTCCAGCAGGCTGATCAGCTCCAGCCGGGCCGGGAAGCCGGTCAGCTCGGCGGTGCCGGCCAGGATCCGGGAGCCCAGCGGCCCGGCCAGCAGCGGCGAGTAGCTCAGGCACAACTCATCCACCGCGGCTGCCGCCACGCCGGCCGCGAACAGTCGCGGACCGCCCTCGCAGAGGATTCGCCGGTAGCCGAGTTCGCGCAGGTTGGCCACCGCGGCGGCGAAGTCGACGCCACCGGCGTCGGCCGCGGGTGCTTCGATCAACTGCAGCCGGGCGCCGCTGCCGGCCAGGTCGATGATGTCGTTACGCCGGCCGACCGGGGCCGCCGAGCTGGTGATCACCACGGTCGGGGCCGCTTGCGCCCCGGCGTAGAGCGGTGCCGACAGGTCCAGGTTGAGGCTGGCCGACATCACCGCGATGGCCGGTGCCTCGGCCAGTCCGTAGCCGCTCCGAATGGCCCGCCGGTTCGCGCCAGGTGCCGACGGCCGGTAGCCCTCAGCGGTTGCGGTGGCCGCGCCGACCAGGATCACGTCGGCCAGATCCCGCAGCGCCGCGAACACCCGGTTGTCGCCGGGCGTCTGCAAGCCCCGGGACAGCCCGGCGAAGCTGGCCGCCCCGTCGGCGCTGGCGATGAAGTTGACCCGGACGCCACCGGAGTCGAGCCAGCCGGCGCCGGCGTAGTGCTCGTGCAGGTCCACCTCGGCCAGCTCCACCTCGGCGCCCGATGCGGACGGCAACAGCTGCTGCATGCCCCCATCTCAGCACATCGTTCGACGGACTTGCGGTGCGTCCGAGCCGACCGAGTGCCCGGTCACTGCCAACACCTGTCCGTAATGTCTGTTAATGAAGTTGCCCGGCGACACGGGCGCCGGTCGCTGGATACCGTCTGGGTTCCGGTTCGCGACATCATCCGGCTGGTCGTTCCCGGACGACTTTCTTCAGCGTTGGCTGTGCATCGCGCAGTCAAAGCTGTGGAAACGGCCGCGGGGATGAATAAATCGCGGCCCGGGCGGTTAAAAAATTCGGGCACCCCGCCGATGCTGTTCGCAGATCGAACGGGTGACCACCCCGCCGGCACCGGGAACTGTTCCGGGACCGGCGGAGTTGCTTGTGAACACCGAACCGAAACCCGACCCACCCCGGTAACGGGCGTGCCGCACCACTGAGGATCCGCCGTGACGACGATGACGCTCATGCCTTCCCTGTCCAGTTCCGCTCGCGCCGCGCTGATGGCTCGGCTGGAGGATCTGCAGGCGCAGCGTGCCCAGGCCGCGATCGAGAGCATCCCGGCGACCGGCGCCGGCGACGCCGCGGACCATGCCGGAAACGTCGAGGCGCTGGTCCGGCTCGGCGAGCTCGATGCCCGGATCGCCGCGCTGCAGGTGCAGCTGCAGGCACCGGACGCCGACAACCAGCCGGCCAGTGCCGCCGAGCTCGGCAGCCTGGTTCGAATCCGGTTCGACGACGATCCCGACACCCAGGACTACCTCATCGGGTTGGTCGAGCAGGCCGGTTCCGGTGTCGAGGTGATCACCCCGTCCAGCCCGCTCGGTTCGGTGTTGCTCGGTGCCCGGCCCGGCGACCGGCTCAGCTACAAGGTGGCCAACGGCACGGTTCTGCACGTGACCCTGGAGGAGATCGCCGGCTGACGCACCGCCGACGGCCCGGCTGTGGTCGGGGCGTCAGCCCCCGGCGCATCGGCGGTAGCCGCGGCTGCCACCGCCGGTCGGGTTATCGTTCGGCCATGACCTCTCAGCTGCGGGACCGGCTGCGGCTCGACGGCGGCCAGGTGAACCTGCTCGGCTACCCGGCCGACGCCACCCTGCTGGCGCCCGGCGGCAAGTCCCGCACCAAGCGGGGGCTGGCCAAGGCCGGCTCGGTGCTGGCCAGCCAGCAGGAGATGCTCTACGCGCGCGGCCAGAGCGGCGATCCGCGCCGGGTGCTGCTGGTGCTGCAGGGCACCGACACCTCCGGCAAGGACGGCGTGATCAAGCACGTGGTGGGCCAGGTCGGCCCGCCGGCGGTCCGGATCACCACCTTCAAGAAGCCCACGCCGGCCGAGGCGGCGCACCACTTCCTGTGGCGGATCCGGCGGGCGCTGCCGGCGGCCGGCATCATCGGGGTGTTCAACCGCTCGCACTACGAGGACGTGCTGATCACCCGGGTGCACGGGCTGATCGACGAGCAGTCCTGGCTGCGGCGGATTGCCGAGATCAACGCCTTCGAGGCCGAACTGGTCGAGTCGGGCACCACCATCATCAAGTGTTTCCTGCACATCAGCTATGACGAGCAGCGGCGGCGGCTGCTGGAGCGGCTCGACGATCCGACCAAGCACTGGAAGTTCAATCCGGCCGATCTGGACGAGCGGGCCCGCTGGTCGGACTACCAGGCCACCTATGCCGGCGTGCTGGAGCGGACCAGCAGCCTGGCCACGCCGTGGTACGTCGTGCCGAGCGACCGCAAGTGGTACCGCAACTGGGCGGTCGGCCAGCTGCTGACCGAGTCGCTGAGCCAGCTGGAGCTGAGCTATCCGAGCGCCGACTTCGACGTCGCCGAGATGCGAGCCCGGCTGCAGCCACCGCACTGACTGTCCCGGCTCGTCCGGGGCGCCGCGGCTCGGCGATCGCAGCCGCGGCCGGTTAGACTCGACGGCACTGAAGGGGAGTAATCCAACCTCGGCAACTCGTCAGCACGGGCCCAGCCGGGCTCCGGGACGCCGGTCCGGTTCGGCCGATCCGGGCGGATGAGACCTTCGGCAGCAACCGCCGCGCCGTCCGCGCGGCGGCCGAGCTGACCGGAGGTGACGAATGCACGTGACGTCCTGGATTTGGCTGCTGACCATCGGCATCGCGGTGGCCTTCCTCGCCGTGGACGTGTTCGTGATCGGCCGCCGGCCGCACGAGCCGTCGATGAAGGAGTGCGCGCTCGGCCTGGCCGGCTATGTCGCTGCCGCGCTGGCGTTCGGGTTGGGCGTGCTGCTGATCAGCGGCCAGCAATACGGCACCGAGTTCTACGCGGGCTGGCTGACCGAGTATTCGCTGTCGATCGACAACCTCTTCGTGTTCTTGATCATCATGGCCAAGCTGGGCGTGCCGCGCCGGCTGCAGCAGCAGGCGCTGCTGATCGGCATCGTGCTCGCCCTGGTGCTGCGGGGAATATTCATCGGCGTCGGCGCCGCGGCGATCAACGCCTTCAGCTGGGTCTTCTACCTCTTCGGCGCGTTCCTGATCTATACCGCGGTGAAACTGGCCCGCGAGTACGCCAGGCATGACGAGGGTGGCGAGCAGTACCAGGAGGGCCGCCTGATGCGCCTGCTGCGGCGGCGGGTTCCGTCCACCGACGACTATGCCGGGTCACACCTGACCGTCAAGCGGGACGGCAGGCGGCTGATGACCCCGATGCTGGTGGTCGTGGTCGCCCTGGGCACCACCGATCTGCTGTTCGCGCTGGACTCCATCCCGGCCATCTACGGCCTGACCGAGGAGCCGTACCTGGTGCTGACCGCGAACCTGTTCGCGTTGATGGGGCTGCGTCAGCTGTACTTCCTGATCGGCGGCCTGCTGCGGCGGCTGATCTACCTGAGCCTCGGACTGTCGGTGCTGCTCGGCTTCATCGGCCTCAAGCTGATCCTGCACGCGATGCACGACAACAGCCTGCCGTTCGTCAATTCCGGCGAGCGGATCGGCTGGGCTCCGGACATCCCGATCTGGCTGTCGCTAATAGTGATCATGGGAGTGCTGGCAGTGACCATGGTGGCCAGCCTGGCCAGGAGCGCCACCCGCACCCCCAGCGGCGCCCGCTGAGCGCTCGCCCGGGTCGTTGTTGTCAGGGGTAGCTCGTACTGTGGTCGCATGCGGGTGAAGAGCGATATCGTCCCCTCCTCGGGCAAGTTCGAGGTGATCAGCGAGTACCAGCCGTCCGGCGACCAGCCGACCGCGATCGCGGACCTTGAGCGGCGGCTTCGCGGCGGCGAGAAGGACGTGGTGCTGCTCGGCGCCACCGGCACCGGCAAGTCGGCGACCACCGCCTGGCTGATCGAGCGACTGCAGCGGCCGACCCTGGTGATGGCCCCGAACAAGACCCTCGCGGCGCAGCTGGCCAACGAGTTGCGCGAGATGCTGCCCAACAATGCCGTCGAGTACTTCGTCAGCTACTACGACTACTACCAGCCAGAGGCCTATGTCCCGCAGACGGACACCTACATCGAGAAGGACTCGGCGATCAACTCCGAGGTGGAGCGGCTGCGGCACTCGGCCACCATGTCGCTGCTCACCCGGCGGGACGTGGTGGTGGTGGCCACCGTGTCCTGCATCTACGGCCTGGGCACGCCGCAGGAGTACGTGGACCGCTCGGTCCGGCTGCGGGTCGGCCAGCAGATCGAGCGGGAGACCATCCTGCGCGGCCTGGTCGACGTGCAGTACGCCCGCAACGACCTGTCCTTCACCCGCGGCGTGTTCCGGGTGCGCGGGGACACCGTCGAGATCTTCCCGGTGTATGAGGAGCTGGCGATCCGGGTCGAGATGTTCGGCGATGAGATCGAACGGCTCTACTACCTGCACCCGCTGACCGGCGAGGTGATCCGGGAGGTCGAGGAGGTCTTCATCTTCCCGGCCACCCACTACGCGGCCGGTCCACAGCGGATGGAGCGGGCCATTGCCGGCATCGAACGGGAACTGGAGCGCCGGCTGGCCGAGTTGAAGAACCAGAACAAGCTGCTCGAGGCGCAGCGGCTGCAGATGCGCACCAGCTACGACATCGAGATGATGCGCCAGGTCGGCTTCTGCTCCGGTATCGAGAACTACTCGCTGCACATCGACGGCCGGCAGCCGGGCAGCGCGCCGAACTGCCTGCTCGACTACTTCCCGGAGGACTTCCTGCTGGTCGTGGACGAGTCACACGTGACCGTCCCGCAGACCGGGGGCATGTACGAGGGCGACATGTCCCGCAAGCGGACGCTGGTCGAGCACGGCTTCCGGCTGCCCAGCGCGATGGACAACCGGCCACTGAAGTTCGAGGAGTTCGTCGAGCGGATCGGCCAGACCGTCTACCTCTCGGCCACCCCGGGCCCGTACGAGCTGGGCCGGACCGGTGGCGAGGTGGTGCAGCAGGTCATCCGGCCGACCGGCCTGGTCGACCCCGAGGTGGTGGTCAAGCCGACCAAGGGCCAGATCGACGACCTGGTGCACGAGATCAAGGTCCGGGCCGAGAAGAACGAGCGGGTGCTCGTCACCACGCTGACCAAGAAGATGTCCGAGGATCTCACCGACTACCTGCTGGAGCTGGGCATCCGGGTGCGTTACCTGCACTCGGAGGTGGACACCCTGCGCCGGATCGAGTTGCTGCGCGAGCTGCGGATGGGGGAGTTCGACGTCCTGGTCGGCATCAACCTGCTCCGGGAGGGCCTGGACCTGCCCGAGGTGTCGCTGGTGTCGATCCTGGACGCGGACAAGGAGGGCTTCCTGCGATCGGGCACCTCGCTGATCCAGACCATCGGCCGGGCCGCCCGCAACGTGTCCGGGCAGGTGCACATGTACGCCGACTCGGTGACCCGCTCGATGCGGCAGGCGATCGAGGAGACCAACCGGCGCCGCGCCATCCAGGTCGCCTACAACGAGGCGCACGGCATCGACCCCACGCCGCTGCGCAAGCGGATCTCCGACATCACCGAGATGCTGGTCCGAGAGGCCGAGGACACCGACGAGCTGCTCGCCGCCGGTGCTCCGGTCGGCGGCTCCGGCCGGTCGCAGTCCCGTGGCAAGTCACCGACGCCGGGCCGCGGCGGACGTGGCATGCCATCCGGCGGCGTGATCGGCATCGGCGCGCACGCCGAAGGCGGCCTGGACGTGGCCTCGATGCCCCGGGCTGGGCTGGCCGACCTGATCCAGCAGCTGAACGAGCAGATGCTGAGCGCCGCCCGGGAGTTGCAGTTCGAGGTGGCCGCCCGGCTGCGGGACGAGATCGGCGAGCTGAAGAAGGAGCTGCGCGGCATGGACGCAGCCGGAGTGCGATGACCGCCGACAGCATCGTCGGTGAGCGGCCGGGCCGGGTCGGCCGATAGTCCTGCTGACCGATATCGAAGGGAACGAGTTCTGCCTGCGGTGAGTGGATATCCGATGATGACCGCACAACCCCGGCGGCGCCGCCGCCGAGCCGGCCGCGGGTTGCTGGTGACACTGCTGGTGCTGGTGCTGCTCCTGATTGCCGTCGACCGGGTCGGTGTGCTGATCGCCGAACGGGCGGTCGGTTCCAAGGTGCAGTCCTCGCAGAACCTGGACCACCGCCCTGCGGTGCACATCGAGGGGTTTCCCTTTCTGACCCAGGTGATCGCCAACCATTACCAGACGATCAAGCTGGACGCGGATCACCTCACGGTCGGCAGCCGGGACAAGCGGGTGGCGCTGGATACGCTGGATGCCCGACTGACCGGAGTGCGGGCAACGAACCACTTCTCCGGCGTGACCGCCAAGCAGGTGACCGCGACCGCGAAGATCGGCTACCCGGAGCTGTCCCGGCTGCTGGGCGGGCCGATCAGCTATCAGACGGGTGGCCGGCTGCGGGCGAACCGGTCGATCACCGTGCTCGGCCAGACCATCACCGGCACCGTCAGCGCGGTGGTGACAGTGCCCGGCGGGGATCAACTGGGCTTCTCCGACGTGCGGGTGGGCGTTGCCGATGCCGGCGTCCAGCTGCCACAGTCGGCGGTCGATGAGCTGACCTCGGTGTTCTCCAACCAGCTGTCGCTGACCGGGTTGCCGTTCGGGCTGCGGGTCCGGCAGCTGGAGCCGACCAGCGCCGGCGTCCGGATCACCGCGATAGCCACCGACGTGGACTTGGGCTGACCCGGGCATGCCGCCGGCCGCCTTGAGCAGACCGCTCTTGCTCTGCCACCGCGGCTATCGGGTAATTCGGGATAATCAAACAGAGTAAGGCCAGAGCAGCGCCCGCTCGGCGATCGGGTCCGCCGTCCGCCAGCGGTGCAATGCCTCGGCGACCAGATCGCCCGGCTCTCCCCAGCTTGTATTGCGAGGGCCCCGCAACCGCCCGTTGCCAGCCTCGGTTCGGAAGTAGGGAGTATCGCCCTCCAGCAGGTCGGCCACCTCGGCGGCGACCACCGCCAGGTCGTCAGGCGCCGGCGGATGCGCCGCGCCGTGGTCGGCGAGCAGCTGGCAGGCCCGCTCGATCGCGGCGGTCTCGTCGCGCAGGGACGTCGGATGCCACAGCAGTTGCTCCACCTCGGCATAGACCTCAGCGCCGCGCAGCACCGCCCGGATCTCGACATCACCGAAGCCGGCCAGGGCGTCGGCAAGCCGGCCGGCCCGGTCGAGCGCGCGCAACCGATCAGTCAGCTCCTCGAAGCCGGACAATACCTGCGGCCAGTGTCCGGCCAGCTCCAACTCCGGCGGCTCGTCGAACGGCGGGCCGGCCAGGTCGTCGGCCGCCGGTTGCTGGGCCAGCCTGGCGCGGCGTGCGGAGAGGTCGGCCGGCTGCCGGTCGGCGGCCGGGGCATCGCTGGCCGCTGACACCGGTGACGGGTGTCCGGCCGGTGTCAGCGGCGAGTTCGCCGACACCGGTGAGAAGAGGGTTGCGCAGTCAACCAGCACCGGCGTCGGCCCGCACCCCAGCAGGTCGTCGGTGAGCCGCCCCGGCGTCCCGAACAGCCGGGCCAGGGCCAGCCAATGCCCCACCCGGACGTAGTAGCCGCGCAGCTCGACCGGTGTTCGGCACGGCGCGCGCGGTGGGATCTCGGACCAGCCGTACCGGCCGGCAGCCAACACCGCCGGAACCCGGATCCGGTCCGGATCCGGCCGTTCGCCGAACAGCCGGTCCAGGAAGGTGCGCAGGGCTGCTTCGACGGCCAGTGGCCGTGGCTGATATACCACGCGGCGCTGCCGCAGGGTGAGCGTGGCGACCGAGCGGCCGCCGGAATGGCTCTCCGACTCATCGATTCTGACCTCGACCAGTTCGGGTTCCGGCTCTCCGACCAGCAGGCCGAGTTGCTCCCGATCGCCGGCGAACCGCCGGCCCAGTTCCACCGCGGCCGCCGCCCGGCCGCTGACCAGCGCAGCCACTCGACGCAACAGCGTTGGATAGTGCTCCTCCAGCGCCGTCCAGTAAGCGAGCTTGCTGGACCGCTCGATGAATTCGGTCCAGTTATCGGCATGCTGGCCAGGGCCGTCGGCTATCCCGGCCGCATTCAACTCCAGCATCAGCAATCGGCTTACCCGACCTCCGATCGCGCCGATGATCGAGGCGGTGGCACCGGTCAGCAGCGCCTGCCGCTCGCCGCCGGCCAGCTCGGCAATCTCGTCCAGGCGGGCGGCCACCCAGTCCAGTGCCGGCTCGCCCAGGCTGCGGAGGGCGGGCTCGAAACCGGGATCGGCCGGCACGGTGTGCTCGTCAGCGAGCCGAGCTGGTCACGGCTGCTCGTCCCGGCGATCGGCACGGTTCATGGCGAACTCCTCGGCTAGGAGCGATATCAGCGGTCCAGGACCGATGCCACCGGTAAAGGCAGTGACAAAGAACTCGGATGCCTATAACGCCGTACGACCCAAGCAGTGAGCGTATCGCAGCGAGCTGAACAAACCTTGTCAGATAATGCCTGCTTTGCCTGGCCTCCGCTGGCACATTCGGTGCCTTTGCCGCATTGAGATCCGTCAATGGGATCCGTCAGCGGGAGCGGCTCACATCGGCCGGCCGCCGAGCACCCCCAATGCCCGCGCGGCGGTCTGGTTGCCGGCCGACACCGCCGCCGCCAGGTCGGCGCCCGCACGACGCGCTGCCAGCAACCCGGCGGCGAACGCGTCGCCGGCGCCGGTCGAGTCCAGCACCGCAACCGGCACGGTCGGGATCCGCCGCACGCCGTGTCGATCGGCGATCCGGGCACCGGCCGGGCCGTCCTTGACCACCACGGTGAGCGAGCGGTCGACCAGTTCGGCCGGGTCGCCGCTGTTGGTGAGGGCGGCCAACTCCTCGGTGTTGGCAATCAACAGCGTTTCCGCCGGCAGCCAGCCGAGGAAGGCGGTTGCCCCGACCGCCCGAATCGGCGCGGCCGAGGCCGCGTCCACCGAGATGCTCGCGCCGGCCGACCGCGCTTGCGCCAGCGCCGACCGGGCCGCCGCCCGCGACCCCGGGTTGAGCAGGCCATAGCCGGACAGGTGCAGGTGGTCGGCCGTGCTTACCAGGCCGGCCAGCTCGGCCGGCGTCAGCGTGTCGTTCGCGCCGGCTGACGGAACCATGGTCCGCTCACCGTCCGGGCCGATCAGCACGATGCAGACTCCGGTCGGAGCCCGCGGATCCACCGACACCCTCCGCCGCACGCCCGCCGAGCGGAGCGCGGCGATCGCGTCCCGGCCGAACGGGTCGTCGCCGACCCGCCCGACGAAGAGCACCGGGACACCCAGCGAACTCAGCCAGCAGGCGGTATTGGCCGCCGATCCGCCGGGCCGCAGGGCCACCGGCGCCGGGGTGTCCGAGCCGATGGCCAGCGGCCCGGGCAGCCGGGCCAGCACGTCCACCATCACATCGCCGAGGCAGACGACCGACCCGGTCACGGCCCGGCCGCGTACGCGCTGGCGATCTCGGCGGCCAGCCGGGCGTTGTTCAGCACCAGCCGCACGTTCGCGGTCAGCGAAGCTCCCTCGGTGTGCCGGTGGAAGTAGTCGAGCAGGAACGGGGTGACCGCCTTGCCGTGCACCCCCGCCTCGGCCAGGGCGGCCAGCCCGGCGGCCAGCGTCCGGTCGTGCAGTTCCCGATCGAGTTGGTCCGTAACCGGGATCGGATTGGCCACCAGCAGCCCGTGCCGGTCGGTGCCCAGCCGCTGCCGGCAGCGCATCACCGCCGCCACCTCGGCGGCCGAGTCCACCCGCCAGTCCAGCGGATGGCCGGAGTCGGCGAGGTAGAAGCCGGGGAAGGCGTCGGTCCGATAGCCCAGCACCGCGATGTTCAGGCTTTCCAGCCGTTCCAGGGTGGCCGGCACGTCCAGGATCGACTTGATGCCGGCGCACACCACGGTGATCGGGGTGTTTGCCAGCGTGCTCAGGTCGGCCGACTCGTCCCAGGATTCGCGGGCCTGCCGGTGCACGCCGCCGAGGCCGCCGGTGGCGAAGACCGCGATGCCGGCCCGGGCAGCCAGGTGCGCGGTGGCTGCCACCGTGGTCGCGCCGATGCCACCGCGAGCGGCCACCGTGGCGAGATCCCGGACGCTGACCTTGACCACCCCATCGGTTTCGGCGATTGCCCGCAACCCGGTGTCGTCCAGGCCGATCCGCGACCGGCCGGCCACCACCGCGACGGTGGCCGGCACCGCGCCGGCGTCCCGTACCGCCTGCTCGATCTGGCGGGCGATCCGGTTGTTGTCCGGCCGGGGCAGGCCATGGCTGATGATGGTGCTCTCCAGCGCGACGACCGGACGGCCGGCGGCCAGCGCCGCCGCAACCTCGGGGTGCACCTGCACGTGCGGTTTCTCCATCCGGTAGGCATGTGTCATGCCGGCGAGCCTGGACCACGTCACCGTCGTCACCGACGACTTCGAGGCCAGTCGGTCAGTATATGAACCGGTGCTGGCGGCGATCGGCCTGCGGGCCTCGGTGGAGTACTCGGATCCGGAGGCTGACTCCGGCGACACCGGCGAGGTGGCGGCGGCCGGGTTCGGACCGCCGGACGGCCGGCCGGTGCTCTGGTTGGTGGCCGGCCCGGTGCCGACCACCGGCGCTCACCTGGCGCTTGGCGCGGGCGATCGGCCGGCGGTGCGGGCCGCGCACCGGGCGGCCGTCGGCGCCGGCGCTCGGGTGGTGCAGCCGCCACGGGACTGGGAGGACGCCCAGTTGCGCTACTACGGCACCCAGCTCGCCGACCCGGCCGGCAACCTGATCGAGGTGGTGTACCGGGACCCGGCGGGCTAACCGTCCGCCGGGTCGAGATCCTGGAAGTGCTCGACCTCGGGCGGCTTCGCGAAGTACGGCCCGATCCCGCCGCGCCACCGGCCGAAGCCGGCCGAGGCCCGGAATGCCTCGTGCGCTTCGATGCAATCCCACTCGACCAGCAGGACGAACCGGGTCGGCGTCTCGACGCCGCGGGTCATCCGCAGGCCGCGGCAGCCGGCGGAGTCGGCCACCAGGTGCCGTACCTGGCGGAAAGCCGCCTCGAACGCCGCCTCGGCACCGGGCCGCACGTCGAACAGCGCCACCTCCAGAACCATGAAAGGCATCCTGGCAGACCGGCGCTCGGACCGGCCGGTCGGTGCGGACCCGGTCGGTGCGCCCGGCTCCGCTCAGTCGGCCGGCAGGATGGTCCCGCTGACCTCGGCGAGGCCGATCCGGCTGCCGTCCGGGCCCGGTGCGGTGGCGGTGATCGTCACCTCATCGCCGTCCTCCAGGAACGTCCGGACCGAACCGTCGCTGAGCGTGAGTGGCTCGGCGCCGCCCCAGCTCAGCTCCAGCAGGCTGCCGCGCTGGTCGGCGGCCGCCCCGCTGACGGTGCCGGAGGCGTACAGGTCGCCGGTCCGCAGGGTGGCGCCGTTGACCGTCAGGTGCGCGAGCAGCTGAGCCGGCGTCCAGTACATGCTCGCGTACGGCGGCCGCGAGATCAGCTCACCGTTCAGCCGGATCTCCAGCCGTAGGTCCAGATTCCACTGCGCGTCGGTGTCGTCGAGGTAGGGCAGCGGCTTCGGGTCGCGGTCCACCGAAGGCACCCTGGCCTGGTTGAGCGCGGCCAGCGGCGTGATCCAGGCCGAGACCGAGGTGGCGAAGGACTTGCCCAGGAAGGGTCCGAGCGGCACGTACTCCCAGGCCTGGATGTCGCGGGCGGACCAGTCGTTGACCAGCACCAGGCCGAACACATGCCGATCGAAATCACCCACCGGCACCGGGCGGTCGGCACCCACGCCGACCACGTAGCCGACCTCGGCCTCGATGTCCAGCCGCAGGCTGCGGCCGAACTCCACCGCCTCGCCGACCTTGCGCTGTCCGTTCGGGCGGCGCACCTCGGTGCCGGACACCACGACGGTGCCGGCCCGGCCGTGATAGCCGATGGGCAGGTGCTTCCAGTTCGGGGTGAGCGGCGGGGAGCCCGGCCGGAAGATCTGCCCGACATTGCTGGCGTGTTGCTCGGAGGCGTAGAAGTCCACGTAGTCGGCGACCGTGAACGGCAGCACGGTCCGGTGGCCGGCCAGCGGCAGCAGCAGCGGCTCGATCCGCGACTGGTAGCGCTGGTCGGTGAACCAGTCGGTCAGCGCCGACCGGACGGCCGTCCAGGTGTCCGGGCCGGCGGCCAGGAAGGCGTCCAGCGAGCCGGTGCCGAACAGGCCGGCATGCTCGGGCAGCAGCGCCTCGGCGGCCGGTCGGAGGACAAGCGCCCGGTCGCCGATCCGGACCGCCGGCTGCCGTCCGGCGCTGGTTTCCAGCACTCCGTACGGCAATGTCCGCACCCCGAACGGCTCGTCGGCTGCCAACTGCAGCCAGCTCTGGTCGGCCACCTGCCTCCTTTCCTCCCGTCGTCTGCGCGCTGGGCTTGTCGCTCGGCTGCGCCGACGCTATCGAACGGCCTCGGCGGCCGGCGCGGTCGGTTCGGTCAGCGCGCTGAGCTTGCCCGCTACGTCCGGCTCGGGGCTCGGGCTGAGGTCCGGTTCGCGGCCACCGACGTGCAGCCAGCCGAGCAGTTGCTCGTGCGCGGCCAGCCCGAGCAGGTCTCGTACCGTGGTCAGTTCGACCGCCGGGCCGGTGCGCCACATCGCGGTGTAGCCGGCCTCGAACAGCACCAGTTGCAGGGTCGCCACCAGCGCTCCGATGGCCGCGGTCTGCTCCCAGCGCGGCACTTTGCGATGCTCCACCGGCACCGCGACGATGGCGACCAGCAGCGGCGCGCGCAGCACCTTGCCGGCGGTCTTGGCCGCCGCCGGGGTGCCGGGGGTGTCCCCGTAGCCGGTCACCAGGGCCTCGCCCAGCCGGGTGCGGGCCTCGCCGCGGATGGTGATCAGCCGCCAGGGCCGCAGGCTGAGATGGTCCGGGCTGTGCGCGGCCAGCCGCAGGTAACCGGCCAGCTCGGCGTCGGTGGGGGCCTGGTCGGTGACCGGGGCGGTACTGCGCCTGGCCCGGATGGCGGTGGCCAGCTCCATGAACTTCCGGGCCTCCGTCCGCTGTTGGTGCGCTACCGCATCCACCCTAAGCGCGAGCTGCCGGGCTACTACGCTGGGCGGGTGACCGGACCGGAGTTGCCCAGCGGGCCGCGGCTGGCCGGGTCCACCGCGGACGCCTTCCGGCACGTGCTCGGGCACTATCCGACCGGGGTCGCGGTGATCACCGCGCAGACGCCGGACGGGCCGGTCGGCATGGCGATGAACTCGTTCACCTCGCTGTCGTTGCTACCGCCGTTGGTGCTGTTCTGCCCGGCCGAGTCCTCGCGCACCTGGCCGCTGCTTCGCCAGGCCGGCAGCGTGGCGATCAACGTGCTGTCGGCCGGCCAGGAAGCGGTCAGCCGGGCCTTCGCCGCGCGCGGCACCGATCGGTTCGCCGGGCTGGCCTGGACGCTCGGCTCGAACGGCGCACCGCTGCTCGACGACGCGCTCGGCTGGCTGGAGTGCACGGTGCAGGCGGAGTACCCGGCCGGCGATCACCTGGTGGTGATCGCCGGCATCGACCGGATGGGGGTGCACGAGCAGATCGTGGATCCGCTGGTGTTCTTCCGGGGCGCCTACTACGCCGGCATCACCGCCGCGATCGAAGGCGACAGCGAGTGAGCATCGCAGGAGCGCCAGCGACGAGGAGCTTCAGCGAGCGGAGCCGAGCAATGTCATCGAAGGCGACAGCGAGTGAGCATCGCAGGAGCGCCAGCGACGAGGAGCGGAACGAGCGCGGAGCCGAGCAATGTCACCGAAGGCGACAGCGAGTGAGCATCGCAGGAGCAGCCACGGCCGTATCCCGCTAGGCCAGCTGCAGCTCGTCCTCGACCGCGTCCATCGCGGCCTGGATCCGCCGGATCGAGACCGGCTGCGCGGTGCCCAACTGCTGGGCGAACACGCTGACCCGGAATTCCTCGATGAGCCAGCGGACGTCGCGCAACTCCGGCCGGTCGCCGAGCTTGCCGGCAAGCTCGGCGAGATCGGTCAGCGCCACCTGCACCCGCGCCTGGCGATCCCGGTCACGGGCCAGGTTGGTCCGGGCGTCGGCCATCCGGAGCAGCATGGCGCGCAGGTAGCGGGGCAGCTGCCGCAGCTGCTCGGCGCCGGTGTCGAGCACGAAGCCGGGGTAGACCAAGGCGTCCAGCTGCTGCCGGAGCTCGACCGCCACCGGCCGCTGCGGCGGCGAGGTCAACTCGCCGAGCCGGAGTTCCACCTCCTGGCTGAGCGTGACGATCTGCTCGACCACGGTGAGCAGCCGAGCAGCCTCGCCCGCGTACCGTTCCGCGATCTGGCCGCGCAATCGTTGGAACTCAGCGCGCCGCCACACCGGACCGCCGGCTCGGCGCAGCTCGGCATCCACCGCGGCGGCCACGCAGTCGGCCAGCAGCGCCGCCGGCGAGCCGTGCGGCGCCCGGCTCAGGGCCAGCCGGGACCTGGGGTCGAGGCCGCGGATCAGCGACTTGACCGGTGACGGCAGGGTGTTGAGCAGCAGCCGCCGGGTGCCTGCCCAGTGCGCCCGGCGCTGGGCAGGTTCACTGTCCAGCACCCGGATCGCGACGATGCCGTCCTCGTCCACCAGCGCCGGATAGCCGGTGAGCGTGACGCCGTCCACCTCCGGCCGGACCAGCCGCGGCAGCTCGTCGAAGTCCCAATCGGGCACCCGGTCGCGCGCGATGTCGGCGGTCACACTCCGCAGGGTTGCCGTCAGCCGTGGCGCGAATTGCCTTTGTAGCTCGGCCAAATCCTTGCTCTGGCCGAGCACCCTGCCATCGGCGTCGAGCACCTGGTAGGTCGGCCGCAGGTGCTCCGGCAGCTGGTCCGGCTGCCATGCCTCAGGGGGCACCTCCACGCCGCGGCGGCGCAGTGCCGCGCTGAGCACGCCGGTCAGCCGGTGGCCGCCGACGTCGTCACCGAGCTCGGCCACCAGCGTGGCGGCGGTGTCCGGGATCGGCACCACCGAGCGCCGCAGCTGCTTGGGCAGCGTCCGGAGCAGCGCGATGACCAGCTCGGTTCGCCGGCCGGGCACCTGCCAGTCCAGCCCGGCCATCGCCGCCGCGGGCAGCGACGGCAGCGGGATCTTCACGATCACCCCGTCGGTCGGCGTGCCGGGCTCGAACCGGTAGGCGAGCTCGGCGGTGAACTCACCGGACGTCCAGCGATCCGGGAACTGCTCGGCAGCCACTGCGCCGGCGCCGTCGCGCAGCAGGTCGGGCGCGGTCAGGGTGAGCAGGTCCGGGCTGGCGTGCCGGGCCTTCTTCCACCACGCGTCGAAGTGCCGTGCGGACACCACCGAGGCCGGTATCCGCCTGTCGTAGAAGGCGAACACCATTTCGTCGTCGACCAGTAGATCCCGCCGCCGGGCCCGGTTCTCCAGATCCTGCAGCTCGGTCAGCAATGCCCGGTTGGCCTGCAGGAACCGGTGCCGGCTCGCCCAGTCGCCCTCGACTAGGGCGTGCCGGATGAACAGCTCCCGGCAGAGTCCGGGATCGATCTCGGCGTAGCCGACCTTGCGGGCGACCACCAGCGCTATGCCGTACAGGGTGACCCGCTCGTAGGCCATCACCGCGCCTCGCCGTCGTTCCCAGTGCGGCTCGCTGTAGGACCGCTTGACCAGATGTGGGGCCAGCTCCTCGGCCCACTCGGGTTGGATACCGGCGTTCACCCGCGCCCACAGCCGGGATGTCTCGACCAGTTCGGCGGCCATCACGAACTGCGGCGGCTTGCCGAACAGGGCGGAGCCGGGGAAGATCGCGAACCGCGCGTTGCGCGCGCCGAGGTAGTCCCGCCGGGCCGGATCCCGCATGCCGACGTGCGAGAGCAGCCCGGACAGCAGGCTGCGGTGGATCTGGTCCGGCTGGGCCTGCGCATCGCCGATCCGGACACCCATGCCCTTGACGATCTGGCGAAGCTGGCCGACCAGGTCCTGCCATTCCCGGATCCGCAGGTAGTTCAGGTACTCGGCCCGGCACATCCGGCGGAACTGGTTGCCGGACAGCGCCTGCTGCTGCTCGCGCAGGTAGCGCCACAGGTTGAGATAGCTGAGGAAGTCCGAGCCGGCCTCGGCGAACCGGGCGTGCTGCTGATCGGCCGCCTGCTGGTGCTCGGCAGGCCGTTCGCGCGGGTCCTGGATGGACAGCGCCGCGGCCAGCACCAGCACGTCGGGCAGGCAGCCGCGCCGTTCGGCTTCGGTGATCATCCGGGCCAGCCGGGGATCGACCGGCAGCTGGGCGAGCTGGCGGCCCAGCGGGGTGAGGCCGCGCCGACCTGCGGGCTCCATGGCGCCCAGCTCGATCAGCAGTGCCACGCCGTCGGCGACCTGCCGGGCGTCCGGCGGATCCAGGAAGCCGAACCGCTCGACCGCGCCCAGTTCCAGCATCGCCATCTGCAGGATCACCGAGGCCAGGTTGGTCCGCAGGATCTCCGGATCGGTGAACTCGGGCCGGCTGTCATGATCGGCCTGGGAGTACAGCCGGATGCAGATCCCGTTGGAGGTGCGCCCACACCGACCGGCCCGCTGCTTGGCCGAGGCCTGCGAGATCGGCTCGATCGGCAGCAACTGCACCTTGGTGCGCTGGCTGTAACGGGAGATCCGGGCGGTGCCCGCGTCGATGACGTACTTGATGCCGGGCACGGTGAGCGAGGTCTCGGCCACGTTGGTGGCCAGCACTACCCGCCGGCCCTGGTGGCTTGAGAACACCCGGTGTTGCTCGGCGGCCGACAGCCTGGCGTACAGCGGCAGGATCTCGGTGCCGGGCAGCTTCTCCGCGGTCAGGGCATCGGCGGTGTCGCGGATCTCCCGCTCACCGGAAAGGAAGATGAGCACATCGCCGATCGGCTCCCGGCGCAGCTCGTGCACCGCGTCGACGATCGCGCTCGTCTGGTCGCGGTCCTCGTCCGGGCTATCCGGGTCGACGATCGGCCGGTACCGGACCTCGACCGGGTAGCTGCGTCCGGACACCTCGACGATCAGGCAGCCGTCGAAGTAGTCGGCGAACCGCTGCGGATCGATGGTGGCCGAGGTGACGATCACCTTCAGATCCGGGCGCTTGGGCAGCAGCTGCTTGAGGTAGCCGAGCAGGAAGTCGATGTTCAGGCTGCGCTCGTGCGCCTCGTCGATGATGATCGTGTCGTAGCCGCGCAGCAGCCGGTCTCGCTGGATCTCGGCGAGCAGGATGCCGTCGGTCATCAGCTTGATCAGGCTGGTCTCGGAGACCCGGTCGGTGAAGCGCACCGCGTAGCCGACCGTGGCACCGACCTCGGTGCCGAGTTCGACCGCGATCCGCTCGGCGACCGCGCGAGCGGCGATCCGGCGTGGCTGGGTATGGCCGATGCTGCCGAGCACGCCACGACCGAGTTCCAGGCACAGCTTGGGAATCTGGGTGGTCTTGCCGGAGCCGGTCTCGCCGGCGATGACCACTACCTGGTTGTTCGCGATGGCTTCGAGCAGGTCGTCCCGGCGCTGGCTGACCGGCAGGTCGGGCGGGTAGCTGATCTTCGGGACGGCGGCGCGGCGGGCGGCGAGCTTTCGCTCGGCCTTGGTGACCTCGGCGGCCAGCTGGGCCGGATCGTGCTTGCCCTGCAGCCGGCGGGTCAGTCGGTGCCGGTCCCGCGGGCAGAGCGCGTTGATCCGGCTGCGCAACTCCGGCTCACCCGGTACGGCGGACGGCACCGACGCGTCGGCCGGCGGCGCGGATTCCTTGGCAGGCATGCTGCCATCCAGCGTATCCGGGCGGCGACCGTAGGTCCTTACCAGCCGCGGGCGCGCCACTCGTCCAGATGCGGCCGCTCGGCGCCGAGCGTCGAGTCGGAACCATGGCCGGGATAGAACCAGGTCTCGTCGTCGTAGACGTCGAAGATCCGTTCGCTGACGTCGGCGATCAGCGAGGAGAAGTCGGCCGGCGACCCGGTCTTACCCACCCCACCGGGGAACAACGAGTCGCCGGTGAACAGGTGCCCATGCCCGGACGAGTCCCGGTAGTGCAGCGCGATCGAGCCCGGCGTGTGGCCGCGCAGGTGGATCGCCCGTAGCTCCAGGTCGCCCACGTGCACGGTGTCGCCGTGCCGCAGCGTGCGGTCGGTCGGCACCGGGATCGCGCCGGCGTCCTCAGCCCCGGCCAGCGTCCGGGCACCGGTCTGGGCCACCACGGCGGCCAACCCCTGCCAGTGGTCGGCATGCCGGTGCGTGGTCAGCACCGTGCCGGCCGGTTCGCCGCCCAGCCGGAGGAACTCGGCCAGCCGGGCCGGCTCGTTGGCGGCGTCGATCAGCAACGCCGCGCCGGTGGCCGTGCACCGGACCAGGTAGGCGTTGTTGTTGGTCGGCCCGACCGCCAGCTTGCCGATCGTGACCTCGGGCAGCTCCCGCACGTCGGCCGGCCCGCCGACCTCGACCTCTCCCGTATAACTCATTGGCTCTCCTGCTCTTCGCGAGCCCTCATCGCTGTCATGAGCTCCGCTCCTCGCTCGCTGGCGCATGCTCGCTCATTCAGTGATCACCGGTATCTCCTCCGTTGCCGGCTCGGTCAACACGCGCACCCCGGCATCCGGCAGTTTGGTCAGCACATTCTCAACGTAATCGGCCACCGCCGCCTGCCGGCCGACGTCGGTCCCGCGCTGTTCCGACATCAGCCAGCGGTGCTCGGCGATCTCGTAGAACAGCTCGGCGTCCGGCAGCTTGGCGCGCAGCTTCGGCGGCACCATGCTGAGCGTGCCGTAGAACTTCTCGTCCAGCCAGCGCCGAGCGGCCAGATCCTCGGGAATGTCGTGCCCGACCCCCTCGGTCCACTTGGCCCGGAACCGCGCCATGTCGGAGAGGATCTGGCGGGCCTGGTTCTCCTGCAGCCGGAGCCCGGTCAGCGCATAGGCCCGGCGGGCGTGGTGGCCGGGCTCCACGATGTGTGTCTCGAACCGCAACTTGCGGCCGGCGTCCTCGGTCCGGATGCCGATCTCGGAGACATCGAAGCCGAGCGAGTTCAGCCGGCGCACCCGCTCCTCGATCCGGTAGCTCTCGCCGGACGGGTACACCTCGTCGTCGGTGAGTTCGGCCCACAGGCTCTCGTACCGCGGCTGCAGCGCCATCGCGGTCTCGACCGGATCGTCCTCGGCCGAGAGGTAGTGACCGGCCTGCAGGTCCATCAGCTCACCGGCGATGTTCTCGGTGGCGATGGTCAAGTCGTGCATCCGCTGGCCGTAGGACAACTGGGGGTGCAGCTCGCCGGTCTCGGCGTCCACCAGGTAGGCGGCCAGCGCGCCCGCGTCCCGCCGGAACAGCGTGTTGGACAGCGAACAGTCGCCCCAGAAGAATCCACTCAGGTGCAGCCGGACGAACAGCTGGGCCAGTGCGTCCAGCAGCCGTGAGCGCAGATCGGGCAGCGACCGTTCGGTGAACAGCGCCCGGTACGGCAACGAGTACGGCAGGTGCCGGGTGATCAGCAGGCCATCCAGATGATGGCCTTGGTGGTCGCTGCGATCGATCACGGTGCCGAAGGCGTCGACCACCGGCACCGAGGCGTCGGCCAGCTCCCGCAGCAGGTGATGCTCGCGCAGCACGTACCGCTCGGTGGCCTCCTTGACCGCGAAGATCTGGTTGTGCGCCCGGATGAACCGCACCACGTGCCGGGAGATGCCGCGAGGCACCTGCACCAGCCGTGGGTCGGCCCACTCGGCCAGCGGCTTGTCGAACGGCAGGTCGAGCAGCTCGGTGGCGGCACCGAGCGTCGTGATCGTGTAATTGCCCAACGCCGTCCTGCCTGTTCGGTCTTCTTCAAAAGGGTAGTGGGCCGGTCGGGCAGCGGGCTGCGCCGGGCGCTAACCTGCCTTGCGTGCCCGCCCGCCCGCTGCCCGAGCTCGTCGAGGCCGGTTGGGCCCGGGCGCTGGCCCCGGTGGCCGCCGATATCGGCCGGATGGGGGAGTTCCTGCGGGCCGAGATCGCCGCCGGCCGCTCCTACCTGCCGGCCGGCCAGTACGTGCTGCGTGCCTTCCAGCAGCCGTTCGACCAGGTACGGGTGCTGATCGTCGGCCAGGATCCCTACCCGACGCCCGGCCATCCGGTGGGCCTGTCCTTCTCGGTGGCTCCCGAGGTGCGCCCGGTGCCACGCTCGCTGCAGAACATCTACCGCGAACTGGCCGACGACCTGGGCCTGCCGATCCCGGTCAACGGCGATCTCACCCCGTGGAGCAGGCAGGGGGTGCTGCTGTTGAACCGGGTGCTGACGGTCGCGCCGGGCCGATCCGGGTCGCACGCCGGCCAGGGTTGGGAACGGGTGACCGACCAGGCCGTCCGGGCGCTGGCCGCCCGCGACCAGCCGTTGGTCGCGATCCTGTGGGGACGGCAGGCCCAGTCGCTGGAGCCGCTGCTGTCCGACGCCGACTGCCTGAAGTCGGTGCACCCCTCGCCGCTGTCGGCCAGCGGCGGCTTCTTCGGCTCGCGCCCGTTCAGCCGGGCCAACGAGCTGCTGGTCAAGCGGGGCGGCCAACCGGTCGACTGGCGGTTGTAGCCGCTGCGGCCCGGTTCCGGCCGGATCAGCCGATCAGCCGTCGGCCAGTCGAGCGGGGAAACCGCCGGTGGCGATCGGACCCCACCGGGTGAGGCTGATCCGGATCAGCGACTTGCCCTGCTCGAGCATCGCCTGCCGGTACTCGGCCCAATCCGGATGCTCGCCGGAGATCGCCCGGTAGTAGTCGACCAGCGGCTCGAGGGCGTCCGGCAGGTCGAGCACCTCGGCGTTCCCGTCGGCCTGCACCCAGGCACCGCCGAAGTCCTCGGACAGCACCAGCACGGCGCACCGCGGATCCCGGCGCAGGTTGTGCACCTTCGCCCGCTCGGGGTAGCTGGAGATCACCACCCGGCCCTCGGCGTCCAGCCCGGCGGTTACCGGCGAGGCCTGCGGCGCACCGTCGGCCCGCCTGGTGATCAGGATCATCCGATGTCGTGGCTGGATGAAATCCGCCAGCTCCGGACGTTGTACCCGGGTATTGGTTGCGATGCTGCGAGCCATGTCGAGATGATGCCCGGCCCGCCGCGCCGCCAGTCGTCCGGTCGCGGTGTGGCCAACCATCGCCGGCCGCCGGACCGGGAGGACATTGTCGTACCCCACCACTACTGTCAGACGTGACCTGACGGGCTGGTCCACCGGGCTGGCCACGGGTCTCGGGCCGCAGCTAGTGCGCCAGCCCGACTGCGGGGATAGGGAGCAGAGAGAAGACCGTGGCTGACCGTTTGATCGTCCGTGGTGCGCGCGAGCACAACCTCAAGGACGTCCATCTCGACCTGCCTCGGGACGCGATGATCGTGTTCACCGGGCTGTCCGGGTCGGGCAAGTCGTCGTTGGCCTTCGACACCATCTTCGCCGAAGGGCAGCGCCGCTACGTAGAGTCACTGTCTGCCTACGCTCGGCAGTTCCTCGGCCAGATGGACAAGCCCGACGTCGACTTCATCGAAGGGCTGTCGCCAGCGGTCTCGATCGACCAGAAGTCCACCTCGCGCAACCCACGCTCCACCGTCGGCACCATCACCGAGGTTTATGACTACCTGCGGCTGCTGTTCGCCCGGATCGGCCATCCGCACTGCCCGATCTGTGGCGAGCCGATCAGCAAGCAGACCCCGCAGCAGATCGTCGACCGGGTGCTGGAGATGCCGGATGGCACTCGGTTCCAGGTGCTCGCGCCGGTGATCCGGGAGCGTAAGGGGGAGTACGTCGACCTGTTCGCCGACCTGCAGACCAAGGGCTATTCCCGGGTCCGGGTCGACGGCGTGAACCACTCGCTGACCGAGCCACCGACGCTGAAGAAGCAGGAGAAGCACACCATCGAGGTGGTGGTGGACCGGCTGACCGCCCGGGCCAGCAGCAAGCAGCGGATCACCGACTCGGTGGAGACGGCGCTCGGCCTGGCCGGTGGCCTGATCATCCTCGACTTCGTCGATCTGCCCGATGACGACCCGCACCGGGAGCGGCGGTTCTCCGAGCGGCTGGCCTGCCCCAACGAGCATCCGCTGGCAATCGACGAGCTGGAGCCGCGGTCGTTCTCCTTCAACGCCCCGTTCGGCTCCTGCCCGACCTGCACCGGTATCGGCGTGCGCAAGGAGGTCGATCCGGAACTGGTGGTGCCCGATCCGGAGCGATCGCTGGACCGCGGCGCGATCACGCCCTGGTCGACCGGCCAGGACAACGAGTACTTCCTGCGGCTGCTGGAGGGGCTGGCCGACCAGCTCGGCTTCAGCCTGCAGACCCCGTGGGACCGGCTGCCGGCCCGCGCCCAGAAGGCGGTGCTGCACGGCTCGGCCGATCAGGTGCACGTCCGGTACCGCAACCGGTACGGCCGGGAGCGGTCCTACTACGCCAGTTACGAGGGCGTGGTGCCGTGGCTGGAGCGTCGGCACGCCGAGACCGACAGCGACTGGACCCGGGAGAAGTACGAGGGCTACATGCGGGAGGTGGCCTGCCCCACCTGCAACGGCACCCGGCTCAAGCCAGAGATCCTCGCGGTGACCGTCGGTGGCAAGTCCATCGCCGAGGTGTGCGCGCTCTCGATCGGGGAGGCGGCCCGGTTCCTCGCCGGCCTGGAACTCACCCCGCGCGAGGAGATGATCGCGCTGCGGGTGGTGAAGGAGGTCAACGCCCGGCTCAGCTTCCTGGTCGACGTCGGGCTGGACTATCTCTCGCTGGACCGGGCCTCGGCCACCCTGGCCGGCGGTGAGGCCCAGCGGATCAGGCTGGCCACCCAGATCGGCGCCGGCCTGGTCGGCGTGCTGTACGTGCTGGACGAACCGTCCATCGGCCTGCACCAGCGGGACAACCGTCGGTTGATCGAGACCCTGGTCCGGTTGAAGAACCTGGGCAACACCCTGATCGTGGTCGAACACGACGAGGACACCATCCGGGCAGCCGACTGGATCGTCGACATCGGACCACGGGCCGGCGAACACGGCGGCCAGATCGTGGTCTCCGGCACCCTCGAGGACCTGCTGACCACGCCGGACTCGCTCACCGGCAACTACCTGTCCGGTGCCCGGGCGATCGAGATTCCGGTGATCCGCCGGCCACTCACCAAGGGCCGCGAACTGGTGGTGGAAGGGGCCCGCGAGCACAACCTGCAGAACCTCACGGTCAGCATCCCGCTGGGCGTCCTCATCGCGGTGACCGGCGTGTCGGGCTCCGGCAAGTCCACTCTGGTCAACGACATCCTCTACACCGCGATGGCGAACAAGATCAACGGCGCCAAGCTGCCGCCCGGCCGGCACAAGCGGGTGCACGGCCTGGAGCAGTTGGACAAGGTGGTCGGGGTCGACCAGTCGCCGATCGGCCGGACGCCGCGGTCCAATCCGGCCACCTACACCGGCGTCTTCGACCACATCCGCAAGCTGTTCTCCGAGACCACCGAGGCCAAGATTCGCGGCTATCAGCAGGGCCGGTTCTCGTTCAACGTCAAGGGCGGTCGGTGCGAGAACTGCGCCGGCGACGGCACCATCAAGATCGAGATGAACTTCCTGCCGGACGTCTACGTGCCGTGCGAGGTATGCAAGGGCGCCCGGTACAACCGGGAGACCCTGGAGGTGCACTACAAGGGCAAGACCATCGCCGAGGTGCTCGACATGCCGATCGAGGAGGCGGCCGAGTTCTTCCGGCCGATCGCGCGGATCGCCCGACACCTGGAGACGCTGGTCGATGTCGGGCTCGGTTACGTCCGGCTGGGTCAGCCGGCGCCCACCCTGTCCGGCGGCGAGGCCCAGCGGGTGAAGCTGGCCAGCGAGCTGCAGAAGCGCTCCACCGGCCGGACCATCTACGTGCTCGACGAACCGACCACCGGCCTGCACTTCGAGGACGTCGCCAAGTTGCTCGGGGTGCTGCACTCGCTGGTCGACAAGGGCAACACGGTGCTGGTCATCGAGCACAACCTGGACGTGATCAAGACCGCCGACTGGGTGATCGACCTCGGCCCGGAGGGCGGCTCCGGTGGTGGCCGGGTAGTTGCTGAGGGGACGCCGGAGGAGGTGGCGATGGTGACCGCCTCGCACACCGGCAGCTTCCTCGCCGATCTGCTGGCCGACCGGCTGGAGCGGCCCCGACCAGCCGGCGGCCGGCGATCGGCCGGCGGCGCGACGGCCCGAGCGAACGGGGCCAGCAAGCCGGCGACCCGGGCGAACGGCACCGGCACCGGCAACGCAGCCGGCCAGGCGAACGGCACCGGCAAGGCAGCCGCCCAGGCGAGCGGCACCGGCAAGGCAGCCGGGACCGGCAAGCCGACCGCCCGGGCGAACGGCGCGGCCGCGGCCGGCGCGGCCAAGACGGCGGGCACCACCCCGGCGAAGCGGACCGTTGCAGCCAAGGCCGGCGGCTCGGTGGCCCGGCTCCGGCGCGGCTGAAGCTGGTCACAGCTCGGCATCGCATTTCGGCAATTAGGGTTGCAGTGTGGCTGATCCATCGACCTACCGTCCGGCGCCGGGCACCATCCCGGTCGAGCCGGGCGTGTACCGGTTCCGGGACTCCACCGGCCGGGTCATCTACGTCGGCAAGGCCAAGAGCCTCCGGTCCCGGCTGAACTCCTACTTCGCCGACCTGTCCGCGCTGCATCCGCGCACCCGGCAGATGGTCACCTCGGCGGCCAGCGTCGAATGGACCATCGTCACCACCGAGGTCGAGGCGCTGCAGCTGGAATACAACTGGATCAAGGAGTTCGACCCCCGGTTCAACATCCGCTACCGCGACGACAAGTCCTACCCGTCGCTGGCGGTCACCCTGAACGAGGAATTCCCCCGGTTGCAGGTGATGCGCGGCCCGAAGAAACCGGGGGTGCGTTACTTCGGCCCGTACGCGCACGCCTGGGCGATCCGGGAAACCCTGGATCTGTTGCTGCGGGTGTTTCCGGCTCGCACCTGCTCCACCGGCGTCTTCAAGCGGGCCGGCCAGATCGGCCGGCCGTGCCTGCTCGGCTACATCGGCAAGTGCAGCGCGCCCTGCGTCGGCCGGGTCTCGGCGGCCGAGCACCGGCGGATCGTCGAGGACTTCTGCGACTTCATGGCCGGCAAGACCGACACCATGATCCGTCGGTTGGAGAAGCAGATGGCCGCGGCCAGCGCCGATCTGGAGTTCGAGTTGGCCGCCCGGCTGCGCGACGACCTGGGCGCGCTGCGGCGGTCGATGGAGAAGCAAGCCGTGGTGCTGACCGACGGCACCGATGCCGACGTGGTGGCCTTCGCCACCGACGAGCTCTCGGCGGCGGTGCAGGTCTTCCACGTGCGCGGCGGCCGGGTACGTGGCCAGCGCGGCTGGGTGGTTGACGCGGCGGCGGGACTGGATCCGGACGCCGAGCAGCCCGGCGTGAAGGGGCTGGTCGAGCAGTTCGTGCTGCAGTTCTACGGCCAGGAGGACGCGGTGATCCCGCGCGAGGTGCTGGTGCCGGAACTGCCCGACGATCACGCGGCACTGGCCGAACTGCTCACCGAGATCCGGGGCAGCCGGGTCTCGGTGAAGGTGCCGCAGCGCGGCGACAAGCGCTCGCTGATGCAGACGGTGCAGCGCAATGCCGAACAGGCGTTCCTGCAGTTCAAGCTGCGCCGGGCCAGCGACCTGACCGCTCGCTCGCAGGCGCTGGCCGATCTGCAGGAGGCGCTGGACATGCCCGATGCGCCGCTGCGCATCGAGTGCTTCGACATCAGCCATGTGCAGGGCACCAACGTGGTGGCCAGCATGGTCGTGTTCGAGGACGGGCTGGCCCGCAAGAGCGAGTACCGACGGTTCGCGATGCGGTCGGCCGGGGGTGACGTGGACTGGATCGCCGAGGTGATCCGGCGCCGATTCACCCGCTATCTGCAGGAGACCGCCGAACCGGCAGCCGGGCCGGCCGGTCCGCTGACCGACGACGGCCGGCCCCGCAAGTTCGCCTACCCGCCGAACCTGGTGGTTGTCGACGGTGGCGCGCCGCAGGTGGCCGCCGCCCAATCGGTGCTGTCCGAGCTGGGCATCACCGAGGTGACCCTGGTGGGGCTGGCCAAGCGGCTGGAGGAGGTGTGGCTGCCGGAGGAGGACCACCCGGTGATCCTGCCGCGAACCTCGGAGGCGCTGTACCTGCTGCAGCGGGTACGGGACGAGGCGCACCGGTTCGCGATCACCTTCCACCGGCAGAAGCGATCGAAGTCGATGACCGAATCCCAGCTGGCCGGCATCGCCGGTCTCGGGCCGGCTCGGCGCAAGGCCCTGTTGAAGCAGTTCTCCTCGGTGAAACGGCTGCGGACCGCCTCGGTGGACGAGATCGCCGCCGTGCCAGGATTCGGACCGGAGCTGGCCAAGCGGGTGCGCGACCAGCTGGCCGGCGCGGCCGAGCCCGAGCCGGCGGTGAACATGACCACCGGGGAGGTTGTCGGCTGATAATGCCGGATGGGTCGCTCTTGGCGGCCAGTACCGCCGATGGGACATTCTCCAGCGGCCAGATTTGCCAGAATGGGCGCACTCCGCTGGACGTGGCGGCCGCCCGGATGGGCGTCCGCCACCCCGGTCCAGCCACAGCGAGAGGAACGCCCAGCATGCCCGGTGCCGAACACGGCGCGTTGGACACGGTGATCGTGACCGGCCTGTCCGGCGCCGGCCGCAGCACCGCGGCCAAGTGCCTGGAGGATCTCGGCTTCTTCGTGGTGGACAACCTGCCGCCGGAACTGGTCGCGACCATGGTCGACCTTGGCAGCCGCAGCCAAGGCGCGGTAACCCGGTTGGCCGTGGTGATGGATGTGCGCAGCCGGGCGTTCTCCACCGACCTGACCGGCGTCATCGGCGAGCTGGAACGGCGCGAGCTGCGTCCCCGGATCCTGTTCCTGGAAGCCAGTGATCCGGTGCTGGTCCGACGCTTCGAGAGCAACCGGCGAGCCCATCCGCTGCAGGGGGACGGCAGGCTGCCGGACGGCATCACCGCCGAGCGCAAGATCCTGGCGCCGCTGCGGGATATCGCCGACCTGGTGCTGGACACCTCCGACCGGTCGGTGCATGAGCTGCGCCGAGCCATCGAGGAGGCCTTTGCCACGGGCGGCCAGGACTCACCCGAGCTACGCGCCACCGTGGTGTCATTCGGCTTCAAATACGGGCTGCCGATCGATGCCGACCTTGTGGTGGATGTCCGGTTCCTGCCGAATCCACACTGGATTCCGGAGCTGCGTGAGCTGACCGGGGAGGACCAGCCGGTGGCCGATTACGTGCTCAGCCAGGAATCAGCCGGCCCGTTCCTGGACAAGTACATGGAGATCCTGCGGATCATCGGCGCCGGCTACCGACGGGAGGGCAAGCAGTACCTGACCTTGGCGGTCGGCTGCACCGGCGGCAAGCATCGGTCGGTGGCGATGGCCGATGAGCTGGTCCGCCGGCTCACCGAGCTGGGCGTACGGGCCACCGCCGTCCATCGGGACCTGGGGCGCGAGTGAGCATCGCAGGAACGGCAGGAACAGCAGGAACAGCGAGTAGGCCGGCAGCGGGCGACGCGAGTGAATGAGCTCAGCCACCGGCCGCGGGTCGTCGCGCTCGGCGGCGGCCACGGTCTGTTTGCCTCGCTGTCGGCGTTGCGGCCATTGGACATCGACATCACCGCGATCGTCACGGTGGCCGATGACGGCGGCTCGTCCGGCCGGATCCGGCGCGAGCTCGGGGTGCTGCCGCCGGGCGACCTGCGAATGGCGCTGGCCGCGCTGGCCAGCGACGCGATCGGGCCGGCCGGCACCGATCAGCCGTCCTGGCAGGACATTCTGCAACATCGGCTGGGCGGCACCGGTGCGCTGGCCGGCCATCCGATCGGCAACCTGTTGTTGACCGGGCTGCTGGACCTGCACGTCGAACCGGTCCGCGCACTGGACCAGATCGGCCGGCTGATCGGCGCGTCTGGCCGGGTGCTGCCGATGTCGGTCTCGCCGCTGGACCTGATCGCCGAGGTACGCAGCGTCGACTACGACGATCCGGTGCGCCGCCGCCGGATCCGGGGCCAGTCGGCGATCGCCTCGACCGCCGGGCGGGTGACCTCGATCGAGCTGATCCCGACCGACCCGCCTGCTTGCCCCGAAGCGGTGGATGCCATCCTGCAAGCGGACGCGGTGATTCTCGGTCCCGGCTCTTGGTTTACCAGCGTCATCCCGCATCTGCTGGTGCCAGAGCTGGCGACGGCGCTCACGCTGACGTCCGGACGCCGAATAATTATTCTCAACCTGGAGCAACAGGCTGGTGAAACCGAGGGATTCTCGCCCGAGCAGCACCTGCGCGCGCTCCGGGACAACTGCCCGAGATTGACGATGGATGTGGTGATAGCCGACACCGACGCGGTTCTCGACCCGGGGGGACTGCGGCGCTATGCCGAGGCCGCCGGCGCTCGGTTGCTGCTCGCTCCGGTGGCGGCGGTCGGCGCGACAGCACGCCATGACCCTGGCAAGCTCAGCTATGCGGTGGCAACCGCGCTGGGTTTGCCAGCGAGCACTGAGGAAACACAGCTGGGCGAGGCCGATGGAGGACACCGCGATGCAACGGCGCGTCGCGGCACGGGACAGGGAGTGCGCTGATGGCGATGACGGCCGCGGTCAAGGACGAACTCAGCCGGGTGACGATCACTCGGGCGACGGCTCGCCGCGCCGAGATCGCGACCATGCTGCGCTTCGCCGGCGCACTGCACCTGGTGGCCGGCCACATCGTGGTCGAGGCGGAGCTGGACACCGGCTCGGTGGCCCGTCGGCTGCGCAAGGAGATCGCCGAGGTGTTCGGCCATAATGCCGAGATCCAGGTGGTCACCGGCGGCAGCCTGCGCAAGGGCACCCGGTATTTGGTCCGGGTTGTCCGCAACGGCGAGGGGTTGGCCCGACAGGCCGGCCTGGTGGATCTGCGCGGCCGGCCGGTGCGCGGCCTGCCCACCCAGATCGTGGCCGGCACCATCGCCGAGGCCGAGGCCGCCTGGCGTGGCGCGTTCCTGGCGCACGGCTCGCTGACCGAGCCCGGCCGGGCCGGCGCACTGGAGATCACCTGCCCGACCAACGAGGCCGCGCTGGCCCTGGTCGGTGCCGGCCGCCGACTGGGCATCCTGGCCAAGGCCCGTGAGGTGCGTGGCGCGGATCGGGTGGTGGTGCGCGACGGCGACGCGATCGGCGCGCTGCTCACCCGGCTCGGCGCGCACGACTCGGTGATGGCCTGGGAGGAGCGCCGGATGCGCCGCGAGGTGCGGGCCACCGCCAACCGGCTGGCCAACTTCGACGACGCGAACCTGCGCCGGTCGGCCCGGGCGGCGGTGGCCGCCGGCGCCCGGGTAGAGCGGGCGATGGCCATCTTGGGCGACGACGCTCCGGAGCACCTGCTGCAGGCCGGCCGGCTGCGCCTGGAGCACAAGCAGGCCTCGCTGGAGGAGCTGGGCAGCCTGTCCGACCCGCCGATGACCAAGGACGCGGTGGCCGGCCGGATCCGGCGGCTGCTCGCGATGGCCGACAAGCGGGCCGCCGACGACGGCATCCCGAACACCGAGGCGGCGGTAACCCCGGAGATGCTGGCCCCGTAGCCCCGGGCTGAGCGTGCCGAGCGATCCGCCGGTGGGCAACCGCGGCGTCGGGCTGGCGTCGAGCCGGCCGGCCACACCCGATAAGGTCGGTATCGAAGAGGGCAGGCCAGCAGTGTCGCGGCCACCCGGCGCACCACCTGATCGACGGCCCCGGTCGTCGGAGAGGTTCCGGGCTGCGCAGCCGGCCCGGACGGCAGAACAAGGAGACATGCAGTGACAGTTCGGGTTGGTATCAATGGCTTCGGCCGGATCGGCCGTAACTTCTACCGGGCCCTCAGCGCCGTCCAGGCGGGCGCGGGCGCCGACGTCGAGATCGTCGCGGTGAACGACCTTACCGACAACAAGACGCTCGCCCACCTGCTGAAGTACGACTCGATCCTGGGTCGCTTCCCGGCCGAGGTCGGCTATGACGAGGAGAACATCCTGGTCGGCGGCCAACCGATCCGGGCGCTGGAAGAACGTGACCCGGCCAACCTGCCGTGGAAGGACCTCGGGGTCGACGTGGTGATCGAGTCCACCGGCTTCTTCACCAAGGCGGCCGACGCCCGTAAGCACATCGACGGCGGCGCAAAGAAGGTGATCATCTCGGCCCCGGCGACCGACGACGACATCACCGTGGTGATGGGCGTCAACCACACCAGCTACGACCCGGACAGCCACCACATCATCTCCAACGCCTCCTGCACCACCAACTGCCTGGCGCCGCTGGCCAAGGTGCTGCACGACAGCTGGGGCATCGAGCGGGGCCTGATGACCACCATCCACGCCTACACCCAGGACCAGAACCTGCAGGACGGGCCGCACAAGGACCTGCGCCGGGCCCGGGCGGCCGCGCTGAACATCGTGCCCACCTCGACCGGCGCGGCCAAGGCGATCGGCCTGGTGCTGCCGGAGCTGAAGGGCAAGCTGGACGGCTACGCGCTGCGGGTGCCGGTGCCGACCGGTTCGGCCACCGACCTGACCGTCACGCTGGGCGCCGAGGTGTCGGCTGAGGAGGTCAAGGCCGCCTACCGGGCCGCTGCCGACGGCGAGCTGAAGGGCTACCTGACCTACACCGAGGATCCGATCGTGTCCAGCGACATCGTGACCGACCCGGCCTCCTGCATCTTCGACGCCGGGCTGACCAAGGTGACCGGGAACCAGGTCAAGGTGGTCGGCTGGTACGACAACGAGTGGGGCTACTCCAACCGGCTGGTGGACCTGGTCGGCTTCGTCGGCGCCAGCCTGTAGCGGCACGGACGAGATGCGCACCGTCGATGACCTGATCCGGGTGGGCGTCCGGGGCCGGCGGGTGCTGGTCCGGTGCGACCTGAACGTCCCGCTGTCCGCCGCCGAACGGCCCACGGTGACCGACGACGGCCGGATCCGGGCTTCGCTGCCGGTGCTCGTCCGGCTGCTGGAGAAGGGCGCCCGGGTCATCGTGGCGGCGCATCTCGGCCGGCCCAACGGGGCCCCGGAGCCTCGCTACTCGTTGCGGCCGGTGGCCGACCGGCTGGCACAGCTGCTCGGCACCCCGGTGCGGTTCGCGCTGGACACGGTGGGCGAGAGCGCCCGGCTGCTGGCCCACGAGCTGCACGACGGTGAGCTGCTGCTGCTGGAGAACGTCCGGTTCAATCCCGGGGAGACGGCCAAGGATCCCACCGGCCGGGCCGAGTTCGCCAAGGCGCTGGCGAACCTGACCGGCGGCGAGGAGGACGGCGGCGCCTACGTCGGCGACGCCTTCGGCGCGGTGCACCGGGCGCACGCCTCGGTCTGCGACGTGGCCGAGCTGCTGCCGCACTACTGTGGCGACCTGGTTCGCCGCGAGGTCGAGGTGCTGCGGCAGTTGACCGGCGAGGCCGGTGCGCTGGTCCGCCCGTACGTGGTGGTGCTCGGCGGCTCCAAGGTCTCGGACAAGCTCGCGGTGATCTCCGCGCTGCTGCCCAAGGTGGACCGCCTGCTGGTCGGCGGCGGCATGTGCTTCACCTTCCTCAGGGCGCAGGGCCACGAGGTGGGGGATTCGCTGCTGGAGCAGGACCAAATCGAGGTGTGCCGGCAGTTGCTGGCCGAGGCGCCGGAGAAGATCGTGCTGCCGACCGACGTGGTGGTGGCCGGCGAGGTCACCGAGGACGCGGCGACGCGGACGGTGCCGGCCGACGCCATGCCGGCCGGGCAGAAGGGCCTGGACATCGGCCCGGATTCGGTGGCGCGGTTCGCCGAGGTGCTGGCCGGCGCCAGCACGGTGTTCTGGAACGGGCCGATGGGGGTGTTCGAGGTGGCCCCGTTCGCCGAGGGCACCCGTGGGGTGGCCGAGGCGATCACCCGGGCCTCCGGGCTGACGGTGGTCGGCGGCGGCGATTCCGCCGCCGCCGTCCGGGCGCTGGGCATCGATGAGAACCGGTTCTCCCACATCTCCACCGGCGGCGGCGCCTCGCTGGAGTACCTGGAGGGCAAGCAGCTACCCGGCCTCACCGTGCTCCGCGCGGCCTGGGAAAGTTAGGGAATCGGGAGACACATCCGCAGTGGCCAAGACCCCTCGCCGGAAGCCGTTGGTTGCCGGCAACTGGAAGATGAACCTCAACCACTTCGAGGCCATCGCGCTGGTGCAGAAGATCGCGTTCAGCCTGAAGCCTCAGCACTACGACGCGGTGGACGTGGCCGTGCTGCCGCCGTTCACCGACATCCGCTCGGTACAGACGCTGGTGGACGGTGATCGGCTCCGGCTGACCTACGGCGCGCAGGACCTGTCGCCGTACCCGGCCGGCGCCTACACCGGCGACATCTCCGGCGGCATGCTGGCCAAGCTGGGCTGCACGTTCGTGGCGATCGGCCACTCCGAGCGCCGGGAGCACCACGGCGAGACCGACAAGCTGGTCAACGCCAAGGTGAAGGCGGCCTATGCCAACGGGCTCACGCCGATCCTGTGCCTGGGCGAACCGCTGTCGGTGCGCGAGGAGGGCTGGCAGGTCGCGCACTGCCTGGACCAGCTGGCCGAAGGGCTGGTCGGGATCGAGGAGAACGACGCGGCCTCGGTGGTGATCGCCTACGAGCCGGTCTGGGCGATCGGCACCGGCAAGGTGGCCACCCCGGCCGACGCGCAGGAGGTGTGCGCCGCGCTGCGCTGCCGGCTCGCCGAGCTGTACGCCCCGGAGCTGGCCGACGGCGTCCGGGTGCTCTATGGCGGGTCGGTGAAGTCGACCAACGCCGGCGATATCGTCGCCCAGCCGGACGTGGACGGCGCCCTGGTGGGCGGTGCCAGCCTGGACGGGCAGGAGTTCTCCGGCATCTGCATCGCCGCCGCGGGCGGCCCATTTACCGGCTGATCGAACGACCAGTCAAATCCATTAGGTATCCTCTAGCTGCGCCGACAGTCGGCGTGGACGCTCTTCGTTGGATCGAGGCCGGAAAACCCCATGATCTTCACGCTGTCGATTGTGCTGATCGCTATCAGCCTGCTGCTGATCGTGCTGGTGCTGCTGCACCGGGGCAAGGGCGGCGGCCTGTCCTCGATGTTCGGTGGATCGCTGTACTCCAGCCTGTCCGGCTCCTCGGTGGTGGAGCGCAACCTCGATCGGCTGACCATCGTCGCCGGCGTGACCTGGGCGATCTGCATCATCGGCCTCGGCCTGCTCTACAAGAACAGCTGAGGCGCACCGACTGACAAGCCTTCCACGAGCCGCGCCGCGGCTCGGCGTAAGCATCAGCAGGACGCACGTCTACCGGCACGACAGGAGTCGATAAGTGGCAGCAGGTGGTAATGCCATCCGGGGCAGCCGGGTCGGCGCCGGCCCGATGGGTGAGCGCGAGCGCGGCGAGTCGGCGCCACGCCAGTACATCTCGTTCTTCTGCGCCAACGGCCACGAGACCCAGCCCGCCTTCGCCCTGGATGCCGCCGTCCCGGACACCTGGGACTGCAAGCGGTGCGGCTTCCCGGCCGGCCGGGAGGCCGGCGCGCCGCCGGCCGCGCCCCGCACCGAGCCGTACAAGACCCACCTGGCCTACGTGAAGGAACGCCGCTCGGCCGCCGACGGCGACGCGTTGCTGGAGGAGGCGCTGGCCCGGCTGCGCGCCCGGCGTGGCGAATAGCCGGCAGCGACCTTATAACTTGCCGGCGGCCGCTCGGTCGACCAGCCACAGGGTGCGCTGCCGGCCCTTCGGCCCGGCCGACGGCAGCTGTTCCCGGCTGATCCCGCTCTGCGCCAGCGCGACCGCCTCGGCCTTGCCCCCGCCGGCCACCACGAACCAGATCTCGGCCGCCCGGTCCAGCGTGTCGAAGGTGAAGGACAGCCGGTTCGGCGGCGGTTTCGGCGAGTTCCGCACGCCGATCACCGGCCGGTCGTGCTGGTACACGCCCGGGTGGTTCGGGAACAGCGAGGCGCAGTGGCCGTCGGGACCGACGCCCAGCAGCACCAGGTCGAAGCCGGGCAGCTCACCCTGGTCGTCCGGCCGGCGCAGCCCGGCCAGCTGCTCCGCGTAGGCCGCCGCCGCCTCGTCCAGGTCCGGCCACGGGCCGTCGCTGGCCGGCATCGACAGCTGCCTGGCCGCCGAGAACGGCTGGTGCCCGAACAGGATCCGGCCCGCCGGCAGGTCGTTCCGGTCTCCAGATTCGGCCGGCACGAACCGCTCGTCGGCCCAGCAGACATCCACCCGGCTCCAGTCGAGGTCGCCGGCGGCCGGCGAGTCGGCGATCGCCTGCCAGACCGCCTCCAGGATGGAGCCGGCGGTCAGCGCCAGCACTGCCCGGCCGTGCGTGGCCTGGGCGGCGGCCAGCGTGTCCAGGGTCCGTCGCGCCACCTCACCGGCCAACGCCGGCGCATCCTCGGCGACGATCAACTCCGGCAGCGCCGCCATGCTCAGGCCTCCTGCTTGGCCAGCGCCGGGTCCATCCAGATGTGGGTACGCACGGCCGGCCGCTGGGCCAGGTCGGTCAGCCCGGACACCGCCCCCAGCGCCTCGGCGTACGGCTCGTCGGCGTCGAGGCGGCGCAGCTCCTCGGCCAACATGTCGCCGGTGGTTCGCTGCGGGAACGGCTGGATGGTGTCCTGCTGACCCGGCCGCCGCATCAGCAGCTTGTACCCCTCGTTGGTCATCTTCACCTGACGGCCGTCCTCGAACTCCACCGAGACGGCGGTGATGTACTTGCCCTCGGCCTTCTCGACCGGCACCTGCACCGCCAGCCGGGAGGTCAACCAGCCGGCCAGCAGCTGCGCGGACGGGTCCACCGGGTTGCCGTAGACGGTGATCGACCGGGCCGGCGTGGCAGCGGTGTCGAAGGCGGCCGCGAGCGCGGCCCGCCACGGCGTGATCACCGTCCAGGTCAGGTCGGTGTCACCGGGCGCGAAGTCCTCGGCCCGCTGTCGCAGCGAGGCGGCCGGATCGGAGTCTCGGATCACATTGGTGATCCGGCGATCGGCGAACACCCCCAGCGGATCGTGGGCGATGATCTTGGGCGTCCTGGAGTACCACCAGGTGACGACCGGCGCGTCCGGCGCCAGCAGTGGCAGCGTCACCGACTCGGCGTGCAGCGCCAGCCGGCCGAACATCCGCAGCACCACCGACTCGCCCGGGCCGTGCCGGCCGCCGATCGAGACCTCGGCGTCCAGCCGGGGCACCGGTGCCTCGATGTTGTGGCGCAACACCATGATCACCCGCATCGGATGCTTGGCGGCCGCCGTCGCGACGGCGGCCTCGACCTCGGCGGTGTCCTTCTCCTCCAGCACCACCACCAGGGTCAGCGCCAGCCCGCTGGTCACCGCGCCGCCGGTGCGCCGCTCGGCGGCCAGCGCCTGCACCACGGCCGTGCCGGTGGTGTCCCAGAGCGTCGTCACAGCAATCTCCTTTTGTCCAGGGGCACCGCCGGTCCAGGGGCGCCGCGGCCGTTACGGCCGACGCCAGCTCCGGCCGTCCCGGGCCAGCATCTCGTCGGCGGCCTTCGGGCCCCACTCGCCGGCCCGATATATCGCCGGTTGCTGGCCGGCCCAGAAGTTCTCCAGCGGGTCGATCACCCGCCAGGACGCCTCCACCTCCTGGTTGCGCGGGAACAGCGTCGCGTCACCCAGCATCACGTCCAGGATCAGCCGTTCGTAGGCCTCCGGGCTGGACTCGGTGAACGCCTCGCCGTACAGGAAGTCCATCGCCACATCCCGGACCTCCATCATCGAGCCGGGCACCTTCGAACCGAACTTCAAGGTGACGCCCTCGTCCGGCTGGACCCGGATCACCAGCTGGTTGTGGCCGAGTTCCTCGGTGTCGGTGTGGCTGAACGGCAGGTGCGGCGCCTTCTTGAACAGCACCGCGATCTCGGTGACCCGGCGCGGCAGCCGCTTGCCGGTGCGCAGGTAGAACGGCACGCCGGCCCACCGCCGGGTGTCGATGCCCAGCCGGACCGCGGCGTAGCTCTCGGTCTTGGAGTCGTCCGGCACGCCCTCCTCGGCCCGGTAGGCCAGCACCCGCTCGCCGGCCAGCCAGCCCTGGTCGTACTGGCCGCGCACCGCATAGTGGCCCAGGTCGTGGGGCAGTGTGATGGCGCGCAGCACCTTCAGCTTCTCCACCCGGATGGCCTC
Source organism: Jatrophihabitantaceae bacterium (assembly GCA_045807085.1). Lineage (GTDB taxonomy): Bacteria > Actinomycetota > Actinomycetes > Mycobacteriales > Jatrophihabitantaceae > Jatrophihabitans_A. The sequence goes on from JBJMIB010000014.1 coordinate 173,186, forward strand.
GGCGGTGAACTCGACCGGCTCCTCCATCGCGGTCAGCGCCAGCAGCTGCAGCAGGTGGTTCTGCAGCACGTCCCGAGCCGCCCCGGTGGCGTCGTAGAACGCGGCCCGGCCACCTATGCCGACGTCCTCTGCCATGGTGATCTGCACCGAGTCGACGTAGTTGGCGTTCCACACCGGCTCGAACAGCTGGTTGGCGAAGCGCAGCGCCATCAGGTTCTGCACCGTCTCCTTGCCCAGGTAGTGGTCGATCCGGAACACGTCGTCGGCGGTGAACACCGAGTCGACCAGCGAGTTCAGCTCGATCGCCGAGGGCAGGTCATGTCCGAACGGCTTCTCCACCACCACCCGCCGCCAACCGCCGGAGGCGGCGTTGTCGGCCAGCTTGGTGCGTTCCATCTGCTTGAGCACCACCGGGAACATGCTCGGTGGGATGGACAGGTAGAACGCGGCGTTGCCCTTGATGCCGTGGCTGTCGCGCAGCTCGTCCAGGGTCTGGGCCAGCTGGTCGAAGGCCGCGTCGTCGTCGAAGGAGCCGGCCACGAACTTGATGTCGCCGGCCAGCCGGGACCACACCTCCTCGTTCCAGCCGGTCCGGGCGTGCTCCTTGGCCGCGTTCTTGGCCAGCGACTCGAAGTCGCCGTCGCCCCAGTCCCGGCGGGCGAACCCGAGCAGCACGAAGTCGGCCGGCAGCAGCCCGCGATTGGCCAGGTCGTAGATGGCCGGCAACAGCTTCTTGCGGGCCAGGTCCCCGGTGACCCCGAAGACCACCAGCGCGCATGGCTCCGGCACCCGCGGCAGCCGGCGGTCGGCGGGATCGCGCAGGGGGTTGGCTTGCAGGCTGGCCGGCAGCTTCGGGCCGGCGCCGGCGCCGATGGCCGGACCGTGCTGGTCGGTGGTGGTCACCGTGGCCTCCTAGCAGGCCTTCAGAAGTTGCGCTATGCCGGCCGCGCGGTCGGTCAGGTGCAGGTGCAGCACCGGACGGCCCTTGTCGGCCAGCACCGTGGCGTCGCCCGCGGCTTGGGCGCGCTGCAACGATGCGAAGGTATACGGCCGGTCCGGCACCGGCAGATCCTGGGACACCTCGCCGGTGATCTGCAGGAAGACCCCGTTCGGGTGGCCGCCCTTGTGGTACTGGCCGGTGGAGTGCAGGAACCGGGGCCCCCAGCCGAAGGTGGTCTGCAGCCCGGTCCGGCTCGCCACCGCCGTCCGCAGGCTGGCGGCCGAGGCGTCGGCGTGCCGGTCCAGGTAGGCCTGGACGCTGACGTAGCCGAGCTCCGGTGCGGCTCCGAACAGTGCCTCCAGCGCGCCGGCCAGGTCGCTGACGCCGGCCAGGTCGAGGTTCAGCCCGAAGGCCAGCACCGCGCCGTCGGTGAAGGCCGGTTGCGGCACCGGTTCGTCGCCGCCGGCATCGAGCAGTGCCCGGGCCTGCTTCTTGGCCTCCTCGACGTTCGGCTGGTCGAACGGGTTGATGCCGATGAGCCGGCCGGCAACCGCGGTGGCGTACTCCCAGAGCAGCAGCTGCGCACCCAGCGGGCCGGCGGTCGCCGCCGCCCAGCCGGAGGCCGGCGCGGTGCCGGACCAGGCGCCGGCTGAGTCGGCAGGGCCGGTCAGCCGGACCAGGGTGGCGTCCGAGCGGGCATCGACGAAGCCCGGCGCGTTCGGGCCCTCCACCACCACCGGCAGCAGCCCGAGGCCGTGCTTGCCGGTGGACTCGGCGATCAGCTGCTCGGCCCAGTCGCCGAAGGAGTCGATGCCGGAGCCGAGGTCGGCGAACACCACCTTGTCGACGCCGCCGCCGTTGTTCGAGTCAGAATTGTGCGCCAGCCCGAGCAGCGCGCCCAGCCGCAGGCCGGGGTTGCCCGGCTCGTCGGCCGCCAGCGCCGGTGCCGCCGCGCCGGCCTCGGCCAGCAGCGCGCCGATGTCGGCGCCGGCCAGCCCGGCCGGCACCAGGCCGAACGCGGTCAGCGCGCTGTACCGGCCGCCGACGTGTGGATCGGCCTGGAACACCGCGCGGTAGCCCGCCTCCTCGGCCAGCCGCCGCAGCGGCGAGCCGGGGTCGGTGACCACCACGATCCGGGTCTTCGGGTCGATGCCCGCGTCGGCGAACGCCTTCTCGTACGCCCGCCGGTGCGAGTCCGTCTCGACCGTGCCGCCGGACTTGCTGGACACCACCAGCACCGTGCGGTCCAGCTGCTCGGCCAGCGCGGCGGCCACCTGACCGGGGTCGGTGGTGTCCAACGTGACCAGCGCGACACCGGCGGTCTTGCAGATCACCTCCGGCGCCAGCGAGCTGCCACCCATGCCGGCCAGCACCACGTGGTCCAGGTTCTCCGCGCGCAGCTCGGCCTGCAGCGCGGCGATCTCGGCCAGCAGTGGCCGCGAGGTCTCGGCCAGGGTGGCCCAGGACAGCCGGATGGCCGCCTCGGACTCGGCGTCCGGACCCCAGAGCGTGGCGTCCTGGTCGGTGATCCGGCTGGCCACCCGGTCCTTCACCAGCTGCTCGACGGTGCTGCGCAGCTGATCCTCGTCGGCCGCGGTCAGCTCCACCCGAAGCTGGCCGGCCGGCAACGGGTCGGTTGACGGGCTCACTTGCCGGCCTTCGCGGCGCCCGCCGCCAGCTGCTTCTGCACGCCCTCGAGCAACACCGACCAGGAGTCCATGAATTTCTGCACACCCTCCACCTCGAGCAGCTCGGTCACCTCGTCGATCTCGATGCCGAGCTCGGACAGCTGCGCCATCACCCCGCGCGCCTCGTGGTAGCCGGTGTTCGCGGTGTTGCCGGTGATGCTGCCGTGGTCGGCGACGGCGTTCAACGTCGCCTCCGGCATGGTGTTCACGGTGTCCGGGGCGACGAGTTCGGTGACGTACATGGTGTCCTCGTAGGCAGGGTCCTTCACCCCGGTGGAGGCCCACAGCGGCCGTTGGCAGTGCGCGCCGTCGGCGGCCAGGCCGTCCCACCGGTCACCGGCGAAGACGCTCTCGAATGCCTCGTAGGCCAGCCGGGCGTTGGCGATGCCGGCCTTGCCGCGAACCGCCTTGGCCTCGTCGCTGCCGATCTTGTCCAGCCGCTTGTCCACCTCGGTGTCCACCCGGGAGACGAAGAACGAGGCGACCGAGCGGATGGTGGACAGGTCGACGCCGTTCTCCCGGGCCTGCTCCAGGCCGCTCAGGTATGCCTCCATCACCTTGCGGTAGCGCTCGATCGAGAAGATCAGGGTGACATTGACGCTGATCCCGCGGGCGGTCGCGGCGGTGATCGAGGCCAACCCCTGCTCGGCGGCCGGGATCTTGATCATCAGGTTCGGCCGGTCGACCAGCCACCACAGCGCGGTGGCCTCGGCGGTGGTCTTGCCGGTGTCGTGCGCCAGCCGCGGATCCACCTCGAGCGACACCCTGCCGTCCTGGCCCTCGCTGGCGTCATAGACCGGCCGCAGCACGTCGCAGGCCGCCCGGATGTCATAGGCGGTGAGCAGCCGCACCGCCTCCTCCAGCGACACCCCGCGCAAGGCGAGGTCGCGGACCTGGTCGGCATACGGCGAGTCGCCCTCGGCCGAGCCCTCCATCGCCTTCTGAAAGATGGACGGGTTGCTGGTCACGCCGACCACGTGCTTGGTCTCGATCAGCTCGGCCAGGTTGCCGGACACCAGCCGGTGCCGGCTGATGTCGTCCAGCCAGATCGAGACGCCACGCTCGGAAAGTTCGGCCAGTGCGTCGCTCATAGGGAATTCCCCTTTCGCAGAGCAGAAGAACTCAAGTGCTTTGAGTTAGTTGCCGGTAGTGCTGCCGGTGATGATGTGGGCCCGTTCCAGTGCCGCGTGCGCGGCCGCGACCACCCGGTCCGGGGTGAAACCGAATTGCTCGAACAGCACCGGGGCGGCGGCGCTGGCACCGAAGTGGTCGATCGAGACGATCTCGCCCGGCTCGCCCACGATCGCCCGCCAGCCCTGCGCGACACCGGCCTCCACGCTGACCCGGGCCTTGATCGCCGGTGGCAGCACCAGCTGCTGGTAGGCCCGGTCCTGCTCGTAGAACCACTCCTGGCAGGGCATCGACACCACCCGGGTCGGGGTGCCCTCGGCCTCCAGCCGCTCGCGGGCGGCCAGCGCCAGCGACACCTCCGAGCCGGTGGCGATCAGGATCACCCGCGGCGTCGCCGCGCTGGACTCGGCCAGGATGTAGCCGCCCTTGCCGGCGTCGACCACGGCCGCCGGGTCCAGCACCGGCAGGCCCTGCCGGGACAGCGCGATGCCGGCCGGCCGGTCGGTGTTGCCCAGCACCTGCCGCCACACCACGGCGGTCTCGTTGGCATCGGCCGGCCGGACCACGTCCAGGCCGGGGATGGCCCGCAGCGCGGCCAGCTGCTCGATCGGCTGGTGGGTCGGACCGTCCTCGCCGAGGCCGATCGAGTCGTGCGTCCAGACGTAGATGGTGGGCAGCCGCATCAGCGCGGCCAACCGGACCGGTGGCCGCATGTAGTCGCTGAACACCAGGAAGGTGCCGCCGTAGACCCGGGTGCCGCCGTGCAGCGTGATGCCGTTCATGATCGAACCCATCGCGTGCTCGCGGATGCCGAAGTGCAGGGTGCGGCCGTACGGACCGCCCGGCCACTCCTTGGTCTGCCGGTCGGCCGGCACGAAGCTCGGCTCGCCCTCCATGGTGGTGTTGTTGGACTCGGCCAGGTCCGCCGAGCCGCCCCACAGCTCGGGCAGCACCGGAGCTAGCGCGCTGAGCACCTTGCCGGACGCGGCCCGGGTGGCCAACGAGTTCGGCTTGCCGTCCTTCTCGGTCGGGAAGGTAGGCAGCACGTCGGCCCAGCCGGCCGGCAGGCTGCGACTGACCAGCCGGTCGAACAGCTGCTTGCGCTCCGGATTGTCCTTGACCCACTTGTCGAAACTCGGCTGCCACTGCTGGCGGGCGGCCCGGCCGCGCTCGGCCACCTCGCGGGTGTGCGCGATCACCGCGTCCTCGACCGCGAAGTGCACGTCCGGGTTGAAGCCGAGCAGCTCCTTGGTCTTGCGGATCTCGTCCTCGCCGAGCGCCGAGCCGTGTGCCTTGCCGGTGTTCTGCTTGGTCGGTGCCGGCCAGCCGATGATGGTGCGCACCGCGATGATGGACGGCCGGTCGGTCGCGGCCTTGGCCGCGGCCAGCGCCTTCTCCAGGGCCACCACGTCCTCGCCCGACTCGACGTACTGGGTGTGCCAGCCGTAGGCGGCATAGCGCTTGAGCACGTCCTCGGAGAACGCCACGTTGGTGTCGTCCTCGATGGAGATGTGGTTGTCGTCGTAGATCAGGGTGAGGTTGCCCAGCTGCTGGTGGCCGGCCAACGAGGACGCCTCGCTTGAGACGCCCTCCTCCATGCAGCCGTCGCCGGCGATGACGTAGATCTGGTGGTCGAACGGCGACTCGCCGGCGGCCGCGTCCGGATCCAGCAGGCCGCGTTCGCGGCGGGCCGCCATCGCCATCCCGACCGCGTTGCCGACGCCCTGCCCGAGCGGGCCGGTGGTGGTCTCCACGCCGATGGTGTGGCCGTGCTCCGGATGCCCGGGAGTGAGCGAGCCCCAGGTGCGCAACGACTTCAGATCGTCCAGTTCCAGGCCGTAGCCGGCCAGGTAGAGCTGGATGTAGAGGGTAAGCGAGGAATGCCCGTTGGAGAGCACGAACCGGTCCCGGGCCACCCAGTTCGGGTCGGTCGGGTCGTGGCGCAGCACCCGTTGGAACAGCAGGTAGGCCAGTGGTGCCAGACTCATCGCGGTGCCCGGGTGCCCGTTGCCCACCTTCTGCACGGCATCGGCGGCGAGCAGCCGAGCGGTGTCCACGGCCTTGGAGTCGAGGTCCGTCCACCACTTCGGATGGGTGGAGACGATCTCCGCCGCGGATTCGGTGTCAGGCTTCACGGCAGCTCCCCAGCTGACTATCAGGTGCGCGGGCGTAACGAATTCCAGCCTAGTCACTCCGGCATCGGGGGTGAGCCGGTGCTGGCGGCCCAGCATCGCGGACTACGCTGGCCGGGTGACGCAGACCCCGCTGGCCCCGGTTCGGCAGCGCCGCCGGGCAGCCGCCGGAGCCGCCGATCGACCGATCTCGGCCTCGGTCCGGGCCTACATCGCGCTCACCAAGCCTCGGATCATCGAGCTGCTGTTGGTCACCACGCTGCCCGCGATGGTGCTGGCCGCGCACGGACTGCCGCCGCTGGCGGTGGTGTTGGTGACCATGGTCGGTGGCACGCTGGCCGCCGGCAGCGCCAACGCGCTGAACTGCTTCATCGACCGCGACATCGACGCGGTGATGCACCGGACCGGGCACCGGCCGCTGGCCAGTCACCAGGTGTCACCGGCCGGCGCGCTGGTCTTCGGTTCGGCGCTGGGCGTGTTCGCGGTGCTGCTGATCGGGCTGGCCACCAACTGGCTGGCCGGCGGACTGACCTGCCTCGCGATCGGCTTCTACGTCGTGGTCTACACCATGCTGCTCAAGCGCCGGACCTCGCAGAACATCGTCTGGGGCGGCGCGGCCGGCTGCATGCCGGTGCTGATCGGCTGGGCCGCCGTCACCGGCTCACTGGCCTGGGCGCCGGCGGTGCTGTTCATGCTGGTGTTCTGCTGGACGCCGCCGCACTTCTGGGCGTTGGCCATCCGCTACCGCGACGACTACGCCCGGGCCGGCGTGCCGATGCTGCCGGTGGTCGCCTCGCCGGTGCGGGTGGCGCGCCGGATCGTGCGCTACAGCTGGCTCACCGTGGCCTGCTCGCTGGTGCTGTGGCCGGTGGCCACCGGCTGGGTGTACGGGGTGCTGGCGGTGGCTGCCGGCGTCGCGCTGCTGATCGAGGCCCATCGGCTGCTGGCCGCCGCCCGGCGCGGCGAGCCGGGCAGGCCGATGCGGCTGTTCCACCTGTCCAACAGCTACCTGGCCTTCGTGTTCGTGGCCGTCGCGGTGGATACCTTCCTGCGCTGAGACCGCTGTACTGCTCAGCCGGCGGTGTTGCTCAGCCGGCCGGTCCTGCTCAGCCGGCTGGGATCTCGAACGGCACGGTCACCGGCGTGAGCACGGTCAGCGTGCCCTTGGCCGTGTGCACGGTGCCGGCGAAGGTGAGGCTTCCGGCGGTGAGCGAGGCCGGCACCTCCACCACGTCGTCCACGCCGCTGGCCGGATCGGACGCGGCGTTCACACTGACCAGCTTGCCGCCGCCGGGCAGCGCCACTGAGATGAGTCCCGGCTCCGCCCCGTACGGCTGCGTGTCGCCCTCCAGCCGCAGCAGCACTCCGACGTGCAACCATGCCTGGTCCGGCCGTGGGCAGTCCCCGTCGGCGGCCCAGTAGGACAGCGAAACCTGGCGCACCAGCAGCGTGCCGGACAGCACCCCGGTGCCGGCGCTGGTCGTCAGCCGCACCCGGATCTGGTGCACGACGTTGAGCTGCTGCCGGTCGTGGCTGCGCACGGTGACCGCCGGGTTCTCGACGGACGGCTTGCCGGTAAGCAGCGAGACCGACTGTTTCATCCCGCTGTCGGTGAGCACCAGATCCACCTGGCGGGCATGCTTGGGCACCGCGATCACCACGTAGTCGGAGGTGACCGCCAGCGGGCCGCGTTCCCGGCCGTCCACCCGGACCGAGAGGTCCGGGTTGGCCGCGGCCAACTCGCCGGGCACCGGCTCGGCGGCGAAGGCCAGCAACCGGTAGCCGGCTGGCGCGGTGCGCGCCCGGTCACCCCAGCCGTAGACGTTGACGAAGCCGTACTCGACCAGCCGGACGCCGGACAGCTGGCCGATCATCGCTGCCGAATCGGGCGCCGGCGTGATCGGGGTGCGCAGCGTGCCGGTGGTGGTCAACACATCGCCGACGGCCGGCGGCGGTGGCGGCCAGCTGATGCTGACCCGGCTCGGTGGCTGCTGACCGTCCGGCCGGACCAGCCGGCTGTCCGGCCGCGGGTCGGGGCCGAGCCCCTCGCCGTCCGGGCTGCTCACCGACAGCCGGAGCTGGCCGTGACCGGTCGGGCTGGCGATCAGGTTGTAGGTCAGGTACGGCCGGCTGGCGTCGCCGTCGACGAACAGCACCGGCCCGCACAACATCCGGTCGCCGATCACCGTCCGGCCCGGCAGTTGGTTGCCCGCCGGCACGGTGCGCGAACCGGCATTGCCGGCATCGTCGGCGGACTGGCTGGTGTAGTAACAGCGGCTGCTCCGGACCAGCGCACCATGGCGCAGGTGTACCTGCCGACGCATCGATGCCTCGGTCTGGCTCAGCAGTGCGCCGGCGTTGCTGATCGGCCGGCCGTAGCTGACCAGGCTCGGTGCCGGTTGCGGACGCAGCATCAGCCAGCCGGCCCCGGCCAGCATCCCGACCACGCAGACCGCGAGCAAGCGGATGGCAAAGCGCCGCCAGAGCGAACTAGCTCCGCTGCTTGGCGCTCTTCGTTTGCCGGTTGCCGATCCCATACCTGACAACAGAGGGTAGGGGAACCTGCTGGGTGGGTGACACAACCGGTGCCGGTCAGGTCCGTACGATCGAGCAGGTGAGCAGCGCAATCGCCATCGCCGGCTGCGACCGGCTGCCTGGCGGGGAGGCCGAGGACCGGCTGTTGGTGGCCGCGCTGGCCGACCTCGGGCTGACCGGCACGGTGCTGTCCTGGACCGATCCAGCCGTCGGCTGGGCCGAATTCGAGGCCACCGTGATCCGCAGCACCTGGGACTACACCATGCGCCGCCGGCAGTTCCTGGCCTGGGCCGAGACGGTGCCGCGGCTGCACAACCCGGTCGAGGTGCTGCGCGACAACAGTGACAAGCGTTACCTGGCCCGGCTGGCCGCGGCTGGCATCCCGATCGTGCCGAGCGAGTTCTTCGCACCGGGTGAGCGGGTCCGGCTGCCGGTCGGCACCGAGTTCGTGGTCAAGCCCTCGGTGGGCGCGGGCTCGATCGGCGCCGGCCGGTTCCCGGCCGGGGCGCACGCTTCGGCGCTGGCGCATGCCGACATGCTGCACCGGCTCGGCCGCACGGTGATGGTGCAGCCTTACCTGGCCGAGGTCGATTCGGCCGGTGAGACCGCGCTGATCTTCCTGGACGGCCGCTACAGCCACGCCATCCGCAAGTCGGCGCTGCTGCCGCCGGACACCCGGTATCGGCTGGACTCGCCGGAGCTGTTCCTGACCGAGACGATCAGGCCACGCCAGCCCACGGTCGCGGAGCTGGAGCTGGCCGAGCGGGTTCATGCCGAACTTGCCGGCCTCGCACCTGCCGCATCGGCGCCGTTGCTGTACACCCGGATCGACCTGCTGCCGAGCCCGGCCGGGCCGCGGCTGCTGGAGGTCGAGTTGATCGAGCCGTCGCTGTTCCTCGAGCATGCCGAAGGCTCGGCGCAGCGGCTGGCGGCCGCGATCGCCGACCGGGTCGGTGCCGGCAGGGCGCGATGAGCCGGCCGGCCGGCCGGTTGCCGGTGGGTGCCGAGCAGTCCGATCGGCAACGGCGCGCGGCGCTGCTGCGGATGAAGGCGGTGGCCGGCGGCGGTCTGCTGCTGGCCGCGCTGATCTACGTGGTCTGCACCGTGCTGGGCAGCGACTCCGGCGGCTGGCCGTACCTGCAGGCGGCCAGCGAGGCCGCGATGGTGGGCGGGCTGGCGGACTGGTTCGCGGTGACCGCGCTGTTCCGGCACCCGCTCGGGCTGCCGATTCCGCATACCGCGATCATCCCGCGCAAGAAGGACCAGATCGGCGAGAGCCTGGGCACCTTCATCCAGCAGAACTTCCTGACACCGGAGGTGGTCGGGCCACGGGTGCAGGCCGCCGAGATCCCGCGCCGGGTGGGGGAGTGGCTGGCGCTCGGCGACCGCCCGGAGCGGTTGGCGGCCGAGTTCGGGGTGGCGCTGGCCGGTGCCAACACCGTGCTCGCCGACGATGACATCAGACTGGCGCTGGAGCGTTTCGCCGACAGTCAGCTGCGCCGGTTGCCGGTCGCGCCGGTGGTCGCCAGGGTGATCGACCTCGCGATGCAGGGCGATCAGCACCAGGTGCTGCTCACCGAGACGCTGAGAGCACTGATGCGGTTCCTGGACGACAACCGGGTGCTGTTGCGGCAGCGGTTGGCCGAGGAGTCGCCGGACTGGGTGCCGGACTGGGTGGACGGCAAGGTGTTCAACCGGCTGTTCGCCGGGGTGCAGAACTTCCTGGCCGACGTGACCGGCGACCCGGGCCACCCGCTGCGACTGCAGTTCGACGAGCGGTTGCGGGACTATGCCGTCCGGTTGCGGACGGATCCGGCGGCCAGCGCCCATCTGGAGCAGTGGAAGGCCGAACTGCTCGACCATCCGGCGGTGCGCTGCGTGCTCGCCTCGCTCTGGCTGCCGCTGAAGAAGGCGGTGCTGGAGGCAGCCGCCGACCCGGACTCGGAGCTGCGCCGGGTGATCACCTCGACCATCCGGCAGACCGGCCTGGCGCTGGCCGCCGACCGCGAATTGCAGGCCAAATGCGACCGGTGGGTGATCGGGGTGATGAATCACGTGCTGGCTCACTATTCCGGCGAATTATCCGGAGTAATCACCCACACGGTGGCCAGGTGGGACGCCGAATCCACCGCGCGGCGGCTGGAACTGCAGGTGGGACGGGACCTGCAGTTCATCCGGATCAACGGCACCGTGGTCGGCTCGCTGGTCGGGTTGGCCATCTACACACTGTCCAGATTGCTGTGATCATTCTCTAAAGGCTGGGCAAGTCGTCTAATTTTGTAGTTTTCAGCAGGCGATTAGCGGCGCCGGCCGCCAAAATGACAGATGTGTCTGTGCGTGTGCTGATGTCTGCGAAATCACTGGCTCGTGAACTGTGGTCCTACGGCGAGGATGACCTCTGGCCGCAGGCATTGGTGCTGGAGCCCGAGACGCTGGCCGAACTGTCCGCTGAGTTCGGCCGGCTGCGAACCGACCCCGAGGCGGTGGCCCGGATCTGGCCGGACGCGCCGGACGAGGGGTTCCTACTGATCCCGGCCATCCAGCGACTGGAGGGCCGGCGGCGCCCGGCGGCGCGGGCGCGCCGCCGGCCTCGCACCACGATGCCGGCCATCCTGCGGCCGGACAGCGAGGATCCGACCGACGAGCCGGGCTTCTGTCAGGTCCGCAGCCTGGTCGAGGCCGCGACCGCCAGGGTGCGGCATTGAGTACCTAGCCACGCCTACCTAGCCGCGCCTGCTCAACCCGAAGCCGCCGACCGAACCACCGGCCGGCCGATCGGCGCTGCCGCCGCGGCGGGTTCCGGGCGCCGGAACGGCCGGCTGCCGAGCGTGCCGAGCACCGCCAGGGTGGCCAGCCAGACCAGGCAGGCACCCAGCATGTGGATGCCGACCAGCAGCGCCGGCACATGCGTGAAGTACTGCAGGTAGCCGATGCCGCCCTGCGCCAACTCGATGCCGAGCAGCCAGTAGCCGGCGCGCCGTACCGGCCCGGCGCCGGCCAGCAGCACCAGCCCGATGGTGACCCCGATGAGCAACATCACCAGGTCCGCATGCAGCTGCGTCACCGAGGACGGCGCGATCGGGATCCGATGGCTGGCTCCCTGGTCGCCGGCGTGCGGGCCGCTGCCGGTGACCACGGTGCCGGCCGCCAACACGGCGCCGGTGAGGCCGCAGAGCAGCCAGCCGGTGCCGGTGAGCGCTCGGCCGGCCGACACCGCCCGACCGGCCGACACCGCCCGATCGGCCGGCACCGCCCGATCGGCAGGCACCGGCCGGTCGGCCGGCTGGTGTTCGCCCAGCCGCCACCAGAGCACGAAGGCCACCGCGATGATGCTGATCGACAGCATGAAGTGCGCGGCCACCGTCCACGGGTTGAGCCTGGTCAGCACGGTGATGCCGCCCAGCACCGCCTGCGCCGGAATGCTGGCCGCGAGCAGCGTGGCCAGCCCCCGTTCCTGCCGGCGCAGGATCGCCACGGTCAGCGTGGCCAGCACCACGGCAACCAGCACGAAGGTCAGCTGCCGGTTGGTGAACTCGATCAGCCCGTGTACCGCGTACTGCCGGGTCGGGGTCAGCGACCGGTCGGTGCAGGACGGCCAGGTCGGGCAGCCCAGGCCGGAACCGGTCAGCCGGACGGCGCCGCCGGTCACCACGATCACCACGTTGGCGACCACCGAGGCCAGCGCCAGTCGCCGCAGCGTGGCCGCGGACCGGGCCCAGCCGGGCACGTTCATTCCCATCGGAAGAACCGAGCCGCGGCGGGCAGCGCGAGCGCGGCCCAGACCAGCAGGGTGGCCAGCGCTCGCACCGGCACGCCGCCGCCGTGCTGCAGCACCTGGTGCAGGCCGTCGGACAGTGCCGCCGACGGCAGGTAGCGGAGCAGGTCGGCGGCCGGGCTGGGGTAGCGGGACAGCGGGATCGCGATGCCGCCGGCGAACAGCAGGATCAGCCACACCAGGTTCGCGGCGGCCAGCGTGATCTCGGCGCGGACCGTGCCGGCCAACAGCAGGCCGAGGCCGCCGAAGGCGAACGTGGCCACCACGATCAGCAACACCGCCCACAGTCCGGTGCCGGCCGGCTGCCAGCCGAGGGCCAGCCCGAACAGGCAGATCAGCACGGCCTGCAGCACCTGCAGCGCCAGCACCGCGCAGGTCTTGCCGGCGATCAGGACCTGCCGGGGCAGCGCGGTGGCGCCGAGCCGCTTGAGCACCGCGTACTTCCGTTCGAAGGCGGTGCCGATGGCAAGGCCGGTGAAGGAGGCACTCATCACCGCGAGCGCCAACACCGAGGGCACCACGAAGTCGATCCGGCGCGGCGTGCCGAGCGAGTACAGCAGCGGCAGGTTGAAGAAGAACTCCAGCAGCAGCGGGATGATCAGCGTCAGCGCGACCTGTTCGCCATTACGCAGCAGCAGCCGCAGCTCCATCCGGGTCTGCGCGACCAGCATGCCGAGCCGGCCGGCCGGGGCCGGGGCCGGGACGAAGGACATCTGTTGGGTGACGGCCGGCCGCGGCTGCTCGACCGGCAGGCCGCCGGTCATCGGCAGCTTCGCCATCGGAGCCTCGGTCATCGGCGCCTCGTCCGCGCCAACCGCGGGCCGGCCGGTTGCCCGGCCGGCTGCAGGCCGGCCATCGGCTCATCGCCGGTCAGCGCCAGGAACACGTCCTCCAGGCTGCGCCGCTCGACGGTCAGGCCCTCGGCCAGCACCGAACGGGCGGCACACCAGGCGGTGACCGCGTTCAGCAGCTGTGGGGTCAGCTCGGCGCGCACCAGGTAGTCGCCGGCGGTCGGTTCGCTGACCCGGGCGCCGGCCGGCAAGGCGGCTTGCAGCTCGGCCACCGGCAGGCCGGGCCGGGCGGAGAACCGCACGGTGCCGGACGCGCCGGCCCGGGTGAGCTCGGCAGGGCTGCCCTCGGCCGCCACCCGGCCGGCGTGCAACACCACCACGTGGTCGGCCAGTTCCTCCGCCTCGTCCAGATAGTGCGTGGTCAGCACCACCGACACACCGTCGGCGCGCAGCCGCCGGATCAGCTCCCAGGTGCCCCGCCGGGCCTGCGGATCCATGCCGGTGGTGGGCTCGTCCAGGAAGAGCAACTCGGGCCGGCCGACCAGCGCCATGGCCAGCGAGAGCCGCTGCTGCTGCCCGCCGGAGAGCCGCTTGACCGCGGTGTCGGCGTGCTCGGCCAGCCCGACCAGTTGCAGCAGCTCATCGACGTCCAGCGGATGCGCCGCGTAGCTGGCGAACAGCCGCAGCAGCTCTCGAGCCCGGGCGCCGGTGTAACCGCCGACACCGCCCTGCAGCATCACCCCGACCCGTGGCCGGACCCTGTCGCCCTCGGCGATCGGGTCCATCCCGAGCACTCGTACGGTGCCGGCGTCGGGTGCCCGGAAGCCCTCGCAGATCTCGATGGTGGTGGTCTTGCCGGCGCCGTTGGTGCCGAGCAGCGCGAGCAACTCGCCACGCTGTACCCGGAAGGACACGCCAGCCACCGCGGCTCGTTGGCCGTAGCGTTTGACGAGGCCGTCGAGCTCGACGGCGGCAGCTGGCACGCTTCGAGTCTAGGTACTCCCGCTGGGCGCCGGACCCGAGCCCGCGCCAGTCAGTCGGTGGCCTTCACCGAACTGCCGTAGCTGTCCACATAGTCCTGACCGGACAGCTTCTGCACCGCCTCCCGGACGGTCTCGGTGATCTCGCGCAGCGCCCGGCTGGACCGCTCGTCCTCGGCCCGGCCGGCAAAGACCAGCGGTGGTCCGTAGTGCACCTGGATCGGCACTCGGCGCCAGCGCCGCTCGCCGGCCGGCAGCACCTTGTCGGTGCCGACCAGGCCGACCGGGACCACCGGCGCACCGGTCCGCAGCGCCAGCCGAGCCACCCCGGTGCGGAACTTGTGCAACCGCCCGTCCGGCGAGCGGGTGCCCTCCGGATAGATGCCCAGCACCTTCCCGGCGGCCAGCAGTTCGGCACCGATGTCGATGGTGGAGGCGGCCGCGCGCGGGTTGTCCCGGTCCACCGGCACCAGGCCGAACTCGGTGAAGATCCAGCCGATCAGCCGGCCACGCAGGCTGGTTGCGTTGAAGTACTCGGCCTTGGCGAAGTAGACGACCTGCCGCCGGGCGGTGATCGGGGTGAACACCTCGTCCGAGGCGGACAGGTGGTTGGCCGCGATGATGGCCGGCCCGGTGCCGGGCACGTGCTGCGCGCCGGTCACCCGCGGCCGGAAATAGGCGCGCAATACCGGTGACACGGTCAGCTCGGCGGCCCGGTACAGCATCCCCGAAACCTACCGGCAAGCGTGACCGGCGCCGCACCGGTGGCCCCTACTGGGAACGCCCGCGGAAATACGTCATACTTGTATTGTGAAATTCGCCGGACCGTACCTGAGCCCGGTCGCCGCAGGCTCCGACGGCGACCACCGACCGGCCGCCGACGCGGCTGCCGGTCGTAAGGCCAGCGAGGGCGCCGACGGCCGTACCCGGGACGCGGTGGCCAGGCTGGTTCAGCAGTCCGGGCCGCACACCGCGGCGGCGCTGGCCGAACGCCTGGAGCTGTCCCCGGCCGCCATCCGCCGGCACCTGGAGGCGTTGGTCGCCGACGGGGTGCTGGCCGAGGTGGTCGCCAAGCCGTCCGCCCGCCGCCCGCGCGGCCGGGGCCGACCGGCCCGGGTCTACGCGCTCACCGACGCCGGCCGGGGCCGGTTCGGGCACGCCTATGACGACCTGGCCTCCACGGCGCTGCGATTCCTGCGCACGGCCGGCGGCGAGCAGGCGCTAGTGGCCTTCGCCGAGCATCGGGCCGCGACCCTGACCGAAAGCATCCGTGGCCGGCTGGCCGAGCAGCCGGCCGCCAGCACCGCCCAGCAGGCGGCGGTGGTCGCCGAGGTGCTCACCGAGGCCGGCTACGTCGCCGACGCGGCACCGGCCGGCCACGGCACCCAGATCTGCCAGCACCACTGCCCGGTCGCGCACGTCGCGGCCGAATTCCCGGAGCTGTGCGAGGCCGAGACCCGCGCGTTGGCGGCAGCGCTCGGCACCAACGTGCAGCGGCTGGCCACCATCGCGCACGGCGACGGGGTGTGCACCACCCACGTGCCACCAGCAGCGCCCGTCTCCCAGCGAGCGCTGTCTCGATCCACCACCGCGGTACAGAGCACGAGAGGCTGACTAGTGACCACTGCAGCAGAGCGCACGCTTGCCCAAGGGGAGCAGATCAAGGCGCTTTCGACGTACAAGTTCGGGTGGGCCGACACCGATCTCGCCGGTGCGACCGCCCAGCGCGGGCTGTCCGAAGAGGTGGTGCGCAACATCTCCCGGTTGAAGAACGAGCCGGAGTGGATGCTGGAGCGCAGGCTGAAGGCGCTGCGGATCTTCTTCAAGAAGCCGATGCCGAACTGGGGTGCCGACCTGTCCGGGATCGACTTCGACAACATCAAGTACTTCGTCCGGTCCACCGAGAAGCAGGCCGCGACCTGGGACGACCTGCCGGCCGACATCAAGAACACCTATGACAAGCTGGGCATCCCGGAGGCGGAGAAGCAACGACTGGTTTCCGGCGTCGCCGCCCAGTACGAGTCCGAGGTGGTCTACCACAAGATCCGCGAGGATCTGGAGGCTCAGGGCGTGCTGTTCCTGGACACCGACACGGCGCTGCGCGAGCACGAGGAGCTGTTCCGGGAGTACTTCGGCACCGTCATCCCGGCCGGCGACAACAAGTTCGCCGCGCTGAACACCGCGGTGTGGTCGGGCGGCTCGTTCATCTACGTGCCGAAGGGCGTGCACGTCGACATCCCGCTGCAGGCCTACTTCCGGATCAACACCGAGAACATGGGCCAGTTCGAGCGAACCCTGATGATCATCGACGAGGGTGCCTACGTGCATTACGTGGAGGGCTGCACCGCGCCGATCTACTCCTCCGACTCGCTGCACTCGGCAGTGGTCGAGATCATCGTCAAGCCCGGCGGCCGGTGCCGGTACACGACCATCCAGAACTGGTCGAACAACGTCTACAACCTGGTGACCAAGCGGGCGGTCGCGCAGGCCGGCGCCACCATGGAGTGGGTGGACGGCAACATCGGTTCCAAGGTCACCATGAAGTATCCGGCGGTCTGGATGACCGGCGAGCACGCCAAGGGCGAGGTGCTCTCGATCGCCTTCGCCGGTGAGGGCCAGCACCAGGACGCCGGCGCCAAGATGGTGCACGCCGCGCCGCACACCTCATCCACCATCATCTCCAAGTCGGTGGCCCGCGGCGGCGGCCGGACGTCCTACCGAGGCCTGGTTCAGGTCGAGCCCGGCTCGCACCACAGCCGCTCCACGGTGAAGTGCGACGCGCTGCTGGTGGACACGATCAGCCGGTCCGACACCTACCCGTACGTGGACGTGCGGGAGGACGACGTGACGATGGGACACGAGGCGACGGTCTCCAAGGTCTCCGACGACCAGCTGTTCTACCTGATGAGCCGTGGCCTGTCCGAGGACGAGGCGATGGCGATGATCGTGCGCGGCTTCGTCGAGCCGATCGCCCGCGAGCTGCCGATGGAGTACGCGCTGGAGCTGAATCGACTGATCGAACTGCAGATGGAAGGCGCGGTCGGATAGGAAGTGACTGCTATCTCAACCGAATCACCGCTGTTCCGCACCAGCACCGGCTCACCCGCCGAGCGGTTCACCGCCACCGATCCGGACGCGTTCGGCGTCCCGACCGGCCGGGAGGAGGACTGGCGGTTCACCCCGCTACGCAAGCTGCGGTCGCTGTTCCAGCCGTTCGAGCCGGAGAACACCTTCGCGTTCGAGACCGAGCTGCCGGACGGGGTGACCGTGCGGTTCGTCGGCCGCGACCATCCGCGGGTCGGTGCCGCGCTGACGCCGGCCGACCGGGTCAGCGCGCTGGCCGCGGCGCATGCGCCCAGCGTGGTGCTGGTGACGGTTGCCGCCGGCGCCGAGCTGGCCGAACCGGTCGTACTGCGCTCGATCGGCAAGCCGGGGCTGAACTACGGGCACTTCGTGATCGATGCCGGCGAGCGGTCCCGGGCCACCGTGGTGATGGATCACCTGGGCAGCGCCACGGTGGCCGCCAACGTGGAGGCGGTGCTGGCCGACGGCGCCGAGCTGAACCTGATCAGCGTGCAGGACTGGGAGCCCGACGCGGTGCACCTGGCCGCGCACGCCGCGCTGGTCGGCCGGGACGCTAGCTACCAGCACGTCGTGGTGAACCTCGGTGGGGAGCTGGTGCGGCTCAACCCGACGGTGCGTTTCGCCGGCCCGGGCGGCACCGCCAAGTTGTACGGCGTTTCGTTCTGTGGCGACGGCCAGCACCAGGAGTCCCGGCTGTACGTCGACCACGGTCAGCCGAACTGCACTTCCGACGTGGTCTACAAGTCGGTGCTGGACGGCGACACGGCGCGCACGGTGTGGATCGGCGACGTCCGGATCCGGCCGGCGGCGGTGGGCACCAGTACCTACGAGCTGAACCGGAACCTGTTGCTGTCCGACGGCGCCCGGGCCGACTCGGTGCCGAACCTGGAGATCGAAACCGGCGAGATCGTCGGCGCCGGGCACGCCAGCGCCACCGGCCGGTTCGACGACCTGCAGCTGTTCTACCTGCAGAGCCGGGGGATTCCGGCCGAGGAGGCGCGCCGGCTGGTGGTCCGCGGCTTCCTCGCCGACGTCATCGAGCGGGTCGGCGTGCCGGCGTTGCGGGACCGGCTGATGGCTCGCGTCGATGCCCGGCTGGGCGGCCGATGACCCCGGCGACCGGAACTCGGCTCTGCTCGCTCAGCGAGCTCAGCGACAACAAGCCGCTGCGCATCGAGCTGGCCGAGTTGGACGTGGCGGTGGTGAAGGTCGGCGAACAGGTGTTCGCGATCGAGGATGTCTGCTCGCACGCCGAGGTGCCGCTGTCCGAGGGCGAGGTGACCGGCTGCACCATCGAGTGCGAGCTGCACGGCTCCCGGTTCGACCTGCGCACCGGAGAGCCGACCGGGCCGCCGGCGGTGCGGCCGGTGCCGGTCTATCCGACCACCGTGCTGGACGGCGAGGTCTACGCCGATCTCGACTCGCCGCTGGAACCGCGCAACACGCATCCGATCGTTAGGGAGAGTTGATAGATGTCCACCCTGGAAATCCGGGACCTGCACGTCGCGGTGGAGGACAAGCCCATCCTGAAAGGGGTGAACCTCACCGTCGCGTCCGGGCAGACGCACGCGATCATGGGCCCGAACGGCTCCGGCAAGTCGACGCTGGCCTACGCCATCGCTGGCCACCCGCGATACACGGTGACCGCTGGCGAGGTGCTGCTGGACGGGGCGAACGTGCTCGATCTGGCGGTCGACGAGAGAGCCCGAGCGGGGCTCTTCCTGGCCATGCAATACCCGGTCGAGGTGCCGGGGGTCTCGGTGTCGAACTTCCTGCGCACCGCGGCGACCGCGGTCCGGGGCGAGGCGCCGAAGCTGCGTGCCTGGGTGAAGGAGGTGAACGCCGCGATGGCGGAGCTGGAGATCGACAAGGCGTTCGCCGAGCGCAACGTCAACGAGGGCTTCTCCGGTGGTGAGAAGAAGCGGCACGAGATCCTGCAGATGACGCTGCTCAAGCCGAAGATCGCGGTGCTGGACGAGACCGACTCCGGCCTGGACGTGGACGCGCTGCGGGTGGTCAGCGAGGGCGTGAACCGGGTGCGGGAGACCGGCATCGGCACCCTGCTGATCACCCACTACACCCGGATCCTGCGCTACATCAAGCCGGACTTCGTGCATGTGTTCTTCGAGGGCCGGATCGTGCAGTCGGGCGGCGCGGAACTGGCCGAGGAGCTCGAGGCGAACGGCTACGCCGGGTACGGGGCGAACGAGCCGGCCGCGGTGTGAGCTCCTGATGTCCTACGACGTGAACAGGCTCCGGCGGGATTTCCCGATCCTGAGCCGGCAGGTGCACGGCGTGCCGCTGGTGTACCTGGATTCGGCCAACACCTCGCAGAAACCACAGCTGGTGCTGGACACCCTGGACGAGTACTACCGGCTACATAACGCCAACGTGGCCCGCGCGGTGCACACGCTGGGCTCGGAGGCGACCACGCTGTTCGAAGGTGCCCGGACCAAGGTGGCGGCCTTCATCAACGCGCCCAGCCGGGACGAGGTGATCTTCACCAAGAACATCTCCGAGTCGCTGAACCTGCTCGCCTACTCGCTCTCGAACGCGACGACGTTCCCGGGCGCCGAGCGGTTCCGGATCTCGGCCGGCGACAACATCGTGGTCACCGAGATGGAGCACCACTCGAACCTGGTGCCCTGGCAACTGCTGGCGCAGCGGACGGGTGCCGAGTTCCGCTACCTACCGATCGACGAGGACGGCCGGCTGGTCACCTCGGCGATGGACGAGCAGATCGACTCACGGACCAAGGTGGTCGCGTTCGTGCACCAGTCGAACGCGCTCGGCACCGTGAATCCGGTGAAGCTGCTGGCCGACCGGGCGCGCGAGGTGGGCGCCCTGTCGATCGTGGATGCCGCGCAGTCGGCACCGCACCGGCCGCTGGACGTACAGCAGCTGGGGGCCGACTTCGTCGGGTTCACCGGGCACAAGCTGTACGGGCCGACCGGGGTTGGCGTGCTCTGGGGCCGCTACGAGCTGCTCGCCGGGTTGCCGCCGTTCATGGGTGGCGGCGAGATGATCGAGACGGTGGACATGGCCGGCAGCACGTATGCCGCGCCGCCGCACCGGTTCGAGGCCGGCACCCCGATGATCGCCGAAGCGATCGGGCTGGGTGCGGCGATCGACTACGTCACGGCGATCGGGATGGCCGAGATCGAGGCACACGAGGCGGGGCTGACCGCGTACGCGTTGGACGCGTTCGCCTCGCTGCCGGGGCTGCGGGTGATCGGACCGAACTCGCCGGTGGAGCGTGGCGGGACGATCTCGTTCACGGTGAAGGGCATCCATCCACACGACGTGAGCCAGCTGCTGGACGAGCAGGGCATCGCGGTGCGGGCCGGCCATCACTGCGCGCGGCCGGTATGCCTCCGGTACGGGGTGCCGGCGACCACCCGGGCCTCGTTCGGGCTGTATACGACGGCCGGGGAGATCGACGCGCTGGTGACCGGGCTGACTCGAGTACAGGAGATGTTCGGATGAGTGAGCAGCTGGTTCTGCCAGCGCGAGCGCTGCCGACGAGGAGCGGAGCGAATCCCGCGATGAGCGCTCACGCGAAGAGCGGAGCGAATCCCGCGAAGAGCGCTCGCGCGAAGAGCGGAGCGAATCCCGCGATGAGCGCTCGCGCGAAGAGTGGAGGCCGCGGGTGAGCCTCTCGATGGACTCGATGTATCAGCAGATCATCATCGACCACTACAAGAACCCGCAGCATCGTGGCGAGATCAGCCCGTTCGATGCTCAGGTGCATCATGTGAACCCGACCTGCGGCGACGAGGTCACGCTGCAGATCCGGCTGGCCGATGGTCAGATCGCCGAGCTCGGCTGGGTGGGGGAGGGTTGCTCGATCAGCCAGGCCGCCACCTCGGTGATGAGTGACCTGGTGGTCGGCTCCTCGGTGCCGGATGCGCTGCGGTTGCAGGAGAAGTTCCTGGAGCTGATGCAGTCGCAGGGCCAGAGCACGTTGAGCGAGGACGAGGCGGAGGCGCTGGAGGACGCGGTGGCGTTCGAGGGCGTGTCCAAGTATCCGGCGCGGGTGAAGTGCGCGCTGCTCGGCTGGATGGCGATGAAGTCCGCTGTCGCGGAAGCGATGGGCAATGCAGCGGAAGCGATGGGCAAAGCAGCGGACGCGATTGGGGACGCGACGGGCGTCGCAGCGCACGCGACAGGCGAGGCGACCGGCGGCGCGCCGGTGCCCGATGACGGTGACAGTGAACGGAGTGTGCAGCTATGACCGAGACCTCTTTGCCGGTGCCGTCGAAGGATGACGTCGAGGAAGCACTGCGCGACGTGGTGGACCCGGAACTCGGCATCAACGTGGTGGACCTCGGATTGGTGTACGGGCTGGACATCGCCGAGGACGCGACCGTCACGGTGGACATGACGCTGACCTCCGCCGCCTGCCCGCTGACCGATGAGATCGAGGACCAGGCACATGAGGCGTTGACCGGTGGTCCGAAGCCGCTGGCCAGCGGCGTGAAGATCAACTGGGTCTGGATGCCGCCGTGGGGGCCGGACAAGATCACCGACGACGGTCGGGAACAGCTGCGCGCGCTGGGCTTCAACGTCTGAGCCGCTGCTCAGACCTCGACGGTGCGCGGCCAGACGATCAGTTCGCTGGTTACCGGATTGACCAGGCCGGATTCCCGTCCGGTCGCGGTCACCGTATAACCACCGGGCGGCAACGTGCCGAAATTCGTGGTTAACCGACTATCGCCGGCCGGCCGGGGGAGCTGAATCGCACGGTCAACGCCCGCTTCGTCGGTCAGGAGAACCTTCACCGCTGGCGTATCGGGTGGCGCGGTCACCGTGACGACGAGTTCCGCCGGCTCGATCAGCAGCTCGGGGACGTCAACCCGGAGATCCACCTGGGCGGCGGCCTTGGGAACTATTGGTTTTGCCAGCAGGATTGCCTCTACCTCATCCAGCACGGCAGAGTTGCATTGCAGGTTGCCATGCTTGTCGGCGATGTGATGAATGGAGTTGTCATCGAGCGGCACGCCGGCGGGGCCGCCGGTCGCGGGCACCGTGCCGTCGCCGGCTAGGTCGTCTCCGTCGTAGGTGTCGAGCAGTCTGAGGACACCGTTGGTGAACTCGACGGTGGTTGCGGTGCGCTGCCGGGTTCCAGTGATCGGGTGGCGGCGAGGCCGGGAGTTGGCGTCGGCCGTCTCGGCATCTTCGAGTTGCTTGTGAAAGAGCAGGGCGTCATCCAGCCGATGGCCATCCAGGTCGGAGAGCCCGGTCGCTGACGAGAGGTAGTCCAGATCGTTGCCGGCCGTGAGGCAGGCGTAGCTGGGCAGGAGTTGGTAGAGCGATGGCAGGCTTCTGGCGAAGTCCGTCAGATCGATCGATAGCGGGCCCAATCCCTTGTGGACGCCGTGTACAAGCTGATCCAAAGCGCGGGCGGCCCCTCGGTACGGAGTGCCGAGGGTGATCAGCTTGCGGGTGATGTCCGCGCCTCCGTGCCCGATGTACCAGCGGGCGACCAGTCCGCCCATCGAATGACAGACGAAGCACACCTGGGCATCGGCATACTCGCCGCCCTGGTCGCGCCACTGGCCCAGCGCCTGTTCTACTCGCTTGCCGAGCAGGTCGCCGTTGTAGCGGTTGGACAGCCGCCAGTCGTACGGGAACAGCAACAGGTTGCCCGGCGGCGCGGTCGGATCGGATCTGACGCGACGGAACCCGACCCGTTCCAGCCGGTTGACCAGCACGTCGTAGCCGCGCACCGGAGTCCAGATGCCTGGTATCGCATGCAGATCCGGCAGCAAGGCTCGCGCCTTGACGCCGTCGGCGGGAAGGTCGTCGCCGATCCCGTCCGGTAACTGCAGTGCCTTGACGTGCCGGCCGAACGAGGCAACCGCCCGGACGATGGAGCGGGCGGATGTGGACCAGACCGGGCTGCCGTTGCGCTCCAGCGTGCTGCCCATGATGCCGGGCAGCACGACCACCAGATCATGCTTCGTGATCGTCAGCCTCCGGCGGCAGTGGCTCGGTGAGCATGGGGATGATGCCTAGCACCGGTGGCTGCTCGCGGCCGATGCCCGCCGCGAGGTTGATGTACTGGGCGGAATCGGCCATGCGACGCAGCGAATGGATCAGCTGGCGTACTCGATCCGGCGGACTGTCGGACAGCAAGCCGCCGATGGCTTGATAGAACAACGCCTGGGCATACTGGTCGATGCCCGTGGCCTGAGCCATCAGCAGGATAGCCAGGGCACTCAGTTCGTCGGCGCGACCGGCTTTGGCGGCGGTTTCAAGTAGGGTGGCGAACGCGGCCTGATCGGCGAGCGCATCGATGGCTGCCCGGTGACTGCCGGTGGCCGAGAGCCGAATCAGCGCATACGCTCGCATGGCGGCCTGCACCAAATCTTGATCCTCGTCCGCGGTGAACTCGCTCAAGCTCCGGAGGAAGATCGGATCGCCTAAGCGGTCGCCCTTCTCATCGAGCAGATCGAACTGTTCGGCCAGATCAGCGTTCAGGAAGCGGCGTAATAAGCCGGCGTCGAGTAACTCCTGATAAGCGGTAGCCACTCCATTCGTCTGAGCCGCGACCCGGAGTTGGCGAAGCCGGTCGGCTTCCTCATTCTCGATACCGAGCAGCGCCTCGGCTACTACGGCATCGCTTGCTGGGTCGAGCAGTTCTGGATGCTCTGCCAACAACGCCGCCTCCTGCTCGAAGGTCGGCGTGTTGACCCAGCCAACCGCTGCCTCCAGCAGGTCTGCTTCGATGCTCAGCCAGGCCGGTACCGAATCGCCAGCGATCGTTGACCATTGCGCGTCAAACGTAGCCGAGTCGCTAGCTCTGCGGCTACGCGCCTGATCGTGGATGGCACGTTCCAGTTTGGGCTCTACGCCAGGCTTGATCAGCGCGTTTACAAGCCAGGCGACGGCCCGAGCATCGTCTGGCGGGGATAGCACCGCCCGGTAATACAGCAGAGCCGCTGCCCGGCCGGCCAGCGCATCGAGTGCCTGTTGCCACGCCAGTTCGACTTCATCACCACGACCGACGTCATCCATGCGCTGCACCAGGTTGTTCAAGGTGCGTGCCAGGTCGGGCAGGAAGGCTGGATTCACCGCGGCCAACGACCGACGGAGCGCGACGGCCTCCTCGGTCGGCGCGACCGCTTCCACTCGCCGCCCCACCTCACCGTAGCGGTTGCCGAGGTTGTTCAACGCCATCGCCAGGTCGGGCAGGAAGGCCGGATTCACCGCGGCCAACGACCGGTAGCGTTCGACGGACTCCTCGGTCGGCGCGACCGCCTCCACCCGCCGCCCCACCTTGCTGTAGCAAGCGCCGAGGTTGTTCAACGCCATCGCCAGGTCGGGCAGGAAGGCCGGATTCGCCGCGGCCAACGACCGGTAGCGTTCGACGGACTCCTCGGTCGGCGCGACCGCCTCCACCCGCCGCCCCACCTCGCTGTAGCAAGCGCCGAGGTTGTTCAACGCCATCGCCAGGCCGGGCAGGAAGGCCGGATTCTCCCCGGCCAACGACCGGCGGAGCGCGACGGCCTCCTCGGTCGGCGCGACCGCCTCCACCCGCCGCCCCACCTCACCGTAGCGGTTGCCGAGGTTGTTCAACGCCATCGCCAGGTCGGGCAGGAAGGCCGGATTCGCCGCGGCCAACGACCGGTAGCGTTCGACGGACTCCTCGGTCGGCGCGACCGCCTCCACCGGACGCCCCACCTTGCTGTAGCGGGTGCCGAGGTTGTTCAACGTACCCGCCAGGTCGGGCAGGAAGGCCGGATTCGCCGCGGCCAACGACCGGTAGCGTTCGACGGACTCCTCGGTCGGCGCCACCGCCTCCACCCGCCGCCCCACCTCGTTGTAGCGGTTGCCGAGGTTGTTCAACGCCATCGCCAGGTCGGGCAGGAAGGCCGGATTCGCCGCGGCCAACGACCGGCGGAGCGCGACGGACTCCTCGGTCGGCCCGACCGCCTCCACCCGCCGCCCCACTCCGCTGTAGCGGGCGCCGAGGTTGTTCAACGTACCCGCCAGGTCGGGCAGGAAGGCCGGATTCGCCGCGGCCAACGACCGGCGGAGCGCGACGGCCTCCTCGGTCGGCGCGACCGCCTCCACCCGCCGCCCCACCTCGTTGTAGCGGGTGCCGAGGTTGTTCAACGCCATCGCCAGGTCGGGCAGGAAGGCCGGATTCTCCGCGGCCAACGACCGGTACCGTTCGACGGCCTCCTCGGCGAGCGCAAGTGCGCCGTTCAGGTTGCGCCGCCCTGCGAACTCGGCGCTGAGGACGTGTGCTGCCAATGCAATGTCCGGCCGCAGTGATGGCGAGCTGGCACTCAGCTCGCGCAACAGGCTCAATCCAGCTTCACTCGCCTGGACGGCATGCCGCCAGGCGTATCGCCACAGGTAAACCGGCTGCTCGGCCGGCATGCCGTCGGCCAGCAAGACGCGATACCGCTCCAGCAGCTGTGCGGTCACGGTCTGCGCCGCGAATTCGTAGGAGTCGTCGGTGAGATTTGCCCGTAGCAGGTCGGCGATGCTCTGGTGCGCGAGCCGGTACACCGCCACGCCCCCCTCACCGTCCTGCACCACGAACCGGCCGAGCTGGTTGAGCAACCAGGAGATGTCGTCTCGATGCTGCGGTGGTTTCAGGCTCGACCTGGCCTGAGCGGTACAAAGCCACTCGTCCTCGGGGAACCCCGCACCGAAGGCCCAGGTCAGCGCGGCAAGCAGCTCACGCCCGAGCTGGGCGGCGTCCACCTCGACACGATGACGCGGCGGTTCCAGCATGGCGAGATTCAGTTCGAATGCGTCCGTCAACGACGTGACCACCCGAGGCCGCCAGCCAGCCGACCCGGTGTCAACCGGATCCAGGCGCAGCTGGTCGGTGAGCAGTCGGGCGATCAGGAACGGCTCACCGGCTGTCGCCTCGGTCCGCCGCAGGAACTCGTCGGCGACTAGATCCGGGTCCATCGATTCCGCGATGCCATGCAACCGGTTGGCGATGTAGAACCGCATGGCTTGCCGGCCACTCTCCGCGGCCGCGGGCTCGTCGAGATCGAGCAGGCCGGCATGCGGGCCGAGCGATCCAAGCAGGTCCGGAGTGTCACCCTCGCCGGGCAGGTTGCGGGTCGAGACGATCACCGTCGTCCACTCGGCGAGCCGGACCAGCAGATCGCGCGCGATGTCGAAGGCCTCGTTCCGGGCCTCGTCCAAGCCGTCCACCACCAGTACCGGAACCTCGCCGGCCGGCCAACTCTCCGACGCCTGTTCGACAGCTCCGAGTAGCAGGTTGGCATTAGATCGGCCACGTTCGGCCCGCTCCAACATGCGCGAACGCTCCAGACCGGCATTGAGCAGTTCGGCAAGCCGGTTCGCGGTCAGCCCGCGAGCGTGCGCGTGCGCGGTGATCGAATCAGCACCCGGATCGGCATGGCCCAGCGTGCCCTGGGCGAGCAGCCGGTCCCGCTCAGCAAGCACCGAAGCGCTGACCACCCGACCGAGCACTGCGGATTTACCGGTGCCGGCGGAGCCGGTGATCACATGCATGCCGGGCTGGCGGCGGCGAACCCAGTCGACGACCTGGTCGACCTCCGAAGTGCGGCCGGTGAACCAGGATTGCGGCTCCGCTCCGCTGCGCGCCGCGAGCAGCAAGTGTTCGACCACCTGCGGCGGGGCATCCGGCTTCCAGAGCGGATTGGTCACCATGAACCAGGCGCTGCCGGTCGCCAGGTACTCCGGCCGCTGTGGCAGCTCGGGCGGCCATTCCTTGAGCAAGGCATCGCATAGGTCGTCGCCGCGCACCAGCGGGCTGTGGTGGGACCAGCGCCGCTTCAGGTCGGGATCATCCGGACCCAGTTCGAGCAGCCGCGCCAACTGCTTGACGAAGACACCGTCTCGCGCAGTCACGTCCGCCGAACAGGCGGCAAACACGCCGACCCATGGTGGGCGAGTTCCGCTATTGGCGATCGAGCCGAGCACCGAGGCGGCAACCCGCGCGGCGTCGACCGCATTCCCGGAAAAGCAGGTGTCGACCAGGAACAACAACTGGTTGCATCCTGACAACGCACATTGCCCGAGTACCTCATCCGGCCTGAAACCAGCGAACTGATCGGAGTCACTGTTCTTGGCAAGCAGTCGCAACGGTGTTGCGTTTGTCGGAGAGATGCCATGCCCGGACCACATCGCTACCAAGACGCCCTGTCCATCGGGCAGGCTTCCCCTCAGCGCCCTCAAGCCGGCCCGGATATCTTCTTCGGGCGGGTCGGCCAATGGACTGCCCTGAAAGCGGTCACCGAGCAACTGTCGGATCATGGTTACGTCGGCGATCGGATAGTCAAGCGTGCCTAGGCCAGCCTCGTAGTTGTCCACGCCAACCCCGAAGAAGATCGCGGTACCGCCAACCACCTCAGTGCACCCCCACACCGGACAGTTGTACCGTCCGCTGTTAGATCATGCCCGAGAAAGCGGCCAGCGGACAGTCCCAGTCGAGCCGGCGTAACCATTCCGAGCGGGCCGAAGCACTAGAAGGGTGGCGGGTCGGTGTCGCGGCTGATGAGTTGGCGGTGGCGGTCCTGTTCGGCTCGGGTGATCGCCTGTCCGGCTGCCTGGGCTCGTGGCTGGTCGTCGGCTTGGATGGCTTGGTCGCGTTGCAGTTTCAGCTTGTTGAGCAGTCGCTGGTAGGCCAGGTCTTCCTCGGCGCGGACCTGCTCGATGGTGGGCGGCGGTGGTGGTTTCGGTGGGGTGATCTGCTCGGTCGTGCTGGTCCAGTGGGTGGTGGGTGCGCTGGTGTAGGTGTGGCCGGTGCTGGTGGTCCAGGTGAAGGAGCCGTCGTCGTTCCTGAGGTAGCTCCAGTTGGTGTTGAGTTTGCATTGGTTGTGCCGTCGGCAGGCCAGGGCGCCGTTACACCTGCAGGTGGAGCCACCCACTGAATATGGGGTGGTGTGTTCGTATTCGCAGCGGTAGCCGGGTTGGTTGCAGGTCGGGAAGGCGCACACGTCATCCCGCGCGCTCACGAAGTCCCGGAGTCGCTGCGCCGGTCGATAGCGGTCGGTGCTGATATCCAATAGTGCGCCGGTGTCGGGGTCGGTGAGTAGGCGGCGCCAGGTGCCGGACGCATCGGCTGCGAGTCGGCGGGCGGTTTCGGCGGTGATCGGTCCGTAGCCGGTCAGCTGCGCCGGCTGGTCATCCAGGTTCAGCAGGGTGTCGGCGGAGACGACCACGTTGATGGCGGGCCGTCGGCCCCGCAGCACGGGTAGCCCGCCGGCCGGGATGCCGGACAGCACGGCGTCTACGAGCAGGTCGGCCCGTTTCTGGTCCATCGTGCGCGGGTCGGTGGCCGGTAGCAGGGTGGCGGCGGCGGTGAGCCGGGTGTAGATCAACTGTGCCTCGGGCGCCGCCAGCACCACGGGCAGGCTGGCCATGCCGTCCTCACCCGGCACGTATCCCACCGTCCGGTCGGCCAGTGCCCGCCGGTGGCGTTGCTCCGCGGTGACCGGGTCCAGGGCCAGCGCCGCCCGCCGGGCCCGCTGGCGTAGTTGCGGCACCGTCACGCACCGGCCGTCGAGCAAGGGCGGGAGCACCGCCTTCTCCAGCGCCGGGGCCAGCGCCGGATCGGCGGGCAGTCGCCACAGCGCCTCGGCCAGCACCCGGGCGTGCTCGCCCGAGATCGCGCCCCGCGAAACCGCGGTCAGCGTCTGGGGTAACTCCTGGACCAGGGTCCGGGCTTGGGCGAGCTTGCCCTGCGCGGCGCGTAGCGGCACCTGCAGGGCGAGGGACACCGAGTCCTGCGCCAACCCCAGCTTCGAGGTGTCGCGTTCCTGCATCACGGCCAGCACCCGCAACTGGGCGGCTTCGAACCAGCGCTTCTGCTCCTCCAGCACCACCAGCAGGTCCACCCGTTCATGGCGCGACAACGCACTCGGGTCGATCCGGTCCAGCTCCGCGCCCGACCGGAACGCCGGGTGCTCGGCCAAGGCGCACGCGAGCAGGTCCGCGTCGCTCAAGTCGTCGTCCGGGCCGTCCATGTGTTCGATTCTAACAGTGGAAGGCGACACAGTCAACGCAGATTGGCCAATTAATCAAAGGCGAATCTCAAACAAGAAGCCCGTAACCCAGCAACGTTACAAGACCCCTACGACACTCCCCGTCGCCGCGCTTTGGCTTTTCCACAAGCGCTCACAAACTCCTGGCCGAGAACGTGTCGCACCGCTCCGGCGCGCCGGTCGAATACCCGGCCGAGAACCACCGCTCCCGCTGCGCCGAGGAGCCGTGCGTGAAGGTGCTCTGGTCCACCCGTCCGGAGCCGAGGTGGGACTGGATCCAGTCGTCACCGATCCGGCCGGCGGTGTCCAGCGCGGCCGAGATGTCGGCCGGCGTGATCGAGGCAATCAGCGGTTCGCCGCCCTGATCGTCCACCGAGGTCGCGGCATGCGCCCACACCCCTGCGTAGCAGTCGGCCTGCAGTTCCAGGCGCACCGAGTCTGAGCTCGCGCCGGCGGCCGAGTGGTTGATCCGGGACTCGACGCCGAGCAGGTCCTGCACATGGTGTCCGTACTCGTGCGCCAGCACGTAGGCGTTCACGAACGCACCACCGGTCGCGCCGAACTGGGTGTGCAGCTCGTCGAAGAACGCCAGGTCGATGTAGACCTTGTCATCGGCCGGGCAGTAGAACGGCCCGACGCCGGAATCCGCCGCCCCGCAGCCGGTCTCGGTCTGGCCGCGGAAGAAGCGGGTCGGCGCGTGTGCATACGACGATCCGAGCGCCGGCAACTCCGAGCGCCAGTAGTCCTCGATCGACTCGATATCGGCCACCAGTGCGCAGTCGGTGCGGGTGTTGGCGTCCTTGCCACTCCGGCAGGACGAGGCGAGCTGCGAGTTGTCGACGGAGCTGACGCCGCCGCCCACGCCGGACAGGCCGGTCAGCCCACCCGGCAGGCCGGACGAGCCACCGCCGCCGAGCACGTTGATCAGCACCACGACGATCACCCCGATGATGCCGAGGCCGCCTCCGCCGGCGGCCAGGCCACCCACCCCGAAACCGCCGAGACCACCGCCGGACCGAGCATCCTCGACCACCGAGGTGTCGAGCCGGGCATCGTCGTTGTACTGCATGGTCGGACTCCCGAGACAGCAGGCGGGGCGGCGAGCGCGCGCCCTCGAACGGCAACGGCGAGGGGTTATGCCTGGCAAGTACGGTAACCTGAATCGCATGGGCACCGTCCGGGACTGATCGCGCAACCGCCTACTCAGCTGCACGCGTCTGCTCAGCTGCACGCGCCTGTTCCAAGGCAAGCGCTCGCTCAGATGCAACCGCCTGCTCCAAGGCAAGCGCCCGCCGAGACCGGCACCACCATCGCCCGAGAGCGGCACCACCGCCCGAGAGACCGAAAGCCACCATGATCACCGCCACCGACCTGGAACTGCGCGCGGGCGCTCGCATCCTGCTCGAGCCCACCACGCTGCGAGTGCAGCCGGGTGACCGGATCGGCCTGGTCGGCCGCAACGGCGCCGGCAAGACCACCACGCTGAAGGTGCTGGCCGGCGAAACGCTGCCGCACGCCGGATCGGTGCGCCGCGGTAGCGCGGTCGGTTACCTGCCGCAGGACCCGCGTACCGGCGACCTGACCCAGACCGCCGCCGACCGGGTGCTGTCCGCGCGCGGCCTGGACGCCATCCTGCACGAGCTCACCTCGGTCGGCCAGCGGCTGGCTCACGAGCACGAGGACGAGTCGCTGGTCCGCCGCTACGGCCAACTTGAGGAGCGGTTCTCCGCCCTCGGCGGCTACGCCTCGGAGGCCGAGGCCGGCCGGATCTGCTCGCACCTCGGCCTGCCCGAGCGAGTGCTGAACCAGCCGCTGCAGACGCTGTCCGGCGGCCAGCGGCGGCGCATCGAACTGGCTCGGATCCTGTTCGCCGACTCGGCCGGCGAGCCGAGCACGCTGCTGCTGGACGAACCCACCAACCACCTGGACGCGGACTCGATCGGCTGGCTGCGGGACTTCCTCAAGGGACACCGGGGCGGTCTCATCGTGATCAGCCACGATGTCGAGTTGCTCAACGCCTCGGTCAACAAGGTCTGGTACTTGGACGCCAACCGGGCCTGCATCGACGTCTACAACGTCGGCTGGCAGACCTACCTCAAACAACGCGAGGCGGACGAGCGGCGCCGGCACCGGGAGCGGGCCAACGCCGAGCGTAAGATCGACTCGCTGCGCAGCCAAGCCGACAAGATGCGGGCCAAGGCCACCAAGGCCAGGGCCGCCCAGCAGATGCTGCGCCGGGCCGACACGCTGACCGCCGGGCTGGCCGAGATCCGGGCCCATGACAAGGTCGCCCGGCTGCGCTTTCCGGATCCGGCGCCGTGCGGGCGCACCCCGCTCACCGCCGAGGGCCTGTCCAAGTCCTACGGCTCGCTGGAGGTGTTCACCGACGTCGACCTGGCCGTCGACCGTGGCACCCGGGTCGTCGTGCTCGGCCTGAACGGCGCCGGCAAGACCACCCTGCTGCGGCTGCTCGCCGGCCAGGAGCAGCCCGACACCGGCGAGGTCAATCCCGGCCACGGGCTGCGGCTGGGCTACTACGCCCAGGAGCACGAGACCCTGGACACCGAGCGCACGGTGCTGGAGAACATGCGCACGGCCGCGCCGGACCCCGCCGACCTGCAGCTGCGCAGCACGCTCGGTGCGTTCCTGTTCTCCGGCGACGACGTGGACAAGCCGGCCGGCGTGCTCTCCGGCGGTGAGAAGACCCGGCTGGCGCTGGCCATGCTGGTCACCAGCGCCGCGAACGTGCTGCTGCTGGACGAGCCGACGAACAACCTGGACCCGGCCAGCCGGGAGCAGGTGCTGGACGCGCTGCACCGCTACAGCGGCGCGATCGTGCTGGTCACCCACGACGAGGGAGCGGTGGAGGCGCTCAATCCGGACAAGGTGATCCTGCTGCCGGACGGCGTGGAGGACAGCTGGAGCGCCGACCTCGCCGATCTCATCGCGCTCGCCTGAGCGGCTCGTCCGGCTGGCCTGAGCGGTCGCCGGATCGAGTCCGGGGGCCCTTGTGCCCGCCGGCCTATTGCGCTCCTATCGCACAGCGGTTAGGAAGGTCATCAACTACATACGCCCCTTGCCGGGATCTGCTGACCCCGCAGCACCTCCCAAGCACATACTGGAATCCAGGACCGCTGGATTCCCGCATTGGTGCCGTGTCGTGTACTCAAAGAGAGGAACTGACGGTGGCCGATCTTAAGAAGGGCGCCCGGATAACGGGAACCGACCGGAGCAAGCTGGCAATCGAGATCAAGAAGCAGTACGAGAAGGGCCGTAGCATCCGCGAGCTGGCCGACAGCCATAATCGCTCCTACGGATTCATCCACCGCCTGCTGAGTGAGAACGAGGTCTCGCTGCGCGGACGCGGCGGCGCTACCCGCGGAAAGAGGAAGTAACACTGAGTTCCGATATCGACCCCGCCGGCACCGCGATTCCGGCAGCTGCGGGGTTCAGCCTGGCACTGTCCGAAGCCGCCGACGTTGCCACGGTGACGCTGAACCAGCCCGACATTCGTAACGCGCAGAGCCCGATCACCTGGGCCGCGCTGCTGACCGCGATCAACCGGCTGCCGGGCACCGTCCGGGTGCTGGTGGTACGCGGCGAGGGCCCATCGTTCTCCGCCGGCCTGGACCGGCGGCTGCTGCGGCCGGACGGCATCCCCGGAGCGCCCGGCCTGGCCGAGCTGGCCGCCATGCCGCACCGGCAGGCGCTGGCGCGGATCGCGGAGTTCCAGGCGGCCTTCGCCGCCCTCGCCCGGCCCAACCTGATCAGCGTGGCCCTGGTGCAGGGGCACGCGGTGGGCGCCGGCTTCCAGCTGGCGCTGGCCTGTGACGTCCGGATCGCCGCCGCCGACGCGCAGTTCACGATGGCCGAGATCAGCCTCGGACTGGTGCCCGACCTGGGCGGTACAAAGCGGCTGGTCGAACTGGTCGGCTACTCCCGGGCGGCGATGATCTGCCTGACCGGCGCTCGGGTCGGCGCCGCCGAGGCCGAGCGGATCGGCCTGGCCAACACCGTGGTGCCGAACGAGCAGCTGGCAGCGGCCGGCGAGCAGTTCGTGCAGCGGATCCTCAGCGCCCGGCCCGAGGCCATCACCGAGATCAAGGCCCTGCTGCTGCGAGCCGCCGAGCGTGGCCAGGCCGAGCAGGAGCTGGCCGAGCGGGAGGCGCAGTACCGGCAGTTGCGGCTGCTCGCCGGCCTGGTCGCGGAGGACACGTGAGTGAGCCGAGCAGGCGCGTAGCGCCGAGAAGTGTAGCGAGCGCGGAGCCGAGCAGGCGCGGCAGCGCCCAGGAGCGGAGCGAATACGCGAAGAGCGCCCGCGCGAAGACCGGAGTGAGCGCATGACTCACCCCGGCGGCCACTGGGCCGTCATGCGTTCGATGCGCAAGGACCCGGAGATGATGGCCAAGGGGCTGCGACCCGGCACCGCGCGCCGGGTACGGGCCTTCGCCCGGCCGTACCGCTGGCTGTTGCTGCTGTTCCTGCTGGTGGTGATCGGCGACGCGCTGATCGGGGTGGCCACCCCGGTGCTGGCC
Organism: Jatrophihabitantaceae bacterium; assembly: GCA_045807085.1. Lineage (GTDB taxonomy): Bacteria > Actinomycetota > Actinomycetes > Mycobacteriales > Jatrophihabitantaceae > Jatrophihabitans_A. Next base: position 206,782 of record JBJMIB010000014.1, read on the forward strand.
GGCCGGGTGGTCAACGAGATCACCAGCCACGGCCAGGTGCGCACGGTGGTCTGGATCGCCGGCCTGATCGCCATCCTGGCCGTGTTCGACGCCGGGCTGTCGCTGGTGCAGCGCTGGTACTCCGCGCGGATCGGCGAGGGCCTGATCTACGACCTGCGCACCGCCGTGTTCGACCACGTGCAGAAGATGCCGCTGGCCTTCTTCACCCGCACCCAGACCGGGGCGCTGGTGAGCCGGCTCAACTCCGACGTGCTCGGCGCCCAACAGGCATTCACCAGCACCCTGTCCGGCCTGGTGAGCAACGTGGTCAGCCTGCTGCTGACGGCCGCCGTGATGTTCACGCTGTCCTGGCAGATCACCCTGCTGGCACTGGTCCTGCTGCCGGTTTTCGTGCTGCCGGCGCGCCGGATCGGCACCCAGCTGCAGGCCATCACCCGGGAGTCATACCAGCTCAACGCCTCGATGAACGCCACCATGACCGAGCGGTTCAACGTGGCCGGCGCGCTGCTGGTCAAGCTGTTCGGCAAGGCGTCGACCGAGTCGGGTTCGTTCAGCGGCCGGGCCGGCCGGGTCCGCGACATCGGGATCCGGTCGGCGATGTACGGCCGGGTGCTGTTCGCCGCGCTCACCCTGGTGGCGGCACTCGCCCAGGCGCTGGTCTACGGCCTGGGCGGCTACTACGCCCTGACCGGACAACTGTCCACCGGCACCGTGGTCACCCTGGCCCTGCTGCTGTCCCGGCTGTACGGCCCGCTGACCGCGCTGTCCAATGCCCGGGTGGACGTGATGAGCGCGCTGGTCAGCTTCGACCGGGTCTTCGAGGTGCTCGATCTGCAGCCCCTGATCGCCGACGCGCCGGACGCGGTGCCGCTGGCCGGTGGCCCGGCCAGCATCGCCTTCGACGACGTCTGGTTCTCCTATCCCAGCGCCGCCGAGGTCTCACTGGCCTCGCTGGAGGACGTCGCGGTGCTGGACCGGGGCTCCGGCGCCGACGTGCTGCGCGGCATCACCTTCACCGCCGAGGCCGGTCAGCTGGTCGCCCTGGTCGGGCCGTCCGGGGCCGGCAAGACCACCATCAGCCAACTGGTGCCTCGGATCTACGACGTCCGGTCAGGCTCGGTGCGGGTGCGCGGCCAGGACGTCCGCACGGTCACCCAGCAGTCGCTGCGCGATGCCATCGGGGTGGTCAGCCAGGACGCCCACCTGTTCCACGACACGATCGCAGCGAACCTGCGCTACGCCCGGCCGGACGCGACCGACGAGCAGCTCTGGCAGGCGCTGGCCGCGGCCGACATCGCCGACAAGGTGGCCGAGCTGCCGGAGCGGCTGGACACCGTCGTGGGGGACCGCGGCTATCGGCTCTCCGGTGGGGAGAAGCAGCGGATCGCGATCGCCCGGCTGCTGCTCAAGGCACCGCCGATCGTGATCCTGGACGAGGCCACCGCGCACCTGGACTCGGAGAGCGAACTGCAGGTGCAGAACGCGCTGGCGGTGGCGCTGCAGGGCCGCACCTCGCTGGTGATCGCGCACCGGCTGTCCACCATCCGGGCGGCCGACAAGGTGCTGGTGATCGATGACGGCCGGCTGGTGCAGTCCGGCACCCACGAGGAGCTGATCCGGGCCGGCGGGCTGTACGCAGAGCTGTACCGCACCCAGTTCGCGGTGAACGCCTCGGCAGGATTGGCGGACTCGGCCGCACTGGAGGACTCGGCCGCACTGGAGGACTCGGCCCCACTGGACGGTTCTGCGCCACTGGACAACGTCTCGGGCTGACGGCCCGCCCGCTCAGGTGGCCAGGCTCAGGTGGCCAGCGACACCGCGAGCGCGTCCGGGGCATCCAGCAGGCCGCCGAACGCCAGCTCGGCGGCGCCGATCAGCGCCGACTCCTGGCCGAGGCCCGGCAGCAACAGCTGGACGCCGGACCGGGAGGCCGCCATCGCCCGCCGGTCAAGCTCCACCTCGACCGTGCACCGCTCCAGCCGGACCACCTCGGCCAGCGAGCCGCCGACCACGATCGCCTGCGGGTTGAAGCAGTTGACCAGGTTGGCCACGCTGCGGCCCAGCCACAGCGCGACCGCCCGCACCGCCTGCTGCGCCGCCGGATCGCCGGAGGCCGCGTCGATGAACACCGCGTCCACCGCCCGCGGGCCGTGCCGGCCGGTCACGCCGGCGGCCCGCAGCAACGCGTGCTCGCCGATGTAGGTCTCGATGCAGCCGGTGCTGCCGCAGTGGCACGGCGGCCCGTCCGGGTTGATCGTCATGTGCCCGATCTCGCCGGCATACCCGCCGACGCCGTGCAGCGGGCTGCCCTCGCTGATGATGCCGCCGCCCACCCCGACGCTGCCGTTGAGATAGATCAGGTGGTCATAACCGGTGGCCACGCCGCGCTGGTGCTCGGCGACCGCGCCGAGGTCGGCGTCGTTGCCGATCTGCACGTCCGGCTCGCCGCCCAGCTCGGCGGCCAGCAGCTGCGCGAACGGCACCGCCCGCCAGTTCAGGTTCGGCGCGTGCTCGATGAAGCCGTCCCGCCGGCGCACGGTGCCGGGAATCGACACGCCCACCCCGACCGGCCCATTCAGGCCCGGCCGGCGACCGGCCAGCCAGTCCGCGTCCCGGGCGATCTGGGCGATCACCGCCTCCGGCCGGCGCGCCGAGCCGTCGATGGCGACCAGCCGCCGCTCGTGCACCACGCCGCCCAGGCCGACGGTGGCGGTGACGATCCGCTCCACCGCCACGTCCACGGCCAGCACGTACGGCCCGTCCGGGCGCGGGGCCACCACGTGCGACGGCCGGCCGGCCCGGTCCCGGCCGGACGGCACGTACTCGGTGACCAGCCCGAGCGCCACCAGGTCGGACACCAGCGCGCCGATGGTGCTCCGGTTCAGGCCGGTCGCGGCAGTCAGCTCCGCCCGGGTCAGCTCGCCGTGCTGGTGGATGTGGCGCAGCAACAGGCTGAGGTTGTGCCTGCGGATCTCCTCCGGTCGCACCGCCAGCCGTCTGGCCACCAGCCGCTCTATTCCACGTACCTGCGGTGGGTCAGCCGAGGCCGGCGGCGCCGGCCCGACGGCGGGACAGCGCGTCGACCGCGGCCGCCAGCAGCAGCACCGCGCCGGTCACGATGTACTGGATGGAGTCCCGGTTGTTGCCCTGCACCAGGTCGGCCATGCCGTTGGCGATCACCGCGACGACCAGGCCGCCGATGATCGCGTCGGCCGGCCGGCCACGCCCGCCGAACAGGCTGGTGCCGCCGATCACCGCCGCGCCCACCGCCAGCAGCAGGGTGTTGCCGCCGCCGGTGTTGGCGTCCACCGAGTGGGTGTTGGAGGCCAGCAGCACGCCGCCGATGGCGGCCATGAACGAACTGATCACGAACACCGAGATGCGGATCCGGTCGGTCCGGATACCGGCCCGGCGGGCCGCCTCGGTGTTGCCGCCGACCGCGTAGACGTGCCGGCCGTACCGGCTCCGCGCCAGCACGAAGGACCAGACCACGAAGAAGAATCCGATCTCCAGCACCACCCACGGCACGCCCTGTAGCGGCGGCGGCTTGACCAGCACCAGCTTGCCGCCCTGGTTGATCAGCTGGCTGCTGCCGGTGCCGCCACGGTTGAGGTTGAGCAGGTACACCGCGACCGCCAGCAGCACGGCCAGCGTCACCACCTTGACCACCACCAGCGCGATCGGCTCGGCGATCAGCCCGGCCCGGCTGCGCGAGGTCACCTGCTGCAGCTTGATGAGCGCGTACCCGACGACCCCGACGACCGCCAGCGCCCAACCCATCCAGACCGGCATCTGGCCGTTGTAGAGGTTGGTGATGAAGCTGTCGGTGATCGAGATGTTGCCGTGCGCGCCGGGGCCGTTGAGCACGAAGAACAGCGTCACGCCCTGGAAGGCCAGGAAGAGCGCCAGCGTCACCACGAAGGACGGGATGCGCACCTTGGCGCACAGCGTTCCGGTGAGCAACCCGATCGCCAGGCCGCAGACCAGCGCGGCACCGATCGCGGCCGGCCATGGCCAGCCGTAGCCGACCGAGAGCCGGGCCATCAGGGTGGCGCAGACGCCGGCCGCGGTGCCCGCGGCCAGGTCGATCTCGCCCAACAGCAGGACGAAGACCAGGCCCATCGCGATGAAGATGGTGGGGGAGGACTGCTTGAGCAGGTCGGAGAAGTTGGCCAGCGAACCGAAGTTCGGATGCAGGATCCAGAACACGATGACCAGCACGATCAGGCCGGCCACCGCGGGCAGCGAGCCCATGTCGCCGCTGCGCACCCGCTGGCGGTAGGTGCGGAAATAGTCGCCCAGTCCGCCCTCGATGGGCGCGGTGGCAGCCACCGCGGCCAGGTCGTCGTGCACCGCGACCGAGCCGGGGTCGGTGCTGGTCGGGTTGGACTCCGGGGTCACACTCGAGGTGGTCATCTCACACTCCCGCGCTCGCGGTGTGGGCCGGCAGGCCGACGTCGCCGGTCCGGCCGGTGGTGATCAGTTCGACCAGCTGTTGCTGGTCGACATCCTTGCGCTCGACGATGGCGGCCATCTGGCCGAGGTAGAGCACCGCGATCCGGTCCGCCACCTGCAGCACGTCGTTCATGTTGTGGCTGATCAGCACCACCGCGATGCCCTGGTCGGCCAGCCGCCGGACCAGTTCGAGCACCTGGGCGGTCTGCGCGACGCCGAGCGCCGCGGTCGGCTCGTCCAGCAGCACCACCTTGGACTGCCAGAGCACCGACTTGGCGATCGCCACCGTCTGCCGCTGGCCGCCGGACAGGCTGGACACCCGCTGCCGGACCGACTTGACGGTACGCACGTGCAGCGATTCCAGCGCGCCGGCCGCGGCCTTCTCCATCTCGATCTCGTTCAGCACCGGGCCACGGTGTGACTCGCGGCCGAGGAACATGTTCTGCACGATGTCGAGGTTGTCGCACAGCGCCAGGTCCTGGTACACGATCTCGATGCCGAGCTCGGAAGCCTGCCGCGGGCTGTGCACGTGCACCGGCTGGCCTTCGAAGGAGTAGTCACCGGAATCGATGGTGTACGAGCCACCGATGCACTTGACCAGGGTGGACTTGCCCGCGCCGTTGTCGCCCACCAGCGCGGTGACCTTGCCGGCGTAGACATCGAAGTCGACCCGGCGCAGCACGTCCACCGGGCCGAAGCTCTTGTCGATCGCCCGCAGGCTCAATGTCGGTTCGGCCATGGCTGTTCCTTACCTCTGGTGGGCTGACGCGGGGCTGGCGGGACGCGAGAGGTGTGGCGGGGTGGGCGGCGAGCCGGATCCGCTCGCCGCCCCACCCGCCCGTCCTAGCCGAGGACTACTTGACGCCGTTCTGGGTGCACAGGGCGGCGTAGCTGCCGGTGCACACCTGATCCTTCGGGGTGTAGCCGTCGTTGATCGGCTGCGCCACGTTCTCCTTGGTGATCGGGATCGGCGTCGCCAGGATGGCCGGCACGTCCTGGCCGGTCTGGGTGTCCTTGATGCTGCCGGTGGTCTTCGGCGTCTGGTTGTTCACGATCTGCGCCATCGCGTCGATCGCCGGCACCGCCTCCTGGGCGGACGGCTTGTAGATGCTGAAGCACTGGTCGCCGGACATGATGTTCTGCAGGCCCTGGGCGGTGGCGTCCTGGCCGGACACCGCGACCTTGCCGTTCAGCTTCTGGTTCTTCAGCGCCGAGATCACCGAGTTGGCCATCCCGTCATTGGCCACCATCACCGCGTTGATGTTCGGGGTCTTGCGCAGCATCGCGGTGAAGGTGGTGCCGGCGGTGGCGTTGTCCCACTTGGCGATGGACTGGTCGTCCGCCTTCTTCCAGCCGGTCTGCTTGGACAGCACACCGTCGTAACCCTGCTTGAACAGGGTGGCGTTGTTGTCGGTCGGCGCGCCGTTGACGTCGACGTAGGTCACCGAGGACTTGCCGGCCACCTGCGGGCACTTGGTCAGCGCGGTGCCCTGCGCGGTGCCGACCGCCACGTTGTCATAGGAGATGTAGAGCGCGGCCTTGCCACCGAGGGTGAGCCGGTCGTAGTCGATGGTGGTGATGCCCTTGCCCTGGGCCTCCTGCTCGATCGCGGCGCCGGACGCGGAGTCCAGGTTGGTGATCATCAGCACCTTGATGCCGTTGCTCTCCATGCTCTCGGCGATGGTCTTCATCTTGCCGGCGTCGTTCTGCGCGTTCTGGATGTCGCAGCTGAGGTTGACCTTCTGGCATTCGGCCTTCATCGCCTCCGGGTCGGCGGTGACCCAACGCTGGGAGGACTGGGTGTCGGGCAGGATGATGCCCACCTTGGCGCCCTTGCCGTCGAGAGCGCCGTTGCTCGACGAGCTGCTGCTGCCACCAGGCGGTGCCGAGCTCGAGGTGGAATTCTTGCTCGAGGAGCACGCGCTCACCGTCAGGGCCGCCGCCGCCCCCACGACGATGAGGCCAAGTGCGCTCTTGCGCATGGGCATTCCCGCCTTTCGGATGTGCGATCCGCCGTCCTGCCGGAGCGACGGACACGAAATGTTGTCGGCGGGAACATATCCCTGAATCAGCTCGCTGGCAAAGGGTTCGACATCGAGTTGTTACACCGTGGTGACAGTGCTGACGGGCCAAAGCGGCCGGAACGGACTACAGCAGTGAACGCAGCACGTACCGGACTACAGCAGTGAACGCAGCACGTACCGGACTACAGCAGTGAACGCAGCACGTACCGGACTACAGCAGTGAACGCAGCACGTACTGCATGATGCCGCCGTGCCGGTAGTACTCGGCCTCACCCGGGGTGTCGATGCGCACCGTCGCCTCGAACGTCCACGGCTCGCCACCGCCGGCCGGCGTCGCTTGCACCCGCACCTGATTCGGCGTGCGTCCCTCATTGAGTTCCGTCACACCGACGATCTGGAAGGTCTCGGTGCCGGTCAGGCCGAGCGTCCCGGCGTTCTCGCCCTTCGGGAACTGCAGCGGCAGCACGCCCATCCCGATCAGGTTGGAGCGGTGGATCCGCTCGTAGGACTCGGCGATCACCGCCCGCACGCCGAGCAGCGCGGTGCCCTTGGCGGCCCAGTCCCGGGACGAGCCCGAGCCGTACTCCTTGCCGGCCAGGATGACCAGCGGGGTACCGGCCTCGGCGTAGTTCATCGCCGCCTCGTAGACCGGGCTCACCGGAGCGTCCTCGCCCTCGCCCACGGTGAAGTCCCGGGTGTAGCCGCCTACCGGAATCTCCGCACCGGGAGCCGAAATCTCGTTCCGCAGCCGGATGTTGGCGAAGGTGCCGCGGATCATCACCTCATGGTTGCCGCGGCGCGAGCCGTAGGAGTTGAAGTCCTTGCGTTGCACGCCATGCTCGGCCAGGTACTTGCCGGCCGGTGAATCGGCCCGGATGGATCCGGCGGGGCTGATGTGGTCGGTGGTCACCGAATCACCGAGCTTGAGCAGCACCCGGGCGCCGTCGATGTCGGTGACCGGCGCCGGCTCCGGCCGCATCCCCTCGAAATACGGCGGCTTGCGGACGTAGGTGGACTCCGGATCCCAGGTGAAGATGTTGCCCTCGGGGGTGGGCAGCGATTGCCAGCGCTCGTCCCCGGCGAAGACATCGGCGTAGTCGTGAACGAACATCTCGCTGGCGATGCAGGAGCTGACCACCTCCTCGATCTCGGCGGTGGACGGCCAGATGTCGACCAGGAAGACATCGTTACCTTCCCGGTCGACACCCAGCGGCTCGTGGTACAGGTCGACATCCATCGAGCCGGCCAGCGCGTAGGCAACCACCAGCGGCGGCGAGGCCAGGTAGTTCATCTTGATGTCGGGGTTGATCCGGCCCTCGAAGTTGCGGTTGCCGGACAGCACCGCGACCGCCGCCAGGTCGGCGGCGTTCACCGCCTCGCTGACCTCCGGGATCAGCGGACCGGAGTTGCCGATGCAGGTGGTGCAGCCGTAGCCGACCAGGTTGAACCCGAGCTTGTCCAGGTACGGCGTCAGCCCGGCCCGCTCGTAATAGTCGCTGACCACCTTCGAGCCGGGCGCGAGGCTGGTCTTCACCCACGGCTTGCGGGTCAGCCCGCACTCGACCGCGTGCTTGGCCAACAGCGCCGCCCCGATCATCACCGAGGGATTGGAGGTGTTGGTGCACGAGGTGATCGCGGCGATCGCGACCGCGCCGTGGTCCAGCTCGAACTCGGGGCCGTCGGCCAGCCGGACCCGGGTCGGCCGGCTCGGCCGACCGGCATCGGCCGGCCGCATGGTGAGCAGTTCGTTCGGCGCCGGCTCGTGCCCGCCGCCGTTGGAGCTCGGCGTATCGCTGGCCGGGAAGCTCTCGGCCACCGACTCGTCATAGCCCGTGCCGTTGCCCACGTTCGAGTCCACGTACGCGCTCAGCGCCTCCCGGAAGGCCAGCTTGGCCTCGGTCAGCGAGACCCGGTCCTGCGGCCGCTTCGGACCGGCCAGCGACGGCACCACGGTAGACACGTCGAGTTCCAGGTACTCCGAGTACTCGGCCTCCCGGCTCGGGTCGTGCCAGAGCCCCTGCGCCTTGGCGTAGGTCTCGACCAGGGCTAGGTGGTCGGCGTCGCGGCCGGTCAGCCGGAGGTAGGAGATGGTCTCGGAATCGATCGGGAAGACCGCGATGGTGGAGCCGTACTCCGGGCTCATGTTGCCGATGGTGGCCCGGTTGGCCAGCGGGATGGCCGCCACGCCGGTTCCGTAGAACTCGACGAACTTGCCCACCACGCCGTGCTTGCGCAGCATCTCGGTGATGGTCAGCACCAGGTCGGTGGCGGTGACCGCCTCGGGCAGCTCGCCGGTGAGCTTGAAGCCGACCACCCGGGGAATCAGCATGGACACCGGTTGGCCGAGCATGGCCGCCTCGGCCTCGATGCCGCCGACCCCCCAGCCCACCACGCCCAGGCCGTTGACCATGGTGGTGTGTGAGTCGGTGCCGACCACGGTGTCCGGGTAGGCGGTCAGCTCGGCCTCGCCGTCCGCGCCGTCCGCCGGGCGGCCGAACACCACCCGGGCCAGGTGCTCGATGTTGACCTGGTGCACGATGCCGGTGCCCGGCGGCACCACCTTGAACTCGTCGAACGCGCTCTGCCCCCAGCGCAGGAACTGGTACCGCTCCCGGTTGCGCTCGTACTCCAACTCCACATTGCCGGCGAACGCGCCCGGGCCGCCGAACAGGTCGGCGATCACCGAGTGGTCGATGACCAGTTCGGCCGGCGCCAGCGGGTTGATCCGCGCCGGGTCACCGCCCAGCTCGGCGACCGCCTCGCGCATGGTGGCCAGGTCCACCACGGCCGGCACCCCGGTGAAGTCCTGCATCACCACCCGGGCCGGGCTGAACTGGATCTCGGTGTTGGGCTCGCCGTTCGGGTTCCAGCCGGCCACCGCCCGGATCTGATCGGCGGTGACGTTGCTGCCGTCCTCGGTCCGCAGCAGGTTCTCCAGCAGCACCTTCAGGCTGTACGGCAGCCGGTCGCTGCCGGCCACCCGGTCGAGCCGGTAGTAGGTGTAGCTGGCACCGCCAACCGCTAACCGGTCCTTGGCATCGAAGCTGTTGGGGTTGGCAGCGGGCACAGCTACTCCTCTTCTCACCAGGTACCGGTCGTACCGGGGTGCCCGGAGTTTCGCACCGGGTACCCCTACATTCTTCCGCATCGGCCGGCAGCGCCGGCGTTCGCCCAGTCGATGACCGTGGTGGCTACTCGAGCGGACGACGGGTGAGAGTCTTGGGGGTGCGGCCGAGTAGCCAGGCTCCGGCGGCGGCCACCGCCGGCAGGCCGAGGATCAGGACTGCCAGATCCAGGTACGGCGGCCGGTTGAGGTAGCTGATGTGGTGCCAGTGCCAGGCGATCAACGCAAGGTATGCGGCGGCAGTGCCGAGGATTCCGCCCAGCAAGGCCAGCGCGCCGGCGGTCGCGGCGTTCAGCGTGCGCCGGGTGGCGCCGCTGGCTCCGGTGGCTGTCAGCGTGCGCAGGTCTCCGGCGGTCTCACCGCGGATCAGACCGACCGTCATGGCCAGCACCCCGAGCGCGACCAGCACTCCCGCGCCGGTGGCGTAGTCACGCAGGCGCCGCAGGGTGCGGTCGGAACCGGTTCGGGTCTCAACGGTGATCCCGGCCGCGGCAGCCCGGTGCCGGGCATCGGTGATCTGAGCATCGGTAAGCGGCTGCTTGGCCTGGATCAGCCAGCCGACCGGTTCGGCGGTCAGCCCGAGCCTGGTCATCGCCTGCTGGGTGATCAGCGTGTTCGGCGCCGAGGTGTAGTTCGGCAGCAGGGTGGAGACCTGAACCGTGGCCGGTTGGAAGTCCCCCTTGAACCCGGTGCCGAGCTCCACCCCGCGCAGGTCGCGGCGGGCAGTGAGGACGTCACTGGTGGTGGCGACATCGCCGCGGTGAACCCGGTAGCGGTCGAGGACCGCCGGCGTCGCCACATACGGGGTCGCGACCTGCGTCCATCCCTTGTGCCCCCGCTCGGTGATCGGATGGACCAGGTTCGCCTGGCCGGCATCCGGCGGCGCCCCGGCCGGCACGGGTGTGTTCAGGTCGACGGCGGCGTCCAGCTCGAGGACCGTACTGTTGTCCAGTGCCTGGGCGATCGCCTCGGCCGTCGAGCGGGCGCTGGCCAGCACGGCCGGATTCGGAACGGCTGGTGTGCCGGTGGGGCCGCCCACCGGGACGGTGCTCAGCCCTGGGCCGCCATGGTTGCCGGGATTGGCGAGCCAGACGATGAGCTGGTCGGTCGGCAGGTTCCCGCCGCTGAGGCTGCGATCGTGGGCCTGCTGGGCGGCAGCGGTCACCGCGATGGTGGCGGCGATCCCGACCGCGAGGCTGGCCGCGGCCAGCGCCGCGCCGGAGCGCGCCTGGTAGCGGGCCAGGTCGCGCAGCGCCAGGCGCACCGCGACCGGAGCGCGACCGGCGAGGGCTGCCAGCGCCCGGATGCCGAGCGGGGCGAGCAGCAGCATGCCCGCCGTGGTCGCCAGGATTCCGGCCACGATGAGCACCGTGTGCACGGCGTGGGCGAGGATCAGCGACACGAACCCGGCCGCGGCCAGCACGGTGCCGAGTACCGCGAAGCGGTGCGCCGGCTGCGGGGCGGCCGGCCGCCCGGACAGCGCCGCGACGATCGGCAGCCGGGCTACCGAGCGGGCCGGCCACCACGATGCGGCGAGCGCGGTCAGCACCGCCAGCACGGCACCGGCAATGACTGCCCACCACGGCAGCGCGAACGGGTCGATCCGGTGTCCGACGAGGTGCTCGAACGCCGGCTTTGACGAGAACCACGCGATCAGGCCCAGCACGGTGCCCAGCGCGGCACCCACCGCACCTACCGCCGCGCCGTTGGAGAGCATCACCCCGCGCACCTGGCGGTCCGTCCCTCCGATCGCGCCGATCATCCCGATGGCGCGCGACCGGCGCTGGGCGATCACGGTGAACCCGGCGACCGACAGCAGGCCGATGAAGGTGAGCCCGATCGTCGCGAGCAGCAGCACCGCGAGGGCTTGGTTGCGTTGTTGCTGCGCCGTCGTGGCGCCGGAGGTCATGATGGCCTGTACGGTGCCGAACCCGGCCGGCGGCCGAAAACCCAGCACGGCCGAGGAGCTAGCGTCGAAGAGCAGTGACAGGACCGACGGAGAGCCGAGCTGTCCCGGCGCAACAAGGCCGAACCCGTCCTGCAGGTCCTTCGGGTTCTCCACGATTCCGACGATGCGCCGGTCCCGTCCGTTCGCCGACCAGGTGGAGCCGACCTGCAGGCCGAACGTGGTGGCGACTGCCGAGGTCACCGCGGCCTGGCCGGCTCCGGTCGGGTACCGGCCGGACACCAGATGGAGCATCGGCGCGCCGAACACCCCGTGCGGGTCCTGGGCTCGCAGGTCTACCGGCGTGATGGATCCGGGCACCGGCACGCCCTCGTGCACGATCAGCTCGACGGTCCCGAATCGTTGCCGGGCGGCAGCGAGATCAGCCGGGACGCCGGCCGCGCTCGGGTTGGCGATGTCGATGCGCGAGTTCGCGGTGCCGAACACCGCCTGGTCGGAGCCTTGCACGTTCTCCACCAGCCCTAGCCCGACCGTGGTGGCCCCGACCGCCACGGTGAGCAGAGCCAGTATCAGTACCTGCTGACGCCATTCACGGCGCAGGAGTCGCCACGCCCAGCGGCGGATGGCGCGGCGTGCCGGTGCGCCGCCTCGTGCCGGTGTCCGTCCCGCGATCGAGGGCGGTGAGGCAACCGCGGTGCTCACCGCGCGGGGTCCGCGTCCAGCAACGACTCCGGTCCCGCTGCCGGCGCGGTTTGATCGACGATTCGCCCGTCGCGCAGGAACACCACCCGGTCGGCCCACGAAGCCAGCTGCGCGTCGTGCGTGACGACGACGCCCGCGACGCCGCCCTGGCAGGTCTCGCGGACCAGGCGCATCACCGCCTCGCCGTTGACCGAGTCCAGCGCTCCCGACGGTTCGTCAGCCAGCAGCAGGTGCCGATCGCCAACCACCGCGCGAGCGATGGCCACGCGCTGCCGCTCGCCGCCGGAGAGCTCATCGGGGAACCGGTCCGCGCGCTCGGCCAGCCCGAGCCGGTCCAGGGCGGCCAGCGCCGCCGGACGGGCACGTCGGACCGGCACGCCGTCGAGTTCCAGCGGAAGCGAGACGTTCTCCGCGGCGGTCAGCCCGGCCAGCAGGTTGAAGTCCTGGAAGACGTAGCCGATCGCGCGCCGGCGCAACGCCGCTCGCTCGGCCCGGGAGAGCCGGGACAGCGGCACACCACCCACCGTCACCTTCCCGCCGGTCGGCTCCTCCAGGCTGCCGGCGATGGTGAGCAGCGTGCTCTTACCGGAGCCACTCGGACCCATGACCGCGACGAGCTCACCCGGCTCGATGCTCAGATCCACACCGCGCAGCGCGTGTACCTGGGTCGCGCCACTGCCGTAGACCTTGCTCACCTGGCTGAGCTGCAGCGCGCTCACTGGTGCACCTGGCTCTTCGCGCGGGCGCTCATCGGTGCACCTGGCTCTTCGCGCGGGCGCTCATCGGTGCACCTGGCTCTTCGCGCGGGCGCTCATCGCGGAATTCGCCGGATCGGGCAGTGCCGGGGCCGGCGCGCGCGTCGTGGCGGTATCGGCCCGGCGCAGCCTGGCGTCGGCGGCATCCAGCCAGCGGATCACCGCATCGAGCCGGAACAGCTCGGCGTCCACGACGAGCGGCAGGCTCAACCCATCCGGGCCGGCGTCCCGCTTGACCCGCGTCCATTCCTGCATCAGTTCGACGACGTGGCGCCGATGCCGCTGGATCACATCGCCGACCTCGACCCCGGGGACGCGCATCGCGACCAACACCTTGATCACCAGCTCATCCCGGGGCGGGGCGGTCAGGTCGGGCGGGGTATGCAGCCAGACCCCCAGCTCGGCGGTGCCATCGGCGGTGATGCGGAACGACTTCTGTGGTCCGGCCTCGCCCTCACCGTCCGACTCGATCAACCCGTCGCGTTCGAGACGCTGCAGGGTGGTGTACACCTGACCGACGTTGAGCGGCCACACCTCGCCGGTGCGCTCCTCGAACTCGTGCCGCAGCTGCAGCCCGTACTTCGGCCCTTCGCTCAATAACGCCAATAACGCGTGCCGGACACTCATTGCCGTCAGCTCTCGCTCGCCCAGTGCTATACCGGGTATATATACCAGGTATTCAGCCCGCGAACAATGCCTGCCCGATCGCGTCCCGGCCGCCGCCGCGGGATTCGACCTTGGAATCCGGGCAGCCCGGCGACACCGGGCGCTGGCCGGCTCAAGATCGGTGCCCGATTACCGATAGTGAGAAGGTCCTTTGGTGACAATGTGGTGTCTGATACCGATGCGACTGGCGTGACTGGTGGCGCTGATGGGATTTAACTGGCAGTCTGTCCCACTGGCGTCTGCAGATCAGAGGGGTTCTCGTGTTCGGAGAAGCTGAGCGGTCCAGCCGGGGTAAGAAAACGGTCCTGAGGCGGATCACCGCCTGCGGAGCGGCGGCTGCCTCGCTGGCGCTCTGCGTCTACGTGGCACCGGCGCACGCGGCCCCCAAGCCACCGCCCAACCCGACCAACCAGCAGCTGTCCGCTGCCGCCCAGCAGAAGCGGGCGCTGGCCCAGGCGGTAGGCGTGCTGTCCGCCCAGATCGCGCAGGCCCAGTCCCGGCTGCAGATGCTGGCCGGCCAGGCCGAGCTGGCCGAGCAGAAGTACGCCCTGGCGGTGTCCAAGCTCAACGATGCCAAGGAGCAGGCCGCCCGCGCCCAGGCCGACGTGCTGACCGCCCAGCGCAACATCGACCAGGCCCGCGCCAACCTGACCACCTACGTCCGCAACAGCTACATGTCGCCGACCGTCGGCTCCTCCACCATCGACCTGTTGACCGCCCAGGACCCGACCGCGCTGCTGCAGGGCGGGGACTACCAGAACTACATCTCCAGCCATCAGCTGGACGCGGTCGGCGCGCTCAACCGGGCCACCGTGGCCAAGTCCAACGCCGACGTCCGGGCCAAGCAGCTGCTGAAGCTGCAGCAGCAGCTCACCCTGCAGGCCCAGCAGGCCCAGCAGGCCGCCCAGGCCGCCTACACCGCCGAGCAGGCCGAGGCCGCCCAGCTGCGGATCTCACAGGCCAGCTACCAGAAGCAGTTGGCGGCTGCCCAGCTGGAACTGGCCATCCTGAACAACCAGCGAGCCCGCTTCGTCGCCTACCAGAAGCAGCAGGCCGCGATCGCCGCCGCCAGGGCACGAGCCGCCGCACTGGCCCGGCAGCGGGCGGCCGAGGCCGCCGCCGCGGCCCGCCGGCGCAACAGCGGCGGCGGTGGCGGAGGCGGCGGCGGAAGCAGCGACAACCTGCCGCCGGCCGGCTCACTCGGCTCCTGGTCGGCCAGCAAGGGCCGAGCCGCGGCCGACCGGGCGCTGCGCTGGCTGGGCCAGCCATATGCCTGGGCCGGCGGCAGCTACAACGGGCCCACCTACGGAATGGACTCACCCGGCACCGACGGCTGGAACGACTCCTCCGTCTACGGCTTCGACTGCTCCGGGCTGGCGCTCTACGCCTGGGCGGCGCAGGGCATCTACCTGCCGCACTACGCGGCCAGCCAGTACTTCGTGGCCGGCTCCTTCCACCCGTCACCGGACCAGTTCATGCCCGGCGACCTGTTGTTCTGGTCCACCGGCGGTGCCGATGGCATCCACCACGTCGCGATCTACATCGGCAACGGCAATGTGGTGCAGGCGCCGAACTCCGGCGACGTGGTGAAGGTGACGCCGTGGGACCAGGTCGCCTGGGGCTATTACGGCGCCACCCGGCCGATGAGCTGAGCCCTCGGCAACTGAGCTGAGCCCTCGGCAGCGATTCCGCTCACCGAAGGGCGGGGCGATGTCCGGCGGGACCATTACGCTGGACTGGTGAGCCGAGCCGCCCTACCCGCCACCGGGCTGATCGATGCCTTCGGCCGGACGGCGACCGACCTGCGGATCTCCTTGACCGACAAGTGTTCGCTGCGTTGCACGTACTGCATGCCGGCGGCCGGCCTGGACTGGCTGGCAAAGAACCAGGTGCTGACCGACGCCGAGATCGTCCGGCTGGCCGGCGTGTTCCTCGGCCTGGGAGTGCGCACCATTCGGCTGACCGGCGGCGAGCCACTGGTCCGGCCCGGGGCGGCCGAGCTGATCGGTGAGCTGGCCCAGCTCCGGCCGCGACCGGAGCTGTCACTGACCACCAACGCCATCGCGCTCGCCGAACTGGCCGAACCGCTGGCCGCCAGTGGGCTGGATCGGGTGAACGTCTCACTGGACACGCTGAACCGGCAGACCTTCCTGGCGCTGACCCGCCGGGACCGGCTGCCCCAGGTGCTGGCCGGGCTACGGGCCGCCCAGCAGGCCGGGCTGGCCCCGGTGAAGGTGAACGCGGTGCTGATGGCCGACAACCTGGCCGAGGCCCCCGAGCTGTTGAGCTGGGCGCTGCGGTCGGGATACCGGCTGCGGTTCATCGAGCACATGCCGCTGGATGCCGACCACACCTGGAGCCGGGCCGAGATGGTCACCGCCGCCGACGTGCTGCGCGTGCTCGGCGAGCAGTTCCAGCTGCGCCCGATCGGGCACGAGGGGCACGCCCCAGCCGAGGACTTCGAGGTGCTGGCCGGGCCGGACCAGCAGCACTGGCAGCCGGGCAGCCAGCGGGTCGGCATCATCGCCTCGGTCACCCGGCCGTTCTGCCGGGACTGCGACCGGCTGCGGCTGACCGCCGACGGGCAGCTGCGCACCTGCCTGTTCGCCCATGTCGAGACCGACCTGCGCGGGGCGCTGCGCGCCGGTGCCGACGATGCCGAGCTGGCCGAGCTGATCCGGACCGCGGTCGCCGCCAAGCCGGCCGGCCACGGCATCAGCATCGATGGCTTCCGGCAGCCGGACCGGCCGATGTCCGCGATCGGCGGATGATCGGCACAGCCATCGGCGGATGAGGAGCACAGCCGGCACCTACTTACCCACACAGGCGGACGGCTGGTAGCTGGGCTCGGTACCGTTGGCTCAGCGGCATCGCCTTTTCCGACACCCGATCGGCATGGCGTCACGCAGCCCGATCGATCAAGGAGAGACATGACCGAACGCGGTCCCATCCCTACTCCGGCCGCGGATGCCACCGCCCTGGAACGGGTGCTGTTCGAGGTGAAGCGGGTCATCGTCGGCCAGGAGCGGATGGTCGAGCGGATGCTGGTCAGCCTGCTCTCGCGCGGCCACTGCCTGCTCGAAGGCGTCCCCGGCGTGGCCAAGACGCTGGCCGTGGAGACGCTGGCCCGCACGGTCAGCGGAACCTTCGCCCGGCTGCAGTTCACCCCCGACCTGGTGCCCTCCGACATCGTCGGCACCCGGATCTACCGGCCCGGCTCCGAGCAGTTCGACACCGAACTCGGTCCGGTGTTCGCCAACTTCGTGCTGGCCGACGAGATCAACCGGGCGCCGGCCAAGGTGCAGTCGGCGTTGCTGGAGGTGATGGCCGAGCGGCAGGTCTCCCTCGGTGGCAAGCGGTACCCGCTGCCCAGCCCGTTCCTGGTGCTGGCCACCCAGAACCCGATCGAGAGCGAAGGCGTCTACCCGCTTCCAGAGGCCCAGCGCGACCGGTTCCTGATGAAGATCAACGTCGGCTACCCGACGCCGGCCGAGGAGCGCGAGATCGTCTACCGGATGGGCGTCGAGCCGCCGGTGGCCCAGCCGGTGATCAGCACCGACGACCTGCTGGCGCTGCAGCAGCGCGCCGGCCGGGTGTTCGTCCACCACGCGGTGGTCGACTATGTGGTGCGGCTGGTGATCGCCACCCGGGAGCCGGCCGAGTTCGGGATGGCCGATGTCGCGTCCTGGGTGGCCTATGGCGCTAGCCCCCGGGCCAGCCTCGGCATGATCGCCGCCGGCCGGGCGCTGGCGTTGCTGCGTGGCCGGGACTACGTACTGCCGCAGGACGTGCTGGATGTGGCCATCGACGTGCTGCCGCATCGGATGGTGCTCTCCTACGACGCGATCGCCGACGGCATCACCGCCAGCCAGGCGGCCAGCCGGGTGCTGCAGACGATTGCGCTGCCCCAGGTCGCGCCCCGGCAACGGGCCGGCGGTGGCTACCTGGCGCCGGCTGCCACCCCCGCTCCGCAGGCGGTCACCGCGCCGCCGGCGCACGGCAGCGGCTACGCCAACGGGGCGCATGCAGCGCCGATGCAGGCGCCGACCGGGCTGCCGCAGCAGAATCCGAGCGGCCAGCGATCCTGGGGCCCGCCCGCGTGACCGAGCCGAACCTGCTCGGCGGCACCGCCACCTCCACCGAGGTGGAGGCGGTGCTGCGCCGGCTGGAATACACCGTCCGGAACAAGCTGGACGGGCTGTTGCTGGGCAACTACCTCGGCCTGGTGCCGGGGCCGGGCAGCGAGTCGGGGGAGTCGCGGCAGTACTACCCGGGCGACGACGTCCGGCGGATGGACTGGCCGGTGACCGCCCGGACGATGACCCCGCACGTGCGCCAGACCATCGCCGACCGGGAACTGGAGACCTGGCTGGTGATCGACCTGTCACCCAGCCTGGACTTCGGCACGGTCAACACCGAGAAGCGCAACCTGGTCTTCGCCGCCGCCACCGCGATCAGCCACCTGACGACCAAGGCCGGCAACCGGATCGGCGCGATCGTCACCAACGGCGAGCAGACCTACCGGGTGCCGGCGATCGGCGGCACCAACCACGCCCGGTACCTGATGCGCAAGATCGCCGGCACCGCCCGGGCCAGCAGCGGCCGCGGCAATGACCTGGCCCGCGCGCTCGAACTAGTCCGCCGGCCGCCGCGCCGGCGCGGCATGGTGGTGATCATCTCCGACTTCCTCGGCGAGGCCGACTGGGAACGGCCGCTGCGCGGGCTCGGTGAGCGGCACGAGCTGCTCGGCATCGAGATCCTCGACCCCCGCGAACTCGACCTGCCGGCGGCCGGGCTGGTCACCTTCGTGGACCCGGAGTCCGGCCAGCAGCTGGAGGTGCAGACCTCGGACCGGCAGTTGCGGGAACGCTACGCGGCGGTGGCCCGGCAGCAGCGGGCCGACATCGCCTCGATGCTGCGGCGGGCCGGCGCCGACCACCTGCAGCTGCGCACCGACTCCGACTGGCTGTCCGACATGGTGCGGTTCGTGGTCACCCGCCGGCGTGGCGCCGCGGCCCGGCCACCGTCCCGGGCGGCGATGATCGGAGTCCACTGATGCATTTTCGATCCCCGTCCTGGCTGTTCCTGCTGGTCGCGGTGCTGGCGGTGGCGGTGGCCTACCTGCTGGTGGCGCTGCGCCGGCGGCGGTTCGTAGCCCGGTTCTCCAACACCGCGCTGCTGGCCAGCGTGGTGCCGCGCCGGCCGGGCTGGCGCCGGCACGTCACCTTCGCCGCGCTGCTGCTGGCGCTGACCGTGCTGACGCTCGGGGTGGCCGGACCGACCGCCACCGTCCGGGTGCCACAGGAGCGGGCCACCGTGATGCTGGCCATCGACGTGTCGCTGTCGATGGAGGCCACCGACGTGCTGCCCAGCCGACTGCAGGCCGCCCAGGCCGCCGCCCAGGAGTTCGCCGACCTGCTGCCCAAGCGGATCAACCTGGGGCTGGTCAAGTTCGGCCGGGCCGGCAACGTGCTGGTGCCACCTACCCAGGACCGGGATGCGGTGAAGCGGTCCATCGCCGCCCTGCAGCTGGAGCAGTACACCGCGATCGGGGAGGGGGTGTTCGCCTGCCTGGACGCGCTGAACACCTTCAGCCAGACCTCCGCCACGGCCGGTGAGAAGCCGGCGCCGGCCCGGATCGTGCTGCTGTCCGACGGCTTCAACACCGTCGGCCGCAAGGTCGCCGACGCCGCCGACGCGGCCAAGAAGGCGAACACCCCGGTCTCCACCATCGCCTTCGGCACCGACAGCGGCACGGTGGACCTGGACGGCACGGTGCAGCAGGTGCCCTCGGACAAGGTCACCCTGCGCGGGCTGGCCGAGGCGACCGGCGGCTCGTTCCACACCGCCACCTCGCAGAACGAGCTGAAGAGCGTGTACAAGGACATCGGTTCCCAGATCGGCTACACCAAGGCGCGGCGCGATATCAGCTGGCGGTTCATGTTCGCCGGCCTGCTGCTGGCGCTGGTGGCCGGCGCGGCCTCGCTGCTCTGGTCCGGCCGGCTGGCCTGAGTCCTGGCTGCCCACTTCGCCGTGGTTGGCTGATGTCTGATCAGCCGTTCGGCAGCAGGACCAGCTTGCCGGTGCTCTGCCGGGACCGCAGCAACCGGTGCGCCTCGGCGACCTCGTCGAGGCAGTAGCTGCCACCGACCACCGGGCTCAGCTTGCCCGCCAGGATCAGCGCGAACAGCTCGGTCACCGCCTCGGCCAGCATCCCCGGCCGCCGGCTGGCGTGCGCCAGCCAGAAGCCGATCACCGCGCTGCTGTGGGCCATCAGCTCGGTCGGCCGCACCGGCGTCGGCGGGGTCCGGCCGGCCATCCCGAAGAAGGCCAGCCGGCCGAACGGCGCCAGCGCCGCCAGGCTCTGGTCGAACACCGGGCCGCCGGTCATCTCCAGCACCACGTCCACGCCGTGACCGTCGTTGGCCGCCCGCAGCGCGGCGGTCAGGTCCTCGGTGGCCGGGTCGAGGGCGGCATCGGCGCCCAGGCCCATCGCCAGCTGCCGTTTGGCCGGCGTGGACGCGGTGGCGATCACCCGGCCGGCACCCCACAGCTTGGCCAGCTGCACGGCGATGGTGCCGACCCCGCCGGCCGCCGCGTGCACCACCACCGTCTCGCCGGGCGCCAGGTGCGCGCAGGTGCGTAACAGGTGCCAGGCGCTCGCGCCCTGCACCAGGCAGCTCAGCGCCTGTGCGTCGGAGATCCCGTCCGGCACGCCGATCAGCGCCGCCGGCTTCACCAGCACCTTCTCGGCGTAGCCACCGGTGGCCACCATGCCCAGCGCCCGGCTGCCGTCGGGCAGCTCGACCAGCACCTCACCGCCCGGGATCAGCGGCAGTTCCTGGCGGGACAGGTAGGAGTTCTCCACCGCGTGGGTGTCGGCGTAGTTGATGCCGGCAGCACGCACCGGGACCAGCAGCTGGCTCCCGGTCGGCTCCGGATCTGCCAGCTCCACCACCTGGAGCACCTCGGGGCCGCCGAAGGACTGGATCTGCACCGCCCGCATGCCGGCCGACACTACCCACCTGCCGATCCCGGCCGGCGGCGCCATCGGCTAGCGTGGCGCGGGTGAGTCGTACTGTGCTGGTGACCGGCGGCAACCGCGGTATCGGTCTTGCCATCGCCAAGGCGTTCGCCGAGGCCGGCGACCAAGTGGCGGTCACCCACCGCGGCAGCGGCGCGCCGGACGGGCTGTTCGGGGTGCGCTGCGACGTCACCGACGAGCAGTCGGTGGACTCGGCGTTCCGTACCGTGGAGGCCGAGCTGGGCCGGGTCGAGGTGCTGGTCTCCAACGCCGGCATCACCGACGACACGCTGTTGCTGCGGATGAGCGAGCAGTCCTTCGTCAGCGTGCTGGACGCCAACCTGACCGGCGCCTTCCGGGTGGCCAAGCGGGCCGCCTCCGGCATGCTGCGGGCCAAGTACGGCCGGCTGATCTTCATCTCCTCGGTGGTGTCGCTGGCCGGAGCCGCCGGGCAGGCCAACTACGCCGCCAGCAAGGCCGGCCTGATCGGGCTGGCCCGGTCGCTGGCCCGCGAGCTGGGCGGGCGCAACATCACCGCCAACGTGATCGCGCCGGGCTTCATCGAGACCGACATGACAGCGGCGATGACCGAGGACCGCAGGGCCGAGGTGCTGGCCGGCATCCCGGCCAAGCGGTACGGCTCGCCCGCGGAGGTGGCCCAGGTGGTCCGGTTCGTCGCCTCCGACGCGGCCGGTTACCTCAACGGCGTGCTGCTGCCGGTGGACGGCGGCCTGGCCATGGGCATCTGATCCAGCAGCACGGCAAGGCAGCGTTACTTCAGCAGGCAGCGTTACTTCAGCAGGCAGCATTACTTCAGCAGGCAGCGTTACTTCAGAAGGGAAGCGGCGGATGGGACTGCTGGACGGCAAGCGGCTGCTGATCACCGGGGTGATCACCGACGCCTCGATCGCGTTCGCGGTGGCGCGTGAGGCGCAGCTGCAGGGCGCCGAGGTGGTGCTGACCGGCTACGGCCGGCTGTCGCTGGTCGAGCGGGTCGCCAGGCGGCTGCCCAAGCCGGCGCCGCTGGTGCGGTTGGACGTCACCGCCGCCGAGGATCTGGCGGCGCTGGCCGACCGGGTCCGCGAGCACGTCGACGGCCTGGACGGCGTGCTGCACTCGATCGGCTTCGCGCCGGCGTCCTGCCTGGGGGAGAACTTCCTGGACACGCCGTACGCCGACGTGTCCACCGCCGTCGAGGTGTCGGCGTTCAGCTTCAAATCGCTGGCGGTGGCCGCCCTGCCGCTGTTCGGCGAGGCCGGCGGCTCGATCCTCGGCCTGGACTTCGACGCCCGCACCGCGTGGCCGGCCTACAACTGGATGGGGGTGGCCAAGGCGGCGCTGGAGTCCACGTCCCGGTACCTGGCGCGCGAGCTCGGCCCGCGCAACATCCGGGTGAACCTGGTGGCGGCCGGTCCGGTGCGGACGATGGCCGCCAAGAGCATTCCCGGCTTCAGCACCTTCGAGGACGCCTGGGGCACCCGGGCCCCGCTGGGCTGGGACATCCAGGACGCGACGCCGGTCGCCCGCAGCTGCGTCGGGCTGTTCTCCGACTGGTTCCCGGCCACCACCGGCGAGCTGATCCACGTCGACGGTGGCTTCCACGCGATGGGCGTGTGAGTGCGGGCTTGACCGGATCCGGCTACGACGCGTTCCTGCTGCTGTCCTTCGGCGGGCCGTGCGGGCCGGCGGAGGTGCTGCCGTTCCTGCGCAACGTCACCGCCGGCCGGGGCATCCCGGACGAGCGGCTGGCCGAGGTGGCCGAGCACTACCAGCACTTCGGCGGAGTGTCGCCGATCACCGCGCAGAACGAGGCGCTACTGGCCGCGCTGGCCGCCGAGTTCGACCGGCGCGGCTTCGCGCTGCCGGCTTACTTCGGCAACCGCAACTGGCATCCGTTCGTCACCGACACCGCCCGCCAACTGGCCGCCGACGGCCACCGCGAGGTGCTGGTGCTGGCCACCAGCGCCACCGGTTCGTACTCCGGCTGCCGGCAGTACCGGGAGGATCTGGCCCGAGCCGCCGAGGCGGCGCCCGGGGTGCGGTTCACCAAGCTGCGGCACTACTTCGACCACCCGGGGTTCATCCAGGCCAACGCCGATGCGGTACGCGCCGCGCTGGCGCGACTGCCGGCCGAGGATGCCGACACCGCCCGGCTGGTGTTCACCGCGCATTCGGTGCCGGTCAGCATGAACGCCAGCGCCGGGCCGTCCGGTGGGCTGTACCTGCGGCAGCATCAGGCCACCGCCGCCCTGGTGGCCGAGCTGGTGCGCGGTCCGGGGGCAGAGTTCGACCTGGTCTGGCAGTCCCGGTCCGGGCCGCCGCGGCTGCCGTGGCTGGCGCCGGACATCAACGACCAGCTGCGGGCGCTGGCCGCCACCGGGGTCCGTTCGGTGCTGGTGGCACCGACCGGCTTCGTCTCCGACCACCTGGAAGTGCTCTGGGATCTGGACAACGAGGCCGCGGCAACGGCCGCCGAACTTGGCCTGAACTTCGTCCGGGCCGCCACCGCCGGCACCCATCCGGCGTTCGTGGCGGGGCTGGCCGACCTGGTCGCCGAGCAGCTCACCGGTGTCGCGCCGAAGAGCCTCAGCGCATTGGGGATCGGTGGCTGGCAATGCCCGGACTTCTGCTGCCCGCCGCCGGCTCGGCGTGGTCCGCTCGGGGATTGACGGTGAGGACAAGCCAGTACCCGCCGCGTCGACAGCATGCTCAGCTCTCGCGGGCGGCCACCTCGGCCGGCGCGTTGTAGCCGGCCACCAGCGCCCGCCGGACGGCCAACCGCAGTGGCGCCAGCGCCTGGCTGCGCTCGCTGACCTCGGCTGCCGTGAGCGGACCGGTGTCGTCGCGGTCCACCACCGCGAACACCGCGGTAAGCCGCTCGGCCTGGGCGATCAGCCGGACCGCGCGGGGTGGGTGGCTGGCCGGCAGGCGCAGCCGCTCGCCGGCCCGGCGGGCGTCCGACAGGGCCGGCGCGATGTCGGACAGCCAGCTGGTCACGCCACGCCGGGCGAAGTCCGACGCGGTCTCCCGGATCGCCTCGGCCAGCTCGTGCTCGGCCTCGGCGAGGGACAGCGGATCGGCCGGCTGGTCGGCCGCCGGCGCCCGGTGCCAGA
Organism: Jatrophihabitantaceae bacterium; assembly: GCA_045807085.1. Lineage (GTDB taxonomy): Bacteria > Actinomycetota > Actinomycetes > Mycobacteriales > Jatrophihabitantaceae > Jatrophihabitans_A. The sequence continues at coordinate 230,551 of JBJMIB010000014.1, forward strand.
CGACCTCCGGCCCGGCGCTGCTCGGCGTCGGCGGCCCGGTCAGCACGGTGAGCCCGAAACCGTTGCCGTAGACCGCCTGGCCGGCCTGCAGCGCGGCGGCCCGCAGCGGGTGCGGGCCGGCCAGCCCGCGCACGTCGCCGGGCACCGGCAGCACCAGCCGCAGCGCCGTGCTGCCGGCCCGCTTCCAGTCGGTCAGCGCGACACCGACCGGATGCAGGCCGGCGCCGTCGAAGCCAGGGCCGCCGACCGGCCGGCCGGTGCCGGCCACGGCGTCCAGCACCTGGTCGAAGCCGGCAGTGCCGGCCAGCCACGCCGAACCCCAAGCGGCCAGCCGCGCGCAGCATCGATCGTCGGACACGGGTTCCAACGTACCTACCGGTGCCGAGCCGGGCGCGGCAACCTCGTAGCCGGCCGGCCGGTCTCTAGGGTGGCCCGGTGTACAGCGATGACGTTCTGGCCACTGGGCATTCCCGGCGCCGGCGGGTGCGTGAGGTGCCGGCCGAGCCCGATCTGGTGGTGGAGACCGCCGACGGCCGGTTCTGCGGCGCGGTGGTGGCCTGCGGTCGGGCGGTGATCGCCGGTGAGCAGCGTGAGACGGTGACGCTGGCCGACCGGTTCGACCGGCACCGGGTGTTTCCGATGCTGCCGGCCAGCTTCCTGCTGGCGGGTGAGCTGGTCACCCTGGTCCGGCCGGCCGCCGTGCCGCGACGACGGCAGCCGGGACGCACCGCGTCCGGTTCGGTAGCGGTGGCCGGGGTCCGGGCGCAGGTGGCCAAGGCCAGCCGGATCTGGGTGGAGGGCGTGCACGACGCGGCCCTGGTCGAGCGGATCTGGGGCGAGGACCTGCGCATCGAGGGCATCGAGGGCATCGTGGTGGAGCCGCTCGGCGGCATCGACCTGCTGGCCGAGGCGGTGGCCGAGTTCGGCCCGGCACCGTCCCGGCGGCTCGGCGTGCTGGTCGACCACCTGGTCGAGGGCTCCAAGGAGTCCCGGATCGCGGCCGGCATCCGCTCGCCGCACGTGCTGATCAACGGGCACCCGTACGTCGATATCTGGCAGGCGGTCAAGCCGGTCGCCCTCGGCATCGACCGGTGGCCGGTGGTGCCGCGCGGCATCGAGTGGAAGCAGGGCGTGGCGGCCGCGCTGGGCGCCGCCGAGCCGCGGCAGGTCTGGCGGCGGGTGCTCGCCTCGGTGAACAGCTACGCCGACGTCGAGGTGCCGCTGCTGCGCTCGGTCGAGGAGCTGATCGACTTCGTGACGGTAGCCTAGGGCGGTCAGTACAGCGGCCGGAACGCGCCCAGCGTGCCGAGCGCCCCGGCGCCCAGCACGCCGAGCGAGCCGGCCAGCAGGGCGAGCCGGGGCACCCGGCCGGACGGCTGCCGGTAGGCCGCCCGTCCGGTGACGGCGAAGCCCACGCAGCAGATCCAGAGCGCGGCGCCACCGGCGATCTCGAGCGCGGAATGGCCTTTGAAGCCCAGCCGGACGAACAGCACGCCCAGCGCGGCCGTGCTCAGTGACGTGCGGCCCCAGGCCACGGTGGTCCGGCCCCGGGCCAGCGCCTCTTCGACGTCCGGCGCGGAGGTCACCGCTGGGCCACCGCGACCAGCACCACGGTCAGCACACCGACCAGGGCGAGCGTGAACGACAGGATCGGCAGGCTGACCGGGTAGGACAGCCGGCCGCCGGTCCGCATCGCCTTCTCGTTGGCCGCCCACCGGGTGTAGGCCAGGCACACCATCATCAGGCCGAGCACGGCGAGCAGGATGCCGAGCGCGGTCCGCGCGCCCGCGAGCCGGAACGGCGGCACGAGCTGGACGAGCGCCACCGCGCCGGCCAGCAGCGCCAGCCCGGTGCGCAGCCAGGCGAGGAAGGTCCGCTCGTTGGCCAGCGAGAAGCGGTAGTCCGGGTCCTCGCCCTCCCGCTGCCAGCGTGGTGGCCAGTGCGGCTTCACCGTCGACCTCGTCGCCGCGCGCTGTCAGCCGGTGGCTGCCGCGGCTCGGCGATCCTGCCGCCGGCACCAGGCCATCACCTCGTCGGCGGTCCGGCCGGACCGCAGCGCCGCGGCCATCACCCGCATCGGCCGGTCGACGTGCCGGAAGAACAGCTGGTAGCTCTGGCACAGGTAGTGCAGGCCCGGGTCGCCGTCCGGCGTGGTGGTGAACCGGTCCTTCGGGCAGCCGCCGTGGCAGGCGAACCGGACGTCACACCGCCGGCAGTACGCGGGCAGCGAGTCGCGCTTGGCGTTGCCGAACGCCTGCTGCTGGGGCGACGCCACCAGTTCGAGCAGGTGGTGCTCGGCGATGTTGCCGAGCAGGTGGGCTGGTTCGACGAAGTGGTCGCAGGAGTACAGGTCGCCGTTGTGTTCCAGCGCCAGCGCCGTCCCGCAGGTCTCGGAGTGCACGCACAGCGAGCCGGGCACGTCGAGGAAGCTGGCCAGCGTGGAGTCGAACATCTGGACGAACACCCGCCCGACGTCGTGCCGTACCCAGTCATCGAACACCTCGACCAGGAAGCGGCCGTAGCCCGGCGGGGTGACCGAGCGGTCGGTGACCGTCGCGCCGGTCGGGATGCCGCCGGGCGCGGGCCGTTCCACGATCGGGATGAACTGGATGTGCTCGGCGCCCAGTTCGTCGCGCAGGAACGCATAGACCGTCGCGCCGTGTTCCTCGTTCGCCCGGTTCACGGTGGTCAGCGCGTTCCAACGCACGCCGTGCGCCCGCAGCCGGTCCAGCCCACGGATCACCCGGTCGAAGGTGGGCTTGCCGCCCTTGTCGAGCCGGTAGGCGTCGTGCAATCGCCGGGGGCCGTCGATGGAGACTCCGACCAGGAAGTCCCGCTCGGCGAGGAAGGCGGCCCACTCGTCATCGATCAGGGTCGCGTTCGTCTGGATGGTGTGCTCGATCTGCTGGCCGGGCCGTGCGATCTCGTCGAGGTAGCCCATCACCCGGCGGTAGAAGTCCAGCCCCATCATGGTCGGCTCGCCACCCTGCCAGGCGACGGTGACCAGCGGGGCACGGTGCGATTCGAGCAGCTGCCGAAGGTAGGTCCGCAGCACCGTCTCGCTCATCCGGAAGGTACTGCCCGGGTAGAGCTCCTCCTTGGCGAGGAAGAAGCAGTATTCGCAGTTCAGGTTGCAGATCGCACCGGTCGGCTTGGCCAGTACGTGGAAGGTGTCCGGCGCCGGCGGCCGGGGGTCGGGCAGGCTCGGCCGGGTCGGGCTGGACAGCCCCGGCGGGATCGGGCTGGACAGCCCCGGCCGGATCGGGTCGGGCAGGCCGAGGGACACCGTCATCGGCCCAGTGTTACCACCCGATGCCAGATGTGTCGTCACCTGTCCGGGGTGATACCGGGCCGGTGCGGATCGGCAAGCCTGGAACCTGCTGACGAGACCAGCTGAGAGGTGCTGATCATGAAACCCACGTTCCGCGGTGTGGTGAACTCCGACATTCGGGATTCGGTGCCGGACTGGGCGCCGTTCGAGCAGCCGAAGGCGCCAGCGGGCGCGCCGAATGTGGTGTACATCGTCCTCGATGACGTCGGCTTCAGCGCGATGAGCTGTTACGGCGGCCTGATCGACACGCCGAACATCGACCGGATTGCCGCGCAGGGGTTGCGCTACACCCAGTGGCACACCACGGCGCTGTGCTCACCCACCCGGTCGTGCCTGCTGACCGGGCGCAACCACACGACGAACGGGATGGCCTGCATCACCGAGGCGGCGGCCGGCTTCCCCAACGGCAACGGCCATATCCCGCCCGAGTGCGCCACGCTGGCCGAGATGCTGGTCGATCGCGGGTTCTCCACCGCGATGGTCGGCAAGTGGCATCTGTGTCCCGAGGACGAGATGAACCTGGCGTCGGTCAAGCGCGACTGGCCGCTGGGTCGCGGCTTCGAGCGGTTCTACGGTTTCCTGGGGGCCGAGACCAACCAGTGGTACCCGGACCTGGTGCACGACAACCACCCGGTGGACCCGCCGTCGAGCCCGGCGGACGGCTACCACCTCAGCGTCGACCTGACCGACCGGGCGATCGAATTCATCGACGACGTCAAGACGATCGCGCCGGACCGTCCGGTCTTCCTCTACTACGCCCTCGGCGCCGCGCATGCCCCGCACCACGTGCCCCGGGAGTGGGCCGACCGGTACCGGGGCCGGTTCGACCAAGGGTATGAGAAGGTGCGCGAGCAGGTGCTGGCCCGGCAGCTGGAGCTGGGCATCGTCCCGGCCGGCACCGAGCTGCCGCCGATCAACCCGCTGGGCACGCCGGACAGCCGGACCGGCCCGGACGGCAAGCCGTTCCCGGCGCTGGACTACACCCGGCCCTGGGAGAGCCTGGGCGCCGAGGAGCGCCGGCTGTTCAGCCGGATGGCCGAGGTGTACGCCGGCTTCCTCTCGCACGCCGACCACCAGATCGGCCGGCTGCTGGACTACCTCGCCGAGATCGAGCAATTGCAGAACACCCTGATCGTCGTGGTGTCCGACAACGGCGCCAGCGGTGAGGGTGGGCCGAACGGCTCGGTCAACGAGAACAAGGTTTCCAACGGGATTCCCGACGACCTCGCGCAGAACCTCGCGATGCTCGACGAGCTGGGCGGCACGAAGACCTACAACCACTACCCGACCGGGTGGGCGATGGCGTTCAACACCCCGTTCAAGATGTGGAAGCGCTACAGCCACAACGGCGGCACCTGCGATCCGTGCATCATCTCCTGGCCGGCCGGCATCCAGGCCCACGGCGAGATCCGCGACCAGTACCACCATGCGGTCGACATCGTGCCCACCGTGCTGGACTGCCTCGGGGTCACCGAGCCCACCGAGGTGCGGGGCGCGACCCAGATCCCGGTGCAGGGCACCAGCATGCGCTACAGCTTCGACGCCGCGACCATTCCCACCGCGAAGAAGGCCCAGTTCTTCTCGATGCTCGGCACCCGGGGCATCTGGCACGACGGCTGGAAGGCGGTTACCACGCATCCGGCGCTCAGCGGCTGGAGCCACTACGAGCAGGACAGCTGGGAGCTCTACCACACCCAGGTCGACCGGTCCGAGCTGCACGACCTGGCCGCCGAGCAGCCGGACAAGCTCGCCGAGCTGATCGGCCTGTGGTTCTACGAGGCCGGCGTCAACCACGCGTTCCCGCTCGACGACCGGTCGGCGCTGGAGATCTTCCTTACACCCAGGCCACAACTGACGCCGGCTCGCAACCGGTACAGCTACCGGCCGGCTGGTGCCGAGGTGCCGGAGTCGGTCGCGGTGAACATCCGCAACCGGTCCTACACGATCGGCGCGCTGGTCGACCTGCCGAGCCACGATGGCGAAGGGGCCGGTGCGGAGGGTGTGATCTTCTCGCACGGCAGCCGGTTCGGCGGTCACGCCCTCTACCTGAAGCAGAACCGGCTGCATTACGTCTACAACTTCGTCGGCATCACCGAGCAGCAGGTCATCGCGACGAAGGACGTGCCCACCGGGCAGAACCTGATCCTGTCAGCCAGTTTCGACAAGGACGGCGAGGATCCGCCCGGCGTCGCCACCGGCCTGCTGCGCCTCTATCACGGCGAGGAGCAGGTCGGCGAGGCCCGGATCCGCACCCAGCCCGGCAAGTTCTCCATCGCCGGTGAGGGGCTGAACATCGGCTGCGATCGCGGTGAGCCGATCACCGACGACTATCCGGGCTCGGCGCCGTGGGCGTTCACCGGTGGCACCGTGCACCATGTGGCGGTCGACGTCTCCGGTGAGCCGTACGTGGACCTGGAGCGCGAGGCGGTCGCGATGCTGTCCCGGGAATGAGCGAATCCCTTTGCGGGCACGGACGAAATGTGGTAGCTCATGACACGGGCCGGGGCTGAACCGGCGAGTGCCGCGACCACCCGGGTCGACGGGAAGCCCGTCGAGGCCCGGGCGGTGCTCGGCACCGTCGAGCGCGACCTGGACGCCCTGCGGCACTTCGCCGATCCGTCGCGGGAATGGCGCCGGCTCATCGCCGAACTGGTCGGCACCTTCCTGCTGGTCGTGGTCGGGGCCGGCGGCGGGGTCATCAACGCCTACACCGGCGGGCAGATCGCACGGGCCGCCGCGGTCACCGCGCCGGCGCTTATGGTGGTGGCGATCATCCTGTTCATGGGCGCGGTCTCCGGGGCGCACCTCAACCCGGCGGTCACGGTGGCGTTCGCGTTGCGCCAGGAGTTCCCGTGGCGGCGGGTGCCGGCCTACCTCGTGGTGCAGTTGCTGGGCGCGACGGCTGCCTGCCTGCTGCTGTGGGCGATGTTCGGCAAGATCGGCCAGCTCGGCGCGACCGAGCCCGGCCCAGGAGTGAGCATCCTGCTGGCCACCTCGATGGAGGCACTGCTCACCTTCGGCCTGATCAGCACCATCCTGGGTACCGCGTCCGGCGCGCAGAACGTCGGGCCGATGTCGGCGATCGCGGTCGGCGGTTACATCACGCTGGCCGGGTTGTGGTCCAGCCCGATCAGCGGGGCGTCGATGAACCCGGCCCGATCGTTCGGCCCGGACGCGGCGCTGTGGGACTTCAGCAACTACCAGGTGTATCTCATCGGCCCGTTCCTCGGCGCGCTGCTGGCGGTCGGCCTGGCCTGGCTGCTGCGCGGCCCGGGTGGTGACACCACCGCCATCCGTGCCGCGCAGGGCACGCTCGGCCAACCGGTCGCGCCGGCGACCGAGCGAGCGACCTGACCGACTCCAGCGGAGCGACCTGACCGAGCGAGCGACCTGACCGAGCGAGCGACCTGACCGACTCCAGCGGACCCCGGCCGACCAGGCTCAGATCCAGCTGACCTTGCCGTGCAGGGCGGCGTAGCCGACGAAGCTGACGATGTCCAGGATGCTGTGCGCGATCACCAGCGGCAGCACCCGGCGGGTCCGGGTGAACCACCAGCCGAAGATGGCGCCCATGACGAAGTTGCCGAGGAAGCCGCCGATGCCCTGATAGGTGTGGTACGAGCCGCGGATCGCCGCGCTGACCAGGATCGCCCGCCACGGCGGCCAGCGCAGCTGGCGCAGCCGGGTGAGCAGGTACCCGATCATCACGATCTCTTCCAGCACCCCGTTCTGGATGGCGTTGAGCACCAGGACCGGATAGCGATACCAGACGTCGGCGATGTCCGAGGCGTCCAGCTGGGCATTCACGCCCACCTTGCGTGCCAGGTAGATCAGCAGCAGGCCGGGAATACCGATCAGCGCGGCGAAGCCGAGGCCCTGCGCCGAGTCCCGGGCCAGCCTCAGCCGGTCCAGCCCGATGCCGAAGCCGGGCAGCGCCGGTATCCGGTAAAGCAGCAACAGCGCCAGCAGCGCGGGCACCACGCCGTTGAGCACGCCGAGCAGTTGATAGCTCAGATCCACCCACTCACGCGGGTTGAGCGATGGGTTCAGCGTCGCGGTCGCGTGCCGGAAGCCGCCCCGGGTCTGGATGTCCAGGAAGTTGATCCAGGAGCTGATCGCCGAGATGCCCAGCGACACCCCCAGCACGCACAGCACCTCCAGCCCCAGCCGGGGCGAGCGGGGCTGACCGGGCTCAGCGGCGACTCCGGCGGCGGACGGTGCGGTGCTCACGCACCCATTCTGGCAGCGGGAGCCAGAGCACCCGGGTCAACCAGCCGGGGCCAGGCCACTGGTACTGCTAGCGCAGCTCAGTGTCAGAGCCCAGTTTCACAGCTCGGTGTCATAGCGCAGGCCGACCGTGTTGCACTCCTCGCAGATATGTTCGGCGATCAGGCCGGCCCGCATCAGGTAGCCGAAGATCACGCAGCCCAGGCACAGCCCGAGGCCGGATTCCAGGCCGGCAGCCACGATCAGCGCGCCGAGCAGCAGTTGGCTGGCGCCGATCGCGCCGACGGCGAAGCAGGTCGCCGCCGCGCTGCTGACCAGCGCGCCGATCAGCTGGGCGAACCGCTTGGGCGGCCCAGGCACCGGCTTCGGCGCACCGAGCCGGGGCGCGACCACCCGGGTGGCCAGCTGGCCGAGCGGGCTGAACCGCGGCCCGGACGCCACCCGCAGCCAGAAGCCGATCGCCAGCGGTAGCACCAGCCACCGCAGCGCCGGCAGCAGCGCAAGCAGGCTGAGCACCACCACGCAAGCCGCCACCGTCCGAGCGGCCTTCTCGTTCACCGGATTGGGAAAACCCAGCAACGCGGGCATGCCGCCCAGGCTACCCCGAACCGCTACCGACGACGCAGGGTCAGACGCGGGGTCAGTAGCCGCGGGCGATCCACTCGGCCAGCCGCGGCGCCTCGTCACCGATCGTGGTCGAATCGCCGTGCCCGGTGCGCACCACCGTGTCCGGCGGCAGCGTGAGCAGCCGATCCCGGATCGAGGAGATGATGGTGCCGAAGTCCGAGTACGACCGACCGGTCGCGCCGGGGCCACCGGCGAACAGGGTGTCGCCGGTGAACACGGTGCCGACCGCGGGCGCGTACAGGCAGACCGCGCCCGGCGCGTGGCCGGGCGTGTGCAGCACCCGCAGTTCGATGCCGGCCACCGGCAGGGTCTCACCATCGGTCAGCGGGACGAAGTCGAAATCCGGATAGCTCTGCCGCCACAGCACCTCATCGGCCGGGTGCAGCAGCACCGGCACGGCCAGCCGCCGGCTCAGTTGCCGGGCCACCGTGATGTGGTCGTCATGGGCGTGCGTGCAGACGATCGCGGTCACCGTGCGCCCGGCGATCAGATCCAGGATCGGCTCGGCCGAGTGCGGCGCGTCGATCAGCAGGCATTCGGTATCGTCGCCGACCAACCACACGTTGTTCCGCACGTCCCAGCTGCCGCCGTCGAGATGGAACGTGCCGGCGGTCACCGTGTGCTCGACGGCCGCGCCCATCTAGCCGGCCGTCCGCATCAGCAGACCACCGGCATCAGAGGACCACCACCGAGCGCAGCACGTCGCCGGCGTGCATCTTGGCGAAGGCGGCCTCGATGTCGCCGATGCCGATGGTCTCGGTGACGAACTTCTCCAGCGGCAACCGGCCCTGCCGGTAGAGCTCGATCAGCATCGGGAAGTCCCGGGACGGCAGGCAGTCGCCGTACCAGGAAGACTTCAGCGCACCGCCGCGGCCGAACACATCCAGCAGCGGCAGCTCCAGCCGCGCCTCCGGCCGGGGCACCCCGACCAGCACCACGGTGCCGGCCAGGTCCCTGCCGTAGAAGGCCTGCTGGTAGGTCTCGGGCAGCCCCACCGCGTCCACCACCACGTCGGCGCCGAACCCGCCGGTGGCCGCCCGGATCGCCGCTACCGGGTCGGTGGCGGTGGAGTTGATCAGCTCGTGCGCACCGAACTCCCGCGCCAGGGCAAGCTTGCGGTCGTCCACGTCGATCGCGATTATCGTTGCCGCACCAGCCAATCGGGCCCCGGCAATGGCTGCCATCCCGACCCCGCCGCAGCCGATCACCGCCACCGAATCGCCGCGGCCGACCGCGCCGGTGTTGATAGCGGCGCCCAGGCCGGCCATCACCCCGCAGCCGAGCAGGCCGGCGACCGTCGCGGGGGCGGCCGGATCCACCTTGGTGCACTGGCCGGCCGCCACCAGAGTCTTTTCGGCGAACGCACCGATGCCCAGCGCAGCTGACAGCTCGGTGCCGTCCTCCAGCGTCATCTTCTGGCCGGCGTTGTGGGTGTTGAAGCAGTACCACGGTCGGCCGCGCCGGCAGGCCCGGCACTGGCCGCACACCGCGCGCCAGTTCAGGATGACGAAGTCGCCCGGCGCCACCTCGGTGACTCCGTCGCCGACCCGCTCGACCAGGCCGGCCGCCTCGTGCCCCAGCAGGAACGGGAAGTCGTCGTTGATGCCGCCTTCCCGGTAGTGCAGGTCGGTATGGCAGACGCCGCACGCCTGCACGGTGACCACCACCTCGCCCGGACCGGGATCCGGCACGACCACCGGGACCAGCTCGACCGGCTTGCCCACGCTGCGCGAGATGACCCCGCGGACTGTTTCTGGCATGCGTTTACTTCTACCAGCCAGGGCAAGACGGCCGGCCGGCAGCCAGCCCAACCGCTACCAGCCAGGGCAAGGCGGCCGGCCGGCAGAACTAGCGCTGGTCCAGCGGAACGTACGGACGCTCGGCCGGGCCGGTATAGAGCTGACGCGGCCGGCCGATCTTGGTCTGCGGGTCGTTGATCATCTCGTGCCACTGGGCGATCCAGCCGGGTAGCCGGCCGATCGCGAACAGCACCGTGAACATCTTGGTGGGAAAGCCCATCGCCCGGTACAGCAGGCCGGTGTAGAAGTCCACGTTCGGGTAGAGCTTGCGGCTGACGAAGTAGTCATCGGAGAGCGCGTAGCCCTCCAACTCGATGGCGATGTCCAGCAGGTCGTCCCGCTTGCCCATCGCGGAGAGCAGGCTGTCGGCGGTCTTCTTGATGATCGCGGCCCGCGGGTCGTAGTTCTTGTAGACCCGGTGGCCGAAGCCCATCAGTTTGACGCCCTTCTCCTTGGCCTTGACCCGCTCGACGAATCGCCGCACGTCGCCGCCGTCGGCCCGGACGGCCTCCAGCATCTCCAGCACCGCGGCGTTGGCGCCGCCGTGCAACGGCCCGAACAGCGCGTTGATACCGGCCGAAACCGAGGCGAACAGATTCGCGTTGGAGGAGCCGACCAGCCGGACCGTGGAGGTCGAGCAGTTCTGCTCATGGTCGGCGTGCAGCACGAAGAGCAGGTCCAGCGCCTTGGCCACGGCCGGATCGACCGCATACGGCTCGGCCGGCAATCCGAACGTCATCCGCAGGAAGTTCGCCACCAGATCCAGTGAGTTGTCCGGATAGAGGAACGGCTGGCCGACCGACTTCTTGTGGGCATAGGCGGCGATCGTGGGCAGCTTGGCCAGCAGCCGGATGGTGGACAGGTCCACCTGCTCGTCGTTGAACGGATCCAGCGAGTCCTGGTAGAAGGTGGACAGCGCCGAGACCGCCGAGCTGAGCACCGGCATCGGGTGCGCGTCGCGGGGGAAGCCGTCGAAGAACCGCTTCAGATCCTCGTGCAGCAAGGTGTGCCGGTTGATCCGGGTGGTGAAGGCCGACAGCTCGTCCCGGCTGGGCAGATGTCCGTGGATGAGCAGGAAGGACACCTCGGCGAAATTGGAGTGCTCGGCCAACTCCTCGATCGGGTAGCCGCGATAGCGCAGGATGCCGGCGTCACCGTCGATGTAGGTGATCGCCGACGAGCAGGACGCCGTATTCGCGAACCCCACGTCGTAGGTGACCAGATCGGACTTGGCCAGCAACTTGCTGATATCCGCGCCGGCAGCGCCCTCGGTGGGGTGCAGGATCGGCAACCGCAGCGGGTCGCCGGCAGGCGGGTGGAACACGGCGACGTCGGCGCTTGTGGCGATCTCGGTCATCTCCATCGCTCCCTTGGACTTGTGTGCTTCAACACTACGTTGCCGCATCCCGCCCACTGCGCCACGCTCAATAGGATGTGTCAGGTGGCACTGGTGCGCTCGGTTCGGCGGGTTGACGCCCCGGCCGAGCGGGTCTGGGCGCTGATCACCGACTGGCCGGCGCACGGCCGCTGGATCCCGCTCACCACGGTGACCATCGACCGGGACAGCCCGGTCCCGGCCGGACTCGGCACCCGGTTCACCGGACGTACCGCCCTCGGCCCGGTCGGCTTCGACGACCCGATGACGGTGACCGAGTGGCGGCCGCCAGCCGGCGGCGACGCGGGACGCTGCCGGGTGGTCAAGCGCGGCCGCTGGCTCGCCGGCTGGGCCGAGATCGAGGTGCGGCCGGCGCCGGGTGGCAGCCGGCTGAGCTGGCTGGAGGATGTCCGGCCCCGGTGGACCCCGCGGCTGGCCGATCCGGTGGTGTCGGCAGTGGGTAAGTTGCTCTTCGATCGCACGTTGCGCCGGCTGGCGCGCGAGCTGTCCGGCTGAACCCGCAGTCGCCGTGAGATCCGATCGAGTGATTGGGTGGCAGGCATGACGGAATTTGGAGATTCGGTGTACGAGGGCGGCGTCGAGGATGCCGAGGACATGGATCCGGCCGAGAACCTGACCGGCGACGGCACCCTGCAGAGCCTGGACGAGCCGGAGCAGACCCGGTGGGATCCGCCGGACTACGAGCCGAAGAGCACCCGGTACGGCACCACGCTGGCCGAGCAGCGGGAGGGCGAGTCGCTGGACCAGCGGCTGGCCCAGGAGGAGCCGGACATCGACGCCGAGGGCGCCGCGCCGGTGGACGCCAATCGGGCCGGCCGGCTGGTCGAGCCGGACGAGGGCGCGCACACCGACACCGAGGCTGCCCCGGTGGCCACCGACGCCGGGCCGGCCGGCTACGCCTCCTCGGCCGAGGAGGCCGCGGTGCACATCGTCGACGAGGACGAGCTGAACGAGCAGGACACCAACGAGGACGACACCGGCGACGGCTTCTAGCTGCCGCTCTTGTCAGCGGACCAAGATGTCCACCAGGTGAGCGAGCTCGATATCCGGATCCTCGGTGAGGCCGCCATGCACCGAGCCGGGCTGGATCGTGGTGCTCTTCGGCGCGGCGATCCAGCCGAACCGCTGGCCCAGGCTGATGAACGCGCTCGGGCCGCTACCGGCGCAGCAGTCGGCGACGGCGTCCAGCGCCGCCTGCACCGAGGCGATGTCGAGGTCGGCCGCCAACGAGAGCAGCCGCGGCTCCTCGAGATGGCTGGCGCACGACAGGTAGTCCGCCGCCTGGCTGTAGAGCACCACCCCGACATTGACGAACTCTTCCCGGTCCACCCGCGGCACGCAGCGCAACACCACGTACTGGAAAGGCAATCTGGTCATCCGACGGTCCCGTCCGGCGTCGGCAGCCAGGCCTGTCGGTTGGCCAGCCGGGCCAGCAGGTAGTCGGCGTAGGCCTGCCGGAGCTGGTCCGGTTCGGCCAGCGGGCCGGCCGGTTCCAGCCATTCGTCGGGTACCAGTCGCAGGATCTCGCCCAGCAACCGCGCATCGACCAGGCCGGCCAGCTCGGCATCGACCCGCGGCAGCTGTGCCGCGTACCCGGCGAAGACGTGCTCGGAGCTGTCGTACGGCTGGCCGGCGAAGCGCTTCGGGTCCGCGCCGGCCTGCCAGCTGTGGTGGAAGTACAGCGCCGCGCCGTGGTCGATCAGCCACAGGTCCCGGTGCCAGATCAGCAGATTCGGGTTTCGCCAGGTGCGGTCCACGTTCGCGGTGAAGGCGTCCAGCCAGAGCACCATGGCAGCCTCCCGCTCTGACACGCCGAAGCCGGGGTCCCAGCCGAACGAGCCGGGCAGGAAGTCCACCGCCAGGTTGAGCCCGACGCTGGCGGTGAGCAGGTCCTGCACCTCCTCGTCGGCCTCGTACCGACCGATCGCCGGATCCAGCCGCAGGACGCGCAATTCCGGCACCCGCAGGCCCAGCCGGCGAGCCAGCTCGCCGACGATGACCTCAGCCACCAGCACCTTCAGTCCCTGGCCGGCGCCGCGGAACTTGACCACGTAGGTGCCGAAGTCAGCTGCCTCGACCAGTCCGGGCAGCGAGCCGCCTTCCCGCAGCGGTGTGACGTAACGGGTCGCCTGTACCTCAGCGATCACTGGACCTCGGCAATCACGGCCGCTCGATCGAGGCCTCGATCTCGGCCCGCTCCCGGTCCTGCTCCGCCTCGTGCTCCTCGACCCGCCGCCGGACCCGACCCATGCCGGGCAGCGCGCCGAGCGCGGTGGTGAACTCCTTCATGGTGTCGAGCAGCTCCCGGATGTCCGGCCCGACGCTGGACAGCGAGGCCAGGATCGGCAGGATCTCCTTGTGCATCCGCTCGACCAGCTCCGGCATCATGTTGAGCAGCCGGACGACCGCATCCACCTCGGCGGGGGTGGTGGTGTTGGCCAGCCGGTCGAGGATCGGCATCAGCTGGTTCAGCGTCGGCTCCAAGCCGTCGATCAGGCCGCCCGCACGTTCCACCAACTGGTCGGCACTCTGCCGGGTTCGGTCCAGGCCGTCGAGCGCCGCCTCGGCCCGGCCGGTGATGCTCTCCAACTGCCCGACCAGGGCGGCCGCACGCGGCACCAGGCCGAGTGCCAGCTCGAGCGAGGCATAGCCACGTTCGGTCAGCCGCAGCAGATCACCGGGCATCGGTAGACGAGCCATGCCGAAGACCTTACGGGCTGGTCGGCCGAGCGGCGATCATCCCCGTCGGACGGGAATGGCACAGTGGTAGCCATGACGATCGACGGCCAGGACGGGCAGCGCCCGGTACTGCTGGCCATCGACGGCAACTCGCTGGTGCACCGCAGCTACCACTCGCAGGCCTCGACCGGCCTGCGCTCGGCGGCCGGCGAGCCGCTGTGGGCGGTCCGGGGGCTGCTCACCCAGCTGGTGGCGGCGGTCGAGCGGATCGCGCCGATCGCCGTGCTGGTGGGCTTCGACGATCCGGAACGCAGCCTGCGCCGGGAGCGCTGGCCGAGCTACAAGGCCAGCCGGGTCGAGAAGCTGGAGACCCTGGTCTGCCAGCTGACCGCGGCCGCCGAGGCGCTTCGAGAGCTGGGCCTGGCGGTTATCGTGCCGGCGGCGCTGGAGGCCGACGACGTGCTGGCCTCGGCCGCCCGGTTCGGCCGCCGCAACGGGGTCGAAACGGTGATCATGACCTCGGACCGGGACGCGTTCGCCCTGATCGACGAGCACACCCGGGTGCTGCGGATCATCAACGGCGGGGTGGAGGCCTCGCCGATGCTGACTCCGGAGCGCTTCCAGACGATGCAGGGCATCCGGCCGGATCAATACCGGGATCTGGCCGCGCTGCGTGGCGACCCGTCGGACAATCTGCCTGGCGTGCGTGGCTTCGGACCCAAGACGGCCGCCCGACTGCTGGCCGAACTCGGCTCGGTGGAGGCGGCGCTGGCCGACCTGGCGGCCGGCGGTGACCGGGTGGTCGCCGCGATCGGGCCGGCGCTCGCCGCCCGGTTGGCCGAGCCGGCGGCGCAGGCGGCCTGGCGGCTGAACTGCCAGGTGATGACCATGCACGACGACCTGGAGCTCTGCCTGGAGCTGGCAGCCGGGCCGGGCGTGCTGCCGCTGGCCGTCGAGGCGGTGCGCTCGGTGTACGCCGCGCACCGGCTGACCTGGACGGCCGCCGCCGCGCTGCGGGTGCTGGCCCACCATGACGGCCCGCCGCCACCTCCACCGCCGGAACAGCACTGGCAGTCCGAGCACGACTGGCCGCGGAGCCGCCGGTTGCCCAGGCTGGAAGGGCCCAAGCCCAAGGTGGACCAGCTCTCGCTGTTCTGAGCCGTATTCGCTTGTTCCGACCGGAGGTCGCGGCCACTTATCCGGCGGCGAGTCAGTCGGCGGGCCGAGACCGGGCCTACCGTCGGCGGCGCAGGATCACGAAGAGCACGATGGCCAGCACGGCGACGACGACCGGCGCCAACCGCTTGGCCATCGCCGGTCCGGCCGAGCGGAGCAGGTCGATCGGCTCCACCGCGCCAGCGGGGTAACCGGGCTGCGAACCGGACGAGCCAGCCGGTTCGGTGAAGGTTGGCGCCACCGGCTCGGTGCCCGGCGCGCTCGAGTCGGCGGTGGCCCGTATCCCGGCCGCGACCTCGGCGGCCGGCCGTTCGGCGTCCGCGCCATTGCCGGTATCGCCACCGGACGCGGTCTCGACCGAGGTGGGGCCGGGCCCGGCGGCCATCGCGGCCGGCGCCGCGGTCGGAGTGACGCCAGAGCCGACCACCGCCGGCTGCTCGGGCGCAGCTGGCTCGGCCACCGCCGGCTTGGCCGCGGCCGGCTCGGCCCCGGTCGGCTGCTCGCCCACAGTCGGCCCGGCCGGCGCCGCCTCCGCCTCCGGTAGCGGCGCGGCATCGGTGCCGGCCAGCTTGCCGGCCAGGCAGTCGGCGAACTGGCCGATCAGCTTGTTGCCGACGTCTGCCAGCACGCCCCGGCCGAACTGGGCCGGCTTGCCGGTGATGGTCAGGTCGGTGCGCACCACCACCTCGGTCTGCGCCCCGGCCTCGGCCAGTGTCGCGGTCACCTTGGCGCTGGCCGTCCCGTTGCCTCGGGAGTCGCGGCCCTGGGCGTCGATCACCACCCGGTGCGCGGCCTCGTCCTTCTCCACGAAGCTGGCCTTGCCTTTGTAGGTAAGCCCGATCGGGCCCAGCCGTACCTTCACCGTGCCGGTGAACTGGTCGCCGTCGATGGTCTCCAGGCTGGCGCCGGGCATGCATGGCGCCACCCGTTCGATGTCCAGCAGCACCTGCCATGCCTGCTCGACGCCGGCCGGCACGGTAAAGGTGTGTTCGAGCTGCACGCGCGCTCCCTTGCTCGGCTGGCCGGCCCAGCCGGCCGGCTCAGATGCCGGCGGCGGCCAACACCGCCCGGCGGGCCAACACTGTTGCCAGGTGTTCACGGTAGTCGGCCCGCGCGGACAGGTCGCTCGGCGGTGTGGTGCCCTCGGCGGCCCGGGCGCAGGCGTCGGCCACCGCGGCCGCCGAGGCCTCGGCTCCGGTCAACGCCTGTTCCACCGCCTGCGCCCGCAGCGGCGTGCTGCCCATGTTGGTCAGCCCCACCCGGGCCTCGGCGATGCTGCCGTTCTGCCGGCGCACCGCGGCCGCCACCCCGACGATCGCCCATGCCTGCGCCACCCGATTGAACTTCTCGTAGTGGGTGGACCAGCCCGCGCCCAGCTTGGGAATCCGGATCGAGGTGAGGATCTCCCCGGGCCCCAGCGCCGTGCTGAGGTAGTCGAGGAAGAACTCCCGGGCCGGCACGGTCCGCTCGCCGGCCGGCCCGAGCAGCCGCAGCTCGGCGTCCAGCGTGAGCGCCACCGCGGGCAGGTCACCGGCCGGGTCGGCATGCGCCAGCGAGCCGCCGAAGGTGCCCAGATGCCGCACCTGCCGGTCGGCCACCGTGCGGGTCGCCTGCACGATCAGCGGGGCATGCCGGGCCACCAGGGCATCGTGCAGCACCTCGTCGTGGGTGGTCATCGCGCCGATCACGATGGCCTCGCCCTCGTCGGTGACGCCGGACAGCTCGCCGATGCCGCCGAGGTCGACCAGGGTGTCCGGATAGGCCAGCCGCAACCGCAGGATGGGCAGCAGGGACTGGCCGCCGGCCAGCACCTTGGCGTCCTCGCCGGCGCTGGCCAGCGCCTGCACCGCCTCGGCCGCCGTTGCCGGCCGGACGTAGTCGAACGATGCCGGGATCACAGCTGACCACCCTCCTCGGTGCCCGAGCCGTCCGAGGTCGACGTACTGGCGCCGCCGTAGGCGACGGTGCCGCCGGCGGCCCGGTCGGACTTCTCCGCACCCTGGGCCAGCGCCCGCCAGATCCGCTCCGGTGTGCAGGGCATCCGCACATCGTTGACGCCGTACGGCCGCAGCGCGTCGACCACCGCGTTCACCACGGCCGGCGTCGAGGCGATGGTGCCGGCCTCGCCCACCCCCTTCACCCCGAGCGGGTTGGTGGTGGACGGGCTGGTGGTGCGGTCGGTGGTGAAGGACGGCAGGTCGAGCGCGGACGGCACCAGGTAGTCGACGAAGGTGCCGGTGGTCAGGTTGCCCTCGCTGTCGTAGACCGCCTCCTCGTAGAGCGCCTGGGCGATGCCCTGGGCCAGGCCGCCGTGCACCTGACCTTCCACGATGAGTGGGTTGATCACCTCGCCGATGTCGTCCACGCAGACGTAGCGGCGGATCTTCGCGCCACCGGTCTCGGTGTCCACCTCGATCGCGCACAGGTGGGTGCCGTGCGGGAAGGAGAAGTTCTCCGGGTCGAAGGTCGCGTCGGCGTCCAGGCTGGGTTCGACACCGTCCGGCAGGTCGTGCGCGGTGAAGGTGGCGAAGGCCACGTCCTGAATGGTCTTTCCCTCACCCGGCACGCCGCGCACGGTGAACCTGCCGCCGGCGAACTCGAGGTCGTCCTCGCTGGCCTCCAGCATGTGCGCGGCGATCCGCCGGGCCTTGGCCACCACCTTCTCGGCCGCCTTGACCACCGCGATCCCGCCGACCGTGAGCGAGCGGGAACCGTAGGTGTCCAACCCCTTCGGCGAGGACTGGGTGTCGCCGTGGATCACCTCGACATCCTCGAACGGCACCCCGAGCTGGTCGGCCACGATCTGGCTCCAGGCCGTCTCGTGCCCCTGCCCGTGTGCCGACGCACCGGTGACCACCTCGACCTTGCCGGTGGCCAGCACCCGGATGCTGGCGTTCTCCCAGCCACCGGCGGCGTAGTCCAGCGAGCCCAGCACCCGGGACGGCGCCAGCCCGCACATCTCGGTGAACGTCGAGATGCCCAGGCCGAGCTGCACCGGATCCTTGCGCGCCCGCCGCTCGGCCTGCTCCTGCTTCAACGCGTCCCAGCCGATCAGCCGCAGCGCCTTGTCGGTGGCCGCCTCGTAGTTGCCGCTGTCATAGGTCAGCCCGGACACCGTGGTGAACGGGAACTCCTCGTGTCGGATCCAGTTCTTGCGCCGCAGCTCCAGCGGATCCAGGTCCAGTTCGTGCGCCAGCTCGTCCATGATCCGCTCGACCGCGAAGGTGGCCTCCGGGCGGCCGGCGCCGCGGTAGGCGTCGGTCGGCGTCTTGTTGGTGAAGACCCCTTCGCAGACGAACCGGTAGGCGGCGAACTTGTAGATCGCGTTGAACATGAACGCGCCGAGCACCGGCACGCCGGGGGAGACCAGCCGCAGGTAGGCGCCCATGTCGGCCAGCAGGTGCACGTCCAGGCCGGTCACCGTGCCGTCCCGGCGGGCGGTGATGGTGATGTCCTGAATCTGGTCGCGGCCGTGGTGGGCGCTCAGCAGCGACTCCGACCGGGTCTCGGTGTACTTGGCCGGCTTGCCCAGCCGGCGCGCGACCAGGGCGGTGATCACCTCCTCCGGGGTGACCTGCAGCTTGCCGCCGAAGCCACCGCCGACGTCCGGCGCGACCACCCGCACCTTGTGCTCGGCGACGTTCAGGGTCAGTGCCAGCATGGTGCGCAGGATGTGCGGGATCTGGGTGGCCGACCACATGGTGAAGCCGTCGCCGGTGGGCTGCACCACGGTCGAACGCGGCTCCATGAACGCCGGAATCAGCCGCTGCTGGATGAACCGGCGCCGGACGGTGACCTCGGCGTTGGCCAGCGCCTCCTCGATCGGCTGGCCGGTGCCGGCCGCGCCGGATTCGAAGGTCCAGGTGTAGGAGCGGTTCGAGCTGGTGTGCGCGTGCACCAGGTCACCCGCATCGGCGCTCGCGCGCAGCGCGGTCGGCATGTCGAGCACCACCGGCAGCTGCTCGTAGTCCACGTCGATGGCCTCCAACGCGTCCTGGGCGCTGGCCTTGTCCCGAGCCGCGATGACCGCCACCGCCTCGCCGACATGGTTGACCGTATCGACCGCCAGGCTGGGATGGCCGGGGTTGACCATGTCCGGGGTGACCGGCCAGGCGCACGGGATGGTGCCCTGGGTATCGGCGAAGTCGCGACCGGCGAAGGCCGCGACCACGCCCGGCCGGCGCAGCGCCGGCGAGACATCGATCGAGCGGATCCGGGCATGCGCCATCGGGCTGCGCAGGATCGCCAGGTGCAGCATGCCGGGCAGCGTCAGGTTGTCGGTCCAGGTGGTGGCACCGGTGATCAGGTGCCGGTCCTCCTTGCGGCGGCGCGGCCGGCCGACCTCACCGTCGACCCGTTCGGAGACGGCAGTCATGCGGTGGCCTCCTTCGACAGCGCCTGGCCGGCGGCTTGCACCGCGGCCACGATGTTCTGGTAGCCGGTGCAGCGGCACAGGTTGCCCTCGATGCCCTCGCGGACCTCCTCGTCGCTGGGCTCGGCGTTCTCCCGCAGCAGGTCCCAGGCGGCCATGATCATGCCCGGCGTGCAGAAGCCGCACTGCAACGCGTGCTTGTCGTGGAAGGCCTGCTGGATCGGATGCAGGCTGCCGTCCGGGCCGGCCAGCCCCTCCACCGTCAGCACCTCGCCGCCGTCGGCCTGGACGGTGAGCACCGAGCAGCTCTTCACGCTCCTGCCGTTCAACGCCACCGTGCACGCGCCGCAGTTGCTGGTGTCGCAACCGACCACGGTGCCCACCTTGCCCAACCGCTCGCGCAGGTACTGCACCAGCAGCAGCCGTGGCTCCACCTCATCGGTGTAGCTGACCCCGTCAACGGTGATGCTCACCCGTGCCATCAGACCTCCACGCGACGCTCGGATTCCTTGGCGGCCGCTGCCGCACATGCGTCAGCCAAGCCCCACCGGCAGCGAGGCGCAACCCAGCGGCCGCATCGGTTTGGTAGCGGGTTCCCCGGCCGTGGCGACCTTGCCGCCGGACGCCACGCCCAGGTCAGGACGGCTTGGGCCGGTCTGGGCCGGCTTGGGCCGGCCACGGTCGGACCGGCCCTGGCCGGGCCATGATCAACCGGGCAGGGTCTCGGGCCGCGCGGTGCTGTCGAGATGGCTGTGGATCGGGCCGTCGGCATCCCGCAGCGGAGTCCCGGTGCCGCCCCAGCGAGCGCCGATGATCTCGGCGGCAACCGACACCGCGGTCTCCTCCGGCGTCCGGGCGCCGATGTCGAGGCCGATCGGGCCATGCAGCCGAGCCAGTTCGGCTTCGGTCACGCCCAGTTCGCGCAGCCGGGCCAGCCGGTCGGCGTGCGTGCGCCGCGAACCCATCGCGCCCAGGTAGGCCAGCGGCAGCCGCAACGCCACCTGCAGCAGCGGCACGTCGAACTTGGGATCGTGGGTGAGCACGCACACCACGGTGCGCTCGTCCAACTCGCCGGCCGCGCTCGCCCGGGCCAGGTAGCGATGTGGCCACTCGACGATCACCTCGTCGGCCTCCGGGAACCGCTTGCTGGTGGCGAACACCGGCCGGGCGTCGCAGACGGTCACCCGATAGCCGAGGAAGCCGCCGATCCGCGCCACCGCGGCGGCGAAGTCGATCGCGCCGAAGACGATCATGCGCGGCCGGGGCGCGTAGCTGGCCACGAACACCCCGATCTCGTCGACTCGCCGCTCGCCCTCGCGGCCGTACCGGAGCACCCCGGTCCGGCCCTGGGCCAGCATGCCCAGGGCGTCGTCGCGGACCGCGTCGTCCAGCCGCTGGGAACCCAGCCCACCGGCCACCTGGCCGCCCGGCCGCACGATCAGCCGCCGGCCCCGCTGGCCGTCCGGCGCGTCCACGATGGTGGCCACCGCGACCGGCCGGCCGGCCCGGATGTCGGCCACCACGTCGCCGAGCTCGGGAAAGCTGGCCGCCGAGATCGATTCCACGAAGATGTCGATGATGCCGCCGCAGGTCAGGCCGACTGAGAACGCGTCGTCGTCGCTCACCCCGTAGCGCTGCAGCACCGGCTGCCGCTCGGTCAGCACCGACTGCGCCAGCTCGTACACCGCGCCTTCCACGCAGCCACCGCTGACGCTGCCCACCGCCGTGCCGTCCGGCCCGACCAGCATCGCCGCGCCCGGCTGGCGGGGCGCCGAGCTCCAGGTCGCCACCACCGTGCCGACGGCCACCTCGGCACCCGCCTGCCACCACTCGGCGAGTTGATCGAGCACGTCACGCATCGGCGATCACCGCTGCCAGCTGTTCCAGGGCGGCGAAGCTGTGCCCGGCCACCAGGTTGTCGATGTGCGGCAGCGCGGCCAGCATGCCGCCGGTGGTCGGCGCGAAGCCGTCCCGTCCCTTGTGCGGGTTCACCCAGACCACCCGGTGCGCCAGCCGGGCCAGCCGGGCCAGCTGCTGGCCCAGTTCGGCCGGGTCGCCGCGCTCCCAGCCGTCGGAGCAGAGCACCACCACCGCGCCCCGGGCCACCCCGCGCTGCCCCCAGAGATCCAAGAACGCCTTGAGCATGTCACCCAGTCGGGTGCCGCCGCTCCAGTCCGGCACCGCGCGGCCGGCGGCGGCCAGCGCCGCGTCCGGATCCCGCAGCCGCAGTTCCCGGGTCACCCTGGTCAGCCGGGTGCCGATGGTGAAGGTCTCGGTGCTAGCCGGCCGGCACCGGCTGGCCGCGTGCGCGAAGCGCAGCAACGAGTCCGAGTACGGCGCCATCGAGCCGCTGACGTCGATCAGCAACACCAGCCGGCGTGGCCGCAGCCGATGCCGCTGCCGGCTGAGCCGGCTCACCTCACCGCCCTGCCGCAGCATCCGCCGGACCGTCGCGGGCAGGTCGATCCGGCCTCGGTTGGCCGGCGTGTAGCGCAGCGTCCGGCGACCGCTGACCCGCGGCGAGAGCAGCGCGAACAACCGCTGCAGCTGGGCCCGTTCGGCTGGATCCAGCGCGCTGACGTCCTTGTGCCGCAGCACCTCGTGCCGGCTGGCCCGGACCGAGAAGGTCGGCGGATCCGACTCGGCCTGCTCGGCCGCGGCCGCTGGGTCGAGTTCGAACGGCGCGGCCCGCAGCACCCGTGGCGGGCTGCTGGTACGGCCGCTGACGCCAGCGCCGCGGCCGGCGAAGTACAGCGCGAACGCGGCGTCGTAGCGGGGGAGATCCTCCGGGTCCGAGCACAGCGTCAGCCGGCCGGCCCAGTAGACCTGGTCGGCGACCAGCACGTCGAGCTGGTCCAGCGCGGCCAACATCGCCTGCACCCGCTCCGGCCCGGCGGGCACGCCGGCATGCCGCAGGGTGCGGGCGAAACCCACCACGGTGTCGGTGAAATCCCGATCGGCGACGGCTCGGCCGGCCTGCTCGGTCAGCGGCGGAACACCCGTCATCCGGCCAGCTCGGCCAGCACCGTGGCGCGGATCCGGGCGGCGTCCTCCTGGTACTTCAGCACCGCGCCGAGGGTGGCCGCCGCTCGCTCCGGGTCCAGGCTGCGCGCGCCGAGCAGGTGCAGCGCCTGCGCCCAGTCGATGGACTCGGCCACGCCGGGCGGTTTGAGCAGGTCCACCTCGCGCATCCGGCGCACCGCGCGGGCGACCTCGCGGGCAAGCGACTCGGTGATCTCCGGCAGCCGCCGACGCAGGATGGCCACCTCGCGCTCGAACTCCGGATGCGCCACCCAGTGGTAGAGGCAACGCCGCTTCAGCGCGTCGTGCACCTCGCGGGTCCGGTTGGAGGTCAGCACCACCAACGGCGGCTGCTCGGCCCGGATGGTGCCCAGTTCCGGAATGCTGACCGCGTTGTCGGCCAGCACCTCCAGCAGGAACGCCTCGAACTCGTCATCGGCCCGGTCGATCTCGTCGATCAGCAGCACCGACGGGCTGTGCTCCAGCGCCCGCAGGATCGGCCGGGCGAGCAGGAATCGCCTGGTGTAGAGCGAGCGCTCCAGCTCTTGCGGATCGGTATGGCCGACGGTCTCGGCGGCCCGCAGGTGCAGGATCTGGCGGGCGAAGTCCCAGTCGTACAGCGCCTGCGTGGCGTCGATGCCCTCGTAGCACTGCAGCCGCACCAGTTCGGCGCCGGTCACCTCGGCCAGTGCCTGGGCCAGGCTGGTCTTGCCGACCCCGGCGTCGCCCTCCAGGAACAGCGGCCGATGCATCCGGATGGCAAGGTACGCCGCGGTGGCCAGCCCGTCGTCCGGCAGGTAGCCGGTGGCGCGTAGCGCCTCGGACAGCGCGGCGGGATCCGATACCGAAGCGGCGGCAGGCATGCCTCCAGCATGGCCCGTGCGTCCGGCCGATGCCACCGAGCCCCCGGCGGCTGCCACGCTCCCCGGGCTGCCGCGGCCGGGCACCGTTATTCTGGGTGGGGTGCTACCGCTTCGAACCGCGACCGGCCGGCTCGGCGACAGCCATTACCTGCGCGTCGCGCTGATCGCGCTGGCGCTGATCCTCACCCCGCTGGCGGCCGGCGTGCTGGCGGTCTTCCTGGCGCCGCCGGCGCATGTCACCGACGTCGGCCTGGACGGCCTCGACGTAGACGTCCGGTTGGTGCCCGGTGGCGGCAGCACCCAACTCGACTCGGCGTTGCTCGGCGGCCTGCGCACCAAGGGCCCGACGGTGGCCGGCAAGCCGATCGGCATCACCGTCCGGCCGAGCGACCTCAACCTCGACCTGTTCGACAGCCGGGGGGCGCTGGATCCGGCCACTATCGACGTGATCGGGCACCTCTTCGGCGACCGGCAGACGCGGCAGGCCGAGCTGCGCCGGCTGGCCGGCAGCGTGATCCGCTACTACGGCACGGTGTTCTGCGTCGCGGCCTACCTGGTCGCGACGGCCGAGGTGCTGGGCTTGGCCTACCTGCGCCGGCGTTCGGAGCAGCTACACCGGCTGGCCAGCCCGGTGCCGCCGCTGTTGCGGACGGAGGAGCGGGCGGTGCGCGCGACTGCCGCGGTGCTCGGCCTGGCGCTCATCCTGCCGGCCGGTTACCTGGTCTCACCGGCGAGCAACCACGCCGAGGCGGTCCGGCCGGATCCACAGTTGGCGGACACGTTCCTGGCCGGTTGGCAGCTGACCGGGCCGTTCAGCTACCTGATCCGGCAGGCTGCCACCAGCATCGACGCGCTCAGCCGAAGCGAGCAGGCCTTCTACGACCAGGTCTCGGCGAACCGGGACGCCGCCTATGCACGGCAGTACGGCGCGGCCAGCCTGCCGCACGACCCGGACATCGTCCGGATCGCGGTGCTGGACGACCTGCAGGGCACCAGCGGGATGGCTCGGATCGTGGGGGAGGCCGCCGGACGGGTGCATGCCGACGCGATCGTCAACCTGGGCGACCTGACCGCCACCGGAACCACCCAGGAGGCCTACCTCTCCTATCTGAAGAGCTACACCGTGCAGGTGCTCGCCCACTATTCGGGCAGCATCCCGGTCTACAGCTCGCTCGGCCGGCACGACACCCCGGCGGTGGCCGGCTACGCGCGCAAGCTGCACATCAGCGTGGCCGACGGCCAGCCGCATCAGGTCGCCGGCATCCGGATGATCGGCGTCAACAGCCCCTACATCGTCAACTTCGGCGATGCCGCCCGGCTGATCGACCCGGAGGTCACCACCGACTCGGTCGCGGCCGCGCTGCCGACCCTGGCCTGTGCCCAGCAGCCGTTCGCGGTGTTCGCCCACGACACCGAGCTGCTCGGCCCGCTGGTCCAGTCCGGCTGCGTGCCGCTGGTGATCGGCGGCCACTCCTATACCGGCGAGCCGAGCCGGGACGTCAGCACGCCGGACGGCACCGTGCGTCAGATCGTGCTCGGCAGCACCGGCGGCCATGGCGCCAACGACGGGCTGGGCGGGCTGTCCACACCGCGCAACGACGCGCCGTTCGTGCTGATCAGCATCGATCGCAAGACCGGCGAGGTGAGCGTGGACACCACCACGGTGCATCCGGACGGCAGCGTCAGCATCGCCGGCACCCGGCTGGCGCCGCTGGACGGCACCCAGCGCGCCCGGCTGCGCTGACCGCCGGGCTGCGCTGACCGCCGGGCTGCGCTGACCGCAGGGCTGCGCTGACCGCCAGGCACCGGCGAGGCAAGAAGGTGATTCAGACCTTTTCGGTGGGGAAGTCCAGCATGCCGGTCCGCACCACGTCGGAGGCGATGTCGCGAAGCTTGCGGTGGGTGTGCTGGCTGGCCATCCGCAGCAGGTCGAAGGCCTGCGACTGGGTCAGCCGGTGTCGGCTCATCAGCACCCCCATCGCCATCCCGATCTCCCGGTTCGACTCCTGGGCGAGTTGCAGGTTCATCGCCTGGTCGACGGCGTCGGCGCCGTCGAAGGCGATCGCGGCGTGGGTGGCGAAGACGTAGCCGAGGGTCACACCGGACTCGGTGAAGGCGTGGTAGGAGGTCGAGTACAGGTTGAGGGCCCCGATGGTGTCCTGGCCGCGACCGTCGTCGAGGAACAACCGGATGGCCAGCATGCTGTGCACGCCGAACTCGACGGCCGCCCGCTTGCCGAAGGTGGGCCAGCGCGGGTCGTTCTCCAGGTCTCCGGTGTGGAAGGTGGTCTCGTTCACGATGGCATCCACGCATGGCCCGGAGCGCAGTTCGTACTGGATGGCATCGACCTGTCGCGGCAGGTCACCGCTGGGCGCCACCGTGTCGTAGTGGTTGCCACGCACCATGGTGATGCCGGCCGCCTCGGTGCCCGGCACGATCCGAAGCGCAGCCTGCACGATGCCGGTGAGGGTTGCCTCCTTGCCGTCCATGCGCTGCAGTTCGCGGGCGATCTCGGCGAACTGCCGGGCCAGCTCCAGTGCGCTGGGCTGCTCGCCGGGCCGTTGGTTGACCGCCACGTTTGCGTTCCTCTCGATGCGAGGCAAGTACCCTGCGCGGGAGGTACTTGGCTCGCCGACTGCGCTTCCGGCCGACTCTCTGACCACGTGTGAGGCTCCACACTAACCCCAGCCAGCGGCGTTCGTACCCGGGGCGCCGGCAGTGGCCGTTCGGCGGCAGCAACCGGCCGGTTCGATAAGGTCGGGGGCAGGCGCGGGCCACCAGGGCCGGGCAACGAGCCGATTCGCCGCGCTCAATCCGGTACGGAAGGCAAGGACGTGACCACCAGCGGGCCCGCTGAGACAGGGCAGCACGGCAACGGCCGGCACAACGACGAGCAGCCCGGCGACGACCGCGACGACGGGCAGCGCCGCACCGGCCGGCGTGACGGCCGACACCGTGACCGGGGCGACTACGACTTCGTCATCGTCGCCAATCGGCTGCCGGTGGACCGGGTCACCGAGCCGGACGGCAGCAGTTACTGGCGGCGCAGCCCGGGCGGCCTGGTCAGCGCGCTCCAGCCGGTGATGCACAAGACCGACGGCGCCTGGATCGGCTGGATCGGCACCGCCGATGAGCCCATCGAACCGTTCGACGAGGCCGGCATGCGGCTGGTCGGAGTGGGCCTGAGCGAGGACGACGTCCGCGACTACTACGAGGGCTTCGCCAACGCCACGCTCTGGCCGCTGTACCACGATGTGATCGTGCCGCCGCAGTTCCACCGGGCCTGGTGGGACGCCTACGTCCGGGTCAACCGGCGCTTCGCCGAGGCGGCAGCCAGCCAGGCCGGCGAGGGCGCCGTGGTCTGGATACAGGACTACCAACTGCAACTGGTGCCCGGCATGCTGCGCGAGCACCGGCCGGATCTGCGGATCGGCTTCTTCAACCACATCCCCTTCCCGGGCTATGAGATCTATGCCCAGCTGCCCTGGCGGCGCCAGATCGTGGCGGGCCTGCTCGGCGCCGACCTGCTGGGCTTCCAGCGGACCGGCGACGCCACCAACTTCCTGCGCGCCTGCCGGCGGGCGGCCGGGCTGACCACCCGGGGCAGCACCGTCCGGGTCCCCGGTGGCGACGGCGACCGGGTGATCCGGGTGGGTACCTTTCCCATCTCGATCGATTCGGCCGGATTCGAGCGGATCGCCCGGCAACCGGAGGTTCGGGCCCGCGGCCGCGAGATCCGGGAGGCGCTCGGCAACCCGCGGATCCTGCTGCTCGGCGTCGACCGGCTCGACTACACCAAGGGCATCTCGCACCGGCTGAAGGCCTATGGCGAGATCCTCTCCGACGGCCGGCTGAGCTCGCCGGAGGCGAAGCTGGTGCTGGTGGCCAGCCCTAGCCGGGAGCGGGTCGAGCAGTACCGGGCGCTGCGCGACGAGGTCGAGGTGACCGTCGGCCGGATCAACGGCGAGTTCGGCGAGGTGGGCAACGCGCCGGTGCACTACCTGCACCAGTCCTACCCGCCGCAGGAGATGGCGGCGCTGTACCTGGCCGCCGACGTGATGCTGGTGACCTCACTGCGGGACGGGATGAACCTGGTGGCCAAGGAATATGTGGCCTGCCGCTATGAAGAGACCGGAGCCCTGGTGCTGAGCGAGTTCACCGGCGCGGCCGACGAGCTGACCGGCGCGTTCCTGGTCAACCCGCACGACATCGCGGGGCTGAAGGATGCCATCGTGCGGGCCAGCCAGGTCAGCCCGGCCGAGGCCCGTCGCCGGATGCGGGCACTGCGCCGGCGGGTCCGGGAGTACGACATCGCCCGCTGGGCGGACAGCTTCCTGACCGCCCTCGACCGGGTGACCGCGGCTGGCAACCCCGGCCAGCCATGACCGAAGAGCTACCGGGGCTGCTCGGGGAACCGCGGCCGAACTCGGCAACCCTGCCGTCAATCTAACGGTGCCCGGCAGGACAAGCAGTTCCCGGGACTCTTCCTCGCGAATCTCATCATCGCTGCGGCTGCGTTTTCGTCACTGCGAGTAACCGTAACGACGTTGCTGAACAAGTTCAGCTCGCCAAAATACTCAGGTTTATTACAAGAATCACGCTCGATCATCTGCGCGATGCAGGGGAATGGGGGATAGTCGCTGACGGAACGCATCCATCGGCGGCCGTCAACCTTGCCAAGCCCGTGCCGGGCAGGCCGGGCAATCGCGGCCGATGGCGCGAAAGCCATTCCTTGGAGCGCCGGCGCTTGCCCTTGGCTAGGCAGAGATATCCAATGATACCGGGCAAACTCGGCTACAACGGCGCTGACAGTCCCGCAGCGCCCGGCGGCGGTCTTCGCGCGGGCTCAGTCGATCGCCCGCAATGCTCCACCCAGCCATCCGGGAATTCACAGAGTACCGAACGGGGTCCGGTTACGGCAGGCCCAAGGCCTCAGCTATTTCGAAATTGAATTGTTTGGAGGATCAAAGTCGGACCCGGCGCATCCATAACTAAAAGTGTTAATAGCCTGACAGACGGCAACCAACAAGAAACTTGGAAGCGCTCTTACGAACTGACGCTCGCTGCATTGCTCACGAGGCCGGCGAGCAGTCTATCCAGGCCGAATGCGAATCGGGAGGGAAGGTCCGGTTTTGCAAGATCGCTGGCTGCCTGCCGGGTGCGCGGAAAGCGGTCCTCGTCGAGCTCGGAGAGCGCCTGCTCCATCTGCTTCAGGGTGCTGGACCGGTCCTCGTTCGGGCCGAGCGTCACGATCGACAGCGGCGCCGTCTCATGCAGCACGAAGCCCTGGACGTAGACCAGCAGCACGTAGCTGGCATGCACCGCCTGCCGCTGGTCCATCCCGAGCCGTTCGAAGAGGGCCAGCAGCGGCTCGATCAGCAGGGCCAGGTTCGGCCCGACCACCAGCCGGCTGGAGATGACCTTTGCCGAATCGGGATGCGCCAGCAGGAAGGAGCGGTAGGCGATGGCCATCCGGCGGACGGTGTTCTCGGCCGGCTCGTCCTCCGAACCGCGTTGCTCGACGTGCTCGACGTAGACGTTCTCGAAGGCCAGGCCGAGCAGCCGATCGACGACGAGGTCGAGCATGTGTTCCTTGCTCGCGACGTACCAGTACACCGAGGCGGCCTGGATGCCGAAGCGGTCAGCCAGCCGGCGCATGGACAGCGCCTCCAGGCCGTCCGCCTCGATCAGGTCGATTGCGGTGTCCACGAGTAGTTCGGTCGTGATCGGTGTCCGCTTCGCAGACGCTTTTTCCTGCGTAGAACGGGCCATGCAGTCAACTCCAGTTTGTCCGAATTCTCGCGGCCGTCGTACAGAACGCACTCTAACCCCAATGTCGAGCAGTGCGCGCCCTGTCTCTCCAATACTGCCCACCACCGAAGGAAAATATTCGCAGAAATTGCCGAGAAGTGAAATGCACTGCTGCCATGAAGTTTCGACGCCACGCCGAACAGACCGTCCGGCGGGGCCCGCGAGCCGCTGGAAGATGCCCGAGCCGTGCCGACTTTCGGACAACGCGCCAAATCGCCCTATTCCGCTAGAAGAGCCGGTCTATATGAGAATGGCGCCGAATGTCGTGGGCTGGCCGCGCCGGCGAATTGCCCCAGATAGGGCTAGCCGGTCACCAGCACCGTCCGGCAGCCCAGGTTTCCGGTGCTGCCGATGCCGTAGCGGTTCAACCCATATGCACAGAACCGGTGTGAGCCGGGGCTGGCCCGCATCAGCACGGTGAAGCCGTGCTCGGCGCCCCAGCGCGGATAGCGAGCCGCCACGTCCGCTCGCGGTTGCCGTGCCCAGACGCCGAGCTGGCCGCCGGGGTACTCGTAGACCGCCACCGGCACCGGCCAGCTGCTGTTCGGGTCCAGCGCCCAGCCCGACACCTGGACGCCCAGTCCCACCGGCACCGCCGAGTCCAGCTGGCCGATCGGGGTGCCACTTACCAGCACCACCCGGCAACCCAACAGCACCGTGCCGCCGGCTCCGGCCGCATTGAGTGCCCGGACGCAGACCGTATGCCGGCCGGGCACCACGTCCTCGGTGAGCGCGAAGCCGTGACCGCTGCCGAAGCCCGGGTGGCTGCGTCCGACGTCGTCGCGCGGGCTGTCGGCCAGCGCGGTGAACGTCCGGCTGTCCAGCTGCACGCTGAGGCCGACGGCTGCCGTGGTGTCCGGATCGATCGCCCAGCCGCGAAGGTAGAGGCTGGCCAGCCCGGGCACCACGTTGTCCAGGCTGCCGACCGGGTTGCCGGTCCGGATCGGCACGCCGCGCGAGCTGGCCAACCGCTGCCGCTCGGCGGCGGTCGGCCACGCGTTCGGGCGGCAACCCTGCAACGAGATGGACTGCTGCTGCATCACCGGCGCCAGTTGGCCGGCGCCGGCGCAGAACTCGTGGTGAAAGCCCAGCCAGTGGCCGGTCTCGTGATTGACCACCATGTGCCGGTAATCGGCCAGCGCTGCGCCGCTCGCGTTCCAGGACGCCGAACCGGTCAGCCAGCGGGTCTCGTTGATGATCACATTGCGCCCGCTTGTGCAGGAGTAACCGCTGTCGCACGGCGGCCCGAAGCCGGGCACGGTGCCGGCCGCGGCCAGCCACAGCGTGAAGTCGCCGCCGGAACTGACCCGGCGAAAAACGATTGATCCACCGAGGTTCCAGCCGCGCGGGTCGGCGTATGTAGTCGCGGCGGCCGCCGCGAACGATTCCAGGTTCGAGCTATTGGCCAATCCACGGACCACGTAGGTGTAGACAACGCCAGGCACCGCCGCAGACAACGGCCGGGCGAAGGCGACCAGGCAACCGGCCAGGCAAAGCAGAGCCGCAGTCAGGCTTCGGATCGGCTGACGACGCATCGGGCACTCCCTGTCGAGTCGCTGGGTAGGCAGATACTCCCAGCGCGAGCGGTGCGGCCAGCCCGACCGGCTGCGGACGTTGCCGATCCGTTGCCTTGGCCGAGTGCTAGCTTCGAAGGCACAGCTGGAAAGTCAGCCGTCGACCGAGTGCGGAGGCTGGCGGATGACGGTTGAACCGGCTTCGGCGCAGGGCCGGCAGGCGCCGGCGCGACTGCGCCACCTGCTGCCCCGGTGCTGGGCAGGCCGCCTGGAGTTCGGCGATCCGGACGACGACTACCCGCTGCTCACCTCTCCGCCGGCCGACTTCACCGCGGCGCTGACCCGGCGCGGACTGGCCGAACGGCCGCGGGCGATCGGCCGGGCGAGACGGTGGATCCCAGCGACCTGACCGTCGCCGCCGGCGGCTGAAGTTCCACGAGATCCGAGGAGGCACCATGGCAGGACCCAGCAACCCCGACGAGGCAACCAACACCGAGCCGGTTCCGCAGGCCGCCCGCCCGGCCGGCAGCCGGACCGAGTCGGCCTGGACGGCGGTGAGCGGCTCCGGGGACGCCGAGTACGGCGAGCCGGCGGCCGAGCGGGACGGTTCCGATCGTGCTTTCGCCACCAGCGCCGACACCCCGTTGGAGAGCGACGTGAACCAGCAGGGGCCGGCCGGAGTCAGGCAGGGCTCGGGCGACGTCGCGGCTGGCTACGGCGAAGTGGACGACGGGTTGGGGGTGCCGGACGCGGTGCCAGCGGAGGATCTGGCCGAGGGACCGCCGGACGGTCGCTGAGCAGCAACCTTCCTTGCAGCTGGCCGATCGTTGCAGTATGCATGAATCGGACGCGACGGTTCAGCAGCCAGCCGATCAGCCAGCCCGCCAGGGTGGCAGGAGAGGACGGCGCATGCCGGAACCGACGCC
Organism: Jatrophihabitantaceae bacterium; assembly: GCA_045807085.1. Taxonomy (GTDB): domain Bacteria; phylum Actinomycetota; class Actinomycetes; order Mycobacteriales; family Jatrophihabitantaceae; genus Jatrophihabitans_A. The sequence continues at coordinate 262,293 of JBJMIB010000014.1, forward strand.
GATACCGATGCCCGGCGTGCTCGAGCCCGACGGCGGTCATCTGCGGGGCAGCCTGAACGCGGCCGAGGACCCCGAACAGCAGCTGTCCCAGCTGCGCCAGGCGCTGGCCGATGCCTGCGGCTACGGTCGGGAGCTCTGGCGCGCGGTGGACGCGCTGCGCGGCTACCTGTTGCACAGCCTGCCCGCCGATCCGCGTGCGCCGGGCCTGCACCGCACCGCCACCGCGCCTACCGGGCCGGACGACGAGCAGGGTTGGCAGGACTGGATGGCCGCCTACGCCGAGGCGCACTCGGTGCTGGCCGGGCCGCGGGGCGATTCCGGTTTCGGGGTGAGCGAGGCTCAGCGGGAGGCACAGGCGCGCCGGTCGGCGCCGAACCTCCGGCTGCTCGCCGAGCATCCGGAGCTGACCAGTCGGCAGCCAGCCAGCAGCGCGCGGCCGGCTTCGCTGCGATCCAGACTGCCCGGCGTGCTGGCGGTGGCCGCGATGACGCTCGCGGTGCGGGCCGTGCTGGTCCGGCGGCTTCGACACCGATGAGGGTCGTTCGGCCGCTGCTGCGGCTGATGTTCAGCCGGCGGTCACTGACCGGTCAGGCGGCCGGCGCGGTGGGCCGCTCGCTGGAGGAACGGCTCGGGATGGCCAGCGCCCTGCGCAAGCAGTTGAACAAGGTCTTTCCGAGCAACTGGTCGTTCATGCTCGGCGAGATCGCGCTGTACTCCTTCATCGTCCTGGTGCTCACCGGCACCTTTCTCACCTTCTTCTTCGACCCATCGATGGCCCGGGTGGACTACCACGGCAGTTACCTGCCGCTGCGGGGCGTGAACATGTCCCGGGCCTACGCCTCATCGCTGCACATCTCCTTCGACGTGCGCGGCGGCCTGCTGGTCCGCCAGATCCATCACTGGGCCGCGCTGGTGTTCGTCGCGGCGATGGTGGTGCACATGTGCCGGATCTTCTTCACCGGCGCATTCCGCAAGCCGCGCGAGATCAACTGGCTGATCGGGCTCACCATGCTCGGGCTGGGCATCGTGGAGGGCTTCGCCGGCTACTCGATTCCGGACGACCTGCTTTCCGGCACCGGGCTGCGGGTGGCCTTCTCCATCGTGGAATCCATCCCGGTGATCGGCAGCTGGCTGGCCTTTCTCATCTGGGGCGGCAACTTCCCGGGCACCGAGATCCTCGGCCGGCTCTACATCGCGCACGTGCTGCTGATCCCCGGCCTGCTGCTGATGCTGATCGGCGCCCATCTCACGATCGTGGTCAGGCAGAAGCACACCGACTTCCCGGCCGCCGAGCGCACCGAGCAGACCGTGTCCGGCGAGCGGCTGTACCCGGTGTACGGCCTGAAGTCGGGTGGCTTCTTCCTGATCCAGTTCGCGGCGCTGACCCTGCTGGGCGGCTTGGCGCAGATCAATCCGATCTGGCTGTGGGGGCCGTACGAGCCGGCGAGCCAGACCTCCGGCGCCCAGCCGGACTGGTACATGGGTTTCCTGGAAGGTGCCCTGCGGGTGTTCCCGCCGATCGAGATCCGGCTGTGGCACCATACCGTTTCACCGATCTTCTGGCCGACCGTGGTGCTGCCGTTGGTGCTCGGGTTGGTCGCGGCGGGCTATCCGTTCCTGGAGCGCCGGCTGACCGGCGACCAGCAGTGGCACAACCTGCTGCAGCGGCCCCGGGATGCGCCGGCCCGAACCGCGCTGGGCGCGCTGGCGCTCAGCTTCTGGATGGTGCTGAACATCGCCTGGGCCGACGACATCATGGCCACGGCATTCCACCTCGACCTCAACACGATGATCTTCCTGCTCCGGCTGGCCTTGATCCTGGTGCCACCGATCGCCTTCGTCGTCACCTACTGGATGTGCGTCGGGTTGGAGGAGCACGACCGCGAGGTGCTCGCCGAAGGGCTGGAGACCGGGCTGGTCCGCCGACTGCCCGACGGCGAGTACGTGGAGGTGCACCAGCCGCTCGGCCCGGTGGACGAGCACGGCGAGGGGCTGCTGTCCTACGCCGGGGCGCCGGTGCCCAAGCGGCTGAACGAGATCCTGCCCCGTGACGGCAGTGCAGAGGAGGCCGAGCAGCCATGACCAGCACCGTCACCGCGTCGGCGATCGCCGCGCGGGGCAGCCGGCCACCGGCCCGCAACCGGCGGTTGCGCCGGGCGCTGGCGGCGCTGCTGCGCACCACCGACCACAAGACCATCGGCAAGATGTACCTGCTCACTGCGCTGTTCTTCTTCCTCTGCGCGGGCGTGATGGCGTTGCTGATGCGGGCCGAGTTGGCCCGTCCCGGCCTGCAGTTCCTGACCACCGAGCAGTACAACGAGCTGTTCACCATTCACGGCACGCTGATGCTGCTGCTCTACGCCACGCCGCTGGCCTTCGCCTTCGCGAACCTGGTGCTGCCGTTGCAGATCGGCGCCCCGGACGTGGCGTTTCCTCGGTTGAATGCCTTCTCCTACTGGGCATTCCTGTTCGGCGGGCTGATGGTGCTGGGCAGCTTCCTGATTCCACAGGGGGCGCCCGGCTTCGGCTGGTTCGCCTATTCGCCGCTGAACGACAAGCTGAACACGCCGAGCACCGGCGCCGACCTGTGGATCATCGGGCTGATCCTGTCCGGGCTGGGCACCATCCTGGCCGCGGTGAACATGATCACCACCATCGTCACCCTGCGGGCGCCGGGCATGACCATGTTCCGGATGCCGATCTTCACCTGGAACATGCTGGCCACCAGCCTGCTGGTGCTGATGGCGTTCCCGATCCTGACCGCGGCGCTGTTCGCGCTGTGGATCGAGCGCAACCTGCACGCCCGGATCTACACCGTCGACGCCGGCGGCCCGATCCTCTGGCAACACCTGTTCTGGTTCTTCGGCCACCCCGAGGTCTATATCGTGGCGCTGCCGTTCTTCGGCATCGTCACCGAGATCATCCCGGTGTTCAGCCGCAAACCGGTCTTCGGCTACAAGGGCCTGGTGCTCGCCACGTTCGGCATCACGTTCCTGTCCATGACGGTATGGGCGCATCACATGTTCGCCACCGGACAGGTGCTGCTGCCGTTCTTCTCACTCATGTCGTTCCTGATCGCGGTGCCCACCGGAATCAAGTTCTTCAACTGGATCGGCAGCATGTGGCATGGCTCGATCACCTTCGAGAGCCCGATGCTGTTCTCGATCGGCTTCCTGGTCACCTTCCTGTTCGGTGGGTTGACCGGCGTGACGCTGGCCTCGCCGCCGCTGGACTTCCACCTGACCGACACCTACTACGTGGTCGCGCACATGCACTACGTGCTGTTCGGCACCATCGTGTTCGCGTCCTGGGGTGGCATCTACTTCTGGTTTCCCAAGTTCACCGGTCGCTATCTGAACGAATCGCTGGGCAAGCTGCACTTCTGGCTGACCTTCATCGGCTTCCACACCACGTTCCTGGTCCAGCACTGGCTGGGGGCCAAGGGCATGCCACGCCGCTACGCCGACTACCTGCCCAGCGACGGCTTCACCACGCTGAACACGATCTCCTCGATCGGCGCTGGCATTCTGGGGCTGTCGATGCTGCCGTTCCTCTGGAACCTCTATCACTCGTTCCGGTTCGGCCGGCCGACCGACGCCGATGACCCCTGGGGGTTCGGCAATTCCCTGGAGTGGGCGACCCAGACCCCGCCACCCCGGCACAACTTCCATCGGATCCCGCGAATCCGGTCCGAGCGTCCGGCCTTCGAACTGCACTACCCACACGTCGTCCCGCTGATGGACGCGCAGGCCTATGGCAGCAAGCATCCGGGTCCGGCGACCGACGAGCAGCCCGAGGTCGAGTCGCCCGGCCGGCTATAGCTAGGCTGGTTTGGGCAATAGCGATCGAGTGATCACCAACTCAGGAGTGAGGTGTCGATGTCTGACCAGGGCGACGTGCGGCCGGCCGGCGAGGGCGTGACCGATGAGGAGATGGTCCAGCAGGTCGCCGGCCAGACCGCCAGTGACCTGAAGAATGCCGACGTCTTCGAGCGCGAGGCGGACGGCGCGAGCAGTGACACCGAGGCCGCGAAGGCCTCCGCCGACGAGCTCGCGGGGGAGTAGTAACTCAGTCGGTGGCTTGTTGCAGGTACGCGTACAGGTGTTGCAGGAAGTCGGCGCCGGCCACCCCGGTCAGCGTCGACATCGCCAGCCGGGTGATCCGGGGCGCGATAACCAGGCCCAGGCCGAAGGCGGTGGCCACCCACTGGGCCAGGCACATCGGACAGGCCAGCAACTCACCCACCGAATGCCGCAGGCCGTGCCCGCGCACCTCCTCGGCCAGCTCACCGGGCGCGCTGGTGCCGGCGTAGGTGGTGAACGGGGCGCGGAGCGGGCTGGTCACCGGATCCTTGGCGAGGGTCCGGGCGAGCCGGTGGGTGGCGGTGGCCAGCAGGAAGACATCCCAGGGGCCCAGCCGCTCCGGCACCCGGCGGCCCAGCCGCCGGGCGAGCAGGCTGCCTCCCAGCGTGCCGGCGGCATAGCCGCTGGTCAGCACCAGGTAGCCGGCCAACGGCCGGTCCGAGCCGTTGCGGTAGGCCGCCCCCTGATCGCGCAGCCAGCCGCGAACGCCGGCCGCCGGCCCAGAGCCGTTCTCGGTCATGGTCCGCTGTTCTGATTGGCTCATCCGACATGCTCTTCCGCGCCGTGCGTGGCGCTGTGGAATCTTGGCTTCGGCTTAGCCCCGCATACCGCGAGCCTACCTACGCCGCCGCGCCCACGCTTGCGCCCGCGTCAGAGATCGACCACCAGCGGCCGGTGGTCGGACAGCGGCAACAGTGGCGTGTGCACCGTGCGGGCCGGACCGATCCGGCCCCGGCGCAGGATGTGGTCGAGCTGACGAACCGGCGCATCGGCCGGAAAGGTCGGCGCGCTGGCCAGCGGCCGGTAGCCGCTGAACCGGGCCGGCCGGCTGTCGGACAGGTTCAGGTCGCCCATCAGCAGCACCGGCTCCGGCTGCGGACGCAGGTTGCGGCGCAGCCGGCGGAGCTGGACCACGTTCCAGCCCGGGACGAAGGAAAGGTGGGTGTTCACCACGGTGATCTCGCCGTGCGGGCTGCTCACCACACCGGTCAGCGCCACTCGCGGCTCCTCCTTGACCACCAGCACCTTGGCAGGCTCACGCAGCCACATCGGGAACCGGAACGGGATCCAGGGCAGCCGGATCACCTGCCAGGACCGGACCGGGTAGCGCGACAGCAACGCGATGCCGTACGCCGCGCTGCCGGGCTGCTCGGTGCCGGTCGCGGCGATCCAGGCCGCCCCCGGCGTGCCCGCCACCGCGGCGGCGAAGCGGTAGGAGACCGCGCCCATCGCCTGCGCGGCGACCGCGGTCAGGTCGGCCAGCTCCGATCGCGGCTGGTCGCGATCCACCTCCTGCAGGGCCAGCACGTCGGCATCGAGCTGACGCACCGCGTCGATGAAGCGGTCCAGGTCCACCCGGCCGTCGACCGGTGAGCGGCCATGCAGAATGTTGAAGGTGGCCACGCGCATGCCACCAGTGTGGCGGGGCGGTATCGCAACAGTGCGGACCGGGTAACCGACAGGAGCGACCCAGTGGCGGAGAACCGGGAGGCGCTGCGAACCGCGCTGAAGCGAACCGGGTCGGCGTTCAAGCAGGCCGAGGTGCCGTTCGCGCTGGCCGGCAGCTACGCGCTGTGGGCCCGGGGCGGGCCGGAGACCGAGCACGACGTGGACTTCATGATTGCCGAGGCCGATGTGGAGAAGGCGGCGGCGGCGCTGGCCGACGCCGGCCTGGAGGTGCGCCGGCCGCCGGAGGACTGGCTCTTCAAGCTGGACACCGACGGCGTGGTGGTCGATGTGCTGCACCGGGCCGCCTCCGAGCCGGTTACCGAGCAACTATTGGCGCATTCGGACGTCATCGAGGTGCTGTCGGTGCAGATGCCGGTGCTGTGGGCCACCGACGTGATCTCCGGCAAACTGCGGGCGATGTCGGAGCACTACTGCGACTTCGGCCCGCTGCTCGCCGGGGTGCGGGCGGTGCGCGAGCAGGTCGACTGGCCCCGGCTGCGCGCCGAGGTGGCCGGTTCGGACTTCGCCGCCGCGTTCCTGTACCTGACCGGACGGCTCGGCATCAGCCCGCCCGATTAGGCATGCCTTGCGCTGGGAACACTTCGGCTAGCCAACAGCGCTCAAGCCCGGGGTTGGGCCCGATCGGGAGCCACCATGCGGTACAGTGATGTCGTTATTCGCCGCCCTGTGTCCGCGGTCAAGTTCCGTCTCGTACCGAGACGCGCGTTATGGACCTGGGTGTGAGCATGTCGCCGCTGAGCCAACTTCCGGACCGAACGTCGCCTGCCACCGGCAGAACGTCTCCTGCCGGCGGCAGAACGTCTCCTGCCGGCGGCCGGGAGGCTTCCGATGGCCGTTGATGAGCAGGCGCTTGCCGACAGCATCCTCGGCCTGACCGGCGCGCTGCAGGCAGTGGATGGTCCGCCGGTGCAGCCGGTGTCGGCGTACCTGATGCGGATCGTGACGGCCGCTGAGGACCTGCTCGCGGCCGATTCGGCCGGCATCCTGCTGCTCGACGAGGCCGGCACGCTGTGCGCGGTGGCCTCCTCTACCGAGCTGGCAGGCGCGCTGGAGCGGGCTCAGCAGCGGCTCGGGCTGGGCCCCGGGCAGGACACGCTGGCCCGTCGTGGCAGCGTGCTGGTCACCGACCTGACCAGTGTTCCCGGCTACGCGCCATTGCTGGCCGAGCTCGGTCCGCAGCCCGTGCGGGCGGTGCTGTCGGTGCCGATCTGGGTCGACGCCGAGGTGGTCGGCAACCTGAACCTGATCCGCACCGAGGTGCACGACTGGACCGACACCGAGGTCCGGGCGGCCGAGGCCTACGCCGAGGTGGTGGGCCGCCTGCTCGGTATGAGCGTCCAGTCCTGGAGTTCCGGGCCGGCCGGCCGGCGACGGTTACGGTCCGGCCGGCTCGCTGCCGGGACGGGGGAGTAGAGCGCCATGCCGACCAAGGTCGATGCCCACGCGCTGGCCGCCAGCCTGCGCAGATTGCAGGAGCAGCCCGAGGGGCACACCCTGCAGGATTCGCTTCGGCAGCTGGTCGACGCCTGCGTGCACCTGTTCTCGGTGACCGGCAGTGGCCTGATGGTGGCCGACGCGCAGAGCGTCTTGCGCTACGCGGTGGCCACCGACGGGCCGGGCATGCGGCTGGAGGACGTGCAACTGGAGGTCGGCGAAGGTCCCTGCGTACTTGCCTTCGTCGCCGACGAGGTGGTCGTGACCGAGGACGCCTCGGCCGACTCGCGCTGGCCGGCGGTTACCGACCGGATTCGATCGCTCGGCGTGCGCGGGATGCTGGGCCTGCCGGTGCACCTGTCCGGAATCCCGGTGGGCAGCCTGGACATCTACCTCGACAGGCCACACCAGTGGGATGAGTCGGAGAAGCGGGCGCTGACCCGCTACGCCGGCGTGGCCGAGGCCATGATCGAGACTGCGGTGGCCGCCGACCGAGCCGGCGAGCTGGCCGAGCAACTGAACTACGCGCTGGATTACCGGGTGCCGATCGAGCGCGGCGTCGGCTATCTGATGGCCCGCGACCAGGTCGATCATGCCGAGGCATTCGGCCGGCTGCGCCGCGCCGCGCGCAGCAGCCGACGCAAGATCGGCGATGTCGCCGAGCAGTTGCTGCGCACCGGCCAATTACCGGGGGAGGAATGATGACTATCGCAAGGATGGACACCGAGCACCTGCGCGGGTTGACTCACCCGATCGGCGGGCTGGCCGACCAACTGCTCATCCTGAGTCAGCTCCTGGCCGCCGACACGCTGGACCGCGCTGCCGCCCGGACCGCGATCCTGAACGCGGTGGTGCAGGCGCTGCCTGCCACCTGCTGGGCCAGCCTGACCTTTGCCGCTGCCGGCCGGCGCCGGCCGGTCACCCTGGCCGCCACCGACGGCATCGCCCAGGCGGCCGACGCGCTGCAGTACGGCACTGGCGCGGGGCCGTGCCTGCAGGCGCTGGCCGAGGCGACCACGATCCGGGTCGAGGACCTGGCGATGGAGAGCCGATGGCCGTCCTTCGTGGCCGAGGCGCTGGATCACACGCCGGTGCGTTCGGTGATCAGCTGCTCGCTGGCTGACGGCGGTCACGCCGAGACCTCGCTCAACATGTACTCGGCGATGCCGCTGCGCCGCCAGCAGCCGGACCTGACCACTATCGCCGGGGTGGCCGCGGCCTGCTCGGTGGCGCTGTCGGCGGTCGACCAGCGCAATCGCGCCGACAATCTGGACCTGGCGCTGGCAAGTGGCCGCCGGATCGGTGCCGCGATCGGCATCCTGATGTCCAGCCGGCGGCTGACCGAGCAGCAGGCATTCGAGGCCCTCCGAGTGGCCAGTCAGCACAGCAACCGCAAGCTGCGGGACCTGGCCGAAGACGTGCTGCTGACCGGCGAACTACCGACCGGGCCGCTGCCCTGGCATGAGATAGGCACCGCCGGCTGAGGCCAGCCCGCTGGGCCAATAGCCACCGCCGAGGTATCCCGATCGGGGTAGACGACCCGTCTAGGCAACCCCTGCCAGGCTCGGTTAACCTGAGCGCGCCGGAGAAAACTCCACATAGGTCGGCCGCCGGCAGGTCGCGGACGGGGAGCAGCATCGTGGTCGATCCGGTTACAGCTGGAGCCCGGGGGCCGAGTGCGCAGGTCCATCACAACCAGCTGACCGAGCAGTATCTGGCCGCCTTCGGGGCCAGTGGCCTGACCGCCGGCGAGTTCCACGCCTGCTACCAGCCGGCCACGGTCGGCACCCACTTCAATGGCCGGGTGCTGACCCGTCCCGGGTTGCTGGAACACGAGCAGGTGCGGCGGCTGGGCGCCGACCTGGAGATGCTGTACCAGTGCGTGACCAGCCTGCCCCACCGGCTCTTCGGCGGTGACCTGGGAGCCTTCGCGCTGGCCACCGGGGTGCCGCGGCAGCAGGTGGACGCGGTCGTCCGCGGCCGCGGCAACATCCCCAGCCGGCTGTCCCGGGCCGACCTCTACCTGGACGACACCGGCTTCCGGCTGATGGAGTTCAACATGAGCGCGGCCCTCGGCGGCATCGACACGGTCGGGCTGATGCGCACCATGCTGGCGCAACCGTTCATGGCCCGCTTCGCCGCCGAGCACAACCTGGGCTACGTCGACACCATGATCGAGGTGGCCGAGACGCTGCGTGCCGAGTGCGGCTTTCCGGCGGGCAGCCGGCCGTTCGTCGCGTTCTGTGACTGGCCGGCCAGCTTCGCCCAGATCGAGCCGGAGCTGCGAAAGAACGCGGCGTCGCTGACCCGGCTGGGCATGGAGTCGGTCGCCTGCCACCTCGGGCAACTGCGGGTGGACGAGGACTTCACCGTCTGGCTGGGCGAGCACCGGGTCGACGTGATCTACCGGGTGTTCCTGATGGAGGACCTGCTGGACGAATCCGGGCCCGGCCTGATCGACCCGGTGCTGCGGGCGGCCGAGCGCGGCCGGGTGCGGATCTTCTCGCCGATGGACGCCGAGCTCTACGGCAGCAAGGGTGCGCTGGCGCTGCTGTCCGACGAAGCCAACCGCGCCTTGTTCGACGAGCAGGAGCTGGACTGCCTGGACCGGCTGCTGCCGTGGACCCGGATGGTCCGGCCGGGCCCGGTCACCGTGGACGGTCGCAGCGTGCTGCTGGAGGACTACGCGATCAGCGCGCGGCAGGAGCTGATCCTCAAGCCGGTGATGCTGCACGGCGGCGCCGGCGTGACGCCGGGCTGGCTCACCGAGCCGGCCGACTGGGCCGCGCTGGTCAAGGAGTCGATGCATCAGCAGTCGGTGCTGCAGCGCCGGATCCACCCGCACACCGAGCTGTTCCCCTCCGACGACGGGCCGGTCGAGCACCTGCTGGTATGGGGTGCCTTCCACGGAGCCCGCGGCTATGCCGGCATGTACCTGCGCGGCGGCCAGGTTCAGCCAGGGCTCGCGGTGCTGAACGTCGCGACCGGCGCCATCGGCTCCTGCTGCTTCCACCAGCTCGGCTGAGCGTCAGCGGGCGGCCCGACCCGGTTGGGTCGGTCTCGCTACCGCCTCAGCGGTTGACGCCGGTGAGGGCGAAGAACTCACTGCGCGAGCGGGCGTCCTGGCGCAGGCTGCCCAGCAGCGTCGAGGTGACGGTGTTGGAGCCAACCGCCTGCACGCCACGCAGCGTCATGCAGGAGTGCTCGGCCTCGATCACCACTCCGACGCCCTTGGGGCGAAGTTGCTCGGCGAGCCAGTCGGCGACCTGCTTGGTCAGCCGCTCCTGCACCTGCGGCCGGCAGGCGAAGTGCTCGACGATGCGCGCCAGTTTGGACAGCCCCAGGATCCGGTCGCCGGGCAGATAGCCGACGTGCGCGACGCCGACGAAGGGCAGCAGGTGGTGCTCGCACACCGACCGGACCGGGATGGAGCGGGCCAGCACCAGTTCGTCGTAGCCCTCGTCATTCTCGAAGGTGGTCAGGTTGAACGGGCGCGGGCTGAACAGCTCGGCGTAGGCCCGGGCCATCCGGCCGGGGGTGTCGCGCAGGCTGGGGCTGTCCAGCGAGATGCCCAGCGCCGTCAGGAACTTGCCGGCGGCCTGTTCGGCGGCTGCCAGGTCGATCGCGGCCGCGTCCGGCACCACATGCAGGGCGGGACCGCCGACCGGTCGCTCGGCATTACTCGTCCTCACCAACGGGCACCTCCAGCGCGGGTCTTCTATTTCGCTAAAAGAGTTTGGACTTATTGGCACCCAGGAGTCAAGATCCTCCAGTGATAAGAGCATTGCCGAGCGGCGAGAAGATACCTGAGCGTTATGGTGAGCCGGTGAGCGACGACCGGCCGACCGCACCGGACGCCATCCGCGCGGTGGCGGCGCTGGAGGATCGGCTGCGGCACGGCATGTACGACTACATCCGGGCGGCCCGCGCGCCGGTCACCCGGGACCAGGCCGCCGCGGCGGTCGGCATCTCCCGCAAGCTTGCCGCCTTCCACCTCGACAAGCTGGTCGCGGCCGGCCTGTTGCGGGCCAGCTTCCAGCCGGCCGACGGCCCGCGCAAGGTCGGTCGCAGCCCCAAGGTCTACCAACCGGTCGACGTCGACATCCGGGTCAGCCTGCCGGAGCGCCAGTACGAACTGCTGGCCGGCATCCTGGTCGATGCGCTGCTCACCGAGGCGGCCGACGAGACCGGACGGCAGTCGGCGCTGCGGGTCGCCCGCGAGCGCGGCCGGGCCGTCGCGACCGCCGAGCGGGCCCGGCTCCGCTCCCGCCGGCTCGGCGCCGAGCGCGCCCTCACCCTCAGCGCGGAGCTGCTCGACCGGCACGGTTACCAGCCCGAGCGGGTCGCCGCCGGCTGCCTGACGCTGCGCAGCTGCCCGTTCCATCCAATCGTCGAGCAGGCCCCGGAACTGGTGTGCGGGCTCAACCACGCCTATCTGACCGGCCTGCTGGCCGGGCTGGAGGCGAGCACCGTGCAGGCGGTGCTGACCCCGCAGCCGGGCCGGTGCTGCGTCGAGCTACGGGCGGCAAGCCGCTAGCACCGCCCCTTTGTCGCCGAACCTGGCCGGCTGGTCGGGACGTCTGGTCGCCGGATCGGGCACTACGGCCCTGCAACCGGCCGATCGATCGGCAGAGACTGGAACCGCGGAGTAGTCGCGGACGCAGAGGAGCCAGCCATGACCACACCAACCCAGCGCGATATCGTCACCGCCGCAGCCGTCCAGCGCGACGCGGCTGGCAGCGCGGCGCGGCATACCGGACCCACCCAGCAACGTTACGAATCGGCCCTGTCGCGGTACCTGGCCGCCGTGGCCGGCGAGGTGCCCCAGCCCGCGAACCCGTCGGCGGTCGAACCGCTCCGCGCGGCGGCTCGCGTGGTCGCCGAAGTCATGTCGATCGGCGTGGTGAGTGCTCGCGAAGGAGCCTTGTTCAAGGAGATCGCCGGCGCGTTGATCCGCAACCGGATCAGCGCCGTGCCGGTGGTCGACGCCGACCACCGGGTGATCGGCGTCGTCTCCGAATCCGACTTGCTGGCCCGAGTAGCCGGTCGGATCGGGGTGACACCGCGCGGACACCGGTTGGCCGGGCGCGGCGACTTCCAGCGCAAGGTACACGGCGCCACCGCTCGTGAGTTGATGACCGCTCCGGCGGTCACGGTCACCGAGCACACTCCGATCGTCGAGGCGGCCCGGATCGCCGCGCACAATCGGGTGCGTCGGATGCCGGTGGTCGATGAGCTGGGCAAGCTGGTCGGCATCGTGACCCGCGGTGACCTGCTGCGGCTGTTCCTGCGGCCCGATGCGGAGATCGAGCAAGAGGTCAAGGACTACCTGCGCAACGTCATGACGATCGATGACACGGCGGTCGAAGCAACGGTCGGCGAAGGCGTGGTGCGGTTGACCGGGCAGTTGGAGCGGTCGCTGCAGGTGCGGCAACTGCTGGAGTACGTGCATGGGGTATGCGGCGTGGTGGAGGTGGTCGATCAGCTGACCGCCCGCGAGCACGACGCGATGATGCCGTTCCCTTCGATCCACTACTGAAGGTGAGCTGCGTCATTGCCTCGAAAGGGCTTTCAGCCGGAAGCTGGGGGACCTTCGTCCCGGCGATTAGAGCACCAGGGTCCCTTCAGCGCGGCGCCGGCATCGGAAAGACTCAAAGCCACCATGCCAGCCCAAACACGGGGAGCACCGATGACACTGATCCAGCGCGGCGAAGCGCCGGTCGACTACCAGGCAGCCGCCGTTGCTGATGCGGTGTGGACCGCGGACCGGGTGGGCCAGCCGCCGCGGCCGCGCCACTTGACCGCGGTGCCGGCGGGCGCCGACCAACCGCGGTTGACCCCGCGTCCGGACCGGGACATAGCGGCAGAGATCGACCGGTATCTGCGCCGGGGCATGCAACTGGACGACACCGTGGTGCAGGTGGCGGTCCGGGACGGCGTGGTGACCCTGACCGGTGAGCTGGCCAGCCAGTTGCTGGTGCACCGGCTGGTCGAGCAGTCGTGTGCGGTCAGCGGCGTGGTCAGCGTTTCCAGCCAGCTCACCGCCCGGTACAACGACGCGATAGTGCCCTTCGCCTGGGGGTTTCCCGGCCGCTGACCGCCCAGCTGGCCGCCGCCAAGACGAGCGGCCGGACCAGCTCAGCCGGCGGACACCTGGTGTTCGTCGTGATAGTGGTCGGCCGGATCGGCCAGTTGGTCATCAGGGCCTTCGTAGTAAGCAGCCGACGTGCCAGTGCGCAGAGCGCCGAGGGCCGAGGCGCCGTTGCTCGCAGCGTCCCGGGCAGAGCTGGCGGCGGTGCCGTGCCAGGTCGTCTCGGCCTCGGCGGCAAGCAGTCGGTTGGCCTGCTCAGCGGGGACCGGCCGGGAGAAGTAGAAGCCCTGGCCGACCTCGCAACCGATCTGCCGGAGCGCCACGAACTGCTCGAAGCGCTCCAACCCCTCGGCCACCGTGGTCACTCCCAGGCCCTGCCCGAGTTGCACGATCGTGCGGGCCAGCGTCAGCTCGCCGGCGGAGTCCTGCAACCGGTCCACGAACGATTTGTCGATCTTGAGCACGTCGAACGGGAAGCGGTGTAGGTAGCCGAGCGAGGAGTAGCCGGTGCCGAAGTCGTCGATGGCCAACTGCACGCCCAGCCCCTTCAACCCGTTCAGCATCACCAGGACGTGCTCGGTGTCCTCCATCAGGACGCTCTCGGTCATCTCCAGGCAGAGCCGGTGGGCCGGCAGGCCGCTGTCGGCGAGCGCGGCGGCGACCAGGTCGAGGAATTCCGGCTGGTCCAACTGGCGGGCGGAGACGTTCACGCTGATGGTCAGCGGCCGGCGCCCGTCCGATGTCCACTCCATCACCTGGCGGCAGGCCTCGCGCAGCACGTAGGTGCCCAGCGGCCGGATCAGGCCGGTGCTTTCGGCCAACGGGATGAACTCCACCGGCGGGATCTGGCCACGGCTGTGGTGCTGCCACCGGGCCAGCGCCTCGAAGCCGGTGATGGCGCCGCTGGTCAGGTCGATGGTGGGCTGGTAGTGCAGGCTGAACTCGCCCTCGTCGAGGCCGCGGCGCAGGTCGGCGGCCAGCTGCAACCGGTCCACCAACGCGATGTGCATCTCCGGGTTGTACAGCGCGTACCGGCCGTGCCCGGCCGACTTGGCCCGGTACATCGCCAGGTCGGCGTTGCGCATCAACTGCCCGGCGTTTTCGGCATGTTCACCGCCGAAGGCGATGCCAATGCCGGCGCTGACGTGCAGGTCGTTGCCATCGACCACGAACGGCGCGCTGATCTGCTCCAGCACCCGCGCGCTGACCAGCTCGGCGTTGTGCTGGCCGTCCTCGACCAGGACGGCGAACTCGTCGCCGCCGAACCGGGCCACCGTGTCGTCGGGACGAACCGAGGCCCGTAGCCGGTCGGCCACCTGGGTGAGCAGCTCGTCGCCGGCCGCGTGTCCCCGGCTGTCGTTGACCTCCTTGAAGCCGTCCAGATCCAGGAACAGCACGGCGATCGGATGCTCGTCGCGATCCCGCCGGCGTAGCGCCTGCTCGACCCGATCGGTGAACAACGCGCGGTTGGCCAGGTTGGTCAGGGCGTCGTGGAACGCCTCATGCACCAGCTGGCTCTCCAGCTCCTTGCGGTCGGTGATGTCGCGGGTGTTCAGCACCAGCGCCTGCACATTGGGATCCTGCAGCAGGTTGGTGATGGTCAGCTCGGCCTGGCAGATCCGGTCGTCGGCGCGCCGGATCGGCAACTCGATGCTCAACGTGCCGTAGGGCCGGCGAGCCACGCTGACCAGCGCGTCGCGCAGCCGACCGGCGGCCTGCGGCTCGAGCAGGGCGGTGAGCGGCCGGCCGATCAGCGTGTTGGCCGGGTGGCCGAAGACCCCGGCCATCGACTCGCTCTGGTAGATCACCGTGGCCTGCTCGTCGACCACCGTGACCACGTCCGAGCTGTGCTGGACCAGGGCCTGGAATCGCTGCTCGCTGGCGCGCAGCTCGGCGGTGCGCGCCTCGACCCGAGCCTCCAGGCCCCGGGTGAGTGCTCGGTTCTCCAGCAGCGTCAGCAGTTGCCGGCCGACGATCAGCAGGATCAGCGCGTTGCGGTTCCACGGCACGAACGCACCCAGGTTCCCAGAGCGCAGCAGCTCCAGCGAGCTGGTGATGACCGCGGCGAGGACCGCCAGGTACGGCAGCAGGAGGTCGAGCGGCCGGTTGGCCGGTGCCGCCTGATCGGATGCCTCGACGGCACCGGCCGGGTTCAGCGCGGCGAGCAGGATGAGCATCAGGCCGACGAACCAGCCGAGTTGCAGCAGCGCGCCGGAGCTGTCCCGGCCCGCGACCGTCAGGTACGCGAATCCGCTGTCGGCCAAGGCAAAGGTGATCAGTCCCGATCCGATCAGCACCAGCGGCATCGGCGCCGTGCGCAGCTGCCTGCCAGCACCGAAGAGGTAGAGCGCCATGGTGATCAGCACCAGGTCGCTCACCGGGTAGGCCGCGCTGGTGATCATCGCCAGCCGGTCGTGGGCGCCAGCGGCGATGAGCGGCCGGAGCACCGCCAACCAGCTGATCAGCAGGAGCGACACGGCGATCAACAGGCCGTCCAGCACGCTGCGAGCCCGGTGCGCGAAGCTCTGCGCGGCCGTCGGGATGGTGAGCAGGCCAGCCGCGGCGAGCACCGGCAGCCCCAGGTAGCCGACATCGGCAAGGGACGGCACCGGCGCCAGGTCGCTCGGCAGCGATTCGTACCAGGCCGACACCAGCCGTCCCAGGCCCCAGCACAGCACCGCTGCCGCCAGCAGTCGCCAGGACCACCGCGGCCAGCCGCCGACCTGCCGGGACCGCCAGCCGCAGGTAATGGCCGCCAGCAGCGCGGCGACGATCAGCGTGACGTTGGAGATGGTCCGCTCGGCGCCGCCCGGGCCGGTGATCAGGCACAGTCCGAACAGCAGGCTGGCCACGGCGGCGAGGATCCAGCCGCGGCGGTACAGCCATCGAGCCCGCGACTCCGGACGGCGGGATGCCGGCGGCAGCCGTCGGTCGGACGACGACTGCGTGACAGCATTCATGCCGGCCCCTTGCCGCATCCCGTGGATTCCTGATATCGCCACGCGGATCTCTGTGTTTCCGGTCGGCAATTCGCGAGTCGGTGTTAGATATTTGTCAAATATCGTGGCTGCCAGGCCCGTTATTTAAGGGGAAAGATATCGATATGCCCAGCTATCCGGCGCGTGCTGGTTTCCTGGCTGGCGGGAATTCCTCAGCCGGCGGGGAGGATCTGCCAGACCGGGTGCACTTCCAGCCAACCGGTCTGGGTATCCAGCACCCAGGGGCCGATGACGGTGATGTGCGCGCCGACGTCCGGCGTCGGCATCGGAATGTCTGGAACCGCCTCGACGACCAGATCCTGGTGTACCCGGCGCAGGTTCACCGAGTTGAGGTATATCGGATCGACGTCGGCCAGCGAGATGTGCAGATCACCGTCATGCTCGATGTCGGTTGCCGCGACCACCCCGGTCACCGCGGCGCAGGGGCTCTTGACGGTCAGTCGCCAGGGCGAGTAGACGCCGACCAACGGGTCGCCGGCATGGCAGTACTTGCGCAGGCCGACCGGCGCCAGGGTAGGCAGCGCCGCACCGGGCCGGGACGGCGCCGGCTTGGCGGTGGAGCTGTGATTGGTCAGGGTCGGCGGCTTGGGCGCCGGATCGCGATCGAGGCCCGACGTACAGCCCAGCAGGACCACGGGCAGCAGCAGCCCGAGTCGCAACGAGAAGTGGGGTCCGGTCCCGATCAAGGGTCTATCAAATCATGCGGATACCGAACCGTTGTGGTAGCGGCGTGGCCCACCAGACCCATGCCGCCCGGGGTTGGAGCCGATGCCGTCCAGGTAAGCCACAGCAAATCCGCAGGCTGAGGTCAGGCACGACCAAGCTCGGTCAGCGATAACTGAAGCATGACCACAGCGATCACCGACGAGCGCGGCCCGCTGGGCACCGCCGTGCCAGCCCGTGCCAGCGGCAGCGCGCAGGGCGCTGACCCCGCGACGGTGCTCAGCGTCATCGTTGCCGGCGCGATCGCCGCGATCGCCC
This sequence comes from Jatrophihabitantaceae bacterium, assembly GCA_045807085.1. Taxonomy (GTDB): domain Bacteria; phylum Actinomycetota; class Actinomycetes; order Mycobacteriales; family Jatrophihabitantaceae; genus Jatrophihabitans_A. The sequence continues at coordinate 279,350 of JBJMIB010000014.1, forward strand.
TGTGGTGGCACGGAACCCCCGCGATACACGGCCTGGGCGACTGGCTGACCAACGCCGGCCGGATCACCGGCCTGCTGGCCGGCTATGGCGTCGTCGTGCTCGTCGCGCTGATGGCGCGGATCCCACCACTGGAGCGCGGTATCGGCGCCGACCGACTGGCCCGCTGGCATGCCCATGGCGGTCGCTACACGGTCAGCCTGGTCGTCGCGCACGGCCTGCTGATCATCTGGGGTTACGCGATCACCGCCCACACCAACGTGATCAGCCAGACCAGCACGCTGTTGCTGAGCTACCCGGACGTGCTGATGGCCAGCGTCGCCGGGCTGCTGCTGGTCGGAGTCGGGGTTGTCTCGGCCCGTGCCGCACGCCGTCGGCTGCGTTATGAGACGTGGTATTACCTGCATTTCTATACCTATCTCGCGGTTGCGCTGGCGTTCAGCCACCAGTTCGCCACCGGTGCCGACTTCATGACCAACCGGCTGGCCCGGGTTGCCTGGGCGTCGATGTATCTGGTGGTGGCAGCCGCCATCGTCTGGTACCGGTTCGCGCTGCCGGTCCGGCAGGCGTTGCGGCACCGACTCCGGGTGGCCGCGGTGCACCGAGAGGCGCCGGGCGTGATCTCGATCGTGATCAGCGGGCGTCAACTGGCGGGACTATCGGCCGAATCAGGCCAGTTCTTCCGCTGGCGCTTCCTCACCCGGCAGTTGTGGTGGGCGGCCAACCCCTACTCGCTGTCGGCCGCGCCCCGTGCTGACCTGCTGCGGATCACCGTCAAGGACCTCGGCGAGCACAGTGCCGCGCTGGCCCGGCTGCGGCCGGGCACCCGGGTGCTGGCCGAGGGCCCGTACGGCGCGCTCACGGCGGCCCGTCGAACCAGGCGCAAGGTGCTGCTCATCGCCGGCGGAATCGGCATCACTCCGCTGCGCGCGCTGTTCGAAAGCCTGCCGGCCGGCCCGCGCGAACTCACGCTGCTCTACCGGGTCAGCCGCGAGTCGGACGTGGTGTTCCGCGACGAACTCGAGGCCATCGCCCGGCAGCGCGGCGCCCGGCTGGCGATCGTCACCGGGCGGCGAGCCGAACTCGGCTACGACCCGCTGGCCGCGGCCGCGCTGACCGCGAGCTACCCCGACCTTCGCCACTACGACGTCTACCTCTGCGGACCGGATGCGATGACCGCGTCGGCCAGCCGGGCGCTGCGCACCGCGAAGGTGCCCAGCCGGCACATCCACCGCGAATCCTTCGAGTTCTGATCACTTTTACAGATAAGGGTATTTCTCATGCGACGAGTCGCACTGGCGCTGTTCAGCACGGTCACCGGGTTGGTGATGCTGCTCGGCTTCAAGACCCACGCCAACACCGCCGGGGCGCCGGCCGCGGTCAGCACCGTTGGCCCGGAAACCGGCTCCGGTACCTCCTCGGCCGGCACCGCTACGTCCAGTGCCGCACCGTCCGGTGCCGCACCGTCCGGTGCCGCCTCGTCGGCCGGCGGCACCAGCACGTCGACCACCAGGACGGTGACCGGGGACCCGATCGATACCCGGTTCGGCCCGGTCCAGGTCCAGATCACCGTGCGGAACGGCACCATCACCGCGGTCAACGCCGTCGAGTATCCACAGGACAGTCCGCGCGACCAGCAGATCAACGCCTTCGCGATCCCGCAGCTCAACCAGGAGGCGCTGGCCGCCAAGAGCGCCAGCATCGACATGGTCTCCGGGGCCACCTACACCAGCGACGGTTACCTCAGCTCGTTGCAGAGCGCACTGGACCAGGCGGGTCTGTGAGATGACCGGCGCCGGGCAACCGCGCACCGTGCAGGTCGAGCACTGCATGGGCACCGTCTTCACCATCGACATTCGCGATCCGGGTGACTGGACGGCCGCCGTGGCCGCCGCCGTCGGCCGGCTGCGCCACGTCGACACCGTCTTCAGCACCTACCGGCCGGACAGCGACATCAGCCGTATCCAGCGCGGTGAACTGCGTGTCGGGGATGCCGACCCGGACGTCCAGCGGGTGCTCGATCTGTGCGCACAGGCCCGGGCCAGCACCGGCGGCGCGTTCACCGCGATGCCGCGGGGGCGGCTCGACCCGACCGGCCTGGTCAAGGGCTGGGCCATTGAGCAGGCCAGCCTGCTGCTGCGGCAGCACGGCGCCGTCAACCATGGCGTGAACGGTGGTGGCGACCTGCAGCTGACCGGCGAGGCGAGCCCGGGCCAACCGTGGGTGATCGGCATCAGCGACCCGCACGACCGTTCGCGGATCGTCAGTACCGTCAGCGGTCGGGACCTCGCCGTCGCCACCTCCGGAATCGCCGAACGGGGCCAGCACATCCTCGACCCGTTCACCGGTCGTCCGGCGACCGCGCTGGCCAGCGCCACCGTGGTCGGGCCGTCACTGACCTTCGCCGACGCCTACGCCACCGCGGCGTTCGTGTTGGGCCGGCCGGCGAGCCGGTGGATCGATGGCATCGACGGCTATCAGGCACTGCTGATCGACGGCGGCGGAAACCGCACTGCCAGCCGCGACTGGCCTGGCCAGCGGGTCACAGCGGGCGCACGCTGAGGCGGTAGCGTCGAGTCGTCCACTGACCGACAGGCGGGACGGCCGATGACCAGCGCTCAGATCGCCATCCATGACAATCCGGACGCCAGCCGCTATGAGGCGTGGGTCGACGGGGAGCTGGCCGGCTTCGCGGTCTACCGGCTGCTGCCGGGAAAGGTGGTCTTCGTGCACACCGAGGTCGGCCAGGCGTGGGAGGGCCACGGCGTGGGCACGGTGCTTGCCGGCGAGGCGCTCGACGAGGTGCGCCGGCAGGGCAAGCAGGTCACCCCGCTGTGCCCGTTCATCGCCGGCTTCATCCATCGCCACCCCGAATACGTCGAGCTGGTGGACGAGCAGCACCGGTCCGCGTTCGAACGGCTGCCCCGATGACGCCGACCGAGGGGCTGCCAACCGCGGCCGGAAAGCCGTACCCCGGCGAGCAGGTCATCGTCTACTACGACGGCCGTCGCTGTCGGCACTTCGCCGAATGTGTGCGCGGGCTGCCGGAGGTCTTCGATGTCTCGGCCCGGCCGTGGATCCGGCCGGACGGGGCCGCCGCCGAGCTGGTCGCCGAGGTGGTCGGTCGGTGTCCCACCGGTGCGCTGCACTTCCAACGGGCCGATGGGACGCCCGAGCGAGCGGATCCGGTCACCACCGTGACGGCGCTGCCCGGTGGCCCGCTGCTGCTACGCGGTCAGCTGCGCCTGGTGCTCACCGACGAGGCCGGCGGAGCGGCCACCGTCGCTGAGACCCGGATGGCCGCCTGCTCCTGTGGTCGGAGCCGGAACACGCCGTTCTGTGATGGTGCCTGCCATCCCGGTCATTGACCGGCCGCTGCGCGGTTGTCAGTGCTCCCGCCTACCGTATGTCCACGTAACGACCGAACGTCCGAGGGAGTGTCATGACCACCCTGACCGAACGACCGAATACCGCGTTACTCGTCATCGACGTCCAGAACGACGTGATGACCGGCACGCACAACCGTGACGGTGTGATCGCCAACATCGCCTCGCTGGTGGACAAGGCCAGAGCCGAGCAGGTGCCCGTCGTGTGGGTCCAGCACAACTCGGATCAGCTGCCGCGGGGCAGCGACGGCTGGCGCTACGTTGCCGAGCTGAAGCAGGACGATTCCGAGCCGGTGGTGCACAAGCGGTACGGCGATTCCTTCGAGGACACCGACCTGGAGACCGTGCTCGCCGAGCGCCGGGTGGGCCGCCTGATCGTGGCCGGGGCGCAGACCGACGCATGCATCCGGTCCACCCTGCATGGCGCGATCGTGCGTGGTTACGACGCGACGCTGGTCAGCGACGCGCACACCACCGAGGACAACAGCGAATGGGGCGCCCCACCACCGGACAAGGTCATCGACCACACCAACCTCTACTGGCAGTACCAAGAGGCGCCAGGACGGCAGGCCGGAACGGTGACCACCGATTCGGTCAGCTTCGGCTGACGGTCAGTCAGCCCCAGGGGTCGAGGCCAGCCGGATCTTGCCGAGTGTTGTTGGTGCGCGGGATCAGCCGTTCGCGGCGCGCTCGGCGACCTTGGTCACCAGCGCTTGCACGGTGGCCGGTGGCACCGGCGTGCCAACGTTCTCGGTGTCCACCTCGGCCTCGATCAGCGGACCGGTGATATAGGCGAAGCTGACGTACACCGGCACCTGCTGTCCGTTGGCCCTCACCATGACGGTCGCCACGCCGGCACCGGCCACGTTGGCCGGGCCGGTGCCCGGACCGGGGGAGACCTTCACCGATACCGAGTCGATGGTGGTGCCGGCCGGCAGCGAAGTGGCCATCGCGGACTTGGCCAGGTTCTGGTAGCAGGTGGACAACTTCGGGCTGTGCAGCAGCGCGATGTCGGCGTCGAGGTCGCTCTGCGACTTGTAGCTGGAGGCCGAGGAGGAGACGGTCGCGTCGCCGAGGGCAAAATCGTCGGAGCTGACGTCGGCGAGCTTGTCGGCATCGGTGTTCTTGCCGCCGGCGCAGGCGACCAGCTTGGCTTGGTCGGACGCATCGCTCGGGCTGTCAGGCTCGGCCGGGGTGGCCTTCCAGCCTGGCAGATCGGCGGGCTGTAGCACGATCTTCTTCAGCTGGGCCGCGGTGGCCGGAGTTGCGGTGGGTGACGGCGACGGCGTGCTCGACGACGCGCTGGCGCTGTTGCCTGACGAACTGGTGCTATTGCCTGACGAAGTGGTTGTGGCCGCGGGCCGGTCGGGGTTGCCGGACGATCCGCCACAGGCGGCGAGCAGCATGGTCGCGCAGGCGAGGACACCTACGCCGGAAATCGTTTTCAAGGACATGGGGCGGGAGCCTAGCCACTCGCCGGGGGCTGCCGTGGACAGGCTCGGCACGTGCGCAAAACGTCACAGATCTGCTCGGTCCGTCGCCGCCGCGCCGTCATGCGCACCACTGACAACTGCGCGCGGCCGTTCCTGGGTCAGGGCGCCCCTCAGGACAGTGCTCCCGCCCCAGGGTCGGCCGCGACGAGTGGTCGCCACCGCCCCCGGGGCGGGCTCTCAGCGATTACGCCAGCCATCACGTGACATTGGCGCATCGCCCTAGGTACAGTTCCTAACTAACACGACAAGATAGTGCCAGCCTACGGCCACTCGGCGTTACGCATGTGACGTCACCTCCCATCGTGCCCGTGCAGTCGGCCGCGCCCGGAGCGGTCGCGGCCGACCCTGGGGCGAGCTCTAAGGCTTTCCCGGCAGGCTGAATAAGTCTCTCGGCCGGGGTGGTGACAGCGCGCATCACCCTATGTACAGTTCGTGCCTAACACGACAAGATAGTGCCGGTCTACGGCCACTCGGCGTTACCCATGTGACGTCACCTCCCATCGTGCCCGTGCAGAGCATTCTGCAGAAGGGTTGCTATCCGTGCTCCGAGCAGCGGCGAAGTGGCCAATTTGGCGGCAACCACCTGGTGCGATTGCGCTGATCCTGGCAGTGAACCTATCGGCCGTTGTCGTCCCGGTGCTGTTCTGGCATCCGATCACCCGCTCGAACATCGAGATGACCGTTGCGCTGGGCACCCTGAGTATCGCCTATTCGACCTTCACGTGCAGCGCCGAACGGGTCCGCCGCGCCCTGCATCAAGGAGCGGAAGCGGTTCAATACCGGAACTTGCTGGCGATCTGGGGGTTCAGTTCGGCCGTCATGCTTCCCCTTCAACTGGCCTGGGTCGTCGCTGTGGCAGGTGCCGCCGCCGAGTGGCCCGCACGAGAGATGGCTGGCAGAGCCCGGTTGTACCGGCACGTCTACGGCACGGCCGGAGCAGTGTTGGCAGCGACGGCCACGCATGGAGTGATCAGCTCCGGGCTGGACCGGTGGCTCGGCATTGCGGTGGCGGTCCCGGTCTATATCGCAGCGACCACGGTCGCGGTCGGGGCCGCGATGCTCGCTGCTGGCGAGCGATCAGCGGCGCGCGGGCTTCTACAGCTTGGCCCGTATCGAGAAGAGGTCTGCTGCCTTGCCATCGCGGTCAGCGTCGTCGTGCTGGTCGACACGCAGAGCGAGCTGCTGGCCTGGCTCTCGCTGCCGGCCGCAATCGTGCTCCAACGAACGATCACTCGAAGTCGCCTGCGGCACGTGGCCGGCGACGCTCACGTGCAACCTATGGCCGAGGCGGCCTGGTTCATCGCCGCAACTGAGGTAGTCGCCGCGCTGCCCGTCGTGTCGATCATCCGGATCACTACGGCAGATCCGATCGCAGTCAGTGCGGTGGCGCAGCTGCAAGCCGGTTGCGATGCGATCGGATACCTCGGCGCGGACGGGCTCGGCATGCTGCTGGTCGATTGCCCCTCACTGAGCGCCGAAGCGTTGGCGGCGCGATTGCGAACAGCGCTTCGCACCAAGGGCATTGACGGTAATGTCGCAGCCGCCGGTAAACCCCGGGACGGCTACGGATTGAATGATCTGCTCGCCATCTGTGAGGCCGAACTCGTCGCCAGAGACGTAACCAGCGTGCCCGACAAGCCACTCAAGCCGAAGAGTTGAGGTCTTCGATCTTCTTCAGTGAGCGTTGATGTGCCGCGGTTCCTCGTCAGCATCGATCATCGAGCCTTCCACCCGGTCCACGAGCATTCAGACTCTCAGTCCGGCTGGATCAGCCAGACGGGTCAGGCCACGGTCCGTCGAATCCTGGTGGGCGGAATATAGAGCGGCCCGACGAGAAGCCGTTTAGCTCATCGCCGCCCTAACCCGCCATAACGATTTCGATAGCCCGATCCGCGAGCAGGTCGACTTCTTCCGTTCGGCTATCCAGATCGTCTTCCGTGCGTGCGAGGTGCGCAAGGGCCGTGCCGCGAATGACAGAGCGAACATCTCCGCGGCCGACGTCGACACCTTCGGCGCGGAGATGGATGAGCGCTTCGAGTGAACGGGTGACGAACTCGTCGAGAGACTCCTCTTGCGGCCCCGCTGCATCCCAGGGTCTGCAAACGACCACGCTGTCGAGGTTGGAAGGTTCCTTAGCTCCAGCCTTCACGATGCTGGTGGACATTTCGCCCTTGACTGGTTGGACCGCAACCACGGCGAACGACGCGTGTTTCAAAGATCGAATCAGTTCTACCCATCCTGCTAGACGAGCCTGGTGGAACGTGAAGGCAAGCAAACCGCCAGGCTTCAGCGTGCGCGCGCATTCGCGCCAGACTGCTTCGATCGCTGCCCCGAACGCAGCAGGGTCCGCGTCTTGCACCTCTCCGACAACGCGCGTTGTGGGGCCTTCGGGATAGCCGGGATACGGCCGGATTTGTCGCAGCCACGCGTGGAAGAAGTCAGCCAGTTCCGCGTAGTGGACGTTGTCCATGTAGGGAGGGTCGGTTACCACAAGGTCGACCGACGAGTCCGGGAGATCGGTCCGCGCCGAGTTCGTAGTAGCGATGTACGCCCGTCCACGTCCTCCCGCCAACTCTGCCCAGGAGGTGGCTATGGACGTGTTGATGCTCTGGGAGACCCCGACGACTCTCACGACATCGGTTCCCGACACCACGAGGTCGCGAGGACGCTGCTTGTACTCCAAGGCCCGCATCAGCCGCGACTCGAACAGCGTGGAGAAGGAACCAGAGGAACTCGGCGTACCCCATGGGTGAGCTTCGAGCGGAGTTCGCTCCGGCTTCAGTATGTGGTGAGCGAACATGTGCCGCACCGCGCCGGTGCCCTCGCCCTTGAAGGAGGCGAACATGTTGTTGAACTCCAGCGTGCCGGAGAACAACGCGCTGAGCGCCTCACGCGCGCTATCGGAGGTGTCCAGATCGCGTATGGCGGATCCCAGCAGGGACAACGAGTACAGCTGGCGGTCATTGAAGAAGTCACGCCACCGCCGGAAGTTCCACTTAATGGCTTGATCCGTGTTGTTGCCGCTGGCCAATGTGCCTTCGGGCATCACCATGTGAGCCGGCTGTCGTCGGAGCAACGCGGAGCACTCGGCGTAAAGGTCGCGATCCCACTGCGAGGCTGCGCGGTACGATTTCCGGCCATCTGCCTCGAGAACCATGGTCGCGTACAACTCGTATGCCGGTGGCCGATCCCCGAGTGCCTCGCGAATCTTGGTGACGTGCCCTGCCGGGCACCGCATGGTCGACCGCTGTACTGGCCCAGACCTCGTCATTGGATGGCCATTGGCGCATCGGGCTTCGATGAAATCTGAACGGCCTTCTTGCACGTCTAGGCACAACGGACAGACGAGCTGCGCCCGAGGAAACCGCTTCGGGTAGGCGTGTTGCGCGAAGATCGGGATATCAAACAGGTGGACGCGCGCTGCGCACGTCGGACACTGGAGCGTTGCCACCCAGAAGTAGTAGAGGACAGTGTGCTGGTCTTCGGTCCGGTGAACCCTGTCGATCTCTGCGCGAGTCGCTCCCTCCACCTCCTTGAAGGCCGTTAGTAAGTCGCTTGCCTCCCATTCCTGGACGGCTTGACGCTGAACGAGCGTTGCAACTGGATTGATGTCGAGGCTGACAGCGGTAGCGCCGAGTTTGAGCGCTTCAACCGCTGTCGTGCCCGAGCCAGCGAAAGGGTCGAGCAGCACCAGGCCAGTGAGATCGACGCCAGTCTCGTATGCGCGTACGGCATCTTCCAGCGTCGGCGAGACGGCTGAGGTAATAATTCCGCGAAACACCGTGCCCAGACGCTTAGCCCACCACTTGTGAGTGCTTGTGGCCGGACGGTGAACTTCCTTTCGCCATGACTCCGTCGCAGCCACGCGGCTGAGCATCGCGGCCGGGAAGGTGGTCTCTAACGATGACGACGGAAGGACTCCCGAGGCGTAGTCCTCGGTCAGCGAGTCTGAGACGCACTCATCCTCGCTTGCGGGGGGTTCTACAGCCGATGTACTGGTACGCAGTCGCACCTGCTTGCGCGCGGCAGGCCCGGCGGACCGGTACGCCTTAAAATGGTGTTCGCGTCCGGCATTCGGGTTGGGCGCCTTGTGTGTCACCAGCTCATTCGTTTGCAGATTGAACTCGTAGGAAACGACGACCTCGTCCACCTCGACCCTGACAGGCTCGCCTACGCATACCAGTTCGTCGGACTGGATCTGAAACTCTGCGGGCACGATGAGCGTGCCGAGGCCGGTCGTGCCTTCCGTGAGCGCGAACGGCGTCGGCACGACGTACATCTTTCGGTCGCGAACAAGGACGTCGCCGTACGAGCCGAAGCCTCGGAAAGACTTGTTTTCGTGCGAATAGTCAGTGTCAGCGTTGAGGAATGAGCCGTGGCACATGACCAGGTCGAGCACCGGATATTCCGGCTGACCGGCCGAACCCCTCGGGTAGCGACCGAAGACGTAGTAGACCTGCCGGCCGTTGTGCACACCGGTCGGGACCTGCGAATTCGAGTCGTAGTCGGCTTCCCGGCCTGGGTACTCCAGACCCTTGACTTCGATGCCTTCCGGGTAGTCCACGAGGCGGAAGTCGGGGTAGACGTTGCGGCCGGGGTCGTCGTGATTCAAACCGCACGCGACTAGTCGCGCTCGCACCCAATCTTGGAAGTGGAACTCCTTGTCGCTTGCGCTCACCCGAGCGATTAGGTCGCCTTCGATTCGCGCACGCTCGCACTCCAGGAAGATCCGCTCGATCGCGGTCACACGTTCGTCCTCACTGCTCGGCTGGGCTGACCATAACGGTCTGGTCCGACACAGCGAACGAGGCGCGCGATCGTCATGTTGAGTGCGGATTCTAGCGCGCGGTTCGGGGGTCCCAGGACCCCTCGGACACGCTTTCGAACCGATAGACAGCCCGTAATCTAGGGCCTCCGCATGATCGGCTTGCCCGGCTGCCTCGTATCGGCCCCACAGGCCCCCAAGAGGTCCCCACACGGCGTCGCACACGGGTACGAGCCCCGAAACGTGAGGGCCGATGACATGATCAAGTCAGTGTCCGAGGGGGGACTTGAACCCCCACGCCCATAAAAGGGCACTAGCACCTCAAGCTAGCGCGTCTGCCATTCCGCCACCCGGACGAGTGCGAGCACCGAGTCTAGCCGACCCGCCGCCGGCCCGGCCGCATGCCTCGACACCCCGAATACCAGTCGATTGACAATGCCGCGCGGGACCTTCGTCCCTTGGTCCGGCGCTTGGACTCAGCCATCCTCAGCACATGAGCGAGACGGACACGCTCGCCGCGCCACGCCGCGTTCAGCCACGCCGCCGGCCGGTCGAGCAGCAGGAGCCGATAGGCGCGCCCCGGATACCGGTCGGCGTGCTGGCTGAATCGGTCGAGCAAGCGTTATGCGATCTGAGCAGGTCGGTGTCGGCGGAGGCGCTGCCGGAGATGGCCATGCGGTTGGCCCGTCACCGGCTGCGTGCCAGCTACAGTGCCCCGCCGCCCGGCGAGGCGGATCCTGCCGCCGGCCGCCAAGGCAACCCACCGCACCGCGGCCGATAGGCCACCGCGACTAGCTGAGGCTCAACCCCTCGCGGCGATGACGAGCGAGGTGTGCCGCTGACCGTCCTCGATCAGTTATGCAGCACGGCCGCTCCGCTGAACCGTCCCTCGGCCAGGTCGAGCAGCGCCCGGTCGGCCTCGGCCATCGGGTAGCCGGTAGTGGTGGCCGCGATGCCGAACCGGGCCGCCAGCGCCAGGAATCGCTCGCCGTCCATCCGCGTGTTCGCGGTGACGCTGCGTAACTGCTTCTCCTCGAACAGCATGCTCGAGTAGTCCAGCGCCGGGATCTGCGACAGCCAGATGCCAGCCACCGCCAGCGTGCCGCCGGGCGCCAGCGCCGCCAGCGCTACCGGCACCAACTCACCGGCCGGCGCGAACAGGATCGCCGCGTCCAGCGGCTCCGGCGGCCGACCGTCGGCCGGTCCGGCGGAGTCGGCGCCGAGCGCCAGCGCCAGCCGCCGGTTGCCCTCGCCGCGGGTCAGCACGTGCACCCGGTAGCCGAGCCGCAACGCCAACTGCGCGGTCAGGTGAGCGCTGCCGCCGAACCCGTACAGCCCGAGCGAGCCACCCGGCGGTGGATCGGCCCGAATCAGCGCCCGGTAGCCGATGATGCCGGCGCACAACAGCGGCGCCGCCTTCTCATCATCGAGCGCGTCCGGCAGCCGGTAGGCGTAGCCCTCCTCGACCAGGCAGCTGTCCGCATAGCCACCGTCGACATCCCAGCCGGTGAACCGAGGATCGCGACAGAGGTTCTCCCGGCCCGCGCGGCAGTACGGGCAGTTGCCGTCGGTGCCGGCCAGCCAGGCGACGCCGATCCGGTCACCGATCGCGAACCGGCTGGCCCGCGGCCCGAGCGCATCGACCACGCCGACCACCTCGTGCCCCGGCGTCACCGCGGGCCGGCGCGGGGCCAGGTCGCCCTCGGCCAGATGCAGGTCGGTCCGGCACACCCCGCAGCACCGCACCGCAACCCGGACCTGACTGCCGGTCGGCTCCGGCAGCGTCCGGTCGACCCGCCGCAGCGGTCCATCGGCCATCGGCGCCGGCCGCCGCACCACCCAGCTGAGCACCGTTCCTCCCCGAGACATGACCGATGACCCTTGCCGCCGCCGGCCCTGGGAGAGAGGCTTGCCACAGCAGGAACGAGGTGGTTGCCATGTTCGCACGAGTTGGCGATTGGCTGGTCGTGGAAAGCCGGAACGAGGGCCGCGCGGCCCGACGGGGCGAGATCGTCGGGGTGGCGCGCGCCGACGGCGCGCCGCCGTACCGGGTGCGTTGGGACGCCGACCATGAGGCGCTGGTGTTTCCCGGCCCGGACGCGCGGGTGCTCACCGCCGACGAGTTGGCCACCCACGACAGGGCGCACGCCGGCTGAGCCGGGTGCCGTCGGGCCGGGCAGCGCCGGAGCACCGCCGGAACGCTGGTCGTCATGGGCCACTGGTAAGAAAGAGGCATGAGCGCTGACATGGCCGCCACCGACGAGGTCGTTTCGCTGCTGTCCGAGCTGATCCGGATCAACACCGCCAACCCCACCCATCCGGAGCGGCCAGCGGCCGAGTGGGTCGCCGAGAAGCTGGACGAGGTCGGCATCGAGACCACCATCCTGGAGTCCGAGCCCGGCCGGGCCTCGGCCGTCGCCCGTATCAGCGGCAGCAACCCCGACCGCAAGCCGCTGCTCATCCACGGGCATCTGGACGTGGTGCCGGCCAACGCCGAGGAATGGTCGGTGGATCCGTTCGCCGGCGAGGTGGCCGACGGCTATGTTTGGGGCCGCGGCGCGGTCGACATGAAGGACATGGACGCGATGACGCTCGCGGTGATCCGGGAGTGGGCACGCACCGGCACCAAGCCGGACCGGGACATCGTGCTGGCCTTCGTCGCCGACGAGGAGGCCGGCGGCCGCTACGGCGCGCACTGGCTGGTGGACAACCACCCGGACTACTTCGCCGACTGCACCGAGGCAATCTCGGAGGTCGGCGGCTACTCCATGACGATCCGCGAGGACCTGCGGCTCTACCTGATCCAGACCGCCGAGAAGGGCATCGCCTGGCTCCGGCTGCGCGCGGAGAACCGGCCCGGCCACGGCTCGATGATCCATCCGGACAACGCGGTCACCGAACTCGCCCGGGCGGTGACCCGGATCGGCGAGTACCAGTTCCCGGTGCACCTGACGCCGACCATGCGCGAGTTCCTGACCCGGATCGCCGCAGCCACCGGCCTGCCGATCGACCCGGAGGATCCGGAGCCCGCGTTGCGGCACTTCGGCAACGCCGCCCGGATGCTCGGCGCCACCCTGCGCAACACCGCCAACCCGACCATGCTGGAGGCCGGCTACAAGGCGAACGTGATCCCGTCCCGAGCCGAGGCCACCATCGACTGCCGGTTCCTGCCCGGCTACGAGGACGAGCTGTTCGAGACCATCGACCGGCTGATCGGCGAGCACATCAGCCGGGAGACGATCACCCACGACATCGCCGTCGAGACGTCGTTCGACGGGGCCATCGTCGACGCGATGGCAGCCGCGGTCAAGGCCGAGGACGCCGCCGGGGTGCTGGTTCCGTACCCGATGTCCGGCGGCACGGATGCCAAGTCCTTCTCGCTGCTCGGCATCCGGAACTACGGCTTCTCACCGCTGCTGCTGCCACCCGAGCTGGACTTCACCGCGCTGTTCCACGGCATCGACGAGCGAGTGCCGGTGGAGGCACTGCGGTTCGGCGTGCGGGTGCTCGACCGGTTCCTGCGCGCCTGCTGAGCCTGTCCGGCCAGGCGACCGACCGGCCCAGCCCTGGCTCAGCCGAGCCGGTTAGGCGATCAGGCCGGGCAGTGGCACCTGTTCCAGCCCGCCACGCCGCCTGCGGCGCAGCAGCACCTGTCGGGTTCCGTCGGTATACCTGCGGACCCGGGCCAACTCCCAGCCGCCGTACTCGGCGTGCAGCGCGAGCCGCACCGCTGCGTTCACCCTCGTCACATCGGAGGGGATCCGCAGCGGTGCGTACTCCCAGTCGGGGTCAGCGTCCGCCATTTCTTTGGTCGCCATCCTTCAGATTGTGCACCTGCCGGCGGCCGAGGGAAGCCCCGATCCGTCCGGAGCCGGCTATTTTCATCGAGTTATTTCATCGAGCGTGCACGGTGATGGTGTGCAGGCCGGTGGCCCCACTTGGGAACGGATCGGCGTTCGCCTCGTCCTGCGGCCGGCCGGCGCCGTCGTAGGCCCGAACCCGGATCCGGTGCGCGCCGGCGCCGCGGGGCGTCCACAGCCAGACCCACTGCCGCCAGGTGTCGGCCGACGGCACCGGTGCCAACATCGCCTGCTGCCATGCCTCGTCGTCGACCTGCACCTCGACCCGGGATACGCCGACGTGCTGGTCCCAGGCCACCCCGGCGACCGGGATCTCGGTGCCGACCGCGACCTGCTGGGAGTTGCTCGGCCGGTCGATCCGGGAGGCCAGCTTGATCGGCCCGCGCTGAGCCCAGCCGCCGCGCACCCAGTAGGCCTGCTGGTCGGCGAAGGTGGTGGCCTCCAGGTCCATGATCCACTTGCAGGCCGAGACGTAGCCGTACAGGCCGGGCACCACCATCCGGACCGGGAAGCCGTGTTCGACCGGCAGCGGCTGGCCGTTCATGCCGACCGCGAGCATGGCGTCCCGGCCGTCCATGACCACCGCGGTCGGGGTGCCGATGGTCATCCCGTCGCTGGAGGTGGCCACCAGCTGGTCGGCCTGCGGGGCCACGCCGGCCTCACGTAGCAGGTCGGCGAGCAGCACACCCTTGAACAGCGCGTTACCGATCAACCCGCCGCCGACGTAGTTGGAGACGCAGGTCAGGGTGACCCAGCGTTCCACCAGCGGCCGGGCCAGCAGGTCGGCATAGCTCAGGGTGAGTTCGTGCGCCACCTTGCCGTGAATCCGCAGCGACCAGGTCTCCGGGTCGAGCTGGGGCACCACCAGCGCCGTGTCGATCCGGTAGAACCGATCGGCCGGGGTCTGGAACGGCACCCCGCTCTTGCCCAGGTCGAAGCTGGACCGGGCCACCGGCTGGGGGTCGGCGGCCGGCGGCAGCACCACCTTGGCGCGGGCGGCCTCGGCGTTGAACCGGTTCGCCTGCAGCAACCGGCCGCCGAAGCCGGCCACCAGCGCGGCACCGGCGGCGGCCAACCCGGCCGACAGGAACCGGCGCCGACCGGTCAGCCGTTGGCCGTCCTCGGCCTGGTACGGACCGGTCGGGGCCTGGGCGGCAGCCACCAACAGCGACAGGCTGTACATGCCGGCCAGCGCGCCCAGCACCGAGGGCACCGCGTCGGTGACCCGATGGTCGGCGGTGGTCAGCGCGCAATAGGCACCGAGCACGCCGAGCAGTCCGATGCCGATCAGGCCGAACCGCGGCCGGCGCACCGCCACGATGCCGATCAGCACCGCGCAGGCGCACAGGCCGAGATAGATGCCGGTGAGCAGCGCGTGCTTGTCGCCGGTGCCGAACTCCCTGATCGCCCAGCGCTTGACCGGCTCCGGGGTGAGCAGGATCAGCCGGTTGCCGACCGCGATCACCGGCGCGGCCACCGGCCGGAACAGCGCCGCGACCAGCTGGCCAGCACCGACCGCCACGCCACCGGCCAGCAGCCCGATCAGCGCACCGGTCGGCTTGGAGATCTTCTCGGAGGTGTCAGGCTCCGTGGTCGTAGGGGCCACGCCTTCCATGATTGGCGACGACCGGGCGGCAGCGCGGGCGCAGTTCCTTACGATCTCGATACGAACACCCGGCGGTCGGCACCCGGCCGGAGGCGAACACCGACCGCCAGCGTGCTGGATTACGCGTAGTCGCGGAAGTAGCCGGTGCAGGAAACCTCGGCGCCGTTCTTGGTGAAGCAGATCCGGTAGTCCACCGCCTTGCCCTCGGCAATGGTTGCATTGCTCGAGTCACACGAGCCCGAGCCACCCTGGGCCCAGGCCGAGCCATTGTTGGACGGGTTGTCCACGACGTGCCAGTCAACCTTCACCCCGTACCCGTCGGCGAGCTCGTCGCAGGCGTAGAACCACTCGCCGACGCTGGCGAACTGACCGAGACCGGCGTGCGACTGGCCGTCCGGGTTGGTTGCGTAGTGCGTACTCGACGCGCTCGCCGGGGCCGCGCCGATCAAGCTCACCGCTACCAGCGTGCCGGCCGACGCACCCACCGTTGCAATGCGCTTCCACATGAGAACCTCCAGATCTGCTTGTTCCATCGGACCGAACGCAGTTCGGATCGGGGAATCGAGCAATGGTGTTTGTCCACTCCGGAGGGACTAGTTCCACAAGCTAGGTTCGACCGTTAACGCCGGTCAATATGCCCATGCCCGGAGCAGGCACAACGATCACCCAATCGTTACTCAGCTCGGCCCGGCTGCTTGCCCAGCGCTTCGGCCAGCATGGTCCGGCGCGGGGTGGCGCCGATATCACGCACCGCCCGGGCCAGTGCCGGGCCGCTGCCGTGCACCACCGACAGGTGCAGCCGGGCCCGGGTCAGCGCGGTGTAGACCAGCGGCCGGGACAGCATCCGGCTGGCTTCCGGCGCCAGCACCACGACCACCGCGGCGAACTCCGAGCCCTGCGCCCGGTGCACGGTGATCGCCCAGCCGTGACTGATGTCGGCCAGCATCTTGCCGGACACCTCGGCCGGGGCGGGCGTCTCGGTGCCGAAGTCGATCGTGACCACCCGGCCGCTGACCCTGGTCACGGTGCCCACCTCGCCATTGGCGAACCCGGTCGGCGCCGCCTCCAGGTGGTTCGCGGTGGCGACCACCCGGTCGCCGGGATCGAACCTCGAGCCGGCCCGGCCGGCCGGCTGCGGGTTCAGCTCCGCCTTCAGCGCGGCGTTCAACGCGATGGTGCCGGCCGGCCCGCGATGCACCGGGGTGACCACCTGGATCTGGCCCGGGTCGATGCCCAGTGCGCGGGGGATCGAGTCGGTCACCAGCTGCACCACCCGGCGGGCGCACTCGGCCGAGCCGCGGGCCGGCACCACCACCACCTCGCGGTCCGGCGAGTCGACCGGCGGCAGCCCGCCGGCCCGCACCGCGGTGGCCAGCCGGGCGATCGCGCCACCGGCGTCCTGCCGATACAGCCGCCGCAACTCCACCACCGGAACCGTGCCGGCGCCGATCACGTCGGCCAGCACCTGACCCGGACCGATCGAGGGCAGCTGCGCGGAGTCGCCGACCAGCATCAGGTGGGTGCCGTCGGCGCAGGCCCGCAGCAGGGCGGCGGCCAGTTCCACGTCGAGCATGGACGCCTCGTCGACCACCACCAGGTCGGCGTCCAGCGGCCAGTCCGGCCCGCGGGCGAAGCCGGCACCGAAATCCACCTCGCCGGACTCGCCGCTGCGCGGCTGCACGCCGAGCAGCCGGTGGATCGTCATCGCCTCGACGTCGCACAACTCGGCCAGCCGTTTGGCCGCCCGTCCGGTCGGCGCGGCCAGCGCGACGATCTTGCCGGCCTGCTCGGCGGCCCGGACCACGGCGGCGACGGTCCGGCTCTTGCCGGTGCCGGGGCCGCCGGTGAGCACGCTGACCCCGTGCGCCAGCACGTTGTCCACCGCGCTGCGCTGCACCTCGTCCAGGCCGGCCGGCTCGACCTCAGCCCGCCGGGAGCGGATCGGTTCGGCGCCGCGTTCCAGCCGGCGCACCGCGGCGGCGATCTCCTGCTCGGCCTGGAAGTACCGGTCCAACGCCAACTCCGCACCGACCCGGTGCACCTGCTCGCTGGCACAGGCATCGGCGATCGCCTGCGCCGGGTCGGCGATCCGGTACAGCCGCAGCTCCTGCTCGACCTGGTCGAGCGGGGTCAGGGTGTGGCCGTCCCGGGCGGTGCGGGCCAGCACGTGCCCGACCAGCGCTCGACAGCGCCGGGAGTCGGTGGGCCGCACGCCCGGGATGGCGGCCCGGGCCAGCGCGTCGGCGTCCGGCACGTCCACCCCGGTGAGCTGCAGCAACCGCCACGGGTCATCCCGCAGCAACCGCGACGCGCCCGGTCCGAAGGTGTCCACGGCGCGGCCGGCCAGCCGGGCCGGCAGGTCGGCCGCTGTCAGCAGCTCGACCACCTCGTAGGCCGGCGCGGCCGCGATGAAGGCCGACAGCAGCCGGCCGGCCCGCTGCTTGCCCACCTTGGGCAGGCCGGCCAGCGCCTCGGCGGTGACCTGCTCGGGTGCGTTGACGCCGACCTCGGGCAGCGCGGCGGCCAGCGCGCCGCCCAGACCCGGCCAGAGCCCGGCAGCGCAGAAGGCCTGGAAGATCCGCCGCTGGTCGGCCGGCTGGCGGCCTTCGATCAGCTCCTCGGTCAGCGGACGTCCTCGGGGTAGCCGGTGTAGGGGGCGGATACGTCGTCCAATGCCAGCTGGATCTCCAGCGGCAGCTCCACCGCCAGCGACTGCAGGGCGGCGGTCAGCTGGCCCAGCGTGCGCGCGCCGACGATCGGGGCGATCACGCCCGGCCGGTTACGCAGCCAGGACAGCGCGACCGTGATCGGCGAGGTGGCCAGGCCGTCGGCGGCGGTGGCCACCGCCTCGACGATGCCGGCCTGGCGGGCGTCGGAGTAGCTGGCCAGGTTGCGGCCCTGGGCGGCGCCGCGCGAGTCCGCCGGGATGCCGCCGCGGTACTTGCCGGTGAGCACGCCGCCGCCGAGCGGCGAGTACGGCAGGATGCCCAGGCCGAGCTCCTGGCAGGCCGGCACCACCTCGCGTTCGATGCCGCGGTCCAGCAGCGAGTAACGCACCTGATTGGACACCAGCGGGGCCCGGCCGGGCACCGCGCGCTGCCAGGTGGCGGCCTGCGCGGTCCGCCAGCCGGGATAGTTCGACAGCCCGACATAGCGCACCTTGCCCGACTGCACCGCGGCATCCAACGCGGACAGGGTCTCCTCGGTCGGCACCGCCGGGTCCACCGTGTGCACTTGCCAGAGATCCAGGTAATCCACCGCGAGGTTGCGCAACGACTCGTCCAGCTGGCGCAGCAGCGCCCCGCGCGAGGTATCCACCGACGGCTCGTCCCAGTGCCGGGCGATGCCGGCCTTGGAGGCCAGGATCAGCTCCGAGCGGGGTACCAGATCGGCCACCAGCGCGCCCAGGATCCGCTCCGCTTCGCCGCCCGAGTAGGACACCGAGGTGTCCACGAACGTCCCACCGGCGTCGTGGAAGGCCACCAGGATGGCCGCCGCCTCGTCCGGATCGGTGCCGTTTCCCCAGGTCAGGGTGCCCAGCCCGAGCCGGGAGATCCTCAAGCCGCTACGGCCCAGTGCGCGCTGCTCCACAGCGCAGAACCTACCGGTGGCCGTCGGTGGGCAGCGGCACCGGAGTCGGCTACCGGCGCGCCGGAGGCCGACCGGCCGATCGGTAGGGTGACGGCGTGAAGCTCGGACTGAACCTCGGTTACTGGGGCATGGGCAACGACGCCGAGAACCTCGCGCTGGCCCGGGAGGCGGACGCGCTGGGATTCAGCTGTGCCTGGGCGGCCGAGGCGTACGGCTCCGACGTGCCCACGGTGCTCGCCTGGGTCGGCGCGCAGACCAACCAGATCGGTTTGGGCAGCTCGATCCTGCAGATACCGGCACGCAGCCCGGCGATGACCGCAATGACCGCTGCCACCCTGGACGCCCTGTCCGGCGGCAGGTTCCGGCTCGGGCTCGGGGTGTCCGGGCCGCAGGTGTCCGAGGGCTGGCACGGCGTGCGATTCGGGCAACCGCTGCAGCGCACCCGCGAGTACGTCGACATCGTGAACCTGGCGCTGTCGCGCAAGCGGGTGCGCTATGCCGGCACGCACTACACGCTGCCGCTGCCGGACGGCCCGGGCAAGGCGTTGCAGCTGACCGTGCATCCGGTGCGCGAACACATCCCGATCTACCTGGCCTCGGTGGGGCCGAAGAATCTGGAGCTGACCGGCGAGATCGCCGACGGCTGGCTGGCCATCTTCCTGTCCACCGGGTTCGTCGGCGAGCAACTGGAGCGGATCAGCGCCGGCCGGGCGAAGGTCGGCAAGACGCTGGCGGACTTCGACGTGGTGGCCAGCGCGCCGCTGAGCATCGCCGAGGATCCGGCCGTCGCCGCCGAGCCGATCCGCGGCTACGCCGCGCTCTACATCGGCGGGATGGGCAGCCGTGAGGTGAACTTCTACAACCGGCTGGCCGGTCAGATGGGGTTCGAGGAGGAGGCTGCCGCGATCCAGGACCGCTACCTGGCCCGGGACTATGAAGGCGCCGCTGCCGCGGTGCCGTTCGAGTTCATCGACGGCACCTCGTTGATCGGGCCGAAGGGCCGGATCGCGGAGCGGATGGCGGACTTCGCGGCGGCCGGCGTGACCACCCTGAACGTGATGCCGCAGGGCCAGACGGTGGCCGACCGGCTGGACAGCCTCCGGGTCGCCGCCGAGGCGCTGGCCGAATCGGGCGTCGGCGCGTGACCGGCCGGGGGAGCAGCGCCAATCCGCCCGTCGACGGCGCGGCCCGGACGGACACCGCCGCATGAGCGGAACGGTGAACGCGGTCCAGGCAGCCGTCTACGGCCTGGTCCAGGGACTGACCGAGTTCCTGCCGGTGTCCTCCACCGGGCATCTGCGGCTGACCCAGGAGTGGCTGAACCCGGGCACCAACCAGGCTGGTTTCACCGCCTTCACCGCGGTCATCCAGCTCGGCACCACGCTCGCCGTGGTGCTGTACTTCTGGCGGGAACTGGTGCACATCGCGGTCGCGTGGCTGCGCGGGCTGGTCGATGCCGGGGTTCGTGACACGCTGGAATACCGGATGGGCTGGTACCTGATCCTGGCCACCATCCCGGTCGGGGTGCTGGGGTTGGTCTTCCGGGACCAGGTCGAGACCGGGGCCCGCAACCTGTGGGTGCTGGCCGTCGCGCTGATCGTGATGGCGCTGGTGCTGCTGGCCGCGGAGCTTCATGGCCGGCGCGACCGGGAGGAGGAGGACCTCAACCGCACCGACGCGATAGTCGTCGGCTCCGCGCAGGCGCTGGCGCTGATCCCTGGCGTCTCCCGGTCCGGCTCGACCATCGCGGCCGGCCTGTTCCGGGGCCTGGATCGGGTGGCGGCGGCCCGGTTCTCGTTCCTGCTGTCGGTTCCGGCCGTCGTCGCTTCCGGGCTGTTCGAGGCCCGCAAGATCGGCGACGCGAACGCGCCCGGGATGGGCGTGACGATCGTGGCCACGCTGATCGCGTTCGTGGTCGGGCTGGCCTCGATCGCCTGGCTGCTGCGCTATGTCGCCCGGCATTCCGTCTTCATCTTCGTCGCCTACCGGATCGCGTTGGGCCTGCTGGTGATGGGACTGCTGGCAACCGGCACGGTATCGGCGAGTTGAGCCCGACGATGGCGAGTTGAGCCCGACGATGGCGAGCTGAGCCGGCGATGGCGACGGTGTTCCTGCTCCGACACGGCCTGACCAGGCTGACCGGTCCGGTGCTGGCCGGCCGGACCCCCGGCGTACACCTGGACGAGCGCGGTCAGGCACAGGCGGCCGCCGCCGCCGACCGGCTGGCGGTGCTGCCGCTGGCCGCGGTGGTGAGCAGCCCGCTGGAGCGCTGCGCCGAAACCGCCCGCGCGGTGCTGGCCCAGCAACGGGCGGCCGGCCGGCAGCCGGTCCGGCGTACCGATCGCCGGCTGCTCGAGGCCGACTACGGCGACTGGACCGGCCGGCAGATCAAGACGTTGGTCAAGGATCCGCTGTGGCCGGTCGTGCAGGCGCACCCCTCGGCCGTCACCTTTCCGAACGGCGAGTCGATGTCGGAGATGGCCGCGCGCGGGGTGCGGGCGATCCGCGACCTGGACGACAAGCTGACCGCCGAGCACGGCCAGCACGCCGTCTGGGTGGCCTGCAGCCATGGTGACCTGATCAAGGCGATCCTGGCCGACGCGCTCGGCATGCACCTGGATCTGTTCCAACGGATCGTGGTCGACCCGTGCTCCATCTCGGCGATCCGGTATTCGGCGGGACGGCCGTTCGTGCTGTTCAGCAACAGCGTGACCGGCGACCTGAGCCCCTATGTGCCGGTGCCGCCGAAGCCCGGCCGCCGGCGACGGGCAGCCGGCACCGATGCCACGATCGGCGGCGGGGTCGGCGGCGGCGCCGTCTGAGCCGTCCGGCGCTGACTAGGCGATACGCCGGCACCAAGGGGATTCAGCTGGCTAATTCGCTCTCGGCGTATGCCCGGGCCTCAGATCGGGTAATTGGATCTAAAGGGAGGCCAGCGATGACTACCACGACAGCTCGTGAACCGTATTCCACCCAGCAGCAGCCCAACATGCGCAGGCACCTCGGCACGGTAAGCCTGTTGTTCTCCGGGATCGGTGCCATCATCGGCTCCGGCTGGCTGTTCGGGGCGATGACCGCGGCCGGACTGGCCGGCCCGGCGGCCATCTTCTCCTGGATCATCGGCGCCATCATGATCCTGATGATCGGCTTGGTGTATGCCGAGCTCGGCACCATGTTCCCGCTGTCCGGCGGGGTGATCCGGTTCCCGCACATCTCCTTCGGCGGCTTCGCCAGCTACACCGTCGGCTGGGTCAGCTGGATCGCGGCCGCCACGGTGGCGCCGATCGAGGTGGAGGGCGCACTGCAATACGCCACCCGGTACGCCCACTTCACCGACGAGCACGTGGTCGGCGGCGAGACCACGCACACCCTCACCTCGCTCGGCTATGTGGTCGCGGTGCTCGGGATGGCCTCCTTCGTCGTGGTCAACTACTACGGCATCCGGTGGTTCGCCAAGCTCAACAACGTCGCCGTGTGGTGGAAGCTCGGCGTGATCGTGCTGGTGGTGGTCGCCTTCATGCTGACCGAGTTCCACACCAGCAACTTCCACAGCCACGGCTTCAGCACCGACGGCCTGCATGGCGTGCTGACCGCGATCGCCACCGGCGGCATCGTGTTCTCCTTCCTGGGTTTTCGACAGGGCGTCGAGCTTGCCGGGGAAACCGACAACCCGCGCCGCAACGTGCCGATCGCGGTGATCGGATCGGTGCTGATCACCGGCCTGATCTACGTCCTGCTGCAGATCGCCTTCATCGCGGCGGTGAATCCCGGCGCGCTGTCGCACGGCTGGTCCGGCCTGGAGGGTCAGCTGGAGAACAGCGCCGGCCCGCTGGCCTCGATCGCCGGCACGATCGGCCTGGGCTGGCTGGCGACCCTGCTCTACATCGACGCGGTGATCTCACCGGCCGACACCGGCCTCGTCTACCTGACCGTGACCGGCCGGATCTCCTACGCGATGGCCAGGAACGGCAACGCGCCGCAGTCGCTGGCTCGCACCACCCAGCGCGGCGTGCCGCTGGTCAGCCTGCTGCTGGCGTTCGTGGTCGGCCTCATCGTCTTCCTGCCGTTCCCGAGCTGGCAGCAGCTGGTCGGCTTCATCACCTCGGCCACCGTGCTGTCCTTCGGCTCTGGGCCGGTGGTGCTGGCCGCCATGCGCCGGCAGCTGCCCGAGCACGAGCGCCCGTTCCGGCTACCGGCCGGCGAGGTGATCGCGTTCCTCGGCTTCTACTGCTCCAACCTGATCGTCTACTGGGCGGGCTGGACCACCAACTGGAAGCTCTTCGTGGCCGTTGCGCTGGGCTTCCTGGTGCTGGCCATCCTGCAGCTGCGGACCGGGCCGGACCGCCGGCCGGCGATGGACTGGCGTGCCGGTGCGACCTGGATGCTGCCGTGGCTGGCCGGGCTGTGCCTGATCAGCTATCTCGGCGACTACCCGGAGCAGAGCAAGCATGCCGGTAACACCTCGACGATCGGCTTCGGCTGGGGCTTCCTGGTGATCCTGGCGCTGTCGGCCGTGGTGTACTTCCTGGCGCTGCGTCAGCGGCTACCGGTGGAGCAGGTCGAGGCCTACCGCGAGGAGACCGTCGCCGAATCCTCGATCGACGAGTACGAGCTGGCCGATCGCACAGAGGGGAGTGCGCGGGCGCAGTCTGGTCCGGCGGAGGGCAGTGCGCGGGCGCAGTCGCGTCGGGGAACCTGAGCCGGCGGGCGCACGGCGTCGGGCGGTGATTCTGATCCGGTGCCGCGCCCCGGGTGGGCAACGGGGCGCGGACCACGGTGAATGGATCCGGATAGGCTGGTAGCGATGAGTCGCCAGATCCATTTCTTCGACCAGCCGCGCCGATTCGTCGTCGGCACCGTCGGCCAGCCCGGTGAGCGCACCTTCTTCCTGCAGGCCGCCGACGGCGGCCGGGTGATCAGCGTCGCCCTGGAGAAGGCCCAGGTTTCGGTGTTGGCCGAGCGGATGGAACAGCTGCTCACCGAGATGGCCATTCGGAGCGGTATCGAACCGGAAGCCGAACCGGCCACCGACACCGACCCGCTGGAGAGCCCGATCGACGAGGAGTTCCGGGTCGCCGCGATGGGGCTTGCCTACGACAGCGACGCGAACCTGATCGTGATCGAGGCACAGGCGCCGGCCGAGTCGGCCGAGGAGGCCGAGGCCACCCTGCTGGAGGACACCGAGGATGGGCCGGACGCGCTGCGCGTCCGGCTGGCGCACCCGGCCGCCGCGGCGTTCGTCGAGCGCGCCCGCCGGGTGATCGAGGCGGGCCGGCCGCCCTGTCCGCTGTGCAATCAGCCGCTGGATCCGCGCGGTCACGTGTGCCCGCGCAGCAACGGCTACCGGCGCCAGGCCCGGTCGGGAACGAGTGGATGAGCTGACCGCTCCGGTGGCGATGCCGGTCGCGGATGCGCTGACGCTGCTCGAATGCGGGGAGATCAGCGTGGAGGGCCGGGTCGTCTCGGCCTCGAATGCGACCCTGTACTGCCGGATCGAGTTCGAGGCAGTGGCTGCTGCCTGCGTCTACAAGCCGATCTCCGGCGAGCGGCCGCTGTGGGACTACCCGGACGGCACGCTGGCCGAGCGGGAGGTTGCCTGCTACCAGATCAGCGCCGCGACCGGCTGGGACATCGTGCCGCCGACGGTGCTGCGGGCCGGTCCGCTGGGCACCGGAATGGTGCAGCTATGGGTGGCCGAAGAGGAATCCTTCGACATGGTCGCGGCGATCAACAACGGCGGTTTCCGGCAGCTGCAGCGAATCGCGCTGCTCGATGCGGTGCTCAACAACTCCGACCGCAAGATCTCGCATCTGCTGCCGGTGATCGGCGACGGCAATCCGGAGCAGGCTCTGCACATCTATGGCGTCGATCACGGGGTCAGCCTGGGTGTGCAGAACCGGCTGCGCACGGTGCTGTGGCAGTGGGCCGGTGACCCGATCCCGGCGGAGGGGCTGGACGTGCTCGGCCGGCTGGACACCGACTGGGAGGTCGGCAGTGCCGATCGGCCCAGCCTGTCCGGAGTGCTCTCCGAGCTACTGACCACGGCCGAGGTACGCGCCGTGCGTCGCCGGGTGCGACGGCTGCTGGGCAAGCAGCGGTTTCCGATGCCGCCGACCGACTGGCCGGCCATACCGTATCCGCCGTACTGAGCCACTGGACCGAGCCGCCGCGATGCGGCTCGACGGCGTCGTGGATCAGCCGGTGTGGGTGGCCAGTTCGTCCAGTCGCTGCAGGGTGGCCAGCATGCCGGCTCGGTTGCGGCCGGGATAACCCAGTAGCCATAAGGCCAATCGGTTCGCCGTGGTGCGGGCGTCCCACTCCTCGGTGACCTCGGTGCCGCCCTCGACGTCGGCGAAACTGTAGCGCCAGATATGGCCGTTGAAGTGTCGCCAGGCGATCCGGTTGGGTTCGTCGAACTCGATCACGGTGTTGACGATGCGGTAATCGAGGGCCCGGTGCATGTCCATCGCGAACTTGGCACCGAGGCTGAGCCGCGCGGGCGCACCTTCCCGCAGGGCCCGGACCGAGTTGGATCCGTCGATCACCGGATGCTGGGCCGGATCGGCGACGATGTCGAACAGCGCCTGCCGGTCGGCGGCGATCGTCCGGCGCACCGTTACCAGGTATCGAGACTCGGTCATGGCTCGATTCTGCTGCCCGCGACCCGACACCGGTTCGCCGGGGCCCGGTCGCGGCCGGTCAGCAGGCTGGCACGCTGGGTCACCCGCTAGCGTGAAGGGATGCGATCCTGGCCTGCCGCCGACGTG
The DNA here is from genome assembly GCA_045807085.1 of Jatrophihabitantaceae bacterium. Classification (GTDB taxonomy): domain Bacteria; phylum Actinomycetota; class Actinomycetes; order Mycobacteriales; family Jatrophihabitantaceae; genus Jatrophihabitans_A. Next base: position 304,815 of record JBJMIB010000014.1, read on the forward strand.
CCCAGACTGCCCGGCACCGGCCGTCCGCTGCGGTTGTACGACACCGCGACGGATGAGGTTTCGGCCACCACACCGGGGGAAACCGCCCGGATCTATGTGTGTGGAATCACGCCCTACGACGCCACGCATCTGGGCCACGCGGCCACCTATCTCGCCTTTGACCTGGCCCAGCGGGTCTGGTTGGACGCCGGCCACCGGGTGCACTACGTGCAGAACGTCACCGACGTCGACGACCCGCTGCTGGAGCGGGCCGCGGCAACCGGCATCGAGTGGGACGAGTTGGCCGAACGCGAGATCGACCTGTACCGGGCGGACATGCGAAGCCTGCGGGTGCTGCCGCCGACCGAGTACGTGGGCGTGGTGGAGTCGGTGGACGAGATCGCCGAGGGGGTGGCCACGCTGCTGACCGACGACAAGGCCTACCGGCTGGGGGAGGACGTCTACGCCACCGTCGAGGGCAGCGGCCGGTTCGGCTATGAGTCGCGTTACTCACCCGAGCAGATGCTGGTGCTGTCCGCCGAACGGGGCGGCGACCCGGACCGGCCGGGCAAGCGGGATCCGCTGGATGCGCTGCTCTGGCGGGGCAAGCGGCCGGACGAGCCGAGCTGGCCGTCCGCGCTCGGACCGGGCCGGCCGGGTTGGCACATCGAGTGCTCGGTGATCGCGATGAACCGGCTGGGGATGGCCATCGACGTGCAGGGCGGCGGCTCGGACCTGCGCTTCCCGCACCACGAGTTCTCCGCCGCGCATGCCGAGGCGCTGACCGGGGAGTGGCCGTTCGCCCGGCATTACTGCCACGCCGGCATGATCGGGCTGGACGGGGAGAAGATGAGCAAGTCCCGGGGCAACCTGGTCTTCGTCTCCAAGCTGCGCGGTGCCCGGGTGGATCCGATGGCGATCCGGCTGGCGCTGCTGGACGGGCATTACCGGGCCGATCGGGAGTGGACCGGTGGCCGGCTGCCGCAGGCCGAGCAGCGGCTGGCCCGCTGGCGCGCGGCGGTGATGGTGCCGCGGCCGCCGTCCGGCGCGCCGGTGCTCGAGCGAGTGCGGGAGTGCCTGGCCGAGGATCTGGACACCATCGCCGCGATCGCCGCGGTCGACCGGTGGGCGGATGCCGCGCTGGCACATCCCGCCGCGCCGGGCGAGCCGGGGGCGGGTGAGTCGGCGGCGGGTGAGTTGGGGGCGGGCGAGTTGGGGGCGGGCGAGCCGGCGGCGGAGCTGGTGGCCCGGACGGTCGATGCGCTGCTCGGCGTCAGGCTCTGACCGGCTCCAGGTGGGCGCACTGGTCGTGCCGGCCTCCACCCGCGATCGCGGCCACTCAGTCGAGACAGAACTCGTTGCCCTCGATGTCCTGCATCACGAGGCACGACTCGTTGTAGTCATCGGCAAGTAGTAGTTGCACGCGTACCGCGCCAAGCGCGATCAGTCGTGCGCATTCGGCTTCGAGTGCGGCCAGCCGCTCTGCACCCACGAGCCCGGTGCCGACCCGCACGTCGAGATGCAGCCGATTCTTGACGACCTTGCCTTCGGGAACGCGCTGGAAGAACAATCGCGGGCCCACACCGGAGGGATCAACGCAGGCGAACGCTGAACCCTGATGCTCAGGTGGCAGCGTGCGATCGTAATCGTCCCAAGCAGCAAACCCCTCCGGTGGCGGCGGCACGACGTAGCCCAACACCTCGCACCAGAAACGAGCGACGCGCTCAGGTTCTGCGCAGTCGAAGGTGACTTGGACCTGCCTGACCGACGCCATCGGTCCACCATAGCGGCGCGACCGCGGCTCGGCGGTCTCGCGTGACCTGGGTTGCGGCGGGTTTCCGCACTCAGCCGGCTTCGTCCAGCTGGACCACGAGCACCGTGACGTTGTCCCGGCCGCCGGCCCGCACCGCCCGCTCCACCAGCTGGCTGGCCGCTTGCTGAGGATCGTCGTTGTCCTGCAGCAGCAGGGCGATCTCGGTGTCGGACAGCTCGTTGGTCAGGCCGTCGGAGCACACCAGGAACCGTTCGCCGGCCGCCGGGTCGCGCAGCATGATGTCCGGCGCGGGCGGCGGCTGGGTGCCCAGTGACCGGGTAACCACGTTGCGCCGGGGATGGCGCAGCGCGGCGCGCGGATCGAGCAGGCCGGCGTCCACCAGTTGCTGCACCGCGGAGTGGTCGACGGTGAGCTGCTCCAGCCGCCCGTCGGCGTAGCGGTAGACCCGGGAGTCGCCGATGTTGAGCACCGCCCAGCGGTCGCCATCGACCCACGCCAGGCCGGCGAGCGTGGTTCCCATCCCGTACCGTTCCGGATCCTGGCGACCTTCGGCAAGCAACCGGTCGTTGGCCCGCCGGATGCCGGCCTCCAGCGCCGCTACGGTCAGCCGAACCGGCTCCATCGCGGCGATACCAGCGCCGCCGGTTCCCGCACTGCCGGCGTCAGCGCTGCCGACGTCAGCGCTGCCCGGGCCGGCGGGGGCAGGCTCGGAGGCGCCGGGCCGGGGCGGCAACACTCGCTCGGTGAGGTTGCTCAACTCCGCGATCACCAGCTTGCTGGCCACCTCGCCGGCCGGCTGACCGCCCATTCCGTCGGCCACCAGGTACAGCCCGTGGCCGGCGTACATGCTGTCCTGGTTCTCCGAACGCAACCGGCCCACGTCGGTGGCGCAGCCGAATCGCACGCTCAGCATCGGCCGCTACATCGAACCCGGCCGGCCGCCGCTGTCAGGCTTGTCCCGGCGGCGCAGGTACCGTTCGAACTCTCGGGCGATGGCATCGCCGGACGCCTCGCGCATCTCCCCGTCGTCGTCGCGCTCTTCGAGGTTGCGGATGTAGTCGCGCACGTCCTCGTCCTCGTCGGCCATCTCGTTGACCAGCTTCTGCCAGTCGTCGGCCTGGCCGGGCAGCTCGCCGAGCGGCACCGCGATGTCGAGCACCTCCTCGACCCGGTGCAGCAGCGCGATGGTGGCCTTGGGGTTGGGCGGCTGGGCGACGTAGTGCGGCACCGCCGCCCAGAACGAGATGGCCGGGATGCCGGCCAGCACGCAGGCTTCCTGCAGCACGCCGACGATGCCGGTCGGGCCCTCGTAGCGCGACTTCTCCAGGCCGTACCGGGTGGCGCTCGGTGCGTCGTAGGAGGTACCGGTCACCGGGGTGGGCCGGGTGTGCGGCGAGTCGGCCAGCAGCGCGCCGAGCGTGACCACGGTCCGCACGCCGAGCTCCCGCATGGCGTCGATCAGTTCGTCGCAGAAGGTCCGCCAGCGCATGTTGGGCTCGATGCCCCGGACCAGCACCAGGTCGAAGTCGGCCCCGGCCGGCCGGCAGACCGACAGCCGGGTGGTCGGCCAGCTTATCCGCCGGCTGACCCCGTCCACCTGCGAGACGGTCGGCCGGTTCACCTGGAAGTCGTAGTAGTCGTCGGGGTCGATCTCGGCCAGCAGCCGGGACTGCCAGGTGAGCTCGAGATGCTCCACCGCGCCGGTCGCGGCATCCCCCGCGTCGTTCCACCCCTCGAAGGCGGCGACGAGAACCGGGTCTGTCAATTCAGGCCAGTTCTCGAATTCCATCATCAGACCAGCTTAGGACGCCCTGCCGGCCGGCGTAGCCAGCAGGGCGGGTCGGGACGAAAAGGCCGGTAGCCTGGTGAAGTGCCTGCCCGCCCGACGCCGCCGACCACCGCCCGGTGAGCCCGGCCTCGCCGACGCCGGAGGCGGTCAGCCGGGTGCGGGCCGTGCTGTGGGATATGGACGGCACGCTGGTGGACACCGAGCCGTCCTGGATCGCGGCCGAATACCGGCTGGTGGAGTCCTTCGGCGGCAGCTGGAGCGATGAGCATGCGCACGCGGTGATCGGCCTGCCGCTGTTGGTGTCGGCGGCCTATATCCGCAAGCACGGCGATGTGCCGCTGCCGGCGGAACAGATCGTGGATAGGTTGCTGGCGAGCGTGATCGCCGACACCCGCCGGCAGCTGGCATGGCGGCCGGGGGCGCTGCCACTGCTGGCCGAGATGAAGGCCGCTGGCCTGCCCACCGCCCTGGTCACCATGTCCTACCGGAACCTGGCGGCCACGGTGGCCGGGCTGCTGCCGGCCGGATCGTTCGACGCGCTGGTCTGCGGCGACGAGGTAGGCAACGGCAAGCCCGATCCGGAGCCGTACCTGCTGGCCGCCGCCCGGCTGGGCGTGCCGCCGGGGGAGTGCCTGGCCATCGAGGACTCGCCGTCCGGCATCGCCTCGGCCGAGGCGGCCGGTTGCCTGGTGGTGGCGGTGCCCAACCAGGTGCCGGTGTCGCTGGCGCCCACCCGGACGGTGCTGGACACCCTGGCCGGGCTCGACCTGACCGCATTGCTGGACCTGGTCGGCGGTGCCCGAGCAGTCGGCTCTCGAGCCGACCAGCCGCTGAGCGCCCGCTGAGGAGACCAGCCGGTCAGCGCCGGCATCCCGGCGCTTAACCGATCGGGGTCTGGCCACTCTGCCCGTGCTGCGCATCCGATCCGGTGCTCGCTGGATCGTGCCGCTCGGTCTGCGACCGGCCGGCCCGCTCGGCCGAGGCGCTGGCCAGCGCGTCGGCGGGAAATGGTGGTGGCGTGCCGCCCTTGGCCGGGCACAGCTGCTGGTGCGAACACCAGTCGCACAGCCGGGACGGGCTGGGCCGGAAATCGCCGGTCAGACTCGCCTTGGCGATCGCCTTCCAGATCGCCTGCAGGGTCTTCTCGAACCTGGCCAGCTCGTCTTCGGTGGGCTGGTAGCTGAGCGTGTCGATGTCGGCGAGATAGATCAATCGGAGTTGCCGAGGCACCACGCCCCGGGTGCGCCACAGCACCAGGGCGTAGAACTTCATCTGGAACAGCGCCTTGGCCTCGAACGCCTCGCGCGGGATGGTGCCGGTCTTGTAGTCCACGATCCGGATGTCGCCGGCCTGCGACACGTCCACCCGATCGATGTAGCCGCGCAGCCGCAGCCCGTCCAGCACCACCTCGACCAGTTCTTCGCGGGCGGCCGGCTCCAGCCGGGTCGGATCCTCGAGGACGAAGTAGTTGGCCACCAACCGGCGGGCCGAGGCCAGCCAGCCGGCCAGCACGGTGTCGTCGGACTCGGCGAACAGCTCGGCCAGCTCCGGCTGGTCGGCAAGCAGCTGCTGCCAGGCGGGCTCGACCGACGCCTCCGCTCGCTCCAGGGTTCGCTCGGCCGCCGGCAGGTCGTACAGCCGTTCCAGCACCGCATGCACCAAGGTGCCGCGCAGCGCGTCTCGATTGGGTGGTTCTGGCAGCCGGTCGATGCTGCGGAACCGGTAGAGCAGCGGGCAGGTCTTGAAATCCGCGGCCCGGGATGGCGACAGCGAGCCGATCACGGCCACCGGCAGTTCCGGCAGCTGTGGCGCCAGCTCCGCGATGTTCGTCATGCCGGTCACCTTAGGCGTGGGCACCGACAAGACTCAGCCGCCCACGCCGAGGCCGGCCTAGAGCCAGCGCAGGTGATGCACCGGCCAGATCACCGCGATGGCTCGCCCGATCACCGCCGAGCGCGGGATGGTGCCGAATATCCGGGAGTCGAAGGAGTCGCAGCGGTTGTCGCCCATCACGAAGTAACGGCCGGCCGGCACCCGCACGGCGGCGAAGTCGGCGGTGCCGTGGCAGGCCGGATTCACGTACGGCTCCACCAGCTCCCTGCCATCGATGAAGACGTGCCCGTCGTGACCGCTGACCACGTCGCCGGGCAGTCCGATCACCCGCTTGATGAGCTGCTTGTCCTCCGGCGGCGCCTGCGGCGGCCGGCCGAAGACCACCACGTCGCGGCGCTGGACGCTCTTGAACCGGTAGCTCAGCTTGTCCACCAGCACCATGTCGGGCTGGCAGCCCGGGCAGCCGTGCAGGGTGGTCTCCATCGAGGCCGACGGGATGTAGTAGGAGGCGATCACGTATTGCCGCAGGCCGAACACGGCCGAGGCGGTGATGGCCAGCAACAGCACCCACCGGACGGCCCGATTGAGCAGTCCGGGACCGGGCACCGCCGCGGCGTGCCGGCGCCGGCTGCGACGCGGCCGGACGGTCGGTGGCTGGCGGGTCCGGAACTGCCGTGGCGGAGTGGTCGGAGTGGTCGGCCACGAGACGGTGGGCGGCGGGGCCTGCCAGGTCCAGCCGGCCGGGGCCGAGCCGGTTGCAGTGACTCCATCGCTCGTCAGGGTGCCGTCGGTCGCCACGGCGCCGCCGGTCGCCACGGTGCCGTCGGTCGCCACGGTGCCGTCGGTCGCGACGGTGCCGTTGGTCACGACGCTCTCGGTCAGGGTGCCGTCGGCGCCGCCATTGCGGTCGGCGCTGCCGTTGAGATTCGCACTGCCGTTGAGATTGGCACTGCCGTTGAGATTGGCACTGCCGTTGAGAGTGGTACTGCCATTGAGATTCGCACTGCCGTTGAGAGTGGCACTGCCGTTCTGGTCCGCGATCGGACTGGCGCCGGCCAGGACGGGCCGGTCCACCACGCCGTTCCCGCCGGCGGCCGCCCGGCTGGTTACCGCGTGCCGGCCCCGGGGCCCAGCTCGCTCGGCGTCAACTGGATCCTCGGCGTGGGCCGGGTGGCCGCCGCCGTCCGAATATCGCTCGTCGACCTGGTACTCGGCGTCGACCGGATATCCGTTGGCCGAGCCGGCCGGGCCCCGGCGACTCATTCCGACGTGCCCGTGCGGCAGCTGGCCGGCCTGCCTGCGCTGCTCGACGCGTTCCTGGATCCGGGCGCGCAGATCCTGACCGGCGCCGGCCGCCGGTTGCTGACTGGAATCTGCCGCCACCAGCAAAGGCTATGCGGTGGAACCGGGATTATCGCCGTAGGCGCCGTACAACCACCGTCTGCCCGCCGATCCATGCCCGTTCCATCGGCTGCGGCGAACGACACTGAATTGTCGTTACCGATCCGTAGGATCGATACGGTGAGCAGCCACGAACCGCCGGCTGGGCCACCGGCCGGGCCGCCCGTCGAGCAGCCTGCTGCCAACCGGCGGCTGGTTCGACTGGGCTCGGTGCTCGGCGTGCCGATCTTCGTCACGCCGAGTTGGCTGATCGTCGTCGCGCTGGTCACGCTGAGCTACGCCGGTTTTCTGCAGCAGGCGATCCCGGGCACGTCCAGCCCGGTGTCCTACCTACTGGCAGTCCTGTTCGCGATCGGGTTGGGCGCCTCGGTGCTGCTGCACGAGATCGGCCACACCGTGGTCAGCCGGCTGCTCGGGCTGCCGGTGTACCGGATCGTGGTGTTCCTGCTCGGCGGCGTGTCGGAGCTGTCAGAGCAAGCCCGCCGGCCACGGGACGAGTTCGTGATCGCGGCCGCCGGGCCGGCGGTGTCGATGCTGCTCGCGGGCGGCTGCTGGTTGCTGAGCCTGCCATCGGCCGGCGATTCGGCAGCCGGCGTGCTGTTGCTGCTGCTCGCCTGGAGCAACCTGGTGATCGCGGTGTTCAACGTGCTGCCGGGCCTGCCGCTGGACGGCGGCCGGCTGGCGCAGGCGCTGATCTGGCGGCTGACCGGCTCCCGGCTGCGGGCGATCCGTATCGCGTCCTGGTCCGGCCGGGTGGTGGCGGTGCTGCTGGCGCTGGTCATGCTGGCCGGCAACGTCGTGCTGCACGACCAGCCCGGTGCGCAGTTCGCCACGCTGACCGCCTCCGTGCTGGGCCTGGCGGTCGCCGGCTTCCTGTGGTTCGGCGCCGGCCAGTCGCTGCGGACCGCGGAGCTGACCGCCCGGACGACCACCCTGCAGCTGCATCAGCTGGTGCGCCCGGCGGTCTACCTGCCAGGCGACACGCCGGTGGCCGAGGCCATCCGGCAGCTGGCCGCGGCCCAGGCGGGCGGCATCGTGGTGGTCGATGCGCAGGGCCGCAGCCGGGCGCTGGTCAGGGAGGCCGAGGTGACCCGATTGCCGGCTGCCGGCCGGCCCTGGGCAACCGTCGCGCAGCTGGCCCGGCCGCTGGAGCAGGGAATGATCATCAGCGATGACCTGCCGGCGGATCAGTTGCTGCAGACCGTCCGGCGCACCCCCGCAAGTGAGTATCTGGTGATCGGCCCGGACGGGGTCAGCCGGGGGGTGCTGGCCACCAGCGACCTGGCCCGGGCCCTGGGGTTGCGCTACCGCGACTAGGCAGGGAGACGCCCCGGCCGGTCCGGATCCGCGAAGGCTAACCTTGGCGGCCGTGCCAGTAGATCCCCGCTTCCAGGCCGGTGACCGGGTACAGCTGACCGATCCCAAGGGCCGGCTGCACACGGTGACGCTGCAGGCGGGCAAGCAGTTCCACACCCATCGCGGAGCCATCGAGCACGATGCGCTGATCGGCGCCCTGGAAGGTTCGGTAGTGCACTCCACGGCCGGCACCGGCTACCTGGCGCTCCGCCCGCTGCTCACCGACTACGTACTGTCCATGCCGCGCGGCGCGGCGGTGATCTACCCGAAGGACTCGGCGCAGATCCTCAGCCAGGCGGATATCCACCCGGGCGCCCGGGTGCTGGAGGCCGGCGCCGGCTCCGGCGCGCTGACCTGCTCACTGCTGCGGGCGGTGGGCCCGACCGGCAGCGTGCTGTCCTACGAGCGGCGGGCCGACCACCTCGAACACGCCGAGCGCAACGTGTGGGCCTTCTTCGGCGAGCGGCCGGCCAACTGGCTGCTCCGGCTGGCCGACGTCGCCGCGCACCCGGCCGACGAGGTGGTCGACCGGGTGATCCTGGACATGCTGGCCCCGTGGGACGCGCTGCCGGCGGTCGGCGCCGCGCTGCGGCCGGGCGGCGTGCTGCTCGGCTACGTGGCGAGCACCACCCAGCTGTCCCGGCTGGTGGAGGCGCTACGCGGCAGCGGCGGCTGGACCGAGCCATACGCCTGGGAGTGCCTGCTGCGCAGTTGGCACGTGGTCGGCCTGGCGGTGCGTCCCGAGCACCGGATGCAGGGCCACACCGCGTTCCTGGTCACCGCCCGCCGGCTGGCACCCGGCGTGGTGGCGCCGACCCGGCAGCGCCGGCCGGCCAAGGCCGCCGAACTCGCCGAGGCCTTCGGTGTCAGCGATCCGGCTGATGCGCAGGCACCGGGCGCCCAGCCACCGGGCGCCCAGCCACCGGGCGCCCAGCCGGCGGGCGCCCAGCCACCGAGTGCTCAGCCGGCGGAGCCGCGACCGCGCCGGCCGCTGCCGTAACCGCTGCCGGTCGTCACCGCTGCCGGTCCGATGAGCGAAGCTGCTCAGGCGTCCGGTCCGGCGACCGGCACGCCGTCACTGGTTCGGTGCACATGGATGCAGTTGCCCGGGCAGTCCTTGGCCGAGTCGATCACGTCCAGCCGCAGCCCGGCCGGCACCGGCACCCGGGCGCCGACGGCCTGCTTGAGTTCCCCCGACTCATCCTTGACGTAGGCGAGCCCGTCCACGTCGAACTCGAACACCTCCGGCGCGTACTGCACGCACAATCCATCGCCGGTGCACAGCTCCTGATCGACCCACACGGTCAGCTCGGCGTCCGGTCGGTCCGTGCTCTCGTTCACCGCTGTCCCATCCTGGTAACCGCCGCCGATCAACTGCGGCGATCCGCCGGGCGTTGTAACGGATGCCAAATTACAGTCCACAGTAGATCCCTCAGGATTTCACCTCGCATGTGTAGGGTGAAAATCAAGCAGGAGGCGATGAGCCTTTCGACGAAGGAGCAGGCCAATGGCGGAAGACTTCAGCGACAAGCGGACTTCCAACACACCGACTGCGGCCGAGCTGGCGCAGGAGGTCGAACTGCTCCGGGCCCGGCTGACCGAGTCCCCGCGACAGCTGCGCGCCCTGGAGGACCGGCTGTTGGAGGCGCAGGCCCGCGTCGCCTCACTCACCGACCGCAACGAACGGCTGGCCGACACCCTGCGCGACGCGCGTGACCAGCTGGTGGCGTTGAAGGAGGAGATCGACCGGCTGGCCCAGCCACCGTCCGGGTACGGCGTCTTCCTGGAGAAGGTGGACGAGCACTCGGTGGACATCTTCACCGGTGGCCGCAAGCTCCGGGTCGCGGTGTCGCCGGAGGTGGGTGTGGACAGCCTGCAGCACGGCCAGGAGGTCATGCTCAACGAGGCGATGAACGTGGTCGAGGCGCGCGGCTTCGAGCGGGCCGGCGACGTGGTGATGCTCAAGGAGATCCTGGACGGCGGTGACCGGGCACTGGTGATCGGGCACACCGACGAGGAGCGGATCGTGCACATCGCCGACGTGCTGCGCGGCAACCCGCTGCGGGTGGGCGATTCGCTGCTGCTGGAGCCGCGCTCGGGCTACGTCTTCGAGCGGATCCCGAAGAGCGAGGTCGAGGAGCTGGTGCTGGAGGAGGTGCCGGACATCGACTACACCGACATCGGCGGCCTCAGCTCCCAGATCGAGGCGATCCGGGACGCGGTGGAGTTGCCGTTCCTGCACGCCGACCTGTTCCGCGAGCACCAGCTGCGGCCGCCGAAGGGCATCCTGCTGTACGGACCGCCGGGCTGCGGCAAGACCCTGATCGCCAAGGCGGTGGCCAACTCACTGGCCAAGCAGGTGGCCAAGGTGCGCGGCGACAGCGAGAAGGGGCGCTCCTACTTCCTCAACATCAAGGGCCCGGAGCTGCTCAACAAGTACGTGGGGGAGACCGAGCGGCACATCCGGCTGGTCTTCCAGCGAGCCCGGGAAAAGGCCAGTGAAGGCACTCCGGTGATCGTGTTCTTCGACGAGATGGACTCGATCTTCCGTACCCGTGGCTCGGGCGTGTCCTCCGACGTGGAGAACACCATCGTGCCCCAGCTGCTGTCCGAGATCGACGGCGTCGAGGGCCTGGAGAACGTGATCGTGATCGGCGCCTCCAACCGGGAGGACATGATCGACCCGGCGATCCTGCGGCCGGGCCGGCTGGACGTCAAGATCAAGATCGAGCGGCCGGACGCCGAGGCGGCGCGTGACATCTTCGGCAAGTACATCGTGCCGACCCTGCCGATCCACGCCGAGGACCTGGCCGAGCACGGCGGCTCCGTCGACGCCACGGTCACCGCGATGATCCAGCACACCGTGGAGCGGATGTACACCGAGAGCGAGGAGAACCGCTTCCTCGAGGTCACCTACGCCAACGGTGACAAGGAGACGCTGTACTTCAAGGACTTCAACTCCGGGGCGATGATCCAGAACATCGTCGACCGGGGCAAGAAGATGGCCATCAAGGACCTGCTCACCACCGGCCAGCGTGGCCTGCGGGTGCAGCACCTGCTGGCGGCCTGCGTGGACGAGTTCCGGGAGAACGAGGACCTGCCCAACACCACCAACCCGGACGACTGGGCGCGGATCTCGGGCAAGAAGGGCGAGCGGATCGTCTACATCCGGACCCTGGTCTCCGGCGGCAAGGGCAGCGAGGCCGGCCGGGCCATCGACACCATCACCAACACCGGTCAGTACCTGTAGTCAGCCGTCGCCGCTGCTGTCGTTCGCCGCCGAAAACAAGATGCGGCGGCTGGGATCATGGACTGGTGCTGACCAGGTTGCGGGCGCTGGCCATCGACGTGGGCCCGCTGCGCCGCTACCGGGACTTCCGGCTGCGCACGATCGCGGCCAGCGTGTCGAGCTTCGGCTCGTTCTTCACCATGGTCGCGGTGCCCATCCAGATCAAGCAGCTGACCAACTCCACGGTGGCGGTCGGGCTGGTCGGCGCGGTGGAGTTCGTCCCGATCATCGTGGTGGGCCTGCTCGGCGGCGCGATCGCGGACCGGTTCGACCGACGGACCGTGGTGCTGCTGTCCGAGCTGGCGGCACTGGCCTGCACCGGGCTGCTGCTGCTGAACGCGATGCTGCCGCGGCCACAGCTGTGGTTGATCTACCTGGTGGCGGCCGGCGCGGTGTCGGCCGGCTCCATGCAGCGGCCCAGCCTGGACGCGATGCTGCCGCGCTACGTGCCGCATGACGACATCCCGGCGGCCTCGATGCTCAACAACCAGTGCTGGGGGCTGGCCAACATCCTCGGCACCGTGCTGGGCGGGGTGCTGGCCAGCTACGACGTGCGGCTGGCCTACACGATGGACGTGGCCAGCTTCGGACTCTCGCTGCTGGTGTTCCTGCGACTGACCCCGCTGCCCCGGGCCGAGCAGGACGTGCTGCCGGGCGTGCGTAACACCCTGGCCAGCGTGGGCGAGGGTATCCGGTACGCCGCCGGCCGCAAGGACCTGCTCGGCACCTACCTGGTCGACACGGTGGCGATGACCATGGCGATGCCGATGGCGCTGTTCCCGTTCTTCGCCGCCGTGCTGAACTCACCGCACGCGGTCGGGCTGCTCTACGCGGCCGACTCGGCCGGCGCGTTGGTGGCCGGGGCGATGTCCGGCTGGGTGCGCCGGGTGCACCGACACGGGATGGCGATCATCCTGGCGGCCGGCTGCTGGGGCGCGGCGATGGGGCTGGCCGGCTTGATGCCGAACCTGATCTGGGCACTGGCGCTGCTCGCGGTCGCCGGCGCCGCCGACATGGTGTCCGGCGTCTTCCGCGGCGTGATCTGGGACCAGACGATCCCGGATGCCTACCGCGGCCGGCTGGCCGGCATCGAGCTGCTGTCGTACTCGATCGGGCCGACCCTGGGCAACGCCCGGGCCGGTTTCATGGCGGTGCGCGGCGTGCGGTTCGCGATCAGCGCCGGTGGCCTGCTGTGCGTGGCCGGGGTGGCGGTGACCGGCGCGCTGCTGCCCAGCTTCCGCCGCTACGACAGCCGGACGGACACCTTCGCGCTCGCCGAACGGGACCGCCGGGCCGCCGCCGCGAGCGCAGCGTTCCTGCCCAGCGGCGGAACAACCACGTAGCCTGGTGCATATGAGTGAGCATCGCAGGCACGCAGTGCCGAGGAGCGGAGCGAATCCGGCGATGAGCGCTCGCGCGAAGAGCCATAAGGGCATGAGTGAGCATCGCAGGCACGCAGTGCCGAGGAGCGGAGCGAATCCGGCGATGAGCGCTCGCGCGAAGAGCCAGAAGAGCATGGATCGCAAACACAGGCATGCAGAGCCGCCGGAGGGGCGCGCATGACTGTGATCCGGGTGATGGGCACCGAGGTCGAGTACGGCGTTAGCCTGCCCGGCAGTCCGAACGCCAATGCCATGCTGCTGTCCGCCCAGGTGGTCAACGGCTACGCCTCGCTGCTGCCGGGTGGCCGGCGGCGCCGGCCGGGCTGGGACTTCGAGGAGGAGTCGCCGCTGCGCGATGCGCGCGGCTTCGACCTGTCCGGGCCGAACAACGTCGCCGAGCAGTTCCTCGATGACGAGGAGGACGCCGGCCTGGCCAACGTGGTGCTGCCCAACGGCGCCCGGCTCTACGTCGACCACGCCCACCCGGAGTACTCCACGCCGGAGGTGACCAACCCGCTCGACGTGGTCCGCTTCGACAAGGCCGGCGAGCTGGTGATGGCCGCCGCGGCCCGCCAGTCCGAGCAGCTGACCGGGGCCACCATCACGCTGTACAAGAACAACACCGACAACAAGGGCGTCTCCTACGGGGCACACGAGAACTACCTGATGAGCCGGCAGACCTCGTTCGCCGCGATCGTCAGCCAGCTCACCCCGTTCTTCGTCACCCGGCAGGTGATCTGCGGCGCCGGCCGGGTCGGCATCGGCCAGGACGGCCACCAGCACGGCTTCCAGATCAGCCAGCGCGCCGATTTCTTCGAAGTCGAGGTCGGCCTGGAGACCACCCTCAAGCGCCCGATCATCAACACCCGGGACGAGCCGCACGCCGACGCCGAGAAGTACCGCAGGCTGCATGTGATCCTGGGCGATGCCAACCTGGCGGAGCTGTCCACCTTCCTCAAGGTGGGCACCACGTCGCTGGTACTGGCGATGATCGAGGACGGCTGGCTGACCGACGAGTTCCGGATCGCCGAGCCGGTCCGCGAGCTGCGCGCGGTCAGCCACGACCCGAGGCTGCGGCACCAGGTGCGGTTGTCCGACGGCCGCAGCCTGACCGCGCTGGAGGTCCAGCGGGAGTACCTGGACCGGGCTCGCAAGTACGTCGATGACCGGTACGGCAGCGACGCCGACGCCCAGACCGAGCAGGTGCTCGCCGAGTGGGACTCGGTGCTGACCCGGCTGGCCGAGGATCCGATGCAACTGGCCGGCGAGCTGGACTGGGTGGCCAAGCTGCGGCTGCTGCAGGGCTTCCGGGAGCGCGACGGCCTGGACTGGTCGGCGCCGCGGCTGCATGCGGTCGACCTGCAGTATGCCGACGTCCGGCCCGATCGCGGGCTGTACCACCGGCTGGTCCGGCGCGGCTCGATGCGCACCCTGGTCGATCCGGCGTCGGTGGCCGCCGCGGTCTCCCAGCCGCCCACCGACACCCGGGCGTTCTTCCGCGGCGAGTGCCTGCGCCGCTACCCGGAGGCGGTGGCCGCCGCGTCCTGGGATTCGGTGATCTTCGATGTCGGCCAGCAGTCGCTGGTCCGGGTGCCCACGCTGGAGCCGCTGCGCGGGTCCCGGGCGCATGTGCTGCAGTTGCTGGATCGCTGCCCGACGGCCAAGTCGCTGGTGGACGAGCTGCTCGGCCGCTGAGGCCGGCGCCCGATCAACTGCGGCGCTGAATCCGGCAAATCGACAATCATCGGTGTTTCGGCACGTCCGGCTATCCGGCTACGTTGTGGCTACTAAGGTCGTGAGTACCCGTTCAGCGGGGACGCCCAACCCGGAGGTAGGCATGGCAAGTCAGGAAGGCGGACAGTCCCGTCCGGCCAAGCAGCGCGAAGAGGTCGACGAGGTCACCGAAGAGGTGAACAGCGACGTCGCCGAGCGGCACGAGAAGCTCAGCGACGACGTCGACGCGATCCTCGACGACATCGACGAGGTGCTGGAGACCAACCCCGAGGACTTCGTCCGCAGCTTTGTCCAGAAGGGCGGCCAGTGAGCGGTCGGTTCGACCTGCCCGGACAGGGCCTGCTGCGCTTCGCCACCGCGCCGGGCTCCTCGTCGTTCATCGACTTCCTATCCTCGGCGGCCGCCGAACTGCTGCCGAGCCAGCGGCTCACCATGCTGACCGGAGCCGGCGGCGCGGCGGCCGGGCAGGGCCCGGCGCTGACCCACGCCACCACCATCGTGGCGGCCAGCTTCGCCGGCGGCGTGGTGATGGCCGGTGACCGGCGGGCCACCATGGGCAACCTGATCGCGCAGCGCGACATCGAGAAGGTCTTCGCCGCCGATGATTACAGCCTGGTCGGCATCGCCGGCACCGCCGGGATCGCGGTGGAGCTGGTCCGGCTGTTCCAGGTCGAGCTGGAGCATTACGAGAAGATTGAGGGCACTGCGCTCACCCTGGACGGCAAGGCCAACCGGCTGGCCACCATGATCCGCGGCAACCTCGGCGCGGCCATGCAGGGCCTGGCCGTGGTGCCGTTGTTCGCCGGCTTCGACTCCGAGGTCGGCGACCCGGCCGAGGCCGGCAAGATCTACAGCTACGACGTCACCGGAGGCCGCTACCCGGAGCAGTACTACCACTCGGTCGGCTCCGGCTCGGTCTTCGCCAAGAGCGCGCTGAAGAAGCTCTGGCGACCCGAGCTGTCTGAGAACGAGGTGGTCGAGGTGGTCGTCGAGGCGCTCTACGACGCGGCCGACGACGACTCGGCGACCGGCGGGCCGGACCTGACCCGCCGAATCTTCCCGGCGGTGTTCACCGCGAGCGCCGACGGCACCCGCCGGATCCCGGACACCGTCCTGGACACCGTGGTCCGGGCCCTGCTGGAGCGCCGTACCGCCGCGCCCGGCTCCTAGTCCCGCTCCCAACCGTCTGCCGAGCCGTACCGAAATGGAGAACTCGTAATGTCGATGCCGTTCTACGCCTCGGCCGAGCAGATCATGCGAGATCGCTCGGAGTACGCGCGCAAGGGCATCGCGCGCGGCCGCAGCGTCGTGGTGCTGCGCTACGAGGCCGGCGTGCTGTTCGTGGCCGAGAGCATCAGCCCAGCGCTGCACAAGGTGTCGGAGATCTATGACCGGATCGGCTTCGCCGCGGTGGGCAAGTACAACGAATTCGAGAACCTGCGGGTGGCCGGCATCCGGCTGGCCGACCTGCGCGGCTACTCCTACGACCGTCGGGACGTGACCGCCAGAGCGCTGGCCAACGCCTACGCGCAGACCCTGGGCACCATCTTCACCGAACAGCAGAAGCCGTACGAGGTGGAGTTGTGCGTGGCCGAGGTCGGCTCCACGCCTGGGCAGGACCAGCTGTATCGGCTGTCCTACGACGGCACCATCGTGGACGAGCCCAGCTTCCTGGTGATGGGCGGGCAGGCCGACGCGGTCACCGCTCAGGTCAGGGACGCCTACCGGCCCGGGCTGCCGTTGGCCGAGGCGATGGCGGTCGCGGTGCGCGCGCTCGGCTCGGTCGGCGGTGAGAACGGCGCGGCCCGCAGCTTGTCCGCCGACAGCCTCGAGGTGGCGGTGCTGGACCGTGATCGGGGCAAGCGGAAGTTCCGCCGGATCACCGGCGCGGCGCTGGAAACCCTGTTGCCGGGAACTGACCCGGCGGGCGGCAGTGCTGACCAGTCCGAGCCGCCGGCTAGCGGCGATGCTGACCGGTCCGAGCCGCCGGCCGGCGGCGATGGCCAGTCCAAGCCGCCGGCGGGCGGCGACGCTGGCCAGTCCGACCCGCCGCCGGCGGGCGGCAGGTCGGTGGCGCCGGCTGTGGAGGACACCGGCGACGAGCGGCTTCCCGACACCGACTAGTCCCAGTCCTAGCAACCAGCCGGTGGCCGGCGCCTCCGCAGCCGGACGATCAGGCCGGCACCAGGTCGTTGGCTGACACCGGCGCCCGCACCGTCCGCTGCTAGCAACCACGTTGCCCCAGGCCGATCGGTTCACCCGAGACCCGGCCCACACCCGAGACCCGGCCCACGGCGATCCGGCCACAGCGACCCGGCTACAGCGACCGGTGAACCGGCCGGCGCCGCACCGCGTACTGCACACTGACAAGGGACCAACGAGATCGGAGCGCCTCGATGCCGCCGCGCACGACCGGCCGCCCAGCCGCCAAGGAGCAGCAGTTCATGCAGGCCCTGCATGACGAGCATGCCGCCGCTCTGTGGGCCTTCGCGGTGCGGCTGACCGGCGGTGACCGGCAGGCTGCCGAGGACGTCGTCCAGGAGACCCTGCTGCGGGCCTGGCGGCACCCGGACAGTCCGGCTTTCAGCTCCGAGCAGCTCGGCGCCGCCCGGGGTTGGCTGTACACGGTGGCCCGCCGGATCGTGATCGACGAGTGGCGCTCGCGCAGCGTCCGGCCGGAGAAACTGGTCGCCGAGGTCCCGGAGGCCTACGGAACCGACCACACGGACGCGCTGGTGCAGTCCCGGTTGATCACCGACGCGTTGCTGCAGTTGAGTGCCGATCACCGCGCGGTGCTGGTGGAGATGTTCTACCGGCGCTCCTCGGTGCGCGAGACCGCCGCGCAACTGGGTATCGCCGAGGGCACCGTGAAGTCCCGGACGCACTACGCGCTGCGCGCGCTGAAGCTGGCACTGGCTGAGATGGGGGTGGATCGATGAGCGACTTCACGGCCGAACACGACCAGTTCGCCTTCGACGACGCCGCCTACCTGCTCGGCGCGCTGGAGCCGGCCGAGCATGCGGCCTTCGAGCGGCACCTGGCGACTTGCCCGATCTGCCACCAGTCGGTGGAGGAACTTGCCGGCCTGCCGGCGGTGCTGGAGCAGGTCGATCCGAGCAGCCTGGAGACGCTGGAGACCGAGCCGGTGCCGGAGTCGCTGCTGCCCCGGCTGCTCGCCCAAGTGAACCGGCACCGTGCCCGCCGCACGCTGCGCACCGCCACCACCGGCTTCCTGGTCGCCTGCCTGCTCGCCGCACTCGGCTTCGGCGGCGTGCGGTACTGGTCGGACACGCACCGGCCACAAACCCTGGTGATGCAGGCGGTCGGCCCGGACGCGGCCGGCATCTACGGCACCGTGCGGCTGCTCGGCGACGGCGCGGACACCCGGATCCAGATCGACTGCGGCTACCACAACAACTCGGCGGCTCCCTATCCCGGCGAGCAGGAGCCGTCCTACCGGATGCTGGTGTTCAACCAGGCCGGCATGATGCGTGACCTCGGCAGCTGGAGCCCACAGCCGGGCGAGGACGTGGAGATCACCCGCGACAGCCCGTGGCGCCGGCAGGCACTGTCCCGGGTCGAGGTCGCCACCACCACCGGAGAGGTCGTCCTGCGGCTGGTGCTGTGACCGCCCGCTCCCGGCTCCGAACGCCGAGCCGGTCACAATTACGGTTCGTAGTCAAGGCAAGTCAATTGCACCCACATCGGCCCACCGCTGACTAGGCTGTTACCTGTGCAGCGACGTATCTTCGGGATCGAGAACGAATACGGTGTGACCTGCACGTTCGAAGGGCAACGCCGGCTCAGCCCGGACGAGGTGGCCCGCTACCTGTTCCGGCGGGTGGTCAGCTGGGGCCGGTCGTCCAACGTCTTCCTGCGCAACGGGGCCCGACTGTATCTGGACGTGGGCAGCCATCCGGAATACGCCACGCCCGAATGCGACTCGCTGATCGGCCTGGTCACCCACGACAAGGCCGGTGAACGGATCCTCGAAGGGCTGCTGATCGACGCCGAACGGCGGCTGAACGACGAGGGCATCGCCGGCGACATCTACCTGTTCAAGAACAACACCGACTCGGCCGGCAACTCCTACGGCTGTCACGAGAACTTCCTGGTCGCCCGGCACGGCGAGTTCAGCCGGATGGCCGACGTGCTCATCCCGTTCCTGGTCACCCGCCAGCTGATCTGCGGCGCCGGCAAGGTGCTGCAGACGCCGCGCGGCGCGGTGTACTGCCTGAGCCAGCGGGCCGAGCACATCTGGGAGGGCGTCTCCTCGGCCACCACCCGGTCCCGGCCGATCATCAACACCCGGGACGAGCCGCACGCCGACGCCGAGCGGTACCGGCGGCTGCATGTGATCGTCGGCGACTCGAACATGAACGAGTGCACCACGCTGCTCAAGGTCGGCAGCGCCGATCTGGTGCTGCGGATGATGGAGCAGGGCATCACCTTCAAGGACCTCACCCTGGAGAACCCGATCCGGGCCATTCGGGAGATCAGTCATGACCTGACCGGCACCCGGCAGGTGAAGCTGGCCAACGGCCGGATGGCCAGTGCCAGTGAGATCCAGCGGGAGTACTACGAGAAGGCCCGCGCGTTCGTCGACACCGCCGGCAGCGACGCGCTGACCGAGCAGGTGCTGGATCTCTGGGGCCGGACGTTGAAGGCGGTCGACTCCCAGGACCTGAGCCTGATCGACCGGGAGATCGACTGGGCCACCAAGTACCAGCTCATCGAGCGCTACCGAGCCAAGTTCGACCTGCCGCTGTCCTCACCCCGGATCGCCCAGCTGGACCTGACCTATCACGACATCCGCCGGGATCGCGGCTTGTTCTACCTGCTCAGCGGCAGGGGCGCGGTCGGCCGGGTGACCACCGACCTGGCGGTGTTCGAGGCGAAGAACGTGCCGCCGCAGACCACCCGGGCGAAGCTGCGCGGAGAGTTCATCAAGCGGGCGCAGGAGACCAGGCGGGACTTCACCGTGGACTGGGTGCACCTGAAGCTCAATGACCAGGCACAGCGGACGGTGCTGTGCAAGGACCCGTTCCGTTCGGTGGATGACCGCGTCGAGAAGTTGATTGCCTCGATGTGACCGCTTCCGCGGATCACCCGGTGCGGCGGGCTCGGGGTGTCACCCGGCGCGGCGCGCCGCGTGGCATACCGTTGTCGGACATGGCCGCCCGACGACAGCAGCGATTGGTGTCGCTGGTGCTGTGCCTGCTCTCCACCCGGCAGTACATCACCGCCGAGCGGATCCGGGACACCGTGGAGGGTTATCAGGTCGCTGACGGCGCGGCGAACCCGGACGAGGCGTTCAAGCGGAGTTTCGAACGGGACAAGGCCGAGCTGCGCGAACTCGGCATCCCGCTGGAGACCGGCCGCAACTCGGTGTTCGACACCGAGGACGGCTACCGCATCGCACGCAAGGACTTCGAGCTGCCGCCGATCAGCTTCACCGCCGACGAGGCGGCCGCAGTCGGGCTGGCGGCCCGGCTGTGGAGCACCGCCTCACTGGCCTCGGAGGCCCGGGCGGCGCTGATCAAGCTGCGCGCCGCCGGCATCGAGATCGAGGAACCCGACTCCGACGCGCTGCCGCCGCTGGCCGGCAGCGAGCCGGCCCTGCCGCCGCTGGTGGCCGCGGTGTCCGGCCAGCGGGTGGTGCAGTTCCGGCACCACAAGCGCTACAGCGACACCACCGATCGGCGCACCATCGAGCCGTGGGGGGTGCTGTCCTGGCGCGGCCGCTGGTACGTGGTGGGCCACGACCGGGACCGGGGCGAGGTGCGTAGCTTCCGGCTGGATCGGATCGTGGGCGAGGTCAAGACGCTGCCGGGGACGGCGACCACCAGCCGGCCGGCCGGGCTGGACATGCTGGCGTTGGTGCGCGGGGCCAACCTGGTGCCGAACCGGCTGGCCAAGGTACGGGTGGCGCCGAACCGGGCCGGTCAGCTGCATCGGCTGGCGCGCGAGGTGGTACCCGGCGAGGGGGGCGATCTGCTGACCATCGAGTTCCGGGATCTGGACCGCACGGCGGGACTGGTCGCGGCGGCCGGCGTGGACGCGTTCGTGCTCGAGCCGCCGGAGCTGGTCAAGGCCGTGGTGGGACTGCTGGAAGCAGCCGCCGGAGGCCGGCGATGACCACGGCCGGAGGCCGGCGATGACCATGGCCGGAGGCCGGCGATGACCCGCAGTGACACCGGCGACAAGGTGTCCCGGCTGCTGGCCCTGGTGCCGTACGTGCTGGCCCGCGGCGTTGCCTCCATCAGCGAGACCGCGCACGCGTTCGGCATCGAGCCGGACCAGCTGCGCAAGGAGCTGGAGATGCTCTGGCTGTGCGGCCGCAGCTCCGGCCCGGAGGATCTGATCGACCTGATGTTCGAGGGCGACACGGTCTCGGTGACCTATGACGGCGGCCTGCGCCGGCCGCTGAAGCTGACCGCCACCGAAGCGATGACGCTGGCGGTGGCGCTGCGCACGCTGACCGAGCTGCCGGGCGCCACCGAGGGCGGTGCCGCCGAGCGGGCGCTGGCCAAGATCGAGACTGCGGCGGGGCAGCACCTGGACACCACCGGGGTGGACATCCGGCTGGCCACCCAGGATCGCTGGCTGGCCCTGGCCCAGCGCGCGGTGGACGAGCAGCGGGCGGTCGAGCTGCGCTACTACACGGCGGCCCGGGACGAGTCGACCCATCGGGTGGTGGATCCGGTTCGGGTGTTCTACGCCGACGGGATGGCGTACCTGGAGGCCTGGTGCCGGCGGGCCGAGGGAATGCGGGTGTTCCGGCTGGACCGGTTCGAGGACGCCCGGCTGCTGGCGGAGCCGGCGCGATTGCCGGCCGACCTGTCGCCGGCCGACCTCAAACCGGCCGATCTGGCCGGCGGGGTTTACCGGCCGGCACCGGAGCACCTGCTGGTGGAGCTGCGGCTCGGCGCCGGCTGGGAGTGGGTGAGCGACTATTACCCGTGCGAGACGGTCACCCCGATCGACGGGGAGGCCGACGACCGGCAGCTGCGGGTCAGCCTGCGGGTGGCGAACCCGGCCTGGGTGGCCGCGCTGGTTCGCCGCTCCGGCGGCGCGGTGACGGTGCTGGCGCCGGGCTGGCTGGCCCGGGACTGCGCAGCCTCGGCAGCGACCGCGCTCGCGGCATACCGAACTCAGTAAGCTCAGGTGCCATGCAGGTGTGGCTGGTGGCCGGAGCGTGGCTGTTCGCGCTGCTGCTCGCCGCCGTGCTGCTCGGCTTCGCCGGCTACGAGCTGGCCTGGAAGACCCGCCGGCTGAAGGCCGACCGCGCCAAGCTGGACCAGACGGTGGCGGAGCTGGCTCAGCTTTCCGGTCAGCTACAGGCGGTCGCCGACCGGGCCGCCGGCCTCCGATCACCCGAGACCGCCGGCCTCCGATCACCCGAGACGGCCGGCATCCGATCACCGGGAGCCGCCGGGTCGAGTTCTACCGGCCTCGTCGGCTCGTCGGTTGAGCCGGCGGCGGAGTCGGAGCGGCGGTCCGAATGACCAGGATGGTCCGCCGAATCCGCAAGCCGGCCAACCCCGAAGGGCGGATGTCGGTACTGGACCACCTGCGCGAACTGCGCCGGCGGCTGATCGTGGTGATGATCATCGTCGCGCTCGGCGCGGTGGTCGGCTGGCTGGTGTACAACCCGCTGTTGGAGATACTCAAGCAGCCGTACTGCAACATCCCGTACCAGCATCGGCTGGGCGCGCAGGATCAGAGCGAGGCACAGTGCAAGTTGCTGTTCCGGGCGCCGCTGGACGGCTTCACGATCCGGCTCAAGGTTTCAGTGATCGCCGGCGCGGTCCTGACCGCGCCACTGTGGTTGTACCAGCTGTGGGCGTTCGTGACGCCGGGCCTGCGTCGCCACGAACGCCGATGGACGGTCGCCTTCGTGGCCAGCTCCTCACTGCTGTTCGCACTCGGTATGGGACTGGCCTACTTCACCCTGTACAAGGGGCTGAACGTGCTGGTCACCCAGGCCGGCACCGGTACCCAGGCCGGGCTGGACGTCAGCAGCTACATCTCCTTCGTGGTACTGATGCTGGTGATCTTCGGGGCCTCCTTCGAGCTGCCGCTGCTGATCATCATGCTGAACGCGGTGCGGGTGTTGCCGTACCGGCTGCTGCGCCGGGGACAGCGGTTGGGCATCTTCCTGGTCTTCCTGTTCGCGGCAGTGGCCACGCCGTCCACCGATCCGTTCACGATGGTGGCAATGGCGGTGCCGATGGTGCTGCTGTTCGAGCTGGCGGTGCTCTGGTGCTTCCTGCATGACCGGCGGCGGGCCCGCCGGCAGCTGGCCGAGCAGCACGAGCAGCTGCCGGACGACGTGGCCGCCGAGGTCGACCCGTTTCCGGAGCAGCTGAACCGGTCGACGTCGACCGAATGGACGGACCTGCCGTGATCGCCGGAGCTGTTGTGACCGGCGGGCGGCTGCCGTGAGCCGCGGCAGGCGGCGGCTCGGCCGGCGCGGCTGGACCGGCAGGTGGTGAGCGGGCCGCGGATCAGCCTGGTGGTCAATCCTGCCGCGAACAAGGGAACGGCAGCGTCGGTAGCCGCGCGGGTTGCCCAACGGCTGGAGCGGGCGGCGCAGGTGCGGCTGCTGTCCGGAGTCAGTCAGGCGGAGTCGGTGTCGCTGCTGGCGCATGCCGCTGACCGGGCCGACGCCGTGATCGTGTGCGGCGGTGACGGCATCGCGCACCTGGCCGCGAACGCCCTCGCCGAGGGAGAGGTGCCGCTCGGCATCATCCCGGCCGGTTCCGGCAACGACACGGCGACCGTGCTGGGAGTGCCGGCGGATCCGGTACTGGCCGCCGACGCGCTGCTGGCAGCGCTGCTGGCCGGCTCGATAACCCGGATCGACCTCGGGCATTGTGAAGCGCCGGAGATTCCGCCGGTATCACCGAACGCGGTTGGCCGCTGGTGGTTGACGATGTGCTACGGCGGCTTCGATTCCGCGGTGAACGAGCGGGCGAACCGGATGCGCTGGCCGGCCGGCCCACGCCGTTACGACCTGGCCATCGGCATCGAACTGCTGCGGCTGCGACCGCGCCAGGTTCGGCTGGGCCTGGACTACGGTACGGAGTTGGCGATGCCGGTCACCCTGGTCGCGATCGGTAACGGTCCGCAGTACGGCGGCGGCAAGCTGATGACACCGGACGCCAAGATGGACGACGGATTCTTCGACGTGACCGTGGTCGGTCAGGTGTCCCGGCTGACCTTGGCCAAGCTGGCGCCCACGCTGCCACGGGCCGGTCACATCGGTCACCCGGCGGTGAGCCAGTACCGGACCAAGGAGGTTTCCTTCGCCGGCGACGACGTGATCGCCTACGCCGACGGTGAGCGGGTGGCCGCGCTGCCACTGCGGACCCGGTGTGTGCCGGCCGCGCTGCCGGTGCTGGTACCGATCGGGCCGGTGCCGCCCGGGCTGACCGACGCGCGGGCTGACTAACGCGAGCGAGTGGCTAACGCAGCGGACGCGCTGGCTCCCCGGCGGGTGGGAGAGCTCGTGTTCCCGCTCACGCAGACATACGTCAGTGATGCCCTGGCGAGTGAGTTGCCGTCGTGATCACCGGCGCCCACACCTCACCCGCCGCCCTGGATCTGGCAGCTGTCGACTAGCCAGGCGCACCGGGCCCGGTCAGTCGACGATCTCGGCAACGGTGCTACTGGTGACGTCCTCGGCGCGCTCCCCGCACGTCGCGTTTCATGCCGGCTGAGCACGTCCTCGATCCAACCGCGAAGCTGTGTTCGATCCACGGCTCCATTCCCCTTCGTCGTCCTCGACAGATGCCGCTATGTAGGCGCTGAAGGCTCATTCTGAGCCGCTCAGGAACAGCGAGATTTGTGGATCGAACGCCCATTGACAACGTACTGAGCCGCGTCTATGGTGGCCAATATCTTGATTGCCCAATTTGCTGGTATTTCACGAAATGCAGACTTCAGTAACCGCTTGAAACGATGCCGGCTCGTCGATGTTTCGTGCTGCCGACAATCTTGCAATTGGTGAGTGCGTTTTCTCTCCAGCCGTTAGGTCTATGTAATTTCAGCTTCCTGCCGCTAGCCGAAGATGGTAAGTCGGATGACTGTGGATCACGGGCTTAAGCAAGCCGCTGTCAAGGAGCCCGGGCCACGCCCGCACGCCGGGATATCCGGTAACCGGGACTTCATGAAGCTGTGGGCAGGCGAAACCGTATCCCTCGTCGGCACCCAGATAACGCAGTTCGCGTTGCCGCTGGTGGCTATCTTGACCTTGCAGGCCAGCGTGTTCCAGGTGGGCGTCCTCAACGCCTGTCGCAATATTCCGGTCGTGCTGGTATCGCTGTTCGCCGGCGTCTGGCTGGATCGTTGCCGGCGGCGGCCGGTGCTAATCGCCTGCAGTTTAGTAAACGCCTTCCTCATCGGGATGATCCCGGTTGCCTCGATCCTGGGTTTGCTGTCGATGAACCTGCTCTACCTGATCTGCATCTTGTCGGGAGCGGTGTCGGTCACCTTTGATGTCGGCGTACTGAGCTACGTGCCCAGCTTGGTCGGCCGACGGCATTTGGCTGACAGCAACAGCCGGATGCAAAGCAGCTTTTCGCTCGCGATGGTGGCAGGTCCCGGCATTGCCGGGGTGGTCGTCGGCATCCTGACGGCTCCGATCACGTTGGCTCTGGATGCTGTGTCCTACCTCTGCTCTGCCCTCGGCCTGATCAGCATCCGAACCGCCGAGCCCGCCCCGGAGGTGCCGGACATCCGGCTCTCCATTTGGCGATCCATCGGCGAGGGATGGCAGATCCTGTTTGGCAATCGGGTCTTTCGAAACCTGCTGACCCAGTCGGCGTGGTTCAACTTCGTGCAGAGCGGCTTCATCACCATCTTCGTGGTGTATGCCATCCGGGACCTGCGGCTGACCCCGCTCCAGCTCGGCATAGTCCTCGGCGCGATAGCGGTAGGTGCCCTGTGCGGCTCGATGATCGCGAACCGGGTGCGAAAGGCGCTAGGCCTGGGCAGGACGATGCTGATCGGGATTCTGCCCGGCACCCTCTGCCAACTCGGCACGCTGATTCCGCGGGGTTCCGGTCCGGCCTCGATCTGCCTGCTGTGTGTCATCGAATTCTGCTACGGCTGCGGGGTCATGGTCTTTAGGGTCAACACCATCACGTTGCTGCAGACCATGACCCCGAACCGGCTGCTCGGCCGGATGAATGCCTCCTATCGGTTGATTATCTTCGGCACCGCTCCGGTTGGCGCTGTGCTGGTCGGCGTGCTCGGCCGAGCGGTGGGCTTGCACCTCACGCTGGTCATCACGGTGCTCGTATTCGTGACTCCAGTCCTCTGGACGCTCTTCTCGCCGATATTCCGTATGCAGGAAATGCCGAGCGGGCCCGCCGAGGAGAGTGAACCGGCGCCGATGGCCGCGCTGGAAACGTCGACCATGCTGGACGGCGATCAAGCCGCGCAGCCGAACTGAGGCAGGGCGATGACTGTCCGGACATCCACTCCTAGCAGGATCATGATCGGCGCCGAACTGCTTTACGACTTCGGGGTGTTGAGCTTCAACGTGATCACCGTGACGGTCCGCCAGACGGTGACGCCGAACCGGTTGTTCGGTCGGATGAACGCAAGTTATCGGATGGTGCTGTTCGGCATGGCGCCGCTCGGCTCGGCATTGGCAGTGTGCTCGGCCAGCACTTCGGGCTGCGGACGGCGCTGGTGATCGCGGTGCTCGCCTTCCCGTCCGCGATCCTGTGGACGATCTCCTCGCCGGTCGTCCGGATGCGTGAGATGCCGGCGGGGCCCGCTGAGGATCTGCTCGCTGCGCAGGCCGCCGGGCCGAGTTCACCGGCAGCTGATGAGCCGGTTGCCAGTCGATCGATGGAGATGGATGAGAGCGGATGAGCGAGCTTGCCCAGGCACCGAGCCGACTGACCGACGCGCAGCGGCAAATGTTGGCCGCACGGCTGCGCAAGGGACGTAACGCGGAGCCCGACCACATCCAACGGCGGCCTACCGGTGCCGAGATCCCCTTGTCGTTCGCCCAGGAACAGCTCTGGTTCCTCGATCGATTCGCGCCGGGATTGCCCACCTACAACATCCCGCACCTGATGTGGCTCTCCGGCCGGCTGGACCTGCCCGCCCTGAACCGGGCACTCACCGCACTGGTCGGCCGGCACGAGTCGCTGCGCACCCGGCTGGTTCCCGGCAGTGGCGACAGCCCGTGGCAGGTGATCGACCAGGCGGCACCGGTGCTGCTGCCGGTGATCGAGCTGGCCGAGCCCGACCTGGATCGGGCTCGGGCCAAGGTGCGCGAGTTCGGTACCGAGCAGGCCGTACTGCCGTTCGACCTCACAGCCGGTCCGCTGTTCCGGCTGCACCTCCTCCGATTGGCCGAACAGGAACACGCGCTGCTCGTCGTGGTGCACCACAGCGTGTTCGATGCCTGGTCGCTCGGCGTTCTCCTCCGTGAACTGACCGCGTGCTATGACGCCGAGGCAGCCGGGCGACCAGCCGAACTGCCGGAGCTGCCCATCCAGTTCGGCGATTACGCGATCTGGGAGAGGCGCCGCTTGCACGAGCCGGCGCCCGAGCTGATCGATTACTGGCGCACCGCGTTGGCCGGCGCGCAACCCTTGCAGCTGTCGACCGATCGTCCCCGACCACCGCAGGAGAGCTTCCGCGGCGAGGTGCAATGGCTGAATCTCGGCACCGAGCTGCTCAACGAGCTGCGTGCGCTCAGCCGCAGCCAGGGCTGCACCCTGTTCGGGACGTTGCTCAGCGGGCTGTTTGCGCTGTTGCACCGCTACACCGGCCAGCCCGACATCGTGATCGGGATGCCGCACGCCAACCGGAGTCGGGAGGAGTTGGCCGGCCTGATCGGATTCCTGGTCAACACCTTGCCGATCAAGGCTGCGCTGTCCAGCGACACCACCTTCGGACAACTGTTGCAACAGGTACAGCAGACCTCCGTCTCGGCCTATGCGCATCAGGACCTGCCGTTCGCGAAGCTGGTCGAGGCGCTCGCAGTGCCACGCGACGCCGGCCGCAGCCCGGTGTTCCAGGTCGTGTTCACCTTTGCCGAACTGGCCGATCACCCAAGCCCCAGCGACCTTGCCCTTCAGCTGGAAAAGGTCGACCTGGCGGTCGCGAAGTTCGACCTGAGCTTCTTCGCCGAGGTACGTCCGGACGGACTGTGGCTCGAACTGTCCTATGCCACGGATCTGTTCGATGCGGCCACCATCACTCGGATGCTCAATCACTACCGACGATTGTTGACCGGCGCAGCCGCCGATCCGGGCCTGCCGCTCTGGCGGCTGCCACTGCTGTCGGAGCAAGAGTTGCATTCCGAGGTCGTCGAGTTCAACGAGACCGGCCTCGAGATACCGGCTGTTTGCCTACATGAACTGTTCGAAGCCCAGGCCCGTCGGGTGCCGGAGGCCATTGCTGCGGTGGGGGATGCCGAACGCATCTCCTACCGGGAACTGGACGAGCGCGCCAACCAGCTCGCCGGTCGGCTGGTCGAACTGGGGATCGGCCCGGAGCGCCTGGTCGGCGTATGCATGCAGTCGTCCATCGACCGGCTGGTGGCGTTGCTGGCGATCCTCAAGGCCGGCGGCGGCTACCTGCCGCTCGATCCGGCCCTGCCGGCGCAGCGATTGTCCTTCATGCTGGCCGATGCCGAGGCGCCGTTGGTGATCACCGATCAAGCCAGCCTGCCGTACCTACCGCCGACCGACGCGCTGCTGCTGCAGGTGGCTGATGCGCAAGCTTGCCAGCCGGCCGAGGTTAGGACTTCGGTGACCGGTTCGAACGCCGCCTATGTCATCTATACCTCCGGATCCACCGGTCAGCCCAAGGGTGTCGTGGTCGAACACCGCAACGCGGTGAACTTCGTCCAAGGCCAGCTGGCGTATTGGCAGCTCGGCACCGACGACCGGGTGTTGCAGTTCTCGTCGCTGAACTTCGACGTGTCCGTGCTCGATATCTTCGCCGCGCTGTGTTCCGGCGCGACGCTGGTGCTGATGAGCGCGGAGACGAGGCTGTCACCGCCGCGTCTCGGTGCCCTGATGCGCGAGCAGCGGGTCAGCTTCGGCTGCCTGTCGCCGGCGATGCTCAGCGTGCTGGCCGACCAAGAGTTCCCCGACCTGCGGGTGTTGATGTCTGCCGGTGAGGAGCTTCGATCGGAGTTGGCGATGAGCTGGCTGCGCCCCGGTCTACGGCTCTGTAACGGGTACGGCCCCACTGAGGCGACGGTGCTCTCGACGTTCACCGAGATCGATGCCGGTCTGCTGCCGCCGCCGATCGGCCGACCACCCGCCAACTATCAGGCCTACGTCTTGGATCCCATGCTGAACCCGGTGCCGCTCGGCGTCGTCGGCGAGCTGCACGTCGGAGGCGCCGGGGTCACCCGCGGCTACCTGAACCGGCCGGAGCTGACCGCCGCCCGCTTCATCACCGATCCGTTCAACCCGGCGCCGGAGGCGCGCCTGTACAAGACCGGCGATCTGGTAAAGCGGCTGCCGGACGGCAACCTGCTGTACGTCGGCCGGATCGATGGCCAGGTCAAGCTGCATGGTCAGCGCATCGAGCTGGGCGAGGTCGAGGCCGCCCTCGGTCGGCTGACCGGCGTCCGGCACGCGGTGGTGCTGGTGGTCGAGGATCGGACGGGCGACCGCCAGCTTGTCGGATACGTGCAGCGAGCGCCCGGCGCGGAACTCGAGCCGGCCGAGCTGAAACGGCTGCTCGGGCAATGGTTGCCCGGCTACATGGTGCCGAGCCAGCTCCTCGTGCTGGACAGTCTGCCGATGAATTCCAGCGGCAAGGTGGACCGCAGGGCGCTGTCGGCGCAGCTGGCCAGCCGGCTGGCAGCCAGCTCAACCGGCCGTCCGGAGCAGGCCCCGGAATCGCCTGCCGAGGCTGTGCTGGTTGACATCTATGCCGGCCTGTTGCGGCTGGATGGCTGCAGCGTGCTGGATTCGTTCTTCGACGTCGGCGGCAATTCGCTGCAGGCCATGCAATTGCTTAACCGCATCCGAGCCGAGCTCGGCGTGGATCTGCCGTTGACGGCGGTGTTCCTGGCACCGACCCCGCGTGGCCTGGCGGCCAGGATCGAGGCCGAGCAGGCCGGCACCGCGCAACCGGCACGTGGACCGGTGGCCTTGCTGTCCGAGGGTGTCGGCATCGAGCCGCTGTTCCTCGTCCATGCGGTCGGCGGCACCGTTCTGCCCTACACCCAGCTGGCAGCGGAGCTGGCCGACCGTTATCAGGTATACGGAATCCAGGCACCGGCGCTGGTGGCGCCGTCACCGCCCGTTGCCGAAACGCTGCCGGAGCTGGCAGCCCGGTATCTTGCCGAACTTCGCACCATCCAGCCGGCAGGCCCGTATCGGATCGGCGGCTGGTCGATGGGTGGCTTGCTCGCACATGAGATCGTGCGCCAGTTGGAGCGGGACGGCGAGACGGTGGAGTTGATGATCCTGCTGGATGCTCCGTTCGCGATCGCGGAGGATACCGCCGACAGCGCCCGAATCACTCGGGAGTTCATGGCTGATGCACTGCGCAGCCTCGGCCTGCCGGCCCTCGATCAGCCCGAGTCGGATGGGATCGAAACTCAGTTGGCCCGTCTGGCGCAGGCACTGGATCCGACCGATTCCGACCGGGCGGCGACGGTCGAGCAGCTGCGCCGCCGGCTCGCGGTCTTCACCGATCACCGGCGGTTGATGGCGGGCTACCGCCCGGTCGGGCAGGTGCGGGCGACCACCTTGCTGGTCGGCGCGCAGCGTTCGCCGAACGCCAGGGTCCAATCCGATTGGCTAGGCATCATCGGTGGAACGCTGTGCCGGCCCGAGTACGACACCGACCACTACGCCCTGCTACAGCTGCCCCATGCCCGTGACATCGCAGCTCAGATTCGTTCCGCGGTGATGGTCTGAGCGACGTCGGCAGAGGGTGAACGACGCGCACAATGAGGCCTCCGCTACGACCGTAAAGGTCTGGTTAGCGCTAGCTTATGCTTGTTAGGCTCTTATACGTTTTCTAAGCCCTCTAGACATATTGACACCGCTATAGTCCCAGGCTTACGGTATGTCAGTCCTCATCCCTAGGACTTATCGCCTGCTTCCACCGGAGATTCCGGCGTATTCGCCGTCTTCCTCAAATGTTCGAGTATGAGATGAGTCCGCCTATGCGCTCACTGACATGTAGGGCGGAGTGACGGTGACCGAGTCTGGACAACCGAGAAACCCCACTGCGACCAGTGCTACGGCTGGCCGAACATCTTCGGCTGATTCCCCGGCGGTTCCGGTCGGACCGGCCGAGTCCACCGGTCCGCACGGGGCCTGCTCGGTTCACTACGGTGCCGAACTCATCGGGAGTTCGGTGCAGCATCTGTCCTGCGTCGGCGTAGGGGTCGGACCGGCAAATCTGTCGTTGGCCTCGCTGATGTCGTTGCGTCCCGAGTTGCAGGGCCTGTTCCTGGAACGGCGTGCCGAGTTCGGATGGCACGACGGGCAGCAGGTGGCGGGCGCGGGCCTGCAGGTCTCGATGCTCAAGGATCTGGTGTCGTTGACCGATCCGACCTCACCGTTCTCGTTCCTGGCCTATCTGCATGATCAAGGACGCATCTATCACTATCTGAACGCCAGATTCGAGGCGGTGCCTCGGATGGAGTTCCGCAACTATCTGGCCTGGGCGGCAGCACGCAATCCGAATGTGGTGTTCGGGGAGGAGGTGTTGGCCATCGAATTCGACACCGTCTTCCGGATTCAGACCAACCGGCGCGGGTTGACCGCTGACCACATCAGCGTCGGGGTGGGCAACCAGCCGTGGATTCCGCCGGCCGGACGCCCGTTCCTGGCCGACCCGCGGATCTTCCACGTCTGTGAGTTCACCTCCCGCGCGACCGACGTGGCCGGACAGCGGGTCACCGTGATCGGCGGCGGCCAGTCCGGCGCCGAGGCCTTCCTGGACCTGATCAATCGTCCGGTCGATCGGCTGCCGCGCCGGGTCTGCTGGGTGTCCCGGCGACCGAACTTCTTTCCCATCGATGATTCGCCGTTCACCAACGACTACTACATGCCCGACCACAGCGACTACTTCGCATCACTGCCGCTGAACACCCGCCAGAACTTCAACATCCAGCATCTGCTGACCTCGGACGGCATCTCCGAGTCAACGCTGCGTGAGATCTACCAGCAGATCTACACCCACCACTTCATCTCCAACCGGCCGGACCTGATTGCCCTCTACCCGCACCGGGAGTTGACCGGCATCAGCGAGAACCCGGCTGGCACCGGCTATGAACTGGCGCTCAGCCACGGCCAGCACCCGGGCCTCACCGAACACCTGGATAGCGACATCGTCGTGCTCGCCACCGGGTTCACCCCTCATCCGATGCCGTTCCTGCAGCCATTGCGGCACCGCCTGCTCCATGAGGGCGGGGAGATCCAGATCGACGATCACTTCGCCGTCCTCTGGGACGGCCCGAGCGACCATCACCTGTTCCTGCAGAACGCGACCCGCAACCAGCGTGGCCTGGCCGACCCCAACCTCTCCCTGCTGGCCTGGCGATCGCAACGGATCCTGGACAGCCTCACCAATTCCAATACCACCCCGCAGAGTCCTTCCTTCGTCGAATGGGTGACCAAGAGACCGAGCATCGCTACGGAGTGAGGACCAGACCATGAGCGCACCTTCCACCATCGTCATCGGGGCAGGAATCATCGGCTCGCTGGTGGCCCACGAACTCGCTTTCCGGACGCCGTCGGGCGTGGTGACCGTGATCGAGCGAGACGCCGTCGGCGGTGGCGTCAGCCGTCGCTCGGCCGGCGTGCACTTGCTGCGCGGGGGTTCCGAGCGGGTCCGGGCAATGTCGCAGTACAGCGCCGACTTCTACCGCGATCTGGTGCGGGATCAACCGTCCTTGCCGGTGTACCAGTTGCCCGAGACATCGGTGGTCACCCTCCATCGGCAGCCGGCCGCGGCGCTTACGGCGTATCCGCCGCAGGCCGGGCTGACCCGGTTGGTGATGCTGCCCAACGAGGCGATCCGACTGCCCGAGGACGCTGGCCTGTGGCGGATCGAAGGCTGCCACCAAGCCGACGTGTACGCGCTGACCCAAGCGCTGGCCCGCGAGCTTCGTAACCGGGTGAGCTTTCGCGAAGGCGTACGGGTGGTCGGCCTGCAGTCCTCGGCGGCCGGCGTGCTGGTGCGGTTGGGTACCGGTGAGCAACTGCACGCCGACCAGGTGGTGTTGGCGCCAGGACCCTGGCTGTACGACCCGGCGTGGCGCGATCTCGTTGCTCCGCTGGGCATTCGGGTGAAGAAGATCGTGGCCCTGCATGTCGAGCAGATGCCCACCGCACGCGATCGGGCGATCATCTTCCATGACGAGGACGCATTCCTCATTCCGCTGGTCCACCGGGGCCACTGGCTGTTCAGCTACACCTGCCAGGAGTGGGATGTGGATCCTGACAACCTGCTCGAGGGCCTGTCCGCCGACAACCTCGGCCAGGCTCGGGACTGCCTGCGTCGCTACTCGGCCGACCTGGCAGAAGGCTGCACCTCCGGACGGGTCTTCTGCGACGCCTACAGCATCAGCGGGGAGCCTCAGGTGGAGCGGCTGGACAAGGCCGGCCGAATCGTCTTCGCCGGTGCCGCCAACGGTGCCGGTTATCGGCTGGCCCCGGCGATCGCCGCCGAGGCCGCCGAGCTGTTGCAGATATCAGCCGAGGTCAGGAGCGCGGGATGAGCGATGTCCGAGCAGGAAGCCGCGGCTCCGAGGGCCGCCGCCCGATCTTCGTGTTCTCCGCAGCCACCACGCCGAACGGCGACCTGCACCTGGGACATCTAGGCGGGCCCTACCTCGGAGCCGATGCCTACGTTCGATTCCAGCGGATGAACGGTGCAGAGGTGTTCCACATCACCGGCAGCGACGACTTCCAGAGTTACGTCGCCAGCGCCGCCCTACGGGATGGCCGATCCTGCGCGGAGACCGCAGCGCACTACAGTGCCGAAATCTATGCCACCCACCGGCTGTTCGACGTCAGCATCGACGAGTACATGGTTCCCAGCGCCGATCCGGTGTACCCGGAACGGGTACAGCGGTTCTTCTCCAAGATCGCCGCGTCCCCACTGGTCTCGCTCCGCTCGGATCCGGTGTTGTTGGACGGCGAGACCGGCGAATACCTCTATGAGGCCAACGTGTCCGGTGGCTGCCCGACCTGTGGACAGCCGAGCGGCGGCAACATGTGTGAGGAGTGTGGCGAGCCGAACCTCTGTACCGACCTGATCGATCCGGTGTCCGGGCTGTCCGACGCCCCGCCACGGGTTGCAGAACTGGCGCGGTATTCCCTGGCGCTACATGAGATGCGTGCCGACCTCCTAGCGCATCATCGGCTCGGCCGGGTGCCCGCCCGGCTGAAGGAGCTCAACAACCGGGTGTTCCAGCGGGATGAGCTGAACATGGCGATCACCCATCCCGGCCAGTGGGGTATTCCGCCGACCGAACCTGGCGCAGAGGGTCAGCTGATCTGGCTATGGATCGACCTGGCCTACCGATACCTGCACGGCATCGAGATCATCGGTCGCCGGCTGGGCCGGGATTGGCGTGCCGACCAGCCGCAGCCCGACTGGAAGATCGTCCACTTCATGGGCTTCGACAACACCTTCGGCTTCACCGTGTTCAACCTCGCGATGTATCGGCTGGCACACCCGGACTGGCCTCCGGACATCGACTACAACCCCAACGAATTCAGCCTGCTGGACGGCAGCAAGTTCTCCACCAGTCGCCGCCACGCCATCTGGGCCAAGGACGTTCTGACCCCGCATACGGTCGATGCGGTTCGCTGCTACCTCTCCCTGATGCGGCCGGAAGGACGGCGCACCAACTTCGTGATGGCCGAATACGAAAGCTTCGTTGCCGACATCCTGGTCGGCCGCTGGCAGCGCTGGCTGAACGACCTCGGCCGCCGGGTCGAGACGCACCACGGCGGCGCGGCGCCGCCGGCCGGAACCTGGACACCGGAACACCACGCATTCCTGGCCAGGCTCGAGGATCGCCGCTCGGCGATCAGCAACGCGCTGGGCGAGGACGACTTCTCGCTGAGCCGTGCGGCTCGCGTGCTGATGGGCATCGTCGAGGACGCGACCGAGTTCGCGGCCGCCGCCCGGTATACGGCCGACCTGCCGGAGTGGCAGGACGAGGCCCGCACCGCGCTAGCGCTGGAATTGGCCGCCGCCCGCCTGGTGTCGCTGGTCAGCGCTCCGGTGATGCCCCGGTTCGCCGCTCGACTGTCGGCGGCGCTGGGCCAAGGCGAACCGGTGAGCTGGCCGGAGCAGGTAGACCTGCTGCCGGCCGGCCAGCAGATCGAGCTCAGCCAAGTGGTCTTCTTCGGGGCGTCCGCCGCCCGCTCGCCGGTACTGGCCTGGCTGAACTCGGCCGTGTGCCAAGCGCTGCAGGCCGAACCGACGGCGGCCGATGAGGGCAGTTCGCTGGCCCTGCTGGGCATGACGTCCATGCAGTGCATCGCGCTGCAGTACCAGATCCTGGACCGGACCGGAGTCGACCTCAGCATCGAGCAACTGCTGGGCGAGCGCTCGATCGCCGACCTCGCCGGCTACCTGGAGGCCGCGATGACCGACGACCTGATCGCCGAACTCACCGAAGCGCCATGCACATGAGCACCACCGCGATTCTGGCGCTGCTGGATGAGATCAAGAGCCGGGGACTCTCGGTCAGCGTGGCCGGCGAGGATCTACGGCTGCAGGGGCAGCGGGACCGGATAGACCCGGAGTTGGTGGGCCGGATCAAGGCGGTCAAGCCGGACCTGATCGGCTACCTACAGGCCGGCCGGCTGACCGGGGAACGGAGCTTCGACGTCACCCTGCTGCAGCGTGGTTATCTGATCGGCCGCGGCGCTGCCGTCGAGTTGGGCAACATCGCCAGCCACGTCTATCACGAGATCGCCGGCCACTGGGACCTGAACCGGCTGACAGCGGCCCTGAACCGCGTAGTGGCACGGCATGGCATGTTGCGTACCTGCTTCACCGACGACGGTCGACAACTGGAGCTGGACGCCGTCCCGGAGCTGACCATCGCGCGATACGACCTTCGCGCGCTCGACCCCGGCGAGCAGCGTCAGCGGCTGTTGGAGCTTCGTGATCGGCGCTCGCACCGGATCTTCCCGGCCGACACGGCACCGCTGTTGGCCGTCGAGGTCTCCATCCTGGCCGACGATCAGACGGTGCTGCACGTCGGGCACGACGGGCTGATCATGGACGGCATCAGCACCTTCCTGTTCTTCCGGCAATGGCATGCCGCCTACCAGGGTGAGTCTGATCCGGTCGGCGGTGAGGCGTCGTTCGCCGACTACGTCGCCAGCCTCGCCAAGGCACGCACCCAGGCACCGTATGAGAGATCACGGGCGTACTGGCTGGACCGACTCGACGAGCTGGCCGGCTGCCCGGACCTACCGCTGGAGGGCACGCCGGCGGCCATCATCGAGCCGCGATTCACCAGCCATGTCGCCCGGCTCGATGCTGCGGCGTGGGCGGAGGTGAAGGCGCGGGCGGCGGCGCACGGTCTGACTCCGACCGGCGTGCTGCTCACCGCCTACGCCGAGACGCTGAGCCGGTGGGGAGCCGGCGAGCGATTCACGCTGAACAGCACGCTGGCCAACCGGCCACCCATCCATCCGCGAATCCTCGAAGCGATCGGCAACTTCTCCGAGACGATCCTGATGGAGATCGAGCTGGACCGGCGACTCACCTTCACCGAGCGGGCGCAGGCGTTGCAGGCCCGGCTCCGCCGGGACCTGGACAACCGGCACTTCTCCGGGATCGAGGTGTTGCGCGAGCTTGGCCGGCGGGCCGGCGCCACCCAGGCCAGGATGCCGTACACCTTCAACAGCGCCATCGGCTATGTCGACGCCACGCTGGACGGCTCGACCGTCGAGCTGTTCGGTCCGGAGATCTACACCTCCAGCCAAACCCCGCAGGTGTGGCTGAACGGCTTCGCATTCGAGCAACACCACGGAGTGGTCGTCCAGGTCGACGAGGTGAACGGGCTTTTCCCGGTGGGCCTGATCGACGCGATGATGGTCGGCTACCAGACCCTGTTGGACAGCCTGGTAACGGAGGAGGCATGGGACGCCCGGACCTTCGATCTGTTGCCGGAGTCCCAGCGTGCCGCGCGCCAGGCGGCCAACGACACCGAGACGCCGCTGGACGTGGCCCGGCTGGAGGACGCGTTCGTGCAGCGGGCGCATGGACAGCCGGACGCCGCCGCGGTGATCACCGCGACGGGCATGATCAGCTACGGCGAGCTGTACCGGCGGGCGCTGGCCGCCGCTGCCTGGTTGCGCGCACGCCAGGTCGGGCGCAATGAGCTGGTCGGGCTGGTGATGACCCGCGGACCGGAGCAGCTGGTGGGCATCCTGGCCACCATCCTGGCCGGTGCGGCCTACCTTCCGATCGACGCCAAGCTGCCGGTCAAACGACAGCGCTACATGCTTGCCGACGGTCGGGTGCGCTGCGTACTCGCCAATGCCGACACCGTCGACAGCGCAGCCGGCCTGCAGGTGCTGACCCTCGACGTGCGCGAGCCGGTCAACGACACGCAACCGGTCCTGGAGCAGTTGCCGGGCGCCGGACTGGACGACCTCGCCTACGTGCTCTACACCTCCGGCACCACCGGCGAGCCCAAGGGCGTGATGGTCAACCGGCGCAGCGTCGCCAACGTTGTCGCTGACTGCCAGCGTCGATTCAACATCCGCCCGAGCGATCGGTTCTTCGGAATCAGCGCGTTCAACTTCGACCTGTCGGTGTGGGATGTCTTCGGTGCGCTATCTGCCGGGGCGGCTGTCGTGCTGCCGGACCACGATCGAGCGACCGATCCGGTGCACTGGTTGCAGTTGTGCGAACAGGCCGAGGTGAGCGTCTGGAACTCCGTTCCAGCTCTCGTCGCGCTGCTGCAGGAACACGCTGCGCAATCCGGAGCAGCCCCGCTGGGGGCCTTGCGGCTGGTCCTGATGAGCGGCGACCGGCTTCCACCGCTGCTGCCCGCGAACCTGCGCAGCTTGCTACCCCGCGTGCAGATCTGCTCGCTGGGCGGTCCGACCGAGACCACCATCTGGAATATCCTGCATCCGATCGGGGAGGGTTACGTCGGGCAGACCATCCCGTACGGCCGGCCCAACTCCAACAATCGGGCCTATATCTTGGATGATTCTGGCCAGGAAGCCCCGGACTGGGTGCCCGGGGAGATCTGTGCCGCCGGTACCGGCCTGGCTGTCGGGTACTGGGGTGATCAGGCGCGCACCGATGCCCGGTTCTTCTACGATCCGGTTCGCAACGAGCGGATGTTCCGGACCGGCGACCTCGGTCGCTACCTGCCGGACGGCACTATCGCGATCCTGGGCCGTAGCGACTTCCAGATAAAAATCAACGGCTATCGGATCGAGGCCGGCGAGGTCGAGACCCGGCTGACGGGTATACCGGCGATCAAGCAGGCGGTGGTGGTACGCCAGAGCGGCGTGCATGGTGACCGGCTGGTCGCGCATCTGGTCGCCGCCGGCGCGGATCGTCCGTCCGACGAGGAGATCCGCGGCGCACTTCGCGAACACCTGCCCGAGTACATGGTGCCCTCGGTGTTGCACTGGCAGAACGGCCTACCACTGACCAGGAACGGCAAGATCGACCGCGGCACGCTGGAGCGGCAGGTTGTCTCGGACCGCGAGCCGACGACTCGGCACTCGCAGGGGCCGGCCACCGAACTGCAACAACGGCTGGCAGCGCTGTGGGCTGCGGTGCTGCGCTGCGACGCCGACGAACTCGGTCTCGACGACGGTTTCCACGCTGCCTCCGGCGACTCGCTGGCGGCCGCCCGGATCCTTATCGGGGTACGCAAGCAGTTCGGCGTCGGCATCACCCTGGACCGGTTCGTCGAGGTCGACACCATCCGCGCGATGGCCACTCACATCGAGTCCGCGCTCGCCGAGCAGGCGGCAAGGACGGCCCAGCCGGCGAGGGCATGATGCCTCGACAGGTGATCAACGAGCTGCTGAGCCGGCCACCGCGGCCGGGTAACCGGATCTCCTTCGTCCGGCTGGACGGCACCCGCAGCATCGAGCTGACCGAGCTATACGAGCAGTCGGGTCGCTTGGCGATGCAGCTGGCCGAGGCCGGCCTGCGGGCCGGCGATCGGATCGGCATCTTGGCCGCCAACTGCCTGGAGTGGGTGCTGCTGGACCTCGCCGCGCTGCGCCTCAAGGTGATGGTGGCAGGCTTCGAACCGGGTAAGTTCACCGCCGACCGCGCGCTGGTCAAACGCTATCGGCTGGCCGCCTTGTTCACCGACCGGTCGGTTCCCGAGGCCGACGAGGCGATCCGTCCCATCTCGGACGTGCTCGACCTATGCGAGGATGGCGGTTGCGCAAACCCACCGGTTCTGCGATACCAGCCGGCAGAGGCGTACGCGCTGAAGTTCACCTCCGGCAGTTCCGGCGAGCCCAAGGGGCTGACCGCCTCGGTCGGCAGCATCGACAACACGATGTCGGCGGTGCAGGACATGTTCCAGCACGGCAGCCAGGATGATCTCTTCCTGTTCCTGCCGCTGTCCCTGCTACAGCAGCGGTTTTGGATCTACTCGGCACTCTCCTTCGGACATGACGTGACCGTCAGCACCTACGAGGCGGCCTTTCCTGCCCTGCGAAAGGCTCGTCCGACCGTGGTGATGGGCGTTCCAGGCTTCTTCGAAACGGCGATGAAGCACCTCACCACCAGAGCTTGCCGGGCTGCCGACGTTCCGTTCCCGGAGGCCGTCCGACAGACCGCGGTGGACTTCTTTGGCGACCGGATCCGGTACCTGTGGACGGGTTCCGCGCCGGCTCGGCAGGAGATGCTGCGGTTCTTCATCGATGCCGGCCTGCCGATCTTCGAGGGCTATGGGCTGAACGAGGCCTGCATCGTGGCCAAGAACAGCCCGACCGCACACCGACTGGGCAGCGTCGGCAAGGTGCTGCCCGGCAAGACGGTGCTGTTCGACGACAACGGCGTGATCAGCGTGCGCTGCGACTATCCGGTGTGCTCCGGCTACCTCTACGGCGCGCCGGAGGACAGCGCGCGGATATTCGCCGGCGACGGGGTGATTCGCACCGGCGACCTGGGTTACCTGGACGAGGACGGCTTCCTCTATATCCAGGGCCGGGCCGATGACGTGATCGTATTGGACAACGGCCGAAAGGTCATCGTCCGCCCGATCGAGGAACGCATCCAGGCAAGCCCCGCCATCGATGCATGCGTGCTGTTCTGTCCGACCCAGACCAGCCTGGTGGCGGTCATCTCACCTGCAACCGAACCGGCCGACAAGGACGCCATCCTGGCGCATGTCGCGGCCTGCAACGCCGTCCTGGCGGCCGACGAGCAGGTGGCGAGAGTGGTGATCGCCGAACCGAGATTCAGCACGGACAACGGCCTGCTCTCAGGGCAGTTCAAGCCCCGAAGGGCTCGGATCCTCCAGCGTTACCGGGCAGAGATCCATGCTCAGCCGCAGGGTTCCGAGGCCATCGGATGATCCCCGCACCTCCTCGTGTCGTACTGGACCCCAGATGAACGGAAGCCACCGATGACCGATCAGCCTGCATCTCCGGCCGATTCCGCAGCCATTCCGCGGCGCGGCACGGCAGTTGCCGAACCGCCGTTGTCGTACGCACAGGAGCAACTGTGGTTCATCGACCAATACCACTGCTTGCCCACCTGGAACGTCCCGGGAATAGTGCGCTTCACAGGTGAGTTCGATGTTGCCGCGGTGGCCGGTGCCGTCACCGCGCTGGTGAAGCGTCACGAGATCCTGCGCAGCCGGCTGGTGGCCGACGCCACCGGCCGGTCGGTCCAGCTCATCGATCCGCCGGTCCGCATCGAGTTGCCGGAGCTCGACCTCAGCGACGAGCCGGATCCACAAGCCCGGCTGACCGAACTTGCCGAGGCCGGCGCGCTGGAGACCTTCGACCTGGCACGCGGTCCGTTGTTCCGGGCCGAGCTGATCAAGTTTTCCGAGACCGATCATGCCCTGCTGCTCAACGCCCACCAGTCGGTATTCGACGCCTGGTCGTTCGAGGTGCTGATGTCCGAGTTGGCCGCGCTCTATGACCAAGAGGTGAGCGGCACCCCGGCCGCCCTGCCAGAACTGCCGATCCAGTTCGCCGACTATGCCCAGTGGGAACGCGACCAGTTGAGCGGTGTTGCGCTGGACCGACTTTTCCAATACTGGCGGACGCAGCTGAGCGGATACCAGGCCGTGCAGATGCCGACCGACCGACCTCGGCCGGTGGCCTTCGATCATTCGGGTCGGCTGGCCTCGCTGGACCTCGGCCCGGAATTGCTCACCAAGCTGAGCTCAACCGCGAGCCGAGCTGGCACCACGCCACTCGTGGTGCTGCTGACTGCGTTACAGGCGCTGCTGCATCGCTACACCGGACAGACCGACATCATGGTCGGGATGGCCGATGCCGGCCGCACTCGTCCCGAACTGGTACCACTGATCGGGCTGGTAGCCAACACACTGCCGATCCGGGCCGATGTTTCCGGCGATCTCACGTTCGAGGAGCTGTTGGCCCAGGCACGCGAAACCACGGCCGCCGGGTACGCACATCAGGCGTTGCCGTTCGCGAAATTGATCGATCTGCTGCAGGTGGAGCGCGACACCAGCCGGACACCGATCTTCCAGGTCGCGCTGAGCTATCGCGAGGCGATCGAACCAGTGCAGCTGCCCGGCGTGCGGCTGAGCCTGCAGCCGGTGCGGCTGATGGCCGCCAAGTACGACCTGGACTTCGTTGCCGAAGCACGCGACGGTTCGTTGCGGTTGGCGGTCAGCTATCCGCCGGCGCTCTACGATCCGGCGACCGTGCAGCGGCTGCTCGGTCATCTCGGAGTGCTACTCGAAGCGGCACTCGACGATCCGACCCGGCGGATCTCGTCGTTGCCCCTGCTCACCGCGGCCGAGCTCTACGACGAGGTGCATGGCTGGAACGACACGGCTGCCGACTTTCCGGTCATCTGCATCCACGAGCAGTTCGAGCTGGTGGCCGAGCGGTACCCGGATGGCATCGCCGGCACGTACCTTGCCGATGGCATTGAACGGACGAGCCTCAGCTATGCCGACCTGAACGCTGACGCCAACCGGATCGGGCGCCGACTGGTCGAACTCGGCGTCGGCCCGGAGGTGTTGGTCGGGGTCTGCATGCGGCCCTCGGTCCGGCGGCTGGCTGTGCTGCTGGCGATCATGAAGGCCGGCGGTGGGTATGTCCCACTCGATCCGGAGCTACCCGGCGAACGACTCTCCTTTCTGATCGATGACACCGCGATGCCGGTCATCGTGGCCGACCTGGCCAGCGAACCGGGGCTGCCGAAGACCGGCGCGACGATCGTCTCGCTGGACGCTGAATGGTTGGCGATCATGCAACGGGACGCGGACAACCTCCGGCTCGCCTCGCCCCCCTCCAACGTCGCCTATGTCATCTACACCTCAGGATCGACCGGGCTGCCCAAGGGCGTGGTGGTGGAGCACCGGCACGCGCTGAACTTCCTGCTCGGCATGATCGACCGTTGGAGGATCGGCCCGGGTGACCGGGTGTTGCAGTTCGCCTCGCTCAACTTCGACGTCTCCGTCGGCGACATGTTCCTGACTCTGTGCTCGGGGGCGACCGCGGTGCTGACCGACCGGCAGACGCTGATGTCGCCGCCCCGGCTGGCCGAGCTGATGCGCAGCGAGCGAATCACCTTCACCTGCCTGCCGCCGGCCGTGGTGAACCTGCTGACCGGACAGGAGTTCCCCGACCTGCGTGTGTTGGTGTCCGCCGGCGAGGAACTCTCCTCCGAACTGGTGCGGGCCTGGTTGCGGCCCGGGCTGCACTTCTACAACGGTTACGGACCGACCGAGGCGGCCATCGGGGCGTGCTTCGGGGAGATGGACGGAGCCATCTTCCCACCACCGATCGGTCGCCCGAAGCCGAACTACCAGGTGTACGTGCTCGATCAATACTTGAACCCGCTGCCGATCGGGGTGATCGGAGAGTTGCATATCGGCGGCGCCGGGGTGACTCGGGGTTACCTCAACCGGCCGGAGCTCACCGCTGAGAGGTTCATCAAGGATCCGTTCCGCGACGTCGAGGGAGCGCGGCTGTACAAGACCGGCGACCTGGTCAAGCGGCTGCCGGACGGCAACATCGCATTCGTCGGGCGGATCGACGGTCAGGTGAAGATCCGCGGCCTGCGGGTGGAACTGGGCGAGATCGAGTCAGCGTTGGCGGCCATGCCCGGAGTGTTGCAGGCGGTGGTCACGGTGATCAACGTAGCGGAGAAACAACTCGTCGGTTACCTGCGACTCGATCTGGAGGCGTCGCCGGGCCTCAGCGTGGCCGACCTCCGTGCCGAACTTGCGCAGCGGCTGCCTGCCTACATGGTGCCGGCTAGCCTGGTGGTGCTCGATGAGTTCCCGTTGACCCACAACGGGAAGATCGACAAGGCGGCGCTGCCGGCTCCTGAGACCGTCAGCGCGGAGAGCTATGTTGCGCCGAGCACGCTGATCGAGACCGTGCTGGTCGACATGTACGCCACCGTGCTCAACCAGGAGCAGGTCGGTACCGAGAACAGCTTCTTCGACGTGGGCGGCAGCTCTCTGCAGGCGATGCAGCTGGTCACCCGATTGCGCAGGGATCTCGCGGTCGACGTCGATGTGACCGCGATCTTCCTCGCCCCCACGCCCAAGCAGCTCGCGGCGGTACTGCGGGACAAGTACGGCTTGGAGGATGTCGAGCTGGACGAGCAGGGCCTGGACGGGCTGATCGAGCAGGAACCGCAGCCGT
Source organism: Jatrophihabitantaceae bacterium (assembly GCA_045807085.1). GTDB lineage: Bacteria > Actinomycetota > Actinomycetes > Mycobacteriales > Jatrophihabitantaceae > Jatrophihabitans_A. The sequence continues at coordinate 348,199 of JBJMIB010000014.1, forward strand.
CCTAGATCAACAGGTCGGCGAGTGGCTCGGCGGCTGCCGGGGCGCTCGGGGTGCTGGCCAGCTGCTTCAGCAACGCGTGCTCCACGAACAGCGCGAGCGAGGCGTACCCCCGCCAGATCCGTCGCCACTCCTGCTGCACCACGTCCTCGCCTGCGGTCCGGCGGACATCGTCCAGGTAAGACACGATGATATCGGCGGCCTGCTTGGCGTGCCCGGCCGAGAAGTTATCGATCGTCAGGTGCGCCTGCTCGTAGCAGATGTCGAAGCCGTGGTGGCGAAGCTTCTGTATCTCGTGCAGCCGCAGCTCGCCGGAGCCGAACATCTCTACTGCGAGGTTGTAGCCGAGCAGTTCGTTGTAGAAGGTGTCGGGCAGCAAGCACATGATCAGTAGGTGGAGGGAGAATCCGTAGAGGTCGTCGGGCAGGTCCGCCTGAGCCATGAAAGCCTCGGTGCGGATATGTGGCAGGTCGATGCCGAGGCTGTGCAACACCCGATGGGTCAGGGTGAGGTGGTTCTTCACCAGGTCGCCATGGCCCATCTCATCGGCGTGGATGGCGAACAGCATGTGATCGCTCTCCCGCTCGAAGTGCCCGGTGTTTCCGATCTTGTGCAGCCAGGCGCCGTCGATCAGGTACCCGAGGGCGTAGGTGCACTGGGTGAAGATCACCTCGTCGCGATCAGGGATCTCGACCAGCGCCCGATAGGGGTCGACGAGCTTTTCCCAGTAGACGCGTTTGCCACGCTCGTATAGGGCTTGCGGCGTGTAGTCGAAATAGCTGGCGTCGGTGTAGCGGCCGGCAGCTCCATGCTCGAACAACACCTCGGCAGCGGAGAGATTGCGGCGGACACGCTCGGCCGCGCGGGCCAGCGTGTTCGGGAAGTTCTCGATGTTGATCAGCCGGAAGAACAGCTCGCGGTCGTCCAGCTCCGCCGGGGCTGCGATCACCACGTCCGCCGGCTCGCTCTCGGCAAACCGGTGTAACCACCGCCGGGCGGCTCCATCCCCAGCCGTACACGGTGAGATCTCGATCGCCGGGCGGTTCCCGGCCTGCACCGAGGCGACCCAGCCGCGGAAAACAGCTGCTTCCTGGTCGTCGAAGATGCCGAACATCGGGCCACCGAACTTCATCGCTGTGGTGAACGGGCTGCTGCCGTCATGGCCGCGGTTGACGTACGGGGATTCCCGGAACCGGCCGAGGAAGTCGGCCAGGTCGAGTTCGGAGTCGGTGAAGGTCTCGGATAGCCGGCGGCCATCGACCGACACCCGGCCGTGTTGCCGGCCGGCAAGCTTGGCATGCCGGGAGATGATTTCGGCGACCCGGGACTCCAGTGAGAGTTCGCTGCGCCAGCGGGCGAGGTTGGTCAGCATGCCGAGGTGCTCGCGTTCGAGGTCGATCACCAGCCGTACAGTACGGACGAACCGCGTGCAAGCGGCGGGGGTGGCCAGTTCCGTGAATTCGGCCAGCAGGGCCGTCAGCGCCTCGGTAGGCAGCGTCGGTTGACTTCCGAGGAGCAGGTCGTCGATGCCGATCATCCGGAACGCGAACTGGACCGCTGCCACCTCGGGCAGGAAGTTGGCCGGCAGCCGGGACAGCGCCAGGTACCAGCAGGCGTGCAGCGCCGTCAGTGGCCGGGCATCGGCCCGGGCCAGGAAGTCGTGCGCGCCGATCGGCGGCAGTGCGACGTCGGTCGCCTCCAGCGCGCGGCGCCGGCGGTATTCCTGGGCATGCATCGGTTTCCCGGCACCACGCTGGGCATAGTGTTGGGCGTAGAGCCGATTGACAAGGATCGCAGGCTGGGTGGCGGGTTGGGACACCGTGTCCAGCCAGCATCCGTCCAGCAGCGCCAGCGGCGCGCGTTGCCGGTACACCAGCTGACGGATCTCGGTAGGCAGCTCGGCAAAGCCGGCCACCATCGGAGCCAACTCGGCCCGCGCTGCCTCGACCAGCGCCGGAATCTCGGCGATGCCGATGGCAGGGTCCGGCAGGCCGCCGAGGAAGCTGTCGACCAGCCTTCGGCAGGTCAGCAGGGCGGCATCGGATTCCTGATCGCGCACCAGCCGGTGGAACAGCTCGTTGAGCGGCAATCGGCGGAGCCGGTCGGCTTCGGCCTTTCCGGCCGGGCTGATCTCGAAGTCACGTGCGGGCAACGCCACGGTTCGGTCGGGCAGCATGCAGTGTGGATTCGCTACTGAGATGGTCATCGCCGGCCCTCCTGGTCAAGCTTTCGCAACAGCACGCCGAATCGCGAACCCGGCACGCTGGCCACCAGCAGGTAGTGGTGGCCGGGATGGGTCGGCCGATCCAGCAGGTTGATCAGCGGATCCGCGGCGTAGCAGTGCCCCACCCGGGTGATGTTGCCGGTGTAGATCTGTTCGGCGGTGTAGTTGGCCTGCCGCTCCTTCACCACCATCAGCGGCAGGAAGATGTTGAGATGCATGACGCCGCAGATGTCATCGAGCTTCATGCCGTGTGGTTCGAGCAGCCGGTCGTTGACGGTCCGGGCGAGGTCGGAACTGATCTCCGCCGTGTGAACCAAGGCATCGACATCCTGGGCGTTGGCACAACCCAACACCTCGAAGGTCGGCCCGGCGGGCTCGCTGCCGATCAGGCAGCTGGCCGCCCCGTCGGAGAACAGCGCGTAGCTGACCATCCGCTGCGATTCATCCAGCACCCGATCGGCTGTGATGACCAACACCCGTCGGTACCGACCGCTGGCCACCAGCGCGGTCGCCAGGTCGATGCCTGCTAGCAGGTTGGTGCAACGGTTCAGCGTGATGCCGTAGAAGCCGATGTTCCCAAGCCCCAGGCCGGTCAGCACCTCGGCAAAGAACTGCCCATGATCCTCGACAGGTTTGGTGATGCTGGTGGAGCACAGCACCAGGGCGTCGACTTGGGCCGCCGGCACGCCGGCCGAATCGAGCGTGCGGCGTCCGGTTTCGATGCACAGCTGGGTCAGGGGCCGTTCGGTGCGCCGGATCGTGCCCCAGCCCCAGAGCGCCGGCTTCGGCTGCAGCTGGAAGGCTGCGGCCCGCTCGGCCAGGCCATCGATGCTGGTGTAGTCGTCCTCGTGCTCGCCGAGCACATAGCTCGGTGCACTCAGATAGCTGAGGTTCAGCACTTGTGACCACCACCCGTCAGATCAGTTCGACGTGCTGATCGGTTCGCACCACGTCGCGCAGCACGTCGGTGATCAGCGCCGGGTCGTCCTCGAAATAGAAGTGGCCACCCGGAACCCAGCGAACGTCGGGTTGCTGGACGAACTCGTTCCGCCACCCGACGATCCGCGCCTCATGGAGATGCGGATCCGCCTGCCCGGTGATCACGGTGGCCGGGATCTCCAACGGCGGGGCGGGCTGGTACCGATACTGTGCAGCGACCTTGAAGTCCGCCTGCACGCCGGGAAGCAGTACCTCTAGAAGGTCCTCGTCGGCCAGTACCTCGGCCGGCAGGCCGCCGAAGAAGGCCAGCGCATCGGCGAATTCCTGCCCCTGCTTGCGGCTGAGCTCGAGCACTCGGGCCGACGGCAGCAGCCGAGGCGCCGCGAGCGCGGACACGACCAGATGCGCGAGCGCTGGCTCGTCGCGCAACCGGCGGCACGCCTCGAAGGCGATCAGGGCGCCGAAGCTGTGCCCGAACAGGTAGATCGGGGTGGCCTGCTCGGCAGCGGCCTGCCGGAGCGCGATGGTGACTCCGTCGATGTATTCGGTGAGCGCCAGCCGGCTGCTCGGCGGGTGCGGCGGCACGACCGCGATGAGCTGTGCATCGGCTGCCAACGCCGGCTGCCAGGCCAGGAAGCTGCGTGGGTTGCCGCCGGCATGGGCGAAGCAGAATATCCGCGCCGCTCGGTGCTCCGTGGCCGGTTGGGAGTGGAACCACTGTGCCATCAGCTTGTTCCTTGCTGCGCGAGTCGGAACGACTCGGTGGCATGTCGAGACGGATCGCCCGGCCGGATGTGTAGTTCGCCGCGGTCGGGCAGCATCACCACGGCGGCGACGGTGTGTTCCCGTCGGATGTCCCCGTTGTCTGGCACGCAGATGGGCGGGGCTGACAGGAGCTCGAAATGCCGTTCCACGTCGGCATCCGCGGCCAACTGGGTAAGCCCCGCCCGAGCCGCCTCGAGCCGGAGCTTCGAGGAGTTCCGAGCGAACACGTTCAGTTCGTCCCGCTCGGCCAGCCCGGCCGCCAGGAAGTGGTTGGTGTGTGCGAGTGCCGGGCCCTCGAACGTGGCCAGCTCGTTGTCGAGGATCTCCACGCAGACGACCTTGGTGGAGTCGCACAGGGTGAGTGATCGCGAGCTTGACAGCGGCAGCCTGCCGAGCAGCGTGATCGCCTCGTCGACGCTGCTCGCGCAGTCGAGCAGGTGTCGGATTGCGAGATAGGGAGGTAGGCCCGGGCGCCAGTTCCCGCCCAGCACCAGGTTCAGGCCGATCGCAAGGCCGTCGGAGTTCAGGCCGAGGTAGCCGAGCAATCCACCGAAGCTGAGGATCAGACTGCGGCGTGGCGACGCGGCCGGAGACACTTCGACGATGGTGATCTGATCGTCCAGGTTGCCGTTCAGGTCGATGGTCTGGGCCAGGACCGGCCTGCTGCCGCAGCGCGCGTAAGTGGTGCAGTCTCCCATGGTCGGTATCCGCTGATAGCCGGTGATCTCTCGGCGCAGCTGCATCAGCAGTGCCTCGTCCCGGCTGATCCGGGCACCATCAGCAAGGCCGTCGAGCTCGCGCGCCAGTTGCGGCGAGGCGAGACTGATCTGCTCGTCGTAGGCAGCGAGCACCGGGGCGAGCGATCGCATGCTGACCGGCTTGGACACCAGCTGCTCCAGTCGGCAGAGCCCGTCGGCTAGGAAGGCCTGCAGCGCTGCCCGGCGACCGGCACCGTGCTGATAGCCGAGCTGGTACGGCTCCCCGCAGGCATGTACGTACGACAGGCTCATGGGTCAGCGAGTGTCGAAGTCACCTTGGCCTGGCTGCTGAGGATCTCCTTCACAGCCGGCCATTCCCGGCGCAGCACGCTGTAGTAGATCGCGTCACGACGGCGGCCGTCAGGCATCGGGTTGTAGCTGCGTAATACGCCTTCCTCGGTAGCGCCGATGTTTCGCAGGGCGTTCCGGGCCTGCACGTTGAGCACATCGGTCTTGAACTCGACTCGTTCGGCAGCCAGCTTCTCGAAGGCATGCTGCATCATCAAGAACTTGGCCCAGCGATTGATCCCCTTGCCTTGGAAGGCGCTTCCCAACCACGACCAGCCGACCTCCAGGCGTAGGTCGTTCGGAGACAAGTTGCCGAAGCTCATGCTGCCGGCGGCTTGACCGGTTCCGTTGTCGATGATGTGGAACACCACTCGGCGGCCGGCCGCTTGGTCGACCAGCCCCGCATCGAAGAAGGCGTCGAAGTCGGCATCGGTCCGGATCGGGATGACGAAGTAGCGCCAGATCGATTCGTCCCGCGCGATGGCGCGCTGTGCCGCACGGTCTTCAGGCGTGATCGGTCGCAGCAGGACATGCTCGTTCTCCAGAACTGCATAGGGCTCGGCGGCGAACCCCATCTCATGCCTCCTGGCTCGCGTGCTCGCTGAGCGCGGTGATCACGTCGGCCAACGTGTGCATGGCCGCAACGTCGGCTTCGGTGAACGCACCGAGGTCCACCCCGGTGTCGCCGCACACCGACATCATGAACAGCACCTTGTTCAACGAGGTCAGTCCGTAGTCGGCCGACATGTCCAAGTTGAGGTCGAGGGCCGTGGGGGCGAGGTCGGTGGGCAGCACGGTCGCCAGGTTGTCGCGGGCGGCGGTCTCGATCTCAGATCTCATTCGGAACCCCCCGAGATGCACGCACATACGAAGGTCGGTACCCAGGCTCGGGCATGGTCGTAAACGGTGAAAGCGGCAATAAAATACTGTTAGCACAATCCGTGTACCCCAGGCATAACGACCTGCTTACCGTATCGGGGGGTCATAGGGGTGTCAATACGCCCGTCTAATCCCAAAACGGCCAGCACACACAGCCATCACCGAGCAGTGTTGCTTCGTGTCGGTAGAGGCAAACTTGACCTGGGGCTGGCTTCCAGAGCCTACTTACAGGCCCTAGGTTCTTGCCTAGATTAATCGGAGCATCTAGCATAAAAACCTATAGATTGCCCGGTTGCCGCAGCGGCTTCATCCACAACAGCTGGCTCTTCCTCGACGTGTGCTGCCAGCTTGCCGAAGACGAGTACGTGAACGACCAAGGAGTCAGCGCATGCGTACCTTCGAGACCTCCCGGGCCGAGTTCGAGCAGATCGGACTGGTCACGGTGGCGCGCTGGGAGCAGTACCGAATCGGCGAGGGAGTGATGCCGTTCGGTGCCATGTGGTACACGGTTCCGCCAGACACCTCGAGTGCGCGGGACTGCCATCCGGAGCTGGAGCTGTCGATCGTGCTCACCGGCACCGCACATGTCGAGGCCGGCGGCACGATCACCGAGATCGAGGCGGGCAATGCATTCCTGCTCGACAGCGAGGAGGCGCACATCGTTCACAACCGGACCGCGGACCAGCCGGTTGTCATCTTCAGCGGCTACTGGATGCCGCTGAACTGATCTGATCGGTCCTTCTCGGGGCGCTGTCTGTCATGGCGCAACCGTCGCGGCCGGTTCACCAGGGACGGGCGCATAGGCGAGCGCCTCCACGTCGTCGATGAGCGTGTTGAGATTGGGCGGTGCGCCATACACGATGACTTTTCGATGACTTCTCTCCGGAGAGTCACCGTAATGCCGGTAACGGTGGAGGTTGTGTGGCGCTACTCGAAATACGATCTGACCGGGGTTGGTCTGGATCGGTTGGCGGAGACCCTGGCGGGTGGGATTGCCCGGAGACAGCCTGAGACCCGGAGCCGGCCGCCGCGCTTCAAACTTGAGCAGCGATAAGACGCCTCCATACCGGCCAAAGTGGTCGCGGATTATGAGGCCGGGATGCCGACCACCCAGCTGACGGGAAAGTACGGCCTGAGTAAGGCCAGCGTGCTGCGGCTGTTGCACGAGGTCGGAGTCGAGATGCGGCGACAGCCGTTCTCCAAGCAAGAAGTGGACGAGGCCGTTCGGCTGTATGCCTCCGGCTTGTCGACGGCTGCGATTGGCTCGCGGCTCGAAGCGCATCCGAGCAAGGTATGGCGGGCATTGAGAGCCCGAGGCGTTGCCTTGCGACCGGCAAGGAACCGGCCTGCAATTTTGTAAGATGCTGCTCCAGTCCGTGGTTTCTATGGGTTCATCATCTTCGCCGGCGGGCGGATCGGCTGCAGTGGGCGGAGCTGTGCGACTGCGCTGTATTGAGGGCTGAGCCAAGGCGTCCACCAAGGCGGAGCCAGACCCGTCCATGGGGGCTGAGCCAAGGCGGTCGACGGCGAGCTCAGCAGGTGTCTGCGGCAAGAACGCCGATAACCCGTTCGGCCGAGCGAAGCGCGCCTTCGATGAAGCCTTGATAGTCGGAGACGGCCTCGCCACAGATGTGAACGTTGCGGTGATGGCGATGGCTAGGCCGGCCGGTCAGCCCGAACGCTTGCAATCGCTGCATGATCTCCCACGACCGTGCGCCCGCGTACCAGGCGTGGCAGCCGGCTCCGACCGGCCAACGAGACCAATCCCGGATGCCCCAGAGCTCGACATCCTGGCCGCGTTCTTCGACGATCGCTCCCAGCCGCTCGTGTTCGCTCGTCCTGTCCGTGGCTGCTTTGACAAGTGGTTCCCACTCGTTGGGCGGTGCGCCGAAGAGCGCGAGCAGCGTCTGCTGGGCCTCGGCTCGGACCCCATAGTGCCAGCCTTCATACCAGTTCGGGTTCCGCACTACGTCAAGCAGCCTTTCCAGATGCCGATAAGTCACCGGCTTAGGTAGTTCGCCGCCGATCACGACGGAATACCAACCCGCAACCTGGTCTCGTAATGCCTGCGACGTCGTCAACTCCTCTTTTATCTTCTTGACGAATTCCTCGACCTGTTCGCACTCGTCGTCAGTGGACGAGCCGTCGGGACGCCCGGCTGCCGCGGCGTCGAGCAGTAGTTCTTTCAGCTCAAGGTGGGCTTGGCGGCGAGCGACGACGAGCAGTTGGTAGACGAGCGCATCTTTGAGCGCTCCTTCCGCACTGCTCACCTCGGCCCGATCGTGAATGGGCAGGCTGATGACGTACTCCTTCCAGAACTGCGAAGCGGGGTGATCGGTGTACGCCATCACCAACCCTCGCGGGGTATTGTCCGCCTGCACCTGGCCGCCCGGCTGTTTGCGCTTCCGCCAGTAATGAAGCTCGCGCGTGGTCACGGCGTAGGCGCCGGCATGCGGGGGAGTGTCTTTACGCCACCAGGGATTTTTGACCTGGAGAAAGCACTTGAGCAGCGGGAAGCCGAACGCGTAGGACAATCCCGCGCGGACCTCCTCGGGGAAGTTCGATGACAGCGCGTTCAGCGGCGCCAACGGCAATGCCAGAATGCAGTGGTCGGCCTCGGCGTCGTATCGCTCGCCGGTCCGGTGGTCGCGAACGCTGAGGCATACCGCACTGCTGTCCGCGGCCGGCCGCAGCCGTAACACTTCCTGGCCGGCTCGGAGCCGGACGTAGGACAACGTCTCTAATTTCTCCGTGAGCTTTTTGACCAGTGACTCGGACCCGCCCTGGATCTCGCGCAGGTCGTCTGCCTCCGTCCGGAACAGCCGGAGCCAGAAAATTCCCCACTCCACCGCGTTAGGGTTGTCCGGGAACAGATGATAAAAGGTGCCTTCGTCACGGATATACCGCATGGCGGCGTGGCTCAACTCGCGACTCATGGCGTTCCAGAAGGCCTCGTTCCATAGCGGCGCATTGCGGTGTTTCGCGGTCTTCCGGAGTTCTGTATAGCTGTCGACGCCATTGCCGTCGTTGAAATGATCGAGCCACTCTTGGATCAAACAGCGGCATCGGAAGATCTTGTCATCACCCTGCCAAGGCTTTTTCGGGATCCAGTCTCTCCTTCCGGCTGAATACACACCGGCGGCCCAACGTCCCTGGGGTGGCTTTGCCGCTGTGTCTGCGTTCAGATCAACCTCGATATCGACACCGGCATCGGCCAGATATGCCTGCAAGGGCTCCCGGAACATCCGAAGAACGCCGAGCCGCAACAATCCAAGCGGCTGCGGCCCCAGTGCTCTACCGGACCGACTCTCGTCTTGGAGCTCGTCACGGCGAAAGTTGTACCGTTCGGTGGCAGTGGCGGTCGCGGCCTGGTCGTCTCCCATCGCTGAAAATTCGCCGAACGTGAGATCTAGCTCATTGATGAGCCTCTCCAAATGGTGCTCGATCTCGGGCTCGAATCGCATCGGCCCGAACTCAGCAGTGAATCCGTGCATGTCGACGGTTTCGATACGCCCACCGAATCGGCTCGCGGCCTCCAGCAGCACAATATCGAACCGGTCACTCTGAGCGAGCCGATAGGTGCAGTAGAGACCTGCGATACCGCCGCCTACGATGGCGATCTTAGTACGCGGGAGAGATTGCCCCGGCGCTACACCAGGAGAGTCCTGCATTCCAGAATGCTAGCGCGCCGCACTACGTTATGGATAGGTCATATTATTGTGAGCAGACATCCTGAACGGCTGTTTGACAGTTGCAAAAGCGAGTGGCTAACGCAGCGGCAGGCCGCGGCGGCGGACCAGCACGGTGGCGATCCAGGTGCCGACCAGCCAGATGGCCAGCCCATTGAGCAGCAGCACCAAGCCCGACACCTGCTCGGTGCGCCAAGCCGGGGGCAGTTGCCGGATCAGGAACAGTGAGGTGTCACCGACCGGATCGACCGCGTAGAGCAGGGCGTACGGGATGGCGAGATGGATCAGCCAACGCACCGTGCGGCGCCGGTTCCGCCGTTCGGCCCACCGAACGCGTAGCGGGCGAACGGCCACCGGCAGCAGCACCGATACCACATTGCCGACGCCGAGCCAGGCCAGCATCGGCAGTGCCACTCCGGGCAGCGTGAGTTCCAACTGGTGCGCCAGTGCGCTGCGCAGGGTGAGCACGCCGGTCAGGATCAGGGTAGGTAGTCCGACGATCACCAGCAGCGCATAGTTCTTGACCAGCAGCAGTCGCCGGACGCCGACCCCGCTGGCCATGCTGACCCGGACCCGCACCGCATCCAGACCGAGCACGTTGGTGGTGGTGACGTCGGCCATGATGAACACCGCGAAGTAGGTGCCAACCAGGATCACCCACTCGCCGTGAGCGCCGCCGCGCAGCGGCACCCAGAGCAACCAGAGCAGCGACAGGCCGAGGTTGAGAAAGACGCCCAGCAGCCAGTTGCAGGGCCACTGGAAGGACCAGCGCACCTCCGCCAACACTCGACTCAGCAAGTGTCGCTGCAGCTTCGCAGGGTCGCCTGAGGTAGCCGTCAGGGAGTCGACCGGGCGAACCATGTGTTCAAGTTTGCCAGGCAGAGCCGTCGCCAGTGAGCGCCGCTACATCAATAGGCTGCCGAATACTTCTTCACCCGGACTCCAGGGCCGGTACTTTCTGCGCCGTGACTCTTCTCCACTTTGCTCGTCCCGACGACTATTACTGGGTAGACTAAGCTCCCGACCGAGAGTACGTCCGAAGGGCAGTGATGGCGCGATTAGCACCAGATGCCAGTTCATATTGTCCGTATGAGCTAACTGCAGACTATTCACAATTTGGGCTTGTGCAGGAGCGGATCCCATCGCGCTTCGGTTTGCTGAACATGGTCCGTACGCCGGATCCGATGGATGACTCGGTCACCCTGTATATCCATGGTATCGGTGGAAGTTGGGCCACCTGGACACCGCTGATCCGCGAAGCCATCGCGCAAGGGCAGCCATTGCAAGACTCAATATTCGTCGACCTACCTGGTTTCGGCAGGTCCGAAAACCTCTTGGGCAATCTGGACCTTGCCGAAGTGGGCGAAGCATTGTTGAGCATGGTAATGGGCCTCGGCTCGAAGCATATTCGCCTGGTCGGCCATTCGATGGGTGGTTTCCTTGCTCTCGATATGCTGTCCCGGCGGCATGCCCAGTTATTGTCAGGCGTCGTGTTCGGTGGAGCGTTCATCTCCTTACTCCGAGCCTTCCAGCGGCCAACCACACTGTTGCAGAACCGGCCCGGTACACTTCTACTTTTCGCTGAACTGCTTTCACTCTCTTACTCAGGCAGCCTTGGAAAGAGGACCCTTGCAGTTTTGCATCGGACGGGACAGTTGCCCCGCCTGATGAACGGGCTCTTCGCCTATCCGCGGCTAGTTCCGATAAACCTCCTCGGCGCCATCGTCGCCAGTTCTGGAAATAGCGCGTTCAAGCTCGCCGCACGGAATGCGGAGGCATATGACGCGGCTGAGACCTTTAATCGAATCGACGCGCCGACACACCTATATTTTGGGCAGTACGATCGCTTGGTGCCACCCACCGACGCTCGGTTCTTGACCGACCTGTCGAAGGCCGTTGAACTGGGCATCGTTAAGGGCGTCGGACATTTTGCGCACCTGGAGCGTCCCGACTTGGTGCTGGCCTACATCCGCAAAAATGCTATTTGATGACTCGCCGCGGACCTATAGCTAGCGCGTCCGTCAGTGAAACAGGTTGGGGATAATGCCGTAGAAGGCAGCACCTAACGTGAGGAGAAGTACGGTCACCTTGCCGAACTCTCTCGCTCTCGACTCGCGAGGCCGCGTAAACATCAGATATGCCTGCTCAGCCTCTATACGAGCGGCTTCAATCTCCATCATAGATAGCAAAATTGCCTTCTCAGTCCCTCCGCGGGTGGGCTGAGCACTGTGGTCGGCATCGTGGGATTTCCGATAGTTCTTCAACCATCGCGATCGGGGCATGCCGGTATCCCCGCTATCGGCCTCGCGATTTACGATCATGTCCTGAACTGACCTCAGGGATCGACGATACTTTTCTCGCGCTCGTCGTACGACCTCGAGTTTAAGATCCTGGTCCAGGCTTCGAAGCTGCCGATATTGCTTCCACCATCGGTATCCCATAAACGCCAATACTGGAAGAGCCACGCCATTGGTGACCGATAAGACGTTAGTAGGCGTCCGCACCAGATAGAACATGATGTATAGGCTGACGATGAGCAAAAAACCGCCCCACACCTTGGACTCCACCAAACGATCTACTGACGCGGTGCCTAAGTGCTCGTCATCCCACACCGCTCGACGATCCAGCCGAAGATCCGTCATATCCTTCCGCAGCTTGCCAGCAAGCCTGGCAATACGGGTCTGATCCACTAAACCCAGTGTGGCTGGAACTGCACCCACAGCTGCCCATACCAGTGTGTTGATCCCATGGTTATGATGGATATTCGCCCACCAGCTATCACTCATCTGGACTTTGTTAAAGGCTGAGCCGTCCGCCGGTTTCAGTTGATGTTGAACGAGATCCGTGAAGAGGTTCTTATTGCGTTGAACAAGCCAGTAAAGCATTACGGCCAGCCCGGCGGTGAAAGGGCTGCTCAATATCCAATGAACCATCCGGGCACGAAATGATATGGCAGATCGAGCTATTTCCGGATCCCTAAATAGCTCCGAATACAACTCCTTGACGGCTCGGCTATTCCAGACATGCAGGTATAGCAGGCAGCATGACGAAATTGCTAGAGCGATAGATGGCAAGTCCGCGGCAAGGACGGCTTCGCGGCATACATTCGGTTGAGATTTCTTATGTCCTATCAACCGTGCCACCGCGAGTGGTGTGCAGGAAGCGCCCTCAGTCAGCGTGCCGGTCTTTGCCGCGAGCAGGACCACTGCCCAGATCGGCAGGGAGCAGGCAGCGATGAGCCACCATCGGCTCAACGGCAAGCGCGGCGCGTACTTACGAAATGCGTTCAGCGCCCTGCGGCGGCGAGGCGGCAGCTCACGCGCTGCTTCTGAAGTCACCAACCCCGTCCCCCCGCGCCAGCTTCAACGCTCATATACGTACTGCTCGCGAATGATGTCATGTCCGTGGGACACCCAGGAGTATCCAGGGCTGCGTAGCTCCTCGGTCAGCCAAGAACTCTCTACAACAAATTCAGCTAACCATATGGCCATCACTCGCGTACCTCATCTGACAGATCATCCACCAGTCGGTCGGCGCCTGCAGGTCCGGCTACTGAGTCCTCGATCACGAGGCAGTCGGAGATCGCGAAGCCGAGGCGCTCGGCCGCATAGCGATAAGGATGCCGCGCCGGTTTGCCGACCGAGGTCAGCTCAGCCGGCACCGCTGGTGCCAGCCGAGCAAGCACCTGGTCGGCCGGAATGCCATGCAGATAGGGCACGAGGGCCGAGAACGGCAGGTCCAGCGCGGCGGCCGTCCATTGCCTAGGAAGTCACACCGCACAGTAACCAGCGGTGCGGAAACCGACCTTGGCCGATCCGTAGGCTGGATGGCATGGCAACGCCCGCGGAGCGCGCAACGCCCGCAGACATGGCAACGCCCGCGGAGCGCTATGCGCAATCCCGGCAGCGGGCCAAGTTCCCCACGCTGACCGATTTCCGCGCCGGCTACGGCTTCGACCTCGACGACTTCCAGCTCCGGGCCTGCGAGGCACTGGAGCAGGGCTACGGCGTGCTGGTGTGCGCGCCGACCGGTGCCGGCAAGACGGTGGTCGGCGAGTTCGCCATCCACCTCGCCCTCAGAGTGGGCCAGAAGTGCTTCTACACCACGCCGATCAAGGCGCTGTCCAATCAGAAGTACAACGATCTGATCGCCCGCTACGGGCCGGCCAAGATCGGCCTGCTGACCGGTGACAACGCGATCAACCCGCGCGCGCCGGTGGTGGTGATGACCACCGAGGTGCTGCGCAACATGCTCTACGTCGGCAGCGAGGCGCTGACCGATCTGGGCTACGTGGTGATGGACGAGGTGCACTACCTCGGTGACCGGTTCCGCGGCGCGGTGTGGGAGGAGGTGATCATCCACCTGTCGGACTCGGTCCGCCTGGTGTCCTTGTCGGCAACCGTGTCCAATGCCGAGGAATTCGGCGACTGGCTGGTCGAGGTACGCGGCGACACCCGGGTGATCGTGCACGAGCAGCGGCCGGTGCCGCTGTGGCAGCACATGCTGGTGGACCGCAGGATGTTCGACCTGTTCGGCACCGACGAGCAGGACGTCGAGGTCAACCGCGAACTGCTCGGCTACGTCCGCGACCGGATGCGCATCAACGATGCCGGACGAGGCCGCCGCTACCAGGGTGGCCTGCGCTGGCGGCCGCCGAATCGACCCGAGGTGATCGGCCGGCTGGACCGGGAAGGTCTGTTGCCGGTCATCACCTTCATCTTCTCCCGGGCCGGCTGCGACGCGGCGGTACGACAGTGCGTGGCCGCGAACCTGCGGCTGACCGAGGACTCCGAACGGGAGGAGATTCGGCAGATCGTCGAGTCCCGGACCGCCAGCCTGTCCGCCGAGGACCTCGATGTGCTGGAGTACTGGGACTTCCTGGACGGCCTGCAACGCGGTATCGCCGCGCACCACGCGGGAATGATCCCGGTATTCAAGGAGGTCGTCGAGGAGCTGTTCGTGCGCGGCCTGGTCCGGGCGGTGTTCGCCACCGAGACACTGGCGCTTGGCATCAACATGCCGGCCCGCACGGTGCTGCTGGAACGGCTGGTCAAGTTCAACGGTGAGACGCACACCGACCTGACCCCGGGGGAGTACACCCAGCTCACCGGCCGGGCGGGCCGGCGCGGCATCGACATCGAGGGTCACGCGGTGGTGCTGTGGAGTCCGGAGGTGGATCCGGCCCGGGTCGCCGGCCTGGCCTCCACCCGTACCTACCCGCTGCGCTCGTCGTTCCGGCCGTCCTACAACATGGCCATCAACCTGGTCTCCCAGCTGGGCCGGCAAACCGCGCGAGAATTGCTGGAGTCCTCGTTCGCCCAGTTCCAGGCCGATCGTTCGGTGGTCGGCCTGAGACGCCAGATCACCCGCAACGACAAGGCAATGGCCGAACTACAGGACAAGATGCGGTGCCACCTCGGTGACTTCGCCAGCTACCAGGCATTGCGCGATCAGATCTCAGAGCGCGAGAAGATGCTGGTGAAGAAAGGCAATTCCGAACGCCGGGCGGAGATTGCGCAGTCCCTGGAGGCGCTGTCGATCGGTGACGTGATCCGGATCCAATCCGGTCGCCGGGCCGGGCTGGCGGTGGTGCTGGATCCTGGCGTGTCACCGATCGCTGATCCCCGGCCGCTGGTCCTCACCGAGGATCGATGGGCCGGCCCGGTCACCCTGCTGGACTTCAACCGGGTGGTTGAGGTGCTCGGAAAGGTCAAGGTTCCCAGGCACTTCAACCACCGCAACCCGGGCGCTCGGCGGGATCTGGCCTCCTCGCTGCGCAATCTGCGCATCCCGTCCGAGCCGCGCGGCCGTCGCTCGCGCGGACCGGGCGCCGACGACCCGGAGTTGGCCGACCTGCGGGCCCGGCTGCGAGCGCATCCCTGTCACGGCTGCGCCGACCGAGAGGAGCATGCCCGCTGGGCGGAGCGTTTCATCCGGCTGGAGAAGGAGAATGGGGCCCTGCAACGCAAGGCCGAGAGCCGGACGCACTCGCTGTCGCGGACCTTCGACCGGATCTGCGCGCTGCTCACCGAGCGGGGTTATCTGGCGCTGGACGATTCGATCACCGAGGCCGGCCGGCAGCTGTCCCGGATCTGGTCGGAGTCCGATCTGCTGATCGCCGAGTGCCTGCGCGCCGAGGCCTGGTCGGAGCTGGATCCGAGCGAACTTGCCGCGGTCTGCTCGGCCATGGTGTACGAGGCGCGCCGGGACGAGACCATCGCGCCCAAGCTGCCGGCCGGCCGGGTCCGGCCGGCGCTGACCGAGACGCACCGGTTGTGGGCCGTGCTGAGCGAGGCCGAGGCCGATCGCGGGCTGCCCACCACTCGGGAGCCGGATCTGGGCTTCGTCTGGGCCAGTTACCGCTGGGCGAAAGGCGATTCGCTGGATCGAGTGCTGACCTCGATCGCGGCGAACGGACCGGCGATGCCGGCCGGTGACTTCGTCCGATGGATGCGGCAACTGCTGGATCTGCTCGAACAGCTGTCCCGGGCCGACGCCGTCCCGGCCGACATCCGGACGAACGCCGCGACCGCCGTAGCCACCATCCGGCGCGGCGTGATCGCGCAGCAGATCTAGCGGGCGGTGCGCCTCAGATTACCCGTGTACCGAGGCGATCGCCTTGGTGAGCCGACCGACCGCCGACTCCAGGCCGAAGTGCTCGGCCACCGCGGCAAGCAGCTCCGGATCCGCCGGCGTTGCCGGAATGGCCGTCGACAACGAGGGAATCTCGACATCGGTACGCCCGCGCACCACGGCCGGCGCGACCGCCAGGTAGTCCGCCGCCTGCAGGATCTTCGAGCGCACCGAACCACCCAGCACGCCAGACTGCGCGGCGGCCAGGATCTCCTCGATCCGGCCGTACTTGCCGACCACCAGCGCCGCCGTCTTGGCACCGACGCCGGGCACGCCGGGCAGCCCGTCGGACGGATCCCCACGCAGGATCGCGAAGTCGGCGTAGTGGCCGGGTGGAATGCCGTACTGAGCCTCGACCTCGGCGGGCGAGAACTCCACCAGGTTGGCCATGCCCTTGCCGGTATAGATGACCCGGACCCGCTCAGTAGCCAGGTCGATCAGATCCCGGTCACCGGACACCACGTCCACCAGGTCGCCACGCTGGTCGTAGCGATGCGCCAGCGTCGCGATCACGTCGTCGGCCTCGAAGCCGTCCGCGCCGACGGCGCACAACCCGGCCGCCTCCAGCACCTTGAGCAGCACCGGCACCTGTGGCTCCAACAGATCCGGCACGTTCTCCACGTCCGGTTTGCCGGCCGGCTGCGGGATCGCCACCCGATGTGCCTTGTAGGACGGCAGCAGCTCGACCCGCCAGGCCGGCCGCCAGTCGTAGTCCAGGCAGGCCACCAGGTCGGTGGGGGAGAACCGGTTGATCAGGTTCGACACCATGTCGCAGAAGCCGCGCACCGCGTTCACCGGCATGCCGTTCGGCGCGGTCACCGATTCCGGCACTCCGTAGAAGGCCCGGAAGTACAGGCTTGCCGAGTCCAGCAACATCACTCGCGCCATCCGCACAAGATAACGGTCACCGGCGCCGGACGGCGCCGGGGTCGGATAACGTCGGCCCATGACGGTGTGCGTGATCGGGGAGGCGCTGGTAGATCTGGTCTACCAATCCTCCGATCCGGACGGCACCGACCGCTACCTGGCCCACCCCGGCGGCAGCCCGTTCAACGTGGCGATCGGGCTGGCCCGGCTCGGCCGGCACAGCAGGCTGCTGGCCCGGCTGTCCGGTGACGCCTTCGGCCGGCAACTGCGCGCGCAGGCGAGCGCGAACGGGGTGGACCTGAGCCTGGCGGTGCCGGCCGTCGAGTCGTCCACGCTGGCGGTGGTCAGCCTGGACGCCGAGCGCAACGCCAACTACGACTTCTACCGCACCGGCACCGCGGACTGGCAGTGGAACGCGGCGGAGCTGGCCCGGATCCCGGCCGATGCCGACTGGCTGCACGCCGGCTCGCTGGCGTCCTGGATCGACCCCGGCGCGCTGGCCATCGAACAACGACTGGCCATGCTCACTCCGACCACGGTGCTCAGCTACGACCCCAACATCCGACCGGCGCTGCTCGGCGACCGCGGCCAAGCGGTGGCGCGCATCGAGCGACTGGTCGCGCTGTCCCGAGTGGTGAAGGCCTCCGCCGAGGATCTTGCCTGGCTCTACCCGGACCGGGGCGCCGACAGCACGCTGCGGCACTGGCAGCGGCTGGGGCCGGCGGTGGTGGTGGTCACCGACGGCAGCCGAGGCGCCCGAGCGATCGGCGCCGACGCCGCGGTGATCGAGGTGCCCGGCCGGTCGGCACGGGTGGTGGACACGGTCGGTGCCGGCGATGCCTTCATGGCCGGGCTGATCGACGCGCTGATCACCTCCGGCCTGCTCGCCGACGGGGGTCGGCCGAGCAGCGAGCAACTCCGGCCGGCGGTCGAGCAGGCGGTCCTGGTGGCCGCGCTGACCGTGGCCCGGGCCGGCGCCGACCCGCCGACCGCCGCGGAGCTAATGGCCGAGGGGGCGAAGGCGACAGCGAGCGAGCATCGCAGGAGCGACAGCGACGAGGAGCGGAGCGAACGCGGAGCCGAGCAATAGGTTTGGCGAAGGCGACAACGAGCGAGCATCGCAGGAGCGACAGCGACGAGGAGCAGAGCGAGCGCGGAGCCGAGCAATAGGTTTGGCGAAGGCGACAGCGAGTGAGCGAGAGATCTGAGGTCTGAAGTCTGAGGTCTCAGTACGGCTGGGAGTAGACGCTGGCCGAGGCCACCGTGGAGCCGCGCACCACCAAATCGGTTTCCAGCACCAGATCCGACGGCTCGGCGGCGCCGGACAGTGAGTCCAGCAGCTCCTGCGCGAGCACCGCGCCCTGCTCGCCGACCGGCTGCCGGATGGTGGTCAGATCCATCAGCTCCGCGGTGGCGTGATCGTCGAAGCCGATCACCGCGATGTCCTCGGGCACCCGCAGGCCGCACCGGCGGATCGCCATGATCGCCCCGTAGGCCATCTCGTCGGACTCGGCGAACACGGCGGTCGGCGGCCGCGGCACGTCCAGCAGTTGCCGCATCGCCGCCTCACCGCCCTGCACGGTGAAGTAGCCCAACACGCTCAGTGCCGGATCGGGTTCCACCCCGGCCTTGATCAACGCCTGCCGGTAGCCGGTGCCCCGGTGATGCGGCGGAGTGAAGCGCATCGGGTCGTCGGTGTCACCGCCGATCAGGCCGATCCGCCGATGGCCGAGCGAGAGCAGGTGGTTCACCGCGGTGGCGGCGGCCGCCACGTCGTCGATGCGCACCGAGAACATGCCCGGATGCTTGACCCCGAGCACCCCGACCGGCAGCTCCAACGTGTGCAGGGCCGCCACCTCGTCGTCGGTCAAGGCCAGGCTGACCACCAGCACCGCGTCCACCCGCTTGCGGACCGGCAGTATCGAGAAGAACCGGGCCCGACCCTCGCTGTCGCCCAGGTTGTGCAGCAGCAGGTCATAGTTGGCGTTGCTCAGCACCGACTCCACCGAGCCCAGCACCTCGGAGAAGAACCAGCGATTGACGAACGGCACCACCACGCCGAGCGTGGAGGACCGGCCGCTGGCCAGCCGGGCGGCGAACGGGGAGGCGACATAGTCCAGTTCCTGAGCGGCGGCCAGCACCCGGTCCCTGGTCGCGGTGGCCACGTCCGGCAGCCCACGCAGCGAGCGGGATACGGTGGCGATCGAGACCCCGGCCCGCTTGGCCACGTCCTCGATACTGGCGGCCATTCGTCAACCTCCTGAAAATCTTTACAGCACCGTATTGCAAGGTCCGGCACTGTGCTAGCCCTCTGTGAGATGCGAGGGGCAGACCCTCCCACTCAGCATCGGCTGGCAGACTCAGGACCTGTGGCGAGCCTGCTGAGGAACGGACGTATCTACACCGGCTCGGCCCGGCCTGCCAGCGCCATGGTGGTGGACAACGGCGTGCTGGCCTGGATCGGCGACGACGACACCGCCGACATTTCGGCAGAGCAGGTGATCGACCTGGGTGGGGCACTGGTGGTGCCCGGATTCGTCGACGCGCACCTGCACACGACCGACACCGGACTCGCGCTCACCGGCCTGGATCTGGCCGGTGCCGGCAGCCTGGCCGAGGCACTGGACATGGTGGAGCGGCACGCCCGCCGCCGGGCCGGCCGGCCGCTGATCGGCTCCGGCTGGGACGAGACCGGCTGGCCGGAGCGGCGGCCGCCGACCGCGGCCGAGCTGGATCGGGCCAGCTACGGCGGGGTGGTGTACCTGTCCCGCACCGACGCCCATTCCGCCGTGGTGTCCTCGGCGCTGATGGCCGCCGTCGACGGCCTGACCGGCCTGGCCGGTTACCGGCCGAGCGGCCACCTGGTCACCGATGCCCACCACGCGGCCCGGGCGCTGGCGCTGTCCTCGGTCACCGCCGGCCAGCGGGCCGAACTGCAGCTGACCGCGCTGCGGCACGCGGCCAGCCTCGGCGTCGTCGCGGTGCACGAGATGGCCGGCCCGGAAATCTCCGGCGAACAGGATCTGCTGGCCCTGCTGGGACTCGCCGCGCCGGAGTTGCCGGCGGTCCATGCCTACTGGGGCGAGCTGCGGGCCGCCGCCAAGGCAGCCGAACTGGGCGCCCGCGGCGCCGGCGGAGACCTGTTCCTGGACGGCTCGATCGGCTCGCACACCGCCTGCATGACCAGCCCGTACGTCGACGCCGACACCGTCGGCTACCTGCGGTACGAGACCGCGGAGCTGGCCGAGCACATCCTCGAGTGCACCGCACTGGGCGTGCAGGCCGGCTTCCACGCGATCGGTGACGCCGCCACCGACCAGGTCATCGCCGCCATGCGACTGGCGGCCGAGCGGGACCCGCGGGTCACCCGGGCCGGCCACCGGGTCGAGCACGCGGAGTTGCTGAACGACCCGGCGGCCTTTGCCGAACTCGGGCTGACCGCCTCGGTGCAGCCGGCCTTCGACGCCACCTGGGGTGGCCCGGACGGCATGTACGCGCAACGGCTGGGTACCCAGCGGGCCGCCCGGCTGAACCCACTCGCCGCGCTGGCCGCGGCCGGCGTGCCGCTCGCGTTCGGATCGGACTCGCCGGTCACCCCGGTCGGCCCATGGGCGGCGGTGCGGGCCGCCAGCCGGCCCCGGTTCGCCGAGCACGCGCTGAGCCCGGCGGCGGCGCTGGCCGCGCACTGCCGAGGCGGCTGGCGAGCGATCGGGGCGGACGCGGACGGCGTGCTGGCCCCTGGCCGCCCGGCCAGTTACGCGGTGTTCGAGGCCGGCGAACCGGGGCGGCCGGACCTCGGCCTGCCGGATCTCGGTCCGGACGCCACGCTGCCCCGTTGCCTGCGCACGGTTCGCCAGGCAGTGGTGCTCTACGACTCCGGTGAGCTGCCGTGAGCGCGCCGGCCGGATCGCGACCCCGCCGGCTGCCCAGGTCCGGCAGCCGGCTGCCCAGGTCCGGCCGCCGGCTGCCCGGGTCCGGCCGCCGGCTGTCCAGGTCCGGCCGCCGACTTCGATGGCCGGGGCGCGAGCAGCGCCTGCGATTGCTGCTGGCCGTCGGCAGCGGCCTGGTCGGCAGCCTCGCCTTCCCGCCGATCGGCCTGTGGCCGCTGGCCATGCTCTCGGTGGCCGGGCTGAGCCTGGCCACCCGGGGCCGGCGCTGCCGCGACGCCGCCTGGCTGGGCCTGGTCTTCGGCGCCGGCCTATTCGGCCCGATGCTGCACTGGACCTCGACCTACGTCGGCTCGGTGCCCTGGCTGATCCTGGTGTTCGCCGAGAGCTGGTACATCGCCGCGCTGGCCGCAATGCTGCCGCTGGTGCAGCGGCTGCGCTGGCCGGCGCTCTGGGTGGCCACGCTCTGGGTGACCGAGGAGGCGGTGCGGGACCGGTTTCCGTTCGGCGGCTTCCCTTGGGGGCGCTGGGCGTTCAGCCAGGCCGAATCTCCGCTGAAGTGGTTCGCCGCGCTCGGCGGCGCGCCGCTGGTCAGCTTCGCGGTGGCGCTGTCCGGTGCGCTGCTCGCCACGGCCGTCGGAAGGGTTCGCGGCCGGCAGTTGGTGCCAGCCGCCGGCAGCCTGGTCGCCGCCGCGCTGGTGGTGCTGCTAGGCGCCGGGCTGGCCTGGCCACTGCGGCCGGACACCAACGGCGACCGAACGCTGACCGTGGCCGCGGTGCAGGGAAACGTGCCCGACCGCGGGCTGGACTTCGACGCCCGGCGCCGGCAGGTGCTGGACAACCACGTACGGCAGACGTTGCAACTGGCCGCCGCGGTGCGCGCGGGCACGGTGCCCAGGCCGGAGCTGGTGCTCTGGCCGGAGAACGCCTCGGATATCGACCCGACCGAGAACCCGGACGCCGCCCAAGTGATCCAACAGGCCACCGACGCGGTGGGCGTGCCGATCCTGGTCGGCGCCATCCTGGACGGCCCCGGCCCGAACCACGTCACCAACGCCGGGCTGGTCTGGCAGCCGAGCACCGCCGCCCGGCCGGGGCCCGGCCAGCGCTACGTGAAGCGGCACCCGGTGCCGTTCGGCGAGTACATCCCGCTGCGCTCGCTGGCCCGCAAGGTGAGCAGCAAGGTGGATCTGGTCCGCTACGACATGGTGGCCGGCACCGGCAACGGGCTGCTCGATCAGGGCCCGGCACCGCTCGGCGACGTGATCTGCTTCGAGGTGGCCTACGACGGGCTGGTCAACTCCTCGGTGCGGGCCGGCGCCCAACTGCTGGTGGTGCAGACCAACAACGCCACCTTCGGCCACAGCAGCGAGACCTACCAGCAGCTGGCGATGGCCCGGCTGCGCGCGGTCGAGCATGCCCGCACGGTGGTGCAGGTGGCCACCAGCGGTAAGTCCGCGATCATCGACCCGAGCGGCCGGACGTTGGCCGAGTCCGGGCCGCTGTTCACCGCCGATACCCTGCTGGAGCGGGTGCCGCTGTCCCGGCAGACTACGCTGGCAACCCGGACCGGCGCGGCCGCCGAGTGGCTGCTGGTCGCCGTCGGAGTGCTCGGCGCGCTGATCGGCGGCCGCCGGCGTCGGCGTCAGCCGGCGCCGGCAGCCGAGGACCGGGCGCCTGCCGGTGCCGTACCACCCGGTGAGGAAGCACCGGCCAGCCAGACCCAACCGGCCGAGGAACCGGCCGGGCTGACAGGAAAGGGGCTCGGGTGAGCCAACCCGAACAGGCCACCGGCCAGCGAGTCCTGGTCATCATTCCCACCTACAACGAGGCAGAGAACCTGCCGGTCATCCTGGATCGGCTGCGCACCGCCGTGCCGGACGCGCACGCGCTGGTGGTCGATGACGGTAGCCCGGACGGCACCGGTGAGCTCGCCGACAAACTGGCCACCGACGACGACCGGGTCGAGGTGCTGCACCGCACCGGCAAGGCCGGCCTGGGCGCCGCCTACGTGGCCGGCTTCCGGCACGGCCTGGCCGCCGGTTATGACGTGCTGGTCGAGATGGACGCCGACGGCTCGCACGCCCCGGAACAGCTGCCTCGGCTGCTGGCGGCACTGGCGCACGCCGACCTGGTGCTGGGCTCGCGCTGGGTGCCCGGCGGGCAGGTCCGGAACTGGGCGAGATCCCGGGAGGCGCTCTCGCGCGGCGGCAACCTCTACACCCGGCTGGCGCTGGGCATCGACCTGCACGACGCCACCGGCGGCTACCGCGCCTACCGGCGAACGGTGCTGGAGGGCATCGACCTGAGCTCGATCGCCTCGCAGGGCTACTGCTTCCAGGTGGATCTGGCCTGGCGTGCGGTGCAGGCCGGCTTCCGGGTGGCCGAGGTGCCGATCACCTTCGTCGAGCGCGAACGGGGCGAGTCGAAGATGAGCGGCGGCATCGTCCGGGAGGCGTTACTCAAGGTCACCGAATGGGGCGCCGCGCACCGGGCCGCGCAGCTACGCGGGCTGGTCCGGCGCCGGTGAGCCGGTGGGTGACCTGGCACCGCCGGTAACCGGCGCGCAGACGCGAACGACCCCGTCCAGCTGGACGGGGTCGTTCGGCGCTTGCCCTGTTATGCGGATTCGGGTTATGCGGATTTCGGGTTCTTGCCCGGGCCGCCGCCGCGACGGGCCCGCAGCACGTCGAGGCGCTCGGCCAGTACCTCTTCCAGATCGGCGATGGTCCGCCGCTCGATCAGCATGTCCCAGTGCGTCCGTGGCGCCTTGACCTTCTTCGGCTCGGGCTCCGGCAGGTCCACCGCCTTTGCCAGGGTGCCGTCGAGCCGGCATTCCCAGGTGGACGGCAGCTCGGCGTCGTGCGCGAACGGCACGCTGAACTCGTGGTCCCGCTCGCAGCGGAACCGGACCAACTGCCGCGGCGCAGGCTCGGCCGCATATTCGGTCTCGTAACTGATAGCGCCGAGGCGGCTGCCTCGGAGAACACGATCGGCCATGTCACATCACTCCCCACCCACGTATGGGTCACCATTCGGCTAAACGGACTGCGCCGCAATATGGTTCCCCGCTACTCCAGGGTACGCGCCCGGCCGGTATGCTTTCCGCCACAGAGCCGGAAAATGGCATTTTTCCGGCATACTGCTACCGAACTTTCAGCCAAGGCGTGCCGACTCAGCCGATGGTGAGCTGCTCGCCGACCGGCCGGGGGCCGAGCTTTCCGTCGCGGTAGTGCTCCCGGCAGAGCACCTGGTAGCGCACCTCGACAGTCCGGCTGCCGGAGCCGGTTGCGGTGTCGGCGACCACCACCGTGTCACCTTCCCTAGCCACCGCGCCGTCGACCACCCGGGCGTTCTGCTGACCGGCCCGGCCACACCAGCACAGCACCTCCACCTGCACCGGGGCGATCTCGTCGGCCAGCTCCACCAGCCGCTTGGCACCGGGCAGCAGCAGGCTGCGGAAGTCGGTGAGCAGGCCGAAGCAGTAGACGTCGATGTGGTAGTCGTCGACCAGCTCGGCCAGCTGGTCGACGTGCTCGGTGTTCAGAAAACCCGCCTCGTCGATGATCAGGTAGTCGATCCGACGTCCCAGCGCCAGGTGCTGTTGCACCAGCTTGCGCATGTCCAGTGCGTCGGTCACCTCGATCGCCGCGGATCGCAGGCCGACGCGGGTGGTGACCGCGGCGCCGCCGGAGCGGTCATACCGGGTCAGCAGCAGACCCTGCCGCCCCTGCCGGGCATGGTTGTGGTCGATCTGCAGCGCCAGCGTCGACTTGCCGCAGTCCATCGGCCCGTAGAAGAACTTCAGCGCGGCGGCCATCGGCAGCGCCCGGCGGTTGCCGGCGGCCGGCACCGAGGCGAGCGCGCCGTCCGGAGCCGGCGGTCGGGGCATCGACGGGATCGGCATCGACGAGATCTGCGGCACGACAGGCGAGCGTACCGGCACCGCGCAGGCTCGGCGGCTACCGCCGTTCGGGCACGGCCCAGCCGGCGAGATACCGACCACACCGCTGCGGGACCGAGCCCGCGCCAGCCGGCTCAGTTCGGCCAGGCGCCCCGCTCGGCCAGCACCTCGCGGAGCAGATCCGCCCGATCGCTCATGATGGCGTCCACCCCCAGGTCGAACAGCGTCGTCATCTCGGGGCGGGTGTTGATGGTGCAGGCATGCACCTGCAGCCCCAACCGGTGCGCGGCGGTCACGAACCGCTCGGTGATCACCGGCAGCGCGGCCGAACCCATCGGAACCTGGGCCGCTGCCGGCAGGTTGGCGGTGGCCGGCGGCACCGGCGGCACCCGCAGCCGGCGCAGCTTCAGCGCGAGCACCTCCGGCGGCGACAACGCGCTGGCCACTGCCGGCCCGGCCGCCCGGCGCAGCGCCCGGACCCGGCGGTGTGAGAAGGCGGCCAGCCGCACCCGATGCCAGGCATTGGTACGCCGCAGCGCGTCCAGGGCAGGGCCGATGGCGGCGTCGGACTTCACGTCGATGTTGAACCGGGCCGGTCCGAAGCTGCCCAGCACCTCCTCCAGCAGCGGAATCGGCTCCCGGCCGAGGATCCGAGCCTGCCGAACCTGTGCCCAGGACAACTCCAGCAATCGGCCGGTGTGGTTGGTGACCCGATCCAGCATCGGGTCGCGGAAGGCCACCGCGACGCCGTCCGCGGTGGCCCGCGCGTCGGTCTTCAGGTGGGTGAAGCCGAGGTCCGCCGCCGCCTGGAAGGCGGCGATCGAGTTCTCCGCGCCGTCCGGGGAGAAACCTCGATGGCTGTAGCCGATCGGGCTCACGTAGCCAGCGGCAGTCCGAGCAGGGTACGGAGCAGCCGCGGCGGTGGCGAGCCGTAGTCCAGCACGGTGTCGTGCACCTGCCGGTCGGTCCAATCCGGCTGGGCGGCCCGCAGGTCGGCCACCAGCTGCCGCACCTCCAGGTAGCCGACGTAGTAGGTGGACAGCTGGGTGGAGGTCAGCTGCACCCGGCGCCACTTGCCGACCGCCTCGCCCTCCTCCTGGTAGCCGCGTCCGGTCATCAGCTCCAGGGCGGCCGCCTCGTCCAGGTCGCCGGCGTGATAGGAGATGTCCAGGATCGTGTTGATGATCATTCGCAGCTGCATCTTCAGCTGCTGCATGCGGACCGCGTCGGCCGCCGCCGGCGACACGTCGCTCCGGTAGCCACGCTCGGCCATCAACGCCTCGGCGTACACCGCCCAGCCCTCGATGAACGAGTCGCTGCCGAACACCGCCCGGACCAGCGTGTCGCCCCGGTAGCGACGGGCGTGCGAGAGCTGCTCGACGTGACCGGGTATCCCCTCATGCACGGTGAGGTTGTGCAGCATGTGGTTGTTGTACTCGCGGTAGAACGAGCGGACCCGCTCGACCGGCCAGTCGGCCGGCGTGGGGGAGACCGCGAACCGGGTCCGCAGGGGTGCCTTCTCCAGCGGCCCGACGCCCTGGCAGTAGGCGACCGCGATGCCGCGGTCGATCTCCGGCATCTCCTGGATCTCCACCGGATCGTTCAGCAGCGTGAGCAGTTCGTGCTGCTCGACGAACCGGGTGGTCTCGGCCATCGCGTCCCGGCACCGGTCGAGGATGTCGTCGCTGGTCGGCGCATCGGCGGCCAGCCGGTCGAACTCGGCGGCGATCCCGGCCCGGCCGGCGGTGCTGCCCGGCTGCCGGGCCGCCACCAGCTCGGCCAGTTCGGCCTCGGTCCGATCCAGATCCGCGAAGGCCTGGGCCAGCAGCGCCGCTGGCTGCCAGGGCGTGGCCAGGGTCAGACCGAGCTTGCGGGCATAGTGATCCTCGCCGAGCCGGGCCGACGTCCGGGCGCTCGGCAGCCGCTCGCGCAACCAGTTCTGGTAGTCCAGCACCGCCTCGGCGGCGGCTTCGATGCTGCCGGCCAGCTGCCCGTCCAACCCGGCCTGCTTGGCCAGCCGAGGGATCTCCTCGGTGATCAGCGCGTGCGTGCCGGCCAGCTGCGCGATCGCCGTCCGCACGTGTATCGCCGGCGGATCGGTCAGCCGTTGCCGGGCGGCGGCAAGGTAGTCCGGCACCGCGCGCAGCCGGCCGGCGACGCTGGCCAGCCGCTCTGGCAGCGGGGCGAAGTCCTGCGCGATCACCGCGTACAACGCCTGCCCCGGGTTGTGCCGCAACGCGTCCCAGCTCGGCTCGTCCAGCTCATCGAGCAGCAGCAATTCGCGGCGGGCCTCGGTGCTCAGGATCTCCCGATCCACCGCCGCGGCGGTGTCCAGCCCGGTGAACCGCTCCAGCTGGTCGAGCAGCCGGCCGAGTTCGGCCCGGCGGCGGTCGGCCGCGGCGATGCCGGGCTGGCCGAGCCGGTCGTCATGGTCGTGGTTGCCGAGCATGGTGGCCTCGTCAGGGTGCTCGGCGCAGTAGGCCGCGACGGCACCGGCCGCGACGGTGGCGAACTCCTCAGCAGTCATGCGGTGAGATTAATCTTCGGCCAGCGGATGAAAACAGCAGGTGGCGGTTGCGCCGGAGGTCATGTTGACCGTGCCGTCGAGATCCCGGCTACCGCGGACGAACATCCCGCCGTAGCCGCGGCTGACCATGATGGCGCCCCAGGTGATCGTCCATTCATCGGAACCGTTGTCAGTGGGAAACCGTTCCGGGATCGGATGAATGCGCCGCTGCAGCACGTAGGGCTGGTCCATCGCCGCCTCCAGCCGCTGCCGCCACTCGTCGGCAGGAGTGAGCCAACCCGGCACGAGGCCAAGGCCGCCGTGCATCATGGTCGGCTTGATGATCAGCTCCCGCCGCTCTGCCAGCGCGTAGTCGAACAGGTCCACCTGCCGGCCGGCCACCGTCACCGGTCCGGGCCGCACCATCCTGGTCCACGGCAGGATCCGGGCGAGGCTGGCCAGCTCCTCGGCGGTGTAGCAGTGCCGGTACTGCTCGTCGGACAGCAGCGCCAGCGCGCCCTTGCTGCCGTAGAGATCGGCGTCCATCGGCGAGAAGATGGCGACGTCGCCCCGCTCGGCGGCCTGCAGCACCGGCTCGATCAGGCCGGGACCGGTCGGATCCAACAGATCCTCCATCAGGAACAGCCGGTAGACCACGTCGATCGCCTGTTCGCCGAGCCATACCCGGCCGTCGGCATAGCGCAATTGGCCGAGGTGGCAGGGGTAGGCGTCGATGCCGAGCCGGGCGTAGTCAGGCACGTTGCGGCGCAGCCGGGGTTCCAAGGTGACGAAGCTGGCCGGCCAGTCGGTCAGCGCCACCGCGGGCCGTCTGCCGGCCGGCACCCCACACTCGGTGAACAGGGTGTGCACCAGCTCGACCATCGGATCGACGTAGCCGAGTCGATGCCGCTCGACGAAGTCGCCGATGAACGGCTGCTCGGCCATCGACCGGTTCAGGATGGCGCTGTCCAGGCCGCCCAGGGCCGCGCCCCAGTTGACCTCGAGCAGCTTGAAACCTTGCTCGTCCAGGTAGAAGTCGGCCCGTCCCATCCTGGACGGAACGCTCGCGGTGCCGCGCAGCACCACCTCGGCCTGCGTCTGGGTGGCTCCGACGGCTCGGGCGAACGCGGCCATGTCGCCGCCGAAGATCCGCCGTGGCAGCCCGGTCAGGGTGGCATACAACTGCTGTACGTCGGCACCCAACTGCTGGATCTGCTGGTAGGAGAGGAAAACCGGCCGGCTCAGCGAGCGTCCGATGAAGCCGGTGTCCACCAGGCTCGGCCGGAGGGCCTCGAGCAGCGCGGAGGCGCTCAGCCCGCTGGCGGCGAAGCCTGTTAAGTATTGGTCGGTAAGGACGTCCTCGGTGGTGCGTAGCAGGGTCATGCCGCAACCGCCTGCGCCGGTACCGCGACCGGCCGGCGCATGCCGGCCAGCGCCAGCGCCAGCCCGATCAGGCAGCCGACCGCGCACCACCACCACACGCCGGTGCCGACCGCTCGATAGATCGCCACGCCGAGCACCGGCCCGACCGCCGTGCCGAGGTTGAACATGGTCTGCATCGAGGCGATGTAGCGGCCGCGCAACCGACCCGGCCCGGCCATCCCCGGATAGGAGACCATGGTCGGCCCGGCGGTGATCTCGGCGATCGTCCAGATCAGCGTGCCGATGATGAAGATCGACACCCCCCAGGGCAGCGCATACACCAACTGTCCAACTCCTAACAGGCCGAAGCCCACCGTCACCACCACGGCCAGCGGCAGCCGCTGGGTGAACCTGGTCAGCAATAGTTCGAAGCAGATCACGATCAGGCCGTTCAACGTGATCGCGATGCTGTACCAGATCGTCGCCACCCCGGCGTCGGCCATCGCCAACGGCAGTGTGCTGACGTACTGCATGTACACCGCGGCGTTCACCAGTATCGCCAGCAGGTAGAGCACGTAGCGTCGATCGGTGAGCACCGCTCGGTAACCACTCTGCTTCCTGGTCACCCGGTCCTTGGCCCGAGCGGACACCGGCCGGGCCGGCAGCGTGATGATCGCGATGATCCCGTACACCAGGGCGGCCGCGGCGTCGCACCAGAAGAGCAGCTGGTAGGACACCACGATCAGTGCCGAGGCCAGCAGTGGCGCGGCGGTGGTGCCCAGGTTCATCGCCAACCGGTAGACCGCGAAGATCATCACCTGCTGATGCTGCGGCGTCAGCTCCGACAGCAGCGCCGCGGCGGCCGGCCGGTAGAACCTGCCGACCAGGCCGACCAGGAACACGGTGACCAGCAACGCCGGGAAGTTATGCAGGTAGAGCACTCCGATGAGCAGCGCGGCGTAGCCGGCCATCGAGGCGAAGGTCGCGAGCCGCGGCCCGAGCCGGTCCGAGAAGGCACCGCCGACCAGCACCCCGACGAAGCCACCGGCGCCCAAACCTCCTAGCGCCATGGCGGCATGGATATCACTGAAACCTCGATGGGTGAGGAACAGCACCAGGAAGATCTGCAGGAAACCGCCGAGCTGATTGACGAACACCCCGACCAACATCGCCCGGACCGGGACCGAGGACTGCCGGAGGGTGATCCAGATTCCGGTCTCCTCGGTCGGCCGGTTCTCGACCAAGGCGGCCATCAGCGCGTCCCCGCGATTGCGGCGGCGGCCTGCTCGGCGGTTACCGAGCGGCGCAGCAATCTGCTTGTGACCAAAGGGGAATTGCGAAGTGCACGCGACATGGCACATGCCTCCTTGAGTGATTCACATAGTGGCAACCGCAGCCAGTGACGTCAATAGCCTCAGCCGACGTACTTGGCGCAACTCCCCGCAACTTGCACCAGGTACCGTTCGGTGACGAGAGGGGCGAGCATGGTGACGGTCTCCGATGTGCGGTTGGTCGCGCACGCGCTGCCGTACACCACCGAGGGCTTCGTACGTGACTACTTGAAGTTTCGGATCGGCCGAATCGTTTACGCATCGGTATCACCGGACGAGCAGCGGATGGGTTTCGGCTTTCCCAAGGAGCAGCGGGCCGGCCTGGTGGGCGGCGATCCGGTCAAGTTCGCGATGCCGGCACCGGTTGACCTGCGATACAACTGGGTGGTGGTCCGACTGCCCGAGATCGACCGGGTGGAGTTGGCCGAACTGCTACTCGACGCCTGGTGCATCGTGGTGTCTGCCAAGCGATCAGCCACCTTCCTGGCCACCCTGCCGGCGGACTGGCCGCAGTGCCTGTTCGCCGGCCGTTAACGCTGTGCGGTAGCTACCGGCCGGCACCGCGCCGCGGCGGGCCGCCTGCGGTGAGAGCGCCAATGCGGTGGCTTATCGACTACTGAGCGGGCTAATGATAATGACCGACCGTCCGGTTGGTCTGGTACTCGTCCAAGGGTATTGACAGCGATTCCGCATGGCTCCTAGCATCCCGCGATACGGGGTGTCGAATTAAGAGTATTCCTCTTCCCGCCATTGTGACCGGGGAACAGCCAATCGTGCCTACGGCTGAACAATTGCGGCCGCAACGATTTCGACTGTCCGTAATGAAGTCGCGCGCCTCCGGGAAACGCTTCCTATTTCAACTTCGAAATACTATTTCGAAATATCGCTAAAAAGAACGGTCCGCTAAAGGTCCCAATCAAGAAGGAGAAATTGCCCATGTCATCACGGAGACGGACATTCCGTATTGCCGCGGTAGCGACCGGAATAGCGTTGGTAGCCGCCGCCAGCCCGGCCGCGGCCGCCGGCGTGCATCCCGGCCCGGTAAACCTGCCGATCGCGGCGTGGGGCCACAAGACCATCCCGACCATCGACGTCACCATGAGCACGACGCAGGAGTTCACCGCTCCGGACAAGGTGCATGCCGGCTGGGTCACCTTCCGGGTGGGCTCGGCGGACAGCGACTACCACGGCTTCGAGGTGGCGCGGGCCAACCCGGGCCACACGATTGACGAGGTGATCAACGACCTGCAGCTGGGCCTTTCCGGCGACCTCGCCTCCAACGCGCTGGGCGCCCGCCAGCTGGTCCGCGACGGCACCCTGATGGGCGGCGTGGTGACCAGCCCGTACGCGCCGCAGGAGGCCACCCTGCCGTTGACGCCCGGCACCTACTACATGTTCGACTTCGCCGAGTTCGACACCGGCATCCCGGTGAACGTGCACACCCTCAAGGTGGTCGGCGAGATGGACTGGTCCGGTATGCCGTCGTTCAGCTCGGTGATCGGCATGTACATCAACGCCGACGGCATGCCCACCTTCGCGGCCCCGAACGACTTCGGAGCACAGAGCAACATCCTGATCTACGGTCAGGGTGACGAGCTGCACGAGGCGGTGTTCCGCCCGATTCGGGACGGCATCACCGACCAGTACATCAGCGACTTCTACACGGCGCTGGACGCCGGGCTGCCGCACGGACCGTCGCCGTGGACCGGCATCCAGCACGGTTTCAACGCGATGTCGCCGGGTCAGTTCGCGGTCTTCCACGTCGACCTGCCGCCGGGTGGCTACGCGCTGGCCTGCTACGTGCCGAGCGATGAGACCGGTCTGGCGCACGCTCACATGGGCATGCACCAGGTGGTAACCCTGCACTGACGCACAGCGGTGACCGGCCGAGCTGAACTCCCGGCCGGCCGGTCACCGGCCGCCTTACCGGCCGCGAATTACCAGCGCCTGTTCGGCCGCGTCCAGCGCGGCCAGGCACTCGGCCTCGGTCTCGGCCACCGCGGTGGCGTAGGCCGCCCGGCCGAAGGTGGTGCCGGCCGGCGGCGGGGACAGCACCTGACCCGGCTCGGCCAGCACCTCGGCAACGTCCAGGGCCGGGCAATCCAAGGCGCCGAAACGAATTTCGGCGATGGTCGTGTCGGGCTCGGCGACATAGAAGAACCGCACCGCGCCGGTTCGCCGGCGGCTGGCGGTGACCGACGGGCTCAGCCCGCAGGCCACCGTGGCGGCCACCGCGCCGGGCTCGATGCCGGTGGCGCACTGGCCCAGGTAGGGGATCAGGTCGCCGCCCAGCCGGGCATTGACCTCCACCACTCGAGGGCCGGTCGGCGTCAGCTTGAACTCGGTGTGGGTCATGCCGTCGCAGAACGCCAGCGCGTCGTGGGCATCCCGCAGGATGCGCAGCAGCGCCGGATCGCCCAGCAGCGGGTCGCCGGCCGTCACCCGGTGGCCGATCTCCTCGAAATACGGCGGATAACCGACCTCCTTGTGAGCCAGGAACAGCGGTAGCACGCGGCCCTCGTGCACGGCCGCATCCACGCTGATCTCCTCCCCGGTGAGGTACTCCTCGACCAGCACCAGGTCGTAGTGCCAGGCGCCGGGCACCGTGGTGTCCCGGGCGAATGCGTAGTTGGCGGTCAGCTGGCCGGGATCGTCGACTCGCACCACGCCGAGGCTGGCCGCCATCGCCCGCGGCTTGAGCACCACCGGGTAACCGATGTCGGCGGCCACCGACAGCGCTTCGGACAGCGAGGCGACCATCACCGAGCGCGGCTGCGGCACGCCGGCCTCGGCCAGCGCCGTCCGGGTCAGGTACTTGTCCCGGCAGCGCAGCACCATGTCCGGATCTCCGCCCGGCAGCTGCAGCGCCTGGGCGACCTTGGCCGCCTGCAGCACCCGTGCCTCGTCCCAGGTCAGCACCCCGGCGAACGGCTCGTGCGCGGCGGCCTGCTTGGCAGCCAGGATCATCTCCTCGCCGTCGATGGTGTCGCTGAAGTCGACCACCGACCAGCCCTCGACGTACTGCCGTTCCCAGCCCGCCTGGTGCCCGATCAGCAGGTGCACCCGGTAGCGCGGCGCGATCGTGGCCAGTAGGTACTCCCGGTACCGCCGCATACCGGTGCCAACCACCAGCAGCCGCGGCCGAGCCACCGGCTCCGAAAATGTGGCCATATCGCTCATCTCCTTTACCGCCGCGGCGGCCGAGGTCATCCGCGATGCATTCACCGGCTCTTTGAATGACTGCCGGCGCCGACGTTTCGTCCGCGCCGAGCGGTTCGATCCGAGCGCACCGTCGAGCACAGCAAAACACGAGCGCGACCGAATGTCACTGGGCGTCATAGCCACTTTACAAAGACGTTCAGCAACTGCTTCGAAACAATGAGCGACGCGAGATAAGCGGGCGAAAAGAAGCTATTGACGGCGTGCCCTGCCGGAGTATTGTCGCTCCCATCATTAAGTGCCAAACGGGGGCACACCGGGGACTTCCGCTTACGCGGACTTTATTCTTCGCTAACGCGAGTTTCACCATGCCTAAGATTGTTTGTGGTGATCATTTCTGTGAACGTGAGGTGCCACATTGGACTACCCCGAAGTCGAGTTATTGGCAATCGGCGCCGGTCCCTCGAACCTGGCCCTCGCGGTGGCGATCGAGGAGTTGGCGCCTGCTGACTTCGCCCGCAAGTGCCTGGTGGTCGAGCAGCACGAGGACATTGTCTGGCAACGCGGCATGCTGCTGCCGTGGGCGCAGAGCCAGGTGTCCTTCCTGAAGGATCTGGTCACCATGCGTAACCCGCGCAGCCGGTTCTCCTTCATCAACTACCTGTACGAGACCCAGCGGCTGCACGACTTCATCAACATGTCGAGTTTCCTGCCGTTCCGCCTGGAGATCTCCAGCTACCTGCAGTGGGTGGCGCGCACGCTGTCCCAGGTACAGGTGCAGTACGGCCGGCGCTGCATGCGGGTGGACGTGATGCGCTCGGCCACCGGTGAGATCACCGGCTGGCTGGTCGAACTGTCTGATGGCACGGTGCTCACGGCCCGCAACCTGGTGGTGGGAGTCGGCCGCGACCCGCACATCCCCGAGGTTTTCCGCAGCCTGGACAAGGCGAAGGTCATTCACAGCAGCGAGTACGCCGACCGGGTCGGCGAACTCGACCACGCCGCGTCGCTGCGGGTGGCGGTGGTCGGCGCGGCGCAGAGCGCCGCCGAGATGCTCTGGGAGAGCTACCAGCGGATGCCGGCGGCCCAGTGCTCGATGATCATGCGCACGGTGGGGTTGGGCTACTACCAGACCAGCCAGTTCACCAACGAGCTGTACTTCCCTTCGTTCACCGATACCTTCTATGCCGCCGCGCCGGCGGCCCGGCAGCGGGTGCTGCAGGAGATGCGCCGCACCAACTACGCCGGCGTCACCCCGGAGCTGCTGAACATGATCTACCGGCAGATGTACCTGGAACGGCTGACCGGCCAGCAACGGCTGCGGATGATCCCGTCGGTCGACATCACCGGCACCCGGATGGAAGCCGACGAGGTGGTGCTCACGCTCACCGAACACCTGACCGGCGAGCAGACCGAACTGCGCTGCGACGTGGTCATGCTCGGCACCGGATTCGAGCGGACGCTGCCGGCGCTGACCCGCACCATTGCCGAACTGGTCGGGGTGGAGCGGTTCAGCGTCAGCCGGGCCTACCGGGCCATCATGCCGCCGACGGTCACCGCCGGCTGCTACCTGCAGGGCACCAACGAGGAGAGCCACGGCATCGCCGACTCGCTGATCAGCGTGCTGGCGGTGCGCGCCGGTGAGATCGTCGACGACCTGCTCGCCTCGGATCCCTCCACCGAACTGCTGACCAGCATCCCGATACCCGCCTGACGGCGGGCGCAGCGCGAGCCCTTTCTCAAAGACGGAGTAGGCGATGGACGTCAGGATCCTGGATACCGAGAACCTGCAAGCGGAATATGGCGTTCTCACGCAGCGGCTGCTGCCCTGGCCGGCGCTGCGAGCGCCCTTCGAGGGCGCCTGGGCGGTACTGCAACCGGGCGCGGTGACCACCCCGCACGCGCATCACGAGCACGAGTTGTTCATCGCGACCCAGGGCAGCGCGACCATCTCCAGCAACGGCGAGGTGCGGCCGTTCAACGCCGGCGACACCGCGTACCTGCCGCCGGGGGAGTTGCACCAGATCGTCAACGTCGGTGACGGCGAGTTCCGGATGTACAGCCTCTGGTGGGATCCGGAGATGGCCGCGCGCTTCAGCGCCGAAACCGAGGCCGCGGCAGGTGCCCGATGAAGCTGCTCGCGGTCGAGGCCCAGCAATACGGGCGGTACTACCTGCCTCGCTACCAACTGGCCGACCAGTACGGCGCGAACCTGCGCCTGCTGCTCGGGATCGGCGAGCCGGACTACTTGCCGGGTCGCAGCCGGATGGTGGGCTCGCCCGACATCGACATGCTGATTGAGGCCGCCCGAGCCTGGCACGCCGAGGAGCGCTTCGACGGCGTGTTCACCTTCGCCGAGATGTCGGTGAACGCCACCGCGATGATCGCCGAGGCGCTCGCGCTGCCCGGCATCAGTCCGGACGCTGCCCGCAACTGCCGGAACAAGCTGCTGATGCGCCAGGCGCATCAGCGCGGCGGGGTGCCGATCCCTGGATTCCGGTTCGTGCCCGACGTGGCCGCCGCGCTGGCCGCGGCCGAGGAGTTCGGCTATCCGGTGATCCTCAAGCCCACCCTGGGCGCGGCCAGCTACTTTGTGTTCAAAGTGCACGATCCGCGCCAGCTCGAGCAGCGGTTCGCGCACGCCAGTGAGGGAATCGACCTGATGGCGCCCTTCCAACTGGAGGCCGCGGGCATCGATATCGGCCCGCAGGGCCTGCTGGTCGAGTCGTTCCTGGATGGCGATGAGCACCTGTACGAGGCGCTGATCTGGGACGGTGAGCTGTTCATCGGTTCTGCGGTCGACCGGGTCACCATGGAGGGTGAGACCTTCGACGACGATGTGCACATCGCGCCGACCACCCTCAGCGATGAGCAACTGGCCGACATTCACGAGGTCATCGCCGCGGCGGCGACGTCGTTGGGCCTGCACCGCAGCGTCCTGCACGCCGAGATCCGGATGCATCAGGGCAAGCCGCACCTGGTCGAGATCGCCGCCCGGCTCGGTGGCGGCGCCCTGGACATGGTTGCCCGGGTGACCGCCGACTACTGCCCGGTCCGAGCCACCCTGGACGTCGCCCGGGGCGTCAAGCCCGCCGCTCGGCACTACCGGCCGACCGGGGTGCACATGATGGGAACCTGCCTGATCTGCGAGGCCGGCCAGCTGGAGTATGTGTCGGTGCCGCCGGAGGTGGTCAATTCCCAGCACACCCTGATGGCCCGGATCACCCAGCAACCCGGCGCACTCATCCATCGGCCGCCGGACGGCAACAGCATCCTCGGCTTCCTGGTGGTGACCGGGGATTCGCATGAGCAGACCAAGCAACGGCTGGAGGACTACGTCGACCAGATCGAGGTGAAGCTTGTCGGCCAGCCGGTGGGCAAGAGCAAGACCCCGTGGGCGCGACTGCGTCCGGTAGCAACCGCAGGCTGATCCCACCGCAGTGATAGGAGCCGCGCATGCCGCATGACAGTTCGCCGGTCACCCGGCGCAGCTACCTGATGTGCCCACCGGAACACTTCGACGTCAGGTACTCGATCAACCCT
This sequence comes from Jatrophihabitantaceae bacterium, assembly GCA_045807085.1. Taxonomy (GTDB): domain Bacteria; phylum Actinomycetota; class Actinomycetes; order Mycobacteriales; family Jatrophihabitantaceae; genus Jatrophihabitans_A. The sequence continues at coordinate 384,930 of JBJMIB010000014.1, forward strand.
TGGATGGATCCCAGCAAGCCGGTCGACACCGGCCTGGCAATGGCCCAGTGGGAGCGACTGCGGCAGACCTACCTGGCACTGGGCCACGAGGTACGGCTGATCGAACCGGTGGCCGGCCTGCCCGACATGGTGTTCGCCGCCAACGGCGCGACCGTGATCGGCAACCGGGCGCTGATCGCCCGCTACCGCTACCCGCAGCGAGCCGCCGAGGCGCCGGCGTACCGGGACTGGTTCCTGGCCCGCGGCTTCGAGGTGACCGGCGAGCCGCGTTTCATCAACGAGGGCCAGGGCGATTACCTCGTCGACGGCGAGCGGCTGCTGGCCGGCACCGGCTTCCGTACCGACCGGCTCTCGCACGACGAGGCGCAGGAGCTGTACGGCCTGCCGGTGGTCAGCCTGAGCCTGGTGGATCGGAGCTTCTACCACCTGGACACCGCACTGGCGATCCTTGGCGAGGGCCGGATCATGTACTACCCGGAGGCGTTCTCGATCGGCAGCCAGCAGGTGCTGCGCCGGCTGTACCCGGACGCGATCCTGGCCAATCGCCGCGACGCCGAGGCCTTCGGCCTGAACGCCGTCTCCGACGGGGTGAACGTGGTGCTGCCTCAGGTCGCCACCCACCTGATCGAGCTGCTGCGCGAGCGCGGCTACCACCCGATCGGATTGGACATGTCCGAGCTGCACAAGTCCGGTGGGGCGGTGAAGTGCTGCACCCTCGAGCTGGTGCCCGAGGTGGCAGTGGCGGCCGCCGCCGCCTGAGCGAGACCCGCCGGTGTGCCAGCCGGCCCACCGCGAGTTCTGGAAGGTGCGAAGTGACCGTTACCGCTGAGTGGTCGGGCGCCACCATCATCGTGATACCGCAACCGACCGTGAACGGCCCGTTGCACGTAGGCCATCTGTCGGGGCCGTTCCTGGCCGCGGATATCGCCGCGCGGGCCGCCCGGGCGCGCGGTGAGCGGATCATCACGCTGGCCGGTGTCGACGTGCACCCGAACTTCGTGATGACCAAGGCCGAAACGCTCGGCGTGGACGTGCACGAGATGGTGGCCGGCTACCGGACCCAGATCGCCGCGGCGTTCAAGCTGGCCCGGATCGGCCATGACGTATTCATCGATCCGGAGTTGGACAGCTTCTGCCAGGCGATCACCAGCATGCTCGGTGAGCTGCTGCACCGGGGTGCGATCCAGCCGCGGCAGCAGACCCTGCACCGGTGCTCGGACTGCGGGCGCACCATGCACCACTCCTATGTGGTCGGCAAGTGCCCGCACTGCGGCAGCGGCGCGAACGGCCTGTCCTGCGAGCCGTGCGGCAGCTTCACCTCGGCGGCGACGCTCATCCAGCCGGTCTGCGCACGCTGCGGCGGTGAGCCGGAGCCGATCGAGGCGACCGTGCCGGTGCTGCGGCTGGAGGACTTCCGGGCGCAGCTGATCGCCGAATGGACCCAGGCGGAGCTGCCGCCACGGGTGCGGCGGGTGCTCTCGCACTACCTCCGCGCTCCGCTACCGGACTACCCGGTTGCCTACCCGACCGACTGGGGCATCGAGGGCACCGGCGAGCTGGCCGGCCTGCGCGTCGACTTCCCGACCGAACTCGGTCTGAGTTACCTGTACGGCCCAGCCCGGGCAGTGGATCCCGATGCGGACAACATCCCGGCCTGCGTCGAGGCCTGGCAGCAGCTGTCCGGGCTGTGGCACTTCAACGGCATCGACAACGCCTTCTACTTCGGCATTCTCTATCCGGCCATCTTCGCGGCGGCCGGGGTGAGCCAGCCGAAGATGCGCGGCACCACGGTGAACGAGCTGTACCTGTTGGAGGGCCAGAAGTTCTCCACCAGCCGCAACCATGCGCTGTGGGCCGATGAGTTCCTGGCCGAACACGATCCGGAGCTGGTCCGGCTGTACCTGTCCTGGTGCCGACCGGACCGGTTCGAGAGCGACTTCACGCAGGCCTCCTTCGACGCCTTCTGCGACTACGCGCGGCCATTGCTCGATGCTGGCAATCCCGACCGGCCCGGGTTGCCGGTCGAACTGGCGGCTGCCGAGCTGGAACGTGCCGAGCATGCGCTGCGGCTGAACGGATTCGACTCCTCGCTGGCGGTGCGCTGCCTGCTCGGCGCGCTGGCTGCCGGACATGGCCGGGGCTCGGCGACGCTGGCCGCGCTGACCGGCCGGCCAGCTGGCTGAGCAGGCATCGACAGAACCGACCACCATCGCGGGAGGCTTGACGTGAGCACTGAATCGCTGTCGCGGGACCAGACCGCCATCGGCAGATGGGACGGGGCCTACGACGAGTCCGCGCTCGGCGGGCAGTCCAACCTGTGGGGCGACCCACCGGTGCCGTACGCGAAGGCCGCGGCCGAGCTGTTCGCCGCCGCCGATGCGGCCGTGATCATGGATCTGCCTTGTGGGGACGGCCGGAACCTGCCGCCGTTGGCCGCCGGTGCACCGGTCCTGCTCGCCGGCGACACCTCGCGCAAGGCGATGACGATCGCCCGTTCGGTCACCGAGCGGGCCGGCGTGCAGCGCCGGGTGCTGTTCAGCGAAATCGACGCCTACCACACCGGCTTGCTTGATTCCTCCATCGACGGCATCTTCTGCTGGGACCTGCTCGGGCACCTCACCGAGCCCGAGGGCGCGCTGACGGAGCTCTACCGGATCCTGCGGCCGGGTGGCTGCCTGATCGCCAACATGTGGACCATGAACGACTGCCAGGTGGCTGACGACCGGGCCCGGATGACCGAGATCGCGCCCAAGACCTATCTCGATCATGCCGACTTCTACTGCAAGTTCTACGACGAGCAGGATCTTGTCGAACTGCTGGCCTCGGTCGGGCCGCCGGCCGAGTCGGTGGAGACCGCCAGCTGGTGGGAGCCGCCGCACCCTGGTTACCGGGACTACGTACACCAGCACGAGAGCCTGATCTTCCGGGTCCGGAAAGCGGGCTAGATGTCGGTCCCAACGCTGCTGCTGCCGCCCGCCGCCGGGCCCGGCACGGCTCTCGGCGCCCAGCACGCCGGCGCCCAGCACGCCGGCACTCAGCTTGCCGGCACCCAGCTCGCCGGCACCCAGCTCACCGGCATGGGCACCGGCATCGGCTTCGCGCCGGCCCACCATGGTGAACTGCTGCAGGGCATGTTCCTCGACGAAGCCGGCGTGCCGCATCGGGCGCTGGTCACCCTGCCGCAGCCGGCACTGGGCACCCGCGCGGTGTTTCGGCCCAGCTACAGCCATGGCGGGGTGCTCGGCCCGCCAGAGCTGATCAAGGTTCGCCGGGCGGCGATCCTCACCCTGAGCCAGCTGCCGAGCTACCGCTCGCCGGCCAAGGGCGGCCAGATCGAGATAACCAGCACCGTGCCACGCGGTATCGGCATGGGCTCGTCCACCAGCGACGTCACCGCCACCATTCGCGCGGTCGCCGACAGCCATGGCCATCCGCTGGCCAAGGAGGAGGTGGCACGGCTGGCGGTGCTGGCCGAATGCGCCTCGGATTCGGTGATGATCGACGACCAGGTAGTGCTGTTCGCGCAGCGGGAAGCCGCCGTGCTGGAGGTCTTCGGCCAGCAGCTGCCGCCGATGCTGGTGCTCGGCTGCGACACCGCGCCGGAGGAGAAGGTGGACACCCTGCGGCTGCCGCCGGCGCCGTACGACAGTTCGGAGATCGCCCGGTTCGGCGTGCTGCGGGCCGCGCTGCGCCGGGCGGTGGCCAAGTCCGACGTGGCGCTGCTCGGCCGGGTGGCCACCGCAAGCGCCCGGATCAACCAGCGTTACCTGCCCAAACCGCAACTGGAACTGCTGCTGCGGCTGTGCGAGCAGCACGGCGGCCACGGCGTTCAGGTCGCGCACAGCGGCACGGTTGCCGGCCTGATCTTCGACGCCCGCGCCGAGGGGTCGATGGAGAACATCGGCCGGTGTGCCGACGCCCTGTCCCGGGCCGGCCTGTCGATAACCGGAATCATCGACCCGGCCGGTCGGAGCGACCGGTGGCCGGCCCGGGTCAGCGCGTAGAAGGCAGCAACCGATGACCCTGCGAACCGTCTCCGACGAGGCCACCCATGCCTTTCAGCTGCCCCGGCTGATCAGGTTGACGCCGAACCTGTACGCCGCCTCGTTCGTGCTGATGAAGATGATCCCGGCCCGCCACATCCTGCGCCAGGCAATGGCCGACGGACTGCTCGAGCCGGAGACCGTCATCGTCGAGACCACCTCCGGCACGTTCGGTCTGGCGCTGGCGATGCAGGGCGTACACCTGGACCGCCCGGTGGTGCTGGTCAGCGACCCGGTCATCGACGAGCGCCTGTACCGCCGGCTGACCGACCTCGGGGCGCAGGTCGACCGGGTGCCGGCGGCGGCCGGCAACATCGTCGGCGGCTTCCAGGCGGCCCGGCTGAACCGGCTGAACGAGCTGCGCGCCGCCTACCCGTCGACGTTCTGCCCGGAGCAGTACTCGAATCCGGACAACCCCCGCTCCTACGCGGTGGTGGCCGAACTCCTGATGGAATGCCTGGGCCAGGTGGACTGCGTGGTCGGCCCGGTCGGTTCCGGCGGCTCGATGTGCGGCACGGTGGGCAACCTGCGATCGGTGCTGCCGGACTGCCAGGCGATCGGCGTGGATACCCACGGCAGCGTGCTGTTCGGGCATGCCGACGCCAAGCGGGAGCTACGCGGCATGGGCATGAGCGTGCTGCCGGCCAACCTGGACCACCGGATCTTCGACAGCGTGCACTGGTGCGCACCGGCGCCGGCCTACCAGGCGACTCGGCAGTTGCATCGCCGGCATGCCCTGTTCGCCGGCCCGTCCGGCGGCGCGGCCTACCTGGCCGCTCGCTGGTGGGCCGCCGCCAACCCGAACGCGCTGACCGTGGTGATGCTGCCGGATGAGGGTTACCGCTACCAGGACACCGTCTACGACGACGCCTGGCTGGCCGCGGCCGGACATCTGGACAGCGCGCTGCCGGCCGAGCCGGTGCCGGTCAGCGACCCACGCGGCCCGGAGGGGTCCTGGACCAGCTACCGGTGGCAGCGGCGTTCCTATGCCGAGGTGCTCGGCGGCGATCAGCTGCTCTCCGGTGTCGGGTAGCGGGATGGGGCGGTTGACCGCCGAGGTCGGTATCCGGACCCGGCGGATCCTGTACGGCGAGCCGTCACCGGCCGAGCTGGTGGCCGAGCTGCGGCAGCTGTCCACCCTCGACCAGGCCCACCTGCTGATGCTGGCCGAGTGTGGGCTCATCCCAGCCGCGGCCGGCCGGGCGCTGCTGGCCTGCATCGCCGGCTTGCGGGACCAGGACTTCCGGCCGTTGGTCGAGCGACCGACGCCGCGCGGGCTGTACCTGATGTATGAGGGCTATCTGGTCGAGCAGCTCGGTCCGGAGATCGGCGGCGTGCTGCACACCGCCCGTTCCCGCAACGATGTGAAGGCGACCGCGACCGCGCTGCGGCTGCGCGACTGGGTGCTGCGATTCCTCGAGCAGGCCAGCCGGCTGGAGGCCGCGCTGCTCAGCCGCGGCCGCCGGCACGCCGAGGTGCTGATGCCGGTGTACACGCATTACCAGGCCGCGATGCCGATCAGTTACGGCTACTACCTGCTGGGCGTGGCCGAGGCGCTCGGGCGTGACATCGCCGCCGTGCGGCAGGCGGCCGACGGCCTGCGGCTGTGCCCGCTGGGGGCCGGCGCGGTGGCCGGCACCGACCTGCCGATCGATCCGGCGCGCACCGCCCGGCTGCTCGGGTTCACCGGCAGCCGCGGCCACGCCATCGACGCGGTGGCCAGCCGCGACGTGGCACTGCGGTTGCTGGCGGCGAGCGCCGGGTTGGCCGGCACGCTCAGCCGGCTGGCCGCGGACCTGCAGCTGTGGAGCACCGTCGAGTTCGGCTTCCTGTCCTTCCCGGACCGGTTGGTGGGTGGCAGCTCCGCCATGCCGCAGAAGCGGAATGCCTTTCTGCTGGAGCACATTCGGGCCAAGCCGGCGGTGGCGATCGGCGCCTGGGCCGGTGCCGCCGCCGCCATGTCGGCGACCCCGTTCACCAATTCGATCGAGGTCGGCACCGAGGCGGTCGGGATGATCTGGCCGGGACTGCTCGCCTGCGAGCAGGCCGTGCTGCTCTGCCAACCGCTGGTCACGGCCGCGGTGCCGAACGCCGCTCGGATGGCCGAGCGGGCCGAGGCCGGCTTCACCAACGCGACCGCGGTGGCGAACCAACTGGTCCGGCAGGGGGTCGCGTTCCGGACCGCGCATGACCAGGTCGGGGACGCGGTACGCAAGGCGGTCGCCGCCGGCTCCACCGACCTCACCGACTTCGGGCCACCGGGCTGGTTGGACGGCCTGGACCGGTCTGAGCTGTCGGCCGCGGCGGCCGGATCACGGCAGGCGGCCGGCGGCGGCCCGGGCGCGTTCGCCGACATCTGGGAGTCCGCCCTGCGGCGTTGGCGGGCGCAGCGCGACTGGCTGCTGGCTTGGCGGGCCGAGCTGGCCGCTGCCGACGCGCGGCTGGCGGCCGAGGCGGCGAAGCTGATCGGGGACCGGCCGGCGCGCGGTGCGCAGCTGACCGCGGTCGGCCAGCTGGACGGCGGCACGGCGGCATGACCCTGCGGTGGCTGGTCCTGCTGGAGAGCAATACCACCGGATCCGGACGGCTGTTCTGTGTCGCCGCCCGCCGGCTCGGGCTGCGACCGGTGGTCTTCAGCCGCGATCCCGGCAGGTATGAGTACCTGGCCACGGACGGCATCGAGACCCGACAGCTGGACACCGCTGACCCGGCTGCCGTGCACCGGGCGGCGGGTGAACTGGTTGAGCCGGCTGAGCCCTCGCGCATTGCTGTGCCTTCCCGCATTGCTGTGCCTTCCCGCATTGCTGTGCCTTCCCGCATTGCTGAGCCCTCGCGCATTGCTGAGCCTGCGCGCATCGTGGGCGTGACCAGTAGTTCTGAGTACTTCGTCGCCGCGGCGGCCGAGTTGGCTGCCGCACTGGGTTTGCCGCACCCAGATCCGGCGGCGATAACCGCCTGCCGGAACAAGGCGACCCAGCGCGTGCTGCTGCGGGCACACGGCGTGGCCGGACCGGACTTCGGCAGCGCTAGCACACCGGCCGAGGCGGTCCGGCTCGCCGACGAGCTCGGCCTGCCGGTGGTGCTGAAGCCGGCGGCCGGCTCCGGATCGGTCGGAGTGCGGTTGTGTCACCGGCCGGCCGAGGTGGCCGAGGCGGCGCAGGCCGCCCTGGCCGGTGAGCTGGCCGGCATCCCGGCGCAGCAGGCGGTGTTGGTCGAGCGGTACCTGAACGGCCCGGAGTTCTCGGTGGAGACCTTCGGACAGCGGGTGGTCGGCATCACCGGCAAGTACCTGGGCGCACCGCCGTACTTCATCGAGACCGGGCATGACTTTCCGGCCCGGCTGCCGGCCGACGACCGGGCCGCGCTGGCCGATACCGCGTTACGAGCCTTGGCCGCGCTCGGCCTGGGCTGGGGGCCGGCGCACGTGGAACTGCGGCTGACCCCGGCCGGCCCGGCGGTGATCGAGGTGAATCCGCGGCTGGCCGGCGGGATGATCCCGGATCTGGTGCGGTTGGCCACCGGCCTCGACCTGATCACCGCCACGGTGGCCAACGCGGCCGGCCGGCCGATGGAGCTGACACCCATCCCGACCGCCGGCGCCGCTATCCGGTTCCTGGTCGCCACCCGATCCGGCGAGTTCGTGGCCGCCGGTGGCTTGGACCGGGCGGCCAGCTGCCCGCAGGTGACCGAGGTGGTGCTGACCCGCCGGCCGGGCAGCCGGCTGGTCCTCGAGCACTCCTTCCGTGACCGGGTCGGCTACCTGATGAGCACCGGCCGGGACAGCGAGCAGGCCGCGGCAGCGGCCGACCGCGCGCTGGCCTGCGTGCGCCTGCAGATCGAACCCGGCCGGCAGCCGGTGCTGCTGGCCGAGTCCTGAGGCGAGAGGCAGCCATGTCCGCACCCCGTTCGGTAGCCATCATCGGCCTCGGCTCGCGTGGGCTCGGCGTGCTGGAACGGCTGCTGGCACTGGCCGAGCGAGCCGGTGACCGGCTGCGGATCGAGCTGATCGATCTGGTCGGTGACGGCGCCGGTGTGCACGTCACCGACCAGCCGGACTACCTGCTGCTGAACACGATCTGCTCGCAGATCTCGATGTTCCCGGACGAGCACACGGTCGGCGACACGGTCCGGCTGGCCGGCCCGAGCCTGCACGAGTGGGCGCGGGAGCGTGATCTGCGGATCGCCGAGGACGGCTTCAGCGTCGGTTCGATCGGCCGGCGGATCGAGCCGTGGGACTTCCTGCCGCGCCGGCTGCTGGGGGAGTACCTGGGCTGGTTCCTGCACACCCTGCTCGGCGCGCTGCCGTCCGGCGTCGAGGTGCGGTTGCACCACGACGAGGCGGTCCGGTTGGTGGCCGAGGACGGCGCGGAGCGGCGGATCGAACTCGCCTCCGGTCAGTGGGTATCGGCCGGGTCGGTCTTCCTGACCACCGGCTACACCCACAACGTCGGCGCCGAGCGCCCTGTCGGCAGGCTGATCAGCCGGCCGTACCCGATGCCGGAGCGGCTCAGCCAACTGCCGCCGGGCGCGACGGTGGCGATCAGCGGCTTCGGGCTGTCCGCACTGGATGCCATGTCGTGCCTGACCGTTGGCCGCGGCGGCCGGTTCCAGCGCCAGGACGGCCAGTTGCGCTACCTGCCGAGCGGCGCCGAGCCGCGGCTGCTGTTCTACTCCCGGTCGGGACGGGCCTGTCGAGCCAGGCCGCGAATCCTGCGGTACGGGCCGGCCTACCAGCCGCTGCTGTTCACCCCGGGCGGCGTCGATCGGCTCCGCGCGGAATTCGGCAGCGCGCTGGACTTCGACCGGCAGGTGTGGCCGCTGGTGCTCGACGAACTTCGCGTCTCCTACCGCCGAGCGCGGGCCAGGGCAGCCGGGCCGGCCGCCGCCGAGCAGCTGGAGCGCCGGTTGGCCGATGCGCACGGCGGCGACGCAACCGGTGCCGGGGTGGTTGCGCTGCTCGAGGCGTTGGATGCCGAGCACGGCCGGTTCTCTCCGGAGCAACTGCTCGACGGCGCGCAGCCGATGTCGCTGACCGACCGGGCCGGCTATCAGGACTGGCTGGCCGCCGAGTTGGCGGCCGATCTGGTCGAGGGGGAACTCGGCCTGCAGGGCAGCGTCGTCAAGCAAACACTGGATATCGTGCGCGAACTCCGAGACACCTTCCGGTATGCGGTGGACTTCGGCGGCCTGACCGCCGAATCCAGCCGGCGGTTCTTCCAGCACACGGTGCCGGTGCTGAACCGGGCGGTGGTGGGCCCGCAGTTCGAGCGGCATCAGGAGCTGCTGACCCTGATCGAGGCCGGCGTCGCCCAGGTGCCGTTCGGTCCGGATCCGTTGCTGAGTTGGGACCGGGACGCCCGCAACTGGCTGATCGCATCGCGCCGATTGTCCCGCCCGCACCTGGATCGGGCGGACTGGCTGGTGGCTGGGCGAACGGACCTGCCCGCGGTGGCTTCGTCGGCCAGCCCGCTGCTGGACCAGCTGTTCCGGCAGGGCTGGATCAGGCCCAGCGTGGCTGGTGATCCGGCGCTGGCCGGGATCGATGTCGATCGGAACCAACATCCGGTCAACGCCGCCGGGGAGGCGGATCGCCGGATCTGGGTGCTGGGCCCGTTGTGCGAGGGCAGTACGTTCTACAACAACCTCGTTCCGTCGCCCGGTTGCTACTCCCGCCCGGTCGCCGACGCGCATCGCTGCGCTGCCGAACTGCTGGCCGCGGACCGCTCGTTGGCCGCCGCCTGATCGCACCGCCGGCTGTGGGCACCGTCGGCTGCGGGCAACGTCGGCTGCTGGCACCGTCGGCTGAGAGGCACCGCGGCCGGGTGCACTGCCGGCCGGGTGCACGATATTGCGGTGCAGGAAGCCGCCCAGAACCCAGTTACGCCACGCCCAGCTCTGCGGCAGGGCGGTGCGCAGGTCCGGTTCGACTGGGGCCTGACCGGCGCGTTGGCGCTGACCCAGCGGCCCGCAACGGCGGCAGTGGTGGTGGACGTGCTGTCCTTCTCGACCAGCGTGTCGGTAGCCGGTGATCTCGGCATCGAAACCTTTCCCTTCCGTTGGCGCGACGCTCGTGCCACCGAGTTCGCCAAGTCGATGGACGCCACGCTGGCTGGTGGCCGCCGGCAGGGTCGGCCAAGCCTGTCCCCAGCCTCGATCCGCGCCGCGGCCTGGCGAGCACCGTCAGCTGCTGCCGAGCCTCACCGCAGGCCAGCGCCGAGCCGGCTGGTGCTGCCGTCGCCGAACGGCTCCAGCATCTGCCTCACCCTTGCCGAACAAGCCATTCCGGTGCTGGCCGGTTGCCTGCGCAACGCCACCGCGATCGCCCACTGGCTGGCCCACGCGCTGGCCACCGGCCGGTTGGCAGCGGTCGGCATCGTCGCGGCCGGCGAGCGCTGGCCCGATGGATCGCTGCGTCCGGCGGCAGAGGATCTGTGGGGCGCGGGCGCGGTACTGGCCAGGCTGGCCGCGACTGCGCCGGAGCTGCGAGTGTCGCCGGAGGCACGCGCCGCTGCCGCCGCCTTCTCGGCAGTCGAGCCGGACTTGGCGCAACAGCTGGCCGGCTGCGCCAGCGGGCTGGAGTTGGTCGAGGACGGTTTCGCCGAGGATGTAACCATCGCTGCCGAACTGGACGGCTCCAGTGTGGTGCCGCTACTGCTTCGGGACCGGTTCGAGCCACAGCACACACCATGATCCAAAGGGCAAACCAGCCGGCCAGCCAGCCAGGTTCAGGCACCGGTCGCACCGTCGATGCCCTCCCGGAGCAGGTCGGCGTGCCCGGCATGTTGGGCGTACTCGGCGATCAGGCGCAGCATCAGCCAGCGCAGCGTATAGCTGCCGTTCCGCTCGACCGCCCCGACCTGGTCCAGGCTGGCCACCGCGTCGACTATCCGGCGGGACCGGTCGCACTCCGCCCGCCAGATCCGTAGCGCGGTGAGCGGGTCACCGTCCAGCAACTCGAAGTCCTGGTCGGGATCGTCGTCGCTGTAGAACAGCATCGGCAGGTCCAAGCCGGCGAAGTTGATGGCGAACCACCAGCGCTCCACGCAGGCCAGGTGTCGTATCAGGCCGTGCAGGCTCATGCCCGATGGCGGCGAGCTGCGCTCGGAGAGCCGGGCTGGTTCGACGCCCAAGCACTTGAGTTCGACGGTCTCCCGGTAGTGATGGAGGTATGCCTTGAGCATGGTGAACTCGTCGGCATGCCGGGGAATCTCGGCGCTGCGCGGCACCGGCCAGACCGGCGCGCTGGCAACCGGTCGCGGATCGCTCGAATCACTCATGCCGCGATGCTGGCAGTCGGCTCTGACAAATCCGGCCAGCCCGCGCTCAGCTGCCGGCCAGCCGCACCGCGCGGCGGAACGGATCGTCCGCATCCGGCCGCGGTGGCGCGTCGGGCCGGGCCAGCCGGTCGACCACGGCGCGGAAGATCAGCGCGCGCAGCAGGTACTGAGGCGCGTCGGGCCCACCGGCCAACCGACCCAGCAGGCTTGCCCCGGCAGCTTCGAAGACCAGCGCGTCGGCAACCACGATTGCCGTGGCCGCCGCCGCCGGCCGCCAGTAGGGGGGAGAAGTCGGTGGAACAGCCACGGCGCGCGGTAATTCGGTTGCCGGCCGGTGCCGATCCGGCCAGGGTCGTCAGGTGCGCAACGATGGTCCCGACGGCCGCGCCGGTATCGATGCCGACCTGGTGCGGCGGTTACTAGCTGCTCAGTTCCCGCAGTGGCGGCACCTGCCGGTGTCGCCGGTCGAGGTGGACGGCTGGGACAACCGGACCTACCGGCTCGGCGACCGGATGACCGTGCGGCTGCCGACGCATGCCAGCTACGCGGCGGCGGTGACGAAGGAGCATCGCTGGCTTCCGGTGCTCGCACCGCGGCTGCCGGTGCCGATCCCGCAACCGCTGGCCCTCGGCCGGCCGGGGGAGGGTTACCCGTTCCACTGGTCCGTCCGGCGCTGGCTGCCGGGCGAGCCGGCGACGGCGGATCGGATCGATGACGGCTTCGCCGTCGCGGTGGCCGAGTTCATCCTGGCGTTGCAGGACATCGATCCGACCGGCGGCCCGGCGGCAGGGGAGCACTGCTTCTACCGGGGAACCTCGCTGACGCATTACGACGGCGAGACCCGTCGCTCGCTGGCGGTGTTGGCCGAACGAGAAGACCACCGCGGCATCGACCCGCGCCGGGCGGCGGCGGTCTGGGACGCCGCGCTGGCAGCCGGCTGGCGCGGGCCGGCCCGCTGGTTCCACGGCGATATCGCCCGCGACAACCTGCTGGTTCAGCACGGCAGGTTGGCGGCGGTGATCGACTTCGGCACATCCGGGGTGGGCGATCCGGCCTGCGACCTGGTCATCGCTTGGACGTTGTTCACCGGCAAGCTGCGGGAGACCTTCCGCAACCGGGTCGATCAGGACCCGGACAGGTGGGCCCGAGCCCGCGGCTGGGCGCTCTGGAAGGCCTTGATAACGCTGGTCGAAGGCATGGACCGCGACGACCCGGCGGTGAACCGACGGATCATCACCGACCTGCTGGCCGAGCACGAGCTGGCGAGCTAGCCAGCTAGTAGTGCAGGTCATCTTTCGACTGGACGAGCCTTCCCAGCCGCGGCGATACAGCTACATGTCGCTGGACTTCCCGATCGTCGGTACGGTCTGGCGTATCCCCGGTCGGCATCTGTGAGCTGACCGGAGCCTGGACAGGGAGGCGCGCCGGATGTCGCTCATACTCACCCCGGGGCAGGTCGAGGACGCCGGCTATGTCGCGAGCCTGGCGGAGGCCAACGTCTCCGTCGTCCTGGACCTGCGCGACGAGCGCCAACTGCGGCACCTGCGGGCGATCCACGCGCTCTGCGGCATCACGCCGGAGACCCGGCCGGGGATGTTCGAGATCCTGGACGCCGGCCTGGACCAGGCGCCGGCGAGCGCGGCGACGGTGGGCGTAGCGGATGCGCAGGGCTTCATCAGCGGCGCGCTGGTGACCGACATCTCGGTCCTGCAGGACACCGAACAGGCCTCCGCCACCGGGTTCATCGGGTTCGTCGACGGCGCGTACCTGATCAACGCCGCCATGGTCGTCACCCCGAAGGGCGGCGAGCAGGTGCTGGCCACCACCAAGGGCCAGTCGCAGTTCAAGAACGGCACGTACTTTCCGCTTCAGGCGTTGCCGGTCACCGGGCAGGTTGCCGCTGCGCGGATGACGGCGACCCTGACCTACAGCTGGCTGACCAGCCCGACCAGTCAGTGGTCGCACGCGTCGGTCAGCCGCGATGTCACGGTCGGCAAGAACTCCGACCCGTGCCTGTGGGCGCCGACCAAGCACCAGACCGGTCATCTGCCCACCGACTACATCCGCATCGCGCTCGGCCGGGGCGCACCCGGCGACAAGACCGACGACGTCGATTACTGGTACGGCTATGGCACCGACGTCACCGAGTACCTCACGCCGCTCTGGGGCTACGCGGACTTCCCCGGCATCATCGAGACGCCGCTGGTGCTGGACCAGAACCTCTTCGTGTTCGGAATCCTCAACCGCGGCAGCGGCGGAACCAAGGGCGGCTACAAGCTGCTGCCCGATTCCGAACAGCGGCGCATCGCCGACGCCTCCCAGGCCAGCGGCAATCGGCTGAACTGGAACCTCTTCCCGCCGGATCTGGCCAAGCAGACCACCGGCAACTCGATCAACTGGGGCGAACTGCAGTGGACGAGCGGTGAGGCGGACTACCTGACCGTGCAGGTCGAGGTGAACTCGATGGTCGAGGGAGCCTGGCAGAAGGTGAGCGCCACCGTGCAGTGCTCCGACGACCCGGACCACAACGACCTGGACGGCAGCCTGAAGATCTCGCCACTGCAGTTCCTCTACAGCTGCCTGGCGGCCGGCACCCCGATCCGGATGGCGGACGGGTCGCAGACCGCGATCGAGGACCTCGTCCGCGGCGACCTGGTCGCCGGGCCGGACGGTGCCGTGCGCGAGGTGCGGTCCACGGTGATCGCCCGCCATCGCGGCAAGGCGCTGCGACTGACATACGACGGCGGGACCGTGGTGCTCTCGCACAACCACCCGGTCATGACCCCACGCGGCATGAAGAAGGCCGAGTGGCTGGCGCCGGGCGACGAGGTCCACACCGTCGGTGGCGTCTCGAAGATCGGCGAGGTGCTGATCATCGACTTCGACGAGCGGCTGTGCAACGCTAGCCTCAGCGCACCCGGCGCGCCGGTCCCGGAACCGACGCGGAACACCATGTATGCCGCCGGCCTGGAGGTTGGCGACTACGAGGTCCAGCTGAGCACGCTGCGTGACGAGCGCCGTGACCCCACCGCGATCCTCGCCGAACTCGACCCCCGCTACCACCAGGACTACCGGAACTATCTCGCGGAGCAGGCGGCGCGCTAGCGCGGCGAACGGGGGGAAGCCAACACCATGGCGGGTTCTGACATCACGCGGTGCGGCTACGACGGCAACCTGACCGTCACGGCGTCCTGGGACGTCACCCCGGGCCCACCGATGTACACGGTGACCGTGTTCGATGGCGGCAGTCCGCTGGTGAGCGACGTCCTGTTCGGCGGCTCCGGCGAGGTCAGCCTGAAGGAGCCGCTGGACCCGAACGACCTGCAGTACACCGTCGCTGCGGCTCCCGGGCAGGGCAGCGGGCACGGTGCGTACGGCACCGCCCTGTCGGTCATCGCGGGCCGGCTGAGCGACCTCACCGCCACCTTGCGCGGAGAGATTGCGCTCGAGGTCAGCTGGACGCTGCCGAACCCCTCGGTGAACGGCGCGCGGCTCCGGGTCGCCGACGCGCAGGGTCACGGTTACGGCAGCGGGTGGATCCAGGGCAGCGCCGGGACCCTGACACTCGACCGGCCACTCGACCCGGCCGGCAGCTACACCCTTTACGGAGCCGCCGCGTTCGAGCAGTCGACCGGGCCGGAGATCGCAGTCCCGCTGGTCGTGGAGATCGTGCCGCTGGCAGCGCTGCGCTATGACCGCACCGGGCCCAATCTCGCGTTGAAGCCCAGCCTCGCGGTGAAGCCCAGCCTCGCGCTGAAGCTCAGCGCGGCGCCACCGAGCGGGGTGCGGCCCGGCGCGCTGTTGTTCGCCGATGACGACCCGCCGGTGAGCTACCTCGGCGACGCGGGCTCGTCGGACCTCACGGTGACGCTCGATGCGCCGCTCGACCCGGCGGTGCGCTACACGGTACGGCCGTTCCTGCTGGCCGGGACCGTGCGCGGGCCGCTCGGCCCGACGGTGGAGGTCCTGGTCAGCGCGCCGCCGGTGACCGGGGTGTGCTGGGCCGGCCAGCAGCTGGTGGTGCGGTGGCAGCCGCTCGCCGCGCCACCCGCGCCGACCGGTGGCCTGCTCGCCTTCAGCGGACCGGGCGCGCATCCGGCCCCGACCCCGGCGTTCGAGGCGACCAGCTGGTCCGGCGTGCCGAACCCACCGTTCGTGCCCGGGCAGTCGAGCGCCTATACCGTCACCGCGGCGAACACCCGGGGCGTCGCGACCGGCCCGATGGGCGAGGGCCTGGCGGTCATCGTCGACACCGACGCGCTGCTGACCGCAAGCTACGACGGCGCGGTGGTGCGCGCGAGCTGGCCGACCGCCGCCCGGCCCGGCGCCACCGGCGCGCGGCTGCTGGTGCTGGACGGTGACAGCGTGGTCGCCTCCGTCGACGCCGGCCCAACCTCCGGCGGGGCGGCCGTCGCGGTCACGCTGGAGGTGGGGCCGGCGCACACCGCCGCGCTGCAGTGGACCGGCGATCGCACGACCGGCCCGATCGGCCCGCGCACCACCCTGCTGCTCGCCGCGCCGACGCTCACCCAGAGCATCGCCGGCGACGCCGAGCTCACCCTGCGGTGGGATCCGCCGGCCGGCCATGGCCCGGCGGTCACCGGCTACCAGGCGATCCTGTCCGCGCCGGGGATGGCGCCGGTGGCGCAGGCCGCGACCTCCGGGACGGCCTTCGCCGCGCCGGTGCTGTCGATGCCGCCACTCGGACTGGTGGCGCGGGTCGTCGCGCTCGCCGCCGGCGGTGTGACGGGGCCGCCCAGCGCGCCGCTGCGGGTGGTCGGCGGCGTGGCGCAGGTGCGGTCCGCGCAGGTCGAGGCCGGCGGACTGCTGGTGAGCTGGGACGCGGTGCCCGAGGCGGCGGACTACACCCTGCTCCTCGGCATCGATGACCACCTGTCGCGGCAGGTGATCGCCGGCACCTCGGCCATCCTCGACCTGGCGCCGTTGCGGGGTCACCAGGTGGCGGTCGCGGTAGCACCGGGCGCCGGCCTCGCCGTCGGCCGGAGCGGCAGTTCGGTGCCGGTCCCGCTGGTCGGCCCGACCCTCGGCGCACCCACGGTCGAGGGCAGCACGCTCACCGTCCCCGTCACCGGCCCGGACGACACCGGCGCGACGATCGACCGCTACGAGGTCGTGCTGCTGCGCGACGGCCAGCCGGCCTCGGACCGGCTGGTGGTGGCCGGCACCAGCAGCACGCTCACCCTGCCGGTCGACCCATCCTTCGATCCGACCGCGTCCTGGTCGGTCGCGGTGTGGGCGGGCGCCGGCCGGGCGCTGGGCCCGGCCGCCCGGGCGGCGGCGCTGCTCGCGGCGCCGGTCGTCGAGTCGATCGTGGCCGCCAGCACGGAGATCGGCACCGACCTCACCATCACCGTCGGGCACGGTGCCCTGCCAGCAGCTGGGCTCGACCTGATCGCCGCGGTGCTGCACGGCCAGGATGCGCCGCTGACCAAGCCGGTGGGGCCGGATGGCAGCTGCACGATCTCGGTGCCGCGTGGCTCCGGCAGCTACGCCGTCGTCGCCCGGGCCGTCCGGACCGGCGCGACCGGCCCGTGGTCGGCTCCGGTCGCCGCGCTGATGACGGCGCCGGCGATCATCGCGGCACGCTGCGAGGCCGAGCGCCTGTTCGCCTCCTGGTCCGGCGACCCGACCGCCGAGTACGCCGTCGAGATCTCCGGCAGCGACGGCAGCGTGTTCTCCCAGCTCGTGCGCGGCCCCGGGGCCACGCCGGCGCTCGAGTCCGGGGACGGCATCGCGCGGACGCTGACGGTGCGCGAGGTGGCCGGCCGGGTCACCGGCCCGGTCGGGTCGCAGGCGCTGCTGGCCACCCCGGTCCTGGTGACCAGCGTGCTGACCGACCCGGGCACCGGGCTGCCGACCGTCAGCTGGCCGGCGGTCACCAGCCCGCCCGGCGCGAGCTACCAGGTGCAGCTGCTGCGCGACGGGCAGCCCGACGGCGCGCCGGTCGCCGCCTCGACCACCAGCCTGACGCTCGGCGCGCCGCTGGTGCCCGGCGCGCGGCAGGCGGTCGCGGTGCGCGCGCTGGCGACCGGAGCCGGCGGCGCCGCGCTGGTCGGCCCGTTCGGCCCGCCGCTGGCGCTGCCGGTCGGGCTGCCCGTGGTCGAGTCGGTCGACTACGACGGTGCCACCGCGCTGGTGCGCTGGCGCGGCGCCGAAGGCGCGACCGGCTACGCGGTGGACGTCCTCGTCGACGGGGCCAGCGACCGCGCCGGCCACGCCCAGGTCGGCGCGGGCGAGCGCGCGGCGCGGGTCACGGTGACGCCGACGCCGGATAAGGCCAAGACCTGGACGGTCGTGGTGCGGGCGCTGGCGGCGACCAGCAGCGGCCCGCGCGCGTTGGCGCCGCTGGTCACGCCCGGCCTGGTGCCGGCGTTGGACGCGGTCGCCGGGGTGTCGCTGCCGCGGCTGTTCCGCGCCAGCACGCTGGCCGCCGCGCCGGGGCAGCTCACCGCCTTCCTGCCCGAGCTCGGCATCGCCGCCGCGTCGATCCCGGCCAACCCGCCGGCCGGCGCACCGTTCGTCATCGCGAAGAACACTGACAACGCGACCAGCGGCGCGTTCCCGTACACGCTCACCATCGGCGGCGCGGCGCTGTCCTTCGCGGCCGCCGACCGCGCCACCGTCCGGGCCGGCTACGACGCGCTGCTGAAGGACGCCGAGGCGCTGACGCCGGCCATCACGCCCCGAGGCGTCGCGCTGCTGCGCGACGTGATCGCCCGGCTGTTGCCGCAGACCTTCACCGAAACGCTGTACTACGCCTACGGGCTGGCCAACCCGGGCAGCGCCGTCGACCTGCGACCGGGCATGATCCTCCGGGTCGGCGCGCCGCCGTTCCAGGCCATCCCGAGCACCAAGCCACCGACCTACGCGCAGGGCTACGCGGCCAGCGCGACGACGGACTTCGAGATCGACGACTACGTACAGGGCACGGCGTGGCTGGCCGGCTTCGACGCGTTCCTGTCCTGGCTCGTCGCGAACGAGAACCTGATCGTCCGGGATCCCGCGCACAGCGCGGACTGGAGCGTGGTGTCCGGCGCCGCCGACGCGGCCGACCTGTACTACCCGGGGCTGCGCCGGCCGTTCTATCGGCTGTTCTTCCCGCAGTACCTGCAAGGGGTGACCGACCCGGCGGTGAGCTCGCTGACCCAGCAGTTCACGCTGCTCGGGGCCGACACCTACACCGCGATCAGCACCGCCGTGCCGGGCGCGTTGCCGCCCAACGTCCGGCCGGCGGTGTTCCGCGGTCGGTCGGTGCTGCGGGTCTGCGTCAAGGTGCAGGTGGACGGCACCGACCAGGTGGTGCCGGTCGGGACGACGGCCGGCAACGTGCTGGACCGGCTCGCCCGCCGGGCGCCGGGCACGCCGCCGGCACTGCGTGGCGTGACCCTCGAGCGTGCCCTCGGCGCGGCGGTCCTGAACCCCGACGCCTACGACGCCGGGGCGAGCCAGCCGGTGTGGCTGGGTTGGCGCGGTGCCGGCTTCGCGCCGGGCGCGGACGTGCTGTCGCTGCCGCTGCTGCCCGGCGACCGGCTGCGGACCGGTGCGGACCGGTGAGCGCCGCGACGCTCAGCCAGGTCGACGGGCTGCCACTGTACGCGCTGAGCACCTCGATCGACTCGGGGATCGCCGGGTATTGGGCCGGCTACCTCGCCAAGTCGCTGACCGGGGCCGAGCTGACGTTCGACCAGGCCTGGCAGGACATCGGCGGCACGTTCCTGTTCCTCGGCAAGGCCCCCGGCACCGACGACGGGTTCGCGACCTTCCTCGACCTGCTCAGGCCGTTCCTGGCCGGGATCGCGCCGTCCGGCGACGCGCGGCTGCTGTGGATCGTCGATGCCACCCTGCCGAGCCACCTGTGGACCTACCACGTCGTCAGCGCGCGGGCGACCGGCTCGGGCGAGCGGATCAGCTGGGCGACCAACCGCTCGTCCCAGCTGATCCTCGGTGAGTACGCGGTGCAGCTGGCCGGTCAGGCGGCGCTCACCCAGGCCAGCCCGCCGACCGGGATCCAGATCGCCGACGGCGCGCTGTCCTTCAGCGCCCCGGGCCGGACGGTGCCGGCCGAGCCGGGCACCTCGGTGCTCGCGCTGTCCGGGCCGGCCGTCGGCAGCGTCCGGGCGACGCTCACCCTGCCGACCGGAGCGGGCGACGGGCTGGCCGACCTGCGGACGCAGCTGCGCTACGCCGCCCCCGCCGGCGACGGCAGCGAGGGCAGCGCGATCGACACGCTCGAGCTGCCGGTGATCGGCCAGCAGGCGGCCGCGATCACGCTGTGGTTGCGGTTCGACCCGACACTGCCGTTGCTGGCACAGCGGACCGGCCTGGGCTTCTTCGACGACGCCGGCAACGGGACCGCCCCGGTGCTCGCCGGCTACCTCAACACGAACCTCGGCGCCGGCACCACGCTGACCCCGAGCGCGGCCGGCGCGCCGCTGCGCCCGGCCCGCCTGGTGTTCGGACAGACGCCGCAGGCTGTCGGCAGCCCGGAGCTGGTCGGCCACACCTACCACCTCGCCCCGGACGGGGCGTTCGGGCTCGCCGTGGTCGGCGGCGAGCAACTCGCCGACCAGGACGGCCTGCTGCGGGTCAGCCTCGGCAGCTCCGCGCAGGAGTACGTGACCTTCCCGGCCGCCGCCGGCGCGGTCGCCTTCTTCCAGGCCGGCCAGCCCGCGTTGGCACCCGGCGCGGCGCCGGCGGCGCCGCCGAGCAAACCCGGCGATCCGCTGCTGGACGCCGCCGCGACGACCGCGCACGTCACCCTGCTGCCCGCCCAGCCCGGCGCCGGCCTGCCGTACTACGCGCAGCCGAGGCAGGCGCCGCTGTTCGCCAGCGCGACGGCGCTGAAGCCGGGCTCGCTCGGTTACCTCGAGATGCAGGCCGGCGCACTCGCGGCGCGGCAGGAAACCACGCCCGCCACCGTCCCGGTCGGGCCGCTGCTCGGCGCGGCGCCGGGTGACGGGGAGTTGGCCCAGCGGATCGAGCGGTGCGCGCTGGCACCCGCGCGCCGGCAACAGATCGGGCTCGACAACCGCGCGGTCGGCGGCGAGCCACCGACGCCGGCGGTCACGCCGCAGGGGCTGCAGGTCGAGGTCGTCGGCGGCCTGATCCGCACCGTCGTGCTCGCGACCATGCCGGACAGCACGCCGCCGGCCCTCGCGCTCACCGGCGCCGGGCCGCGGCTGCGCGCCGCGCTGCAGGCAAGCCAGCTGTTCTTCGTCGTCGCCAACCCGGCCGAGTACCTGGCGGACTCCTCGGTTCGGTATCGGCTCGACGACCTCGGGCTCGTCGCCGCCGCCGACCTCGGGATTCCGGCCGCCGTCATCAACTCGGTGCGTCCGGTCGTCATGCCCGGCGGCCTGCCGAAGACTTTCGAGGACGAGCATGCCTTCACCGATGCGCTGGCCGGCGCCACCCCGACACCGCCGAATGCCCAGCAGCGCATGACGCTGTGCGCGATCGGCGGGTTCCTCAAGGCGGTGCTGAGCGGCTGGACGTTCCAGCTCTCGCCGCGGTCCTGGCGTACCCAGTCCAACCCGCCCAAGCCGGAGTTCGACGCGCCGACGATCATGCTGGTCAAGCTGTGCAACCGCTCGCTGGAATCGTTGGCGGCAGACCCGCCGGCGTGGAGCTGGCCGGCCGCCGGCGGGCTGCCAACCGGCGGCATAGCCGCGACGCAGCAGGAGCTCGCCCGGGTCTTCGCGGCCGCCCGCAGGCGCGCCGAGGATCCGACCGTGCCACCGAACGACCCGTACGCGGCCTTCTACCGCAACGTCGTCGCCGACCCGGCGTGGACCGGCGTGCTGTTCCTCAACGCGCCGGTAGCACTGGCCGCCCTGCCGCCCGAGCTGCAGTTCGCCACCGCCGGGATCGACCAGAGCAGGTTCTTCGCCCACCACATCGGCATCAGCACCACGCCGGTGCGGCTCTGCGGCGACACGATCTCGACCCAGCAGACCGCCGCGTTCGGGCTGATCGACTACCAGGATCCGGCGGATCAGACGCTCGACCCCAATGACCCCGACCGGGTCACCTTCGCGTTCAAGACCCAGGCGGTGACCGCCCGGTTCAGCAACGCGGTGCTCACCGACTTCTCCGCGCGGGTCGAGCTGATGGTCAACGAACTCTTCGGCGTTGGGCTGACCAAGCTCGACCCGACCCACGGCAACAACCTGGTGCTCAACGGCAGCGCCCAGCGCACCAGCGGCGCGCCGGCCTACGCCTTCGAGTTGGAGGGGATGAACCGGTTCATCACGACCCGCTCGATGCTCCAGTCGATCGACGTCGACCGGGTACGGCTGCAGACCGCCGTCGGCACCGACCGGTCCGGTCAGGTGCGGACGAACTTCGTGCTCGGCGGCCTGCTGCGCTTCGCCGACCTCGAGCGCTTCGACCACTTCGGCTACGGCCCGGCGATCGGCGAGCCGCCGGTCGACGGGTGGCTGGCATACGAGGGGCTGACCGTGGCGATGAGTTACGAACTCGGCGGTCAGGCCAAGAAGTCGTTCACGATCGAGCTGACCTCGGTGCAACTCGACCCGTCGCGCAGCCAGGCACGGGCCAACGCGTTGGTCAACCGCTTCCCGGTGAGCGTGACCGGGCTGATCGCCTCGCCGGCCGACCAGAAGCCCCAGGACCTCGGCTACGTGTCGGTGTCGGCCGACCTCGACCAGACGCCGCTCGACCCGCCCTGGTTCGGGCTGGTCTGGTCGCTCGAGCTCGGCACGTTCGGCGCGCTGTCGGACGGCGCGCCGGTGTCGCTGCAGATCCTCGCCGGCTGGGGGCCGGGAGCTGCCGACGGTGACCGCCCCGCCTACCTGGGGCTCAAGCTGCCGGGCTACGGCGCCGCCGGGGTGACCTGGCCGCTGCAGGGCGTCATGCGGCTCGGCTTCCGCTCGATCGGGTTCGAGACGTTCGAGGAGCCGTCGAAGCTCGACCCCAAGGTCAAGGACCGCACCTACATCCTGCGGCTGCGCCACCTGGCGCTGTCGATCCTGGGCATCTCCTTCCCGCCCGGCGAGCTGGACCTGGTCCTGTTCGGCGACCCGACGGGCGCGAGCCGGTCCGTCGGTTGGTACGCCGCGTACGTCGACCCGAACGCCGCGACGCCACCGCGGCTGGCGCCGCAGCCACCGCGGCTGGTGCCGTCCGGTCAACCGAGGGAGCTGAGCCGATGAGCCACATGCGGTTCATCGTGATGGACGTCGGCCAGGGCAGCGCGAACTTCGTCCAGTACTTCGACAGCGAGGCCCCGAACGCGGTCGCCAAGAACGCCGGCATCGTCGATATCGGCTCGGAGGCATGGAAGACCCGGGCCGGTAAGCCGTCGGCCGACATCGTCGCGCAGGAGCTGCTGAAGATGAGCGCCACGACGCCCTGGCTGGACGAGGTGCTGATCTCGCACAGCGACTCCGACCATCACAACCTGCTGCCGAGGCTGCTGGCGAACTTCCACACCCCCAAGAGCAAGCAGACGCCGTCGCTCACGGTGAAACGAACCTGGTTCGGCGGCACCTACAGCTTCTACCTGAAGGGAAAGGTGAACGTCCTCGCCTCGCTGCTGGACTACGCCCCGGTCGGCGCGAAGAAGGCCGCCGTGCAGAAGCAGCTGCAGATCGCGTGGAGCTCCTTCGACAACCCCGACCAGAGCACCTGGGAGCCGCTCGCGAAGATCGGCGACATCGAGCTGTGGGTGCTGGCGGCCAACACCACCGGCGCGACGGTCACCATGAGCGACAAGAAGAAGCAGAAGTTCGACCTGAACGACCGCGGCGACGGCTTCGCGATCAACACGAAGTCACTGGTCGTCGCGGCGAAGTTCGGCGGGGTGTCGGTGATCGCCACCGGCGACGCGACCGGGCTGACCATCGCGCATGCCGTCAACGTGCTCGAGAAGGCCGGCGTCAAGGCGAAGCTCGGCACGGTCTTCATGATCACCGCGCCGCACCACGGCAGCGACTCGACGACCTACAGCCTGCTCGGTGGGGTGCGCGAGGGCACCCGCACCTGGGATGCGGGCAAGTCGATCGTCAAGCAGTTCGTCGATGACCTGATGCCGCTGTCGGTCTCGGCCAGCGCGGGCGAACGGCGCGGGTTCTGGCACCCGTCGATGACCGTGCTGGCCGACTTCAGCCTGCATCTGGCGCCTCAGCCGTACTTCATCGACCCGGTGCTGGCGGCGATGAATCTCAACCAGCACTTCTACACCGCCTACTTCGAACCCGAGTCGTTGGACTGGAAGCCGCTGGTCACACCGCCGAAGCCGCCGCCGAACAAAGGAGTCAAGCGCAAGGCCGGCAACAACGGTGTGCCGACCAGATGGCCGGCCGACGGCGGCTGGTGGGTGGCCCGCACCGACCAGAACTGCTTCACCACCGACTACTTCTACACCTTCGTGGACAGCGCGGTCCCTGTCGCGTTCCCGCCGACGGCGAAGGAGACCGACCCGGTCAAGTACGACAAGCCGCAGCCGCCGCCGAACGCGATCTCCTGGGCCTTCGACGTCAAGGACGACGGGACCAAGACGGTATATGTCGCCTACCGCCGCGACGAGTTGCACCCGGCGCACATCGCGCGGGTGGAGGAAATGCTGGGTGCGCCGATGCCGGACGAGGAGTACATCTGGGTGCCGTCGGCCGAGTTGCCGCCGCCGGGCGACCAGCCGCCGGGTGACCAGCCGCCGGGCGATCGGCCGCCGGGCGACCAGCCGCCGGGCGACCAGCCACCGGGCGACCAGCCACCGGGCGACGAGCAACCGGACGATCAGCCACCGGTGGCCGCCCCGGCACCGCCGCCCCGTGACGCGGTGCCGCCCACCACGCCCCGGCTGCCTGGCCTCGGCGGCGCCAGGCAGATCTCGTGACGACGCTCGAAGAGGTCTTCCGCGCGCTGACCGCCGACCTGCGGGGGCCGGTCGGCGGGCAGACCCTCGACCTCGCGGCGGCCTCGGCCAGCGCGCCGGTCACCGGCCTGCGCCCGGTGCTCGACCTGTTCACGATCGGCGACGCCTTCGTGCTCTCGACGGCCTCGGTCAGCCAGACCCGCGCGTCGGTCGTCGCCGGCGGCAACGCGACGTTCGCCGTCAAGGCGGCCGGGCCGGGCGAGCCGGACCCGCTGCCCACCGCGGTCTCCGCCCAGCTCACCGTCAGCCAGGCCGGCACGGACCTCGCCTACGAACTCAAGCTCAGCGTCAACGCCGACAGCTGGACCTTCGCCGCGACGTTCCCGACGCTGTCGCCGACCCTCCGGCGCGACACCGTCGGCGACGCGCTGGTCTACGGCGACTCGGTGCTGGGCCGGATCAACCTCACCGGCGTCGCGCTGACCGGGGCGACCGGCGAGCAGGATCTGCGGCTCACCGGCGCGCTGCAGCCGAGCGGGGCGGTCGCGCCGTACCAGGACTGGGTCTCGCCCTGGCCGCTCACCCTGGACGGACAGCTGACGATGCCCGCCGACGCGTCCGCGCCGCCCGCGATCGAGGCGCGGGCCGCCTCCGTCGGCGAGCTGCCGATCAGGCCGGCGACCCTGCACGGCCCCGGCTTCGGGGTCCGGTCGGTGGTCGGCCTGGATCCGGTGGCGGCGCAGGTCAGTTCGTTCAGCGAGCTGACCGTGATCGGGACGCTCGATATCGGCGAGCGGGATCCGGTGCGGGCCGACATCCGCGCGCCGCTGCTCGTCTCGGACCGGACCTGGCGGCTCAACGTCGCGTTCGAGCCGTACCTGACGTTCTCCCGCGGGCTGGCCGCGATCGCCGAGCTGTTCGCCGTCGACCCGGACACGATCGCCATCCCGCCCGGGCTCACCGGCCTGGACGCGTTCGGCCTGTCGCTGGTCGAGCTGACCATCTCGCGGGCGCCGAGCGCGGGCGGCTTCTCCCTCGACTCGCTGGCCATCACCATCGAGTCGCCGCCGGACAAGTTCTGGGACGCACCGATACCGTTCGTGAAGGTCGGCGACCTCGGCACCCGCTGGGTACTGACCTTCGTGACGATGAACGGGACGACCCGGCCGGTCGTCGGCGGCAGCGTGTTCGGCAGCATCCGGATTGGCAGCGAGCCCAAGGCGCCGACGATCGACCTGAGCGCACAGCTGCCGGAGTTCGTCATCACCGGCGACCTGCGCGAGGACACGCCCATCCCGGTCGGGCTGATGTTCACCCAGTTCTTCGGCCACAGCGGGCCGCCGACCCCGCCCGCCGAGGACGGCAAGCCGATGGCGGTCACCCGGCTGTCCATGGTGGCCGACCCGCGCCAGCAACGCTTCGCCGCCGCGGCCGAGATCGAGATGTCCTGGCCGCTGCCGTTCGTGAACAACCTGACGCTCACCGGCCTGTCGCTGTACATCGACGCCGCGCCGTCGCACCTCGGCGGTGGCATCGCCGGCACGCTGACCCTCGGCGCCGGCCCGGATCCGTTGGCGCTGCC
Organism: Jatrophihabitantaceae bacterium; assembly: GCA_045807085.1. GTDB lineage: Bacteria > Actinomycetota > Actinomycetes > Mycobacteriales > Jatrophihabitantaceae > Jatrophihabitans_A. The sequence goes on from JBJMIB010000014.1 coordinate 410,691, forward strand.
CGCCATGTCGCTCAGCGCCGAACTGCCGGGCGGCGTGGACGGCGGCTGGGTGTTCACCGGAGAGCTGCTGGCCGGCCCGCCGCTGACCGCGCGCGACCTCGTCGGCCTGTTCGTCAGCTCCCCGCCGGCGTGGCTCAGCGCACTGGCCATCACCCGCCTGCGGGCCAGCGTCGACACCGGCCGGCAGACCTGGTCCTTCGACGGCGCGATCGCGCTGGGCTTCACCGTCGAGGTGCTCGATACCCCGGTCACCATCGGCGCGGGTGCCGAGCTGGAACTGGCCAAGAGCACCGCGGCCGGCCAGCCGGCCGGCAAGCTCACCGGCTGGGTGACGGTCAACCGGCTGTACCTCGAGGTGCGCCGCGACCTCGGCATCGACGATCCGACCTGGGCCATCAAGGTCCAGTTCGGCGAGCTGTGGGTGCAGGCCACCACCCTGTGGCGCGGCACCGGCGCGGCCAAGCACCAGGCGGTGACGATCCAGCTCGGCGGGGTGACGCTCGGCGAGCTGCTCGAATACCTGGTGAATCTCGCCGCGCCGACGCTCGGCTTCACCCTCGACTCGCCGTGGGATCTGCTCAAGCGGGTCGAGCTGTCCCGGTTCGCGGTCACCATCGACCCGACCGAGAAGTCGATCGACCTGACCTACGACGCGCAGGTCGAACTCGGCGTCATGTCGGTCACCAAACTCGGCGTGCACTACGAGCTGGGCGCCAAGCGCAAGGTCGATCTCATCATCGAGGGTTCCTTCCTCGGCAAGTCCTTCACCGGCGCCGACGCACTCCGCTGGGACGTCATCGACGGCACGCCGCCGACGGTGCCGGGCCAGGGCGAGTCGCTGCTCGTCGTGCGCTACCTCGGCCTCGGTCAACGGGTCCGGCTGAAGAACCCACCGGACACCGTGCCGGCCGCGATCGAGGCGCTCACCCGGGACATGCGCCCGGCCAAGCCGGGCGCGAACCCGATCAAGGGCAGCGCGATGGTCTACGACGCCGCGAGCCAGTGGCTGATCGGCCTGGACCTCAGCGTCATGGGCACCGTCGACGTCGCACTGATCTTCGCCGACCCCGGCCTGTACGGCCTGTCGGTCGGGCTGCGCGGTGACAAGGCCGGCCCGCTCGCCGGACTGCGGTTCGAGGTGCTCTACAAGAAACTTGCCGGCGGCATCGGCATGTTCCGGATCGAGCTGCGGTTGCCGGACCAGTTCCGCCGGATCGAACTCGGCGCGGTCTCGATCACGCTCGGCATCGTGGTGCTCGAGGTCTACACGAACGGCAACTTCCTGGTGGACCTGGGTTTCCCGCATGGCCGCAACTTCGATCGGTCGTTCTCGCTCAGCTACTTCCCGTTCATCGGCCGCGGCGGCTTCTACCTCGGCGTGCTGAACGGCACCACCTCACGGCGCGTCCCCCGGATCACCAACGGCACCTTCTCGCCGGTCATCGAACTCGGTGTCGGCATCGCCGTCGGCGTCGGCAAGGAATTGGCGATGGGGCCGCTCAAGGGCGGCGCCTACGTCGAGGTGCTGGTGATCTTCGAGGGCGTGCTGGCGTGGTTCAACCCCTCCGCCGAGGGCGCCGCGAGCGCGCTGTACTACCGCGGCCAGGGCATCGCGGCGATCCACGGCAAGGTGTACGCCGAGGTCGACTTCCTGGTGGTCAAGGCGTCGGTGACGCTGGAGGCCTACGCGCAGGCGAGCGTGCTCTTCGAGGCGCACCGGCCGACCGTGTTCGCGCTCGAGGTGAGCGTCCGAGCCGAGGCCCGGATCAAGATCCTCTTCTTCACGATCTCCTTCTCCTTCCAGATCAAACTCGACGCGACCATCACGGTGGGCAGCGCGTCGGCCACCCCGTGGGCGGTTGCCGCGGCCGGCGGGCCCAGCGGCATGCGGGCGCTGGCCGCCGCTGGCCTGCCGGCGGCACGGCGCGACCACCGGCGACTGCTCACCGTGCAGATCGCCGCGATCGGGGAGCTCGCGTTCAGCTGGCCGCCGCGGCTGGTGCTGCCCCAGCTGACGCCGGTCGAGCTGGCGCTGCTACCGATGTTCTCGGTGGCCGGTCCGCCGATCGACTGGACGCTGCCGCACCTCGTCCCGGCCGCGGACGGCAGGCCGGACTGGCGGGTGGCGTTCATGCTGTTCGCCAGGACCGGTGACGCCGGCCCGGCCGCGGCGATCGTCGAGACGCTGCTGCGCTGGTCGCTCGCCGCGGCGCCGGGCACCGGTGGCACGCCGGGGGTGCTCACCGCGGGGCAGCTGCAGGCGCTGGCCGACGCGATGGCGACCCGCGCGGTCGCCGACGACGCGTTCTCGCTCGGCAACCTCAAGGCGCTGCTGCAGGCGAACCTGCGTTTCGCGATCTCCGGCGACAGCGCGCAGCCCGAGGCCGAGGCGGTCGCGATGCCGCTGCCGCCGTTCGTCACCATCGCGTTCGGCGACACGGTGCAGAGCAACCTCAGCACCGACCACCGGATCGGGCCGCTGTATGCCCATGGCGCGTCGCGCTACATGGCCGACTTCTCGCCGGTGCGGGACGGGGCCGGCCCGGCGCCGGCCGATGACCCGGCGACGTACGAGTCGTTCGCCTCCTATGCGTTCCGGGACTGGTGCCTGATGACCGCCCGCGAGGCGGTCCGGCAGGCGCAGCTGGGCCTGGCCGGCCATACCATCACGCTCGGCGAGCGGTCCCTCGACGCCGCGGCCGCGGACCCGGCGCTGCCGCGAGACGAGGTGGCTTACCTCGTGCAGCCGGGCGACACGGTGGCCACGGTGGCCGCGCAGCTCGGCGCCGGGCTGCTCGAACTCCAGGCCCTCAACCCGAGGCTGGCGGCCGAGCTCGCGGCGGCGGTGCCGGGCGACAGCCTGCCGGTGCTGGTCGGCGTCGCCGGCGCGACACTCGTCGCGGACAATGCCGCCGAGCCGATGCTCGCCGACACGACGGTTCAGCTCACCGGCCTGCGGGTCGCGGTGCGCCCGGGTGACACGCTCAGCACCATCGCGCACCGGCTCTACGGTCCGGCCGGCGAACCGATCCGGGTGGTGACCGACGCCGAGCTCGCCGGCCGCCGGGTGCTGCTGGCCGGGGCGACGTTCCCGGTGCCGGGCCGGTCCGCGCCGCTGCCCGGCATCGCGACGCCGCTGCTGGCCGGCATCTTCTACGTCCGGTACTTCGCCGACACGCAGGTGCCGGCGGCGGACTGGTACGCGCAGGCGATCGCCGGCATCCCGGCGAACGCCGCGGCGCTCGGCGCACTCGGCCCGGGGGAGGAGATCCCCACCGGCACCGCGCTGCTGGTGCCACCGGCCGCGAACAGCACCGCGCCGCCCATTCCGTACACCACGGTGCCCGGCGACACGCTGCTGCGGATCGGCGCGGCGCTGTCGCTGGCGCAGGCACCGGCTGCCTACGCCGAGCCGGCCTGGCAGGCGTTCCGTGCCAAGGTCACCGGTGCCGACGTGCCCGAGCTGCCGGCGCTGACGATCCAACCGGGGGAGACCCTGCTGTTGCTCGCCGCCCGGCTGGTGCTGCCGGCCGATCCGAACACCACGACGCTGGTCGGCTGGTTGGCGAGCGCGCCGGTGCTCACGCCGCTGGAGATCCTCCAGCCGGCGAGCGTGCCGTTCGCGACCAAGGGGTTGTCACTCGCCGGCTTGGCGACCGTTGCCGGGCTCACCCTGGACGAGCTCGCGGCGCGACCCGAGATCACCGGCATGACCGGGTTGTTCCCAGCCGAGGCCGTGCTGCGGGTGGCACACCTGCCGGCGCAGCAGGTGGAAGTGCTGGTCGCCAGCGGGGCGAGCGGTGCCGGGCTGACCGCCGTGGTCCGCCACGTTTCCCGCCAGCTGCTGTCGGGCACCCGGCTGCCCAAGCCGGTGCCGGAGACGAACGTCTCCGACGGCCGGACGGTCCGGGCCGAGGGGCCGCTCACCGGGATCGCCGAGCTGACCGGCCAGCAGCTGGCGGCACCGCCGCTGGACGGCACGACCGCCTTCGCCGCGACCATCGCGAAGGTAGCCGGTGACGACCTGGACTGGATCGCCTTCACCGGTGCCAAGGCCCCGGCGGCGCTCGACTTCAGCGCGACGAACGCCGAACTGAGCCATCGCTACCCGTCGGCCCGGCTGCCGGTGGCGCCGGAGTCCGGCCCGGCGGCGATCGCCGTGGCCGGCGAGGTGGTCCGCACCTACGGGCTGGGCCACCGGGTCGAGCTGCAGGGCGCGACCGGCCTGCAGATCCCCACCGCACTGGCCGGGGACGGTCCGGTGCCGGGCGGCAACCCGACGCTCTGGCGGCTGCCGGCGGACGCCATCGCGAAGGCCCGGGCAGGTTCGACCACGCCGTGGACGCTGGCCCGCGCCGACGACGGCACCGGGGTGCCCGACCACGACCCGATTCCGAACAGCACGTTCGGCACCATCGTCCCGATCACCGTGCGGCGCCCGCCCGGGCCGCTCGACACCGGCCGGTACGAGCTGCTCGGCACCGACACCGCCGACCGCGAGTTGCTGCTCGAGCTGGCGCTCGCCGCGAGCACCGCCGCCGCGGACGACCGGCCGATGGCGGTGCACCTCGGCGTCGCTCCGGCGCCGGGCGCCACCGACCCGACCGGCATCGCGCTGCTCGACGCGGAGCCGGCCGGGACGTTCGCGGTTCGCGCGAACATGGCGACCGACGTGCGGCTGCTGGCCCCGCCGCGGACCGTGGTCGGGACGCTGGCCGCGCCGGCGGCGTTCCTCCAGCTGCTCTGGGAGGCCAGCGTCGCCCAGGGTGGCGGCTTCCACCTCGCGCTGGCGCTGAAGCAGGGGCAGGTCCTGCCGGCCGGCGTCTTCGCCGACGACGGCACGACGACGCTCTGGCTGGTGGCGATCACCGGCCCGCGGCAGCAGCCGGTGTCCGGTGGCCGGACGTTGCAGCCGACCGACAACTGCGCGCTCGTCGCGGCCGGCCTCGACGCGACCGCGCAGGCGCTGTATCTGGAGGCGACCGACCCCAGCGCGCATCCCGAGGAACTCATCAAGCAGGCGGTCATCCCGGCCGGCTCCGGCGGCATCACGCTGGTGCTGCCGCCGGCACCGGACCCGTCGGGCCTGCCGGATCCGGCCGAGCAGGCCCAGGCCCGCGCCCGCCAGTTGTTCAGCCTGCTGCTGGCGCAGGTGACCGGGGAGTACGCGAACAAGGACGGCCGGTCGGCCCCGCCGGCGCCGCCGCAACACGACGACGGCACGAACCGCGCCGCCTGGCAGCGTCACCGTGCCCAGCAGGCGCGCCGGTTGGCCCGGCTCGCCGCGTTGGCCGCCGGCGCGCCGGCGCCGGGTGCGGAGGAGAACGCGCCGTCGCTATGGCGCTACGACCAGGTCATCCCGCTGTTCCAGGACGGCCCGGCCTCGGTGGTCCCGGCGGTCGACGGCCTGCCCAAGCCGGCCGGCGACCCCTACCGCGGCTTCGGCGGCACCAGCCCCGCCGCGACCGCGACCGCGACCTTCGAACTCGGCTTCGCCGACGTGCTCGGCAACGTCACCGCGCAGCCGCCGGCCTCGGTCGGCGTGACGCTGGGCTACACCGACCCGCTGCTCGCGCCGGGCACCTGGCCGGGCGTCACCACGGCCTGGCAGCTCAGCACCGACAGCGGGCAGGCCATGCTCACCGTCACGCTGGGCTGCCAGACCGGGACGTTCGTGCCGGCACCCGGCGCCGACGTCCGGCTGGCGGCCGAGGCGGCCGGGCACCAGGCGGCCAAGCACGCCGAAGCGTCCTACCAGCTCGCACAGCCGACAGCGGCCGCGTCGATCCTGACGACGCTGCGCCAGGACGAGCACGGCGCGCCGCTCGTCCAGCCGGTCCGCGAGGGCAGCTGGCCGCTGTGGCGCGCCACCGCGGCGAGCACCTTGTTCGCCTCCGCCTGCGCCGGCGCCGCGCCGGCGTTCGCGGCCGGGCGGGCGAGAACCATCAATGAACTCAACACCGTTGTCGGCCTCGGGTTCGCGACGCTGGGCAGCGCGCTGGCCACGCTGCCGGCGACCAGCCTGCTGGCCGCCGGCACCCCGCTGCGTGCCACCGCCCGCCTGATCACGGTGCAGCGCGACACGGCCACGGCAATCATCGAGCGGATTCCGGCCGGCTGGCCGGCACCGGCGGACCCCACCGCGCTGCTCACCAACGCCGCCAACGCCCGGCTGACGCTGCGCCGGGGCGCCGTGCTGGCCATCCCGGCGCGGACGCTGCCGCCGCTGCCGCCGCCGGCGACCGAGCAGACCCTGCGGTCGGTCGCCGACGCGCACCAGAGCACGCCCGAGCAGCTCGCGCTCGACAACGACGACCAGCCGATGCTGCGCGCGGGCTTCGCGTTCACCGCATCGGGCGTCACCGTCCTGGTCGGCCCCGGCGTCAACTCGTTCGTCCGGGTGCGCGAGGCGTTCGCCGCGCTCGAGGTGGACGTCGCCTCCACCGAACTGGCACGGGCATACCACGACGTGAAGGGCATCTTCGCCGACGGCGCGGTGCTGCGGCTGAAGCACCTGGTCGCGGGGGAGGGGGCAACGCTGCTCAGCCTCGCCGGTGAGGACCAGCTGGCCGCCGTCGCCGCTCTCAACGTCGACACCCCCGACCTGTTCGTGCCCGGCACGCTGGTCGGGTTGGGCGACTGGTCACCGGCGCCGGTGGTGTCGGCCGGCGCCGAGACGCTCGGCCAGCTGGCGGCCCGGCTCGGCTCGTCACTGGCCCAGCTGCTGACCGACAATTCAGGCCTGACGCTGGTCGGCGGCGGCGCCACGGTGCCGCTGCCCGGCGTCGCCGAGCCGCTCGGCGCAGAGCCGCGGGTGCCGTACGGGATCCAGCGGGAAGACAGCCTGAACGCCGTCGCGGCCAGGTTCGGGATGAGTGCGCAAGAGCTCGCCCAGGCCAACGCGGCGATGCCCGGCCTGCTCGCCGTCGGGTCGGTCACGGTGACGGTGACCGGTGGCTCGGCGAGCACCGACGTGACGCTCGGCGACTCCCTCGACTCGATCGTCGCCCGGCTGAAGCTGCAGCAGTCGGCGGTGACGCTGGCGGATCTCATCGACGCGGTCGCCGCCAGCACCACCGCGCTCGGCATCGGCGCCCTGCTGGTGTGCCCGGCACCGGTGCTCGCCGCCTCGGTTCCGGCCGCCGCGGCCGGGCCGCTCGGGGTGGCCGCCGGCGCCTTGGTGCAGGCCAACGCCGCCCTGCTCGGCTTCGTCCGGCGTGGTGTTCGGCTCAGCGTGACCGACCCGCGCACCGGCGCCGAGTCGAGCACCGAGACGGTCGAGCACGACACGGTGAACGCGATCCTCGGCCGGCTTGCCGAGGGTGGCGTGCCGGTCGACATTGCCGGCCTGCTCGCGCAGAACCCGACGGCGGCGCTGCTGGAAAGCACCCGGGTGCTGCTGCCGCCGCCACCGATGCGGGTGTCGGTCGGGCTTGGCGCGTTGGGTGGCCCGTTCGCCACGCCGGTCTTCCCGCTCACCACGACGCTTCGGCTCCAGCGCGCCCGGGGCGCCGTGCACCCGGAGCTGCGCACGGACGCCCAGGACGGCCCGGTCGAACGGGCCGAGAGCGTCATCCCGGCGCCTGCCGTGCCCAAGCCCGGCACCGACACGCACACGTTCGACGCGTTCATCGACAGCTGCGCCGCCGTGCTGCCCGACCTGCGGCTGGCCACGGCCCGGGTGGAGGGTGAGACCGCGGACCTGTGGGCGGCCGACTTCGGCGCCAGTGGCATCGCGTCGGTGAAGCTGCTGCCCGGCGTGACCTATCCCGACGGCACGATCCAGCCGCGCTACTTCTCGCTGCGACCGCTGTACCACGACCTGCAGAGCCGTGCCGGCATGGCCGTCCGGCCGCTCGCCGAGAATGGCACGCTGGCGTCGGCCGCCTTGCACGAGGTGCAGGCCATCGACGTCGAGACCTGGGCGCGCCGGCTACTGGCCGACCTCGACCTATACCTCACCGGCCCGTACGTCGCGGGCATGTACCGCCGCAACGCCGAGTCGCAGACCGCGCTGAAGACGCTGCTGCAGGCCAAGTGGCAGATCGCCGACGCGCTCGCGAAGGGCCTGGCGCCGGTGCTCGCCTCGATCGCGTCCGGCAGCCGGCCCGGCTACGCCGTCGATCCGCACGGCGCGGCCGGGCTGGTGCGGGCGGTCGCCGAGCTGGCCGCCTCGGGCGGGGTGAGCCTGGCCGCGACCTACGAGGTCGCGACCGTCGTGCAGTACGACGCCGAGGTGACCTCGGCCTATGCGGCGCCGGGGACCAAGCTGCGCCCGGCGCGGCTGACCGGGCCCGCGACGCCGCCGAAGGACCGCGCCACCGACTTCACGCTGACCAACGGCGCGGCGATGCTCAACGAGACCGCGTCGTTCGTCAGCCTCGCGCTGACCGTCCCGGCGCCCGAGCGGCAGACCTCGGTTCCGACCGGCCCGCTCGATCTCGGCTTCGACACGCTCGACTTCGACCTGCGGTCGGTGACCGGCGCCGACGGCTACCAGGCGTGTGAGCGGTTGACGTTCGTGCGGCCGCTGACCGGCGCGTACCAGCCGGCGGCGATCGTCGATGACCTCGGCTCGCCGGTGGTGCCGGTGCCACTGCGGGCGCACCCGCCGCTGCCGATCATCGTCGACCAGTCGGCGACGAAGAGCTGGCAGGGCGAGGACAACCCGACCCTGCAGCAGGCCAGCCAGTGGACGTTCGCGGTGACCTGGTCGCACGAGCACGCGGCCCAGGACGAGATCCTGCTGACGGTCAGCTTCAACATCGCCGGGCCGAACCTTCGCCTCGAAGCCGTCGGGCTGGATCTGGCCGCGGCACTCGGCGCGTACGCGCTCATCGCCGACGACGTCCGCGAGCGGATGGCCGGGTATGTGCTGCCGACCGCCCAGCAGCCGGCCGCGGCCGACCACCTGGCCGCCAGCCTCGCCGAGATCGTCGGGCCGATCGCGGACGCGTGGGCCGGTCACTGGCCCGCCCCGCCGCAGCTGCTCTCCGCGCCGCCCGCGCGTGAGCACGGTGGGCTCGCGGCCGCCGAGGACCGCTACGGCTTCCGGGTGAGCGTGGTGCTCGAAGCCGGCGCCGCCCGGTTGGACCACGTGACGTTGACCCTCGACGGTCAGGACACGCCCGGGCCCACCGGTGCCTGGCCCGACCTGTCGTGGCGGCTGTCCGACGGCAGCTTCGTCGCGCTGGTGCCGGACCCGGACGGTCCGTCCGGCGGCGCGCTGGCCTACCGGCCGTCGGCGCCGATCGAGCCCGCGGGCTGGCCGACGCTGCGCGCGGCATGGCCGGGTCTGAACGTCGCGCAGACGCAGAACGGCCGGGCGAGCATGGCGGTGCACCGCAACGAGCACCTGCTCGGACCGACCGGCGTGCAGACGAACCCGGCCTTCGTGCTGAGCACCGCGCCGGTTACCGCGCCCGACCTGGCCGTGCCGTTGCTGGAGTGGACGCTGGACTTCGAGCTTGCCGGTGGGGACCTGAAGGCTCGGCTGGCGGCGGCGTTCGAGGCGCTGTTCGGGACCGGGGGAGGCGCGCCGGTGACGCTGGCGCTCGGCTACGCGTTCCCGCTGGTGCCGGCGCAGGACGGCGTTCCCGGCTCGGGAATCATCAGCGAGATGCCGGTGGCGCTGCTGCCGAACGTGTTGCTCTCCGACGACCCGGCCGGACGACTCGCCGACATCGCGGCGGCCTGGGGGCACCAGAAGGCGGCCGACGCGTTCTGGTCGGTGTCGATCTCGCTCGCCTCGAGCCTGAGCGGGGCGCAGCCGCGCCCGCTGCTCACGCTCGCCCGGCTGCTGGTGCCGGTCCAGCCCTAGGCCGGGACGGGCCGGCTCAGCAACAGCCACTGCAGCGCAGCCCACCGCCGGCTGTTGGTCTGACGCCTGCTCGAAGCTGGTTAGATCGAGCCGGCGACACCGGCGCCAGAACGCGAAGGCGACACCGGCGGACCAGGAGGGGAAGGGGCGAGAGCATGGCCACCAGGACGGACACCCAGTCGCCTGCGCCGCACGTTGCGGACCGCCAGGATCTGATCCGCGTGCACGGCGCGCGCGTGAACAACCTCAGGGACCTCCACGTCGAGATCCCGAAGCGCCGGTTGACGGTGTTCACCGGTGTCTCCGGATCGGGCAAGAGCTCACTGGTGTTCGGCACCATAGCCGCGGAGTCGCAGCGGCTGATCAACGAGACCTACAGCGCCTTCGTGCAGGGTTTCATGCCGACGCTGGCGCGGCCCGACGTCGACGTACTGGAGGGCCTGACTACCGCGATCATCGTCGATCAGGAGCGGATGGGCGCGCACGCGCGTTCCACGGTCGGCACCGCGACCGACGCCAACGCGATGCTGCGCATCCTCTTCAGCCGGATCGGGCGGCCGCACATCGGACCCCCCACCGCGTTCTCGTTCAACGTCCCGACCCGGAAGGCGACCGGCTCGATGTCGGTCGACAAGGGCAAGGGGGAGCAGGTCGTGGTCCGCGACCTGGTGTACCTCGGCGGCATGTGCCCGCGCTGCGAGGGCATGGGGTCGGTGACCGACTTCGACCGGTCGCAGCTGTACGACGACACCAAGTCGCTCAACGAGGGCGCGATCACCGTGCCCGGCTACAGCATGGACGGCTGGTACGGCCGGATCTTCAAGGGCTCCGGCTTCTTCGACCCGGACAAGCCGATCCGCAGGTACACCAAGAAGGAGCTCCAGGACCTGCTGTACAAGGAGCCGACCAAGATCAAGGTCGAGGGCATCAACCTGACGTATGAGGGGCTGATCCCGAAGATCCAGTCGTCGATGCTGTCCAAGGATGTCGAGACGCTGCAGCCGCACATCCGCGCCTTCGTGGAGCGGGCGGTGACGTTCACCGCCTGCCCGGACTGCGGCGGCTCTCGGCTCAACGAGGCCGCCCGATCGGCAAGGATCAAGGGGATCAACATCGCCGATGCCAGCGCGATGCAGATCAGCGACCTCGCCGAGTGGGTGCGTGGACTGGCCGAGCCGTCGGTGGCGCCGCTGTTGACGGCGCTGGGGGAGACCCTCGACTCGTTCGTCGAGATCGGGCTGGGCTATCTCTCGCTCGACCGGCCCTCGGGCACGCTGTCCGGCGGCGAGGCGCAGCGCACCAAGATGATCCGCCACCTCGGTTCGTCGCTGACCGACGTCACCTATGTCTTCGACGAGCCGACGATCGGGTTGCATCCGCACGACATCCAGCGGATGAACGACCTGCTGTTGCAGTTGCGGGACAAGGGCAACACGGTGCTGGTCGTCGAGCACAAGCCGGAGGCGATCGCGATCGCCGACCACGTCGTCGACCTCGGCCCCGGGGCCGGCGCGGCGGGCGGCGGCGTCTGTTTCGAGGGCACCGTCGACGGGCTGCGGGCCAGCGACACGCTCACCGGCCGGCACCTGGACGACCGGGTGTCGCTGAAGCCGTCGGTACGGACGCCGTCGGGCGCGCTGGAGGTACGTGGCGCCAACACCCACAACCTGCGGGACGTCGACGTCGATATCCCGCTCGGCGCGCTGGTGGTCGTCACCGGCGTGGCAGGTTCGGGCAAGAGCTCACTGATCCGCGGCTCGGTCTCCGGGCGGGACGGCGTGGTGACGGTCGACCAGGGCGCGATCCGCGGCTCGCGACGGAGCAACCCGGCGACCTACACCGGACTACTCGAGCCGATCCGCAAGGCGTTCGCGAAGGCCAACGGGGTGAAGCCGGCGCTGTTCAGCGCCAACTCCGAGGGTGCCTGCCCGAACTGCAACGGCGCCGGCGTCATCTACACCGATCTGGCGATCATGGCCGGCGTGGCGACCGTGTGCGAGGAGTGCGAGGGCAAGCGGTTCCTGGCCGAGGTGCTCGACTACACCTTCGGCGGCAAGGACATCAGCCAGGTGCTCGCGATGTCGGTCACCGAGGCCGGGGAATTCTTCGGCGCCGGCGAGGCGCACACGCCGGCCGCGCACAAGATCCTCGACCGGCTCGCCGACGTCGGGCTCGGCTACCTCAGCCTCGGCCAGCCGCTCACGACGCTGTCCGGCGGCGAGCGGCAGCGGCTCAAGCTGGCCACCCAGATGGCCGAGCGGGGGGAGGTCTACCTCCTCGACGAGCCGACCAGCGGCCTGCACCTCGCCGACGTCGAGCAGCTGCTCGGCCTGCTCGACCGGCTGGTCGACTCCGGCAAGTCGGTCATCGTCATCGAGCACCACCAGGCGGTCATGGCGCACGCCGATTGGATCATCGACCTCGGCCCCGGCGCCGGTCACGACGGCGGCCGGGTCGTCTTCGAGGGCACACCGGCCGACCTCGTCGCCGGTCGATCCACCCTCACCGGCCAGCACCTCGCGGAATACGTCGGCAGCTAGGCTGCATCTGCTCATTCCCGCTCGTCGCGGTCGCGCTCGGGTAGTCCGGCAGCCAGCCGAGCAGGGCCAGGCCGTAGTCGCCCTTGCTGGCACCGGTGTCGGCATTGCCAGGCTCCGCAGCAGGGCTGGATTTAAGAGATACCCCTAGCCGCGGGGGTTTGGCCGCTGGATGGCAAGTAGGGCGACGTCGTCAGTGCCGCCGCCGTCGAGAAGGTCGGTGAGCAGCCGATCGATGAAGTCGGTCGGCGGCGCGTCCTGGTGCCTTCCGGCCGCGGCAGCGAGCCGGTCAAGCCCGTCGTCGAGGCTGCTGTCGCGCCGTTCGATGAGGCCGTCGGTGTACAGCAGCAGCGTCGCACCGGCCGGCACCGTGACCACTGCCTCGCGCCGGTGCGCGGCACCGAGCACGGCCAGGGCCGGGCCGTGGCCCTCGTCGAGCCAGCTGACTCTCCCGTCGGGGAGGGCGAGCAGCGGTGGCGGATGGCCAGCGGTGCTGTAGGTCAGCCGGCCGGTAGCCGGGTTCAGGAGCAGACAGGCCGCGGTCGCGAGCCGGGCGCCCTCGATCTGGGCTGCGAGGCGGTCGAGCAGTTCGAGAGCGCGAGCGGGCCGATGGCCGGCGACGAGGAATGCCGACAGCGCGCTGGAGAGCCGGCCCATCACGGCGGCGGCGGCGGTGCCGTGGCCGACGACGTCTCCGACGGTGAGGGCGAGGCAGTCGTCGGTGACGAGGTCGGCGTCGTACCAGTCGCCGCCGGCCAGGGTTCCCTCGATCGCCGGAATGTAGCGGGCGGCGACGGTGACCTGCTCGGTGGTCGGCAGCCGCGCCGGCAGCAGGTTTCGCTGGAGGGTGTCGGCCATCTCGCGGCGGACATCGGCCAGCGCGGCGCGCTCCAGCGCGGCGGCGACCTGCCCGGCCACGGTGAGCAGAAAGGTGCGCTCGGCGGCATCGAACGCGCGTGGACGGGGGAAGACCACCGCGAGGGCACCGACGAGGCGGTGACCGACCAGCAACGGCAGCGACGCTGATGCCTCGATCTGCGCCTGCAGGAACGGGGCGACCTGCGGAGACCGGGACAGCAGCGCCGCCCGGTCGGGCAGCCACACCGGGCGGCGAGTGCGGGCGGCCTCGGCCAGCGGTACCGGCTCGGACAACCCGATCGTGCCGAACTCTGCCCAGCCGGGGGAGTAGCCGTGCACGTCCACGACGTGCAGCCGGCGATCCTCGCCGAGGGTGTACACGGCCGCGACCGAAGCGGCGAGCACCTCGGCCAGGGCAGCGGTGAGCGCGGCGCCGGCCTCGGCGGCGGTGGCGGCCGCGGCCAGGGCCACCGCGAGGCCGTGCAACTGCCGCTGCTGGGCGGCCAGTCGCTCGCCGGCGACCATGGTGGCGATCCGCTGACCGAGATCGTCGGCCAGCGCGATGTCGCCCGCGTCGTAGGCCGGGCGCGCATCGGCGGCGACGGTGAGCAGACCGACCACCTTGCCGCCGGTGGTCAGCGGCGCGACCAGCCACCGGTCTGCGCCGAGCCCGGCGAGCGCCGCGTACTGGTCCCGGTCGGCGGCGCGGCGCAGCGCGTCGATCACCTCGGGCACGACGAACGCCCGCCCGGCCCGGATCTGTGCGGCGAGGTCCTCCGGTGGCCACAGCAGGAGGTCCAGCACCTGGCCGGCCAGAGCGGCCGGCGCGACAGCCACCGGACGGAAACCGCCGTCGTCACCGGCCAGCCAGACCGCCGCCCAGTCGCCGAACTCGCCGGCGAGCAACTCGGTGACCGCGGCGAGCCGGTCTTCCACGCCGCCGAGCGCGGTCAGGGCCTCGGCGGCGGCGGCCAGCAGGCTCGCCGCCCGCTCTCGGCGCCGCACCTCGGTGACGTCAAACAGCACCGCGTGCAGGGTGTGGGCCGTGCCGCTCGGGTCGCGGTCGACGTGCCCGAGGTGCTGCAGCCAGACCCAGCGCCCGTCGGCGGCGCGGACCCGGTAGGTCAAGGCGAAATCGACGGTGCCGTCGCCCAGTGCCGTGCCGATCCGGGTCAGCACGTCGTCACGGTCGTCCGGGTACAGGATCCGCTCCCAGAGCCCGTCCTCGGCCAGCCACTGACTCGCCGGATAGCCGAGCAGCTCCTCCGCCCGCTGATTGACGAACGTCAGCCGCAGCGTCACCGGATCCCGCTCCCACACGATCGCATTCAGCCCGGCCATCGTCGCCTGCAGCCGGGCGACGCTCCGCTCAGCCGCGAGCCGCGCGGCCCGCTCGGCAGCCGCGGCGGCACGAGCCGCATCGGTCGCGCGCCGCTCCGTCACGTCCAGCACGCTGCCGCGAATCAGCCGCCGTACCGGATCCGGCAACCGCAGCAGGGTGATCTCGCAGGGGATGTCGATGCCGTCCGCGCGCCGGTGGGTCCACTCGAACCGGGGCTGTTCGCCGGCCAGGGCCCGGTCCAAGTAGGCCATCGCCGCGCTCTGCGACGGTCGCCCGTCCGGCTGCACCGGCGGGCTCACGTCCACCGGACCCACCTGCAGCAGATCGGCGCGGCCCATGCCGAACAGCGCCTCAGCCGCCCGGTTGACCGTGACGAAGTGACCCGCATCGAGATCGAGGATCACAATCGCGTCCGGCGCGTACTCGACCAACGCCTCAAAACGAGCAAGCTCAGCGCGGGCGTCCTCGGCAAACCTCTGCACCGCCCACCCGCCCACACCCGTCGGGCCGCTGCGATCACCAGCAGTCGGTAGGCCCGTCGGATGGTAGACGGACTTGATATCGGAGGAGCCCATGACGGCCTCCATCGATCGGAATGACGCGGGTGAACGGCGCGCTGCGCGCACCGAAATCAAGCGGCCGGCTGTCTCAGCCAGGCGCGGCGGTCCAAGCCTCAAAGTGGCCTCCGGTGCCAGACCAGCGACGCCGTAACGCAGATCGTACCCCCAATGACCCCTGCCGTTCCGGTGCGCGCAGCAGACCAGACGCACGCCAGAACGCACCAAACCGGCCAAGTTAGCTGACGCGGCGGTAACGGATGTGGGTGGCCAGCGGTGAGTGAAGCACCTCGGCGGGTTCGAAGCCGAAGGACTCGATCCCGTCGAAGAGGCGCTCGCCCGAACCGAGCAGGACCGGCACGATGTCGAGGGTGAGCTCGTCGATCACCCCAGCTCGCAGTGCCTGCCGGACGGTCGAGGCCCCACCGGCGATGTCCACGCCGTTGTCCCCAGCGGCCTGGCACGCCGCGGCGTAGGCCGCGTCGAAGCCCTCGGTGACGAAGTGGAAGATCGTCCCGCCGTCCAGCTGGATCGGGTCATGTCCGTGATGGGTCAGCACGAACACCGGCGCGTGATACGGCGGTTCGGGCCCCCACCACCCGGTCCATTCCTCATCCCAGTTCCCGCGGATCGGGCCGAACATGTTCCGACCCATCACATACGCACCCCGGGAGCGCATGAGCCACTCGTTCGCGGCCTTGTCGGCATCGTTGGCTCGCGGGTCGCCGATGTGCCAGCCGTGCAGCTCCAGCCCCCGCTTGCCCAGGGGGTTCTCGCGGCTCTGGTCCGGTCCGGCGACGAAGCCGTCCAGCGAGATCGACATGTGGCAGGTGGTGTCCGGCACCGCGAACCCTCCTGACTGATTGCGACTTGCAAGCGGTCGTGCGGACGGTAGCAGGTGGGCGGCTCGCAGGTCCCCGAGGATCGGCAGTGGCAGACAGGCATGAGTTCTGTCACGCGACAGATGAATGAGAGTCCCTGACGACACAGAATCGAGAGTCAGGTACGACATCGGCTAGCGCGTCCTGCCTACTCCCTTGGAGGTAGTGCATCACAGGCCGAGCCCGTCGCGGCATTGTCCTTCCAGGGGTTGTCGACACGGATGCAGGTGCCTGCCGGTCGAGGCCAGCGAGCGATGGTGGGTGACGAACTCCGACCCCGAGACTCTGGGGCTGTAGATCGGTGCGCCACGGTCAGCGGTGGTTCGGTGCCGTTGACCTAGCTGTCGGCTGCGAGCTGACGCCGGCGCGGTCGACGGCGGCCGGGACGATGTGCGCGACTGTTCTCAACGCCGTTGGCGGCCCATCATCATTCCCAGCAGGGCGGAACCCCTGAGACCCATCCGCAGATCCGCATTCTCCGCGGAGTCCGCTCTATTCATCCGCATGCACCGCTCGGTTCATCCTTGGCACACCTCGTAGAGTGCTTATGTGACTGCTTCAGATAGCCCCGCGACGCGACTTAAGGCGTTCATGTTGGCGTTGCGAGCGCATGGGAAAACCGGCACCCCCGTCGCTCCGGTATGCGCAGGCATTTTTGGGTTGACATGGCCCGGCGATGAGCGGTTGGTGTTGCGCCGGCTAGCTGACGTGGCTGACCAAGCGTTTCAAGTCCGCACTCTCGCCGACGACTTGCCGGCATCTGAAAACGCCGACGTATTGTTGGCGGACTTTGGCCAGATCGAGCAAGTTGTAGCCGGCCTACCAGCGGCCGGAAACCTCGAAATGGTCCATCTAATACAGCATGTAACGGATGCAGGATGGCGCAGCCTTGACCTCGCTGAACACCTGGTGGGTCGACATCATCAGGAACCCAAGCTCGATGACGGCACAGTCGAGCAATTACTCGGCAAGGTGCGCGCTCTCATCGATGAGGTTACGCAGAGCGGAGACCTCGATGGGCTGACGAAGACCGCGCTAGTACGTCGGCTGCAGCGGGTTGAGGAAGCGCTGCTGAACGTGCAAATCACCGGCGCGGTGGCTATCGAGGAAGCGGCCGAGGGGCTGGTGGGGCACCTCGTCAATACTCCGCCCGAGAAGCAACGGAACCCGGTGCTTGGAAAGATCGCAGAGTTTGCGTCCACGGCGCTGATGGCGGTGGCATCCGCCACCGGCGCCATGGTTCCTCAGCTGATCGCCGGTGACGGGAGCCCCGCACCAAAGCCTCCAGCAGTGATTGTTCTTGAGCAGGTAGTACCGCCTGCGCCGATATCTTTACCGGGGACGGTTGAAGATCCGACCCAACCGAACGCAAATCAACCGACCCCGCCCTAAGCGCGAGTTCGACTCACCTGGTAACGAGTCGTGTTCAACAGAGTCGAGTTGGACGACGTGGGGGAGCGGATGTCCAACTTCGTCTATTTTCACAGCTAGCTCTTGACCGCTACTTAGCACTGGTCCGGCACGACCGACGCTGCCGACTTGTACCGGGCCTCCGTATCCTGCGTGTCGTCGACCTTCTGCCAGTACGCGGCCCAGGGGGTCCTCGGCTGTCTGGAACGGCACCAGCTGGCAGAGTGCACGAGCACCCACCGACCACGATATGTCTAACGTGTCGTGCCCTGCCGCCTTGTTGGTGCCAGGTTGGTGAGAATCTCAGCGAGTTGCCTCAGGGTTGGCGAGACACACACACCGCTTCAGGCCAATCGACCCCGGCTGGGACCATCGCGCGGGGGTCAGCCTGATCGACTTACCCCGGAATCGTGGAACGGTCCCTCGCCGGGTTGCATCCCTTTGGTGAGATGGTTCCGGTGAAGACCTAGCCTGTCTGCCTCAGATTCGATGAGACAGGACAGCTGGCGGCCTAACCTCTGGCGGTGTTCGACAGTGATCTGTACGATCCGGTCAACTCACGCTTTCGGCATTGATTCCCTTCAGATCGAGGATCCTGATGCGCAAGATCGTCGTCATCCTGGCTTCCCTCCTGCCCGCTATCGCCGTGACCGTCGCCAACGCCGCACCGGCCTCGGCCTTCGGCAGTGAGCGACTGGGCTGCTACGTCACACCGAACCGCACCGTCCCGCCTCCAGTCAGCTCGCAGTGCTCAACCGGCATGACCGCCAGCTCTTACACCGCGACCTTCGAGGTCCTGAACGAGAGCGGCTCCTACAGCTACACCTGGTCGGTCCCGGCGCCCTACACCAGCACCATCTCCAGAGGCTGCGGCACCGGAGACGACGTCTGCGTGCTGAGCAACCTGTCGGCTAGCAGCGAGGTCACCGTGTCGGTGACCATCCGCCAGAACGGTCACTCCGCAACACTGCACGCCACCGCCTATACCCCTCCGCTGTAGGTCAGGTGACTGTGTGCGTCGCGGCCGTCACGTACGGTCGTAATTCCTCATGGAGCACCCTCGATCGCGGACCGAGCGAGCGGACACTCGGCGGGCATCGGCTGGCAGGCCGACGTTGGCGGCGCTGACCGAGGTCAGCGGCGCAAGGCGATGGCGTGCTGTGAGGTCCTCTCCCCGCATGTGAACGGCGATGTGCCGTTGACCCGGGCGGCGGCCGAGGCTGGGGGGCGTTGCGGACTGCGCAGCGGTGGCCGCGCGGTCGCGGCAAGATCGAGCGATTCTTCGGCAGCGTGAACGAGCTGTGCCTGCCCGGACTGCCCGGCCACCTGGTCCGCGGCTTCCCGGCTTCAGCGCCGAAGCTGCAAGCCGCCCGTACCCGGCGCCGGCGCGAGCTGCGCGGCGAGATCACCGTCCGCCGGACCCCTGGTCCAGGAACTCCTGGCAGTCCACCAGCACGCCTCTCCACCCCCCCGGCCGAGGGTCCGCGGCCAAGGCTGAAGCGTTACGCCAATGCCTAGAGCGAGCACCCCAGTCGGTGTGTACGAGCCGTCTCCGCTCGAGCCACCGTGTCCATCTCCAGGCCGGCCGACATTCCGCGTACTCGCATCTCGAGCTCGATCCGTTCGGTCGGCAATGGGCGTTCGACCACACACGCTTGCCGGCGGCGGGCCGGACCACACGGATCTGACTAGGCGCCATGCCCGGCCGTCGCGAGCATCAGCACCGTGGGTCAGGAGCTGAGTGGGTGCTCCCAGGGCCCCCGCACCGGGCCACCCGGCGTATCTCGCCAGGTAACCGAGATACCTCTCCCGCGTTCACCGCGTCCGACGGCGGAGGCGATGAAGCGTAGCGCCGAGCCCGGCGAGACGGTTGCCGGGCACTCTAGGTTGCTGAGCGGTCGCATGCCCGGGAACGCTTCGACGCGGACGTCGTACTTGTGGTTCAACTCGTCGCGGTTGATCAAGTGCCACTTGCTGCTGGCAACGTGCTCAACGGCCCACGGCACGGGTGACTCCGTCGCCTTGGCCTCAGCCAGGGCGAGCTGACGTTCTGCCGCGTCGGCAGAGCGCTGGGCAGCGTCGGCCGAGTCGCGTGCCGCCTGCTCGGATCGGACTGCCGCGCGGTCGGCGGCCCTGGCCCTGCGCCGGCTGTCTATGAAACCAACGGCTGACAGAGCCAATGCGCCGGCCGCGATCACGTCAGGAATCCACTCGCTCACGCCACGGGAGTGTGCCGCATGACCCGCCGCCACGGGCTAAAGCGCGCCGGTCTGCCGCTTACCGGGGTGGCTCATACCGAGATCAATGGACGGGCACAGGTGCCGAAAACGTCGTTCGAGGCTCCCGACTCGACGTTTCCGGCGCGGACGTGGCTCGATTTACCGTTGCCTGTCAGCTCTGGCTGGGACACTGATTCGGTGGCAGTCGTGACCAAAACCAAACTTCGCAACGCGCTTGCGGAGGCATTGTGGGACTCCGTCTCGGCCAACCAACTCGCCGATGTCTGCGACGAGCTCAAGATGCCTCCAGCGCCGGAGCACATGCACCCGATGAGCGGCAAACGGGTCTACGTGCTGGCCCGGACCAAGGGCTACGAGATCGAGCAACTGATCGCAACGGCCCGCGAGGCCGTCTTGGACTACCCGCACGCCGACCTACTGACGCTGCTGGCCGAACTCGACCGTGACACCGGCGGTGTCAGGGGTGCCCTAAAGAACATCATCTTTGCCGCCGTGGGCGCCAAACCGCGGCTCGTCTTCACCGACGCCCTCAACAATGACGTTGAGATCGTCGAAGGCTCCGACCGCTGCCTGATCTATGACGAACCACTCGCCGAAGCCGGACTAACATGGCGCGCCTTGGTGCGCTGGTGGGCACGCAAGACCGGCGCCAAGCTCACCGACACGAACGAGCGCGTCCTCGCGCTCGCGCTGTTTGACCGCCTCCTCGCCTCGACCGCGAATGAGCCGGAGCGGCTCATGCTCCGCGCCTACGGCTCCTTCTACGGCGCGCATGGCTTCGACCTGCCCGCGCTACTGCCGCAGGTGTACCTGCACTACGACCCCTACACCGCCGCCGAGCTCGGCGGGCGGCCACGTCTCTTCCGACAGCGCATGGACTTCCTCATGTTGCTGCCCCGACGGGGCCGCGTGATTCTGGAACTCGACGGCAAGCAGCACTACAGCGACGAGCGGGAGGTAGCCAGTCCGCAACGGTACGCCGCAACGGTCCGTGAGGACCGCGAATTGCGGCTCGCCGGTTACGAGGTCTACCGGTTCGGCGGCCACGAACTCGTCGGCAAGGCGCAGACCACCGCGATGCTGACCACGTTTTACACGCAGCTGCTTACAAGACATGGTGTCCTGCCCATCGCGTGATTGGCACCTCGGCAGGACGGGCGGGTCGAAGCTGTGCTGTCATACCAGCCGCGAACGACCCGCTGGTTACGGTGATGGGGATGATGATCGACCGTGGAGGGATGATCCGTCGAGGCCGCTGGCAGCCGAACGGGCTCTGGGGTTAGCAAGCATTCTCAAGGCTAAGTCGGCCAATGCTGCGCTAGGGGAGGGAACTGGGCCGTGTATCGGAGCCGGCGGCGGAATCGAGCCACCCCTGTCCTCTGACTGCCTCGACGATTTCGGAGTTGTCCAGTTCGGGCAGCACCGTCCGCCTGATTAGGAGGAACGAGCTCAGCAGGACCGCGATCATGCTTGGGTCGGTCGGATCCCAGAAGTTGAGGACGATATCGCCGCCCAGGTTATGGCGTAGTTGCGGAACCGGCATCGCTGCGAGTGCTGGGCCAAGGTCTGCGCAGAAGTCACGGGTGATCGCTAGTTCATCGAGCGTCGCGTCCTCCGGCAGCGGCTGGAAGGCTAGGCCGGCAACGGCGTT
Source organism: Jatrophihabitantaceae bacterium (assembly GCA_045807085.1). Taxonomy (GTDB): domain Bacteria; phylum Actinomycetota; class Actinomycetes; order Mycobacteriales; family Jatrophihabitantaceae; genus Jatrophihabitans_A. The sequence continues at coordinate 431,987 of JBJMIB010000014.1, forward strand.
AATGGCTTTGGTGACAGCCGATGCGCCGTCGCTGACGAGGGTCGGGCCATCGGGACCTACCGGTTCGATCAGACCGTGCGCGCCGAAGGTGTGCAGCACGTCCTCGGCGGTCTGGTCATCGCCGAGCGCGAGGGTCTCGGGGGCGTCGAATAGGCCCGCGAAGAGAAGCGTCATGATTGAGACAACGTTGGCGGGAGTGGTGGGTCGACGAGCAGAGCGGAGGTTTCTCCGCATCGTGGATGGCATCGCGGTGCCGTCGGCAGTCGTCAGCCTTGCCAGGGCTTCGGCGCGTTCGAAGCCATCCGATTGGCGCAACTCCGGATCGGTGGGTGGTGGGAATCGTGTCGTAGCCCGGGCGGTGAGAGCGTTGATGTTGGCGTGAAACTTCTGAAGTTCAGTCTTGATCGCGGCCGTTAACAGGTGCTCCGCTACCGGGAGTCGATGGGCGAACAGAATGAGAGCCAGTTGTTCTGTGCGGCGGCCCCGACGGGCACAGGTCGCTAGGACGGCCACGATCTGATCAAGTTGGGCAAGCTCTTGCTCGCGGTACGCAAGGGGAGCGCGGCCGGTCGGAGAATGCTCTGGCCGGACCCCGCGTGACTGAGGAGCCGGTAGCAGTCCGGCCAATCGCCAGCGCCGGATCCGCAGTGGGCTTACTGGCGTGCCCAGTCCCGCCGCGCGGTCGGAAAGCTCTACATCGACCACCGCGACGGAGCTACGCTGCCGCCCTACCGCTGGCATGCAAGCCACTCTAGTGGCCGAGGCACACTTTCCCCCCGTTTCCCATGCCTGTACGGCCCGCCACAACCGTCACGCTAGAAATCGGGAAGGAGGTGATCAGCATGTCGACATCGGAGATCAAAAGACTCACGGCCCTGTGCACACTCATCGGAACAGCCGCATGGGCGTTCTACCTGGTCAAGCGCGCGGCCGGCTGAGTGTCCCGGGGTGCCGCGGCTTACAACGCCAGCGGCACCCCGGCGACGGTTTGGCGGTGGAAGACCGCCGCCGGGTGCGCGACATGAGTCTTGACCTGTGGCCGGTTCCTCGGCCTTGGCACGCCGCTCACCCAGCGGCAGCAGACGACCCGGATCAGGCAGACTTAGGGACCGCCTGTCGTGGGCAACCACTGCCCAGCTCGAGGATCAACGATCAAGGACGTGAGATGTACAACCTGATCATGGGAGCTGTTAACGGCGTCCTAGCCGCCGAACGGCTCTTGGAGGGCACCGAGGCGCAGCTCGACAGCATCGTGCGTCCCGGCGGGGATCTGGACGTCGCACGGCTATTGTCGCTGCCGGCACTGTGCATGCCCGAGACCGGCGATATGCGTAGCCCCCAGCTCGCGCAGGTCGGCAGCGTGATCAGCCTGACGAGGGCAGGCAGGGACTATCACTTCCGGTTCATCCGTGACGAGGCCATCCCGCCGATTCCGTCCGAGCGCATCGAGGCGGCCGCAGCTGAACTCAGCATTGGCAGATTCGGCTTCACCCGAACCCATTGGGCAGTCAAGGCCGCTGACCTATACCAGGTGCTAATCGCCAAGAACATAATCGGTATCCCTAAGCCGACGGCGTTCACGTTGCCGTCCTACGCCGCGGATCCGAATCGGATCGCGGTGATGATGCCATTCGATGCGGAGTTTGCGCCGGTGTGGACGGCGTTGAAGGAGGCTGCAGGCGGCGGAGACTGGGTGTGCCAGCGGGCCGACGACATATGGGACGACAGTGTGCTCGTCAACGACGTCGTCGCCCTCATTGCACGGTCCAAGGTCGTCATCTGCGACCTCACTGGACGCAACGCGAACGTCTTCTATGAGGCCGGCATTGCACATACTCTCGGCCGCGAGGTCGTGCTCATCACGCAATCGCCCGACGACGTGCCCTTCGACCTGCGCCACCACCGCTATATCAAATACCTCGGCAACTCCGAGGGGCTGGTTGATCTCAAGGACAAGCTCACGGGCCGGCTACGCACGCTCATGACCCGCTAAACCCGGACGGCCACTGGCCGACCCAGTCCGTGCATCGCATGCCGCCTGTCGCCGTGGTTTCTCGCCGAGCCGAGCGACGATTCGCGCATCGAACTTCAGATCCGATAATCAACATTATGTCAAGTTAGCTTTCTCGACCCCCTGCCCCGGGGCTGCGCCTCTTACGGCCACGTTGTCCCTGGTCGCGGCGGGTCGGCTGGTCTCGCGGCGGCAAATCGGTTGCGGCTGAGCAGGCCGCGCGCGAGGGTGTCGGCGTGGATGGATTCGATCCGGCAACGAGCTTCGGCCCGGACGTAGCTCGGCGATATGACGACGAACCGCGTGGCGACGAGGCCGAAACCGTCGAGTTTCTCGCCGGCATGGCGAAGGACGGACCCGCACTCGAATTCGCCATCGGAACCGGACGGATCGCGCTGCCACTGGCGCAACGTGGCATCCGGGTCAACGGGATCGAACTGTCGCCCGACATGGTGAGCCGTCTCCGTGAGAAGCCTGGCGGCAACGCCGTAGACGTGACCATCGGTGACATGGCGAGCGTCCGTGCGCCTGGCAGCTACCCGCTCGTCTACCTGGTCTTCAACACCATCTTCAACCTGCTGACCCAGGATGCCCAGGTCCGTTGCTTCGAGAACGCGGCGCGACACCTCACTCCTGACGGGGTGTTCGTGGTCGAGGCAGCGGTGCCGACGGCCTGGATCCGGGGCGGCCAGTTCGTCGACGTGGAGCGCATCGCGAACGACGTGGTGGTGCGGGATGTGAACCGCTATGACCCGGTCACCCAACTGCTCGACGAGAGTCACATCACGCTGACGAACGACGGTGTGCGGCTCGGGCCGATCTCGTGCCGTCTGAGCTGGCCCAGCGAGCTGGATCTGATGGCGCGGATCGCCGGGCTGAGACTGCTCGCTCGCTGGGGTGGCTGGCAGCGGGAGCCATTCACCGGCGCCAGTGAGCGCCATATCAGCGTCTACTCGCGATAACGCCGGAATTCTGCCGCCGACCCTCAGGTTTCACCTATATGACTACCCACGCCAAGCCGGTCAAGATACCGGGTCGGGACCATCCGATCACCATCGAGTCAGCCTCGGCCCATGTGCAGGTCCGGGTCGCGGGCCGCACCGTCGCCGACAGCCGCGACGCGCTGAGCCTGCAGGAGGCCGACTACCCCGCCGTGCTCTACATTCCGCTGCGGGACGTCGACCGGTCATTGCTCGAACGCACCGAGCACTCGACCTACTGCCCGTACAAGGGCGATGCCACCTACTACAGCATTCTGGTCGGTGGCCAGCAATCGGTGAACGCCATCTGGACCTATGAGGCGCCGTACGAGGCGGTTGCCGAGATCAAGGACCACGTGGCCTTCTACCCGGATCGGGTCGACGAGATCAGCGTCTCCCAGCACGGGTGACCTGACCGCCGTGGCGGCGGTGGTTCTTTGACAGACTCGGCCGATGAGCCACTCCCCTGCGTTGACCCTGACGACGGTCAACCTCGGCGCCGCCGATCCACCCGCGCTTGCCCGCTTCTACCAGCGACTGCTGGGTTGGCGACCCGATCCCCGGGACGAGGACGGCGACCATAGCTGGATCGTCATGCGTAACCCCGCCGGCGGTGTCGGACTGGCTTTCCAGTACGAGGAGTTCCACTCTCGCCCGGTCTGGCCCGGCCGTCCCGGCGAACAGCAGATGATGATGCACCTAGAGATCAAGGTCGATGACCTGGACGCCGGCTTGCGGCATGCGCTGGACTGCGGCGCCACGCTCGCCAAGTTCCAGCCTCAACAGGATGTCCGAGTCTGCCTTGATCCCGAAGGCCATCCGTTCTGCCTGTGGATCGAAGGCTGATCTTTCACAGCTCGCCCGTCCTTCTCCGTGTGGCACGGCGTCAGAACGGTGAATGGCCGCGGTGGGGATGGCTGGCGTTTCTCGGGCAGCTGGCTGGCTGCGCGGTCGGATAGGTTCGCGAACAAGGGCGTCGTTACGTTCTCGAACCTGTCCGACCGCTCCGCCCGAACCCGAGCTCCGATCCCGACCCGCGTTTGGGCTAGAAGGGTGGGTGGTGGGGGTTGGTGCGGTGGGTGAGTTGGCGTTGTCGGTCGCGGTGGGCTGTGGCTAGTGCTTGTTCTGCTTCGGATTGCTGTTGGTGGTTGTCGGCTTGGGTGGCTTGCTCGATCTCGGTCTTCCACATGGCGACCAACCGTTCGTAGGCTGCGTCTTCTTTGGCGTGGAGCTGTTCGATGGTCGGCGGTGGCGGCGGGTCGGGTGGTGTCGGCTGTTGGGTTTTCGGGGTCCAGTGGATGGTGGGGGCGCTGGTGTAGGTGTGGCCGGTGTCGGTGGTCCAGGTGAAGGAGCCGTCGTCGTTCCTGACGTAGCTCCAGTTGGTGTCGAGTTTGCATTGGTTGTGCCGCCTACACGCCAGGGCGCCGTTACAACGACAGGTCGAACCGCCTTCGGAATAGGGCGTGGTGTGTTCGTATTCGCAGCGGTAGCCGGGCTGGTTGCAGGTCGGGAAGGCGCACACGTCATCCCGGGCGGCGACGTAGTCCCTGAGTCGCTGGGACGGCTTGTAGCGGTCGGTGCTGATATCCAGGAGTGCCCCGGTGTTGGGGTCGGTGAGTAGCCGCCGCCAGGTGCCCGACGCATCCGCGGCTAAGCGGCGGGCGGTCTCTGCCGTCACCGGTCCGTAGCCGGTCAAGTGCGCCGGCTGGTCATCCAGGTTCAGCAGCGTGTCGGCCGACACCACCACGTTGATCGAGGGCCGCCGGCCCCGCAGCACGGGTAGCCCGCCGGCCGGCAATCCGCCGAGCACGGCGTCGACGAGGAGGTCGGCGCGTTTCTGGTCCATCGTGCGGGGGTCGGTGGCCGGTAGCAGGGTGGCGGCGGCGGTCAACCTCGTGTAGATCAGCTGGGCTTCCGGGGCGGCGAGTAGGACGGGCAGGCTGGCCATGCCGTCCTCACCGGGCAGGTATCCGACGGTCCGGTCGGCCAAGGCCCGCTGGTGGCGTTGCTCGGCGGTCACCGGGTCCAGGGCGATCGCGGCCCGCCGGGCCCGCTGCCGTAGTTGCGGCACGGTGACGCAGCGGCCGTCCAGCAGCGCCGGCAGCACCGCCTTCTCCAGCGCCGGCGCCAGCACCGGGTCGGAGGGTAGCCGCCACAGCGCCTCGGCCAGCACCCGGGCATGCTCGCCGGAGATCGCGCCGCCGGCAACGGCGGCCAGGGTCTGGGGCAGTTCCCGGACCAGGGTCCGGGCCTGGGCGAGCTTGCCCTGCGCGGTACGCAGCGGCACCTGCAGAGCCAACGACACCGAGTCCTGCGCCAACCCCAACCTGGAGGCGTCGCGTTCCTGCATCACCGCCAGCACCCGCAGCTGAGCGGCCTCGAACCAGCGCTTCTGCTCCTCCAACACCACCAGCAGATCCACCCGCTCATGGCGCGACAACAGCCCAGGGTCGATCCGATCCAGCTCCGCGCCCGACCGGAACGCCGGATCCTCGGCCAGGGCACACGCGAGTAGGTCCGCGTCGCCGAGATCACCGTCCCAGTCGTCAGCGCCGTCCATGTGTTCGATTCTAACAGTGACAGGCACTCCGGTCAACAGAGATTAGCCAGCAGAACAAAGGCGAATCTCAAACGAGCGAGCCGCAACCCAGCAACGCTACCGGACCCCTACGACACTCCCCGTCGCTGCGCTTTTCATCGCCGCGCTTTGAGAAGGTCTCACAACCGAAACGATGGCATGATCAACCGCTGTGATGGTCCGCTCTCACCAACCAGCCGACGACGAGCCGGTGCGGCGACTGCTGACTGCGGCCTTCGCGAGGCCCGCGGTCGCCGCGTTGGCCGAGGAACTGCGCCACTCCGACTCGCACCGAGCAGCCTTGGTGGCCGAAACAACCACTAAAACGACCGCTGAAACGACCGCTGGAATGACCGCCGGAACAAGCGCCGAAAGGACTGCTGACACGGTCCGCGCCGACCCGTTGCTGGCCGGCGTTGTCCGCGCCGAGCCGCTGCTGGCCGGCGTTGTCCAGCTTTCCCGAGGCTGGCTCGACGCACCACGGCGGCTGGTCGAGGTGCTGGTGCTCAGCCCGCTTGCGGTGTTGCCCGCGCTGCACGGCCGGGGTATCGGCGCCAGCCTGGTCCGCGCCGCCATCACGAGGGCCGGTGAGCTCGACACTCCCCTGCTGTTCCTGGAGGGCTCGCCGCGCTACTACCCGCGCTTCGGCTTCGAGCCGGCTGGTCGGCATGGCTTTCTGCGACCATCACTGCGTATTCCGGAGCCAGCCTTCCAAGTGCTGCGACTGCCCGCCCGACAGGATTGGATGGTCGGCGCGCTGGTCTACCCGGACCCCTTCTGGCGACACGACTCGGTCGGGCTGCGCGAGACGCTCGGCCAGGCACACTAGGCACTAGGCACCAGGCACCAGGCACCAGGCACCAGGCACCAGGCACCAAGCACCAAGCACCAAGCACCAAGCACCAAGCACCAAGCACCAAGCACCAAGCACCAAGCACCAAGCACCAAGCACCAAGCACCAAGCACCAGACTGCTACCCGATAGGCACGATCAGTCGTACATCGCGGTAATGAGCTCGGCGTGCCGCTCCCCCACCACTCGCCGCCGCAGCTTCAGGCTGGGCGTCAATTCCCCGTCGTCGATGGTGAATTCACGATCCAGCAGCACGAATCGCTTGATGGTCTCCCAGGGATTCAACCGCTCGTTGAGCTGATCGAGATAACCCTCGATCAGCTGCCGGACCTTCGGATCGGACGCCAGTTCGGCATAGCTGCGTCCGCCCAGCCCGTTCGCGGCAGCCCACCGGGAGATGGCATCCGAATCCAGCGTGATCAGGGCGGTGGCAAACCTGCGACCATCGCCGAATACCGCGATGTTGCCGGCATACGGGCAGATCCCGCGAAACATCGCCTCGATCGCGGCCGGCGCGATGTACTTGCCGCTCGAGGTCTTGAAGAGATCCTTCTTGCGGTCGGTGATCCGCAGGAAACCACGCTCGTCGAACTCACCGATGTCGCCGGTAGCCAACCAGCCGTCCGGGCTCAGCACGGCAGCGGTCGTCTCCGGCTGGTTGTGGTAACCCTCCATCACACCCGGTCCGCGCAGCATGACCTCGCCATCATCGGCCAGCCGCACCTCGGTGCCGGGGAAGGGCTTGCCCACCGTGCCGAACGTGAGGCCGCTGAGCCGGTTGGACAGCGACGCGGCACTGGATTCGGTGAGTCCATATCCTTCCAGCACCGGAATGCCGATCGCGGCGAACCACTCGGCTATCTCCGGGTTCAGCGGCGCGGAACCGGAACTGAGAAACCGGAGCCGGCCGCCGAACCGGTCCCGGATCCTGCTCAACACCAACCGCTCGGCCAGCGTGAATTGTGCTGACAACAACGGCGAAACCTCGACACCGTGCCGGCGCGCCCGGGACATCCGGTCACCGACCCGGATCGCCCAGTCGAACAGCTGGCGCTTGGGCAGCGGTTCGGTGACCACCGCGGCCAGCACCCCGGCATGCACCTTCTCGAAGATCCGCGGCACCGCGCCCATCCAGGTCGGACGCACCACCGGCAGATTGGTCATCATCTTGTCGATGTCGCCGTCCACCGCTGTGGCAAAGCCGATCTGCAACGGCAGCATGATCAACAGGTTGCCGAATACGTGCGCCAGCGGCAGCCAGAGGTACTGCAGGTCGGTGATCTTCAACTCACCGACCGCGGCAACGGTCGCGGCCTCGTAGGTCAGCGCCGAGTGCCGCAGCCGGACGCCCTTCGGCCGACCGGTGGTGCCCGAGGTGTAGATCAACGTGGCCAGGTCCTCGGCCTGGATGCCGGCCACCCGGTCCATCACCGCACCGGGACGCCGCCGAAGCAGTACCGAGCCCAACTCACGTACCTCGTCGAGGCCGATCACCCAATCCCCATCGGCGGTTCCGTCGATGGCGACGACCGTGCCGAGGTCGGGCAGCCGGCTCCGGTGTCGATGCAGCTTGGCCAGTTGCTCCTGGTTCTCGGCGAACACCACCACGCTGCCGGAATCGGCGAGGATATAAGCCATCTCGTCGGCATTGGTGCTCGGATACACGGTGGTACTGGCAGCACCGGCCAGCAGCACAGCCAGGTCGGCCAGGATCCATTCGATCCGGGTGCCGCTGGCCAGCGCCACCCGCTGTCCCGGTCGTACCCCGAGCGCGATCAGCCCGGCCGCCAACCGCTCGACCGCGTCGGAGGTCTGCTGCCAGCTCAGCGAAATCCATTCCGCCCCGACCCGGTACCGAAACGCCTCCGCGTCCGGCGTGGCGAGCACCCGATCCAGGAACAGCCGAGCCACGTGCGCCGCCCGGTTGTCGATGATGGATTGGTCGATCCGTTCATCGGGATGAAAGGTGGCGGCCATGAACACCGATGGTGGCAGGCGCTACCCGAGGTGGTAAAGACCTCCGTGGTCCATCCCCATCGCCTGCACCACTTCGGCCAGTGTCCGGTCCGCGATCTCGCGGGCCTGTTGAGCGCCGCGAGCCAGCAATTCGGCCGCGTCGGACAGCGTGCAGGCCGCCCGCCGGGCCCGGATAGGTGCCAGGAAGTCGTTGACCGCCTCGATCACCAACTGTTTCAACGCCGACCCTCCCCCGTTGCCGACCTGCTCGGCCAATTCCGCCGGTTCGTGACCGCCGCACAGCGCCGCCAACCTCAGCAGGTTGGCCACCGCCGGCCGCCGATCCGGTTCGAAGCTGATCAGTCGCTCGCTGTCCGTCCGCGCCGCCAGTACCTTGGCGGCAACGGTGTCCGGATCGTCGGCCAACCCGATCGAATTGCCCAGGCTCTTCGACATCTTGCGGCCGTCCAGGCCGGCCAGCAGGCCGGCCTCGCCGAGCAGCGCGGACGGCAGTGGAAAGACCGGCCGGTACCGCTCGTTGAACCGCCGCGCGATGGCCCGGGCAAGTTCCAGGTGCGGCAGTTGATCCCGTCCGACCGGCACCAGATCCGCCTTGCAGAACAGGATGTCCGCCGCCTGATGCACCGGGTAGGTCAACATCAGGCCGCTCACCGATCGTCGGCCGGCCAGCCGGATCTCCTCCTTCACGGTGGGGTTGCGGTCCAGTTCACCGCTGTTGACAAGGGACAGGAACGGCAGCATCAGCTGGTGCAGCGCCGGCACCGCGCTGTGCGGAAAGATCACGCTGCGATCTGGATCGATACCGCAACCGAGGTAGTCCAGCACCAGGCCCAGGGTCCGGTCCCGCACCGAGCCAGGCGTGTCCCGATCGGTGATCACCTGGTAGTCGGCGATCACCAGGAACAGCTCACCGCCTGCTGCCTGCAGGTTCACCCGGTTGGCCACGCTGCCGAAGTAGTGGCCCAGGTGCAGCGGGCCGGTGGGCCGGTCACCGCTGAGGATGCGCCGGCTAGCCGCCGCGGACCTCGCTCCGGCGACGACGGCCGTGGCCGCGCTGACGGCATTGCTGGTCGTGCTGGTCATCGCAATCTCCCTCGAATCTCGGATCTCGCTCTCGGATGGTCGGGCCAGCCGGGCGAGTCAGAGCGCGCGGGAACACGCCAAGGGCCGCCCGGTAGGACGGCCCTTGGCAGGTGGAACTGAGCAGGTGGCGTCCTAGTCGGACGGCCACCAGTTGGTCAGCACAGCGGTACTGGCCAGAGTGCTCATGTCGATCAGCCTAACAAAGGATCAGGCTGACTTGGCGGTCTTCTTGGCGGCGGTCTTCTTGGCGGCGGACTTGGTTGCCGCCTTCTTGGCCGGCGCCTTGGCAGCGGTGGCCTTCTTGGCCGGCGCCTTCTTGGCCGGTGCCGGCTTGGCCGCGGTCTTGGCCGCCGGCTGGCTTGCCGACTCGGCGGCCGAGTCGTCGGCCTGACCGCGCGCCCGGTTCACGCTTCGCTGCAGCGCGGTGAGCAGGTCGATGACCTCGCCGGTCTTGCCCGGCTCGCCAGCCTGCTCCTCGGAGCCCGGCAGTTCGGCCGATTCGCCCCGTTCGAGCTTGGCGTCGATCAACTCGGCAACCGCCTCCCGGTAGCTGTCGTTGAACTCCTCCGGGTCGAAGTCCGAAGCCATGCTCTCGACCAGGGACGCGGCCATCTTCAGTTCCTGCGGTCGCAGATCCACGTCATCGTCGAGGATGGCGAAGTCCGGCTGGCGCACCTCGTCCGGCCACAGCATGGTCTGCAACAGGATCGCCTTGTCCCGCACCCGCAGCACCGCGAGGGTCTCCTTCTGCCGCAGCGCGACCTTCACGACGGCCATCCGGTCGGTTTCGATCAGCGCCTCGCGCAGCAACGCGTACGGCTTGGCCGCCCGAGCGTCCGGCTCGAGGTAGTAGCTTCGCGCGAACAGGATCGGATCCACCTGCGCGGCAGGGACGAACTCGACCACGTCGATCTCGTGATTGCTGGCGACCGGCAGCTTGTCCAGATCCTCGTCGGTGAGGATCACCAGCTGCCCATCGCTGGTCTCATAACCCTTGGCGATGTCGTCGTAGGACACTTCCTCGCCGCACACGCTGCAGGTCCGCTTGTACCGGATCCGGCCGCCGTCCTCCCGGTGCACCTGGTGGAACCGGATGTCGTTCTCCTGGGTGGCGGCGAACAGTCGGACCGGCACATTGACCAGCCCGAAGGACACGGCACCTTTCCAGATCGCCCTCATCGCGAAGACTCCTCACTTCATACCTGGAGGTTCAGGATTACCTCGAGGTTCAGGCACCATGAAGCGTATGCGAACGAAGCACCCCAGCGCAGTCACTGAGTGCCGTGATTCCTGAACCGCGGACCCAGCTGGTCGAGGTGGACGGCCATCAGCTGGCGCTACGCCGGCTGGACAAGGTGCTCTACCCGCAGGCCGGCACCACCAAGGCAGCCGTGCTGGACTACTACGCCCGGATCGCGCCGCAGCTGCTCAAGCAGCTGGCCGACCGGCCGACAACCCGGATCCGGTGGCCGGACGGTGTCGAGTCCGGTCAGTTCTTCGAGAAGAACGTTCCCAACCACGCACCGTCCTGGCTGCGTACGGTCGAGTTGCCGACGCCCGGCTCCTCCCGTAACCGGGAGACCCTGGTGTTCCCGATCTTCGACAGCGTGGCCGCGCTGGTCTGGGCGGTGAACCTGGCCGCGCTGGAACTGCACGTGCCGCAGTGGACGGTCGGGCCGCGCGGCGGCGTGCGGCACCCGACCCGGCTGGTGATCGACCTGGACCCGGGGCCGCCGGCCGGGTTGGCCGAATGTGCCGAGGCGGCCTGCCTGATCGCCGAGCGGCTCTCGGCGGACGGGTTGACCGCCGTGCCGGTGACCAGCGGCAGCAAGGGATTGCAGCTCTACGCTCCGCTGGCCGGGAATCAACCGGTGGAGCTGGTGCACGGCTACGCCAAGCGACTGGCCGAGGAGTTGGCCGAGCAGCATCCGAAGCTGCTGGTGGCCAAGATGCTCAAGACGCTGCGCGGCGGCAAGGTGCTGTTGGACTGGAGCCAGAACAATCCCGCCAAGACCACCATCTGCCCGTACTCGCTGCGCGGCCGGGCCCGACCCTGGGTGGCCGCCCCGCGCACCTGGGCCGAGATCGAGGGGCCGGGGCTGCGCCAGCTGGAAGCCGACGAGGTGCTCGATCGGGTGGCGGAGCAGGGCGACCTGGCAGCCGCGCTGCTCGAGGGCGGCGGCCGCATCCCGCGCTAGCGGCCGGCCAGCCGGCGCCACGAAGCCGATGCTTTGCCAGGCTAACGAAAGATAGACTGAGGCATATGCCATCCGCCGTCGCGCAGCCGCCGTCCTGGCTGCGGCGGCTGACCGGCTACTGCCTCCGGCACCCGCTGGATCTCTTCGGCTCGTTCGGCGCGGCGCTGGCCGGCGCGCTGGTCTCGGTGACCGTGCCGCTGGTGATCAAGCACGTCATCGACATCGTCAGCTCGCCCGATACCCGCCACCAATCGATCAACGGCTGGGTGGCCGTGCTGATCGGCGCCGCGGTGCTGCAGTACGGGCTCACCTTCATCCGCCGCTATACCGCCGGCCGGCTCTCCCTCGACGTGCAGTACGACCTGCGCGGTGACATCTTCACCGCCCTGCAGCGGCTGGACGGCGCCGCCCAGGACGCCCTGCAGACCGGGCAGGTGGTCAGCCGTTCGATCAGCGACGTCGGCCTGGTGCAGGGCCTGCTGGCCTTCATCCCGGCACTGGCCGGCAACGCGCTGCTGTTCGTCGTCTCGCTGGTCGCGATGCTCTGGCTGTCGCCGCTGCTGACCCTGATCGCGCTGGCCATCGCGCCGGCGCTGTGGCTGGTGGCCCTTGCCTCCCGGCGGGATCTGTTCCCGGCCAACTGGGCGGCGCAGCAGCAGGCCGGCGAGTTGGTCGGGCACGTCGAGGCGGCAGTGACCGGGGTCCGGGTGGTCAAGGGGTTCGGCCAGGAGTCCCGGGAGGTGGCAGAGCTCAGCCGGCGGGCCCGGACGCTGTTCGCGCTGCGGATGCGGGTGGTCCGGTTCCAGGCCAAGTACTCCTCGGCGCTGACCGCGATCCCCGCGCTCGGCCAGCTCGGCGTGCTGCTGCTCGGCGGCTGGCTGGGGCTGCACGGCGAGATCACCCTCGGCACCTTCCTGGCCTTCTCCAGCTACCTCGGCCAGCTGGTCGGCCCGGTCCGGCAGGTCAGCGCGCTGCTCACCATCGGCCAGCAGGCCCGGGCCGGCGTCGAGCGGGTGCTCGAGGTGATCGACTCCTCCCCCGCGGTAGTCGACGCCGAGGACGCCCGGCCGCTACCGGACGGCCCGCTCGGGCTCTCCTTCGCCGACGTCAGGTTCGGCTATGCCCGCTCCCAACCGGTGCTGTGCGGGTTGGACCTGGCGGTCGAACCCGGCCAGACGCTGGCCATCGTCGGCGGCGCCGGATCCGGCAAGTCGACGCTGGCCATGCTCATCCCCCGGTTCTACGACGCGCACGCCGGCTGCCTGCGGGTGGGCGGGGTGGACGTGCGCGCACTGCGGTTGGCCGAGCTGCGCGCCGAGATCGGCATGGTGTTCGAGGACAGCTTCCTGTTCTCCGACACGGTGGCCGCCAACATCGCCTACGGCCGGCCGGCAGCCAGCCGGGAACAGGTCGAGCAGGCCGCCCGGGCCGCCGAGGCCGCCGAGTTCATCCAAGCGCTGCCGGACGGTTACGACACCCTGGTCGGCGAGCGCGGGCTGACCCTGTCCGGCGGCCAGCGGCAGCGGATCGCGCTGGCCCGGGCACTGCTCACCGACCCGCGGATCATGCTGCTGGACGACGCGACCAGCGCGGTCGATCCACGGGTCGAGGCCGACATCCTGAGCACCCTGCGGCAGCTGATCCACGGCCGGACCACCATCCTGATCGCGCACCGCCGGTCCACCCTGGCGCTGGCCGACCGGATCGCGGTGCTGGACGGCGGCCGGGTCGCCGACATCGGCACCTTCGAGGAGCTGATGGAGCGCTCGGCGCTGTTCCGGCTGCTGCTGGGCGGGCCGGGCGACGACGCCGAAGGCATCGACGCCGGCGAGCTGGCAGTCGCCGAGCAGCCGGATTGCTCGGTGGTGGACGGCATCACGCCGGCGCTGTGGCAACGCCCGGCCGAAGCCGGTGCCGGCGGCGGCCAGCCGGCACCGACCAGGCAACCGGGTGGCAGCGGCACCGGCCGGCTCGGCGGCGGCGGGCAGAGCATGCTGGACAGCGTCCCGATCACCCCGGACCTGCTGGCCAAGATCGCCGAGCTGCCGCCGGCGACCGATCAGCCGGCGGTGGACGAGGCGGCCGCCCAGGCGGCCGACCTCCGATTCGGGCTGGGCCGGCTGCTGCGTCCGGTACGGCGGGTGTTCGCGCTCGGCATCGCCCTGCTCGGGCTGGACACCCTGCTGCAACTGGTGCTGCCATCGCTGGTCCGGACCGGTATCGACCGCGGCGTGAGCCAGCACCGGCCTTCGGTGCTGGTGACGGTGTTCCTCATCGCGCTGGCGGTGCTGCTGCTGGACTGGCTGGTCAGCGCGGCCGGCCAGCGGCTCACCGGCCGGACCGGTGAGCGGCTGCTCTACACGCTGCGGGTGAAGAGCTTCGCGCAGCTGCAGCGGCTCGGCCTGGACTACTACGAGCGTGAGCTGGGCGGCCGGATCATGACCCGGATGACCACCGATGTGGACGCGCTGTCCAACTTCTTGCAGACCGGGCTGGCCACCGCGCTGATCAGCCTGCTCACCCTGATCGGGGTGCTGGTCGCGCTGATCCTGCTGGACGCCCAGCTGTCGCTGGTGCTGATCGCGATGCTGCCGGTGCTGCTGGCGGCCACCTTGGCATTCCGCCGGGTCGCGGTGCCGGCCTACGTGCAGGCCCGCGATCGGGTCAGCGCGGTGAACGCCCAGTTCCAGGAGGACGTGGCCGGCGTCCGGGTGGCGCAGGCATTCCGCCGGGAACGGCACAACACCGAGAACTTCCTGGGCCTGGCCACCGACTACCGCAACTCCCGCCTGCGCGCGCAGACCTACATCGCGACGTACTTCCCGTTCGTGCAGTTCCTGGCCGACCTGGCTGGCGCCCTGGTGCTCGGCTTCGGCGCGCAGCGGCTCGCGCAGGGCAGCCTGAGCGCCGGTTCGCTGATCGCGTTCTTCCTGTATCTGGATGCCTTCTTCGGCCCGGTCCAGCAACTGTCGCAGGTCTTCGACGGTTACCAGCAGGCATCGGTCGGCTTGAGCCGGCTGAAGGAGTTGCTGCGCACCCCGACCAGCACCCCGCCGCCGGCCGCGCCGCTGCCGGTGCCCCGGCTGGCCGGCGAGATCGCCTTCGACCGGGTCGAATTCGGCTACCCCGGCGGCGGCCGGCCGGCGGTGACCGGCATCGAGCTGCGGATCCCGGCCGGCCAGTCGGTCGCGCTGGTCGGCCAGACCGGTGCCGGCAAATCCAGCCTGGTCAAACTGGTCGCCCGGTTCTACGACCCGACCAGCGGCGTGGTGTCGGTGGACGGCACGGATCTGCGGGCGCTGGATCTCGGCCAGTACCGCCGTCGGCTGGGTTTCGTGCCGCAGGAGGCGTACCTGTCCGAGGACTCGGTGCGCGACGCGATCGCCTACGGCCGGCCGGCGGCCACCGACGCCGAGGTCGAGCGGGCGGCCCGGGCGGTCGGTGCGCACGACATGATCGCCGGGTTGCGGGGTGGCTACTACCACCAGGTCGGCGAGCGCGGCCGGAACCTGTCGGCCGGTCAACGGCAGCTGATCGCGCTGGCCCGGGCCGAGCTGGTCGAGCCGGATCTGCTGCTGCTGGACGAGGCAACCGCCTCGCTGGATCTGGCCAGTGAGGCGGCGGTGGTGGAGGCCACCCGCCGGCTCAGTCGGCAACGCACCACGATCACCGTGGCGCACCGGTTGACCACCGCGGCCCGGGCCGACCGGATCCTGGTGCTGGCCGACGGGCGGGTGGTCGAGGACGGCAGCCATGCCGAACTCAGCCGGCGGGACGGTCCGTACGCCGCGCTGTGGCAGTCCTACCTGACCGGCTACACCGACTCAGTAGACGTCATCGCTGAGGTAACCGGGGCCATGCCGAGCACAGTCATCGGCGATTAACGGCCGGCCGGTGTGCCGGTGGTCGGCCTGCAGGGTGGCGTGCCCGATCTGGTGGCTGGCGGCGAGCACGTCGCGCACCCCGTGTGCCACCTCGTGGCAGTCGAAGCTCTCCTCCACCACCAGGTGCGCCGACAGCGCCGCGGCCCCGGCGCCCAGATCCCAGACGTGCAGGTCGTGCACCTCGCGGACGCCCGGCACCGCCGCCATCGCCCGGCCGATGTCGGACGGGTCGGTGCCGGCCGGCGCCGCCTCCAGGAAGATCCGGCCGGCCGACCGGATCAGGCCGATGCCGGCACCCACCATCAGCGCGGACACGACGAGGGCGGCGATCGGATCGGCCCGGTGCCAGTCGGTCAGCAGGATGACGGCGCCGGCCACCGCGGTGGCCAGGAACGCCCACAGGTCGCTGACCAGGTGCGCGACCGCGCCGCGCACGTTGAGGCCGGACCGGTCGGCTCGGGAGGCCAGCCAGACCGCGAGCAGGTTCACCGCCACCCCGATCAGCGCGACCGCCAACACCGGGCCGCCGGCCACCGCCGGCGGGTGGATCAACCGGCGCACCGCCGTGACCGCGAACCACACCGCGAGCAGTACCAGGGTGATCCCGTTGGCCTGCGCGGACAGCGCGTCCACCCGGGTGAACCCGTAGGTGTAGGCACCGGCTGGCGGCCGGCGCATCACCCGGGCGGCGATCAGCGCGACCGCCAACGACGCGGCGTCGGTGAGCATGTGGCCGGCGTCGGTGATCAGGGCCAGCGAGTGGGCCAGGATGCCGGCGACCACCTCGACAGCCATGAAGGCCAGGATCACCGCAAGCGCGGCGGCAAGCCAGCGCCCATCCCGGTCGGCATCGGCCGCCGGGTGCTGGTGCCCGGCGCCCGTCCTCGCCGCGGCGTTCACCCGTCCAGCATGGTCATGCCGGCACGGGTGGTCAATCGCGTCAGCTCCGCAGTTGCACCGATCACCAGCCGAGGTGTAGCGGCCGGCCCTCGGCGTAGCCGGCCGCGCTCTGGATGCCGACCACCGCCCGGGCCCCGAACTCGTCGATGGTGCGGGCACCGGCGTAGGTGAAGGAGGACCGGACACCGGCGATGATGGCGTCGATCAGGTCCTCCACCCCGGGCCGATCCGGGTCCAGGAACATCCGGCCGGAGGAGATGCCCTCCTCGAACAGCGCCTTGCGGGCCCGGTCGAAGGCCGACTCGCCGGCTGTGCGGTGCGCGACCGCGCGAGCCGAGGCCATGCCGAAGCTGTCCTTGTAGGTACGGCCGTCCGGCGCGGTCCGCGGATCCCCCGGCGACTCGTAGGTGCCGGCGAACCAGGAGCCGATCATCACCGCCGAGGCGCCGGCGGCCAGTCCGAGCGCCACGTCGCGCGGATGCCGGATGCCGCCGTCGGCCCAGACGTGCCGGCCGAGCGCGGTTGCCGCGGCCGCGCATTCGAGCACGGCGGAGAACTGCGGCCGGCCGACCCCGGTCATCATCCGGGTGGTGCACATCGCGCCTGGGCCGACCCCGACCTTGACGATGTCGGCGCCGGCCTCGATCAGCGCCTCGGTGCCCTCGGCCGTCACCACGTTGCCGGCAGCCACCGGCAGCCCCGGCGCCAGCGACCGGATCGCCTGCAGCGCCTCCAGCATCCGTTGCTGGTGGCCGTGCGCGGTGTCCACCACCAGCAGGTCGATGCCGGCCTCGATCAGCTGCTGGGCCTTGGCCTTGACATCACCGTTCACGCCCACGGCGGCCGCGATCCGCAACCGGCCGGCGGCATCCAGCGCCGGCTCGTACAGGGTCGACCGCAGGGCGGCGGTCCGGGTGAGCAGCCCGACCAGCCGGCCGGCCGGGTCGATCACCGGCGCCAGCCGATGGTGGCCGGCGGCGAGCTCGTCGAACGCCTCGCGGGCGCCCATGGTGTCTCGCAGCAGCAACAGCTGGGTCGACATCACCTGCCCCACCTGGGTGAACCGATCCACTCCGGCGCAGTCGCGATCGGTCACCACACCGACCGGCCGGCCGTCGCGCACCACCACCACGGCACCGTGCGCGCGCTTGGGCAGCAGCGACAGCGCTTCTGAGACGGTGCTGCTCGACTGCAGGGTGAGCGCCGTCTCGAAGACCGGGTGCCGCTGCTTCACCCAGCCGACCACCTCGGCGACCACCTCGGCCGGGATGTCCTGCGGCAGCACGGTGAGGCCACCACGCCGGGCCACCGTCTCGGCCATCCGGCGGCCGGCGACCGCGGTCATGTTGGCCACGATGAGCGGGATGGTGGCGCCACTGCCGTCGCCGGTGGCCAGGTCCACGTCGAACCGGGAACCGACGTTGGAGACCCTCGGCACCATGAACACGTCGTCGTAGGTCAGGTCATAGCTCGGCTGTCGGCCGTTGAGGAACTCCACGTTTGCAGCAGTCTAGTTCGGTGCCGGCTCCGCCTCGGCGGCGGCAGTGGGCGGCTGGTCGGTGCCGGCTCCGTACTCTGGAGCGAGTGAGCATCGCGGTCTTCGACATCGACGGCGTGGTGGCCGACGTCCGGCACCGGGTGCACTTCGTCGAACGCCGACCACGGGACTGGGGCCGCTTCTTCGCCGCCGCGGCCGCCGACGCACTGTCCGAGGTCGGAGCCGGGTGGGCCAAGCGGGCGGCCGCCGACCACGACCTGGTCTGGCTCACCGGCCGGCCGGAACGGCTGCGCGCGGTGACCGTCCGCTGGCTCGGCCAGCACGGCCTGCCGGCCGGCCGGCTGTTGATGCGAGCCGATCAGGACTACCGCCCGGCCCGCGAGTACAAGGTCGCCGAGCTGCGCCGGATCGCCGGCCGCGATCAGATCGCGGTATTCGTCGACGACGATCCGGCGGTCATCGAGGCCGCCGCGGCCGCCGGTTTCACCGCCTCGCTGGCGACCTGGCTGCCGCGCGGGCAGGCACTGGCGCAGGCTCAAGAGCGTGCCGGACGGACGTGACCAGCATCATCAGTAACGGTTTGGATACGGTGGGTCAGAGTGATGACGCTGCGTGTCGATGTGTTTGCTGAGCGTTAAGATTATGATCAGGTGACGATTGAGGAGACACGCAAAATTCAGCTGTAATCGCTGTCGGTTTGCGGCATCATAGTGTGGGCAAGCGCACATTTAGTCGTTCGAAAACGAATAAGGGAACCAAGGAAGCGAAATGAGCAGCAGTCAGGCCGACCAGTCGGCGAGCGAGTTCAACCTCCACCTTTCCTCGCACGCCACCTCGCGTCCTTGCCCCCACGAGCCGCCGTGCCCTGGCGCGGAAGGGCCTGACCGAGACGCCGCCCACGTGATCGCAAGCCACCCAGAGCAGGGCTGGAGCCTGCTGTGCAACGGAGTGGTGCTCTTCGAGGACAGCGGCGAGATCCTGCCGAACGGGTCCTGCGTCAGCGCCCGCCGGGCCGAACTCACCGCGGCAGCGTTACACCGCGTCGCCTAAATTCACAAGCGGACAGGTTGCCAATTTCTTTTGGCCGGGCCGTGCTCATTTCTTTGGTGAATGATCGCGTCGTTTACTGATATTCGGTCACCGGCGGGCAGGAACACATCAGGTTCCGGTCACCGTACGCACCGTCGATCCGCCGGACCGGCGCCCAGTACTTCGCCGCCGGGTCCACTCCGGTCGGGTATGCCGCCTCGGCGCGGCTGTACGGGTGGCTCCACTCCTCGACCAGCGACCGCGCGGTGTGCGGCGCATTGCGCAGCGGGTTGTCGGTGGCCGGCCAGGCACCGGAGGCCACCTGACCGATCTCGGCCCTGATCGCGATCATCGCGTCGATGAACCGGTCGATCTCGACCAGATCCTCGCTCTCGGTCGGCTCCACCATCAGCGTGCCGGCCACCGGGAAGGACATCGTCGGGGCGTGGAAACCGTAGTCGATCAGCCGCTTTGCCACATCGTCGACGGTGACGCCGGTCTGCCGGGTGAGCTGGCGCAGGTCGAGGATGCACTCGTGCGCCACCAGGCCCCGGGCGCCGGTGTAGAGCACCGGGTAGTGCTCGTTCAGCCTGGCCGCGATGTAGTTGGCGGACAGGATCGCCGCGGTGGTGGCGGCGGTCAGGCCGTCCGGGCCCATCAGCCGGATGTAGGCCCAGGTGATCGGCAGGATGCCTGCCGACCCCCAGGGCGCGGCCGAGACCGGGCCCGGGCCGGTGGCCGGTCCGGCGGCTGGCTGCAGCGGGTGGTTGGGCAGGAACGGCGCCAGGTGCGCACGCACCGCCACCGGCCCGACCCCAGGGCCGCCGCCGCCGTGCGGGATGCAGAACGTCTTGTGCAGGTTCAGGTGTGAAACGTCGGCGCCGAACTTGCCGGGCCGGGCCAGCCCCACCATGGCGTTGAGGTTGGCGCCGTCGACGTACACCTGGCCACCGGCCTCGTGCACCAGCCCGCACACCTCGGTGATGTGGTCCTCGAAGACCCCGTGGGTGGACGGGTAGGTGACCATGATGGCCGCCAGCTGCTCGGCGTGCTCGGCGACCTTGGCCTTCAGGTCGGCCAGGTCCACCTCGCCCTCATCGCCGCTGGTGGCCACCACCACCACCCGCATGCCGGCCAGCACCGCCGAGGCGGCGTTGGTGCCATGCGCCGAGGCCGGGATCAGGCACACCGTGCGGTGCTCCTCGCCCCGGCTGCGGTGGTAGGCCCGGATGGCCAGCAGGCCGGCGAACTCGCCCTGCGCGCCGGCGTTGGGCTGCAGTGACACCGCGTCATAGCCGGTGATCTCGGTCAGCCAGCGCTGCAGGTCGGCGATCAGCTGTGCGTACCCGTCGAACTGGCCAGCCGGCGCGAACGGGTGGATGTTGGCGAAGCCGGGGTTGGTCACCGGCTCCATCTCGGTGGTGCCGTTCAGCTTCATCGTGCAGGAGCCCAGCGGGATCATGCCGCGATCCAGCGCGAAGTCGCGATCCGCCAGCCGGCGCAGGTAGCGCAACATCGAGGTTTCCGAGCGGTGGCTGTTGAAGACCGGGTGGGTGAGAAAGTCGGAGCCCCGACGAAGCTGCTCCGGTAGCCGGCCGTCGGCGTGCGCCGGGAGCTCGCCGGTCAACCCGAACGCGGCCAGCACCTCGGCCAGCTGCGCATCGGTGGTGGCCTCGTCGCAGGAGATACCCAGCGTGTCGGCGTCCACCTGGCGCAGGTTGACACCACGCCGTTCGGCGGCGGCCAGCACCTCGGCCGCCCGGCCAGGCACCCGGACGGTCAGGGTGTCGAAGAACCGGCCGCCGACCAGCTCGACTCCGCCGGCGGCCAGCGCCGCCGCCAGCCGGCAGGCCTTACCGTGCACCGAGGCCGCGATCGCCCGCAGGCCGGCCGGACCGTGGTAGACGGCGTACATGGAGGCCATCACCGCCAGCAGCACCTGGGCGGTGCAGATGTTGGAGGTGGCCTTCTCCCGCCGGATGTGCTGTTCCCGGGTCTGCAGCGCCAGCCGATAGGCCGGTCGGCCATCGGCATCCACCGAGACGCCGACCAGCCGTCCGGGCAGCTGGCGTTCCAGGCCGGCCCGGATCGAGAGGTAGCCGGCGTGCGGGCCGCCGAAGCCCAGCGGCACGCCGAACCGCTGGCTGTTGCCGACCGCGATGTCGGCGCCGAGCTCACCGGGCGGGGTGAGCAGGGTGAGCGCCAGCAGGTCGGCGGCCACCGTGACCAGCGCGCCACGCTCGTGGGCCGCCTCGATCACCGGGCGCAGGTCCCGCACCGCACCGGAGGCGCCGGGGTACTGCAGCAGCACGCCGAACACCTCGCCGGCCGGCAGCCCGTCCGCCGTCGATGCCACCTGCACGCCCAGCCCGAGCGCCTCGGCCCGGACCCGGACCACCTCGACGGTCTGCGGGAAGACCTCGGCGTCGATCACGAACACCCGGGCGCCCTTGCGGGCGGCCGGCGCGGTGCGGTGCGCCAGCGCCATCGCCTCGGCGGCCGCGGTGGCCTCATCGAGCAGCGAGGCGCCGGCGGTGGGCAGTCCGGTCAGGTCACCGACCATGGTCTGGAAGTTGAGCAGCGCCTCCAGCCGACCCTGGCTGATCTCCGGCTGGTACGGGGTGTAGGCGGTGTACCAGGCCGGGTTCTCCAGCACGTTGCGACGGATCACCGGCGGGGTGACGGTGTCGTAGTAGCCCAGCCCGATCATCGAGCAGCGCACGGTGTTGCGGGCGGCCAGCGCTCGCAACTCGGCCGCCACCTCGGCCTCGCTGCTGGCCGGCGGCAACGCCAGCGACAGCGTGTTCCGAATCGACTGCGGCACCGCGGCCGCGATCAGCTCCTCGATGCTGGACATGCCCAGCGTCTTCAGCATGGTGTCCTGGGCGACTCGGTCGAACACCCCGATGTGGCGGGCGGCGAACGGGGTGAGCGCGGGGCCCTCACTCACAGGATCAGGCGTCATCGGGCGAGCTCCTAGCGACCTCGAGCGAAAGCGGCACGGCAGTCGCCGTCCCACTCCCCCTCTGTCAGGCGGTGCCTTTCAGAGCTACCTGCGCACACGGTCCTGCGGCCTGAGAGGTTGGCGGGGAAGTTGCCCCTTCGGCGCCGTCGGCCTCTTCGGCGGACGGACTCTCCCGTGTGCGCGTCGCGGTAGCAGCCAGATTACCAGCCGAAGCCGGTCACACTCCGCGTTCGAAGCGCTGTGCCCGTCCAAGCGCTGTGCCCGTCCAAGCGCTGTGCTGCCGAAGCGCTGCGCCGGTCTGGGCGGTGGGCTGTGCTAAGCGCTGTGCCTGTCTGGTGTTGCGCCGGTATGGGCGGTGGGGCTGTGCTAGGCGCTGACGGTGCGGCGCTGACGACGCTGGGACAGCTCATCGGAGCTCTGTGCCGGCTCGGCCGGCGCGCCGTCGGTCCGTTCGGACGGCAGCGTGGCCAGCGAGCCGGCCAGCTCCCGCAGCGCCCCGCTCACGGCGATCCCGAAAACCCCCTGGCCGCCCCGCAGCAGGTCGACCACCTCCTCGGAGGAGGTGCATTCATAGACCGTGGTGCCGTCGGAGAGCAAGGTGATGCGGGCCAGGTCCTCGACCCCGCGCGAGCGCAGGGTGTCCACGGCCAGCCGGATGTTCTGCAGCGATACGCCGGTGTCCAGCAGCCGCTTGACCACCTTGAGCACCAGGATGTCCTTGAACGAGTACAGCCGCTGGCTGCCCGAACCGGCGGCCGAGCGCACGGTCGGCACCACCAGGTTGGTGCGGGCCCAGTAGTCCAGTTGGCGGTAGGTGATGCCGGCGGCGGCGCACGCGGTCGGGCCGCGGTAGCCCACCGAGTCGTCCGGACCGAGACTTGGTTGGCTGAACAGCGCGCCCTGCTCCGGCGATTGATCAAGCACCTTGACGTCTCCTACCTGCCGCGGACCTGCCCAGCGAGTGCCTGCAAGAACGCCGGGTCGCGGGGCGCGAACCGATTCGCACCCAGCCTAGCCGGGGTAATTGCACCGTGGTGATTTTCCGACGGTAAGCCTGACCGACCGGCTGGGTCAACGCGCCTCGCCGACTCCTCTATCAAAAAGTAACCATCGACTAGAGGTGGAGACTATTCAGCCGCATCCGGCCGGGTCTCATCGTCCGGCGAGCCGGCGAAATCGTCGGCCGAGATGGTGTCCAGGAACTCCCGGAACTTCTCCACCTCGTCGTCGTCCTCCTCCGGGATGGAGATGCCGACGCTGGCCAGCACGTCCTCCTCGCCCATGATCGGGGTGGCGGTCCGCAGCGCCAGCGCGATCGCGTCGGACGGGCGGGCGCTGACGGTGGCGCCGTTGCTGAACACCAGCTCGGCGTAGAACACGTCGTCACGCAGCTCGGTGATCGACACCTGGGTCAGCTCGGCGCCCAGCGCCACGATGACGTCGCGCAGCAGGTCATGGGTCAGCGGCCGGGGCGACTGCACGCCCTGCTGCTCGAAGGCGATCGCCGAGGCCTCCACCGCGCCGATCCAGATCGGCAGATAGCGACCGCCGCCGCTGGACTCCTTGAGCAGCACGACCGGCTGGTTGGCCGGCAGCTCAACCCGCACGCCCACTACCTCCAGCGGATGCAGAGTCATCTCGCCGCCTCCTCAGCTGACACCACTTGCCCAACACAGCCAGCTTCGAGACTAGCTCCTCACGGCTCAACCGACGATCTGTCGCAACCCAATCTGCACCAGCGCGGTATGCAGCCGTACCGACAGCGCGGCAAGCTCCCGGACCGTTTCCTCGGCCCGGGCCCGGCCGTCGCCGCTGCGCTGCCTGGCCAGTGGGCCGACCACCTGGCCGAACAGGCTCACCTCGCGGTCGGCGGCGCTCTTGAACGGCCGCAGGTGCCGGCCCTCGATGCCGAACCTGGCCAGTTCGGCGACCACCCGGGCGATCGCCAGCGCGTCGTCGTCGTAGTAGCCGGGCGCGCGCTGGCCGATCAGGCCGAACTGCTCCAACTCGGCCAACTGCTCAGACCGCAGCCCGGCGGTGTTGAGCAGCTCCTGCCGGCTCAGCCGCATCGCGGCCGGCGCGGCCCGGAAGTGCTCGGCGGTGGGAGCGTTGTCAGTGATGGTCAGGTGCGCCGGCCGGGGCAGCCCGGGATTCTGGCCGCGGTCGATGGACTCCAGTTGGTCCTTGATGACCCGCAGCGGCAGGTAGTGGTCACGCTGCTGGCTCAGCACGTAACGCAGCCGGGCCACGTCGGAGGCGGAGAACTTGCGGTAGCCGGACGGCGTCCGATCCGGCTGCACCAGACCCTGGTCCTCCAGGAACCGGATCTTGGAGATGGTGATGTCGGGGAACTCGACCCGCAGCTGGGACAGCACCTCGCCGATCGACAGCGTGCCGCGAGACGGCAGGCTGGCCGCGCTCAACTGAGTCCTCGGCTCTTCGCGCAAGCGCTCATCGCGGGGCTCGCTCCGCTCCTCGCTACGCTGCGATGCTCACTCGCGCGTCCTCGGCTCTTCGCGCAAGCGCTCATCGCGGGGCTCGCTCCGCTCCTCGCTACGCTGCGATGCTCACTCGCGCGTCCTCGGCTCTTCGCGCAAGCGCTCATCGCGGGGCTCGCTCCGCTCCTCGCCACGCTGCGATGCTCACTCGCGCGTCCTCGGCCCTTCGCGCAAGCGCTCATGTCGCTGCCTGCTGTCATGACTTTCCCCCGGCGGTCAGGTACACCAACCGGAACTTACCAATCTGCACCTCGTCGCCGTCGGATAACGAGGCCGAGTCGATCCGTTCCCGGTTGACGTAGGTGCCGTTCAGGCTGCCCACGTCATAGACCGAGAAGCCGCCGTCGTCCCGGCGGAATTCGACGTGCCGGCGGGAGACCGTCACGTCGTCAAGAAAGATGTCGCTGTCCGGATGCCGGCCAGCGGTCGTCACGTCCTGGTCGAGCAGGAACCGGCTGCCCGCATTGGGACCGCGCTTGACCACGAGCAGCGCCGAACCGGGGCTCAGCGCATCCACCGCGCGCTTGTGCGCCTCGGTGGAGAACTTCTCGTCGGAGTCGGTGCCGATGGCCACGCCGGCGGACAGGATCGAGGTGGAATCGGGGCCGCTGGGTCGTTTCGCTCCGGTCAACGGCGCACCGCATTGGGCGCAGAACTTGCTGTCCGGCGAGTTCTCGGAGCCACATGCAGTGCAGAACACGACTGTCAACGCCCTTTCTTTATAAGGCCAGAGCTTCTGCTGCCGAGTCACTCACGAGTATCCGGCGAGCCTAGTTGGCTACGCGGGTCAGCGCGAGTCCCGGTGGCTACTCGGCGATGACTGCCCGGTAACCCTCGGCGTCCAGCAACGAATCCAACACGGCCGGGTCGGCCACCGCGATGTCGGCTATCCAGCCCTGCCCGTACGGATCGGAGTTGAGCAGCTCGGGGTTGTCGTCGAGTGCCTCGTTGCGCGCCACCACCGAACCGGCCACCGGCGCGTACAGGTCGGACACGCTCTTGGTCGACTCCACCTCCCCGAAGGTGTCGCCGGCCGCGACCTCGGAGTCCAGGCCGTGCACCGATACGAACACAATGTCCCCGAGCGAACTCTGGGCATAGTCGGTGATCCCGACCCGAACGGTCTTGTCGCCGGTCACTTTGGCCCATTCGTGCTCGGCGGTGTATCGGAGATCGGACGGTACCTCGGCCATCTGCTTGCTCCACCCCTGCGGTCGTTGCGGTTTCGGTCCGGACCCTGCGGGCGCGACCTTACCGAATCCTGCCTGACCGCGCGGGCTGCAGGCAGGCAAGTCGCTACGTCATTTGCCGGACGGCACCGCGTACCTCGGGGTCGGATTGTTCCGAAGCGCAGTGATGCTGATGTCTTGCGAGTGCCCGATATCGATCCGGCCGCCCACCGAGTGCACCGTGTTCACCACCCCGCCGGTGATGTTGAGCGCGGTGTCCAGCGTGGCCGGATCGCCGATCGCCTTTATCTCATACGGCGATCCGATCGCTGTTTGGTCCAGCTGCACGCCACTCGGTTGGTCGATGAAGGCGCTGGCGGTGCCGATCCGGACCGGGCCGAACTGAATCACCTCGGCACCGGCGCCGCGCAACTCCTCGACCACGTCGAGCAGATCCTCGGCGCGCAGCGCGTGCTGCGGATCGGTGATGGTGATGCTCAGGCCAGGCCCATGCGCCGGCGCGGTGCCGGTGAGGATGGCCAGCACGTCCGCCTGCCGCTCGGCCTCGGCCCGGGCGGCGGCGTTGTTGCTGCCGCTGTCGGACAGTTTCTGCTTGGCCGCCTGCAGATCCGACAGCTGGCTCTGCAACCGCTGGATGCGGCCGTTCTGGTCGTCCAGGATCCGGACCAGGTCGTCCTCTCGAGCCCCGGCGAACGAATCGTTCTTGGAGTTGGACTGCAGCTGGACGGCCAGGCCGAAGCCGAGGATGGCCAGCAGCACACCGATCAGCGCCGTCGCTCCCCGGTTGAACCGCCGGCCCGGCTGCGGGGTTGCCTCCGGCTGCGGGGCTGCGTCCGGCTGCGGGGCTGCCTCCGGCTGCGCGGTGGCGTCCGGCTGCGGGGTTGCCTCCGGCTGCGGGGCTGCGTCCGGCTGGTCGGCTGGGTTCGGCTGGTCGGCTGGGTTCGGCCGGTCGGCTGGTGCTGACTGTTCGTGCTCGGTCATCTCAGGCCCGGAACAGAAGTCGCCGGATGGCCGCCGCATTGCCGAAGATCCGGATGCCGAGCACCACCACCACCGCGGTGGACAACTGGCTGCCCACCCCGAGCTTGTCCCCCATGAACACGATCAATGCCGCGACCAGGACGTTGGAGACGAACGACACCACGAACACCTTCGCGTCGAAGATGCCGTCGAGCCGAGCCCGCACCCCGCCGAAGACGGCGTCCAGCGCGGCGACCACCGCGATCGGCAGGTACGGCTCCATCCACAGCGGGACAGTGGGACGGAACACAATGCCCAGGATCACGCCGATGACCAGGGCGATCGCGGCAATCATCGAGACTCCGTAGCGGTCGGGGACGGACTGACAGGGCCGGCCGAGCCGGCCGGCGCGCTGCCGGACGGCGTGGGGCCGAGCGAGGCGAATCGCGGCTCACCCACGGTAACCGACGGCAGCTGCAGCTTGGACTTGCCGCCGAACCGGAAGCTGATGCCGGCCACCGAGGCCAGCGTCTTCAGCCGGCGCGCGATGTCGGACTGGGCGAAGCCGACCTGCAGGCCGTCCGAGTCGCCGATGGCCGCGATGGTGTACGGGCTGGTCAGCGCCGCGAAGTCGACCTGGATCGACTCGCCGGCCACCCGGATGAAGGATTCCGGCGTCAACCGCTGCCCGTTGATCGCCACCGCCTCGGCGCCGTCGGCCCACAACTGGTTCACCACCGCCCGCACGTCGGTGTCGCGGATGATCGACACCAGGCTTCGCGGCGTGGTGCCCGGCCGGCCGGTGCCGGCGGTCGGCTGGCTGCTCGGCTCACCGATCTCGACCTGCATCCCGGGCCCGGACACCGCCACGGCACCGGCCGCCACCTCGGCAGCCCGGACCGGGGCATCGTTGCCGGGCAATTGGGCGTCCCGCAGCGCGGCCACCTGGCCGGCCAGCTGCTTGGCCTGGGCGTCCAGCCGGTTGGCGGTGGACTGGGCGGCACCGATCCGGTTGATCAAGTCGTGCCGAGCGGCGTCCCGCGCCGGCGCCGCCAGGTGGCTCTGCTGGTAGGCAACCACCAGCAACAGCCCGACCGCCAGGCAGCCCAGCCAGACCAGCGGCCCGTCCCACCACCGGGCCGGCCGGTTGCGGGCCGATGCGGCGCGGTAGCCGGGGTCCAGGGTGTTGTTCAGCAGCTCGTTCAGGGCGGCGCTGGAGATGTCCGGCCGCGGCCGCTTGAGCTCGGTCATCGGCTCGGGGGGCTGGAGAGGATCCGGTGTACCTGCAGCAGGTACAGCACGCCTGCCCACAGGTAGAGCCCGGTCCCCCAGATCGTGAACGCCCAGGCGATCGGCTTGGCGATCGAACTGATGGTGCCCGGGTGGCTGCCCAGCAGCAGCAGCGGGAAGGCGTAGAGCAGGCAGAAGGTGGCGGCCTTGCCCAGGTAGTGCACCGGCAACCCGGTCAACCCGCGCCGCCGGAGCGCCGGCAAGGTGGCCGCCAGCACCAGATCCCGGCCGATCAGCACCACCACCAGCCAGAGCGGGATGATGTCACGCAGCAGCAGGCCGAGCAGGCTGGCCAGGATGTAGAGCCGGTCCACGGCCGGATCCAGCAGGGCACCCAGCCGGGACTGCTGGTTCAACTTGCGGGCCAGCACCCCGTCGGCCCAGTCGGTGACTCCGGACAGCGCGAGCACCAATAGCGCCCAGCCGTCGGCCTGCGGGCCGAGCAGCAGCCACAGGAACAGCGGTACCCCGGCCAGCCTGATCGCGCTCAGCAGGTTGGGCCAGGTCAGCGCGTCCCGGAATGGCCGGCGCGGCAGGATGCCGGCCGGCTGGTCCGATATCACCAGCGAGAGCCTCCCCACCTGCGCCGGGCTTCGCTTCCGGCACCGTCCACCCGGTCGGGCTGACAGGATTTGAACCTGCGACCCCCTGACCCCCAGTCAGGTGCGCTACCAAGCTGCGCTACAGCCCGGTTCGCCCGCTGCTCCGGCGGTTGCCGAAGGCGAAGCGACCGAGAGAACTCTAGCGCACCGGCTCAGCGCCTCTCCCGTTCGCGGACCCGCACCGACACCTGCACCGGGCTGCCGGTGAAGTCGAAGTCCTCCCGCAGCCGGCGTTCGATGAACCGCCGGTAGCCGGCCTCCAGGAAGCCGGTGGTGAACAGCACGAACCGGGGCGGCCGGGTGTCGGCCTGGGTGGCGAACAGCACCCGAGGATGCTTGCCGCCCCGGCCGGGCGGCGGGGTCGCCGCCACCACCTCGCGCAGCCAGCTGTTGAGCTGGCCGGTGGAGATCCGCCGGTCCCAGGAGGCCAGCGCGGTACGCAGCGCGCCGGCCAACCGGTCCACCGAGCGACCGGTCTTGGCCGAAACGTTCACCCGCTGCGCCCACTGCACCCGTTGCAGCTCCCAGTCGGCCTCCCGGTCCAGCCGCAGCCGGCGGTCCTCGTCGACCAGGTCCCACTTGTTGAAGGCCAGTACCAGTGCCCGGCCGGCATCGATGACCGCCGAGATCACCCGCTGGTCCTGCTCGGACAGCGGTTCGGAGGCATCCAGCAGCACCACGGCCACCTCGGCCACCTCGATCGCGCTGGCGGTGCGCAGGCTGGCGTAGTACTCCATGCCAGAGGCGGTGTTCACCCGCCGACGCAGGCCGGCGGTGTCGACGAAGCGCCAGATCTGGCCATCCAACTCGACCAGCTCGTCCACCGGATCGATCGTGGTGCCGGCCACCGAGTCCACCACACTGCGCTCGGTTCCGGTCAGCCGGTTCAGCAGGCTGGACTTGCCCACGTTCGGCCGGCCGACCAGGGCCACCCGACGCGGACCACCGGCCGGCTCCCGCTCCGGCGGGGCCGCCGGCAGCTCGGCCAGCACCGCGTCCAGCAGGTCGCCGGAACCGCGGCCGTGCAGGCCGCTGACCGGGTACGGCTGGCCGAGGCCGAGGGACCAGGCCTCGGCCGCGTCGGACTCGCCGCGCTCGTCATCGACCTTGGTCACCACCAGGATCACCGGCCGCTTCGACCGGCGCAGCGTGCGGGCCACCACCAGGTCGGTCTCGGTGGCGCCGGTGCGCGAGTCGATCACGAACAGCACCAGGTCGGCGGTGGCCACGGCCTGCTCGGCCTGCCGGGACACCATCGCCTGGAGCCCGGTCGCGTCCGGCTCCCAGCCGCCGGTGTCCACCAGGGTGAACCGCCGGCCGCCCCACTCGGCGTCGTAGGCGATCCGGTCCCGGGTCACCCCCGGCACGTCCTGCACCACCGCCTCCCGGCGGCCCAGGATCCGGTTGACCAGGGTCGACTTGCCCACGTTCGGCCGGCCGACCACCGCCACCACCGGTGCGACGGCGGGCTCGCTGGCGTCCGGATCCGGGGCGGTCATGTCTCCATTGTGGTTGCTGGCGGGCCGGCCGTCGGCAGCAGGTCGGCACTGCCGGCCAGCACCAGCTCGGCCAGCGCCAGCCGGATGGTCTCGGCGGCGGCCAGCCACTGTCGGCGATCGCCGGGCCGGTCGGTTCGCGCGCCCAGATCGGGCCCTCGACGCAGCACGTCGGCGAACCGGGCATGCGGGAATTCGGTCCGCCGGGCCGGCTCAGGAACGGTCGGCGGCGGTCACCGGCATCGCCCGGCGGGCCAGCTCGGCGAGCAGGCTGACCACCTCGTCGATGGACAGGTCCGAGGTGTCCACCTCGGTCGCCCCGTCCGGCCGGCGCAGCGGGCTGACCACCCGGCCGGAGTCGAAGGCGTCCCGGCGCCGCATCGACTCGGCGATGCCGGCCACGTCGGACTCGCCCAGCTGGCCGGCCCGCCGCCGCGCCCGCACATCCTCGCGGGCGGTCAGGTACACCTTCAGGTCCGCCTCCGGCCACACCACCGAGCCGATGTCCCGGCCCTCGGCCACCACCGGCCCGCGCCGGATCAGCTCCCGCTGCTGGCGCACCAGCAGCTCCCGGACCCGCCCGACCGCGGAGACCGCGGAGACCGCGGCGGTGGCCTCCGAGCCGCGGATCCGGGTGCTGACGTCCTGGCCGTCCAGCAGGGTCCGCTGGGCCCGCGGGTCCAGGCTGACCTCGATCCGGCTGGCCGCCACCACCGCGCTGACCGCGGCCGGGTCGGCCGGGTCCACCCCGGCCTGCAGTACCGCGACGGTGGCCGCCCGGTACATCGCGCCGGTGTCGAGATAGTGCGCGCCGAGCCGGCTGGCCAGCCGCTGCGCGACCGTCGACTTGCCGGTGCCGGCCGGGCCGTCGAGCGCGACCACCCCGGTGAACGGTTGCGGTTGGCTGAGCACGTGGCACAGGATACGTCCCCGCCGGCCGGCCCGGCCGCTCAGCGGGGCAGGTCGGTACGCAGCGCGGCGGCGCCGTGCAGGTAGACGTGCCGGATGTCGGCGCGGGCCAGTCCGGTCTCGACATGGGCCAGCAGCCGCAACGTACGGGGCAGCGCGCCGGGCACCGCCATCTCGGTGGCGCACATCAGTGGGACGTCGGTCAGCCCGAGCTGGCGAGCCGCGTAGGCCGGAAACTCCGCTGTCAGGTCGGGCGTGGCGGTGAACAGGATCGAGATCAGGTCCGCCGGGTCGATCTGGTTGCGCCGCAGCACTTCGGCCACCAGCTCCGAGGCGCCGTCCAGCACCGCCTGCCGCTCGTTGGCCGGCACCTGGATGGCACCCCGAATCGCGCGCACCGTCATCGGCCACCCCTGTCGTTTCGTGGTGACTCGACTGTAGAGCGGGCGGCCTACAAGCCGATCTGCCGGTACAGCTCACCCAGCTCGGTCGGCGTCAGCTCGCGCAGGCTGCCGGGACGCTGGTCGCCGAGCCGGACCGGTCCGACCGCGACCCGGACCAGCCGGTTCACCGGATGCCCGACCGAGTCCAGCAGCCGCCGGACGATGTGGTTGCGGCCCTCGTGCAGCGACACCTCGACCAGGGTCCGGCCCGGGGTCGAGTCGATCACCCGGAAGCCGTCCACCCGGGCCGGGCCGTCCTCCAGCTCGATGCCCTCGCGCAGCCGGACCCCGACGTCGCGGTCCACCGGCGAGGCCACCTCGGCGATGTAGGTCTTGCGCACGCCGTGCGAGGGATGGGCCAGCCGGTGCGCGAAGTCACCGTCGTTGGTGAGGATCAGCAGGCCCTCCGTCTCGGCATCCAGCCGGCCGACATGGAACAGCCGCTCCGGCAGGTGTCGGACCAGGTCACCGACGCAGGCCCGGCCATGCGGGTCGGACATCGCGGTGACCACGCCTCGCGGCTTGTTCAGCGCCAGGTAGAGCAGGTCCGAACGCAGGTTCACTCGCTGACCGTCCACCCGGACGACCGCAGTGGCCGGATCCACCCGGGCACCGAGCTCGGCCACGCCCCGGCCGTCGATGCTGACCCGGCCGGCGGCGATCAGCTGTTCGCAGGCCCGCCGGGAACCGAGGCCGGCGCTGGCCAGCACCTTCTGCAGCCGGATCCCCTCCGGCGGCGCGCCGAGCGGCTCAGAGCTCGTCGTCATCGAAGCTGTCCAGTTCCGGCAGCAGCGGCGCCAGCGACGGCAGTTCCTCCACCGAGGCGATGCCCATCTTCTCCAGGAACGTCGGCGTGGTCCGGTACAGCCCGCCGCCGGTCACCGGGTCGGTGCCGTCCTCGGTGATCAGCTCCCGGCTGAGCAGGGTGCGCACCACGCCGTCCACGTTCACCCCGCGGATGGCCGCGATCCGGGCCCGGGTCACCGGCTGCCGGTAGGCGATCACCGCCAGCGTCTCCAGCGCCGCTTGGCTGAGCTTGCTGCGCTGGCCGTCCAGCAGGAACGCCTCGATGATCGGCGCGTACCGCTCCCTCGTGTAGAGCCGGAAGCCGGTGCCGGCCGGCCGCAGCTGCCAGCCGGTGCCGCGCGCGTCCAGATCGGCGGTGATGGCGGCCAGCACCTCGGCCACCTCGGCGGCCGGCCGCTGCACCGCCGCCGCCAGCTGATTGAGCTCCAGCGGCCCGTCGGCCACGAACAGCAGTGCCTCCAGCGCGCCGCGCAACTCGATGATCCCTTGCTCCGGCTCGGTCATCAGCCGTACTCCTCGTCCGGATCCTGCTCACTCGCCGAGCCGAGTGGCCGGCTGCCACCGGTCCAGCGCACCCGGAGCTCGGCCAGCGCCTCGGCCTGGTCGAAGGCCACCTCCCCGCCGCGGTAAAGCTCCAGCAGGCCGAGGAAGCGGGCGACCACCTCGAGGGTGGACCGGCAGTCGGCGACCAACGCCCGGAAGGTCGCGACGCCAGTTCGGGACAGTCGCTCGGCCATCGCGGCCATGTGCACGGCCACGCTCACCCGCGAGGCATGCAGGTGATCCACTCCGACCACCGGGACCGGACGGGGGGTGAGCGCGGTGGCGGCGATCGCCGCGAACTGGTGCACGTCCACCCCGATCCGCAGCTCCGGGCTGAGCATGGCGAAGCGCGGCTCCGGTTCGGCCACCCGGCCGAACCGGCGGCCGGCCCGCTTGGCCAGCTCCGCCAGGTGCGCGGCGGCCTGCTTGTACGCCCGGTACTGCAGCAGCCGGGCGAACAGCAAGTCGCGCGCTTCCAGCAGCGCCAGATCCTCCTCGTCCTCCACCTCGGCCGCCGGCAGCAGTCGAGCCGCCTTCAGATCCAGCAGGGTCGCCGCCACCACCAGGAACTCGGTGGCCTGGCCGAGGTCGAACTCGTCCCCGGCAGCCTTGAGGTAACCGATGAAGTCGTCGGTGACCTGGGACAGCGCCACCTCGGTGACGTCCAGTTGGCGTCGCCCGATCAGGGTCAGCAGCAGGTCGAAGGGCCCGGCGAAGTTGTCCAGCCGTACGGTGAACCTGCCGGTTTCACCGCTGCCTACCAGCGGTCCGGGCTGATCTGGAAGCTCCCATTCCTCGGGCAGGTCCTCCAGCTCCGAATCCGCGGCCGGCATTGGTCGCACCGCTGCCGGCGGGATGCCGCTCACGTGCGGGCCAGCACCTCCATGGCCAGTTCTCGGTAGGCCATCGCGCCGTTGGAGGTCGGTGCCCAGGTGGTGATCGGCTCACCGGCGACCGTGGTCTCCGGGAACCGGACGGTTCGCGAGATCACCGTGTCGAACACCTTGTCGCCGAATGCCTCCAGCACCCGGTTGAAGACCTCCCGGCCATGCAACGTCCGGCCGTCGTACATGGTGGCCAGAATGCCCTCCAGCCGCAGGTTGGGGTTGAGCCGCTGTTGCACCTTGTCGATCGTGTCGATCAGCAGCGCCACCCCACGCAGTGAGAAGAACTCGCACTCCAACGGGATGATCACCCCGTGCGAGGCGGTCAGCGCGTTCACCGTGAGCAGGCCGAGCGAGGGCTGGCAGTCGATCAGCACGAAGTCGTACTCGCCGAGCACCGGCGCCACCGCGCGAGCCAGGCTCTGCTCCCGAGCCACCTCGTTGACCAGCTGCACCTCGGCAGCGGACAGGTCGATGTTGGACGGCAGCAGGTCCATGCCGGGCACGCCGGTCTTCAGCAGCACCTCGTCGATGCCGACGCTGCGCTCCATCAGCAGGTCGTAGGTGGTGCGTTCCAGTTGGTGCGGCTGCACCCCGAGGCCGACGCTGAGCGCGCCCTGCGGGTCGAAGTCCACCAGCAGCACCCGGCGGCCGTACTCGGCCAGCGCCGCGCCGAGGTTGATGGTGGAGGTGGTCTTGCCGACGCCACCCTTCTGGTTACACAGCGCGATCACTCGGGCCGGCCCGTGCTGGCTCAGCGGCTGCGGTTCGACCAGCGGACGCCGGCGGCGGGCCTTGGCCGGGTCCGGCGAGCGTGGCTGGTCGTCCTGCTGGCTACCAGCAGCCGGCTCGGCCAGCGGCTGGAAGGTCTCCGGCAGCGCGGTCTCGGTCGAAGTCTCGCCAGCCGACTGCTGGTCGCCGGGTTCTGGCACCGACTCCGGAGCGGGGCGGTCGGGCCCATCGGTGTCGGACAATGTCATCGAACTGCGCGCTCCTCGCCACCGGCCGTGCCTGGTTCGTTCGGGAGGTTACCGCACGGGGGCTGCCTAGTCGGACGGCACGCGCGCAGGCAACCGGGTTTCAGCCCGTCAACTCTCCCGGACGACGGCAATCGGTTTCAGTGAGCGAGCAACCGAACGCGCAGCGTGGCTGAATCACCGTCGACGTGCACGGTGAGCCCCACCGCGCTGAAGGCGGCCATGGTCCGCAGGTCGTCCTGGCTGGCGCCGCTCGACCGCATCTCGGCGGCGATCTCGTCCAGGTTGACGAAGACCGACGCGGTGGCGCCCGACCGGTCCGGCAGGGCCTGCCGGAAGCCGGCAACACCGGACAGCCTCGCCGTGCCGGCGGCGCTGACGGTGGACAGGTAAGCCGGGTCGCTGGCCACGATCAGGCCGGTCGAAGTGGCCCGGTAGCTGAGCGGGAAGTCCTCGCCGTCCTGTTGCACGGCGGCCTTGATCCGGTCCATCACCCGGACCGCCGCCGCGCCATCGGTCCGACTCTGCACGGCGAACTTGGGCGTGTCGCCAGCAGCCAGCCCGTCGACGGCCACCGAGGCCATCACCCCGGTCCCGAACAGCGTCTTCAGATCACCCGGCAGCCGGATGCCGAACTGCTGCTGTAGCTCATCGACCAGGTCTGCCGGGTCGGTGCCGCCGAGCTGGCCGGACGGATCGCTGCCGGCGAACATCCCGCCGGCGTCGGTGAGCAACTGCTGGTACTGCTGCCACGACCGATCGATGTCCGCGGCGCTGGTGCCCATGCCGGCGGCCACCATCGAGTTGGCCGGCAGGGTGCCGAGATCGGGGCCGGGCGTACCGCCGGTGGCATTGGACCGGCCGTAGAACTTGCCGATCAGGTCGGCCGAGTTGCTGGTCATCCGGACGGTGAAGGCAAACCGGCCGGCGGTCTTGAACACGGCGGCCGAGGCTTGCATCGAGCCGGCGAGTTTGCCGACCGCGCCCAGGTCGGCCCAGCCGGCGGCGACGCCGATGGAGCCCAGTTGCTTCAGATCCGAGCGGTAGTGGTCACTGTCGGCGAGATTCGCCGCCTTGGCGCTGGTCACCGCTTGGTCAGCGATCTGCTGGGTCTGGGCAACCACCGCGTAGCCGTGGTAGAAGCTGACCGCGCTGTTCGAGCCGAATCGGGCGATGCCGGCCCGGGCCTTGGCATCGTCGGTGCTCTGGAAGACCAGCAGCACGTCCGGGGAGCCGTCCCGCACGGTCGGCAGCACGGCGATCGCGGCGCGTTTGCCGAGCCACGGCTTGACATCCCGGTTGTAGTCGACGCCGTCCGGGATGGATCCGTCGCTGGCCAGCGCCTGGAACATCGCCTGCCGCCAGTCGGTGGAGCCGACGAAGCCGGCGCCCAGCTTGGGGATGCGATGCAGGAACCGGGCGGCGGCGATCTTCTGTGACGCCGACGGGTTTAGGTCGAGCTTGGCGAAGGCCACCGCGTCGGCGGGCACCACCTGGTCCGGCTGGCTGCCGCCGCCGTTGAGCACCTGGTAGGCGGCCACCGCGCCGCCACCCACCACCAGCAGCAGGACGGCGGCCACCGCGCCGAGGATCCAGGACAGCCGGTTGCGGCGGGCCGGCCGCACCGGCTGGCCAACTGGCGGGTAGCCGGTGGGCGGGTAGCCGGAGTTCGGGTAGCCGGCGCTCTGGTAGCCCTCCGCCGGGTACAGGGTTCCCGCGTAACCGCCGGCCGGGTACGGGGTGCCCGCGTAACCGCCGGCCGGGTACGGGGTGCCCGCGTAACCGCCGGCCGGGTACGGCGTGCCCGCGTACCCACCAGCCGGGTACGGCGCTGTCGACCCATCTTGTCCGAACCCGCCGGTAGCCGGGGTCACCTCGGTGATCGGCGGCTGGTCCCAGTCCTGCCGCGACGTCGGGTTGAACCACGGATGGCCCGAATCGGGCTGGCCGGGCTGACGGTCGTCTGATTCGGTCACTTTTCCCCCTGAAAGCGGCACGGCAGATCGCCGAAGGCTCTGCAGATTTATATCGGTGTTCGGTCGACTTGTCTGAGGAACCAGGCGGTTCAACAGATACCGATTTGGCATTGCTTCAATCGCGCCTTCGCGCCGCGCCTACCGCGCCTTCGCGCCGCGCCTACCGCGCCTACCGCGCCTTCGCGCCGCGCCTACCGCGCCTTCGCGCGGGGGTGGGCGACCGCGTACACCTCGCGGAGCTGATCGACCGTGACCAGCGTGTAGATCTGGGTGGTGGTCACCGAGGCATGCCCGAGCAGTTCCTGCACCACCCGGACATCGGCGCCGCCCTCCATCAGGTGGGTGGCGAACGAGTGGCGCAGCGTGTGCGGGGAGATGTCGGTGGCCAAGCCGGCCTTGTCGGCGGCGCTGCGCAGCACGGTCCACGCGCTCTGCCGGGACAGCGGGCCACCCCGCGCGTTCAGGAACACCTTGGGGGTGCCGATGCCGCCACGAGCGAGCTCCGGCCGGACCCGAACCAGATAGGCATCCAAGGCCCGGGCGGCGTAGGAGCCGAGCGGCACCATCCGCTGCTTGCCGCCCTTGCCGCGCAGCAACACGGTCCGCTCGGGCAGATCCAGGTCATCAACGTCCAACCCGACCGCCTCGGAAATCCGCGCGCCGGTGCCGTAGAGCACCTCCAGCAGCGCCCGGTCCCGGATGGACAGCGGAGTCTTGTCGAAGTCGGCGGCCTCCAGCAGCCGCTCGGTGTCCTCGATCGAGATGGCCTTGGGCAGCCGGCGTGGCGGGGCCGGCGGCTTGACCAGCCGGGCCACGTCCGAGCCGAGCTGGCCATCGGTGTAGCCGAACCGGTGCAGGCCGCGCACCGCGACCACCGCCCGCGCCGCCGAACTCGCCGACAGCGGCGGATGCTCGGCGTCTCCCTCCCGCAGCGCGGCCAGGAAGCCGGCCACCGTGCCCGCCTCCACCTCGGCTGGCGAGTCGATGCCACGCTCGGCCAGGTACTCCTGATAGCGAGCCAGATCCCGCCGGTAGGAGCTGAGCGTGTTGGCCGAGCTGCCTCGCTCCACCGCGAGGTGGTCGAGGTAGCCCTGGACGAGGGTGGCCACCGCGGTCGGCGGGCTGGCCTGGACCGCGGTCACCTAGTCGGCGTCCGGCACCCGGTCCGGCCGGGCCGGCCAGGGCGCCGTCACCGGACGCAGGCCGGACCAGCCGCTGCCGCGGGCGGCATGCGCCGCCAACACCGCCGCCACCGCCGGCCCGTTGGTGAGGGCGCCGGCCAGCGCCATGCCGACCAGCTCGTCCAGCGGATAGCTGCCCACCGTCATGGTGGATTCCTCGTGCTCGGCGGTGAACCGCTCGGCCGCCGGCACCGCCGACAGCCGCCGAGCCAGGTAGATCCGAATGGACTCGTCCGACATGCCGGGCGAGGTGTGCAGGTCGATCAGCACCTGCCAGTCGCCGGCCGTCAGCCCAGCCTCCTCGTACAGCTCCCGCTTGGCGGTCTCCAACGCCGGCTCGCCCGCCACGTCCAGCAGGCCGGCCGGCAACTCCAGCAGGTACTGGCGCACCGCCGGCCGGTACTGCCGGACGATCGTGACGTTGTCGTCCGAGTCCAGCGCCAGCACCCCGACCGCACCGAGATGGGCGATGATGTCGCGGTCGGCCACCTTGCCGTCCGGCATCTTGACCTTGTCCACCCGGACGTCGAAGGCATGACCGGAAAACACCTGCCGGGTGTCGACCACTGCGAACTCGTCCGCGGTCATGTCTCCTCGCTCTTCGCGCGAGCGCTCACTCATGCTTCTCCGCTCTTCGCGCGAGCGCTCATCGCTGGATTCGCTCCGCTCCTCGCTCGCGGCCGCTCACTGCGATGCTCGCTCATCGACCGACCGAGCCGGCGCTGACGTACTCCGGCTCGGTGTCCGGCAGCTCGACCGGCAGTCGCTCCTCGGCGTTGTAACGGATCGCCGCGCCGACGAAGGCGGCGAACAGCGGATGTGGCCGGGTCGGTCGGGACTTCAGCTCCGGATGTGCCTGGGTGGCCACGAAGAACGGGTGCAGCTCGCGCGGCAGCTCGACGTACTCGACCAGCCGGCCGTCCGGCGAGGTGCCGGAGATCACCAGGCCGGCTTCACCGAGCGCGGCCCGGTAGGCGTTGTTCACCTCGTAGCGGTGCCGATGTCGCTCGGAGACCTCGGTGCTGCCGTACGCCTCGGCGACCAAGGAGCCCGCGGTCAACACGGCCGGGTAGGCGCCGAGCCGCATCGTCCCGCCCAGGTCGGCGTTGCCGGCGACGATGTCCACCTGGTCCGGCATGGTGGCGATCACCGGGTCCGGAGTGTCCGGATCGAATTCGGCGGAGTTGGCCCGCGCCACCCCGGCCACGTCCCTGGCCACCTCGATCGCCATGCACTGCAGGCCCAGGCACAGGCCCAGGGTCGGTATCCGGCGCTCCCGGGCGTACCGGATGGCACCCACCTTGCCCTCGATGCCACGGATGCCGAAGCCGCCCGGGATGACCACCCCGTCGACGCCCCGGAGCTGCGCGGCGGCCCCGGCGGCCGTCTCGCACAGGTCGGAGGCGACCCAGCGGATGTGCACCTTCGCCCGATGCGCGAAGCCGCCGGCCCGCAGCGCCTCGGTCACCGACAGGTAGGCGTCCGGCAGGTCTATGTACTTGCCCACCAGTGCGACGGTGACCTCGCACTTGGGGTGGTGCACCCGCTCCAGCAGGCCGCCCCACTGGGTCCAGTCCACGTCTCGGAACGGCAGCCCGAGCCGGCGCACCACGTAGGCGTCCAGCCCTTCGCCGTGCAGCACCTTCGGAATGTCGTAGATGCTCGGGGCGTCCACCGCGGCCACCACCGCCTCGACATCCACGTCGCACATCAGCGAGATCTTGCGCTTGACATTGTCCGGGATCTCGCGGTCCGCCCGGCAGACCACCGCGTCCGGCGCGATGCCGATGCTGCGCAGCGCGGCCACCGAGTGCTGGGTCGGCTTGGTCTTCAACTCACCGGACGGGGCCAGATAGGGCACCAGCGAGACGTGCAGGAAGAAGCAGTTGTCCCGGCCGACGTCGTGGCGTACCTGACGAGCGGCCTCCAGGAACGGCAGCGACTCGATATCGCCGACCGTGCCGCCGATCTCGGTGATCACCACGTCCGGCACCTCGCCGTCGGGGCCGGGATCGGCCATCGACCGGATCCGGTCCTTGATCTCGTTGGTGATGTGCGGAATCACCTGGACGGTGTCGCCCAGGTACTCGCCGCGCCGTTCCTTGGCGATCACGCTGGAGTAGATCTGGCCGGTGGTCACATTGGCGGAGCCGACCAGATCGGTATCCAGGAACCGCTCGTAGTGCCCGATATCCAGGTCGGTCTCGGCGCCGTCGTCGGTGACGAACACCTCGCCGTGCTGGAACGGGTTCATGGTGCCCGGGTCGACGTTGAGGTACGGGTCGAGCTTCTGCATGGTGACCCGCAGCCCACGGGCCTTGAGCAGGCTGCCCAGTGAGGACGCGGTCAGGCCCTTGCCGAGCGAGGAGGCGACACCGCCGGTGACGAACAGATGCCGGGTGGTCCGGGCAGAATTACTGGGCCGAGCTGAATGAGTCAACGAGACTCCCGTGGTTGCATCGAATACCGAACGGCTTCGCGTTTGAAGGCGGCATCATGTGGACGGTGCCGAGAGGGCCGGAGCCAGCAGCGCCGGGGCTGAATCACACGAGTCACAGCCTGCGATCCGGCAGTTTCCACGGGAGTTCACAGTAACACGACGCTGCCTGACGGATCCGAGCGACACCGCCGAACGAACTCAGCCGTTGCCTGCCGGCACCAGCGCCTCGGCACCGGCGGCGCTGCCGTAGTCTGCCTTGTGGCCCGAGATGCTGTCGGCCACCGCCAGCGCCACCGTCAGCTGGCCGAGCGCGGTGCCGGCGTCATCCACCGTGGACACCGCCTTCTGCGCCGCCTCGTCGCCACGGACCAGGCCGACCAGGCCGCCGCGAGTGGCAGAGGCGGCGTCCCCGGCGATCACCGTCGGGCCGCCCAGCGTGCCTAGTTCGGTGGCCAGCGCGAGCAGCATCGCACCGCCCTCGTCGCCCTTCGGCAGGCTGCCTGGGGCTACCAGCACCACCGCCGCGCCGGGTGCCATCGCCGAGCCGTCCACCTTGAGCATGTTCAGGGTGCTGAAGCCGGTCAGCACCTGGGTCAGGTCGGTGCTCTGGCCGTGCCCGAGCAGCACGTAGCCGAGCAGCGCGCCGGCTAGCAGCCCCGGGTTGTCGGTGGTCGGCAGCCGCAGGCCGAGTGGGTGCGCGCCGGAGGTGGCCAGCGACTGGATGTCGCTGGCCCGGCGCGGGTCGGTGAACGCCTTGGCCAGCTGGATCTGTCCGGACACCGTGCCACCGGCCGCGCTGATCTGGCTGGCGATCGCCTGCCGCAGGCCCTTGCTGGAGCCGGGCGCGCCGATCAGCACCACCGACTTCTTGGCCAGCGCGTTGGCGGCGATCTTGCCACCGAAGGCCTGCACCAGCTGGTCGGAGTTGCCGGCCTGTGCCTGCATGCCTCGGTTCTGCGCCGCCGCGGCGGCGTTGGCCTGCTTCAGGTCGCTGACCTGCCGGCGCAGGTCGCCCAGCACCGCGCCGTTCAGCGCACTGGTGCCGATCACCACACCGAGCGCGAGCGCCAGGAAGATGCCGATCAGGCTGACCAGGTGGTAACGGAAGGAAATCACGAGAACAGGCCTCTCAGCCAGCTGGTCAGGTCATGCCAGCCGTGGATGAACAGGTGTTGGTAACTGTCGGTGGAGCTGCCGGCGACCAGCACCACGGCCACCGCGGTCAACGCGGCCACCGCCAGCAGCAGCACGCTCAGCGCCGAGATCCGGGTCTGGAACAACTGGCTGGCTGCCTTGGCGTCGACCAACCGGCCACCGAGCTTGAGCCGGGTCAGCACGGTGGAGGCCATGCCGCCGCCGCGGCCGGAGTCCAGGAACTCCTCGAGCGTCGCCCGCATCCCGACGGTGACCACCAACCGCGCGCCGCCGGCCTCGGCGAGCAGCATCGCGGCGTCCTCGCTGGTGCTGGCGGTGGCGAAGATCTGTGGCTCGATTCGCAGGTCCTGCACCCGCGCCAGCCCGGTCACCCGGCCGTACGAGTCGGCGTGCGCCACCACCTCACCGGCCTCGCGCAATGCCGCGTCGGAGACCCGGTCGAGTTCACCGACCACCAGATCCGGTCGGTAACCGGCGTCGCGCAGCACGTCCGCGCCGCCGTCCACCCCGACCAGCACCGGACGGAACTCCCGGATGTAGTGCTTGAGCGCCTTCAGATCGGCCCGGAAGTCGTACTCCTTGGCCACCAGCAACACGTGCCGGCCGGCGAACCGGGTGCGCAGTGGCGGCAGCCCGATGCCGTCCAGCAGCAGCTCCTTCTCCCGCAGCATGTGCTGCTGGGTGCTGGCCGCGAACAGTTCCAGCTGGGTGGCCAGGCCCGCCTTGGCCTGCTGCATGGCGTCCCGGATCGAGTCAGCGTCCTGCCGGGTGCCACGGGCCACCGGCCGCTCGCCGGCGAACAAGGTGTCGCCGTCCAGCCGCAGCCGGGCGCCCTCCTTGAGCACGCCGAAGATGTCGGATCCGACATCGTCCAGCAACGCGATGCCGGCGCCGATCAGCACCTCCGGGCCGAGGTTCGGATACCGGCCGGAGATGCTCGGCTGGGCGTTCACCACCGCCGCCACCCCTGCCCCGACCAGGACGTCAGCGGCAGAGCGGTCCAGGTCGGTGATGTCGATCACCGCGATGTCGCCGGGGTGCAGCCGCTTCCGCAGCCTGCTCACCTTCCGGTCGAGTCGGACCACGCCGCTGATGCCGGCGAGCGGGACGTCCCGGCGACCGGAACGCAGTGCTGCGATCTTCATGGGCTCCCATGCTGCCATCGCGCACAGTGATCGGACGGCTCCGCCACGCCCGTTCGGCGATCGGTTTGATGGCAGGCTTTCACTCGGTACGGCAAGGCCAATCGCTTCCGGGGCAAGCTGCCTGGGCCGATCCTTTAGGCCCAGCTGGTCAGCGGCGCGCGCGGCCACCCTTGCCGGA
The DNA here is from genome assembly GCA_045807085.1 of Jatrophihabitantaceae bacterium. Taxonomy (GTDB): domain Bacteria; phylum Actinomycetota; class Actinomycetes; order Mycobacteriales; family Jatrophihabitantaceae; genus Jatrophihabitans_A. The sequence continues at coordinate 474,616 of JBJMIB010000014.1, forward strand.
CGTCAGCCGGGACGTCCGGTCGGCGCGGGCGGCCTCCAGCAGCTCGGCGGCGTGCTCACGGGCCACCGCGGTGTCGTCGCCGGCCAGCATCCGGGCCAGCTCGGCAAGGCGGTCCTTGCCCTGCACCTGCCGAATGTCACTGCGGGTGACGCCGCCGGTCGGATCGCCCCCGGGCTGGTCCGCCACCAGCTTGTCCACCACCAGATGGCGGTCGGCGAACGAGGCGACCTGGGCCAGGTGGGTGACCACCACCACCTGATGATCGCGAGCCAGCCGGGCCAGCCGTCGGCCGATCTCCACCGCCGCCCGGCCGCCGACGCCGGCATCCACCTCGTCGAAGATCATCGTCGGCACCGGATCGGCGCCGGCCAGGCCGACCTCGATGGCCAGCATCACCCGGGACAGCTCACCGCCCGAGGCGCCGCGCTGCACCGGCAGCTCCGGGGCGTCCGGGTGCGGCTGCAGGGTGAGCTCGACCTCGTCGACACCGTCCGGTCCGGCGCTGACCGGGGTGCCGTCCAGGAGTAGTCGCGCGCCGCCGTCGGTGGCCGGCCGGCGGCGCAGGCCGAATCGAACCTTGGCCGCAGGCATCGCCAGCGCCGCCAGCTCGGCGGTGACCAGTTCGGACAGCGTGGCCGCGGCCAGCTGACGCCGCGCGGAGAGCGCCAGAGCGATCTCGGTATAGCGGGCCGCCGCCCGGTCCCGGTCGGCGGCCAGCCGCTGCAGCGCATCCTCGGAGGTGTCGGCGGCGGCCAGCCGCTGGCCGGCCTCGGCGGCCCAGGCCAGCACCGCGGCCAGATCCGCGCCGTACTTGCGGGTGAGCCCGGACAGGGCAGCTCGCCGCTCGTGCACACCGGCCAGCCGGGCCGGGTCGGCCTCCAGCTGCGCCTCGTAGTCGGCCAGTTCCGCGCCCAGATCGGCGGTGGCGGCAACCAGCTCGGCCAACCGGCCGTTCAGCGCGTCCAGCGCGGGGTCGGTGCCGCTGACCTGGCCCAGCGCCCGCCGGGCCAGCCCGAGCAGTGTCTGCGCATCGCTGGCATCGCCGGCCGGGTCGTCCGGGTCGCCGAGCAGCGCGTTGTGGGCGAACCGGGACGCCACCCGCAGCGCGTCGGTGTGCTCGAGCCGCTCGGCCAGCCGCGCCAGCTCGACGTCCTCGCCCGGCTCCGGCGCCACCGCCTCGATCTCGGCGATGCCGTGTCGCAGCAGCTCCGCCTCCCGGGCCAGCTCGCGGGCGTCGCGGGTGCGCCGGTCCAACTCGGCGACCGCTGCGCGCCAGTCGGCGAACGCCTGCCGGCACTCGGCCAGGTCCAGCCCGGCGTAGCGATCCAGCGCCTGCCGCTGCTCGGCGGGTTGGGTGAGCCGCTGCTGGTCGCTCTGGCCGTGGATGGCGACCAGGCTGCCGGCCAACCTGGTCAGCACCGACGCCGGCACCGCGGCGCCACCGGCCGCGGCCCGGGATCGGCCGGCAGCGGTGACCACCCGGCGCAGCACCAGGCTGCCGTCCTCCTCGATGTCGCCGCCGGCATCGGCCACCAGCTCGGCCGGTTCGGAGCCAGGCTTGACCAGCAACCGGCCTTCCACACTTGCCGACTCGACGCCCGGCCGCAGCCGGGACGAGTCCGCCCGGCCGCCGAAGAGCAGGCCGAGTCCGGTCACCAGCATGGTCTTGCCGGCGCCGGTCTCGCCGGTGACGACGGTGAGCCCCGGGTCGAACTCCAGCGCCGCGTCGGAGATGACGCCCAGGCCGCGAATCCGGATCTCTTCCAGCATCCTTGGCTGCCTACCCCGCCGCCGGGCCACGGTCACGCCAGCTGCGCACCGGCAGCTGGAACTTGGCGACCAACCGCTCGCCGAACGGCACCGGATGTGGCCGGGCGATCGAGATCAGGCGGTCGGCGCGCTCGATCACCAGCTTGGTCCGGCTGGGCAACTGGTGGGTTCGCCGGCCGTCGCAGTTGACCACGCCGGTGAGCTCGTCACCGATCAGCTCGATGCCGATCTGCGAGCTCGGTCCGATCACCAACGGCCGCTGGAACAGCGCGTGCGCGGCATTGGGCACCAGCAACATCGCCTCGACGCTCGGCCAGACCACCGGGCCGCCGACCGAGAAGGCGTAGGCGGTGGAGCCGGTCGGGGTGGCGCAGATGATGCCGTCACAGCCGAAGCGCAGCAGCGGCCGCTCGTCCACCGAGACGGCCACCTCCAACAGCTTCTCCCGCGAGGTCTTCTCCACCGAGACCTCGTTCATCGCCCAGTCCTCGGCGAGCACCTCGCCGCGCGCGGTGGCGGTGACCCGCAGGGTGAAGCGCTGCTCGACCTCGTAGGCACCGTCCACGATCGCGCGCACCGTCGCGTCCAGCGCATCCACCTCGCTCTCGGCCAGGAAGCCGACATGGCCGAGGTTGACCCCGAGCAGCGGCACCCCCGCCGGCCGGGCATCCTCGGCTGCCCGCAACACGGTGCCGTCGCCGCCCAGCACCAGGGCGACCTCGGTGCCCTTGGCACCGTCCGGGCCGTCGATGATCGTCACGTTGCCGAGCCCGCCGCTGACGTCCCGGCTCAGTTGCGCCGCTTCGGCGGCCCGGATCCGAACCTCGATACCGGCTTGGTTGAGCCGGCGGATCACGTCGCGGGCCAACTCCCGGATGTCCGGACGGCCGCAGTGCACGACCAGCAGCACGGATCTCATCGGCGATCTCCGCTCGGTCGGGTGACGGCATCCAGCAGGTCGGGATCCAGCTCGGCTGCGTCCCGTCGTAACCACAGGAAGAACTCGATGTTGCCGCTCGGGCCGGGCAGCGGGCTGCGGGCCACGCCGGCCGTCCCCCAACCCAGCCGGCGGGCCGCCGTGGCGACCTGCCGAACCGCGTCTGCGTGTGCCTGCGGCTCACGCACCACGCCGCCCTTGCCCAGCCGGTCCCGGCCCACCTCGAACTGCGGCTTGATCATCGGCACCAGGTCGTCGGTGGTGCAGGCGGTCAGCGCGGGCAGCACCAGCTCCAGCGGGATGAAGGAAAGGTCGGCCACGGTCAGGCTGACCGGGCCACCGATCTGCTCGGGGGTCAGCGTGCGGACGTTGGTCCGGTCGTGCACCAGTACCCGCGGATCGGACTGCAGCGCCCACACCAGCTGGCCGTAGCCGACATCCACCGCGACCACCTGGGCCGCGCCGCGCCGAAGCAGCACGTCGGTGAAGCCGCCGGTGGAGGCACCTGCGTCCAGGCATCGCCGGCCAGCCACCACCAGCCCGGCGAACTGTTCCAGCGCGCCGAGCAGCTTGTACGCCCCGCGCGAGGCCCAGCCAGGATCGTCGGCGTCGGCGACCACCCGGATCGGCGTGTCCTGCTCGACCCCGGTGGCGGCCTTGGTGGCCGTGGTGCCGCGCACCTCGACCCGGCCGGCGGTGATCAGCTCGGCCGCCTGTTCCCGGGATCGGGCTAGCCGGCGGCGCACCAGCTCGGCGTCCAGGCGTAGCCGACGCACCATCGCGGTCAGGCTCGGTCCAGCTCGCTGAGCGCGCCGTGCAACTGACTATGCAGCGCGGCCAACTGCTCGGCGAGTTCGGTCAGCGGCACCGCGTCGGACTGCTCGGGCTCGCCGAGGCTTGCGATGGCCGCCTCGATCTGGGCCACCGACTCGGCTGCCGGCCGGTTTTCGATCACGGCAGCAAGGTTACCGTCCGGCAACGACTCGATCGTGGCAACGCACCACGGCTCAGCCGGATAATTCGAAATTCCGCAGGGCGGTGTTCGATTTCCGATCCTGTGCGGTGACGGCGGGGACCGGCCGGCCCGCATCGATGGCCCGCCAGGCCGCGACGGCCATCGCGCGCAGGCCGTCCAACTCGTCGGTGACGCCGGCCAGCAGCAGCGTCCCGTCGGTCGGCCGAACGGTCGCGCTGCCGCACCGGACGGCGTCCTCGGTCACTGCCACGGCCGGATGCGGCTGCAGCAGCGCCGCCAGGTCGTGACCGAGGTAGTCCGGCCGGTGCTCCGGCGAAGCGGCCAGCAGCATGGCCGGGCTGGTGACACCGGTCAGCACCAGCAGGGACGGGCAACCGACCCGGGTGGCGCCCTCGATGTCGGTGTCCAGCCGGTCGCCCACCACGATCGGCGCCTGAGCGCCGGACCGTTCGACGCTCTCGGTGTGCATGCTGGGATCCGGCTTGCCGGTAGCGGCCGGCGTAACCCCGGTGGCATGCCGCAGCGCCGCGACCAAGGCTCCGTTGCCGGGCAGCGGGCCGCGGGGGGACGGCACCGTCGCATCCAGGTTGGTGGCCAGCCAGAACGCCCCCTGCCCGATCGCCAGCGCGGCCTCGGCGAGGTTGCGCCAGGTGACGTCGGGGAAGAAGCCCTGCACCACCGCGGCCGGCCGGTCGTCGGCGCTGAACACCGGCCGCAAACCGCGTTCGGTGACCGCGTCGACCAGGCCGACGGTGCCGAGCACCAGCACCTTCGAGCCGGCCGGCAACCGGTCAGCCAGGTAGTGCGCGGCCGCCTGGGCGGAGGTGACGACCTCGGCCGGGTCGGCAGGCACGCCCACCTTGCCGAGCAGGGCCGCAACCTGATCGGGGGTGCGCGAGGCGTTGTTGGTGACGAACGCCAGCCGCATGCCTCGCTCGCGGGCCGCGGCCAGCGCCGACGCGGCGCCCGGCACCGGCTCCTCGGCCAGGTACACGACGCCGTCCAGATCCAGCAGCGCGACGTCGTAGCGGTCAGCCAGACACTGACCCGATTGCATCATCGCCCGGTTTCCATCCGCCGAGGTCAGAGCAGGTTCGCGGCGCGGTCGGCGGCGTCCGTCTCGTCGTCGTAGTCAACGGTGGCCGCCGCCCCGAACCAGCGGACCGCCTCGTCGGCACGGCCGGCTGCTTCCAGCGCGTCTGCGTAGGCGTACCAGAGTCGGGCACTGCCAGGCTTCGGTTTGCCGGGGTCCAGGTTGCCCCGCTCGAGCACGCCGAGCGCGGCATCCAACTGTCCGAGGTCGCGCCGGGCACCGGCGACCACGATGAGCAGTTCGGCCCGGGTGGCTGGGTCCAGCTTCGGCACGGCCGGGTCGTTCAATGCCTTCAAGGCACGCTCCGGCCGGCCGAGGGCGCGCTCGCAGTCCGCCATCACCGCGAGGTGGCTGTGGTCGCCGGAGATCCGGCGCGCGGCGCGCAACTCGGACAGCGCCTCGGCCCATTCGCCGGCGTGGTAGGCCGCCAGCCCGGTCGCCTCCCGCACGGCGGCGACCCGGGCGCCGCGGCCGCGCGCGGCCCGAGCGTGTTCCAGCGCCTTTTGTGGGTCGGTCTCGAGCAGCTGGCCGGCCGCTACCAGGTGGGCGCCGACGAACTCGGCGGTGAGCTTGCTCAGTGAACGCAGCTCGGCGCGCACCGACGGCTCCAGCAGTCGGGGGTCGGCATCGGACGGCAGCCGCAGCTCGGCACCCCGGCTCGGCCGGGATCCCCGGGTGCTCTCGTAGTCGGGCTCGGTCTGCCGGCGGGCGGGCCGCCGGTCGCCGCCGGAGTAGCCCGACTGGCCACCCGAAGATCGGCGGTCGTCACGATGGCGGTCCCGGCCCTCGGCCGTCGATCGGCTATCGCCCCGCGCGGCGGCTGATTGGCCCCGCACGCCGGCTGGGCGGCCCCGCGCAGCCGTTGACCGGTCTCGCGTGGCCGCTGATTGATCGTCGCGTCGGAAACGGCTTGTCGGCTGCCGGTCGGTGCCCGTTCGGAATCCTTCGCCGTGTTGGGACGACCGGCCAGCTCTGGCCGGCCGGTCGCCGGCCGGCGCGGTCGCGCTGGTTTTTGGCTCCCACCAGTTGCCGGCGCTGGTCGGCTGGCTGAACCGGTTTCGAGACTCCGAACCGGTGCCCGGCCGGGCTGATCCGGACCGCTCAGCGCGGCCGGTGGATCGGCCGCGGCTTTCTTGGCTGCCCCGCGAGCTGCTGCCCCGTGAGCGGGCATCGCCGGTTGTCCGGCCGCTACCTGGCCGACCGGACTCGTAGCTGTCACGGCCGGCGGGTCGGCCGCGGCCTTCCTGGTTACCGCGATAGCCGCGGCCGGTTGTGCCGGTTCGACCTTCCTGGGCGCGATCAAAGCTGTCTCGGCCAGTGCCACTGATGCCAGCGCCACGACCAGTCGCACTGCTACGGCGAGTGGCGCCACCTCGGCCGGTGGCATCTTCACGGCTGGTGGAACCCCAGCCCGTAGCGCGGCCCCGGCCGGCGGTGGTGCCCCGGCCCGTGGTAGTACCTCGACCGGTTGCGCCGCCCTGGCTGCCGGCACTGCCCCGGCCCGTGGTCGTACCTCGACCGGTTGCGCCGCCCTGAGTGCCCGCACTGCCCCGGCCCGTGGTACCTCGACCGGTGGCGCTGCCCCGGCTGGCACTGCTGGCCCGGCCAGCAGTGCGGCTCTGGCTGTCGGGATTACCGCGATAGCCGCCGTCTCCAGCGCCGCGGCGTGACCCGGCGGTGCCGCCCGCTGCGCGGGCCGTCCGGCTTGAATCCCCGCTCCGACGTCCCCCATTCGCTACCGGCCGGCCGGTGCGACGCGCTGAATACTCAGCCATTTCCATCCCGATCTGAACAGTAAGTACAAATAAAACAACCGAGGTCGCCCGGCTGTGCCGGGCGACCTCGGTCGAAAGTGTGTCCGGCGACGTCCTACTCTCCCACGCAGTGGCCCGCGCAGTACCATCGGCGCTGAGAGGCTTAGCTTCCGGGTTCGGGATGGGACCGGGCGTTTCCCTCTCGCTATGGTCGCCGAAACTCTATGGAGATATCTGGTTCCACCGCCAAAAAAATGGCGGGAACCGTACCTCGGGAACCGCACAGTGGACGCGTGCACTTTGCCGGCGAACCGGCAAGAAGTGTGTGTTGTGGCAAATCCTCGGCCTATTAGTACCAGTCAGCTGCTAGCGTTTCCGCTCTTCCACTTCTGGCCTATCATCCCGGTGGTCTACGCGGGGGCCTTACTCCATGATGGATGGGAGTCCTCATCTTGAAACGAGCTTCCCGCTTAGATGCTTTCAGCGGTTATC